>NZ_FNCP01000011.1 GCF_900100785.1 Desulfosporosinus hippei DSM 8344 | reverse complement strand
TTACGAATCACTTAGTCAACTACATAACTGGATCAGTGCATTGCCCAGTTATATCAAGGCTTTATTCGCACAACTGCGGTGCGAAAGTTGAGTTATTAAAAATGGCCGAGTTACCCTCTTTAACCAGATAGGAAATTTATTCATACTAAATATAAATCAAAATAGGACATAAAATACTCTGAGAGGTGATATTTTGAATAACAAAAAAATTTTTACATTGGTTATGATATTACTATTACTAATTACTCTGGTCACAGGTTGTAGCCAAGAGAAATCTAGTGTGAATCAAATTGCACCATTAGATAAAAATAAAATATCAGTTATGTCGATTAGCCGTGGAAACTCGGTTACGAAAGAATTTGCGGATAAAAAACAAATTGAAACCTTGCTCGATCATTTGAATGGTATTAAGTTTAGCAAGATGAGCATTAAGCAAGAGGAAGAAGTATTAGATAAAGGGAAGACATTAAACATGGATACGACCTATGTAATACAGCTAATGGAAAATAAACAGGGCATTGCGAAAGCTGAGATTGCAGTAATTTCTGAGAAGGAACTAATTTTAGCTGATAGCGAAACTATGAGGAGTACAAGAACAGTATCGTATATGAATCAAAGTGATGACTCTTCATTGAATGCGGTAAAAGAAATATGTTCGTTAGCAAAGAAAGCAATGGAGTAAAGGGTTTGCCATCCGTTGTAGCTTCTGAACAGGAGTGCCAACTGGGATAAAACAGCAGGTTCCCGCCAAGGAATAAGGTGTTAAAGTCAATAGTTCTTCAAAGCAAAGACCACATTCCGAAGATTTAGATGTGGTCTTTTTTACCTAGTTATAGTTGTTTTCAGTGCGTATGATTGTACCTCCTCGAATGGCCTTTTTATCTTGTAAAATATTATTGGCAAGACCCCTATAAAAGCGGGAACTTTTGGTGTTAGAAGCTATATCATCCCGAGTGGGTTACACCGGATTCACCGACTCAACAGGTTGGGGAAGCAGTAGACATAGAGTATACAAAAGTCCGGTTTTTGGGAATGTCTCTCCTTAGTTTAGACTGGTTGGATAACTCCATTTCGCTCGTAAACACCTGACGAGCGTTTTTTGCAACATATTTTTAGCTTGATTTATAGCTTTGCTCATGACCCATGCACAGAACTTAATTTGCTCTTAGCTGGTTGAAATGGCAAAACTCCTCTTCTTCATCGAGTTAAAGCTTCTTATCCTTAGAGAAAAACAACTGCCACATCCCCTGTCTTTCAATGCGTTAGTCGTCTACTTCAAGATTGTTGCCGTCGAATCCTATTTTAGAGCGAATTGTAACGGCAGGCTAAAATTGGAGTCTGGCGGATTTAATGCCGATAGCAATAAAGTACCAATATTATTTGAGTTCTATCATATTGTATAGTTATAAGATTCACGTACAAAAAATTAAAAATGCAAAACCAAGAGATTTTCTCATGATCGCAACGTATTGGGGCGTCTTTTAACCTTTTGGTTATATTCATAGAGCTCTGGTATTTATTTCCTCTCCCCGGAAGATTATGATATACTTTTGCCCAGGGAGGTGTGTTTTAAATGGGCGGCAACCCTATACAATTTGATTACTCAGTTTTGTTAAGCGTGATGTTTCCTATGCTGTTTTACCTATTCTTTTTTATATTTACGATTTACTTAATGGTAAGTGCTCTGCGCTTTTTCAAACATAAAGAAAGAGCCGATAATGAGCTTTTAGAGAAGTTAGACATGCTAATTAAGATTCAAACTCAGCAATCAGCAAATAAATCATAAGAGCAAAGCAGGTTTTCCACATTATTTGGGAAGACCTGCTTTTTTTACTCAACTTAAACGAGTTATAGATTTTTAGTTCCTACCCAAAAAACGTGTTAAAAGGACCGTCCCTCTAAACACTCCCTCTAAACACTCCTAACACTCTCTCTAAAACTCTCTCTAAAACTCTCCTAACACTCTAACATCCTCCTCTAACATCCCTCAAAGTCCTCTTTAATAATAGAACGTTTATCCTATTATAAATTTTTCCAAAATCCATGAAGCTTTTTCCAAGTCTCAATTGTCTAATATAGTAGAAGGGGGTGAAATTGTAAGATAACCTGTTGATTGAAAGAACCTTATTCTCAAGGGAGGTGGAGAGAAAGTTGATGAGGAACTCCCGAATGGTTTTTGAAAATATAATTATTGGAGGGGATAGTATGAAGAGCAAAATCAGTAAAATATTGTTGACTTCACTAATATTATTGTTTACATTAACAACTTCGGCATTTGCCGGATCACTTTACCTAAATGTACCAGGCACTGTGCAAGAAGAAGATAATTGGTGCTGGGCAGCTAGTAGTGTGTGTGCTTTAAATTATGATAGTCTTGGAGTTACACAAACTCAGTTTGTAACTTATGTTAAAGGCTCACCTGTTGATGAGGCTGGATGGCCTTGGGAAGTTCAGTCTGGCCTAGAGCACTGGAATGTAGACAACGACTGGACGACAGGAAGTATTAGTTGGGCTAATGTAACAGATGATATAAATGATTATGCCCCCATTATTGCATCTATTGCATGGGCTCCTTGGTGGGAATTCGAAGGTCATATGCTTGCAATTTATGGATATTATGAAGATCAATACGTGAAAAATGTAAGTTATATGGATCCTTGGTCAAGTAATCCAAGATGGAATAGTAGAACTTATGGTAGTTTCGTTAGCAATTCTGATTGGACATGGTCCGGAACAAATTATAATTTGGTTTATTAAGAACAGGAGGTTTTAGTATGAGAACAAAAGTATTATTCCTAACTCTAATACTTATGTTTCTGCAAAGTGCAAACGTATTAGCCGCGGAAAAATTACCGGCAGATATTTTGAATGCTTTCCAAGCTGACATTAAAAGTTTTCAATATCAAATGTTGGAAGAAAGAGATAAAACCCACCATCTTACAGATGGGGACATTTATAAGACGAAAGATGTTGGATACAAAGTTTATAGACTTGATGCAAAAAAGGTACTCAATGAAGCAAATATTGATTTATACGATGCTTTAACTAACACTGATAAGTGGTATATACCAGTTACAGATCGAGTGAGATATATTGTAGATAAAGTTGATGGTGATTATAAATTAGTTGGCTACGGTGTATATGACGAAAAAGATGCCATTCCTTATGAAACCTTGGAAAAGGCAGCTATAGAAAAAGGGTTAAATGATCTCGTTTATGTTGACGAACCAGCCCTTCACATCAACGGTTTTATCGGCAAAACAGCTAAAGGCAGTCAGTTATTATCATTTAACAAGAGTGATGACCTCAAACTTCAAAAAAATGAAATAAAAGATGGCAAAGAATTGATCAAAGAAATTAAAATCAAAGTAAATAATGCGAAAACGAACGGAAACCAGGGATTTGGAGGGGCCGGCGGGTTTAATGCCGATAGCAATAAAGCACCAATCTTATTCTTGCTATTATCATGTTGTATAGCTATAGGAGGATTCACGTACAAAAAATTCAAATTGCAAAAATAAGAGCAAAGCAGGTTTTCCACATTATTTGGAAGACCTGCTTTTTTTCACTCAACTTAAACGAGTTATAGATTTTATTTCCCGCCCCAAAAAAACGTGTTAAAAGGACCGTCCCTCTAACATACTTTCAAATTCTGCTTCTGTTAAGATTGGGACTCCCAGGCCTTGAGCCTTTACAAGCTTTGACCCGGCCTTTTCTCCGGCAATGACGAAGGCTGTCTTTTTGCTGACGCTGCTCGCTGCCTTTCCGCCATACTCTTCGATAAGGGTCTCAATCTCCCGCCGCTCCCAGCGCTCTAAAGAGCCGGTGACTACGATACTTTTACCGGCAAATAGCTGGGGTTTCGTCGAGGTTCCGGCGGTCATGTTCACTCCGGCAGCACGCATTTTCTCCAGAAACCGCTCCGTGCTTTCTAAACCAAAAAACTCTACCAGACTCTCTGCCATCCCCGGGCCGATATCCGGGATGGCTTGCAGCTCCTCAAAGGTCGCCGCCTGGAGCTTTTCCATAGAACCAAAGGTTTGAGCCAGGATTTTTCCCGCTTTTACGCCTGTATGGCGAATACCCAAGGCAAAAATCAAGGGGGCTAAGCCTCGTTCTTTGCTGTCGGCAATAGCCTTCAAGAGATTTTCCGCAGATTTTTTCCCCATCCGCTCTAAAGGAGTCAAATCCTCGAAGGTTAAGGCATAGAGATCTGCAGCATCTTTGATCAGGCCTACATCCAGAAGTTGTTGAACAACTGCCGGGCCTAGACCATCAATCCCCATAGCATCCCGAGAGACGAAATGGATAATTCCCTCCCGTTGTTGAGCCGGGCAGCTGATACTTTGGCAACGATAGGCTGCCTCCCCTTCCTCCCGGGAAACGGGACTTTGGCATTCGGGACAGAGATCAGGCATTTCGAAGAGCCTTTCGGCGCCGCTGCGTTTTTCCGGCAGAGCTCTGATGACCTCGGGAATCACATCCCCTGCTTTATGTAAGAGCACATGGTCTCCGATTCGGATATCCTTTTCCCGGATATTGTCCAAATTATGAAGGGTGGCTCGGCTTACCGTGGAGCCGGCCACGGATACCGGCTGCAAGACCGCCGTGGGGGTTAAAACGCCTGTCCGTCCTACTCGAAGGACAATATCTTCAACAACGGTTTCCACTTGCTCCGCCGGAAATTTATAAGAAATAGCCCAGCGGGGACTTTTGGCCGTAAAGCCCAGCTCCTGCTGGAGGTCAAATTCATTCACTTTTATAACCAAACCGTCAATATCATAGGGAAAACCATGGCGCTCTGCTGCCATTTCTTCGCAATAGGCTATGACCTCTTCGATGTCATTAAACACTTTGTATTCCGGGTTAACCATGAAACCCTGTTCTTTTAAATAGGTAAGAACGTCAATTTGGTTATGTAATCCCAATTCCCTGGCGGATAAAACCTGATAGGCAAAGTACTCCAACTTACGCTCAGCAGTGATTCGGGAATTCAACTGCCGTAATGAACCTGCTGCCGCATTACGAGGATTAGCAAAGGTGGATTGCCCTTCTTCCTCACGTTCTTGATTCAACCGGGCAAAAGAGGCTTTGGGCATGTATCCTTCTCCCCGGACACTTAGCTTGGGAACCGTCTTGTTCAAACGCAGGGGAATTGAGCCCACGGTTTTGACATTGGCGGTAATCTCTTCTCCCACTGCCCCGTCCCCCCTAGTGGCTCCCCGCACCATCAATCCGTCCTCATAGGTTAGTGCTACCGTTAAGCCGTCAATTTTCAGCTCCACTACATATTCCACCCCAGGAGAAACTTGCCGAACCCGGCGATCAAATTCTCGCAAATCTCCCGGATCAAAGGCATTATCTAAACTAAGGAGAGGTTCCAAATGCCGGACTTTTGTATACTCTTTGGCTACTGCTCCCCCAACCCGCTGTGTAGGGGAATCCGGTGTAACCCACTCGGGATGCTTAGCTTCCAACTCCAAAAGTTCCCGCATCAGAGCATCATATTCCGCATCTGTGATCCGGGGCTGATCCAGCTCGTAATATTGTTTATTCGCTTCATTAAGATCTTTGCGCAGCGCCGCCAGGCGCTCAAGATCATCCTGCACTGAAATCCCTCACTTCCAACCTAAACTATACTTATAGTATAATTCATACCCTAAGTCTTTCAAAGTTGATGGTAAATAATACTGCTTTTTCATTTTTTCAAAGATACTAGCTACTAAGGATTAATCCATTTAACAAAGATAGAGAACAACCTCAATAATCCTCTCTATCGTCTAGTCGAAACACCTTAATAAACGTCAATTTTGTTAATCAAATAACTTTTTAACATAGGCTCGACAAAATTATAACTGCCTCGACTCGTTTTTTCGATAATTGCTTTGGAAACCAAAGTATCCACAGCTCTCTTTATCTCGTTTGGATTTACGTTACGCCCCGAATAAATTCGCAAGCCTTTTGCGATATCTATTAGAGTCTGACGAACGTAAGAGATCTTCCCTAATTCATCCAAGAGTTCATCAAAAACAGGCGATAAGGTTAGCATTGCCCGGTTATAGCCTATTCTTACAAAATCCAATGTTAATCTTACTTCCCCTGCTTCTATAAGCGCATAGTAAACCTCCGAACATAAAAGCATGGTATCTTGAGGATGCCCACCACTTAAATCTATAATCTCAGAAATTGAGTTTCCCTTCACAACAATCCTCTTTTCGGCAAATTTAGAAGAAAGATATTCGTTCCAGGCTTCCCTAGTAATGGGTGGAAGGGGCAACATCGTGGCAAATCGATAAAAAGCCTGTCTCTTATCACCGAAGATTGTATTCATCATGCCTTCTTTTGAACCAAGAAACAAATAGGAAACTCTCTCATGCATCTGAAAATAAGAGCGCATAACTTTAAGAGCATCTTCACCGGCAATGCGAATAATCTCTTGGAATTCATCAAAAACAACTACTATCTGTTTTTTATCCTTTTTTGCCAGAATCTCAGGAAAGCGCAGAGCGTAGTTAAAAAGCTCATCATCACTCTCCCCTTCGCCGGGCAAGCCAATCTCTAATTCCAGATCCTGAACCTTTGCAGTCAGCCTGGCCCCGCCTGCAATTTTTTTGAGACCTTCCTTTAAGGCTGCCGTTGTTTTGCTTATACCACTGCGGTTCTCTAAACAAGCATCGATGATAGCAAGGGAAAATTCTCTCTTTGTGTTATAGCGAAATAAGTCAACAAAGGCAATATGACAGCTCTTTGCTTTGATTCGCCTTAAAACCTCTAACGCCAGGGATGTCTTCCCGATTCGCCGGGGACCGGCCAACATAATGCTCTGACCTTCTAATAGCCGAGTTTCAAGAGAAACCAAGAAATCCTCACGATCGACAATATCCTTCTCTGATACAGGTCCGCCTAAAGGAAATAATCTGCTCGGCATGACTTCACTCCTTATATTACACTATATGTAATATAATATTACATATAGTGTAATATTGCAAGAGAACCCTTTGGCTTCCCCCTAGTACAAAAAGGGTTGTAACTAACTTTTAAGTTAGTTACAACCCCTTTTTTCTTATTAATCCAAAGCAAGCTCAGGTATCTGATTAGCCTTGGAAATATGTGGTCATTTGTGGTACAACTTGCTTCTTACGGGAAAGAACGCCCGGTAGAGGAACGCTTCCATTGACAATCTCTTTGCCGAAGGCTTTAGCTACTTCTTCAGGGTTGTCCCCTTTAACAATCAGCTCTGTGTAGTCAGTTAAAATATCTGTAACCATTAAGCAAAGATATTTCATATCATTAGCTACACGATGTGCTTCAATAGCAGCTGTTAGGTTAGCACGAACATCTTCGAAGCCGTCCATACCCATTAAGCTGACTTGTCCAACACCGATTTTGTGAGCTCCCATGGTGAAAGCTTTGAGGTCTTCCTCAATCATGCTTTGTGGAGTACGCTCTGCAATGTTGGAGGAAGCTTTGAACATATCAATACCAAAGGTCTTAGGATCAACTTCAGCGATAGCAGCTAATTCAGCAGCGATTGCTTTATCTTCCTCTGTGCAGGTAGGGGATTTGAAGATTACAGTGTCAGAAAGAATAGCAGCAAGTAAGATTCCAGCGATTGGTTTTTCTAAGACTACCCCTTGCTCTTTGTAAGCTTTAGCCACGATGGAACATGTTGAGCCAACGGGCTCGATGCGAATATGGATAGGATCTGCAGTTTGCAGACCACCGATTTTGTGATGGTCAATAACTTCGATAAGTTTAGCTTGTTCAGCGCCAGCGACTGCTTGGCCCCACTCGTTGTGGTCAACGAGAACTAATTTTTGACCAGCTTCAACGGACTCCAATACTTGAGGAACAGCAACACCATAGAAGTTGAGAACATACTCAGTCTCTTTATTGAGTTTTCCAGCTGAGCAAGGAACAACATCGGCAGTCCCTGTGAGCTCTTTTAAACGAGCTAAAGCAATTGCAGAGCAAACTGAATCAGTATCCGGGCTTTTGTGTCCAACAATAAAAATCTTATCTGACATAATTACACCTAAACCTTTCTTCTCTTAAATTTTTTTGAACAGCACAGTGAATATAGAAAATTAGCTGACGGCTTTTCACCAAGGAATTTTACAGTTTTGTTAAATTCGCATACTCAGCTATTAATTTCTTAATTCCACTGTCAAAAACAATTGTAAGTTCTGCCTGATTTCCTTCTCCTTTAATGGAGACAATAATACCTCGACCAAACTTCGCGTGTTCCACTTTATCTCCTATATGATGCGCCTCACCCCCTTCAATGACCAGCTTACTCCCAAAATCCTTTTCCCACGACCCTGATCCCAATGGGATCTTGCGATCCAACATTCTCTCCCGTCGATCTGCTGATTTGGCGGGAGTTGTCAGACGACGTTTTGGCGGATCAAGTGGGTCTATATCCGTCATTAAATCCGACGGTATCTCCATCAAAAAGCGAGAAGGCTGATTATACTGCGTCTTGCCATAAAGCATCCGCATTTCCGTATTACACAGGTAAAGTTTTTCCCTCGCTCGGGTGATGGCGACATAACAAAGGCGGCGTTCTTCCTCTAAGACAGTGGGTTCCATCAGGGAACGGCTGCTGGGAAAAATCCCATCTTCCATCCCAACCACAAAAACCACCGGGAATTCTAACCCTTTAGCACTATGCATTGTCATCAGAGCCACGGCTTCTTCAGCTTGATCCAATTCATCGATATCTGCTACTAAAGAAACCTCTTCTAAAAACCCGCTCAAAGGAGGGATATTCTCTTGCTCAATTCCATCATTCAAGTCATTTTGGGCAGCTTGAGCTGCTTTAGCATCATACTCTGAAGTAACGGAAAGAAACTCCATAAGGTTCTGCAGGCGAGTCTCTGCTTCCGGAGTGTTTTCTGCCTCTAAGATCCCCTTATAACCGGTCTTGTTCAAAATTTCTTCTACCAGATCCGAGACACTGGCCTCCCGGGCAAAGCTGACCAGGTTCTGCATTAAATGGGCAAAAGCGATTAAGGGTTTCTTGGCTCGTGCTGTTAACTCAGGAATATATTCAGCCTCTAATATTGCATCTAAGACAGGCATTTCTTGCTCGTTGGCGTATTCTAAAATCTTTTGCAAAGTGGTGTCTCCCAGGCCACGTTTAGGCACATTCAAAACCCGGGAAAAGCTCACCTGATCTGCCGGATTATACAGCACTCGCAAATAGGCTAGGATATCCTTGATCTCCAGGCGCTGATAGAACTTTAACCCCGAAAAAACTCGATAAGGGGTAGCGGCTTTCATTAAAAGGTCTTCCAAAGCTCGTGATTGAGCATTGGTACGATAAAGAATGGCAAAATCATTGTAGGGACGTCCCTCTAACTCGTGCATCCGTTGAATGCGATTCACCACGTAACTGGCCTCATCTCGCTCATCAGACCCTACATAACACACTACTGCTTGCCCCTGTGTGTTTTCCGTCCAAAGGGATTTTTCTTTGCGGGATTCATTATTTTGCACCACGGCATTAGCTGCATTAAGAATGTTCTGGGTGGAGCGATAATTTTGTTCCAGTTTGATAACTTTGGCTTCAGGATAATCCCGCTCAAAGTCCAGGATATTTTTAACATCCGCACCTCTCCATAGATAGATCGATTGATCATCATCGCCCACCACACAGAGATTGCGGTACTCACTGGCTAAGAGCTTAATCAGCATATACTGCGCATGGTTGGTGTCTTGATACTCATCCACCATGATATAGCGGAATTTATCTTGATAATACCTAAAGACCTGATCGCTCTGCTGAAAGAGCTGTACTGTGAGCATGATAATATCATCAAAATCAAGAGCATTATTACTCTTAAGTCGCTTCTGATAAGAACGATAAATATCTACAACTTTTTGTTCAAAATAACTGGCTGCCTTATAGGAAAACTCTTCCGGATCCTGGAGCTTGTTCTTGGCATCACTAATCACTGCAGCCACACTGCGTACCGGGAATTTCTTTTCATCATAATCGTGCTCTTTTAAGCAAGCTTTAATTACGGATTGTTGATCCCCTGTATCATAGATGACAAAATTCCGGTTATACCCCGGCAAATTATCAATCTCACGTCTAAGAATACGAACACAGGCCGAGTGGAATGTGGTAACCCAAAGTCCGTAGCCCTCACTGCCCAGCAAGGTGCTCACTCGTTCCCGCATC
Organism: Desulfosporosinus hippei DSM 8344; assembly: GCF_900100785.1. Taxonomy (GTDB): domain Bacteria; phylum Bacillota; class Desulfitobacteriia; order Desulfitobacteriales; family Desulfitobacteriaceae; genus Desulfosporosinus; species Desulfosporosinus hippei. The sequence goes on along the minus strand of NZ_FNCP01000011.1, from coordinate 140,510 downwards.
TCTTTGGCTGCTTTATTCGTAAAGGTAATCGCTAAAATCTCACCTGGTTCTACCCCTTGAGCAATTAAATGGGCAATTCTATAGGTAAGCACGCGGGTTTTTCCCGAACCAGCCCCCGCTAGAATTAGAAGCGGCCCTTCTTTATGCTCAGCAGCCTCCCGCTGTACTGGGTTTAAATCTTCTAAACGGTACAGACCACTTCACCTCACTTCTTGTACTTATTATAACATACTGTATTGCCTGTTTTACTAACAGTCATGTTCAATTTGAGATATCACAATAATTATTTACAATAGCAAAAGTTAAGAAACCCCAGAAACAAACTAAAATTAGAGCTGATTTCCTTTCAATTACAAACGATCATCCCCCATATTAGGCTCGACGGCTCTAAAAAATTGTCCCCACCCTCTAAATAGGTGCTGAAATATCCGCAAAAGCCCATAAAGCCAGCCAAGAAAATAGGTTAATAGGAGCTAAGGGCTTAAGCACCTCTAAAATTATAACATATCAACATAAATAAGGTTAATGGAGAGTCTTTTCCATTAACCTCGTAAATTTTGCCAAGCTGCCGATTCTTATTCATCTTTGCAATTTTTTCAGATAAAAGGATAAAACTTCTCAGACAGAATGAAGGTGGTTGGATTATGCTGGTGATTTCGGCTGTAACCCGGCTTTTACAAATCGGGGTTGTCCAAAAAACGAATGCGCATTCGTTTTTCGGACAAGTAGTCTGTCAAACTCGCTTACCTGTTTTGGATACACGGTCCATTGCCCCCTCACAGGAACAAAGATAATTGAGTTCTTAACTAAAGATTGCCCTGAGTTGCTTAGAGCAGCCCAGGGCAATCTCATTTCTATCATTAATTCATTAATTCCCTGACTTTTTAATCAATACCCTTTTCCCTAAAGGGGTTTGGCTGTCGCCGCAGCGTCTTACCTGCCGGATCGCTTCCGCTCTGACCCCTCACAGTGAGGTTAGCCGAATAGAGATAGATGTAGTTCGGAACTTACATTAGGGTTGTCCGAGAAACGAATGCGCATTCGTTTCTCGGACAAGCCGTCTGTCAAACTCGCTTACCTGTCTTGTCCACTAATTTCTTACTATATATCATCTGCCCTCAGACTCTCTTCTTTTTAAGATTGATAAGACTTATTCAATTTGGAATAAATTACTTATCCGATAAAAAAAGGAATCTCCTATAAAAAACGAATTGTATAAGGTCTCGACAAATTCCTCACATTTTTATAACAAAATTCTCACAAATAGAAGAAGGATGGTGCTTCGGCCCACTTCCTCGGTCAAAACCGAGAGACTTTATTCATCAAGGAGGAGACGTCTTGGGTAGACAAAGAACAAAATTAATCTCCGGCATCCTGTCATTGTGCATGCTTTCCTTAGGAATCGCCCCACAACTGACGCTTGCGGCCGCAGCTAAGGCAGGTTTAACCAACGTTTCTAAGACAGAACAAGCCATCAGCGAAAAAAAGCTTAACAAAAATGCAACGAAAGTTCGGGAACTCACCGAGAAGCGGGACAAGTACACCAAACACTATCTAAACAGTGATGGCAGCTTTACTGCCGAAACCTCGAAGAGCAGCAGACATTATCTGGATGCCAAGGGAAAATGGCAGGATATCTCCAATAAAGTGGTTCCCTGCTAAGGCGGGCTTTGCCGCCCAAAACGAGGCCAACGGATTTCAGACTCAATTCGCCGATCATTCTGCCTCGGACATCCTTGTCAAGGTTATTCTGGATGCGAACCACGAGATTGCCTGGAAGATGGATAAAGTTCAGAAGGTTGATGTCGTTAAAACCGACACTTCAGTTACCTACCCCAACTTGCTTCCGTCTACAGATTTAGAGTACCTTCCTTATTCCGATGGACTCAAGGAAAATATTATCCTCAAAGACAAGGCAGCCCCCAATTCCTTTAAATTCATCCTGGAAACTAAAGGCTTAAAGCCCCAAGCCCTGGAAGATGGCAGTATCGCCTTACAGGATGAAACCACCGGAGAGACCCAGTTAACCTTACCTCCAGCCTATATGATCGACCAAAAACAGCAAATCAGTAATGCAGCAAAAGTAACTCTTACTCCTTCTGAAAAACCAAATCAGTATGTCCTGGATATCGTGGCTGATCTAACCTGGTTAAATGATCCTGAGCGATCCTTTCCCATCATTGTGGATCCGATTATTTCCAACGAAAACATTACAGCCGATGTGGGAGCCAACGGAATTGATACCTATATAGCATCCAACAGCTCTTACAAATATTACAACAGCCCTTATATGACCACGGGCTGGGATACCCAACTTGGTGCAACCCGCTCGTTGATCAAATTTCCTCTCCCCGGCCTTCCGACGGGTGCTATCGTTACAGACAGTATCTTCTCTCTTTACAAATATACAACGACCAGTGAAGCTCAGGACCTGGCTGCCTTTAGAATCAAAACTGCCTGGAATCCCCTAGAGATAACTTGGAGTAATAAACCTGACGTTGATCAAGATAACGAAGAAACCAGAGCCTCACTCATTACCGTTCCTGGCAGCCACATAGGCTGGGTTAACTTTAACGTCTGGTCTATCGTCAAAGGCTGGTATAATGGCGGTTTGAGCAACAACGGCTTCATGGTTGCTCATAACCAGGAAGGCAATCCCTTATTCTTCTATCGCACAAGCAATTACGGAACCAATCAGCCCTTTCTCTCCATCACCTATATCACCGACCAAACGGGGTTAAACCCTTACTGGAGTTATGCCAACACACCCGTCGGTTCCGCCAACACGGATAACGGAAATTTCATCAGCTCTGTGGTAGATTTCTCCCTGCCGGGCCGAGGAATTCCCAACAGCGTTACGAGAACCTATAACAGCCGGGGAGCTCTTGAGGGAATTTTCGGCAAAAAATGTTTTCCAACTTAGATATGCAGCTCGTGGATAAACCCTGGGGAAAGGTGCTCCTGGATTCAGCCGGGACGGAACGTCCTTTCATGCTCAAAAGCGACGGACAAACCTATGCCGCCCCGGATAATTACCCGGTTCAGCTCTATAAGAACCCTGACGGAACCTTCTCTCTTCAGGAGATCAATGAAAGCGGCGGTTATCAGGCCGAGCTCCCCAGTGTTGTCTTTGCCGTGGATGGCAAGGTGATTCGCCTTCTGGACGGCAAAGGAAATACCACGAGTATTACCCGAGCCGGGGACAAAATCCGCTTAACCGATGCTTCCGGCCGGGTGGTGGAATTAACCCTTGTTAACGGTACCGTGGCTTCTTTGAAAGACCATACCGGTCAGGTAAAGATAACCTACAATTATACGGGCGGTTACCTGACCCAAGTCACTTATAAAGATGCCGTCTATGGTGATTCCAACCTTAAGTACAGCTGGGACAAGGGTCAACTGCGGTTCATGATGGATAAAAATGGCACACCCTATTATCTGACTTATGATAACCTCAACCGCATTGCCAGTGTCGGAGAAATCAATCTGCTGGGCAACCCCAGCTTTGAAGCAGGCTACGGCAGTAATCTCGACTCTTGGGAAGAAAAGGTTGATTACGATTATGGAAGTATCACCGAAGACTCCACAAACGCCACAATGGGTAAAGGCAGTGTGCACATCCAAAGCAGTCCAACAGTTTACCCAGGGTCTAGCCAGAGCTTTCTCTATGTGCAACAAACAATTCCGATTAAACCCTCTACAGCCTACAACCTAAGCGCTCAGCTGAAAACCGGTGCTCTTAACGGCAGAGCCTTTCTCAACACTGTACAGACGGATGTTAACGGTACCATTCTGGATTCCACCTGGAAGGATACACGGTCCATTGCTCTCACAGGAACGAAGGACTGGACAAAACAATCCCTAAGTGTGACCACCCAAGCCAATGCGGCTTACCTGAGGGTCTACATGCAAGCGGACCATGACAGCACCCATTTTGGCGGAGATGCCTATTTCGACGAGGCCCAACTGGTCGAAGGAGCAGCCGCAGCCGAGTTCCATGGTCATACAGAGATCGGCTTCGGCGGGGATGGCTGGGTTACCTCTCCCCTGGGGGATGTCACTCAATATGTGCACAATAATTATGGCAACCCCATAGCCGTGATCAACGATCCAGGCGGTGTTAATTCAGCCACCCGCATGACCTGGAATGCCGCAGACCAGCTAACAAGTCTCACCACACCCTTAGGAAACACCTACAACTATAAGTATGATGCCTTTGGGAATATGACCAAGGCCACAGAGCCTACAACAGATCCTAACGGGAGAGAAACCAGCTATGATTACTATAGAAATCGCCTGAAAACAATAACTCAAGCAGACGGCAAAAACGTTCAGAACGCCTGGGATCCGGTAAGGCTAGACAATCAAACCCAAACCGACCAGGCCGGCAACTCCAAAGCCTACACCTATAGTGCCGGAAACCTGACGATGGAATCTAATCTGCTGGGGATAGCGGATAACCGAATTTACAACAGTGGGTTTAACGAAGTGGACAGCAACAGCCAGCCCTTGGAATGGGCCCGTGTGGCACCAGCAGACAGCATTAATCTCAGCGAGGAGGATCCGAACGCCCCTTACGGCGGAAGCCGAGTCTTAAAGCTCAATTCGGGAACAAACCACAATACCTACCAGTGGACAGGCTTTATCAGTGTCGCCGACAAAGCCAAGGGTAGCTATATCCTCAGCGGGGATATTAAAGCCACGCTGGCGAGTGGTACGTCTTCAGGGGCTGTCGTCTATATCTACTGGTACGATGCCTCTCAACAGCCCACCCAAAATCCAAGCTCCAACCTGTATATTCAGGTCAATGACCCAAACCAAAGCGACAAGTGGAATCACTATACGGCGACAGATATTCAACCGCCAGCTAATGCAGTCTATGCCCGGATCATGGCCATCACTTATCAAGGAGCCACCGGTTACTTCGACAACCTCCAGTTTGAACAAAGCCCGCAGATCCGAGGGTATAACTCTCTGCAAAACTCCTCCTTTGTCAACGGACTTTCCAAATGGGTTCGCTCCAGCAGCTATGCAGACGTCATATCAGAAGTGGGAACCATCAGTCTCCCCTCCACCGGCAGCAGCTACCTGGAATCTCAAACCCTGATCCCCGTTAAACAAGGGCAAGACTATACCCTAAGCGGAAATCTCAGCACCGATCCCTTGACCGCCGCTTCTGGCAATGGTGCTTCCCTGCAGGTTCTTATCTACAATCAAGCCGGGACTTATGTTCAAACTTTTAAATCCAAAGTTATTTATGAAAAATCAGACCTGGCCAAGTATGTTGTACCCTTTAACTCTCCCGTCAACGGAACCGCCAAAGTCCGCTTAGACGTGACCAGCGCTCAAGGGGTTGCTAAGTTTGACAATATTCGCTTCGGGTATGGTCGGGAAGTGGTTACCTCAAACTATGATTCCTCGAATAATTATGTTGTCAACACCACCAATCAGCTCAATAAAACAGTCAGCTATGGGAGGAACGACGCCTATGGACAAGCCACCTCCGTCACTTCCCCAAGCGGAGAAGTCATCCGCTACGCCTATGACGGCCAGGAGCGCTTGCGCACCGTTACGGACAACGCCGACAACTTAACCACCTACGGCCTGGATGCCAACGGCAACGTCTTAAGTGTCAACACCAAAGCTCCCTCAGGTACGATCTACAATCAAAGTTCCTTCGTCTATGATGACAAGAACAATCTCAAGGCTGAGAAGAATGCCGCCAACGCCATTGTCAGCAGTTATGCCTACGATGCCAATGGCCGGCTCACTCAAAAAACCAATGCCGGCGGCAGCACCGTCAGCTTAGACTACGATCCCTTAGGTTTGCTTAAGTCTCTCAAATTATCCGATAAGGAAACCTATGGCTTCAGCTATGACCTAGAAGGTCGGCGCAAGCAGGCAACGGCTTCTAAAACACTCACTGGCCAAACCCTTTATACTTTCGACTATGATTACGATAAGGTAGGAAATCTGATCAGCTCCATCGAAAAGGGGACCGACGGCGCTTTTGTTGGAAGTATCAAGGAACCTTCACCGGGAGGAATGTATTCTAAGACGGATCAACTCCTGGGCTTTAACCTTAAGTATCTATCCAATCCAGACGTCCTCTACGCCTTTGTCTATTCCCCCAACAAGTTGGTGGAAAAAGTCTCGGCAGCGGGCAAAGACACTCTCTTTAAGTACGATGAGGGCAGCAAGCTGAAGTTGCAGACCAATCCCAATGGTGTGGAGGATCGATTCGATTATAATGAAGGAAATCAGCTGATTGTTACCTCTACCTTCAAACCCGGCAATGACTATAACACAAGAATTTCGAGCACCTATAAATATGATGACGATGGCCGGCTCATAGAAATCAAGGGCCAAGGCCCGGGCAGTCCAACAGCAAAGTATGTTTACAATGCCGGAACTGAAAAGCTTAACCGCTTAACCCAAGCCGAGATCACGGATGCTGGAACCCAGTACACTTTGGATTACAGCTATGATCCGGCGGGAAACCTCAAATCCATGGAGCTGCCCAGCGGGCAGACAAATACCTTTGCTTATGATGGGGATAATAAGATCAGTTCTCTCAACGGGTCGGCGAGTAATGTGAGTTATGATGCCAACGGGAATCTGACCAAACTGACAGTTAACGGCAAAACCCAGCAATATGTCTATGATGAGGCTAACCGTTTAACCAGCGTGAAAAACGGAGCAGGTACTGTCATTGCTAGTTACACTTATGATGGGGATGGCCAGCGTCTCACGAAAACCGTGGGATCGGAGACCATAACTTATCATTATTTTAATGGTCAGCTGATGTACGAGACCACCAATCAGTATGCTAATAAAATTACCGCCCGCTATACCCGAACTCCGGAAGGAAAACTGCTCTCAATCTATATTTATCGTCCCGTTGGAGACTATTACAACTACTATTACTACCATTACAATGCCCATGGGGATGTTGTGGCGGTGACGGATTCCAATGGAGCTGTGTACAGACAGTATGCTTACGATCCTTATGGGAATGTTATCAGTGTGAGGGATGGGGGTCCAAACGGCGGAAACACAGTTGACATCAACAATGACCCAGGGTTCAACAATGCCTACACTTATGCGGGATATCGGTATGATCAGGAAACCGGGTTGTATTTCCTGAATGCCAGGTACTACAATGCAGGAATTGGCAGGTTTTTGACGAAGGATACGTTTAAAGGCAGAGCTAATGATCCCCAAAGTATAAATCGATATGCTTATGCTCATGGGAATCCCGTTAGTTTTGTTGATCCTACGGGTCATGATGTAGGAGCGCCTGGGATGGATTTGGGGGTTTATACTGAGTATCAAAAACAGGGTCTCCACCCGACAGGAAGTTACTCTACACCAATGCCTGCGCCTGTTTCCTTTGACCAGAAATCAGGAATGACACAAGTGCATTCTACCTCTGATGACACTAAACAAGTAATTAATAATACTTTGTTATTAATCAATCGCGGGGCCACTGTCGCTAGTATTGGAGCGAGCACAGCAGGTATAGTTGGTGTAGCCATTGGATCAGCAACCTTAATATCAACGGCCGGTATTATTATTCCGGTCGCTGCAATAGTTGGTGTAGCTACCACCTTGGGAATGATGTTAATCGGAGATCAGGTTCATGGTACCTGGGGTAATCTAGCAATAAGTTTAACTGGATTTCTTTCGGTACCGATTCTTGGGGGAGCGTCCCATCTAATAGGGACCGAATTATACAATGCAGCTATGGCCACAGGTTTTGCGTTTAATATACCGCTAAGTGCAGTTACTGCAAGCTGGAATTGAAGGAGATTACTATGCTTCTAAAGATCTTGCCCTATTTTTTATTTGGCATTACAGCATTTTTGACCATATCATCATATGTATTTCTAAGTCGATTCACTCAAATCACTAAGGACAAAATTGTTGGAATAACGGTTGCTTTGAGCTCAATACCATGTTGTTTAGCCGTATTGGTTATGGTGTTTAAAGTAAACTCGCAGCCCGACTGGCCTTGGGTAATTATTGCTATTTTACCTTTGATCGCTTATTATTTTGTTCCTATATGGTATAAAAGGGTTATCATACCACAACTTGAACTTATCGAAACTAAAAACAGAAATAAAAAAACGAAAAAATGATTGTAAATCTCAACTATAAGCTATAATTTCCTGCTGTTGTATCCGAGAAGACGGAATAGGGTTAAAATACGCCTTTCTCTATTCCCCCAACAAGTTGGTGGATGGGGTTCAGCTTAATGAATACAAAGTTTGCAGGCAGGTTATACCCTGGAATTTTTGCAGGCCCAATAATTCCCCATTTTTAAGTGGAGGTTAACTGATTTGTTTAAAAAAGTAAAAATTAGTACTATTGGATATATATTTTTTGGTCTAGGTCTATTATATTTTAGTATTGTTACTTTAATTGGATGAGAAAAAGCTTTAAAAATTGAGCCGGAATTGAGAAACCAATTAAACATGATTACCCCTTTATCTGGAGCAAAACAATATGATTCGTCTTCTGTTATAAAGGATGGCTTAGTTAGTCTTAATGGGTTTTATGAAAGTACTGTTCCATTTAGCGAAGCATACAAGCATTATAATAAGGAGTTAGAGAAAAACGGTTGGAAATTCCACATGAAGCAAGAAGAGAAAGATGGAACTGTGTCTTATTATTTCAAACAGGGAGACTTTTTGGCCACAATTACTTTTCTTGATAACTATCATTTCCTGTTTAACCTTAGATGGGCGATGTTAGGCGTCTAAATAAAATAATCATTAAAAGTTATGCCGTGCTAGGGTGAAAATGACCTTAAAGATCTTCTAGTATACACGAAAAGGGGACGTGCTAACTTTGGAACTAACGTTCTCTTCGCCAGTATTAATATGATAGAGTGCAACGATAAAAACACAAAAAATGAAAGATGGCAGCCATCGCTCACTGAAGGTCGCCATCTTTCTCAAATTATGGGCGATGTAGTGTAGCCCCCATTCCTTTGTTCGACAGTACATGATGTTAGAGCCCCTGGGATGGATTTAAGAGAAATTGTGTCGGGAACACTCATCCGTTCTATGACATAAGCTAGTAGAAGAACACTTTGTAGATAGACTGACCGGATCTTTTCCGGCTATTTTGACAACTGTCTGTAACAATAGGGTTATCCTGAAGGGGGAAGAGAGTAAGGGACCTTACGTCTGCTTGAGACGAATCGATTACCATCACCATAACTTTGATAGTCAAAATGAAGCCCAAACCCAAGGATCAAAGCAACTGCGATAGGACCAATCCCTGTTTCGCTCTTAACTTGCCTAACCCCTTCCGCTACCTGCTCCTCATAGGGAGGTTGATCCAATAGAAATAGCTATAACCCGCCTCTTACACATCATGGTTGTCCGAAAAACGAATGCGCATTCGTTTTTCGGACAACCCCATCTGCCCAACCCGCTTACCTTCTTGCCACTAACAGCTTACTATATATCCGCCCCTCAGACTCTTTTAAAATCCAGTCCTTTCAAAAACTCTTTCTGAAATTCCTTTCTAGTAGACAGTTCCACATGCTCCCCTCGCTTAGCCAGTGATTCTGCCCTTGAGCATTCTTCAACCGACAGTAAAGCCATTTTCGCCCCATCTCCTGCCGCATTCCCAATGGACATAATCCGCTCGATAGGCAAGGACGGCAGCAAACCAATCTCCACTGCACTTTCCTTTCTAATATAATTGCCAAAGGCTCCGGCCAGCAGGATTCTGTCAATCTCCTGCAAATTAATCCCCATCTCCAGACTGAGAATCCTAATCCCTGCCATAATTGCCCCTTTAGCCAGCTGCATTTCCCGAATATCTTTTTGCGAAAGGATTATATCTTCTCCGGTCTCCGAATCCATTCCCCAGACCAGCACAAACTCGCTGGCTCGCTCAGCCTTGCGTAAGCGTTGGCGCAGCAAAGGGGGCAGCTTCTCAAGTTGGGCGGATTCAGCGGCAAACCGTCCTGTAGGCCCGATAACCCCCGCCCTATGCAGTTCGGCAATAGCATCGATCAGACCGGAGCCGCATATTCCTCGCGGCTTGCCCCCTCCGATAATTTCTAGTTCAACATCCTCACCTAAGCGCACACCTTCGATAGCTCCCTCGGCGGCACGCATCCCATACTTTATCTCTGCACCTTCGAAAGCCGGCCCGGCGGCAGCCGAACAAGTAAGAATTCTCCCCTTTCCCGACAGGACTATTTCACCATTCGTCCCAATATCAACAATTAAGCTGATACCTGGCAAACGATCTGCCCCTGCGGCTAACATTACACCCACTGTATCCGAGCCTACATACCCGGCCACATTGGGCAGGACGCTTACTCTGCCGGTGGCTAAAATATCTAATCCCAGCTCATCCGCTTGAACGTCTACCGTATCTCTAAAGACTGGGATAAAGGGAGCCGGAGCCAAATACGTGGGGTCAATTCCCAGAAACAAGTGGGCCATGGTAGTATTGCCTACCACCATAGCCTGATATATTTCTTCTTTAGCTATCCCGCTTTCTTGGCACAGCTTCCTAATCAGTGAATTGAGAGCTTCGATAACTTTTTCTTGCAGCTCTCCCAATTGATTCTTTCCGCTGGCTGCATGGGTAATCCGGGAAATCACATCCGCACCATAGACTTGCTGAGGATTGGTCACTGCCCCGCTGTTGACTAGCGCTCCTGAAATCAGATCCATTAGGTAGGCGACTACCGTCGTCGTTCCCACATCTATGGCTACTCCGTAGCAGCGCCTTGAAGTATTACCCGGCTCTACAGCTAGGAGTCTTTCTCCAGCCAACACAGCAGTAACCTGATAATCACTCTCTCTTAACAGTCTGGGCAGGGAAGCCGCCACTCTCCGATTAAACTTAATTCCCTGGTTCGGCAAAGCTGCAACAAGTCTCTGCCAATCCGGTGTCTGATCCTCGACACTGGGCTTCGCCATTTGCAAGAAAACTTTCTCAACTCCTGGAGCCGGTTTTATCTTAAGCTCGGCAGCAAAGTCAGTTTTTCGTTGGTTAGCAGCCTGCTCTGCTTGAACTCTTATGGTCATATCCTCTGTGATGAGCTGTTGGCAAGCCAATACCCAGCCCTCGGCCAACTCTGCAGCACTTAGGAACTTCTTTTTATTTTCTGAAAGTTTAATTTCGGTTACATGTGTAGGTGTTGCCGACGAAATTTGCACTTTACATTTACCACAGGTTCCCTTACCTCCGCAAGTGCTGACAACTTGCACCCCCGCGGAGATGGCAGCTTGCAGAATTGATGTCCCTTTGGAGATTTGGGTAACTTTTTCTGACGGCAAGAAAGTGACCTTGATCATCGTTAACACCCTCCTTTGGCTATTGAATAACCTTCTGAACATAGGCTTTCTTAGAAATCCCCTGCCACATTATTAAACTTAGCAAAGCAAACAACACATACATTAGTCCCATAACCCGAACTCGATCAGCCCAATCCAAGGAAATAAGGATCATGCCTATGCTGCCAAAGATTGTAAAAGCAAAAGACATTAGGGATACCACTGCCCCGGTGTCTCCCTTTTGCTGCTCGAGCATCAAATTGGCACTTGGTGGGCGAGTAATACTGCCCATAAAAGTCGCAGGGATTAAGGACAAGGCAAACAGCCAAGGACTGTTTACACCAACGGTGCTAATTAATCCCCCACTGATACAGGCGACGACATAGCTGACTGTAATCAGTTTAACGGGTTTAATAAACCTGGTGCTTCTCATATAAAGCAAAGGACCAACCACCATGAAAAAGGCATTCGCTGCAAAAAAATAGCTGTAGACCTGCTCACTTAAACCGAATTGATTCACATAAATATAGGACGAAGATGAAATAAAGGACATCATTGGAATGGCCATCAAGGAAAAAGTCAGTAAAAGGGACATGAATCCAGGGTTCTTGGCTACGACTCCCAATCTGCCTAAGGATTCAAGAATACTTGCCGTAGAACGCTGAGCAATAGTTTCTTCCATGGCAATCACGGCAAGGGTAATTAACAGACCAATCAAGGCCAAGACAACAAATACTCCTCGCCATGAAGTAACCTTTAAAATCAATGCTCCGATAACCGGTGCCACAATTGGGGCAACCATGGTCATAGAGGTAACTAAGGCCAACACGGATACCCGTTTTTGCCCGGAATAACTGTCCTTTACAATAGCTTGGGCCACTGCTGTTGCCGCTCCGCTGGCAATTGCCTGAACAATTCGAAACCCGATTAATTGATACACATCGCCGGATAAGGCACAAAGAAAACTTGCTGCTGTATAAAGAATAAGCCCTACCAGCAAGATCCGTTTCCGGCCGTACTTATCACTGAGAGGCCCCCAGAACAAAGAGCCTGCCGCATAGAAAATAAAGAATAATATCAGCGTGAGATTAATCAAACTCGGGGCTGCCTGAAAATTTTCTGCCATTCTGGGCAAGGCCGGCAGATAAAGATCCGTTGATAAGGGTATGAAGGCACTTAAGAAAGTGATTAAGACGATTAGTCCTTTTTGACCTAAGTATTTTTGTGTTATTGGCTTAGCTGCAGCCTGTTCAAAGTTGGTATTCATTGTGTATGCTCCTTCTCAAGACATTTGTTTAAGTTTACATCTCAAGGCGCTTAAAAGAAAGTCCATTTTAATCACCTTGACAAGTTTGCCACAATAACGAGGGTAGAGGCCTATTAAGGCCTCTATCATCATTGAGTTCAATTTTCAGCTGCTATTACCCTCACTTATATAGGGAGGGAGGTTTCAAGTACATCAGGTGGGATGATCTCCCCCCTGATGCCTTAAACTCTATCCATCTGAACGAGCTTAGTTAAGTGAAATCAGATTATTATTCTAGGCACTAAAGATTTCGTCGGCAATCTTAACCCCATCTGTAGCGGCCTGAGCGCTGTAATCCGCTCCCACATGAGCTTTCACCAGGTCATCAATATAATTTCCGCCAATCAGAACCTTAGTGTCTAAACCAGCTGCCCGGATAGCATCGATGGTTTCCTTTATGGATTCCTGGCAGCCGGTTAAAAGAACACTCATTCCCACTAAGGGGGCGTTATATTCCTTAATGGCTTCAATGAATTTGTCTTTAGAAACGTCAACGCCTAAGTCAATAACGTTATAACCCGATCCTTTAAGAAGCATTACCGCAATGTTCTTCCCTAAATCATGGATATCCCCTTTGACGGTACCGATAACAATGTTTCCTTTGTACTCCGCGTTACTTCCGATGAGCAGTGGTTCCAGGACAATCATGGAATCCTGCATGATCTCACCGCACATGATCAGCTCACCCAAGAAATACTCACCTGTTTCAAAGCGACTCCCAGCTTCCGCCATTCCCATTTGCAGCGAATTAACTATTTCCAAGGGGGCAACTCCGCTAGCTAAGCGTTCCTTAACCAATCCTGCTACCTGCTCTTCTTCTAAATCCGCTATCGCGATTGATAAAGCATCTGTCAGCATAATAAATCCCCACTCCTTTTTTGATCATCTTTCTAAAGCATAAACCTTAAGGATGAGTTAATCAGCTAATCTATTTCAAAACACTCTCTGGATCCTAGCGCTGTGCCCAAAACCAAATAAAATTATAGGCAAAGTCATCAAGCTTTTCCCATTCTTTTTTAACAATTGCTTCATTACCGGGGAACTCACCGATCTCCTCCAGCTTAACTTCCCAAGGAACACAAACACCCGGATCTGGATTTAATAATTTATCTTTATCAGCCATTGATTACCCCTCCTATCCAATTAATAAGCGCCGTATTCTCGGGCAGCTTCAATCATGGCAATGACGTTTTCTTGCTTAGCATCCCCCATGACAACTCCACCCGCATCCAAGATAAAACCGCCATCACAGGCTAATTCATCGATTGTTCTCTTGATATGCTCTTTAACCTTCGCCGGAGTGCCATAAGTTAAGAGGGTTGTTGGCACACCCCCTTGCAGACAGAATCTGCCGCCGAGGATTGCTTTGGCTTTTTTAGGATCAGTCGTATCAATCTGAAAAATAATACTCTTATCCGGCAATTCGGCAATTTTCTCCAGATAGGGAGTCCAATCCCCTTCCGCATAGAACAACATTCTCTTACCACGGGCCCAGAGGCCTTCGATGGTCGCTTTTAAGGATGGCCAGTAGAAATTATTCCATTGATTGGGATTAAGAAAGGGATAAGCCCCCCGATGCAGCGGTGCAAAACAAGGGAAACGAGTGTCTGCTCCGGCACCCGCCAAGCCGCAATTCACATTATGGGGAGTAATAGCTTCACAAGCAGCCAGCACCTTCTCAGGTCGTCGGCGCAGATCTAAGAGCACCCCTTTCATTCCTCTTAAAGCATCCCCCAAGGTGTCAAAGGGAGCTTTAGTGAAGCCGGTTCCTTGTCCGACAATCCCATGATCCATAGTCCATTTTCCATAGGCCTGAGCCATAATTCCACCTTGCATGGCAAAAGCTGCCGCTCCTTTGATTAAGGCTACAGTGGATCGATAAGAGCCGGGATTCTCTAACTCAGTGCTTATATTCGGCAAATAATGATTAACCAGCCATTCCGTTGGGCTGGCGATAAACTCATCGTAATCCTCTGGCTTCATATATTCTTGCTCATTAAACTGAAACGTAGAGTTTTCTTCCACTCCGATACCGGGAAATTTATAAAGTTTAGAACCCATAGCATCAAACATCGGTGGCCACCATAAGGAAGGGCCGCCCTTAAAGATATCAAAATCCAGTCCGGGCAGCATCTCACTTACAATGCTGTTACTCTTATCGAGATCATAGTAAATTTCCTGGAGTGTAGTACCGGTGTATTTGGCTATCCATTCGCCGACTCCGAAAGCAACAGGAACCATATCCGGCTTTCCGCAATCCATAGCCGTCATGTAGCGCTCTAACCTCTTTTGATAAAGCATTTGCTTTTCACTCATCCTGATTTACCCCTCCTACCTTCTCATTATTTACTTATCCCAACAGCATAAACCCGTAAGAATCTTTAGTCTTCTAACAGTTCACTACGAAATGCTTTTAAAAATTTCTTGCCAAAACGATCTTTACCCAGCAGAAAATCATTGGTGATAACCGAGCTCATGATTTTCTTATCCAAAGGATCGAGGATAGCTGCATCCATATCGAAAGCCATGCAAAGAGTTAGGAAATGTCGATTAATCACCTTCCTTTTCGGGGAATTGAATGAAATATTACTTAGTCCTGAGACTGTCTTAACCTTTAAGACTCTCTTGATGTCCTCCAGACACTGAAAAAACATTTTAGCATTATTATGACTGACTGCCTGAGGAAGTACCAGGGGATCAATATAAAGCTTTTCTAAATCATAGTTATGCTTAGTCAATACCTCAACCAGTCTCTCAGAAAGAAC
Source organism: Desulfosporosinus hippei DSM 8344 (assembly GCF_900100785.1). Classification (GTDB taxonomy): domain Bacteria; phylum Bacillota; class Desulfitobacteriia; order Desulfitobacteriales; family Desulfitobacteriaceae; genus Desulfosporosinus; species Desulfosporosinus hippei. The sequence continues at coordinate 125,127 of NZ_FNCP01000011.1, read as the reverse complement.
CATTCTTTCTTCCGCTGTTTTGGGTATCCCATCATCATCCAGGGTTAAGCCCACAACAGGACATTGATATTCAAGGACTAGGGGCAGTACTTCCTCAATCCGATTCTTTTCCAAGGAAATCGAGTTGATTAAAACCTTGCTCTTATCTCCCTTGACAGTTTCCAATCCCTTCTTAATAACCGGAGCAGAGGTACTGTCAAGACACAAAGGGGTACCCGTTACATCCTGGACAGTTCGTACAAGCCACTCCATGTTGACAATTTCGTCCCCTTGCGCTGTGTTTAAATCTAAGTAGTCAGCCCCTGCAGCCACTTGTCTGAGAGCTAAATCCTGGATAGCTGCCACATCTTTGTCATTGATAAGCTGACGAACACTTGGAATAGCGCTATTCAACTTTTCTCCAATAATCAACATCTTGCTTCAACCCTCCCTACAATCAGTTTCTTACTACTTATAAATCAGTTATATAATATCAAAGAATGCATGATAGCTTGTTCCGAACTCCTAATTCTCCTTGACTAATAGTTATGTTCTCAACCTCCTTAGTTCAAAGTAAATTAGATATTCGTACAGATGTCTATACAAATTATATATTAAATTTTTTTAGATATTATTACCTTATATAAATGTATAGACAGCCATATTTTCTAAATATTATCACAACATTTTTTGGGATTCAATACGGAATTTTGCAAATATTTAGGCCAGTCTCAGAACTCTGAGACTGAACCTTCTTCCACTCCTAGGATTTCGCGGTAAATTCTTAAGGCTTCCGTTACATCGTTGGCATAGAAATCTGCGCCGGTAAATTCTTTAACTTCCTGATTAACAGGATACCCTCCCACGACAACCTTCACCTTATCTCGCATGCCGGCTTCATCTAAAAGGTCAACAACTCTTTTAATAGAACTGACGCAAAAGGAGATCAAGACACTGATTCCCAAAATCGAGGCGTTAGTTTCGTTAACTGCTTGAATAAATCGCTCAGGTTTTACATCCACACCTAAATCATGAACTTTATACCCCGATGACCTCAATAAGTAAATAATTATATTTTTCCCAAGATCGTGAATATCACCTTCGATAGTTCCCATTACAATGGACGGCCCCTGAACTGTGTTATTGGTAGGGATATAGGGTTCTAAAACACGCATAACCCCTTTAAGTATTTCTTCCGACATAATCAGATCCGAAAGGTAATAATGACTGTCACTATATTTTTCTCCGACAATTTCTACTCCCCGACGACAAGTTTCAATGATTTCCACCGATGAATAACCGGCTTTAATCCTTTCTTCCACCAGCAGCAGGGTCTTTTCTTCATCTAAATCCGCCATAGCTATTTGTAGTTCGTCTTCCAACCTAAGAGCCCCCCAATTAGCTTAATCTTTTTTATACCAGCCATCATAGCTTGTCAATTTATATCGATCTCCTCGATAAACTGCCTTACTCCAACCCACCGGTTTTAGGTCTGGGTCATAGATCGTCTGCTCTACTAAAAAAACAGGCGAGTTAGGCGCGATACCCAGGATTGCAGCTTCTTCTTCAGTACAAACCGCCACTTGCAGAACTTTTTTAGCGCTCATCGGCACATATTCCGTATGTGTCGCTATTAAACCCGGCAGACTCGGATCTTTAAGCTCAGATTCCAGAATAGGCCTGCTCTTAGAGTAGATGGTATATTTCACTTCATAGGAAAGACGTTCATCCTCTGCGGAAAAAACTGTGCGAAAATACAAAAACCGCTTGGATTCTTCCCCCACCTGAAACCTTTCCCTAAGTTCCTTATCTGCGCGAATGATTTTCGCTTCCAAGAGAGTGCTCTTGCAGTTTAAACCACGCTCTTTAATTTCTTGGTTAAAGTCATTCAGTTCGAAAACAATATTGTCTAATTTAGGTGTTGCTACAAAAGTACCTCGGCCTTGCTGGGCATAGACCATACCTGCTGACACCAATTCGGCAATAGCTCTGCGAACCGTCATTCTGCTAATCTCGAAGCGCAAAGAAATTTCATGCTCCGTCGGCAAAGACTCGCCGGGTTTGAGATCCCCCTTGCGTATTTGCTCCTCAATTAACTTAAATAGTTGATAGTATATCGGTATCACCGAACTCTTATCTATCTTTTCTGCTTGAATCACCAAAAACACCTATTCCTAACTGTAATTGTCTATACATCTCAAACTTTGGCTAATTCTAGCATGCCAATATTTGTCTGTCAATAAGGATTATTCTGCAAGTAAACTGATTCAGCTAAAGCTGAACATCAAGACTCTTAATACAAGTTCGGTGAGATAAGTCTTCAGTGAAGACATATGCCGAAGGCGTGCGCAGAGCTACTTGACGAATACCCTAGCGCCCTAGGATGGATTCTCCCTCCTTCGCCGCCAAGTGGTCTTATTGGGAAGGAGGCTCGGCGAAACCCTCCAATGGAGGCTTTCGTCACTGCAGCAGAATAATGAACACCCCATATAGAAGTGGTGTCGGAAATGATAAAACAGATGTACTCAAATGAATACATCTGTTATCAAGTGAACTCCTTCAGCTTAAGCTGAAATTGAGAGACCTCCTAAAACTCACTGGAATTTGTTGTTCTTGGAAAAGAGATCACATCACGAATATTAGCGATACCCGTCAAATACATGATAACCCGTTCAAAGCCCAGACCATATCCGGCATGGGTTACTCCCCCGTAGCGCCGTAGATCCAGGTACCACCAATAATCCTCGGCCTTTAGCCCTGCTTCTTGCATACGATCTTGCAAAACCTCGATTCGCTCTTCCCGTTGACTCCCGCCAATGATTTCGCCCACACCGGGGACGAGCAGATCCATGGCTGCCACCGTCTTATTGTCCTCATTTAAGCGCATATAAAAGGCCTTAATACCTTTGGGATAGTCCGTGACGAAAACAGGTTTTTTAAAGATCTTTTCAGTAAGATACCTCTCATGTTCTGTCTGAAGATCCATTCCCCAGCTCACGGGATATTCAAATTTAAAATCTTCTTTCTCCAACATTTCTACTGCCTCAGTGTAGGTCACATGGGCAAATTCTGAGCTGAGGATGTTTTCCAAGCGTTCAAACAAGGTCTTATCCACAAAATTATTGAAAAAAGCCATTTCCTCGGGAGCATTATCCAAGGCATATTGGATTAAATATTTCATCATTTCTTCAGCTAAATTCATGTTATCCGTCAGATCTGCGAAGGCGATCTCCGGTTCAATCATCCAAAACTCCGCAGCATGTCTGGCCGTGTTGGAATTTTCGGCGCGAAAGGTGGGCCCGAAAGTATAAACATTTCGGAAGGCCATGCAATAGGTCTCTACATTAAGCTGGCCACTTACCGTCAGGCTCGTAAGCCGACCAAAAAAGTCTTTGGAAAAGTCAACATTCCCCTCACTATCCTTAGGCGGATTAGCCAGATCCAGAGCCGTTACCTTAAACATTTCACCGGCTCCTTCCGCATCACTGCCGGTGATAATCGGGGTATGTACATAGACAAAGCCTTTTTCCTGAAAGAACTTGTGAATCGCATAGGCAATCATTGACCTTAAACGAAAGACGGCCGCAAAGGTATTAGTTCTGGGGCGCAAATGAGCAATCGTCCGCAGATACTCAAAAGTATGCCGCTTTTTTTGGAGAGGGTAATCTGCCGCAGACACAGAAAGAATTTCGATGTTTGCTGCTTTCAACTCAAAGGGTTGCTTTGCTCCCGGTGAGGGAACCAGTTCTCCTTGAACACGAATTGCCGAGCTGATTGTGAGCTTGCCTATCTCCTGAAAGTTGGCAAGACTTTCTTCAAAAACCACTTGAAGGTTCTCAAAAAAACTCCCGTCATTTATCTCAATAAAGCCAAATGTTTTGGACGTACGCACTGTGCGAACCCATCCAGATAATTCTACTTTCTGATTGAGAAAAGGATTCGGCTCTCTGTAAATCTCCTTAACCGTTGTCGCTTGCATAGATTACCTCCTGAAGCCATTAATAATCTGAGATTTCCTGATTTATAATTATACCTGATTAAAATCCTAACTTCAAATTACGAACCTCTTACTTTGGGCCTTCAGTTCCTCCATCAATCTCCCTAACTCTCTGACACTGGCCCCAATGGTACCAATCGTTGCACTCATTTCTTCCGTTGAAGCGGCCATTTCCTCGGAAGCTGCCGCATCTTCTTGACACAGACCCGCAATTTCAGAAACTGAAGAATTGATTGTCTGCCCTAACCGGATAACTTGCTGAACTTCTAAATCCATTTCGCCAAGTAAGAGACCGACATTTTGTGTCCCCTGAGATATCTCCTCAAATTGCCCTAAAGCGCTCTCACCGATACTTTCCTGTTCCTTGATCAAATAGACCGCTTCTTCTGAGGCTTCCGCGGAGTGCTCTACATTTAAGGTCACTTGATCAATTAACTTTGCTATCTGAGCGGCACTTTTCCTTGACCCTTCAGCTAATAAGCGGACTTCTTCAGCGACCACTGCAAACCCTCGCCCCGCTTCCCCGGCTCGTGCCGCTTCGATAGCCGCATTAAGAGCAAGCAAATTCGTTTGGTCGGAAATCTCAGTGATGATTTGGGTAATACCGCGGATTTCTCCCGTTTGTTCTCTGAGAATTTGACTTCCGGTTTGAATTTTAGCCACTTTATGAGAAAAGGTTCTCATTTTGTCAGCCAGATTATTAATTATTTCTTCTCCACTCATTGTCCGCTCACGAACCTCAGAAGTGCTGTTAGCTATGAACTTCATATGCTGTGCTAAGCGTTGAACACTGGAATTGATGCCCTCAGATTGGCTACTCATCTCACTGGTACGAACAGCAATAGTTTGAGCAGCCCTCGCAACCTGGCCAACACTTTTAGCCAACTCATCTGTCCCTTGAGAAGTTAATTCGACAGCCTCAGAAATCTCTTCCGTCGAATGTTCTACCAGGCTTACAGCATGATTAATCGAAGAACATACTTCTTTGGTATTTTCCAGCATCTTTTTCATAGCTATGGCCAAGGCTTCTAATTCTCCATACCAATTTGTTTTAATCTCAATTATCAAATTGCCCGTGGCCAGGGTCCTAGCATCATCGGTTAACTGCAGTAAGGGTTTGGTGAGAGTTAAGGAGACCAAATATCCTGCACAGATTCCCAGGGCTAGAACGATCAGGCCAATCGTCAAAACCGAACCCTTGAGTGCGCTTAGGTCTTTTACCACTGCCTCCCGGGAAACGACAGTCTTAATATACCCTTTTACATCCCCCCGGTAGTCATGGAAAGGGATAAGGGAAACATTAAAGCGTTTATCTGCACTCACAGAAAAGCGGGCTTCGCCGTCCCTCAGGGCCATTATGGTACTCTCAGGTATTGTAAAATTATCTTCACCGGTACCGGCCAGTAATCCCCCATTCTCTTTGACATTTTTGATCATGGAGGTCGAAGGATCAAGGAGATAGATAAAATACTCCCCTGCGTTCTTCTTTTGCAAAGCTTTTAAAAAGTCTTGCCCGAAATCCATGCCATATTCCACAGTACCTACCCATTGTTCTTGATACTTGACCGGAACAACAACTCGAAATCCGTATCCTTCCACCCCTTCTTCAAGTCCTTCTACAATCTTATGTTCACTATTGGCCGCCACTACCGTAGGCCGAATTTTGGCAAGCTCATCGCCAAATTTTTGGGGTGAATGGGCACGATAGAATGAAGTTGCCGGGGCAAGGTGAAACTGAAGTTGACTAAACCCCTCTTTTTTGATCTCATCAAACACGGGTTGAACAAGACGGGCGACAGTAGCTCGGTCTCCTTCTGCTAAGGCCTTGGCTACATCAGGGTTCATTGTCATGGATAGGACCGATGATTTTGCCCGAGCCATACGATCCGCAAATTCATCGTTGATTCCTTGCTCTACAAGTTTTTGAGTTTGCAGCTCACTGGTTTTGAGCAGCTTCTCGGCATTCCAAAGGCTTGCTCCAGATAAGGCTGCTACGATAAAAATAATTACCATTCCTGCGACGAGAGTAATACGTGTTTTTATGGACATAGAACCTTTGACCCGTTTTGACATATAAATCCTCCCAGCTGCTAGCTTTATCTAAATAAGTACAGTACAATATCTTCCAGCTGTAAAACAACAACGCCTAGAAATAATTAACCTCGAAGAGAAATATATCTTCTCTTCGAGGTTTACATTTCATTATTGTTCAATAGGTCTAAACTACTAAAGCACCCCTTTCCATAGACTTACAATTTGCTTTAAATTTAAACATTAAACTCAATATTTTCCTCCTATTTTATACTACAGATCTTAAAAGATATGATATTTGACTGACACTTTTTATGTCAGCTTTATGACCGGAGGATTTAAGCGAGTAACCCGTTCCATTATCAACAGCTTAATAGCTCTAATAGTTTTTCCTCAGTCAAATTCTCTTCCGAATAAAGGGGAATATTATGTTCTTCCAATAAGGCTGCTGTCACACCCTGGCCGGGAATTATTACATGTCCGAAGCTGCCATCATATATATGATTCACTCCACAAGAGGGGCTGCGCTCTTTAAGTATTGCGGCAGTAACCTTAAACAGCTCCGTGATCTTCAATACTTCATTGGCCCCTTTGATAAATTGTCCGGTCACCATTTCTCCTGACTCTCCTTGAATAAGGCTGGCCCCCCTCAGGACATCCCGCCCTGTGCCATTAATAATCTCCACAGGCTCACGGGGAGTTGGCAAACCACCAAGTTGTTCCGGGCAAACCGGGATAAACCGGCCTAAGGTGCTGTATTTCTGAATCAGAGCATGGAGATTTGACTCTCCATTATACTTCGTATTCAGCCCCAGTAAACAAGCGCTCACCAGAATCATAGGTACATCCATCTCCTTCACTGTTGAATCTCATATCTCTAAGCTCACTGCTCTACATCAATCCCCGCCATCTTTATCAGATACATAGCATTGCGGGTCGTGGAAATTCCCGGGCGCAGTTTATAATCAAAATATATCTCATCATCCTTATAATACTCACGAAAATGATAGTTACGGATTTTCCGCTCACTTTCCCGTTCCATATCTCCCAGCTCCAAGTCGTGAGTGGAGACCATGCCCATGGCCCCGGCTTTACTCAACTGTTGAATTAACACCTTAGCCCCGGCGTGACGATCTTGGGAATTGGTTCCTTTGAAAATCTCATCTAATAGAAAGAAGATGTTTGTCTGGGTCTTCGCTGCACTGACGATCTGTTTAATTCTTAACAATTCGGCGTAGAACGATGAGATGCTCTTTCCTAAATTATCACTGACCCGCATGCAGGTATACATTTGCAACACCGAACAGGAAAAGGCCTGGGCACAGACAGGTGCTCCGGCATAAGCCAAGACTAAATTGATTCCTACCGTTCTCAGCAAGGTACTTTTACCGGACATATTGGAGCCGGTGATTAACAAAATTCCGGAATCTTTTTGAATTGCAAGGTCATTACAAATCGAACCACTTAAAAGCGGGTGTCCTATTCTTTTAGCGTTAATACCCGGCTCAGAGGAGATCTTGGGCACTCCCCATTCCGGATGATCAAAATGAATGATCGCCAGACTTGACATAGCCTCTAATTCAGCAATCGTATCTAACCAGGATCCCAAGGAGCGACCTGATTTTTCTTTCCAGGATTCTAAGGCGATCATACACTGGATATCCCAAAGGGTTAGAATATTAACGATTAAAAAAACCGCATTCTCCCGGTTAGCTATTAAGTCTGCGATACCTGAGAGTTTTCTAATCTGTTCATAAGCCGGCTTACTGTCAGAATCATAGAGGCCTTTCTTCAGACCCTTGAGATAATCAGCTTGAAAGGAGCGTTTTTCGAAACGTTCCAGCATTTTCTCATAAGTCTTAATACTTTCTTTATAAGAATAAACCGCATTCAGGGCCTTGCCTCGCTGCTTTCCGGCAAAGAGTATCAGGGACTGAACTATGATACCTGCCAGTGGGTAATGGAATGTGACCTGGGGAGTTATTAAATACAACAGCACAAAGCTGATTGTGATGATTGGTAAAGCCCGAGCCCATATTAACACACTGGTTCTCAGATATGAGGAATCGACATTTTTAGCCCATTCAATAATACCCTGAGGGGATTTCATCGGACCTTTAGCCATTTTCGCCTCTGCCAGAAACCTTTGTCTCCAAGTCAAATTACCGGCAAGCTCTTTAATCGCCTCTTGCTTAGTTAAAATAGTTTCTACATCTGAGGGGACTGCGCTCAAGGACTCTCGGAGCCTTTCCCGCCCTCGAAAAGTCAGCGCTGTATTTATCCATTGAAAAAGCGAGTTTGAGCCAAAAAGGTCTAGGTCTTCTGAAAACGGATGGCTCGGATCCCGAAAATCTTCTCCGGAATCTGGAAAGGAGTTCCATTCTCCTGCCAAACGTTTTAAGGACTGCTCATAGTTTTCAAAGAGCATCCGGATATACCGTTGTCGTATTCTTAAGCTCTGGTGCCATAGAACCAGCCCAATAAAAACCACCAGGGTGAAAAGACCCACTATGTACCCTAGGGTCTGACTATAGCTTAGATAAAGAAATACACTTAAAGCCAGGCCCACTAAAGAAAACCCTAGTCTTAGATTACTTAAGCGGTTAATCAACTGAGTCAAATTCTCCAATTTATCTCCATAGAATTTCCTTCGTCGTTGGTATTGTTCCTTTGGCCCTCTCAAACAGCTTCCCTCCACCTCTAAAGTACTGGTTAATTTTGGTTCAGATATTAATATACCTTATTCGGCTTGGCAATGCCAAACCCCTTCCTTCAGATTAGTTGTTTTTGGGAATATCAGGCATAAGCCCTTTTGAGGCAGGCGGCTTCGTCCATAAAAATAGGGTCGCTTGGGTCAGGCGGCTTCGCCCACATCCGTGCAAGACCAGTTAATTCGTGCGAAGACAGTGTCTTCGTCACTCACATTCCGAGGCTGGCCTACTCGCTGGCGCAGGGCTATCTTCAGCGGATAAGTATTCTTTGGCGATTGCCGCTTCAGCGAAAATGTCCACCGGACACTTTCGTGCCAAACCTCTGGGTAATACCTGATGTGAACCCGTGGCTCCGCTTCCCCACCCAAGCTTGTAGGCTTTACCGCCTCTCCATGCAATGGGTTCACTCCTGTGGATCGAAGCCGCCCTGTCTTTCGGGTCTATTATTCTAAAGAGTGTTTTAGGTGTTTTTCTGAGTAGCTCTCCATGCCTCTACCACGACACCAGCAGATGGTAAGAACCACCAAGCACGCTAAAGATTCCGCGAAGCCTTACCTAAGAATCCCCAAAGTTCTGCTTACACTCCCAACAGTCTGACTGGAGGAGCGCTTTTCTGCAAAGCGGCTGCGTCAGTGGAGCCGCGCTAAGGCAAGGGCCGACGGTTCGCGTCCCCGTAGCGCGCCGCAGGTTCACATGCAGAAATACCCGGAGGTTCGGACGCGCTCGCGAACCGTCCAGCGAGCCAGTGGCGGAACTCGCAGACACGTGCAGAACGAAGACACCGTCTTCGCACGGGTTACACAGCCAACAAGCGCTCCCCCCAGAGCCAGACAGAACAGAGTAGTTATCCGCTGGAGTTTGTAGTAAGATAATTAATTAGATCAGAGGATATATTGGTGACATAATTGATACTTTTTGGGAGGCGCTATAACGATGACACAAAACAAACCCGGTATTACTGTTTCAGAGCAGGAAAGTCTTCGAATTAATAATTTATCAACTGCACTACTGGCACTTGACTCACTGGCTATCTACAGAGGATTATTGGAGGATGTAGTGATAAGTCGGCTTAGAGCCTTACTTATCAGCTTAACTCCAGATTCTATAGATCTGAGAGAAGTTATTAACTTATATAACGATTTCTACTTTGAATTAGCCAAAAGCGGGACTATATCCCTAAAGGAATATATTACTGATAAAATAATCTTTGCTGAGAATCTATTCACCTCAAAACTTCAAGCAGGGCAGACTCCGGAAACCTCTGCGATCGAACAAGCAGTCGTACAGGATTTACAGGAGCTGCAGCTTCTGGCAAATCTTGAATCAAAAGAGCTTAAAGCAGAAATTAATCAGCGTTTAAATAATCCCGCCTATAATTCTTACGTCGAGAAACTGCCAGAATGGATATCTGAGGATCAGGCTGCCCAAACTCCTCTTCATATTCAGCAAATCAAGGAGAGTTTTTACCGTTCTAAACACTGGGCTGACTGTCTGGAGGAGCTTAAACAATTCTACCAACACAATGGCAGTGGGGTCTTCGCCCGTTATATCGCCTTTGTCTGGGAAAAAACTAATGGACAAGGCTATCTAAAAGGAATAGAAAGTCCGGATCCAATTACGTTAAACGATTTGATTGATTACCAAAACGAGCGTTCTCGTGTGATTGAGAACACCCTGCAATTTTTGCAGGGTGTCCCATCTAACAATGTTCTCCTTTATGGGGATAGAGGTACCGGAAAATCTTCCACAGTCAAGGCCATACTCAATCATTATCATACCCAAGGGCTGCGCATGGTGGAGGTTCCTAAGGCCTACCTGGCAGATTTTCCACTGATTATTCGACAGCTGAAGAATAGATCTCAAAAGTTCATTATCTTTATTGACGACTTAGTCTTTGGGGATAACGAGGAAAACTACACTTCTCTCAAAGCAGTGCTGGAGGGCGGTCTGGAAAGCAAAACCCCCAACATTCTAATCTATGCCACCTCCAATCGCAGGCATCTGGTTAAGGAGTATTTTAGCGAACGGGCTGGCTTACATTCAGGTAATCCTAATGAAGAAGTCCATGCCGGAGATAGCATGCAGGAAAAGCTTTCCCTGGCCGATCGTTTTGGGATAAACGTCGTCTTCTCTTCCCCCGATCAAAACCGTTATCTCAAAATCGTTGAAGGGATTGCCGCCAACAGAAACCTAAACATTGACAAGGAACGCTTACAGAAAGAAGCTCTTCAGTGGGCACTATGGTATAACGGCCGTTCGGCAAGAACGGCAAGACAATTCGTAGATTGGATTGCGGGACGGGAGACTCTCCAAAATTAATATTCATAAATCAGTACTCAAAAGAACGCAAGCAGGACGAATCCTGATTGCGTTCTTCTTCCTTATGTACAGTCCTTAAGGCAGCATTACCAGTCTGAAATAATTCAATGCAAATAATATCCATTCCCTCTTACACTTACTTTTTCGATCCTCTCAGACTGTTTATGGTTTAATACCTAGGATCACTAACGAAAGCGTTTCTCCAGGCCCAACAAATCCTCGACCCGTTCATTCATATACTTATAGGAATCTGTAATCCCTATATTATAAATGTAGGGACCAATGTTATTAAGAATATAATCAAGCAGAAGTTCGGCACCTAAATTGCCAAGTTCCTCATCTCTTTCCTTGGAGAAATAGCGCTTAAGATCCTCAACAAGTTGTTCTCTGATATCTTTTTTTAGTTCGATCTCCATTTTCTTCATAATAAAAAACACTCCATTTCAATAATCAAGGCCATTTTGTTTTGAAATTCCGATACACTCACTTCTATAAGTGGGTGTTCATTATTCTGCTTCGCTGGTGGGAGAGTCCCCACCGCAGTCGCGTTGTTCAACTTGTAAAATGCATAAAAACCTTAAAATTGGATGATAATGTAAACATCTCGGAAAGGAGGTATATCAATGGACGATTACTTTGATAACCTTGACAGTACTGAAATCAATTTGAAATACTTCACGGAACAACATGGGCAAATTTATGATGCCTATGAGAAATACGGTCAATTAATCCATAAAGATGGCGGCCCATTAGATGAAAAAACCTGCTGGCTGATCAAAGTAGCACTTTCCACGGAGTGTCAGTACCCCAGAGCTCTGCGAACACACATTTTAAAAGCAATACGCAGCGGCTGTACTAAAGAGGAAATTGAACACGCCATTCTCCTAGTGGCTCCCAGTGCCGGTTTCCCCAGGACAATGCAAGGAATTCTGATTCTAAGAAACTTATTAAACGAAGTTGAGGGGCATTCGGTTCACTAGTTCATTTTAATTATAACAACAGGATTATCCATTCAGAAATATGTATTAAGATCTAATACTTAAACATAGCCCTCTGCCTTTAAGGAAAGAGGGCTTAATTATTTTTGCTCCCGTTTGTATTACCCACATATTTCCTTTAACCTTTTCTTTACCTATACCTTATTGTAATTAAATGATATACTATATTCTTAAGCAAAGACAAATTTATTAAAAAGGAACGATTAATAATGATTAGTACCAGTGGGTTGACGTTAAGATTCGGTAAACGGGCATTATTTGAAGATGTTAACGTAAAATTCCTTCCCGGAAACTGTTATGGCTTGATTGGAGCTAATGGTGCCGGAAAATCTACTTTCTTGAAGATTCTTTCCGGAGAAATAGATTCTACCAGCGGTGAAGTTATAATAACACCTGGGGAACGTATTGGAGTTTTAAAGCAAGATCACTTTGAATTTGAAGAATTTGATGTACTAACAACAGTTATTATGGGACATACAAAATTATATCAGATCATGGAAGAGAAAGATGCCCTCTATGCCAAACCTGATTTTTCTGAAGAAGACGGGATACGGGCTTCCATTTTGGAAGGGGATTTCGCAGAACTGAATGGTTGGCAAGCAGAGTCTGAAGCCTCGGAATTATTAATGGGTTTAGGAATTAATAAAGAACTGCAAAGCAGTAAAATGAAGGAACTTAGTGGTAACGAAAAGGTTCGCGTTTTACTGGCCCAAGCTCTTTTTGGCAATCCTAACATTCTGTTGCTCGATGAGCCTACCAACCATCTCGACCTTCAATCCATTAACTGGTTAGAAAACTTCCTCTATAATTACGAGAACACCGTCATCGTTGTCTCTCACGACCGGCATTTCTTAAACAAAGTATGTACCCATATTGCTGACATTGATTTCGGTAAAATTCAACTTTATGTTGGAAACTATGATTTTTGGTATGAATCCAGCCAATTAGCTCTGAGATTAATGCGAGAATCCAACAAGAAGAAAGAAGATAAAATTGAGGAACTGCAGAGGTTTATTCAGCGCTTCAGTTCAAACGCCTCTAAAGCCAAGCAAGCAACCTCCCGTAAAAAGCAACTTGACAAGTTAACATTAGATGATATCAAACCATCCTCACGTAAATATCCATACATTGCTTTCACCCCGGACAGAGAAGCCGGCAATAATATTTTAGATGTCAAGAATTTAACAGTTACTATTGACGGAGAAAAAATACTCGACAACATCTCCTTCCTTGTCAACAAGGGAGACAAGATTGCCTTTGTCGGCCCCAATGGTGTCGCTAAAACCACCTTGTTCAAGGTTCTTATGGGTGAGATCACACCTGACAGTGGGGAATTCAGCTGGGGAATTACCACAACCCAAGCTTATCTGCCATTGGATAACTCATCATATTTTGAAACAGATCTTAACTTAGTGGATTGGTTAAGACAATTCTCCAAAGATCCTGATGAATCTTTTGTCCGTGGGTTCCTGGGCAGAATGCTGTTTTCCGGAGATGAATCTTTGAAAAAGGCTAGTGTCTTATCTGGAGGAGAAAAAGTCCGCTGTATGCTCTCACGCATGATGCTCAGCGGTTCAAACGTTCTCATCTTTGATGAACCAACTAACCATTTAGACATGGAATCCATCACGGCCCTCAACAATTCATTGACTAACATTGACAGCAATATTTTATTCGTATCCCAAGATCATCAGTTTGTCCAAACTATTGCCACTCGCATCATTGAAATAACTCCAAAAGGATTGATTGATCGTCAATTAACCTTCGATGAGTATCTGGAAAATACGGATGTTCAAGCTATGCGCGAGGAAATGTACAGCTAGTTTCTAAAAAATTTTTAGAAAAATATTGTGATTTTGAATTTATTATTTGACTTCTGCTCAATTTTTGGTATACTAAACAAAGCTCGTAAAAACTAGTGGATTTAAGCAAACCTTCTCCTATTACCTAAGTTTCCGGGAAGAAGTTGGTGAACTTGCCATGAAGCGCGGGTAATAATTATTTGGAGGTTTTTTTATTATGTTTAATGACAAAGTATTGAATTGCAAAGACTGTGGACGGGATTTCGAATTCACTGCATCAGAACAAGAGTTTTATGCAGAAAAAGGATTCACTAACGAACCAGGACGTTGCCCTGAGTGCCGTGCAGCTAAAAAAGCTCAGAACAGAAACAATGGCGGTGGCGGCGGTTATGGTCGTCAACAACGTGAAATGTTCCCAGCTATCTGCGCAACTTGCGGAAAAGAAACAACTGTTCCTTTCCAACCATCAGGTGACAAACCAGTTTATTGCCGCGATTGCTACCAACCACGTACACGCAGCAATTGGTAATCACACCAATTAGTTAATTTAAACCTTCTCAGACTTTCGTCTGGGAAGGTTTTTTAATTTATGTAAATATGAACAATGTAAAACTTAGGTTTGTAGACATTTTGCATTTGATATTTAACTTCATTAGTCGTCTTCGTCAAATCATAAAGAGAGGGAAAACTAAATTAGTAACACAGCCTTTAAAACTTAAACTGAGCTGACATTTCATATTTCAATAGATAACTGGGGGTATCGTACTTACCTAACGTTGTTACGATACCCCCATTAACTTTACTTAGCTAATAGGCTATTTGATTGACTACTGTATAATCACTGGACAGTAGCTGACGTTGAAGAGTCAGTAGTAGAGCTGGAATCAGGCGCTTTCTTTCCGCCCCACATCCGTCCGTCATGATTTCCACGCTTCCCCATCATTCCCATTTCACCCGGTACAAATGTGCCATTTTTCAAAGCTTCTTTTTGTACCTCCAGTTGAGCTTGGGCAGCATCACTCCAAGTCTTGATCTGTTCCTCTGTCAATTTGCCGTTGGTTTTCATGGCCTCAATTTGAGCAGTTAAACGAGCTTGAGCAGCTTCACTCCAGGCCGCAAGTTCTTCGTCAGTCATAGGTTCCCCATTTTTGAAATTCATGATTTTATCACGCATTTCAAGATGTTTGCCCCCCATACCTGGACCAAAAACTTTACCTTCTGCTAAGGCATTGTCACTTGCTTCTTGTCGTTTGTCAATGAATTCCTTCATGGTCTCTGCCTGTTCAGCAGTCCTAAGCCCAGCTTCCACTTCTTTGTCGACAATTTGCTTCTGGATTCCAAACATTTGCTGAGTTAAGCTCTTAATTTCATCGAGCTTAGCTGAATCCGTTGCTCCAAAAGCTGCCGTGGCCCCTCCTGCTAACAATACAGCACTTAGAACTCCGACAACAAGTTTCTTTTTCATACAATTCCTCCTTCATAATAGGTTCCGATCTTAAGTATGTAACTCCAGAATCGGTACACTCTTATGATATCCACTCAATATGGAAAATTTGTGAATTGAATTTTAAGAAGTTGTGTGCTTGGAGTAAAGATAATGTAGTCACATGGGATAATTAATTACTAGCCTATCTTAGTATAGTTTAGCGATGACTAATATCATAACGCCTTAGTTTTTCATAGAGCCAGGAGCGGGAAATTCCTAAGAGTCTGGCCACCTCAGATTTATTGCCTTTCATTTTAAGCAGAGCTTGTTCCAAGGTTTCCTTATCCAAATGTTCGTGGACACTCTCTAAGTTCCATTCCTTCTTTAAGGGAAAAGCATCTTCTTGTGTTTCTTCCCTTAAGTAAAAGGGCAGATCAGTTAATTCCAACAGCGCACCGGAGGCAAAATTCACTGCCCGTTCAATCACATTTTTTAATTCACGGACATTCCCTGGCCAACGATGATTAACAAGAGTTTTTTGCACCTCGGGAGTAACCCCTGTGATTTGTTTGCCAAAATCTTGATTGAGCTTTTCTAAAAATACATGTACAAGAGGAATTATATCTTCGGGGCGATCACGAATCGGGATGAGTCGAAAGGAAATTACATTCAGACGGTAGTAAAGATCGCTACGAAATTCACCACTCGCAACCTTCTGCAGAAGGTCCTTGTTGGTCGCTGTAATAATTCTTATATCAACTTTCACAGCTTCGTTACTCCCAATAGGCTCAAAGCTGCGATCCTCGAGCACCCTTAGGAGCTTGCTCTGAAGATTTAGAGACATATCTCCGATCTCATCCAAAAAGAGTGTCCCACCGTTAGCAGTTGCAAACTTTCCCAACTTACCTCCCTTTTGAGCCCCTGTAAATGCTCCGTTAGCATACCCGAAGAATTCAGACTCCAAAAGATTCTCTGGAACTGCCGCGCAATTCACCTTAACATAGGGGCCATTTCGATAAGGGCTGGCCTGGTGGATAGCTTCCGCAAAAAGTTCCTTACCTGTGCCACTTTCTCCCGTCAGTAAAATCGTAGAGTTTCCTCGAGCAGCAATTTGAGCCTCATTCTTCAATCGGCGCAGGTCTTGACTAACTGTCACGATCTGATTGAAGGTAACCGGCAGCCTTGTCGACCCTACCTGTTCTTTATAGAAATTTAGCTCCTGATCCATTTGAGCTAACCTCTGCGCAACATCCTTAACTTCCTCCAGCTTTTGAAAAATTATTTTCCCCACTGCTCCGATGATCTTTCCTTGACGCACAATCGGCATACGGGAAACTATGTAAGGCCGGCCATTTATAACTTGAATTTCATTAGTCTCCGCCATGCCTGTTTTTAAGGTTCTCATTAATCGAGTGTTCTCCATCACCTGTTCAATAGGCTGTTGCAGGAGCTCCTTTTCTCTCTTGCCAAAAAACTGGCAGGCTGCTTCATTAACTAAAGTAATTTCACCCTGGTCATCCACAACAAATATTGCTTCATAAGCAATGTTTGTGACTGTCAGCAGTGTCTCATACAAACGCTTCGTAGCATCCAGTTCCAGAGCAACTTGGTCAAAATCCGTCAGAGCTTGGAATACGATGACTGCTCCTGCCAGCTCCCCTATAGGACTAATATTACATAATACCTTAACCTGATTCATTTCCGTTTGAACTCCTACGAGATGTTGCGACTTTAGAATTACATCCCTCAGATCTAAGCCCGGAAAGGCATTGGTTAATTTAAGTCCCTGGATAGGCTCCTCAAGTTTAAGTATCTTCTCTCCCGAGGGGTTTATCTGTTGAATACAGTTATGTCGATCTACGACAATAATTCCGTTAGGCATAGCTTGATAGACTGTGTTCAGCTTGGTGGCAAGCTTTTCTGCTTCTTTAAATAAGGCCAGGATCATGTCTACCTTCGTAAAAATCCCCAGTGCTTTCCCCGCTTTGTCCACGACCACACCAGTTCCCACCAAGGTTTGTTTCGCCCGTTGTTCAACCTCTTGGTAGGGAGCGTCAACTCCAACTGTCACAACTTGAGTGTTAAAGTGTCCTTCAATCAGTTCCGAGGTGTCCACCCCGGCTAAGAAGGCATCTAATACATTTGCTTTAGTAAAGATCCCAATCAGAAGACCGGCTTCATCGACTACCGGTAGAGCATCAAGCTTAGTCCAGCGCAAAAGTTCTACGCCTTGCCTTAGAGTATCTTTCAGATGAAGACTCGGCACATCTCTGGTCATCATATCGCGCATCAACATTAAGCTCACCTCTCGCCAAAAAATTCTTATAACAAATTACTGCAGATGTCCTGAACCTTCTAATATCTCCGTAGTATTCGCGCTAGGCAAGGCTTATTCCTTCATTTTCAGAACATTCATTCTTCACGCGCCAATAGCTTGATCACATCTTTGATACTTCAAAACTTATACTTATCCCCCGTACGAAATCCGCGTTTCGCTGGAGGAACCCCAATAAGGTTAGTCTTCCAACCTAATAACTATATGGAATAGCAGCAACCTAGATGTCTAAGTTGCTGCTATTTTGAAACTAGCATTTTGCTAAGAATTTATAATCTTCAAAACCCAAGCTTAGAAATGCCTCTATTATCTTTTATCACCAAGACTCATAAAGCTACTTGTTAAACCCTTCTATTTAGGCTGCATGCGTATAGCTCCGTCCAGACGAATCGTCGTCCCATTGAGCATAGGATTCTCCAGGATACTTCTCACCAGGAGTGCATATTCTTCCGGATAGCCTAATCTAGAGGGGAAGGGGATCATGGAACCCAGGGACTTTCGAGCATCCTCGGGCAAAGAATCAAACATGGGAGTTTCAAAAAGACCCGGAGCAATGGTCAGCACGCGAATACCATGAGCAGCCATTTCTCGGGCTATGGGCAAGGTCATCCCTACAATTCCTCCCTTCGAAGCACTGTAAGCCGCCTGCCCGATTTGCC
This sequence comes from Desulfosporosinus hippei DSM 8344, assembly GCF_900100785.1. Lineage (GTDB taxonomy): Bacteria > Bacillota > Desulfitobacteriia > Desulfitobacteriales > Desulfitobacteriaceae > Desulfosporosinus > Desulfosporosinus hippei. The sequence continues at coordinate 106,870 of NZ_FNCP01000011.1, read as the reverse complement.
CTTCATAGGCAGCAACGGAAGCCGTGCAGATCATTACACCCCTCTCTCCCCCAGCGTTAGGTTCATTGCCGACCATCAGGGCCGCAGCCAGCCGTATGACGTTAAAGCTTCCTATCAAATTTACCTGCAGGGTTTTAGAGAAGCTCTCTAAAGTATGAGTCCCCCTCTTACTGATGACCTTTTCCGCAGTTGCGATGCCTGCACAATTTACCACGACATTTAGATAGCCAAACATCTCAACAGTCTTAGCCAAGGCCATTTCCACACTCTCAGGATTGCTGACATCCATTTTCTGAAATAGCGCATTGCCGCCCAATTCAGAGGCCAACTTTTCTCCTCGTTCTACCGCCAGGTCGAGAATCATAGCCTTGCCTCCATCATTGACGACTCGTCGAACAGTTGCTTCACCCAGACCGGAAGCACCTCCCGTGACAAAGGCCACAACTTGTTTCAGATTCATAAATAACTCACCGCCCTCAATACTTTATCAACAGTTCAATCCAATCGCTCGATAATTGTGGCATTGGCCATACCATGTCCTTCACACATGACCTGTAGCCCATAGCGTCCGCCTGTTCGTTCCAGTTCGTGGATCAGGGTGGTCATAAGGCGTGCTCCGCTGGCTCCCAGTGGATGACCTAGGGCAATAGCTCCTCCATTGGGATTAAGTTTCTGCGGATCAGCTCCCGTGTCTTTCAGCCAAGCTAAAGGAATTGCAGCAAATGCCTCATTCACCTCAAAGATATCAATGTCCGAGAGGCTGAGACCGGCTTTGGCCAGTATCTTTGCTGTAGCCGGAATGGGCCCTGTAAGCATTAGAGTCGGATCGGATCCTACCACACTTCTGGCCAGAATCCTGAAACGAGGCTTTAGGCCTAACGCCAAAGCTTTTTCACGAGACATAACAAGTACTGCTGCTGCTCCATCTGAAATCTGACTGGCATTACCGGCGGTAACTTGCCCATTTTCTAAAAAAGGAGATTTTAAACCGGCGAGTTTCTCTAAGCTTGTATCCCGTCTGGGACCCTCATCTGTGTTAAAGATCTTCTGGCTGCCATCGGGTAAAAGCACATTGATAGGCATTATCTCCCGTTCAAACCGGCCTGCCTCTTGGGCCTTGACTGCCTTGCTATGGCTTTCTAAAGAAAATTCATCCATTTGTTGGCGGCTAATCCCCCATTTTTGGGCAATTCGTTCCGTAGAGAGGCCTTGATTAATAATCTCATAGCGCGAGGTAAGCTCTGGGGATAAATCCGTCCCTTTGACATTAGAGCCCATAGGAACTCGCGACATATTTTCCACACCTGCTGCCACCACAATGTCCATATCTCCCGCTAAAATTGCTTGAGCAGCAAAATGCACTGACTGTTGACTGGAACCACACTGACGGTCAATTGTCACCCCTGGTACATGTAAGGGATAATCAGCAATCAAGGCTGCCTGCCTTCCGATACAAAAACCTTGCTCCCCAACTTGAGTAACACAGCCCATAACCACATCCTCGACTAAAGCCGAATCCACTCCTGCCCGCTTCACAACTTCTCTCAACACCATACCTGCCAAATCTTCCGAACGAAGGCTGCTCAATAATCCCTTTCTTCGACCTATGGGGGTTCTCACCGCTTCAATGATCACTGCTTCTCTCACTGTTTTTCACACCCTTCTTATTCACTGTGTCCTCTCGTCCCTCTTCTTTCAGGGGGAGGAAACATCTTAGACGTAATATATTCGAATTTTCTGTTAATCACTCACCGAACATTGCAATTACTGTGCCACTCAAGATCTGAGCCCCTATTTCAAGAGAACGACTAACTCCATCAGCTTGCCCCTTGTCCTTTGCCAATCCGCAGTTGTCCTGAATGACGGACAGTTGACAACACACTGCACACCTTTCCGGAGAATTAATCATTCAGAAATCAGGAAAATAGCGCTTAGGTATACTGGCATTGAAATTGCAATATTCCGAAAATAAAAGGAGGTCAATTCAAGTGGATTTTGAACTATCTGAAGAGCAACAAGCCTTTCAAAGCCTTGCTTACAAATTTGCCCTGAAAGAATTTCCACCCTTCGCCCAAGAATGTGATCGCGAGGAAAAATACCCTCGAGAAGTCTGGCAAAAGGCCTGTGAAGCCGGGCTGGTGGGAATTGCTATTCCTGAGGAATATGGCGGCCCCGGAGGAGGCTGGATTGAAACAGCATTAATCACAGAACAACTATCTCGGATAGATTTAGGCCTTGGCCTAGCCGCGGTTGCAGCAACTTTCGGAGCAGAAAACATTATAAATTATGGCAGTGAGGAGCAGAAGAAGACCTATCTCCCCTTACTTCCTGCCGGGAAGGCAATTTTTGCCGGGGCCTACACCGAGCCAAACGCCGGGAGCGATGTGGCAGGAACCTCAACCCGAGCTGTTAAGGATGGTTCAGACTATATCATTAATGGCAGCAAAACCTTTATTACCAACGGAACAATTTGTGACTATATGGTGGCACTATGCGTCACAAACCCTGATTCACCGAAAAAAACCCAGCGTCACAGCTTAATAATTGTTGATGCTAACAGCCCGGGGATTACTCGGATGAAAATCCACGGCAAGATGGGGATTCGCGCCTCAGATACTGCTGAGATCACCTTTGAAGATGTCCGAGTCCCTCAAGCCAACCTTGTCGGTAAAGAAGGCAATGGCTTTTACCAACTAATGCACTTCTTTGATCAGACTCGCATCATGGTTGCCTCTCAAGGGCTCGGTTTAGCTCAAGGGGCCTTAGATTTAGCCTTAAAATATGTTCAAGAACGCAAGACCTTTGGTGTCCCTCTGGCTGCCAACCAGGCAATTCAGTTCCAACTGGCCGAGATGGCAACCCGGATCGAATTAGCCCGGAACATAATTTATAAGGCTGCTTGGAAGGCGGATAATGGGCAGCTGGATCCTGCCCTTAATGCCATGGCCAAATTCTATTCCGGGGAAACCGCAGTCTGGGTTACTGACAAAGCTTTACAAATGCATGGCGGCTATGGTTATATCGACGAATATGATATTCAACGTTTTTATCGAGACGCTAAGATATTAGAAATTTATGAAGGTGCCAAAGAGATCGAGAAAATTACCATTGCCAAACGGTTATTTTAAGACTTCATTCTGGTCTGGAAGCAAAAGAACCCCTGTGAAAAATTAAAGTGAGGCTATTGGAATATTTAAAAACCAATAGCCTCACTTAATATACTCAATTAACCTAGAGTTCGAGCTTTCCTGATCTTCAAACTGGTAGCTAACTTGCAAATTATTCTGACCTAAGAGTTAGGGAACATACTTAAAATCTATCGATGCTATGAACTTTGTCAAGTCCTTTGACAAATCACATATCCTATCACTATCTAAGAAATTACCATACTTATCAAACAAAATTTTGATGATCGGCCTGCTGGGGTAGTTCTTTTGAACTTTAATTACCGTGCCGACCTCTCCGGTGTTTAAAGTGACTATTGAACCTTCCGGATAAAGTACTAAACATTGCAGAAAGCTTTTAACGATATTTTCATTAAATTCTTCACCCGAACCGGCAATGATTAATTCTAAGGCATAATAAGGTGGCAGCCCTTTTCTATAGGGGCGATCACTAATCAGAGCATCAAAGACATCTGAAACAGCAACTACTTGCGCGCTAAGAGTAATCGCCTGCTGACTTACTCCATCAGGATAACCATGGCCATTCCAACGCTCATGGTGGTGTCTAATAATTGAGAGCACCTCAGCGGATAAATCCGCCTCTTTAAGCATCTCCTCACCGATAAGGGGATGCTTCTTTATGATCTCTAATTCCTTAGACGTCAATTCTGAGGGCTTATTCAGAATCTCAGGAGGTATTGATCCTTTTCCTATATCATGCAACAACGCACCTAGAGTTAAATCTCTTAGGGTTTGTCCGGCAAAACCAATTTGCATCCCTATAAGTGTGGCTAAAATTGCAACGTTCACGGAGTGGATGTAGGTATCGTCATCAAACTGACGAAACTTATTTAGATCTATGTATACTTGATCGGCTCCTTCCAGCTCATGGATAATCTTATCCACAGCAGATAAGGTCTTATACAAATGATCGACACTAAAAAGACACATATCCTCAAAAACTTCTCTTACGTTACCCACGATATCTTGGTATTCAGATTCATCAAATTTGTAGGTTTTATTACACCCTTGAGATTTATTCAGCTTATATTTTAAGGTGTAGAGCTTGCGTTTCCGGAGAAGTTCTAGAATATTCGCTGTGATAGGCTTGCCTTTAGATAACAAAAGTATTCCTTGTTGATCAAACAAATCAAGTGAAGAAAGTTCTCCAACTTGGAATATTGCCGTCGATAAAGGTTCCAAATAAGTTATCAAAACCACAATTCCTCCTAAAAACAAAAAAAGCTGACATAATTCAGCGAAACTTCTTATCTATTCGATAACCCGGCTGTCTTCACACACGTGTAAGACCCGTGGCTTTGCGTCCTCAGTTCTCACTGAGTTTGCCATTATCGCAGAATTACGATATTAATGTTACCTAAGTACTATGCACATAGGTCTTTGTACCTAATATATCATACAACATATACAAATTATATACTTATTTCTTAAAACTTCCCTCATTTTACCTTCAATAACCCAATTTCTTCATAAATATTCTTTATTATATTGAATATAAAATTTTAATTTTTCAGGGTATAAAGTGTGTAAAATTAACTATGCCGCTGCTAGTTAATTTTACACAGTCTACCGTATCTGCCACTGAATCAGCTAAAGCTCCTTTCTCAACCTGGGATCCAGAAAGTCTCTTAAGCTGTCCCCTATGAAATTCGTCCCAACAGCCATTGTCAGAATCGCTAAGCCAGGAAAAGTCCCAATCCACCAATAATTAAAATTCAATACCCCATCGGCCACCATAGCCCCCCATTCCGGAGTGGGCGGAGGAGAACCTAACCCTAAAAAGCTCAAACCCGAAAAAAGAAGAATTGCATTACCAAAATCCAGGGTAGCTAAGACTAAGACCGGGCCCACGCTATTGGGCAGAATCTCATTAAAAAATATTCTAAAATGGGAGGCACCCAGTGATTTGGCCGCTTCCACATATTCATTCTCTTTGTTGGCAATAACCATACTGCGCATTACTCGAGCATAGTTAGGCCACCAAATGATCGCCATTGCCAACAGAGTATTATACAGGCTGGGGCCTAAGGCAGCAGCGATAGTCATAGCTAAAATAATACCGGGAAAGGCCATGACCATTTCTGAGATTCTCATCATGATTTCATCAGTTAGTCCACCAATATAGCCGGCAATACCGCCATAGATCATTCCAACAAAGGACGCCAGGATAATCGTCGCCAGTCCGGCAATCAGAGAGATGCGGCTGCCCATCAATACACGACTAAAAACATCTCGTCCGATGCTGTCCGTTCCAAACCAATGAAGACTGCTGGGGGCTTGAAAGCGATGGGCCAGATCTTGGGCCAAATAGCTATAAGGGGTAATCAAGGGTGCCACCAGAGCAATTACAATCCACAAAGAACATACAATTATCCCTATCGAAAACAGAAAGTTGTTTTTCATAATTCGCAGCAGCATATTAATGATACCTCACTCTGGGGTCAAGAATTCCATAAAGAATGTCCACGAGCAAATTAATCACAACATAGTTAATGGAAATCAAGATTGATACCCCGATGATAGCAGGAAAATCCAAATTTCCTGCTGCCTTATAGGCATATTGCCCGATACCAGGCCAGGCAAATATCGTTTCTACTAACACCATACCACCCAGAAGGTTGCCAAACCCTATACCTATGACAGTAACAACGGGAATTAAGGCATTTCCTAATGCATGACGCATTATGATCATTTTTTCCGTCAGACCTTTTGCCCTAGCCGTACGTATAAAATCTAAGGACATAACTTCCAGCAGACTGGAACGAGTTGTACGGGTGATCAAGCCCATAGTAAAAGAACCCAAGACCAATCCGGGTAAAAGCAAATGCCATAAAGCATCCCTGGCCAAACTCCAATTTCCCGCCAAAAGAGCGTCAATAACGTAAAGGTTTGTCACTTCAACGGGTGGCTTCAGATAAGGGCTTATTCGCCCGGGGCCCGGAGCTATTCCAAAATGTACATAAAACAGCAGTAAGAACATAAGTCCCAACCAAAAGCTGGGCACAGATACTCCTAAAACAGAAATACCCCTAATCAGTTGATCCATTGCGCTGTTGCGCTTAATGGCCGAAATAATTCCAAACAGCATGCCGAAAATAATGGCAATAATAATTGAGAAAATCGCTAATTCAATAGTGGCGGGAAAATAGTCTTGTAAATCATCCAGTACCGGCCGCTGAGTTCTGATAGAGGTACCTAAATCACCCTGAACCAAATTACCGACATAGATAAAATATTGAGTGTACAAGGGTTTATCCATCCCCCACTTGGCTTTAAAAGCCTCTACCATTTCAGGGTTATCAATATTTCTCTGACTTAAATTGGCCAAAACAGGGTCACTGGGCACTGAGTGAGAAATGACAAAGACAACTAGCGAAACTCCTATGACCAGGAAAACTAAGAAAAACAATCTTCTTGCAATATACTTGAGAAGTCCCAACGATATTCACCCCCTCAGGCCTGTTCAATCAAACTAACTTTTAGGGAAGGCAGATGCTGATATGCATCTGCCCCCGAGTTTACTACTTTGCGGAAACATTTTTTAAGTTTATTTTGTAGAGATCAATATAGTCCGTTCCTTTAATGTTATCACGGGTTGCGTAATGACGCGCATGCTGGAGCAAGACATTAAAGGCACTATCTTCGTCCATCATTTTCTGGATTTCTTCAAGGTTCTTGACTCGGGCAGCTTTATCTACCTCTACCGCAGCTTTCTTACCCAATTCTACTAATTGCGGATTCATTGCAGCTGTCCAATTAGCACGCAGGCCCACTGGATTCCCGGGTAAAAACGCTAATTGGGTGTTCGGATCCGGATAGTCAGGACCCCAATACCACAGGGACAGAGCCTGGGTACCTTTACGATAGGGATCGAGAGCCACCATAATATCAGAGGTTTTAATTTCTGTTTCAATACCTATTTGCAGCAAATCGTTCTGGATCTTTTGAGCCAAGGTTGGTAAATCCATACCCTCAACAGCCAAAGTAGCTACTTCCAAGGTAGTCTTAAATCCTTTTTCATAACCGGCTTTTTTCATTAACTCTTTCGCCTTCTCGATATCTTGAGCAGTTTTGGGATCTCGTGGAGGCAGAGTTCCTAGAAATCCGACTTGGAAGGGCGCTACAGGTGTAATCGAACCCTCACCGGCTATTGTCTGCATACCTTGATAGTCTAAAGCCAAGCGAATTGCCTTTTGTACATCCGGGTTAGCAATCGGGCCGCCAATTTTAGGATCCCGGTTCATCAATAAGAAGGTTAGGGTCATTGACTGGGCTTTCTTAATTTCAATCCCCGGCTTATCTTGGATTTGCTTTACATGTTCAGGTCCTAAATTAAAGGCAATATCGATATCCCCTTTTTCCAGCATCATCAATTGGGTTCCGGGATCAGAAATTGCTTTTAAAACAACCTTATCGTAATAGGGAGCTTCTCCCCAATAATTCTTATTCCGAGCTAAGACCACTTCCACTTTAGGAGTATAAGATTCAATCACGTAAGGACCTGATCCGGCAGAGTGGGTATCAAACCACAGTTTGGCCTTATCAGAGGTGCTGGCGTCTGCGGCATTGGTTGCCCCATTCTCCATGGCCAATTTGCTGTCAATAACTCCAAAGGCATTATAGGTCAATTTAGTTAAGAAGGATGCGTCTTGCTCCTTCAGGTTAAAAACAACGGTGTCCGGATCCGGAGTCTCGATGGATTTGATTCCATCTGTTAAAAAGGCCCCATTTCCCTTTAGGTTAATCGATCTCTCCACGCTCCACTTAACATCTTGAGCAGAAAGAGGATTGCCGCTGGCAAACTTTACTCCCTTATGAAGCTTAAAGGTATAGGTTAGACCATCCTTGCTGACCTCATGGCTTTCCGCAATACCATCAATAGGGGCATCCAGATTATCCTCAAACTGCATCAAGGTATCATAAACGGGATGCAGGACTAGTAAAGCGTATACCTCGTAGGCCAGACCCGGATCAAAGGTTTCATAATCTGGATCCAGGGCCATTATCAACTGTTTGGCACCATCCGAGCCTTCAGGCTTAGTTGCAGCATCCTTACTGACGCCACATCCTACAACAAAAAGCAACACACAGGTCAGTAGAGCGACCAAAACTCTAAGGTTCTTTCTCACTATTTTTCCTCCCCTTTCAAATCATAGTTTGGATAACAACCATCAACTTCAAGTAAGTACCAGTAACATTAAAGTTCGAATATCCCTCCTTTTGATTATTCAACTCCATGGCAAGCTACAAAATGACCCGGAAACACCTCCTTTAGCAGAGGCTCAGCTTGACTACATAAGTCTGTCACCTCAGGGCACCGAGTGTGAAAGCGACACCCAGATGGAGGATTAGCAGGACTTGGCACATCCCCTTTTAACAAGATCCGTTCTTTTTGCTGATCCGGATCAGTATTAGGAATTGCCGAGATCAAAGCTTTGGCATAGGGATGTTGAGTGTTATGATAGATATCCGCATGACTGCCGGTTTCAACAAGTTTTCCTAGGTACATGACTCCAACCCGATTGCAGATATGATGAACCACGCTTAGGTTATGGGAGATAAATAAGTAGGTCAGGTCATACTCTTTTTGGAGATCTTCCAATAAATTAATAACCTGCGCTTGAATCGAAACATCTAAAGCAGAGACTGGCTCATCGCAAATAATCAGCTTAGGGTTCAAGGTTAAAGCCCTGGCAATCCCCACCCTTTGCTTTTGCCCCCCCGACATTTCATGGGGATAACGGCTCAAGTGGTACTCAGATAATCCTACCCGATTCATCAATTCTTTGATTTTAGCCTTTCGCTCAACCTTTGAGCCTACTTTATGAATGTGAAAAGGTTCATTTAAAATGTCCTCAATGGTCTTTCGGGGATTTAAGGATGCGCTGGGATCCTGAAAAATCAGCTGCATCTTCTTTCGCATGTCCTTCATCCTGTTATTTTTCAAGGAGACTATGTCCTCTCCCTCAAAAATCACCTTGCCGGCATTTGGTTTATAAAGTCCAAGTATAGTGCGTCCGAGAGTACTTTTGCCGCACCCGGATTCTCCCACTAAACCAAAGGTTTCCCCTTTAAACAATTCAAATGAAACGTCATCCACGGCTTTAATATACTTTTTATTGAAAGAAAAGCTGCTTTCGCTCTGAAAATACATTTTTAAATTCTGCACCTGCACAAGCACATTATCTTCCATGTTCCACTCTCCTAGTCTTGGCCTAATTCATTGACCTGACGCCAGCATCTGACAGCCCGGTCTGGGGATACATGGATCAAATCAGGAGCCTTCTCTGAGCAAATCGAGGTTGAATAGTTACACCTGGGTTGAAAACTGCACCCGAAGGGCATTTCAAAGGGGCTGGGTACTGTGCCTTCAATGGTATGTAAGCGCAGCTTTTCTCTGGTTATGGTCGGAATAGACCTTAATAGTCCCTCGGTATAGGGATGCAGAGGCTCTCTGATCAATTCTTTAAGGGGGCCGGACTCTACCACCTGACCGGCATACATGACGACAACACGGTCACACATTTCCGTAATTATCCCCAAATCGTGGGTAATCATGATAATGGCCGAGTCAATTTCCTGGCGTAGATTTTTCAACAACTCCATAATTTGAGCCTGAATGGTGACATCTAGAGCTGTTGTTGGTTCATCCGCCAAAAGCAGTTTAGGTCGACAGGCCAGAGCCATGGCGATCATGACCCTCTGCCGCATTCCACCTGATAATTGATGAGGGTACTCTTTAAACCTTTGCTCCGGAATTGGAATACCCACCATCGTCAAGAGTTCCAAGGCGCGAGCCTTGGCTTCTTTTTTGCTAAAGCCTTTATGCAGCAAGAGGGGTTCCATGATCTGTTTGCCACAAGTGTGAATAGGGTTTAAAGAGGTCATAGGTTCCTGAAATATCATGGCTATCTCATTCCCTCGGATCTTGCGAACTTCTTCAGCCGATAATTCCCTGAGGTCTTGCTGGTTGAAAATTATCTCTCCCGATGTCTCTCCAGGGGGATTAGGTACTAGGTTCATAATTGATAGAGCGGTAACGCTTTTGCCGCTTCCACTCTCCCCAACAATGCCCAAAGTTTCACCTGACCGTACTGAAATACTCACATCTCGAACAGCCCTAAACACACCTTCTGAAGTTCTAAATTGCACATTTAAATTATTAATTCTTAGTAAATCGTCCTGTCCGATATCATCACTCATATTCATGTCTCCATAAAGATTTATCTTATCTTAGGTTTCTGAAATTAGTGAACTCATTCAACGAAAGATGAACTTGAAAGTTAAACTTCTGACCATTAGAACATAAGGTTCTTAGGTCTCGATAATTTCTCGAGGAAAATTATTAAAGCGCACCGGCCCGTTTTCCGTTAGTCCAACAATATCTTCAATACGAACCCCATATTTGCCCGGTAAATAAATACCCGGTTCAATACTGAACGTCATACCTGTCTTGAGGATTTCTTGATTGCCCTTAACTATATACGGATCTTCGTGGATATCCAGCCCTATGCCATGTCCGGTCCTGTGAATAAAGTATTCTCCATATCCGGCTCGAGAAATGACTTCCCGAGCAGCCTCATCGACTTTCTCACAGGCAATCCCTTTCTGAACCGCCAAAAAGCCGGCTTCGTTGGCATCCTTTACAGCATTAAACACTTTCTTGACCTCTGCAGAGGCCTTGCCCACAGAAAAAGTTCGAGTCATATCTGAGCAGTATCCTTGGAAGAGTCCTCCAAAATCTAATACCACTAAATCCCCCATCTGTAACTTTCTTTCGCCGGTATAATGGTGAGGAGAGGAGGTGTTAGGCCCTGAGGCCACAATGGGTTTGAAGGAAAGCTCTTCCGCTCCATATTCCTTCAGCTTGCCTTCCACAAAAAAGGCTAATTCCTTTTCAGAAATTCCCGGCTGAATAACCATCCGTACTTCCGCCATAACCTTATCTGTTAAGCCCCCGGCTTTTGCTAGTTGACTCATCTCGTATTGGTCTTTAAACATTCTGATTTCCCGCATTAGATTTGAGACACCAATGAACTCAAACCCAGCAAAAGCCCTTCTTAGACTCAAGAAGTGTCCTGCCCACATTCTTTCATCAATTGCTGCTATGGCTGAATCCTTCTTAATTAGGGGAAGTAATAAATCCACCGGATCTGTTTCATCAGACCAGGTAGCTAAGTCAAAATTCTTCTCTTCCAGGTTCTCTGCTGCTTCTCGATACATATCCGGCATGATCATTACCGGCTTGCCCTCTGCCGGCACTAAAAAAACTTGCAGCCTTTCATCAGCTGTGGTCTTTAATCCTGTTAAATAAAAAAGATGAGACGTAGGGGCAAATACCATATAATCAGTATTTTGAGATTTCATGATTGCTTGGATTTTTTGAATTCTTGCTGTATAACTACCCATAGATTCAAGTGCCCTCCTCTATATTCTTCCAGATATCATCTTTGTATCACTGTCAACAATTTGAAATTAAGATTATTTCACTAAGAACCAGACTATTTCACAGCTCTCTGCTCCATCGTTTACAGCCCAATGTTCCTCACCCGCCGGGATTAGAGATGCTTGACCTTCAGATACCCGGCATTCTTTACCCCCACTCACGGTTAAAATAGACCCCCGCATTATAAACGAGTATTCATGCTCAGCATGCACTCCTACTCCTTCTGCCGGAACCCTTGCTCCGGGAGGAAATACCACGGTTCCCATAGTCACCTGGGCATCCTTTAGCGCGTCTTCTCCGAAGAGAGTTTTCATGATCACATCACTACGATCAGCTGCTTTAATATTCGCGTTTGTAATAATTTTCATGCAGAGCTTTCTCCTAACATTTTAAGTTAAGTTAAGTTAAGTTAAGTTAAGTCAATATACTATGACCTTTTGATTAAGTTAAACCTATATAGCCCTATATAAACACGATTACTCATGAAAAATAATGGGAGTAAGTACAGCAATCATATGAACCGATTCATCCGTTTGATTATGCCAGGTATGATCTAAAAGGGAAGGAAAATGAATCGTATCCCCTTCGTTCATTTCGTATTCTTTGTCTCCCACCTGCATTAGGACTTTCCCCTTCAACACATAGTAAAACTCTTCACCGGGATGATTAAAAACAACCTCCTGCCCTTGGTGCGGGGCTAATACTATATGAATCGGCTCCAAAACCTTGCCGGAAAAGTTACCTCCTAAGCGGGTAAAGATCGAATTTGATCGTTCAATCTGAAAAGGCTTGCGCTCCTCAACAGGTGTAAAAAAGCTGTTAGTGACGGTATTTTCAAAAAAAGAGGACATCGAAACTTTAAATACATCCGCAATCTTTTGCAGGGATGTGATAGCCAGTGAGCTGTTTCCTCGTTCTACTTGAGAAAGAAAACTTACGGAAAGCCCCGTTTTTTCACTTAAATCTTTAAGTGTCATATTCATGCTGACACGCAGGCTCCGAATTCGCTCATAAATATTCTCCATAAAATCCCTCTAATTCCTATAATAATTTAGTTATATGAAATATATTACAGTAATACTAAAATGTCTAGACTTTTGGAAAGATAATACAGTATTCAAAAAGGACTGCCGCCAAATTTTTGGCAGCAGTCCTTTTTATCTCGTCATTTCTTAACGCGGTGCGATTCCCGTCAAAACCCCATAACCGCCGAGCACCTTTACCCTTCCCTCAAGCCCTCCCTTAAAGGATTCCAGCTCAAGCTCCTTACCACTGCCTTGTTCCAGAAAATACCTATCCAGGCTGTAGTTCACACGATATGAATTCATCTCATTGAAGGAACCCTGAAATTTGCCTTTCAGGTAAACTCCTTGTTTGGGTTTTGATTCACTGACCTGGTCAACCACATAATACCTACCCTCTTGTTTAAGGTTGACATAAAGGGTTTTATTATAGACCTTATCGACTGGTAAGGAAACTTTAGACGTTGGAACATCAGAGATAGCAAAATTAATGGCCACATAGTCTCCTCGAAAGAGATCTGTCGGGTCGTAAGCCTTAGTTTCCAGAACAATCTCTTGCCCGAAGAGAACAGTTGCTTGAGGTTTAATAGTCATAGCTAAGAGGATGAACAGAGGGATCGCTACAGCAAGAAGGAAAGTTTTCCGTTTAGTCATGCCAAAGTACCCCCTTTTGTTTTCATCCGTTCAAAATAGAAACCAAAGGCTAGTAAGAGCAGACCTCCGACAATAAAAAACATGGATTTCGGTAAAAACGCAAAGGTATCTGTATAATACCTGAAGATCGTAACACATACAAAGACTAAACTAATCAGACTACCCTTGCGGATTAAGAAAAACAGCAGTGTCACAAAAGCCAAGGCAAAAAGGATACTTACCAGACGGGCCGATTGGGCATAAACCAAAACATTCCATAACTCAGGGATCGTTAAAATCACACCGGTTACCCCAAAAAGAATATTACCCTGAACTCGAAAAACATCCTGCTCAAAGGTGTGCTTTACCCCGTACATCAGAAGACCTATGCAGAAAAAGAGTGCAGCGACATATAAACCATCCAGGTCATAGCTTAAGGCAATTCGAAAAATGAAGCTTAAGCTTGTTAAATTAGCAACAAATAATAACAATCTAAATTTATCAAAGTAGTTGAAAGCAAGATACACAATTGGAACCCCGAACCAGCCAGCATAAGGAAAGCCTTGATCAAACGATCCGAGCAAGTAGACCATAAAAAGAGAGTTAACAAATAGCATTAGATACTTATCCTTTTGCTGGATCGCCATGGGCAGGACACCTAGCGACCAGAGCAAAAACGCCGTGGGAAATTCCCCGCCAAAATTGTACATCTGGCCAATCAGAAAGATGCCTGCTCCATAGACAAGTGTACCTAAGTAAATCAAACTCCTGCCCGTTCTAGGATTATTCTCAGAGAGCCTATATCCTGCCAGGTTGACTCCACAGAAAACTCCGAAGATAATCAACAGCTTGGATAAATGACTGATCCCATCCCAATTGCTGGCAATAAAACTCAATATTCCCAAGCCCACCAAAATAGCACCAATAGTAACTACTACTCGAATAAAGTTTGGGCCGCTTTTGACATCATAAGTCTCTAATATTCCAAGCCTTTGTTCCTCTGTGATTAAGCCGGAACTTTCAAAGTAACCTAGTTCCTTACTGATTAAGGAGAAGTTCGCTTTAGTAATTTGCCGTTTCATCAGTTTCCCCCTCCTCTACACTAAATTTGCACAAGTATAGTAACACGGAATAGTAAAGCTCTTACCTACTATAATTGAAGATGAATTTGATTATAGGGATTTCAACTTTAACTTAACACCATATGCTATCGATTCTATGACCTTCTTTCTTCCATCTTATCTATGATTAGTGACATATTATGTTATTCCAAGGCTAGTTTTCTGAAATAATTGTTAATTAATATTCTACTCTATTAATAATTATTTTACAATTGATATTATTCCCTCTCAAATTTGTCATCATCTTCCATCACTTCAGCCCCATTGGCCAGAAACGCCTTTTCCCAATTATCCACGTAAAAATCTGTTGCCCACTCAGCCATTATGACGGAAGCCCCGGCCGGGAGATCAATTTTTGCCAAAGGTTCATTAACCAGTTGACCGGAAGTGATTGAAAAAGCTAACAGCTTAGTCTTGGTCACCACCAGAGCCATATCCCGATTAGGGGATGTAAAGGCATCAACTGCATCGGGAACCTTGTCTTTAATATACTGCCAGCTGAGACAGAGAGTGTCATACATAATCAATTTCCCAGGGGGAACTACATTCACATTAAAATCCAGATACCTAGGCTCACTTGAATTTTGTAAATAATAATTAATTCTGCCTCTCAGATACCAATGCCCATTTTTTCGGATCAGCCCAAAATTCTGTTCGACACCCAAGTCATCAATTGATTTGATATTTGGGTTTTTATAGAGAGACCGGCGGGCTTGGGCCCGTGCATTGCTATAGGCAGCTGATCCGTTGTCTCCCAAAAGGTCAGACACCTTGATTCCCTCAGAGGTTGAGATTTTATCCACGGGCAGCACCTGCAGATGATTCACCCCCAGATTGTTTTCCACAACGACAAAGTCATTTCCCACATACTCAATCACCTTTTTGCCTGAACTTTTCTTTGCCTCTCCCCGGCTAATCATAGTCTTTAGTTGGGAATCTAAGATCTTTGTCGAGACATCATGGGCAGATAACCCCTCTTCCAGGCTTAGTTCATCCAGCTCCGGACGGATCTGAAGTTCCCAAAAGCCGCTGCTGCGCGGGAAGAAAATATTGTTTCCTTTTAATATAGGCTGCAGCTTCATATGATCGATGGCCAGCCAGAGAGTCTGATAGGTGAATTCGCCTTTTGCTTCATGATCGGCAACATTTGATTCTTTTGGCAGTTTGAGCCCTAACAAGACGCCTGACGAACCAGGATTACTCTGTTGGTTAGTCATAAAGTCATTTTGGTCAGTAGAAACTAAATCACTTTCCACTTGATCCGAGATCTTCTTCAGGTACAAGACGTTACTCTGAACAAAGGCAATCAGCCTTTGCTCATCTATTCTCATGAATTCACCAATAAAATTCTCTTCAGAGGATACAGTAATAACTTCTACATCTTTGTTTTCCGGCATGAGCTCATTGGGTAAGTTGAGATATTTGGTTACTAAATAATTAGTAGAATTAACTCTCTTTATTTTAAATTCCGGGCGGTTCCAGACATAGTCACCCAGCAAGGCAAAATTCCCTGATAATTGAATGTTCTTGCCCTCCCAACCTAGATTATCCTCTCCAAGTTTTTCGTCGCTTTCCATCTCCTGGATGACTAACCACTGTCCCTCCAAGGGACAAATAGTATGAACCGGAGGCACAATTTTTCCCGCTGTCGTCCAAGACAGATCGGCACACCCATTTAACGATAAAAGCAAAAAGATTACAAGTAAGATTTTATACACCCTTCGCATAGACCTTCTCCTCTTTAGGCAAGGTGATAAGCACCTTTGTCCCTTGCTTAAGTACACTGCTAATCTCTAAATTTCCACCCATTAGATTGACGAGCTCCTCACAGATTGAAAGGCCTATTCCGTTTTTCGAGCGAGAGCTTTTACCCTTGTAAAACTTCTCTTTGACCATAGGCAGCTCCTCAAGAGCTATTCCACAGCCGGTATCAGCTATGGTAAACAATAGATTTTCCTTTTGCATAACGGCAGAGAAATCAACTCGTCCACCGGCAGATGTAAAATTAAAGGCGTTATCTAAAATGTTAATAAACACCTGTTTTAGACGATTAATATCTGAA
Organism: Desulfosporosinus hippei DSM 8344; assembly: GCF_900100785.1. Lineage (GTDB taxonomy): Bacteria > Bacillota > Desulfitobacteriia > Desulfitobacteriales > Desulfitobacteriaceae > Desulfosporosinus > Desulfosporosinus hippei. The sequence goes on along the minus strand of NZ_FNCP01000011.1, from coordinate 90,401 downwards.
TAAAAGCTGGGGAGATTAGGAGAATAGTGAACGTTAAAATTGATATCTTCTCTGACTGCCCTGGGAGTTAATTGTTTTTGAATATGTTCCATAAGATCGGTTAAATCGATTTCTTCTTTTTGCAGTTTTACCCGGCTGGATACAAACTCCGAGAAATCTAAGAGTTCATCAACCATTAAAGTAAGCCGCTCACTCTCTTTGGCAATAATCCCCAAACCGTCTGCCAGCATCTCTTTCTGTTGAAACTGTTCATTTTGTAGAGTAATAGCCCATCCCATGATTGAGGTTAAAGGAGTACGCAGTTCATGAGAAACAGATGAGACAAAATCATTTTTAAGTTGTTCCTTTTTCACAATCTCATCCGCCATATAGTTTAACGTATCAGATAGCTTGCCGATCTCATCTTCACGTTTTTTTTGAGTGCGTGCTTGAAAATTACCCCCTGCCATCTCTTGAGCTGCTGCAGTAACTTCTTGCAAAGGATCGACTATGGTGTTGGCCAAGAAAATGCTAATCAGACCGGCAAAAAAGATTACAGCTAGACCAATTGAAATAAAGATATAGGCAGTATTTTTAATATCCTGATCTACAGAACTTAAGGAAGTGATAAAGCGCAAAGCCCCCACTATCTGATCATTAGACTTTAAAGGGTAGGACACTGCCATGACCTTTTGCCCATTCAGTTTGCCTATCCACTTTCCTATTTTTCCGTTTAACGCATCCTGGATATCATTAATTGCCACATTTCCCGCTGGGATTACTCCTAAGGAGTCCATAACTATATTGCCATTCTGATCCACAATTTCCACTTCAGCATTACTCTGGTTCCAGAAAGCGTCTACATTGTAGAGTACATTTTCCTGAAGGGAGGTGTCTGAGAAATACTTGGCATACAAATCAGAGGAAATCTTAATCTGATTTGTGAGGCTTCCCTCAAGACTTCCATAATAGTTTTGCCGAACTGTATAAATCAAGAGCACCTCGAGAATTGTCACAGTAATGATAATAATAATCATAAAATTGGCGGTCAGTCTTGCTCTAATCCCTTTCATCTTAAGAGTCCTGCTGCCATCGATAGCCCGAGCCCCAAACTGTCTTAATATATTCAGGTTGGGAAGGGTTGTCCTCAATCTTTTCCCGCAAACGCCTAATATGGACATCCAACGTCTTAGTATCCCCAAAGTAATCATCACCCCAAACAGTATTCAGCATTTCTTCCCGTTTGAGTGCTCTCCCCGGATTCTCCATGAATATTTTTAAGAGTGAAAACTCAATAGGAGTCAGCTCAATCTCCTGCTTACTTTTAAATAATTTGTTGGCAGTAATATTTAAGCGCAATTCCCGACAATTATAAATCTCTCTAGGCTCTTTATATCTAAGGCCTCTGCGCAAAATAGCCTTTACCCGAGCTATCAATTCTAAAGGGTTAAAGGGCTTAACCATATAGTCATCAGCGCCTAATTCTAAACCAAGGATTTTATCCGTATCCTGACCCTTTGCAGTCAGCATAATTACAAAAGTCTCTTGCATAGTCTCGCGAATTTTTTGACAGACTTCCAGCCCGCTGATACCTGGAAGCATGAGATCGAGTACAACTACTTGGGGGTCAAAGATTTTCAACATCTTAAGAGCTTCCTCTCCGGAAGCAGTGTGCTCCACTAAATAACCGGCTGCGCTGAGATTAAGGGTAATAAAACGTCGGATTGATTCCTCATCTTCAACGACTAATACCTTTACTTTTTTATCCTTCATCTAACCACTCCGTGTACGACTATTACAGGATAAAGATCCCGCACATCTATTTTAAACTATTTGTCTTTGAATAAGCGCTTTTTTTGACCCCGAGGTAAATTAATTCTTCATTAAACCTCCGGAAAAGATTATGGGCATAACATTAGGACTTAACACTTCGAAGGAAAAACCTTGCTTTCTCAACATCCTAATAATCTCTGGTAAAGCGTCAATGGTTGTGTCCTTACCAACAAGATCATGTAAAAGAACTACTACTCGTGTTTTCCCTTGGATTTGCTGCTCGACAAGCTGAACTAACTGATTTTTAGGGACTTGTTGGGCCTTTGAGTCCCCCGGATCAACATTCCAGTCCTCCATCAAATAACCCTCTGCGTCTATAGCATTGAAATAGCTTATATTGAAATGCCCTATTGTGCCTCCCGGAGCACGAATTAATTGTGGACGAATACCTATGGTCTGGTAGATTATTTCCTCAGCTTTCTTCACATCAGCCAGAAAATCCTTGGGAGTCTTATAGATTTCTTTCATGTTATGAGAATAAGTATGGTTGCCAATCCCATGACCTTGCTCATACTCGGCCTTCAGCAAATCCGGATAGAGCTCCACTTGCTTGCCGATAGCAAAAAAGGTCGCTTTGACGTTTTCCTCAGCTAAAATCTCCAAAATTTTAGAGGTTGAACTGGGGTAAGGGCCATCGTCAAAGGTCAAATAAGCCACTTTTCCCTTCTCAGGTATAAATTTCCGTTGGCGCATAGCCAGACCAGGAGCAGTCGGCGGGTTCCCTAATTCATCGTAGTAGGGATGAACCGGAGTATCTGGCGGGCCGGGTTGGGGAGAGGGAGATAATTCATCTTTAACTGTGCCTGCAATGGTTATGTTCGGATTTAATTCTGATTCTGATACAGGTTCAGATTTGATAGGCGGTTCTATTGACGATCCTGAAGACTCTGCTGGAACTTGAGATTCTTCAGGCCACATCTCAGGCTCTTGCTTTCCCAAGTCAGGCTCAGACAACGGAGGATCACTTTGCTCTGGTTGAGAAATTTTCTCTTCAGGGGGATTATCCTTTGGTTGGGACAGAGTTGATTGATCAGGATAGTCCTTTTGCGCTGAAATTTCAGAAACCAAAGCAGGGGACGCGGGTGATGGCTTAGAATTATTGTTATCAATTGAATCCGCAGACGAAGTTGGCTTGACTTGATTCAGTACTTGGGTATCGTAATGACGAGCCACTGTTTGAGTAGCTTTACTCCAGCCAGGAAATCCTTCTAACCAGATAAAACTAAAGGACAAAAAGCAAGTCATAAATGTGATGCTTCCAATAATTTTCATTTTGGACATAGTTCGCTCTTCCTCTCTCTACCTCTTGTCCCCAGCTTAATAAAACCGTTTATTCGCTATGCTTTTACAATACACTAAATAACTCAAAGGTTAGTTACAAAGAAATTAATAATAGTTACAAAATAGTTACGGCAAAACAAAACGCCGGTTTCCTCATTTTCGAGGAAACCGGCCTTAAGAGACTGTATTGTTAGATTGGACTAAAGAAATTATTAATTTTCAGAAAAACTGCTTAACAAAGGCAGCATGTACTTATTGCCTAGTTCACACTAAAATCCGGTGTGTTCTGTCCGGGTAATAATCTCTTCCTGCAAAGCCTCGCTCAAATCGCAGAAATAATCACTGTACCCCGCCACTCGGACAATCAGATCTCGATATTTTTCCGGTTCAGCTTGGGCAGCCCGCAAGGTCTTAGCACTGACTACGTTAAATTGGATATGATGACCGCCTAATTTGAAATACGAGCGCACCAACTGAGCTAATTTGCCCAGCCCCTCTTCTCCCTCAAGAACCTGAGGAGTGAACTTGAGGTTTAACAGGGTACCTCCGGTTCGAGCATGATCCAGTTTAGCCGCGGATTTAATCACCGCTGTTGGCCCCATCAGATCCATTCCCTGAACGGGGGAGATTCCTTCCGAAAGAGGTTCCCCAGATCTACGACCTTCCGCAGAAGCACCAATTACCGAACCAAAATAAACATGGCAAGTGGTCGGCAGCATATTGATCCGATAAAAGCCCCCCTTGGTATTGGGCCTGCCATTGACTTCACTATAGTAAGCATTAAAAATATCCACCATTACATCATCAGCATAGTCCTGATCATTGCCAAAGTGAGGGGTCTTGTTAACCAGAAGCTGCCGCACTGCTTCATGTCCTAAGAAATTGGCGTTAAGCGCGTCAAGCAGCTGATCAATGGTAAGATTTTTCTGGTCGAAGACATGATATTTTATACCTGCTAAGATATCTGTCAAGCTCCCTAAACCCACTCCCTGTACATAGTTGGTATTATAGCGAGCACCCCCGTCATTATAATCCTTTCCCTTGGCTATACAATCATCAATTAACAGTGAAAGAAAAGGCGACGGCATGTAAGTGGCATAAAGTCTTTCAATAATATTGCTTCCTTTAACCTTGATGTCCATAAAATAATGCAGCTGTTTCTTAAAGGCTGCGAATAACTCTTCGAATCCCTTGAAAGACCTGGGATCTCCGGTTTCTACACCCAATTGTTTACCCGTTCTGGGATCTAATCCATTATGTAAGACTAATTCAAAAATTTTAGGCAAATTGAAATACCCGGTAAGAATATAACTTTCTTTACCAAAGGCCCCCGTCTCCACGCAGCCACTGGTTCCACCTTGTCGGGCATCCTCGATAAGTTTTCCCTGGCGTAAAAGTTCTTCTACCACAGTATCGGCATTGAACACTGATGGTTGACCCCAACCTTTACGGATAATTCGAGCAGCCCGCTTCAAGAAACGATCTGGATTCTTCTTACTTAACTGGATGTTCGAGCTGGGTTGTAAGAGGCGCATTTCATCAATGACATCCAAGACCAGATAGGTTACATCGTTGACACCGTTTGATCCATCAGCTTTAAGACCTCCGCTGTTGATATTGGCAAAATCCGTATAGGTTCCACTTTCCGCTGCAGTAACTCCTACTTTAGGAGGAGCCGGTTGGTTATTAAACTTCACCCAAAAGCATTGCAGCAGTTCTCGAGCCTGTTCCTCATTCAAAGTCCCTTCATCGATACCTTTTTGGTAGAAGGGAAATAAATGTTGATCCAGCCGTCCCGGACTAAAGGCATCCCAGGTATTAAGTTCTGTAATAACTCCTAAATGGACAAACCAATAGGCTTGCAAAGCTTCCCAGAAATCCCGTGGGGCATTGGCTGGAACGTGAGAGCAAACCTCGGCAATTCTCTCTAACTCTTTTTTTCGCAAGGGGTTAGCCTCACTGCTGGCCAGTTCCAGTGCTTTTTCCGCGTGTCGTTCTGCAAAGGAGATAATGGCCTGAGCACAGATCCTCATGGCTTTGAGTTCTTCTTGCTTATTGTATGCTTCAGTATCATTTAAGAAATCAAGCCTACTCAAGTGGTCATCTATTTTAGCGATAAAATCCCTAAATCCTAAGTGATAGATTTTATCATCAAGTACTGTGTGCCCCGGAGCTCTTTGCTCCATGAACTCTGTGAATATCCCAGCATCATAGGAAGCCTTCCAATCCTCAGACATTTCCTCAAAAATCAGATCCCGCATAGAGTTATTTTGCCAATAAGAGATGATTCGCTCTTCATAGGCTTTTCGAACTTCCGGGCTGACTTTAAAGGATATTTTTGGCCGGGAATTCAGAATATCCAGATCCTCCAGACTATGACAGCAGAGTTCAGGATATGTATATGTAGCCTTAGGCGCAGGCCCTCTTTCTCCGACGATTAACTCATCTTCATTAATGCAAATCTCTTTATGCTCCAGTAAATATTTGAATGCTAAGGCCCTTTGCACTGGAACCGATTTATTACCTGCCGAACGATAGTATTCAGTGATTAACTCTGCTCTTTCAGCAGAAATAAATGCTTCGGTTTCTAAGCTTTGTTCTCTTAGTTTTGTCACTCTCTGATTCATACTTCGTCCTCTCCTCTAGCTGAGTTTATGGTCAATGACCATTCTATTGTTGATTATACCGCAAACACTTCATACTTAACGATATACACAGGACAATTTTTTCCGCTAACTACCAGCAGGGGAGTTAGCCTCTATGGCTCAAGAACTAAATGATCAAATTAGCAAATTCAAAATCTAGCTCTTCAATTTCACTAACTATAAATGATCATCCCCCAATTTTGACCTTTATTCCGAACTGCTCCAACTTCTGAGCAATTTCGGACATTCTTTCATCATTGGGAGAATTGAGACCTGACAAACCATACTCCCGTCCAAGTCTCAGATACTTATCTACTCCTGCTTTATGGTAAGGTAAACAATGAATTTCCTTGACACGTTTTAGCCCTGAAACGAATTCCCCGATTTGATGGAGATTATCTTCATCGTCATTGATTCCGGGAATAATAGCAACCCGAACAATTACTTGTGAATGATTCTCGCAAAGCCAACGCAGATTGTCTAAAATTTGTTCGTTAGGAACCCCGGTGAAGTTCCTGTGCTTACTGCTGTCCATCAGTTTTAAATCGTAAAGAAAGAGATCCACGTAAGGACTAATTATTTTCAACGTCTCAATTTTTACAAATCCGGCTGTTTCTACTGCTGTATGAATTTCTTTCTTCCGACACTCTTTAAGTATCTCTATCAGAAAGTCAGCCTGTATTAACGCTTCACCACCGGAAAAGGTTACTCCTCCCCCGGATTCGTCGTAGAAAATTAAATCTTTCTCGATTTCAGTCATTACATCTTGAAGGGACATAGCTTTGGCAGCTAGTTCCCTTGCCCCGGTGTGACAAACATTGCAACATTCTCCACAGGCCAAGCACTTATCTTTGAAATAGTGTAGTTGGCCTTCATTATTCTCAACGGCTTTACTGGGACAAATGCTCAAACATTGCCCACAGCCGATACACTTATCCGGTCGATAAATTAACTCTTGATCAAATCTCTGACCCTCAGGATTATGACACCACTGACACTGAAGAGGACATCCCTTTAAAAAAACGGTCGTTCTAATGCCCGGGCCATCATGAATGGAGTACTTCATAATATTAAAGATCCTGCCATTAAGCAAATTCATACACTCCTACCTAGAAACTCATCGTTATTAAAGTATAGCCTTATTTATTATTCTACACATACCACTTGGTTCCTCTCTAACAAACTCCCTACTTTCAACCTTAGTGTTCCTATTTAGAAAGAGGTCTTGGCAAATTCACTCCCGCTGAGACAATCCCAATGAACAAGCTGATTCAAGAAACATCCCCTAAATACCAAGAAGGATCTGCGACTTAATTCAGTCATTTACAGATCCTTCTTTCTTATCAGCTTTTGTTATACTCGTAAAATTAATTTTCTCTCATGTAAGGATAGCTAACAACTGTCCGGGGAACAAATGTCTCTTTAATTGTACGTTGACTCATCCAACGATATAGATTTATGGCACTGCCGGCTTTATCATTGGTTCCCGAACCACGACTTCCCCCAAAAGGTTGTTGACCAACAACTGCCCCCGTCGGTTTATCGTTAATATAGAAATTCCCTGCCGCATGATCTAAGGCCCTGGACATCTTGATAATAGCAGCTCTGTCCTGGGCGAAGATCGAACCCGTCAAAGCATAGCTGGTTGAGGTGTCACATAACTCTAAGGTCTCTTCTAATTGGTCATTGGGATAGACATAAATCGTTAAAACCGGTCCAAAGATTTCTTCTACCATGGTCTTGAATTTTGGGGTTTTTGCCAAAATAATCGTTGGCTCAACAAAATATCCCACACTGTCATCGCATTTGCCACCTATGATGATTTCTGCATCACTGGATTCCTTGACGTAATCGAGATACCCTTTTATGTTGTTAAAGGACTTGTGATCGATAACCGCATTGACTAGATTCGTGAAATCACGGACATCTCCCATTTTCAGCTTGCCAATCTCTTCTTCAAGACGTTTCTTGACATCCCCCCAAAGACTTTCAGGAATGTAGGCCCGGGAGGCAGCAGAACACTTTTGTCCTTGATATTCGAAGGCCCCCAGAATGATTGAGCAAGTAAGAGCTTCAACATCTGCTGATTCATGGGCAAAGATAAAGTCTTTACCACCGGTCTCTCCCACTAAACGCGGATAGGTTACATAGTTGCTGATATTTCCACCGACCTGATTCCAAATCTTATTAAACACATCCGTAGAGCCTGTGAAATGGAAGCCGGCCATCTTCGGATGATTAACCACTACCTTACCGAAGTCAACTCCTCGGCAGGGAACAAAATTGATCACGCCGGCAGGTAACCCTGCTTCAATCAGGATTTGCATGACGTAGTAATTTGAGAGCACAGATGTTGAGGAGGGTTTCCATAACACAGTGTTCCCTGCCATAGCCGGGCAAGTAGCCAGGTTGCCGCCGATAGCTGTAAAGTTGAAGGGCGTGATTGCCGCAACAAAACCATCCAGAGCCCGATACTCTACCCGGTTCCAAATTCCACTTGAGTTGTTCGGCTGCTGTTTATAGATCTCTTGAACGTAGTAGGTGTTAAAGCGCAGGAAGTCCGCTAATTCACAGATGACATCAATTTCCGCTTGAAAGGCATTTTTGCTTTGTCCAAGCATACAGGAAGCTGACATTTTTGCTCTGTATTTTCCGGTCAGTAAGTCTGCAGCCTTTAAGAAAATTGTAGCCCTATGCTCCCAAGGCATGTTTTCCCATTCTGCTTTGGCTACTTCGGCTGCTTCAATGGCCATTAAGAGTTCTTTTTCACCGGCCACATAGTATTCGCCCAGTACTTTTTGGTGATCATGAGGGCAAATCATTTTTTCCTTATTCCCGGTACGAATCTCTTTCCCGCCAATAATTATCGGTACTTCGATGGGGTTAACTAATTGTCTCTCCAGCTCTGCCTTTAAGGCAATTCGTTCCGGGGAACCCGGCAGATATTCTTTGATTGGTTCATTCTCCGGAAGTTTAATTTGAAAATAGGCGTTATTCATCAAAATTCCCCCTCTTAATTCTTAAGAAACACTACTAACTCTTGCATTATAAAAGGTATTAAAAAGATCCTTCCCCCACACCCTTAGACCACTGCCGATTCAAGCACGAGGTTTCCCCCGCTGAAGCGATTCAGACTAAAACGTTCAATGGGCATAAAGCATTCCTGTTCCAGTATCTTCTGGACTAGAAGAACAGCAGTTTGAGGGGCAACCATGAAACCATGTCCACTGAAACCGGCAGCTACCCACATTCCTTCAGCCCCCGGAACTTTATCTAAAATAGGATTGGCATCCGGACTCATATCATATAGACCCGACCACTGACGGACAACTCGCAGGTTCTTCAATAAGGGTAATACCGTAGTAGCCTGACGAGCCACATCCTCTAGAAACTCCCAACTGGAATTTATGTTAAAGTCTTTAGGCTCATTGGGATCTCCTACTCCCATAATGAAACTGCCGTGAGGAGTCTGTTGACAGTATAGACGATAGTGAAGAGAAATGACCATCGGCCCTTGACAAGGCTCTACAGGTTCTGTGACCAGAGCCTGATGCCGCTGGGGATAGAGCGGTAAATCAAAATCAACCATTTTGCAGATAGTCCCCGCTGCATAACCACAGGCATTAATCACCAAAGATGTATTAATATCTCCCCTAGTGGTCTGCACAGAAGTAACTTTGCCCTTTTCCAGGGTAATCCCGGTGACGGTTGTATAAGTCTCAAATTTTACTCCCAGGCGTTTGGCAGCTTTATAATAAGCATCTACAACATGAAAGGGGTTGGCATGACCATCAGACTGGCAGAAGGTAGCCCCGATTAAGCCATTAAGGTTTAAATGGGGGACGATTTCCAAAGCTTCTTGCGGAGTTATCATTTTGGTAGGAATTCCCAGGCTATGTTGTACAGCCACATTTTTTTTGTATTGATTCCATTCCTCTGGGGTATAGGAGACCATTAAATAGCCGCCTTGCTTAAATTCAATGTCTTTGTCATATTCCAGCTCTTCATTCATACCCTCAAATCGTTTCACACTGTCACGGGCTAAAATAGCATTGGTTTCTGTTCCCCATTGCTGACGAACACCGGCGCCGCAACGTCCGGTTGCTCCGGAGGAAAGGTAGTTCTTTTCAATCACTACAATGTCCTTAACTCCACGGATAGCCAATTCATAGGCCACGGAGCAGCCGATAATCCCGCCCCCAATAATCACCACATTAGCATTTTTTTGCAATTTATTCACCCCTCGCAAAGGTTCCTAGTTTCACCGGTTTCACAGTAGGCCGAAAGGTAGGCATTAAAACTTCGCCTACAGGCACTTTATAATATTTCGCCAATTCTTGAGCAATCAGCATTCGACAAGTACGTCCCTGGCAAGGGCCCATACCTGCGCGAATTACGCGTTTAATTTCATCAATCGTACGGTAACCTTGCTCAATTAAGGTTTTTATTTCATCAAGGGTGATATCTTCACATCGGCAGACAATCGTCTCCTTAGATTGCATGTCTTAACCCTCCCAAACGAATACTGCGCACATCCATGGCCAGATCTTGAGGTACAACTAGCCACAGAGTGTAGGTCTTATTTTTCTGACCACCTGATTGAACTTTAATTATTTCAAAGACACCAAGTTCCTCACCGGAACGGTTTAACCCGGTAACTTTATCGCCAACCTTGGGCACCGGCAAGTATTCATAAGGAATTCTGACAACGGCCTCTCTATCACTATAGGAGCCATCCACAATAAAAATAGCTAACCCCGGGCAGCGACTTAAGCAAACACCACAGCCATTACATATCTCAAAATCAAGTTTTGGCAGGTTATTGATATCTTCCATGGGCTGAATGGCACCTTGTTTGCAGGCCTCTGTACAAGGGTTACAGGGAATCTCTTGGAAGCATTCAATGATGGCTACGGGACCTTTTTTCAGCCTATCTGGGGAAGGGGAAACCTTTTTGACATCTTCTGCTGTAGGAATTCCGGTCTTGTTTAGCATACTACTTCCCCCTTGTCCATCAGTTTCATAATCCCTTTCATTGTCTTATGTCCCGCCGGGCCGGAACGGAGTTCATTCAACTCGGCAAGAGCTTCTTCTTGAAGCTTTGGCGCAGCTTCAAGACCATATCCTAAACTATAGGCAGCACTAATGCCAGCTAAGCGACCCTCTACCATAGCGGAACTTGCTTCCTCTACTCCACTTACATCCCCGGCTACATAAAGCCCGGGACGAGTGGTTTCTAAGTATTCATCCCTAATAGGCACATGTCCGGAAAGCTCCGGCACATATTTCATCCGGCAATCCGCTTGAAAGCATAGTTCAGTTAAGGGGCTTAACCCAACAGCTAAACAGATTACATCCACTTTAAGGTCTTGTTCAGTTCCTTGTATCGGTTGCCAGTTCTCGTCAAGCTTACAGATGACAGCACCTTCAACGCTTTCTTGGCCATAAGCTTCAGTGATTGTGTGGGAGGTCAAAATGGGCACCCCGGCCCGGCGAATCTTAGAAGCATGAACCAGATATCCACCTATTGCAGGAGCAGCTTCAATGATGGCAGCAATTTCCACTCCCGCTTGCATTAACTGATAAGAAACGATCAGGCCGATATTTCCGGCACCAATCATCAGCACCCGTTGACCGGGAACAATACCATGTACATTCATTAGGGTTTGTACAGCACCCGCTCCATAAATACCTGGGAGATCATTATTAGGGAAAACGATCATCTTTTCAGATGCGCCGGTAGCAACAATTATTTTCTTAGGTTTAATCTTTACGTGCTCATCCTGAGATTCTGCAGTTACTACACCATCTTCATAGATTCCAAGAGCCGTAGTGTTAGTCCAGACTTCGACCTTGGCACTAGTCTTACATTGTTCAATAAGTAAATTTCCGATCTGGAAACCCCGATCCCCGGCATATTGCTTCTTCGAACCGAAGAATTTATGGGTCTGCTTCACCAGTTGACCACCAGGCAATTCATCTCGTTCCAGGACAAGGACACTGGCACCTAGATTTGCAGCGGCTGAGGCTGCACTTAGACCTGCCGGACCACCGCCAATAATGAGAACCTCAATCTCTTTCACTTTAGGCTCCCCTTTCCTTGTTGAGTTTCTACCCTCATGCCTGGCTTTAACTTTTCAACACAAATTCTGACATTTGGTTCTCCATCGACAACCATAAGACATGAAGAACAATTTCCAATAGCACAGAAGAGGCCACGGGGCCTGTGCATGGTATGACTGTGGCCTAAAACTTTAACTCCTGCTGCATGAAGTGCAGCAGCGATAGTTTCACCCTCAAAGCCCTTAAGTTCCTGCCCATTGTAGAAGAAAGAGATTTCTTCCCCACGCAGGAATTCTAAAATTGGATGCTCTGTGATGCGCATTAAAACTCACTCCCCCAGTAAATAAATCGATGCAAAAGAATGTCCTTTCCTATTGTTCATAACAATATGCAATTCTCGTGCCATAGGCTTGGGTGATTAAGGGCAAGTGGAAAGTATACAGTCTGAGCAGCCTTATGCTATTTAGGCAATAACAAACAGAGTTCCTCTTTCTAATCCATTGGGGTTTATGATGAAACCCCAAGATCAGAAAAAGGAACTCCAATAATTCAATATACTTGATGAGCTATTCTCCCAGATAAGCCTTCCGAATATCCTCATTTTGAGCCAGATCTGGGGCAAGACCTTCCAAGACTATTTCCCCTGTCTCTAAAACATAGGCTCGATTGGAGATCTCTAAAGCTAAGTGAGCATTCTGCTCTACTAAGAGAATTGTTGTTCCGGCTACATTGATATCTTCAATAATATGAAAAATCTCTTCCACCAGCATTGGTGCCAGACCCATACTTGGTTCATCAAGTAAGAGTAAATCCGGCTGCGCCATCAAGGCCCTTCCCATAGCCAGCATTTGTTGTTCCCCCCCGGATAAAGTGCCGGCCAGCTGCTTAATTCTCTCCTTTAAGCGTGGAAAGTGATGATATACTCTGTCAAAATCCCCTTGGCCAGGCTTTCCCTTCCGAGTATGAGCACCCATCAGGAGGTTCTCATAGACAGACATATCAGGGAATACGCGGCGTCCCTCCGGCACATGAGACAGACCCATCTCGACAATTTTATGGGGGGAAGCCCCTTGAATTTGAACATCCTTAAAGGTTATCTTACTATCTTTATTAGATGGTTTTGAAAGTCCGGAGATAGTACGCAGAGTTGTACTCTTCCCAGCTCCGTTGGCACCAATCAAGGCAACAATCTCTCCACTTTTCACTTCCAAGGAAATGTTGTGTATTGCCTTAATTGAGCCATAGCTTACACTGATATTTTCTAACTTCAACATCTTGGTTACCCTCCCTAGCGCCGAATTCTGCTTTTGAATTTACCGGAGCCCAAGTAAGCTTCGATAACAGCTTTGTTGCTTCGAACTTCAAGAGGCGTTCCCTCAGCAATTAGTTTACCATAGTCTAACACAGCAATTCTCTCAGAAATACCCATAACCAGCTTCATATCATGCTCAACCAGAAAAATTGTAATACCCGTATCACGAATTCTACGAATCATTTCCATCAATACTACTTTTTCTTGAGGGTTCATACCAGCCGCTGGCTCATCTAAGAGAAGGATCTTCGGTTTTGATACTAAGGCTCTAGCAATTTCCAAACGTCTTTGCTCCCCGTAGGAGAGGTTTTTAGCCATGTCTTCTTTCTTGGCATCTAAATCAAGAAATTCCAAGGCTTTAATCGCATTTTCTTCCATTTCAGCTTCTTCCCGTTTCATACTGGGCAACCTGGTAAAGGCTTGTAATAGACCGGCCTTTCCACGGCAGTGAGCACCTATCTTAACATTATCCAAGACAGATAGTTCAGGAAATAGCCGTATTGTTTGAAAGGTCCTGGTAATTCCCATATCGGCAATCTTGTGAGTAGGAATTCCAGTTAAAGCTTTGCCATCAAGGGAAATCTTCCCTTCCGTAGGCTGATATATACTGGTAATCAGGTTAAATACCGTACTTTTTCCCGCTCCATTAGGACCAATTAAAGCCAATATTTCACCCTGCTTTACTTCGAGGTTTACAGTATCAACTGCAGTCAGACCTCCAAAGCGGATGGTCACGTTGTCCAAAGTTAATAAGCTCACCCTTATTCCTCCCGTCCGGCCTGTTTTTTCTTAGTCAACATAAATGCACGACGAACGGCCTTCCTTAGGTTTACTCCGCCCAATAAACCATAAGGACGGAAGATCATGATAATGACCAACAATACTCCGTAAACCATCATTCTGTAATTGGCCAGAGGCCTTAAGATTTCAGGTGCCGCTGTAAGGACGATAGCACCAATAACTGTTCCGGGGATACTTCCTAAACCACCTAAAACAACAATACTCAGAATATCAACTGACTTCATAAAGCCAAAGTCCGTAGGTTGAATAAAGGTAGTTGTGTGGGCAAACAAAGCGCCCCCTACTCCGGCACAAAAAGCCCCAATGGCAAAGGCCTGGATCTTGTACAAAGTTGTATTGATACCTACTGCAGAAGAAGCGATCTCATCTTCTCGAATGGCTAACATAGCCCGACCATTACGAGAGTTCTCCAGCCAGACCATGAGTATTATAGTAATTACAGCAATAGTCATAACGATGGGAAAGGTTGTTGATCCCTGAATTCCCAGAAAACCAATTGCCCCATTGGTAATCTTCATATTCGTAAACTGAACACGAACTATCTCTGCAAAGCCAAGAGTAGCTATAGCTAGATAATCCCCTGTTAAGCGCAAAGTCGGAAAGCCAATAACAATGCCAAAGAGGCAAGCCACCAGTCCGCCGATTAATACTCCGCCCAGAAAGGGAACGTGATAATTTACAGTAGCAATTGCTGAAGCATAAGCTCCAATACTCATAAAGGCAGCATGACCGAGGGATAACTGACCTGTTACACCGGTGATAAGATTTAGACCCAGGGCCATGATTAAATTGATACCAATAAATAAACCAATCATTAATAAATAGGGTGGCAGAACATCTCCAATAGCATCTGTAATAAAAGCAGTTAAGCCGAGCACACAAAGGAACAGCAAAAATTGTACTAACCAATTATCTAATAACTTTTTCATTGCCATCCCCTCCTAAACCTTCTTGTTGGCTTTTCGCCCCATGATTCCCGATGGTTTGAATAGAAGCACTAATATTAGGATGGCAAAGGCAAAGGCATCCTTGTACTCCGACAAGTTCACAGTGATACCCAATATCTCAGTCAGTCCAATAACTATTCCCCCGATCATTGCCCCGGGGATACTCCCAATTCCTCCAAGGACTGCCGCAGCGAAAGCTTTAAGACCAGCTAAAAGCCCCATATACGGCTGTACTGCATTAAAGTAAATACCGGCTAATACACCAGCTGTCCCGGCTAAGCCAGACCCTATTGCAAAAGTAACAGATATGACTCGGTCAATGTTGACTCCCATCAGGCTGGCGGCATCTTTGTCCTGGGCACAAGCACGCATTGCTCTGCCCATTTTTGTATAGGTTACAAAAAGATGTAAGCCAAGCATCATAAGACCTGCTACTCCAATAATTACGATTTGGTAAATGGTAATCTGAAAATTTCCGATTTCAAAGATTCTATTCTCAAACAATGTGGGGAAACCTCGAGTATTGGGTCCCTTAACTCGAACCATAAAAGAAGAAAGAAAGATTGATACACCAATGGCGCTAATCAGGGCGGAAAGTCGTGACGAACGACGAATAGGTTTGTAGGCGACCCGCTCAATGACAACTCCCAGTATCATAGTAATAAGGGTAGCACCCAGTAAGGCAGTATAAACATTGACATAATTAGTCAGTGCTAACACTAATCCGGCGTATGCACCAAACATAAAGATTTCACCATAAGCAAAATTGATCATACCAATAATTCCGTACACCATTGTGTAGCCTAAGGCAATAAGGGCATAAATACCACCTAGGGCGAGCCCGTTAACAAGTTGCTGCATCAGATTGTTCAAAATCGGCAAATTCGGCGCCCTCCTTAAAAAATAACAAGTAGATTATTTAGACTTTTCTGAATTTCTCTTAATGTTAGTAGCAGCACCGATCCAGAGGACCTTGTGCTGCTACTTCTTTAAGTTCATAGGAACAAACTCGTCTTAGATTATTTTACTTCTACAGGCACTTTCTTGAGTAAGGCGAACTTTCCATCTTTAACTTCCAACAAATATACTGGGCTCTTAATTGGCTCACGACTTTCTTGGAAAGTAATAGAACCGGAAACTCCATCATAGTTCTTAGTTTTGGCAAGAGTATCCTTGAATTTCACAGGATCTGCACTATTAGCTTCTTTGATTGCTTTGGCGATAATCATTAAAGCATCATATCCTTGAGCAGCAAAGAGATCCGGCAATTCATTGTTATATTTGGCTTTAAAAGCATTAATGAACTTTTCTGTATTAGGTGTTGGTTGCTCCGGAGAGAACCCTGCATAGGAGATAGAACCTTCTACTGCAGCTCCACCAATCTTCATGAGGTCATCCCCTTGGAGTCCGTCTCCTCCAACCATTACAGCCTTAATCCCTACTTCACGAGCCTTCTTCATGATCAAGGCTCCTTCAGTATAGTAACCGGAGAACACAATAACATCGGGGTTGGCCGACTTAATTTTGGTAATCTGTCCGCTGAAATCAGTGTCTTTGTCTTGAATGAATTCTTCAATTACGATGTTTCCGCCATTTGATTTAATTGCATCACTGAAGATCTTTGAGAGAGATACACTGTAATCGTTATTCTTAGAAGTAATTAAGGCTACATTTTTCCAGCCTTTATCTTGGATAACATATTTCATAGTTGCCGGAGCAGCAATTGTATCCAGCAAAGTGTCTCGGAATACATAAGGCCCAATTTCTACTACATTAGTTCCTGTTGAACCGGCGGACATGATGACTGTATTTTTGCTGTTAGCAATCTGTCCTGCAACACGAGTAATCCCTGTAGTTGGGTCACCAACAATAGCAACAACCTTGTCTTGGCTAATTAACTTGTTTGTAATGTTAATAGCCTGGTCTTTTTGACCGGCATTGTCCTCTTCGACTAACTCAACTTTACGTCCAAGGACACCTTCTTTATTAAGTTCTTCGATTGCCATGTTTAAACCTTTTAATGTGTTCAATCCATAGATTGCCACATCCCCCGTCTTGGCACCCAAGAAACCGATTTTAATCGGCTCTTTGCTCTCTCCTCCGCTAGGTGCTGTTTCGGCAGGCTTACTTGCTCCACAGCCACTCACTAGGATTAAAGCGGACATAATGAGACTTAGGACAACCAGTGCTTTGCTCTTCTTGATAAACATTTTTTTCCCCCTTTTATTATTGAAATATAACTGTATGTATTATTTGACAGAATCACAAAAATCCCTGCTGTACTACTTAAATAATATTGTATTTTTTTCTGATTTAAAGGATTTTTTAATAAAATATTAGACAGTGTTTAAACACTTTTGTGCAAAAATGTTTAAACACCCACTGGTCAACTAACACTTCTTAAGGTACATTAATAGATACGAGGAGTGGTGGATTATGAAATCTTTAGCCCTTTCATTAGTAATGGATCAAAACGCGTTGGTTATTCCAGCCAACCAAAGTCTGCAAACCGCTTTAGAGAAGGCAAGTACTCATCATTTGATTGTAGTCACTGAAGATCAGGTTATTGGTGTCCTCACTAAAGAACAAGCTGCCTTAATCTCGCCTTCCAGTCAGTTATTACATAACCTTCAGTGGATCCCTCCACTAATAATCGAACCTGAGATGGATACAATCGCTTTTTGCCAGGAACATCTTCATGATTTACGACCAGTCGTTGTCAGGAGTACCGGTGGAGAGATACTCGGGATTGTTACTCCAACCCTTCTAATTGAGAGTTTGTTTAACTCCTGGAAAATAATCAATACCTTTTTTGACACCCTGCTTGATACAGTTAACGAAGCAATCGCGGTTGTTACTCAAGACGGGGTTGTTAGTCATTGGAACTCGAAAGCTCAGGCTATGTATTCCATTGCTGATCAATCAATTATCGGAAAGCCTATTTCCAATTTCTTCGAACGTACTGCCTTAGCAACTTTATCAATTCTTGATGAAGGAAGACCCATCCGCCAAGCCTATCACAGACCACGCCCCGAAACCCATGTCCAAATTAATGCATCTCCTGTAATTCTGGAAGGTGAGATTATAGGAGCTATTTCCGCAGAACAAGACATAACTCAAGTAGTTCGTCTCAACGAGGAACTCTCAAATGCCAGCTCACTGTTGTTAGACCTTAAACAAAAGACTGACCCTTCCAAGGACCCCTTCACTAGAATAATCGGCAAAAGCCATCCGATCCAACGTACAATTTCGATCGCTCGAAAAGTAGCCGGCAGTGAGGCTACGATTCTAATCACCGGCGAAAGCGGGGTAGGAAAAGAACTCTTTGCTCAAGCAATCCATAAGGATAGTCCCCGGGCTACTAAACCGTTTATTGCTGTAAACTGTGGAGCTATTCCCATTGCTCTCTTTGAAAGCGAATTATTTGGCTATAAGGGAGGGGCCTTTACGGGGGCTGAACGCAAAGGCAAACCCGGCAAAATGGAATTGGCTCATGAAGGCACCCTTTTCTTAGATGAAATCGGAGAGTTGCCAATCCAGCTTCAGGTTAAGTTACTAAGAGTTTTACAAGATAAGTGCTTCTATCGGGTGGGAGGTACAGAGGCAATAACCGTAGATACGCGAATTATCGCCGCAACAAACCGTGACTTAGATAAGATGATTAAGAGCGGAGATTTTCGCGAGGATTTGTACTATCGATTAAACGTAATTGCTCTGGAAATCCCCCCTTTACGCCAACGGACAGAGGATATTCCTGATTTATTACAATCCTTTCTTAAAGAATTCACAATCAAATATAAGAAACCCATCCCTATCCTTGATCCTGAGATAATGATTAATTTCTTAAAGTATGATTGGCCGGGAAACATCAGAGAACTTAGGAATGTTATAGAACGACTGGCTATTCTTGCCGAAGGAAAAATGCTCAATAGCCAGTATCTGCCTCCCCAGCTATCATCCTTAAATTATGATTTACCCTCTCCGGTTACTTCCTTAGCCTCTCAAATCATCCACCGTAATCTCCATCAGGAGAATTCAGGAGAAATGAAACGCATCGTCATAACCTTAGAGAAAACTAACGGCAACAAGACAGCCGCCGCAAGACTTCTTGGCATCTCCCGGGGAACCCTCTACTACAAACTCAAACAGTATGGCCTAGTCTAAATGTGTAAGGGAATGTGTAAGGGGGACGGTCCTTTTAACACACTTTAAAAGTGTGTTAAAAGGACCGTCCCCCTTACACTTACACTATTTCTTCAACTTAGCCAAGGCATCTGCCAGCGCCGTATTTATCAATCCAGTCTCCTGCTGATTTTGCAGGTATTTATTGACATCCTTTTTATTGAGATTCCCTTTCTCAGCTTCTCTGCGTTTCGAAAAGGAAGACAGCTTTTCGCGATATCCGCAGACACAGGAGAACAGCTTATTATCTCCTTCTCCTTTAATTTCCATCTTTTTATGACATTCCGGACACCGGGCATTGGAAACCTGTGAGATTCCTTTCCTATAGCCGCATTCTCGATCTTGGCAGACCAGCATCTCTCCTTTTTTGCCTTTGACTTGCAAAAGATACTTACCACACTCCGGACACTTATTTCTCGTTAGGTTATCATGCTTAAAGGTCTGGGCACTGCCGATTACTGTGGATACAAGTTGAGTTGTATATCCTCGAATCCCTGTCAGAAAGGACTGACTTTGGACTTTCCCTTTACTTATTTCTGTTAATTGTTGTTCCCATCTGGCAGTTAGCACCGGAGATTTCAGTTCGGCAGGAACTAGACCTACCAGCTGAATTCCCTTGGAGGTAGGTACTATCTCTTTACCTTGCCGAGACATGTAAAAGGAATTAAACAATTTTTCGATAATCTCAGCGCGGGTCGCAGGAGTTCCCAGGCCGTGACTTTGATCCATTGCTTCCCTCAATTTTTGATCATCAATTAATTTCCCCGGATGCTCCATGGCTGAAAGCAAGGTGGCCTCAGTATGTCTGGCAGGAGGCTTAGTTTTGCCAGATTTCAATTTGACGACCAAATTTTGAAACCTATCCCCTTTGGCGATTTCCGGAAGGTTTTGCTCATCTTCATCATCTGAGTTGTCAGACTCATTCCCAAGACGACTCTGCCCCTCATAAACTTTCTGCCAGCCTTTAAGTTTCACAATTTTCCCTTTGGCAGTAAATCCTTCTCCATTAATAACAACTTTTATAAGTGTCTGTTCATATTCAAAGGCCGGAGAAAGGACGGCTAAAAACCGTTTAACAATTAGATCATAAATCTTCAGTTCCTCTGAACTGAGTCTAGCTAAGGTTGGTGGCTGTTCGGTGGGAATAATGGCATGGTGATCAGAAACTTTAGAACCATCCACAAACCTTTTTGTAATAATAGGCTTATTGCGTAAAATACTTCGGGCCAAATCAACATAAGGCCCCAGGGCAACACTTTTTAAACGCTCAGGTATAGTGGCGACGATATCTTCACTGATATAACGCGAATCAGTTCGGGGATAGGTAACTATTTTATGATTCTCATACAATTGCTGCATCACTGAGGATGTGGTTTTAGCCGAAAATCCATATTTTCGATTGGCATCTCGTTGCAGTTCCGTCAGATCATAGGCCAAAGGAGGGAATTCTTTCTTTGCTTCCTTCTTTACCTCGACTACTTCTCCTACTTTGCCAGAGATTTTAGTTAATAGTTGGTCGGCTTTATTTTTATCAAAGATACGAGTTTGGCCTTTATGATCCTGCCATTGAAGTGTAAATCCCTTTGCCATAGCGTTAATAGTCCAATAATCTTTAGGAACAAACTTTTTTATTTCATTTTCTCGCTCTACGACCATTGCTAAGGTAGGTGTTTGCACTCTTCCTGCCGAAAGTTGAGCGTTATACTTACAAGTTAACGCTCTGGTGACATTCAAGCCCACTAACCAATCAGCTTCTGCACGGCATTCCGCCGCAGCATATAAAGACTCATATTCTTTTCCGGGTTTTAAATGATTAAAGCCTTCTTTGATGGCGCGTTCGGTTAGAGAGGAAATCCATAGACGCTTGATTGGCTTTCTCCATCCGGCTTTTTTGATAATCCAGCGTGCTACTAATTCCCCTTCTCGCCCTGCATCTGTGGCAATGATCAAATCTGTAATCTCCGGACTCTTCATCAGGTTCTTGACCACCCCAAATTGCTTGGAGGTCTCTTTCATTACCACTAATTCCATTTTAGGCGGAAGCATAGGCAAGTCTTCTATCTTCCATGATTTGTATTTTTCGTCATAGGATTCGGGATCCGCTAAAGTTACTAAATGCCCCAGTGCCCAAACCACCACATACTTTGGGCCGATAAAGCATCCGTTACCCTTCTGATTACAATTAAGAATTCTCGCAATTTCACGACCAACGGAGGGTTTCTCTGTTAATACTAAGGTCTTTCCCATGTCATATCTTCCAATCTTTATATAATTGAGCATTTGTAAAAAAGCTTATTAAACACTAATATTCTTATAACTTATTATCGACGAACCTCGAGGGCTTTTTTTGATAATTGACAATGATTATTCCTAGAGCAACTAGGGCTAAAGCCAGAAACATATTAACTGCCAGATGTTCCCCCGGAATTAATAAGGCTGATAAAATTGTTCCTGAGACGGGTGTCATAAACTTATAGACACTAATTTCTCCTGCTTTATTATATTTTAATATAGCATACCATAAAGAAAAAGCTACTGCGGAAAGAACGGCGGAATAACCCAGGAGTAAAATGGCTTTATTGGAAAAAACAATGGCCTGAGGTTGCAAACCCGGCAATCCTACTGCTATTAGAAGCAATGAACCTAATATCATTTGCCACCCAGTCAGTACAAAGGGATGAACCTCTTGCGAAATTCTTTTTGCTAAGATCGTACCTAAAGCGCTCACTACCCCAGAAAAGATCATAAAACCTTCACCCTGCCAGGAAAATACGAAAGTGAAGTTTTGGCCTGAATTTATTAAGATAATCCCCAAAAATCCCGCTACTAGGCCAGCTATTTTACGAATATCTAATCGATCATCTCTGTAAACGAAGTGGGCTAAGACCACTACAAAAAAAGTGCTTGCCGAGGATAAGATTGCAGCTTTCATGCCGGTGGTATGAGCTAACCCATTATAGAAAAAGAAGTATTGCAAGCTAATTTGCAGTAAGCCCAATAAAAAAAGCTGGGGAAGTAATGTTTTCCTTACTTTCGGTGTTTGCCCTAGTCCTACAATAGTTATAAGAAAAATCAGAATACCCGCTAAGAAAAATCGTATCCCAGCGAAGACAATAATCGCTGAACGATCATCGGGTGCTATCTTTAGCTCCAAATAACTTACTTTTAAGACTGGAAAAGCGCTACCCCAAAGAACAGCGCAAAAGAGGGCTATAATAACGACCCAATATTTGTTGGTTAAGTAGTGTCTCAGACCATGTTCTTTTTTTGGTAAAATCAACCTCTTCTGCAGTCCTTCCAATTAAAATTCACCAATAATCTATTCTTTCAATAATAGTCCTAATAGGGCCATTGGTCAAATCTCAGATTCAAACCAAAACGCAAAAAGAACCTACTTCTAGGTTCTCTTCCTCTCTCTTTCATATCACTTAAAGCTATTAAGCATTTCAATTAGTTGATCAGAAAGAACATACATTTTACTTAGATATTGCTCAGCCTCTTCCTTTCGGCCTAAGCTCATTGAATTAACAGCCAGCTTGGCCAGTTCATGAAAATCAGTATGAAGGCCATTTATCGTTTGGCTATCAATCTGACCGTAAAACCCTTGCTCTGAATTTAACCATTTACCAAGTCTGCAGGAATTATAATCACCTGCCTCTTGGGGATCTATCCTATCATTATTAATGATCATCGAGTCAATACGCCAAACCCATAATTGGTGATCAGTAATTGCCAAACTTATGATTTCCGAAGGTGCTAGGTTTACTTTAAAGCGCAAATTATCTTTACGCATCCCTTCGATAAGTATTCCAATTTCACTCAGTTTTTTTGCCGATTCTACCGTCTTTTCTACAGTCTTAGAATAATTAACTGAAACATTATCAATAGTTGCTGCAATTTCGTCAAAGGTAGCGGCTTGCTCCTCTGTCATAGGGGCTATATTTTCTACCTGTTCCTCAGTAATTTCTATACTTCTTATTAATCCATCAAGGGACCCTTCTATAATAGTGGCCTTTGCTGCTGCAGCCTCAGTAGAACAACTAAGACTTTCAATATGCGAGGTTGTTAACAAGGATTGTTCTGTCAAGTTTTTAACTTTGCTGGCAATATTTTGTACAGACTTTTGTGTTTTCTCGGCAAGTTTACCCACTTCCTGCGCCACTACTGCAAACCCTCGTCCAGATTCTCCCGCTCTGGCTGCCTCAATGGCGGCATTAAGAGCTAATAAGTTGGTCTGCTTAGCGATATGACCAATCATATCAGTAATTTCTCCAATTTTTAAGACATATTCCTTCTGTTCTGCATTTTCACCACGCAGGATGTTAAAACTAGTTTTTATCGTATTGATCTGTTCCAGCAGTTCTTTGACATTTGCAACACCTGCATAGGTATTGCTTTTTGCCTCTGCAGCAGAATTTGTTATCTCCTCAGTTATGGAAGATGCTACACTTTCAATAGACTGAGCCGTATTAACCACTGCATCGGTTATTTGCTTAATCTCCTCTACCTGCTCTCGAAGACCATCATTTTGCAGGCGTATAACTTTCAATTCTTCATAGGTAGCTGAAACGATTTTTGTAAGCCCCAGAGTGGTGTTTTTAAATGCCAGCTCATAATTATCAATAAGCTGATTAATTTTTTGAGATAAATCCACTAATTGAAAAGAACTTTCTGATCCTGAGGAACTAATCCTTTTACTCAAATCGCCATTACTCACTGCATCAATAATCCCCATTATCACAGTCAATTCGGACTCACTGTCAGTAACAACTTTACTATTAGCTCTTCTTCTTTTGAACACTTATATCTACCTTCTTTACTAGATTTAGAACATTAAAACTAGAAAGATTTAACTACCCAACTAACCGCTCCAGGAATCCTACTAACTTATACAACAGAACATCGGACTTTTGAAATAAGTATGATTTGGCACATTAATAATTCTAGCAGTAGATATTGATAATCATTATCAATATCTACTGCTAGAATTATAGTCAATTTGTTATTAAGTGTCAACCCACTCGTTGTCACTTATTTCAAGTCCTGCAGTCTTCTTCTAAATTGATCTAATAGCACCTTTATCCAACTTTAGGAGCAATGTGAAAACTTGGCCCCAAAAATTCAAAGTTAGTTATTACTATTTAAAAAGCGGTCTATTTCCACTGTCCAAATAGACCGCTTTTTCTTTGCTGTTATAGACGTGAAATCTGGATGTAAAACCAAGACTTACAAGTTTTAGAACCAGCCCCTTATAGGACTATCATCTTAAGCTTGAATCACGTCAATCCATTGACCATTGGTTAGTTCTTCTAATTCATCTACAGTCAGCTTAATAGCAGTGTTTGAGGCTCCTGCAGCGGGAAAAACAAAGCTATACGCTTGCAGTGAGTAATCCAAATAAACCGGGATCGGATTCTTTAAGCCAAAAGGACATACTCCCCCAACCGGATGCCCGGTAGCTTCAGAAACTTCCTCGGCCTCGGGCATCTTTGCCTTAGAGTGAAATATCTCTTTGAACTTTTTGTTATCCAAGCGCTTATCTCCGGCCATTAAAACCATCACAAAATCGTCTTTAACTTTGAAGAGTAAGGACTTAGCTATCTCACCTGGGGTTACTCCTAGTGAATCCGCTGCCTTTGCTACCGTACTTGTATCCTCAAATCTTAAAATTTCGATATTTTTTTTATTTTGGGCCAAAAAGACCGCCACCGAGTCCACAGACATGATCAAAATCCTCCAATTTAAATATGGTTTCCCCAACACAGATCTTCATTTAAACAGATAATTGCCTTCGAATACATGGCACGATCAATAACAAATTGCATGTTCACCTGGCGAAGAGATTGGGACACACATTTTATATTGATATTATTTTTCGCCAAGGCATTAGCTGCTCTGGCCAAAATCCGAGGCATTGCAATATTTGAGCCTATAACGCAAACAATTGCCGCCTCCTGAACAGTTACAGTTCGGTACTCAGCTATTAATTCAGCTACCAATAATTCAGCGAGATCCGCTTGCCAAATTGCCAGGGAAATACTATTAGCATTCGTCGTCTTCATGATATAGCTAATATCATATTTCTTGAACTTCTCCATGATTCCCAGGTCAAATCCAGGTTCGCCAACCATAGATGTATCGTGAATTTCTAAGATCATAATTCGATCTGAACCGGCAATGATTTCAATTTTGGCCTCAGGCCCAATATAATCATTCGAAATAACCGTTCCCGGATGGCTCGGTTCAAAAGTATTCTTGATGCGTAGGTTTATTTCTGCCATTTCTAGTGGTTTAGAAGCGTTGGGGTGAATGGCTTCCATTCCTATGTCAGCAAGCTGATCTGCCACATCGTAATTTGTTCTACCGACGGGAATTGCCTTATCGACACCTACAATTTTGGGATCAGCTGAAGATAGGTGATATTCTTTATGGATTATTGCTTCATCTGCATGAAGATGAGTGGCTATTTTCGAAAAGGTTATTTCTGAATAACCTCTCTCGTATTCTCGCATTATCCCTTCGATTCCTTTGGTGTAACCGGTTGCCACAATGATTGCTTCATGAGGATTTACATTCTTGAATGATTTTTCGATCCGATCACTAATTGAAAGTTGTTTAGAATCACGGAAACCCGTGAGATCCATTAACTCTGCTAAAATACCATTATTGCGAAGAATATTTACGGTATTAAAAGCCGAGTGAGCTTCTCCAATTGATGCCAGCAACTCTCTTGCGGCTGAATAGATACTGTCTCTTCCTACATAACCTGATGCTATAATATCCTCCATACTGTTAAGGTATGCTTTTGTTTGTACAACACGTTCAACTAAGAAATCTCGACATACTTTTTGATCTAACCCAAGTTCGACAAATGATTCATTGATATTTAGAGCCATACTTAACAAGTCGTCCATCGCTGCTTCATAATCTTCACCTTTGATGAAGCGCTGATAAATACCCGGTGCCTTTGTCTTTTTATCTTCAAGAAGCATGTTGGTTAACCCTGCATACGCTGAGACAACGAACACTCTTCCATAACGAAAACCATCTGAACTTGGGTATCCGATAATATCTTTCAAGACATTTTTAAATTGCAGCATAGATGTTCCGCCGATTTTTTCCACTGTTAGCATAATCTAATTCGAACCCCTCTTCTGTTTTCTTATTTCTTATTTCTTATTTCTTTCTTATTTCTAAACTACCATAATTCGTCGAAACTCATAACAATCCTTCAAGCTTTCATAATTTAATCATTCTGTTATAGATAACAAGCTTCTGACTGTGTCCAATTATACGCTAAAAATTCTCAATGATCCAATTCTAAAACAACTTTACTCATAAAATCAATCTAAATTTTACTCATCATAGAAGAATGAAGAACTCCAATTTCGAGAATGAGCTTATATTTTGATCAACTAAATAAGAGAGGCCATCGAAATGTAAATAAACACATCCGACAGCCTCCTGATTGTAAGGGAGCCCTCATTTATAAGGGAGACCCCATCTAATTGCTAAACTTAAGCAATAGATAACCTATGCATAAGCATAGAAGGTTTTATATCTTTACGTCGTATGCGACGTGCCGCCAGATAATCCAGGACTCGCTCTGGGGAAGTGTTGAGAATATCTTGTCCCGATATTCCAGTCTCTTGAACTAACTCTATGGCTTCACTAAACTCACCGACTCGATCACAGTAGTGAGCATCACTTCCCAAAATTACCGGACTTCTGTACTTTGCCATATAGCGAGCAATCGATTTGCAATTTTTTCGAGCTGCATCTTTTTCATGTATTGTTGATAGAGAACTATTATTAACCTCCAGTGGGACATTTAGTAAGGCAGAAGCATAGGCAATTTTTTCAAGATCCATTTCAAAATCTGGTCGTCCGGGATGAACCATTATATCCGTATATGGATTTATCATTGCCTTGATATAAGCTTGAGTATTTTCTTCACATGTTCCACCTGGATAACAGATAGGGTGCAGCCCAACAAGGATAAGGCTCAACGTCTCTAAATATTTTAAGGGCATATCTAATTCCCCTTCAGGATTGATGATATTTGCTTCAACCCCCGGCATGATTTTTACACCAAATAACTGATCAGGGATAATTGTTAAGTTTTCAAAATGGAAAAGGTGAGGTGCCCCCGGCATACTCGGACCATGGTCTGTCATTCCCATTAATCTAAGTCCTCGACGTGAGGCTGCCAGCGCATTTTCTGTTACAGTACTATACGCATGTCCGCTTGCAAGGGTATGGGTATGCAAATCAACTAACATTTCCATTCTAACACCTCATTATCTCTCAAATTAATTACAATAATCTTTCTAATACCTATCATAAAGGATAATTGTTAATGAGGTATTATCACTTGGTAAAGTTTAATTTAAAGTTAAAGATTAGGGTTATTGATAATTTATAGCATTATTCAAGTGAATTCAGGGAATAACTATTTTGTTAGTGTACAATGATCCTTACGAAATGATGAGGTGTTAAATGGATAGCATTCTGTTAAAAAATTGTTTGACCATTGACCTGAAAACGGGCAATAAAGAACTTAAGGATATTCTGATAGAAGAGGGAATCATTCGCAGAATTTCTACAACTATCGGAAAGCCCTCTTCTCAATGCAAAACAATCGAAATCGGAGAACGTTATGTCCTCCCTGGATTAATCGATTGCCATACCCATTTGGGCATCATAGAAGAGGCTACCGGTAAAATAGGAGTCGATAACAATGAGACTTCCGACTCCGTCACACCTCATTTACGAGGGTTAGATGCTATCAACCCTCAAGATATTGCGTTTGTCGATGCTCTACGAGCCGGAGTGACAACAGTTATGACAGGCCCTGGCAGTAATAATGCTGTTGGGGGATTAAACTTAGTGATTAAAACCCAGGGAAGGATTATTGACCAAATGATCGTTCGAAATCCCGCAGGCTTAAAAATCTCACTTGGGGAAAATCCCATGAGTACCTATGGGGCCCATGGAAAGTGTCCAGTTACGAGAATGGGTATAACCGGACTGATCCGAGATCTTTTCATGAGAGCTCAAGACTATCTCGAATTAAAGCAAGCAGGCCAGATCAAATACAGGGATATTCGCTTAGAAGCAGTAATCCCCGTTTTAACCGGTCATATTTCATTACGGGCCCATGCTCACAGAGCTGACGATATCGTGACTGCTGTCAGGATTGCTGAAGAATTTAAAATAAAGAAGCTGGTAATCGAGCACGGTACGGAAGCCCATTTAGTTTCCGATTACTTAGTTGAGAGGAACGTTCCAGTAGCATTTGGACCCATGCTTACCCCTAGAATTAAAATGGAGTTAAAGGGCCGCAATTACAATTCGGTTTTGAAGCTTACTGAAGCAGGGGTAAAAGTTTCCTTAATTTCTGATCATCCCTACAATTCTATTGATCAGCTTAGAACCGTTGCTATTTTAGCTATCTCCGAAGGGCTATCCCATGTTGATGCGATAAAATGCCTGACTGTCCACCCAGCAGAAGTATTGGATTGTAACAATCGATTGGGACAACTTAAAGAAGGGTATGACGCAGATCTTGCCATATTCTCTGAGAACCCCTTTAACTCAATGTCCAAGGTAATAATGACGATCATCAATGGTAAAATTACCTATCAAAAGGATTAATATGAAGTTTAAAATTTCATAGATGCGCTGCGCATTAATTTTCTAGTCTTTGTTAGTGACAAAGGGGGTCTTCAGAAAGCATATCAAAAACTCTCTAAAATTGATCGCAAGAAGGGTCTGAAACGCTAAAACGTTTCAGACCCTTCTTGCGATCAGGATATTTGATCATGTCATACCTAAACTCTCGTTTTCATTATAATAGCGACTTGAATTAGCTAACATAAAAAGCGGATTACGCAGGTAATCAATTGGGTATAAGTCATCTCTGGAAGAAATAAGAGCCATAATCTTGGAAATCTTTGTCGATGGATCAATGGCTAAGATTACAAATACATCTTTTGCTGGAGTTAACGGATAGATTATATTATTTTTGTTAAAAACATCATGATAAGCATCTAAAGTAAGCACCCGAAAATCCTGATTACGCCAACGAGTATCATAAAGTTTAAAGGCTTGATGGGCAACTAAGGTGAGAAACATGTCCTCAGTCAAATAGAGCTCGATCCCCATCATATAACCTTCTTGATCTAGATCATTCCAAAATTCACAATGAAATCCTTTATCCACTGCTTCTCTATAAGTTTTAGTAGCTAAACGCATTTGACTCAAACTCTGCCCCATACTGTTCCATTTAATCCTTGGAATGCTAAGACTGCTTACATCATAAAAAAGACCAATTTCGCTTTTAGCGAGGGTATACTCTTCAATAGAGTCATTTGGCATTAGGTAGATATAACCCATTTGCATGTGATTATCGCAGGTGATAAGCAAGGAAAATCCCCCCTAAGCTTCGTATTCTAGCATTACTAGTAATTCTGCACAAGTGTAGTATTTCCTCTATATTCAATGATACAATAATCGACATTCCTTTACAACTTAGACACTATATTGAAGAGAGTGAACTGCCATTGAGGTATATACTTAATAATTTGAAATAATTATCACGACAATAGACGGGAATGCTTAGATGATTAATGCAAATTTTGTATTAATTTTACTATGTAAACGGTATATCACATCTAAAAAATCTCCTCCAGATAATTACAATTACATTCACATATTAGACGGATAGCCTTGGTTTATGTTATGCTTAAGTGATCTTCATTTCCTAAAAACGATCAAAGGAGTATCCTATGTCTCGTTTTACTCTTACTGAACAATTAATTCTTGAACTAGCTGATAGTGATCGTGTGTATAAACTAGGCCAGGCTTATTACACTGCAGGCAGAGTTATTAATTTCTCTTTTTCAGGCGAAAAGGGAATTGTTAATGCCTCTGTCATAGGAGGTTTACGTTACATTGTGCAGGTTGCCTTTAATCGTGAAGGCACAATTCGTTCTTACCGCTGCACCTGTCCGGCTTTTACAGATAGTCCCGGAGCATGTAAACATGTCATTGCAGTGTTAAAAGCTTCTCAGCAAAAAATACCCTCCGACTGGCCTAGCCCTATCCCCTCTAACCATATAGTAAACGAACTTCTAAGCGCATTCGCTAATCACCCTCAAGAATCCATACAGGATAAACTAACTTTAAACATTGAACTTCAAACTATTCCTTCTCATCGACTTTCCACTCACCTCCAACTAAAACTAGGTCTGCAACGTCTTTATGTAGTTAAAGACATCGGACAATTGCTTAAGGCAATCAAAACCGGACAATCAATCGAATTCGGTAAGCAATTTACCTTTGAACCTTCAAGGCAAACCTTCAAGGCTGAAGATCGCACCGTTATTACCATGTTGCAAGAGATGTACGACCAGCATGCAGCTATCGCCGAAATGCAGGGGCCCTATTATTACACGCCACTGTTAAATCAAAAGACCTTGCCTTTAACGGGCTACTACTTATCTAAGTTTTTGGACGCACTAGGGGACAGTGTATTTCTCTGGAGAATCGGTTCCTCTTCTCTGGAGCCTACGCAGATTAATAGACAAGGTCTACCTATGGAATTCTTATTACAGCCTCAAGGCCCAGACCTTTCTTTATCCCTTAACACAGACGAATTGCCGATTTTATTAACACCTAACGGCAGGTATTATGTTTATCAAGATAAAATATTCCAAGCCTCATCCACACAGAAAGACTTAGTACCTGCGCTCATTAAAACATTACGAGAAGGGGCTTCAACCCAGATCCTTATTCCTGCTGCGCAGAAAGAGTATTTCGCCTCTGAAGCCTTACCGTTGATCGGAAAGCTCGGGCAAGTTTCGATAGACCCCTTATTAGACGAGAAATTTTCTCACGAAAGTCTACAAGCCAAGATCTACTTTGATCGGGCAGTCGATATGGGAATCACAGCTCGCCTAGAATTTCAATACGGGGATATTATCATTAACCCTTTTGCTTCGACTCGAGAAAACAATAGTGTTGTTGGTAATGATGACATGATCCTGATACGTTCTTCTGAACAAGAACGCAGGATTCTCAGCATTCTCGAACACGCCGACTTTATTGTTTCTAAAGGGAAAATACACCTTACGGATGATGAGAAAATCTTCGATTTCACTGTGAACTGGCTTCCCCAACTTCGAGAACTGGCAGAACTATTCTACTCCGATCAATTTAAGCTCAAAGTTCGAACTTCAACAAGCTTTTCGGGGCAAGTACGCTTAGATGAATCACTGGACATCTTGGAAATATCCTTTCAATACACCGATATTCCACAAGATGAATTAGCCAACATCTTTGACTCACTCCATTTAAAGAAGAAATACCATCGTCTTCGTGACGGTTCATTCCTTGATTTAAACCAACCGGAACTAATCAACGTTTCAGAGCTTCTCGATAACTTGAATCTCAGTGCAGATAACCTAAATCAAAATACACTTAATTTACCTAAGTACCGAGCTATGTATATTGACAGTTATTTGCGTAATGCTAACCTGCCAGGGGTACAACGAAATAAAGCTTTTAAGCAATTAGTGCAAAGTATCCTTGAACCTCAGGATGGGGAATTCGAAATCCCTGAAGAACTCGAAACAATCCTAAGAGACTATCAGAAAACCGGCTTTAAGTGGCTAAAGACTCTGGCATCCTACGGCCTGGGAGGCATCCTGGCTGATGATATGGGATTAGGGAAAACTCTTCAAGTTCTCTCATTCATACTATCTGAAAAGCCTAATGCTAATAATCCAGCACTTGTGGTGGCCCCCACATCGTTGATTTATAATTGGCAAGAAGAAGCAAAAAAATTCACCCCTACCTTGCGAGTTCTAGTATTAGATGGCCCCCCCCAAGAACGACATGCCCTAATAAAGGGTCTTGAAGAAACACAGTGGGATCTTGTAGTGACATCTTATCCTATCTTAAGACGGGACATTGATGAGTTCTCGAACACCGAGTTCTCGTACTGTTTCTTAGATGAAGCGCAGCATACTAAGAATCCACAAACACTCAATGCCAAATCAGCTCAACAAATTCAAGCTAAAGGGTATTTTGCCTTAACCGGGACACCCATTGAAAACTCTCTGTCTGAGCTATGGTCGCTCTTTAATTTCGTTATGCCAGGCTATCTTCTCTCTCATCAAGAGTTTAAAAAGAAGTACGAAATCCCCATCATTAAAGGCGAAGACACATCTATTATTACAGAGTTAAGTCGACATGCTAACCCCTTTATTTTAAGACGTTTAAAAAAGGACGTGCTAAAAGAACTCCCTGACAAGATTGAGACCCAACTAAGCGCTCCCTTGACTGAAGAACAGAAAAAACTATATATTGCATATTTACAAGAAGCAAAAGGATTAATCGCTCAAGAAATAGCTACCGTAGGTTTTAACAGAAGTCATATTAAAATTCTCGCTGCCTTAACCAGGCTTAGACAAATTTGTTGCCATCCGTCTATGTTTATTGAGAATTACTCCGGAGAGAGTGGCAAAATGCTTCTATTACAAGAAATTCTTACAGACGCTTTGGACAGCGGTCACCGGATTCTAATTTTCTCCCAATTCACAACCATGCTGGATATTATCCAAAACCACTTGAAAACCAATAACATTGAGCATTTCTATCTTTCTGGTTCTACTAAAGCAGCAGAACGCCTGAACATGGCCAATTCCTTTAATGCTGGTCAGGGAAAGGTCTTCCTGGTATCCTTAAAGGCTGGTGGTACCGGATTAAATCTTACCGGAGCTGATATGGTTATTCATTACGATCCCTGGTGGAATCCTGCTGTGGAAGATCAGGCCACAGACCGAGCACATCGAATTGGACAAAATCAAGCTGTACAGGTAATCAAGTTAATAAGCCAAGGTACAATTGAAGAAAAAATCATCGCCTTGCAGGCCAGAAAAAAAACACTGGTTGATTCCGTTATACAACCAGGAGAAACTATGATCTCTAAGCTCACTGAACAAGAATTGCGAGAGCTTTTTGAAATAAATTAATAAAACTAAAAAAATGCAATTATATTAGATCTTTTCCCTGGGCCAGTTTAGCGGGAAAGGCTGTATAAAATGTTGTTCCCTCAGGCCCGGTTTTAAAATCAAAGCTCGCTCTATGTCTTTGGGCAATACCTGTAGATATTACAAGCCCCAGACCTGTTCCGCTTTCTTTGGTAGTAAAAAAAGGAGTACCTATCTTTTCCTGAATTACTTGAGGTATCCCCTTCCCTTGATCCTTGATTTCTAATACTACTTTATCCTCTTTTAAATGGGTACAAATCCTAACATGCCCATTTTCCGCTGTCGCTTCCAGTCCATTTCTGACAAGATTTAAGATAAGCTGCTTTATTTCATTTTCGTTAATCATTATATTGGGAAGGGTGTTTAGTTCCACAACGACTTCTTTATTATTGTTAAAGGCATCAGCTTGTAGCATTGGTAACACTTTGTTAATTACTTCGTTGAGGTTCTGAGACTTAACATTATCTGAGTTTGATTTAGCTAAGGATAAAAAATCAGTAATGATTATATTTGCTCGATCAATTTCTGCAATCATCAAATCCATATATTCTTTATCATTTTGGTATTGGGCCTTGGATCCAAAAAACTGTAAAAATCCTTTGACCGTAGTTAAAGGATTACGGATTTCATGGCTAATCCCCGCAGCCAATTGACCAATTAAATTAAGTCTTTCTAACCTGTCAATCTCTTGTTGTTGGCGCTTTGCCTCCGTAATGTCTCTAAAGAAAACTGTTAAACCCTCATTATACGGGTAGGCATGAAATTCATGGTCTTGATTAGGATTTGCCAATCCTCCTGCTTCCCAATGGACGGTTTGATTTTCATCCATAGCTTTGAGGATTTTTTCATAAGATATAGAATCTTTGAATTCCGGGAATACTTCCAGTATATTTTTCCCCACAAGGTCTACGTTGCTCTTCCCCATAAACCTTTGAGTTTCCTTATTAACAAAGGTAAATTGCCAGTTACGATCTATAGCATAAAAACCGTCAGAAATACCTTCCATAATTTTAATGAAATTTATTTTAGAGATTTCTAAGGCTGAATTCACTTCTTTTAAATCATTTGTGAAACTTGTAATTTTCTTTAAAACTGGTTTAAGTTCAGGTAATTTATTGAGTATTTCTTCTTTCCCACTATTACCATGCATTATTATGTGTCCGAATTTTTCCAAATACCACTGAAGCTGCTTCATATGTTTTCTAATAGAAATCATAATTAACGCTGATAAACTTAAGGCAAGAATGATAATTGCACTCATTACATTAAAGGACGTTAGCACTAAGTCTGAATTATGTGCATAACCAAAAACATAACCCACTAGTCTTCCCTGCTCATATATAGGAAGACTAACCTTAATTATCTTGTTGTCTTTTGAAATGCTATTAATCTTATTTAGATCCAATTCAGAGTTAATTTCGTTAAACGAAATAGTATTTTTATCATTATCTAAAAAAGCCTGATTCAATTCATTATCATAATAGCCTATACTATGGTTATAGTTATAGTTATTGTTATTATTTTTAATTATCGACTGGACAATAATGTTTATTTGTCCGATTTTATTATCCTTTGATAAACCAATGTCTTTTTTAATTTTTTCAATTTTCCAAATACTTAATTGAGTTTCACCTTGGACACTTGAAACGATCGACAATAATTCATAATTAAATTTGATTGCCTGTTTCTCCCAAAAGTTTTGTCCATAAAAGAGAATGAATAAGATAAGAAATAAAAAAATACTGACTATAACTTTAAATAGGGTAATTTGAATAATTGGTTGTTTTACCAAATAATCTTTGATATTTATTTTAGCCATCATATGATCCTCCAGCAGTTAATTAGTTGAAGACGGCTTTTCAAATATTAAAAGCTGAGTTTCCCAACTCAGCTTTTAATATTGTTGGCTTCCAAAGCTTTGGACTATCTTTGCAACGATTTTGGAGTTTTAGGTTGATAAGCCCAAACAGCACAAGCAAATACCGACGAAGCACTTCCAAGAAACATTAATATTGTTGCAATTACTGTAAAAATATTTTTTTTCATATGCTATTTCACCTCCTTTTTATTAAATATAGGCAGCAATGTTACGCACTGATAAAATACACCCATTACTGCACTAACACTAAACAACAAATTTTCTGTTAAGTAAACTACGATGAATGTCATTATTATGAATACTATTGATAACATTTTAAGATTTCTCTTAAAATGAATAGAATTAATCGGCTTAGATTCGCTGTCAACCGGAGCTAATAAAACAATCATTATAAGACAAATACTCAAAATTATATAAAGCGCATCTTCTGAACTGAATAACTTATATTCAACCATTTTCTTCGCTAAAATTCCAATAGAAGTATAAATAAAAGAACCAAATACCAAGCATTTTGAAGGTGTGTTGAAATGCGCTCCACCTGATACTCTTCGCAATAATCCACCGAAAGCCGCAGCGACAAGAATAGCCATTAATGCATTCGAAAAAACTCCTAAAAGTACCAGTGAAGATACTCCTAACAAGAATAATAATAAATTTTCAATGGCATAAGCTATTATTTCTTTCTTATCACTATTTAAATCTAATTCATTAGTTATTATTTCGGTGAGTTTATTGCTAATGTTCTCAGAAAAGTTCATTGATTTCCCCTCTTCTTTTTATGAATTTATCTAACATGTAGGCAAAAACAAACATGAGGAGTACTTGGGGTTCGGTAATAATGATTCTTAGCAGAAGATTCGAAAACAATTCTTCGGGGTTTACTCCAAAAATTGGCATCAACAATGATAACCAGAAAAATTCCATGATTGCTAAAGCTAAGAAACTTAATAGACTAGCAATTAAAGATAAACTAAAATCTCCTTTTCCTATCCACGTTAACATAACGAATAACAAAACGACTTGTAAGATCGTGTGTACCCCAAAAGGGATTAGAAACAACCTAACAGTATAAGAGATGAGTGCTATAACAGATCCAATTGCAATAATCCGATCCCATTTTAATGGTATCCTTGCAATTACAAAGGCTAAAGTAACTATAGCGATAAGTTCAGGTATACCTTGTAAGATAAATGCAATTAATGGAATATCAATAAATAAACACCCTCTTTTTTAAAATCAAGAGAAACCTATAAAGAAAATGGACAAAAATAACTCCTGTCCATAATGAAAACAAAATCGTTAACCCTTTAAGTAATCTTCTTTAATAAGAATGTATTAAGGAGATAAGTTACTAGGAATAGAATTATTACATGAATATCACCTAAGATAATTCTTGGGGCCTGAAAAGGATATAAGGCTTTTGGAGTAAGTCTAGAGATAAGCTCAAACAAAGGTAAACTTGCTGTCTCAAAAATAATAAGAACTAAGCTACTTAATAAAGTCGATATAAATGATTGACTCAAATCCCCTTTGCTCAACCAAGTGAGAACAATAAATAATATCAAGATGACCATTATGGTATGTATCCCTAAAGGGATCGGCAATAGTCTAATGACAGAAGCAGAAACAGCTAGTGTTATACCTACCAGGACAATTTGAATAAGCTTCAAAGGAATCCTAGATATTACAAAAGCTAAGGTTGTAATTGCTATCCCTTCAGGTATACCTTGCAATAGTAGCAATAGTAAAGTAATCATAGGATTTCAATTTTACTCCTCCGCGTACTTGAATTAACCTTTTATTCCCTCATGGAAATTATTTTTTTATGTTATTATCTCACACACTATATGTCGAAATCGCGTAAATCCTGTAACTGAAAGTCTCTTATTTAGCATTTATTGTTAAATATCATCCAATTGGAAATACTAAATGCCCCTAACGCAATAACCTGCTTAGAGGCCCTATCTCCTTCAGCCCCCAATTTTAGAAGGTAATTTGATAGATTTATACCCAATCTTTCACCATCCAAAACCCGTCTACGTATGTTGTAATTAAACCTATTAAAAAGGCGGGAATCAAATTGGATGCAAGCATCATATGAAGATAAACTCTATTCTCTGACGGCGACAGGTCAAATTCGCCTGCGCAGGCGAATTTGACCCGTTACCAAGCTCTCCTCTGCTGGTGTGTCTAGAAGAGCCTAAGTCACGCCCCCGCCCAATAATCCTGAGAATATCAAACCAGAATAACCCTCAAAAAAACCGACAAACTAATAAACAAAGTTTAGATATGTATGCAACAAAATAAAACCCCATCCCTTATCAAGGATAGGATTTTATTGATAGTTCTTTAATGGTTTTAATTGGCCTCTGTTTATAGCTTGAATTTAACAACTGCACTCATCAACTTATCACCTAGGGCGGCAAGAGCTTCTGCTGATTTACTAACGGATACCATCGTTGCTGCCTGTTCCTCTGAAGCAGCGGCAACTTCTTGCGAGCTGGATGCTGCCTGCTGAGAGGTCAAACCAATATCCTCAATAGACTGTGCTGCTGCTGAGGTTCCCACAG
This sequence comes from Desulfosporosinus hippei DSM 8344, assembly GCF_900100785.1. Classification (GTDB taxonomy): domain Bacteria; phylum Bacillota; class Desulfitobacteriia; order Desulfitobacteriales; family Desulfitobacteriaceae; genus Desulfosporosinus; species Desulfosporosinus hippei. Next base: position 52,852 of record NZ_FNCP01000011.1, on the reverse strand, counting down.
CCATTTGTTTGGTAGCCTCAGTAATCTGTTCAATTTGACGAACAACTTGGTTAACCTCTGCAACAATGGTCTGAAAAGAACTTCCGGCCAAATTAACCGCTTCAACTCCTGCAGCTACTTCAACTTTACCCTTTTCCATTACTCCAATAGCAATTTCTGTCTCTCTTTGAATGTTCTCAATTAGATTAGCAATTTGAACTGTGGAATTAGACGATTGTTCGGCTAATTTACGAACCTCTTCTGCAACAACCGCAAATCCTCGCCCTTGCTCTCCTGCTCTGGCAGCCTCAATTGCTGCATTAAGGGCAAGTAAATTAGTCTGATCGGCAATCCCTCTGATTACATCAACAATTTGTCCGATTTGCTTTGATTCATCTCCTAAGCGAGCTATTACCTCCGCAGATTGAGCTGAAACCTCGCGAACTGCTTCAATCTTGTGTACAGCATTCTCAGCTTGGAAAGCTCCCAACTCAGCAGCCTGAGCTGCCTTTTCACTACTTTGACTGACAGTCTCAGCATTTTTTGCTACTAGTTGAGCATTCGCGGACAATTCTTCAATAACGTTAACAGTCTCAGCCATGGAAGTAGCATTTCTGGTTGAACTCGATGCAACTAAACCAAGACTTTCCGCCATTTGCTCACTGGAAGCAGTTGCCTCTTCTGAAGCCGCTGATAATTCCTCACTGGTTGCAGCTACACTTTCAGATTGAGTTAATACTTCCCCAATAACTGCTCTCAGCGAGTGAACCATTTCGCTGACTGCTTGAGACAAGACACCGATTTCATCTTTATTCTTAACCTCTTGAATTTCCATGCTCAGATCCCCTTCGGCCACAGACTGAGCAACTTTCGTAACAGCGACAAGGGGCTTACTGATATGCTGTGCCAATACATACGACAAGACTGCTCCAACTAAAACTGCAAGAACAACAAAAATTATCAGCAGCTTTTCAACGGAATCTTTAGTAGTTTGAGCATGATGAGTTGCCGCAGCACCCCCGGCAGCCATAGAAGTCATCTGATCTTCCATATCTTTGAGTAACCGATCAAAACTATCTTTACTCTTTTGAGTCAGAATGGGTCTGGCCTCTACATCCTTGCCAACTTGAGTCAACATCCAGACCTGTTCTGCATCCTCTATAAAGGTATTGAAGGATTTTCGCATCTCCTCGCTTTTTGCTATTCCTTCAGGAGTTGTAACATAGTTATTGTACTCAGAAAAATCTTGCTCCCATTTGACTTTAGTAATTGAAAATTTAGTCTTGTGCTCCTGAAAAGCCTGGGCATCTGCACGCATCAGAAATCCACCCAAAAGATAGCGACGAGTATCTTCGGTATCCTCAATGACTTTGGCTAGTGAGGTTGTTGCCTTCAACCAATGCTCACCTAAGTCTTCAGCTTCCTGATTTATCTTGTAAACACCATAGTAACCAACAATACCTACCAACGCGGTCAAGAGTAAAACCACCAGAAACCCTAACAATAATTTAATTCGGACACCATAGTTTATGGAGGATTTGGAAGTAATAAGTTTGTTGTCCATATCAGCGCCTCATTTTCTTAATCAAATAATTCTATAATTGGTTTTCTACAAAAAATAGAAATATCCTCTTTTTCAACAAGAGAAATCATCTTTTCCAAATCTTTGTAGGTTTTTGGTGAAAATCGCACTAAATTGTTCTCAAAAAGATTTAATAATCTTATTAATAAAACAAACGTGTTAGGAGGGTTAATTGGCCCCCCCTAACACATACTGCAAAAGCGATTTTAATGATCAAGTAGGTTTATCTCTCATCCATCTTTAGATAACTTCTCCTTGGTGCCACACTTTTGTAAGCTGGTCGAATAATCTTCCCACAGTTAGCAATTTCCTCAATTCTATGCGCACTCCAGCCGACGATCCTGGAAATCGCAAAAATAGGAGTGAACATTTCCATGGGTATATTAAGCATCTTATATACAAAACCCGAGTAAAAATCAACGTTAGCACTTACAGTTTTATACATTGTATTGAATTTTTCGATTACCTGTGGGGCAAGGTTCTCTACCTTAGCATAGAGATTAAACTCGTCCTCCAAACCTTTTTCCTGAGCAAGCTGTGCAACATAGCCTTTGAGTATAACCGCTCTGGGATCTGATATGGAGTAAACCGCATGTCCAATACCATAAATTAATCCCGAACGATCAAAGGCATTCTTAGAGAGTACCTGAGTAAGATAATGCTCAATTTCCTCGTCATCATCCCAGTTTTTTAGCTTCTCTTTCATGTCATCAAACATTTGAACAACTTTAATATTAGCTCCTCCGTGACGGGGTCCTTTAAGCGCTCCAATCGCTGCGGCAATTGCCGAATAAGTATCAGTCCCCGTTGAAGTAACTACATGAGTAACAAAAGACGAGTTATTCCCTCCACCGTGCTCGGCGTGAAGGACAAGGGCCAGATCAAGCAGTTTTGCCTCTAATTTAGTATAACTACTATCTGGCCTTAGCATAGCCAAAATGTTCTCAGCGATACTTAAATCGGCCCTCGGGCTATGAATATAGAGACTCTGATCTCCATGGTAATGATTAAATGCATGGTAGCCATAAACAGCTAAGGATGGAAAGCAAGCAATTAGTTTCAGGCATTGCTTTAATACATTTGGCATTGAAGTATCATCGGCATTTTCATCAAAAGAGTAAAGTGCCAAAACACTTCTTGCTAAAGTATTCATAATATCCTTGCTCGGGGCTTTTAAAATTACATCACGAGTAAAATCTTCTGGCAGCCTTTCATGAAGTGAAAGAAGTTGCAAAAATTCCTTTTGAGCGTTCTGATCGGGGAGATTTCCAAAGAGCAGCAAATATGCCGTCTCTTCAAAACCGAAGCGGTCATCCTCACTAAAGCCCTTGACAATATCCCTAATATCTATCCCCCGATATATTAACCGCCCTGGAACAGAAATTTTTTCGCCCTCATCCATAATATACGAATGGACTTCCCCGATTTCTGTTAGACCAACTAATACCCCTTTTCCGTCCAAATCACGCAACCCACGTTTGACCTCATATCTACGATATAGTTCAGGCTTAATGTAGCCACTTTCTTCAGCCATTTTGCTCAACTTCTTCAAGGCTTCAGATTCCATATCATAATTATTCATAGAATTCACCCTTTCTCTTCCAAATTCTTATTCAAATCAATCAACAAATGGAGTTCTTACTTCCTATTTTTGCTCATAATTATTGATTATTATCTTGATACTTAGCCTAATACTCGATAGGGGGAAAAAATGACTTGGAATATTAGAGAATGGAATTGGTCAGACTCCGTTGTTACCATATCGACAGCAATCTTTGCTTTGGTTTCACTTATTTCTGTCTATATCTCTGTCACAACTTGGCAAACACAGCGTGAAGCTGCACGTCCGTATCTAACCTTTATAGAGTCTCCTTCACTCAACTTTAGCGAGAATTCAGGTTTTGAATTTGAATTCAAATTTAAAAATGTCGGAACCCATCCCGCAACAAATCTATCAAGCAGGACATTAATCTTTGAGCAACAATTACAACAAAAGCCAATTCTTATTGACGATTACACCGTTGTCAATGATATCCCTCGAGATGCAACAACAAGTTTACTCCTCAACCCGAAAGTCAATAGTTTTACCAAAGAATTAGAGGAGATCAATCCACATTTTATCATTATTAGTCTTAAATATTCCGACCCTATTGTCCATAAATCTTATACTCAGACAATTTATCTCAAGTGGGCGGGAGTTATTAATAACAAACAGCAACCAATTATCCATGTCGAAATGAATGAAAAATCGAATATAGAACACTATTTGAAAACCCACCAATTACTTGATTAATCCGGAAAATTTCTCCTGTATTACCATAAGGTATCAAAAAAACCCTTGACCATAAAGTCTAGGGTTTCAGCTAATTGAAAGCAACACAAAACAGCAAAGCAAGGCTAAGGCATGCTGCCAGTATCTCCTTTCAACGCTTACGAAGTTAGCTGACGGATTCGGATTGAAAAGTAACCCTACCTTCACAAACTCAGAGTCATATAATGTGAAGGATTCACCCCAAAAATGGTTTCCCCGCTTCATGATAGAATTAAGCGACAGAGATATTAAATTGTGGTTCAACTATAGTATAAATTAAATTGTATCATAGCTTATTTGTCTTAGTCAACTTCAGATTTGTTTCAATTAATTGTGCAACATCAAAGACCGAATGCACTGCACAAAATATCGGGACGTAAAACCCCTGCATGAAATGAACGGCCACTATTCAAGTTACACAGCCATACTTTGGCTGCACTAAAAACCGATGAATCTATGTCATAAAAACTTCCTGATTCGTTGAGTATTTCAACAAATGACCTTTCATAATGCTGTGAAGCGCAAAATGGAAGCTGCCCTACCAGATCTTTTAAGGTTTCATCCTCATCCCTAAGGTTATAAAGTACTGTCGAGCCATATAAAATCCCGTCGTTGGATCTGCCTAATGCATTGAGATTACTACTTGCTACGGGAGGGATTGGACAAGTTCCCCAACCAGATTCTACTCTTGCTAAATCATATCCAAGCAGGTTGAGTCTAGATAGACCTGTTTCCAAGGCTCTGGCAGCTATCTGTACTGAGCCAACTAAGGAGGCAGTGGGAGCAACGAGTATATAAAGTTTTTTTGAATTACATCCTAATTCCTCTGAGAGAAATCCAACTACCTCAAGTGTTGGAAGTTCCTCACTTTCCAGACATAGAATAGCCGTATCGGAATAGTCCTCATAGCCGTTCACTTCATAAATATTCCCTTTATGTATAATGGCTCGCCCCGGGCCAGAACCCATAGCTGTTTGCCTTCCATTCTGTATTGGCCAACCAGCATATTGGGACGCTAAACAAGCTCGAACTGGATGATCTGTCACAACTTCAGCTGTAGGCCAGCGGAACCCATTAAACTCTGACCAATATAAATTAACCTTCGCCAACCCACCTAGGCATACTTTTGCAAACAACACTCCTGCTTCCCAACCGCCCTGGACTTCAACTCCGCAGTCAACAACAGTTGCCTCATTAATCTTTTGAACGTTGACTCGCAGAAGTTCACTCTTTGCGATCAATTCATTGACGAAAGAAAATGCTAACTGATTTGGACTTAGATTCGATCGTTGGGTAATTGAAAAAAACATGTTTATTCTTCCTTTTCATCGTTCTAGAATATACATGTTTTTAGCATACCCTATTTTTGGTCTTGTACGCTAAATGCCCATTCTATATACTAAATAACCTAAATTAACCTTAGCGGTTTTCTCTGTATCCTTAAAAACAGGATCAAATTGGATTTTGTGGTTAAAAATATTCCCAGCAGCCTTGTAAGAAGTAGATCCCTAAAGTGCACACTCCAAGGTCTCCTCAACAGTTTTAAGCAAAACGTTCAAGTCCAAAGGCTTGCTTAAAAAATCCCGCACTCCAAAGCATCGCGCGGTTTCTTCAATATCAGACTCAGCACTTATCATAATGACGGGTATATTTTTAGCTTGTTCATCCTGATTAAGTATCGATAATACTTGAAGTCCCGTCATTGTCGGCATTCTATTGTCCAGTAAAATTAGAGAAGGTCTGTTTAAGGATATTGCAAGTTTCAAACATTCCGGTCCATTTTCTACTGCTTTTACATTATAGCCTGATTCTTCCAAAACCTTATGAATAAGAAGTCGCACTCCAAACTGGTCATCCACAACTAAAATATATCCCGACAAGTTTCTTCCTCCTATCAAAATTAGTTATTATTACTAATTTCTTATTGTTTCTATATATTGACTACTAATATCATATTCTATAACTATATGTCTTCTTTTTCAACATAATTAGAAACACACAGTCGGTAAGATGTTTATGGCGACTACCTTAAAATGATGGAGAGGTGATAGTGTTGTCTAACAACATACAAGAGGTTGCTGGGAAAAATATACGTTTATTTCGACAGACAAAAGGCCTCACCCAAGAAAAACTTGCTGAATTAGTAAGTGTCAGTAGTTCCTATATAGGTTATCTTGAACGCGGCCTTAGAGCCCCTTCGCTAGACTTGCTAGCAAGAATAGGCACCGCTCTGGAAGTAGAGCCTACCGATTTACTCTATACTACCGAAAATGCTTCTGATCCAACCCTAAAGAAGCTCAATGCCCTCTTAGTGGGGAAAAACCCTAAATCGATTAATTTTCTTTATGAAGTTGCAATGGCCTATTTTGTATCTACCAACGATTCCGTTTAATCATTATTTGTTCAATCCCATTCATTTTATGTAATCAGGAAATTAGAGAAAAAAACCCCGGCCTAAAGCCGGGGGAATTCAAATTGTGAAAAATTTATTTAATTGTTATCTCACCATCATAGGTCCCAATGATTTTATATAAATCAGGTCGACGATCTCGAAAAACTCCCCACTCAAGACGCTGAACTTCAAGTTGATCCAGATCAAATTCCGCAACAATTTCAGTTTCTTCTGTGCGGCCAGCTTCAATAAGCTTATTTCCTTGTGGGCCTGCAATAAAAGATGATCCATAGAAGGTAATACTTGATTCATCATCCTCCTCAACTCCGATTCGGTTCGAGGCAATCACCGGCATTAGATTTGCGGCAGCATGCCCAAGCATACAGTTCTGCCAATGCTCTTTAGAATCGATCAGGCCATCTTGGGGCTCTGAGCCGATAGCAGTGGGATAAAAAAGCATTTCGGCACCCATCAACGCCATACATCGAGCTGCTTCAGGGTACCACTGATCCCAGCAAACACCGACTCCAATTTTTCCGAAACGAGTATTCCAGACTTTAAATCCTGTATCTCCCGGATTAAAATAAAACTTTTCCTCATACCCAGGGCCATCCGGTATATGACTCTTGCGATATTTTCCCAACACTTCTCCATTAGCGTCAATCACTGCCAGAGAGTTATAACGGGCATAGTTTTTTTTCTCATAGAAGCTAATCGGCAACACAACCTGAAGCTCCTTAGCAACCTGTTTGAAATGATTAACCGCTTTGTTTTGTTCAAGTTCCGTAGCATATCCATAGTAGCTTGATTTTTCTTTCTGACAGAAATACGGAGTTTCAAATAATTCTTGCAGCAAAATGATTTGAGCACCCTGACTTGCTGCTTTCCTTACTAACCCCTCTGCTTTTGAAATGTTTTCATCGATACTCTGAGTGCAGCTCATTTGAGTAGCCGCTACTTTAACGTTTCTCATACTCTAAATCCTCCCGCTGGCATCTGTTGAGTTGTGCAATGGACATTTCCACCCTCACGAATGATTCCCATCCCATTCACTCGGCGAATCCGCCTCTGAGGGAATGTCTTACTTAATACTTCTGCCGCTAACTCATCAGTTCTATTAGCTTCTCCTCCAAAAACCGGTAATATAATCCCTTCATTAACAAAGTAAAAGTTCAAGTAGCTCAAGGTCAACCGAGCCTTCGAGACAGGATCATACCTCTTGGGAGGCTGTTGAATAGGGATTATTTCCAACTTCCTTCCTTGCGCGTCTCTCTCCTTCTGCAGTATTGCTAAGTTTTCTTTAGTTATCTCATAATTTTCATCCAAGGGATCCTCACAAACCTGGAGCAGTATTTTACCCGGAGCCGCAAAGCAGGCTAGATTATCAATATGACCATCCGTCTCATCCCCGACTAGCCCTCTTTTTAGCCAAATAACTTTTCGAACATTCAAGTATTTCATTAACTCAGCTTCGATCTGATCTTTTGTTAAGTGGGGGTTACGATTAGAGTTCAAGAGACATTGCTCAGTTGTCAGAAGTGTGCCTTCCCCATCCACATGAAAAGAACCGCCCTCCATAACCAGGGGAGCATCAAATTGTTTTAATCCGACATGATTGAGAATTTTAGAGGCTACTAAGTCATCTAAATCCCAGGGAGCATATTTTCCTCCCCAAGCATTAAATCTCCAGTTGACTCCGGCTATATCTCCATCTCCACTAATAACAAATGTCGGCCCATTATCTCTCAGCCACGCATCATTATGCTCAACGGATAAAATTTCCACTCTCTTAAAATCGAGCTTACTGGATACCGCCCTATAATCATCTGCATTCACTAAAACTGTTACCGGCTCAAATTCGGAAATTGCCCGGATGATTTCACTATAACCTTCACAGACAGCTTCGTATTCTTCCGGATAACACATAGACGTTTTTATAGGCCAAGAAATAAATGTTCGTGCATGTTCAGACCATTCCGGAGGCATTTTATAGTTTAAAATATTTGGATGCATGTATATTCCCTCATAATTCATAGTTTATGACCAATCCAGCACTATTATCTATGATATCGTCTGGAACCTTCCAATCTGAAATTTCAGCCCATTCATTGAAAAGTTCCTTTCGTTTTACTGAATCAGTTAAGACTATATTATAGCATAGAGCCTCAATAATTTTAATCATTCCCAGTATTTCTCTCTGTACCATTATCAAAGAGGGCGTGACAAAGTAAAACCTTGTTACGCCCTCTTTTTTACAGGTTCAAGTTATAATTTGAACTAAACCTTTTAATTAACTGCACTATCTTTGTAATGAATTTTCTGGTTTCACCTTTTGGGTTTCAGATTTATGACTAACTGAAAGAGTCATATAGCATAATCCATAACCTAAAACCGAAAAACAGATAGCAGTCAGCAAAAAATCCAGTCCTTCCATACGAGCCCCTCCCTTTCAATTAACCATAATCTAGTGCAACAATATATTAAGAATATAATTAGCTTGTACCACTGAGCGGTATCATCCACGTCTGGACTTGCCGCTCAGATATCCAACTGAGTCATGGATCAGGCCTGATACCAGGCTCGTTGGAATAACTCCCCAATGTAAGGAGTCCTTACTAGTTATTTTAAACTAACTTTCTTTATTATATCTAAACAATTTATTAACAAATTATAAACTTTTTCTCGTCTTCATATTTCTTCTCCCGGCAATGTCACAATGACAAAAAATCCCCCCCTTAACCTTACTCAGGTAATCTCAATGGGGGTGATGGGAGATGCAAAAATTTTAGAGTCTTTTATATTCTCCCTTTTCATTTAAGTACTGGATATCCTTACAACCATAGTATTCTCCATACATATCAAGGGGATCAAAACCGTTCTTATGAGTACAATCATCAGAATAGCCAATATAGAAGACTTCTCCATCATAGTCACACATACGAAATTGGTACTGTGGTTCTGATTCAAACTTTCTTATCAGCTCTTCAAATTCCTCGGTTCCTTTCTCGGCATCTGAGCTGAAGTATTCGGTGAAGGTCTTTTTCTCAAGGCAATCTTCGGTTATTTTAAACATTTAAATACCCCTCTTCTTTTCACAATTACTAAATAATTCTCTGAAGAAACTATTGCAATAGAATAAGCTAAGTCTTTTGATCTTCTTGGATTTTATGCTAAGCTAAGTTTAGAACTGGTTCTAATCAAGAAATCAAGCCAGATCTACATTAGTAATATAATAACAAAATCTTTAACAACTTCCAACTTAATTGATTATGAAGAAACACTATCAACCTACAACCAACTAATTCTGCATACCAGTAACTCTTTAGGAATAAGAGATAAAAACAGCAATAAAACTAGTAAGTATGTGATATTAAGGGGTGACCACTAAATGCTAAATGACGAGGACAAACTTAAAGACGATTACCTATTAAAATCTAAAAAGAAGAATTCTAAAACGATCTTTAGCATTCTTATCACAGCACTACTAGGACTACTTAATTTCAGTAAATTAGCAGTAATTGGTAAACTGCTCTTCACACTGCTTAAAGCCTCTAAGTTTGCAGGAACCTTCATAAGTATGGGCTTGACCGTCGTTCTCTATGCTCAATTCTATGGATGGTTATTTGCCCTGGGCTTTGTTGCTGTCATCTTCGTTCATGAAATGGGGCATTACCTGACAAGTAAGCGACTTGGGTTGGATGTCTCGGCCCCAACCTTTATTCCCTTCCTTGGTGCTTTCATAAAAATGAAGACTATGCCTAAAAGTGTTCGTGAGGAAGCAATAACTGCCATTGGCGGACCATTAGCAGGTGCATTTATAACGCTAGTGTGTATTGGACTTTATATGCTAACCAATAACCATTACTGGGCAGGGTTAGCCTATCTTAGTGCCTTCCTAAATCTCTTCAACCTACTTCCCTTTGGTTCATTAGATGGAGGCCGAATTTCCAAGGCAATCTCACCATTTATTTGGCTGATTGGGTTAGTTATGGCTCTCTTTCTAATTTGGAAGCTCCACGCTTACGTATTGTTGATAATCGTATTCTTTGGAATTTATGAAGTCTTCACAATGTATCAAAAAAAATCAGAAACTGCCCAATATCTCTTTGTTGAACCTAGTTTCAGATTAAAGATCGGTTTTTCTTATCTTTTACTGATCGCCGCACTGGCCATTCTGATGATGTATTCGTTGGATATCTCAAAGTCTTTTACCGATTCTCTTTACCGCTGATTCCCTGAACGACGATCATTGGTTGCTGCCCAATCCACACCTTCTTGCCCTATCAAAACCCCATAGTCTTGCTCAGCTTTGTCCACTGTAATAATTTCATCCAAGACATCTCGCCATACTCTCTCCGGATCTCTCTGCCAAGGATCCCCCCAGCCCCCGCCTCCTGATGAGACAACCGTTAGTATCGTACCGTGTGCTAAAGAACGGGTACTTTCTTTACTGGCAAGACAAATTGTCTCTCCTTGCACAGTTTTTATTTCAACATAGTTTAAACTTCCAGACTTCCCTGAGGCCGCTCCAAACGGAGGGATTTTCATCCCATCCCCGAACATCACAATATTAGTCGGTTCCCCTTGAAACAGTATGCTATAACGAATTCCTGCCCCCCCTCTCCACTTTCCGGAGCCGGCGGTATTGGTTTCCATTTCATGACCCAAAGTTAAATGGGGGTATTGAATTTCGTTGGCTTCAATGTTGGGAGCACGTACTCCTCCATAGTTTGATAAAGGGGCCATATAAGGATACCCATCCCTGCTTGCGGTTCCGCCGCCGGAACCCAAGGCACAAAAAGCGAAGCCTACATAAAATTCCTGAGTGCGAGGGTCAAGGCCGTAAAATGATGGCCCACAATAACGTCCAAACCCTGCCGGCAATTGTACCCCTTCAATAGAACTTAAGGCTTGAAATATGGCACTTATTATTTCACTTGCCGGGGTCAATGTACTTAAGGTAACCGGGGCCGGATCCTTAGGATTGACTAAACTACCTTCCGGCAATACTACCTTAATCCCTCGAAAGGCTCCACTGTTTCGAGGAATCTCAGAACCTAGTGCCCAAAGAGCACCAATCCAAGCAGCTGTTGTACTTGTCACAAATGCTGAGTTGACGAAGCCTTTGACTTGAGGATCAGTACCGTTAAAATCAAGGGTCATTCCTTCTCCACGAATTCTAACCGTAACCTTTATTTTAATGGGATTTAGTTGAAAACCATCATCATCCACCCATTCTTCACCCACATAGTCCCCATCCGGCAACTCCTTAATGGCTTGTCTTGTGAGTCCTTCAGCATGGTCTAAGAGACATCCCACCGTCTCCTTTACCTTAGAGGGAGAGTAGGTATGGATTAATTCTTTCAGGCGCCTTACCCCGATCTTGTTAGCGCCTATTTGCGCCCACAAATCATTTTGCAGCATGTCAGGATTTCTGACATTTCGGGTGATGAGATCCATTACCTCGCTAATAACCTGCCCTTTACTGACAAGTCTAATGGGTGGAATGCGAAGCCCCTCCTGAAAAATCTCCGTTGCTTTGGCATTGTAACTCCCAGCTACAGACCCACCGATATCTCCGTGATGAGCCCTGCTTACACAGTAGAAGATAACTTCTTCATCCACAACCAATGGCGTGATAATCCCAATATCAGGGAGGTGGTTACCTCCTTGGTAGGGATCATTGATGATAAAGACATCCCCTTCTTCAACTTGCCCCGAGTATTTTCGAACCACTTCTTTTATGCTAAAGGTCCCCGCAGCCGCTAAAATAGGTATTCCATTAATCTGGGATACTAAGTCTCCATCACCGTTACATATTCCACAGGCGAAATCACATGCCTCAGCAAATATGGGGGAACGGGACGACCGCTCTAGAGCATAGCCCATTTCTTTGGTAATGGTGTCCATACGATTGGCAATCACTGCCCGCTCGATTACTTCATCTATTTTGGCAATCATAGTTAATGCCTGTCCTTTCCAATATTAATGATTAAGTTCTTGGCCTCATCTAGTTTTGCCTGACAATTCTCTTCTAATAAAATAGTCGTATATTCCTTTTTTATCAAGGCAGGACCTCGTAAATCCATCCCATTCCTTAAATCTTTCCAATGGAATACTTCCACTTTTCGAAAGCCCCCATGTAGATAGACCATTTTCATTTCAATACTTGTTGGTAAAGCAGTATTGTTTTCCCCTGCTATACTATTGGCATTTATAAAGCTTTCCTCAATTCTAGGATCCATTGCGCTCTGTGGAAGCCTTTCCTTCTCTTGAGCAACCAGTCGGAGATTAACTAAAACTAATGACTTCTCAGGCTGACAATAACCATAAAGTCTTTCGTGAGCTTCATGAAACTCTTTAGCAAGCTGGGGCCAAATTTCTGGATCGCTTACAATACCTCTGACGGGAATATTGATTTCGTGATGTTGATCCGGATACTTTAGATCTGCAGACCACCTGTATTCACGCTGATCCTCACCTACCCCCAAACGAGATAGTTCTTCATCTGCTTGAAATCTCAATTCCAGCATAGCCTTACTCCAACTTAGAAAGGGGACTTCGCCTAACACTTCATAAAGGTTGCGCAAACCCTCGAACTGAAAGTTCGAGTGAAACAACCCCTGAGCACAAAAAACCGGGGCAAGTTCCGGAACCACAACTTGCCTTATCCCCACTCCCTTAGCTAATGCAGTTGCAAATAAGGGCAGAGCGCCTCCAACAGCCGCCAAGGCGAAGGAACGCGGGTCATATCCCTTCTTAACAGTCATTAAGTAAACAGCATCTGCCATTAAGGAAAGGGCTACTTGATAAATAGCATAGGCTGCTTCTGGAACAGATAGCCCTAACGGTTTGGCAATATTCTTTTCGATGGAAGCATAAGCTAATTCTTTATTTAAGACCATCCGACCACCTAAAAAACTCCGATCATCGATCAACCCCATGATCAAGGCAGCATCCGTGATCGTTGGCTCTTGACCACCTAACTCATAGCATGCCGGACCGGGCTTAGCACCTGCAGATTGTGGACCAACCTTCAGCATCCCTCCCTTGTCCAACCAGGCAATACTCCCTCCGCCAGCCCCTACAGTATGAATATTTAGCATAGGAAGTTGGACTGGGTATCCTGCGATCTCTGCTTGAGGGGTTAGTTCCATCATACCTTGCCGAATTAAAGAAACATCGAAACTCGTCCCCCCCATATCCCCAACCACCAAGTCAGATAACCCTTGCTCCCGGGCCAGGATCCACCCTCCTTTTACTCCTCCAGCCGGACCAGAAAACAAAGTGTTTACTGCACGTCTGCCTGCTTGAGTTAAGTCAGTAAGGCCGCCGTTGTTTTGAGCAATCGATATAGGAACCCGCAGTCCTTTAGCTCGCAAATGCGCCCGCAAGTCTTGTAAGTAATTTCCGAGAATGGGGCTTAAACGAGCGTTTAAGACGGTTGTCGAAGTGCGTTCATATTCTCCAAGCTGAGAAGACAATTCCGAGGAGAGTGTGACAAATACATTCGGCAAAAGTTCCTGAAGATGTTCTTTAAACTCAACTTCATGCTTCGGATTTCGACAAGCAAACAGCAAACAAACTGCGACAGCTTCCACCTCTTCTTGACGGAGAAACTCCGCAAGCATAGGAATTTGTGTTCTGTCAACAGGTTTAACTGACACGCCCCGGTAATCCATACGTTCCCTCAAACCGATCCGCAGATGACGAGGAACTAAAACCGAAGGCAGAGAAACACTAAAATCCCATTGCTCATTTAAACGTGAACGCCGTAATTCTAAAGCATCACGAAATCCCTCAGTTGTGATGAGGGCCGTTTTTGCTCCTTGGCCCTGCAGCAGAGCATTTATACCGACAGTGGTTCCGTGAGTAAACTTTTCGGTCTGGGCAAGAAATTCTTCAAGTGGAATGTTGAACTGCTCCGCTAGTTCATTCAAACCACGAATAATTGGTTGAAGGGGGTTCTCAATACTAGACGGAATCTTTGCAGTAGCGGCACATCCCCCCTCATCACAAACAATAAAATCAGCAAAGGTTCCGCCTACATCGACTGCAACTATAAACATCTATTCTCCTCTTCTTTCAAGTCATTTATAGTCCGAAAGACCCCAGGAAACGACGAATTTGATTCTGCACTTCAACTGACATTGTTACAGTAGGGGCAAACCCTTGAAGTGGTTTAGTCGCATCAATTCCCATCTTAGCAGTCCGACTTAGGTCATCACTTGATGGGTCTAGAGTACATCCCATGCCCATATGCTGTGGGACAATCGTCACTCCCTTGTCTGCTTGAAGCCGGGTAGCCATAGCCCATAACACCTGACGTTCATCAAAGACGTCTACATCTTCATCCACCACGACAACCATTTTTAAATTATGATCAACCGAGAAAGCCGTAAAAATGGCCTGTTGAGCCTGTCCTTCAGCAATCTTTTTCATGGAAATATAACAATGAAACAGGCCGCAGGCAGATATAGGAGCATGAACACTTTTAATGTTCGGAAGAGTTCTATTTAAGGCATTTAGCACATCCCCTTCTCTCTGTACTGCCACTATAGTAATGTGCTCCGAACTCATACCTGGTGTGATGTCCTGATAGAGGGGTTTGGTTCGATACTGAACCCCTTTAACCTTAAAGATATTTTCCGTACTGCGATAACAGGCGTAATTTGTAAACTCTGCAAAAGGCCCTTCCGATTCTCGTTCTCCAGCTACGATTTCCCCTTCAATAATCACTTCAGCATAGGCCGGAACCATCAGATCCACAGTATGGCAGCGGGCAACCTCCAGCGGAGCCCCAAATAGCCCTCCCATTGCTGCGAATTTACCGAGATCATAAGGAATCAAAGCCATTGATCCCATAGAAATATTGGGATGAATACCTAGTACGATCGTTGCCTCCAATGATTTCCCCAGTTCTTCAGAGCGTCGAAAATACTCCCACAGCCGTTGCCGGGAATGGAGGCTAATCCCCAATTTGTCTTTTCCTTTTAATTGCATCCTGTGATAACCTGCGGTATCAGCGCCCGTCAGTGGATCCTTAGCAATCACTAATCCGGCTGTGATATATGGCCCTGCATCGATGGGAAAGTGGGTTAAAATCGGCAGCTTGTACAGATCAACCTCCGAGCCCACAAAAACATTCTCCCGAAAAGGAGCTTCCTGTACCTCAACAGGTTCAATTCTTTGATTAATTCTCTTGGAGAATTCAGCGGCCAAATCATTGGGATGAACCCCCATTGCTAACGCTAAACGTTCACGGGGAGCTAAAACATTCGTAACTACCGAAATATCATGTCCTTTGACATTTTCAAATATCGTCAATGGATAACGCCGAGCCTTTTCTAATTCCATGATTAAAGTACTAATCTCATACTTGGGATCAATTTCCTCTTGGACATGAACAACCTCCCTGGGATTTTGCTGCTTTACTTGCTCTATAAACGATCTCAAATCCTGTTCCAAAAAAAACGCCTCCTATTTTTTCCTGACCCATTTGAACCGATAATCCCCACTAATTCCCCTCATCCATCTCCAGCACGCGCCTGATTCGAATAATTAACACCTCCCAGGCAAATCCAATTCTTCAAGAGCCCTTACGGAAAACCAAAAAAAGACGATAGAAAAAGCCCGCAGTCATTGACTGGGGGCTTTACCATCGTCCACCAAAGCCTGAAAACAGGCTTATCGTATATTACAGGCAGGTCTTCTGGCTCAAAGTTCATCATCACCGCACGCCTTCCCAGCCGAAGCCAGTGGCCAATGTACGAGACTCCCTTCTCACAGTGGTGGGTCCGCTCAGGATTAATACCTGATTCCCTATTCTCCCTATCGGGGCACCTGTAATAGGTATTTTACCAGCTTGGTATTTTTTAGCTAGTTTATTTGAATATATCCTTCGACATTGAGTTATTATTTCCTGCTGTTTCATAATTTTTTGTTTAATCTATATTGTCGATGTTTGTTCAAAACCAAGGGGGTCTTTCGTCCTATTTTTAGATGAACTTTATCTAAATTCATCAAACCCTGTTAGCTTTTATGATATAATCTTCATAACTTCATATAAGAGAGGGTGGACCAACTGAAAAAGCTAATTTTTTCCGTCATTACTACGCTTGCATTCGCCTTATGTGCACCTCTAATTGCACAAGCAAGCCCCTTAGCCTTTACTTCCGAACGTATTGCAGGACAAGATAGAGTTGAAACAGCTCTTAAGATATCACAAAAAGGATGGAACTCCGCTCTAACCGTAATTTTGTGTGAAAATAATGATTATCCCGATTCTATAGCGGCAACTCCTTTTGCTGTAAGCTTAAATGCACCTATTTTACTGACTAAAGGCGACACAATCGACCCTCGAGTTATTAAAGAGCTGCAGCGTTTGTCACCGGATAGAGTGATCCTCCTAGGCGGTACTGCTTGCTTACAACCGGCCATTGAAAAAGAACTTGAAGGATTATCTTTACACTGGGATAGAATCGGAGGAATAGATCGTTATGAAACATCTGTTCTTCTGGCTAAAGAGTTATACAGTGATTCAATGATTCTTGCCAATGGAGATAATTTCCCCGATGCTTTATCCGCCGCAACCTATGCGGGAATAAAACAGATCCCAATCGTCCTTACCTCTACCACTCTGCCTGATTCCGTCATTAAATATTATCAAGATAATGCTCCAAAACATCTAATTGTAATAGGAGGAGAAGTAGTTGTTCCTTCTAAAGAGTTATCTAAGCATAGCTTCGTTATTGAAACTCGTTTAGGCGGCTATGATCGTTACGAAACAAATGCGAAGGTCGTCTCCTTTATGAAAGATGCATATCAGTCAAATGATCTTTTCTTAGCTTCGGGCATCACATTTCCGGATGCTGTAGCGGGAACTGTACTTGCCTCTAAATCTAACGCACCCCTTTTACTTACAGAAAAAGACGATATTCCTCCTGCAGTTTACAGTATTATGCGTCAACATATGAAAGTCGAGCCTCCAACTCAAGGATCTCCAAACAATAACTCTCTAAATCAAGGAACAGTCACAGCTTCAGGAGGCTTAAATCTTAGGGAAACCCCCTCCTCCACCGGAAACGTACTTATCACGATTCCAACAGGAACGACAATTAATCTAATCGAAAAGCAAGACCAATGGTATAAAGCCAGCTATCAATCGAAAACAGGCTGGGTATCTGCTAACTATCTCAGCGTTATAGCAAAAAAGGGGATAACCAGTGCCTCAGGGGGCTTAAATCTTAGAGAGACGCCCTCTTCCGACGGAAAAATGCTTGTCACAATACCGAAGGATACATCTGTTGAGCTTATAGAGCAGCAAGGGGACTGGTATAAGACAACCTACCAATCCCAGACCGGTTGGATTTCCGCTCAATATGTAATACTTGCCGGAACAAACATAGAAACACCTCCAACTTCTCCAACCATTAATTTAACTCCCAATGGTAAAGTTAATATTTTAGGGGGAACAGGTATTATCGGCTCTTACGCTCAAAATATTATCGAAGGAAAGTCTCCTTCCAAATACCCTGACAATCTGAAGGCTTTTCCTTCCCTACCTTCAGAAATTAAGGTGCCTTCAAGAGGTGACGATGACGTCCCTACTCCTCCGACTAATCCCTCTGATCCTCCCGCAACAACTTATGACCCATCCACAGAAGTACTGATCAATCCTTTTGAAGGAATTCCAGCCAATGCATTGTCTGGAAAGACAATCATGATTGACCCCGGTCACGGCGGCCCGGATACAGGGGCAATCGGCCCTTCTAAAACCTATGAAAAAAATAACACTTTAGCGATTGCACTAGCCTTACGGGACACCCTAAAACAAGCCGGCGCTACCGTTATCCTTACTAGAGATAAAGATATCTCACCTTGTGAAAACTACTCTGAAATTGAAGATCTACAAGCACGGGTTAACCTAGCAAATAACGCAAAGCCAGACTTATTTATCAGTATCCATAATGATGCAAATACAAAATCCGATATTCAAGGTACCTCAACCTATTATTCTCAAGATAACCCTCAAAACTTTGCCAGCCAACATTTAGCTAATAGCATCCAATCTGCTGTAATCGGTACGATTAAATCTAATAACCGCGGACTTAAACAAGCAGGATTTTATGTTTTACGCAACACCACCATGCCTGCAATCCTTTTAGAAACAGCCTTCATATCTAACCCTTATGAGGAAGCTAGATTACAGAACCCTAACTTTCATAAGAACGTTGCCAGTTCCATTCTGATTGGAATCTATAACTATTATAAAAACCCCCTGCCTAAGGCATGATCCAAATCAATACTACATTTCGAAAAAATCACTAAAAAACAGGGTGTTTCGCATTAATCCACGAAACACCCTGTTTTTTCATATAAACCTCTGATTTGCTTACTGCTCTTTAGCTGGAATAGGCCCTCGAGAAAGAGCAATTTTTCCCGTGCGCGCGATTTCGATAATTCCATGATCGTCATCTAATACCTGACACAATGCATCAATCTTTGTTTCATCTCCGGATAATTCTATGACCATTGTTTCTCTGTTAACATCCACAATGCTTGCTCGAAAAATCTCTACAATATTAATAATATCCGATCGGGTTGCTGCACTTGCTTTCACCTTAATCAAGGCCAGCTCCCGTTGAATTGATTCAACTGCAGTAAGATCACTGATTTTTATGACATCAACAAGCTTTGACAATTGATTTACAACCTGTTCTTGCTCGATTTCATCCCCTTCCACGACAATAGTAATTCTTGTGGTATCAGCTTCTTCCGTATAACCGGCCGCAATACTCTCAATATTAAAAGCCCGACGGCTTATCAGGCCAGATATATGGGTTAAAACTCCCGGTTTATTTTCGACTAAAACAGCGAGTGTATGCTTCATTCTTCTATTCCTCCCAACATCATCTGATCCAAACAGGCACCTGCTGGAACCATCGGAAAAACATCCAGTACTTCAGGAATCCGGATATCCACCACCACGGGACCGGGAATTGCCAGAGCTTCTTGCAAGGTTTTTTCTAATTCCTCCGGTTTAGACACTCTTAGTCCAGCGACACCCATAGCCTCAGCCAATTTCACAAAATCCGTAGCCGACCCTTTTAAACTCGTCTGGGAATAGCGTCCTCCATAAAACATTCTTTGCCATTGAGCTACCATTCCCAGGCATTGATTGTTTAGAATTAAAACTTTCACAGGAAAATTAAATTCTGCAGCAGCAGCCAGTTCCTGGCAATTCATCATGAACCCACCGTCACCTACAAAGAGAATAACGGGTCGATCCGGAAGACCACATTGTGCTCCCAAGGCAGCGGGAAGACCATAACCCATTGTACCGAGACCACCTGATGTCAGCAGTGAGCGGGGATTTTTAAAGCCATAGAATTGAGCTACCCACATCTGGTGTTGTCCTACATCAGTAACGATAACCGCATCACCTTGGGTTAATTGGCTCACTTTCTCAACAACTGCTTGGGGCATTACGGAATCTGAGTTTTGCACATAAGTTAACGGCTTTTCCTTATACCAATTACGCACTTTCTCCAGCCAAGTTCGAACTTGCCCTTTTAGTTCATCTGATACATTCCTAACTTCTTGGTTAAGCGCTGGAAGCGACCACCTCATATCTCCAACCACACGCAAGTTTGCTATTACGTTTTTATTAATTTCAGCGGGATCAATATCAAAATGGATAATTTTTGCTTTTGCCGCAAACTCGCTCAAGAGCCCAGTCACTCGATCGTCAAAACGCACCCCGATTCCTATCAGCAAATCACATTCCGTTGTAGCCATATTTGCCGCATAGGTTCCGTGCATTCCAACCATTCCGAGGAATTGGGGATGGTCATTTGCTAAACAGCCTAAGCCCATTAAGGTTGAAATGACCGGAAATCCGCTAAGGTCTATCAACTCTTTAAGTTCCTTAGAAGAATCGGATAGATTGACACCGCCCCCCACAAAGATAAGGGGCTTTTGCGCTAACCTCATTTCTGCCAGAACCTTATCAAGGATACTTGAATCACCTTCAAATACAGGTCGATAACCACGCAGCTTGACCTCTTCAGGGTATTGGTAATCAAAGGAAGCAGCAAAAACATCTTTCGCAATATCAACAACAACCGGCCCAGGTCTGCCTGTGCGGGCGATATAGAAGGCTTCTTTAAGGGCACCGGGTAAATCTTCGACTTTTTTCACTAAATAATTGTGTTTAGTGATAGGGGTTGTGATTCCTCGAATATCAGCCTCCTGGAAGGAGTCTCTCCCTATCAAAGGAACGGACACTTGACCCGTAATAGCCACTAAAGGAATAGAATCCATGTAAGCAGTAGCAATACCGGTTACAAGATTTGTTGCTCCTGGGCCAGAGGTGGCGATAACAACTCCTACCTTACCCGTAGCTCTAGCGTAACCATCAGCAGCATGGACAGCTCCTTGTTCATGCTTGGTGAGAATATGTCTAAACTTTGCTTGATACAAAGCATCATAAAGCGTCAACACTGAACCACCTGGATAGCCAAATACCACATCAACATTTTCATTTTTTAGAGACTCTATAATCGCTTCTGCTCCTGTAATTATCAAATTGGTTACCCTCACTTTCTCTTCTGCGCAAATATATTATTCAAATATATCAAATAATCTTCATCTTTTGAACAGCTTGACCAAAATATCCATAAATTCGTCACGCATTTTTGCGTGCTACTTCGCAACTCCCACTTCCTCAATTATAACATAAAGAATACATCTGAGCGGACTAAGATGGGTTGATCTAATTATCCCTTTGTTTCTAGAAATTTTAAGCTAGAATTATTTATACAATATTATAATAGATTACAAAAAATTTTTCTATACTATAAAAGAAACAATAACTACTTAAACGAATCTGGTAGTATCAAATTGAGAGCGAACAGCAGTCATTATCTCCTGAGCCATCCAGTTCTTTGTAAGCGATAAGTAAAAAAAAGTAAAGGGTGCTTCGCTTTTTAGACGAGGCACCTTATCTTTATCGGATAAAAACCTTTTCTCTAATCTGCAGTTTTGAGTTGCTAGCTTTGGGTTTCCTCAACATAACGTGCAATAATCGTACCTACCACTAATGCCCAAACTGGGGAACTAATATTAACAATAGAAAAATTTGATACGGCAATGATAAAGGTAAAGGCCGTGCTCAATTTCATCGATGGTTTGGAAAACCCTACAGCTAGACTGTTCCCAAAAACGCCCAACAACGCAATCCCTACAACTATGGAAACGAATCCTGCCGGCAATGCCTGAATCCAAGGAACTAGCCGCCATGAAAATAAGCCAAATATAATTATGATAATCCCTGAGACAACTGCACCCATATAGCGTGATTCATGGGGTCCTGCCTCTTCATCAGAACAAATTGCTGTCATCATTCCTGCTACATTAGCTGATTGTCCGCCAAAAAAACTTGTAATAATCGAAAAGGCTCCACTTAAGGTTACAATTCGATTCACGGGCGGGCGATAATTATTCTGTTCTAAGGCACCAATCCCTACTGCAGCGTCATTACTCAAAATAAGTAGCGCTAAAGGAAGGGAAACGGAAAGAAAACTCAAATAATCAAATTCAGGAATTTGAACTCTTGGAACTACAAACCCTGCCGATAGGATATCTACGCTCAAGGGTTGTGTCAAAAGTAACATAATAAAACCTGCCAAAATAGCAGCAACCATTGGAGGAACGAACTTCTTCCTTTTGTTAAAAATCAGATAAACAACAATTGCAATTCCACCAACGATAGGAAGTTGATGAATCGAAGATACAAACGAAACCATATACTTAGTTATCATCCCAGCTAACATTACGGAAATAATTTGTTTGGGGACGTAATCAATTAGCTTTGAAAATACTCCCAGATAACCAACGACCAGCATTAAGACACCCGAAATAATATAGGTACCGATAAGTTGCTGATAACTAAATTGAGCGGTAACAGTGGCTAAAAAAGCAACACCTGTTATTGAATGAGCACCCACAATAGGCATTCGATAATAAAGTGGAATCCAGATGCTATAAATTCCGCCAAACACATAGACCGAGAACATCCATAGAATGGTTTGAGTCAGAGTAAAGTTACCCTTAGATGCTGCCTCTAAAATAATTACCGGTGGCCCAGTTACTGCCAAAAGCCCCGAAGCAATGCCTGCAGCAACGTTTTTATGATTTAGATCAGCTAAATTACACTTCATTATTAAGCTCCTGACTTTACTAATTCTTTAGGAATCCTTTTAATTTTTCCGCAAAAGGGACATCTGCAGGAGCAAATTCATAGCGATCTAATTCCACTGGATAAACCCAATGGATTTGGCTATGCACTCGATTAGAAAATTCTCCGACAGTCCATCTACACCAAAAAGCTATAAGCTTGATAATTCCATTTTCATATTCATAAATACTTTCTCCGAAAGGTTCCAGAACCTCTACCTCAACACCTAATTCTTCATTTATCTCACGTTTTAAACACTCTCGCAGGGTCTCTCCTACTTCTATTTTGCCACCTGGAAACTCCCATTTTCCAGCCAATTTGTCTTCGCCTGCCCGCTGGGCAATCAGAACTTGACCATCTTTTAGAATTATTGCAGCTGTAACTTCTTTCATACTACCGACCTTTCTAATTCTCCTCGTGCCACTAACTTCAGTTCTCAAATATCAGCTATTATAAATTTGATCATAGAATGCAAAATTCCTGCATTAATAAAATTATTACTTATATTTTACTATTACTGAGTTTAGTCACTTATTTCTTACAGTGATAAATTCCCTGAAATGCCATTAGATATTCTTATAATTTAGTTGTCATAACAACATTTAAATAGTATATTGAGTTCAGGAGCTTGTTACGAAGCTATCTCTCAATAATTAAAGCGAGGTGGTGTCATCAAATGATCAAAGCTAATCCCTCACAAAACGAACAGATATGGAGTAAGACCTTTTTTTTAATACTCCTAGTTTCATTCTTAATGTTTTTGTCAATGTACATGCTGCTCCCAACCCTTCCATTATATGCTCAAAGTCTTGGAGGCAATGAAACTATTGCCGGAACAATCGTTGGAATTTTTACACTTTCAGCAGTACTAGTTCGCCCCTGGTTCGGGAACCTGCTTGACTACAGAGGTCGAAAACTAATCTTAATAATCGGTATCGCCATTTTCCTGGTTTCAGTGATTGCTTATAACCTAGCCTTTACGATTATTTCCTTGTTAACTATAAGAGCAGTTCACGGTATTGGTTGGGGGGCATCTACAACCGCTACCGGAACAATGGCTTCAGACGTTATCCCTGCAGCCAGGCGTGCTGAAGGGATGGGGTATTATGGGATAGCTGCTACTATAGCAATGTCTCTGGGACCAGCTTTAGGGCTATATTTAGTTAAAAATAACAGTTACTCACTTTTGTTCGCAGGCTCAGCAATCCTGTCAGGTCTTGGTTTGATAGGCTCATTTTTTATTAATTATGAGACTTCTCCCAAAAGACAGGCCAAGAAGAAAGATCCGCGTGTAAAAGGCGTCATCTTGGAAAAAACTGCGATTCCTTCAGCCTTGGTATTGTTCTTTATCACCTTGACCTATGGTGGAATAGTGAGCTTTTTACCTGCATATGCAAGCTTCCGGGGGGTAGATAACATTGGAATATTCTTTAGTGTCTATGCCCTTGTCTTATTATTGGGTCGCCCGATTATTGGGAAATTATCTGATAAGTATGGCCCGCGGAGGTTTTTAGTCCCCGGTATACTTATGCTTGTCGTTGCTCTGGTACTTCTTTCTATGGCCTCTTCCTTATCCATGTTTCTACTGGTTGCTGTGGTGTACGGACTGGGGTTTGGAACAGTGCAGCCAATCTTAAACGCTCTGGTTATAACCTTATCACCACCTGAGCGGAGAGGAGCCGCTAATGCAACTTTTGCAGTGGCAATGGATCTAGGCATTGGACTTGGGGCAGTTATACTCGGGTTCATAGCACAAGAATTGGGATATGTATATATGTACGGCAGCTCCGTAATTTTTGCATTATTAGCCTTGGTTATGTACTTCTCCTTCCTTCGAAAAAAGCTTCCGGATGAACCTAGAATCCTTAGTTAAATGTGTAGATATATTTAATATGAATTTCAAAAACCCTCCACTAAGTAAGCTTATCTCTGGTAACTTGTGGAGGGTTATACTTATGGGTTTATATAGCAAGATCCTGTGACTCAAACACCCTTTTTGCCCACTGCCATAGAACCATTGAAACCAGATTAAGTCCTACAATAGAACCAGCTGGATTTTTAGTTCCCTCTAATACTTCTTGAGGCTGAAACAATTGAAAAAGAGAGACTTTCTTCAGCCAGGAATATTTATTACTTAGCCCTCCCACAATATCTAAACAATAAAATATAAGAGTTAACCCTGCAGCATAGGTTAATGCCCGTTCCTCCTCAACAAACCAGGCCGAGAAAAAAAGGCTGTAGGTTTCGATTAAGGAAAAAAAAGAGAATCCTAAAAGACCTAAGCGTACATACCTGTCGTGACAGATGGTAATCCCTGAGCGGGATGCACCAAAGAAGAGTCCCAGAATTGTTACGGTGACCAATATCCCCCCCGAAAAAATCAAGACGGCAGCTTGAGTTGAAAGTATCTCACTTCTCGATATCGGTGTTGATAAAAGCAGGGCTATAGAGCAATCATCCACCATTTTAGCTAATAAGTTATTGGCTGTTTGAATTCCATAAACAGCCATGAGCATAACCCAAATCCTCGCAAAAAACTGTCCGGATATAAACGCCTCAAATGTATCTGTACGTGCATTTTCAGAAACTCCGAACACAGTCTTTACAGCAGTCGGTAATGATACTGCGATCTCTGTAACAGCCGGATTTTCAGCAATCACTGGATAAACCCAAGTTAAAAGTCCTTCATAGAGAACAATCCCGGTTGAAATCACAGCAATCTTTTTTTTGTGTTGCTTAAACATTGCCCTAAATAATGCTCTGTTCATGGTCACCCCACCTTAAGTCTAATCATCTCTCATCAGAACTAATATCTATTTATAAAAATCCAAAAAGGCCTCTTCAAGCTCCAAGGAGTGTTGCTTAAAGCGAACTACATGAACTTGACCCAATGCCATCCACAGACTATCCAATTCGCCGGCAACACGAATGATACATGATCTGCCTTGTAATGGGATCAAATTCAGCTGACTCTCTTTTAGCAGCTCTAAATCCTCATCACTTTCCACTTCGATTTGAAATGTCTGATACTCTGCTTCTCTAAGCTGCCAGATACTTTTTATGGCCAGAAGTTTACCTTCTTTAATTATCCCCACATGTTCACAGGTTCGCTCAATCTCTGGAAATTGATGGGATGACATAAATATGGTTTTTCCCCTTTTCTTTTCCTCCAGGATTAAATCAATGAATACTCTTTGCATTAACGGATCCAATCCTGATGTCGGTTCGTCAAAAATAAGCACCTTAGCATCCAGCATTAAGGCTGCAATTATACCTAACTTTTGCTTCATTCCTTTAGACATTTTCCGAATTAGAATTTTCGAATCTAAATCGAGGGCATTTATAAAATACTTTTGGTTCTTCTTTATCTGGAAACGGTTCCTATGCATACCAGCTATAAGACTAAGAAATTCCAAGGCTGTTAAGCTTTCCACAAAATGAAGTTCACCGGGAAGGTAACTGACCAGCTTCTTAACCTCTGTTTTTTGTTCCCAACAGTCCAGGCCGTTAATCGTTACTTGCCCCGAATCAGGCTTTAAAAACCCCATCAGAAGGCGTATTGTCGTGGTTTTCCCTGCTCCGTTGGGACCTAAAAAACCAAATGCCTTTCCTTGATCAACGTCAAAGCTAATTTTCTTTATCCCTTGTCCTTCGCGGTATAGTTTGCTCAGTTCTTTTACCTCGATCATTTCCTCCCTACTTTCTATAAGGGGCCAGACTCTCAATGAAACTAATAATTATTGATGCAAATTTACGCTAATGGTTTTCTGGCAAAAAAATAATGAGATACTTTAAAGGGCAAAGGAATAACCTCAACCTCAGTAAATCCAGCTTGTTCTAATAGATTAAGCACCTCTTTTTCCAAAGGCAATCCCTCAAAGCCATCATGACAAGAAAGGAAAAAACTCATCAAATTTTGGGGAATATGGGTTTTGAAAATCTGGAATGCCGGACTAACTCCCCTTAGAGCCGTCAAAATCCCAATTTGCCCACCTGGTTTTAAGAGATCCATGACAGTTTTCAAAAGATCTAAACGCTGTTGGCCAGTGAAATAGTAAATAAGATTATTTAGCAGGCAACAATCATAGGTTTCTAAAGAATCTCTAAAATCAAAAACATTCGTTGCCTCAATTCGAATACGCCCTTGAAAAAGTTCTGTTTCTAATGCAGCACGATTAGCCACCGACTGGTTAACTTCAAGCCCCACGCCGTTTAAATTCGGAAATTCTTCAACCATTCTGCGTAGTAACCCTGCTTCACCGCAACCAACATCTAAAACACAATGCCAGTCTTCTTTTTCACATTTCCCTCTAAGAACAGGCCAGACAAAGAACTCTGAAGATTTTGAGGCTCTTGAAATAAGCTCATTCTCCATTTCATTATCCATCTTTAGCCGGGGTATCTGGCGTCTTATTAGTTCCGGCAATTGTGCAAAACTAGCCCCCCAATAGAGAGCAAACTCTTTATACATAGCCTCTAAGCCATATTTACGATAACCATGGATGGCCTTCCCCGTTTTACTAAGCTTATATTTTCCTTTAGTTAAAACGACAAGTTCTTGTATTCTAGCTTGTTCAAGCCAATGATCAAGCAAAAGAGGATCCCAATCCGGGTTTTCGGCCAGGAAATCCTCTTTGTTCCTTTCTTCCAGGAAGCCCTCCCAAAGATTAAGCTCGTACCCGGTGTGTACAAGCCAGAGAAACCCTAGATTTTCCATGAGTGAAATGGTTTTTCCGAGAAGCGATAGCATTCCTATATCCACGATTTCCACCTCATCTTTTTTGTTCTTATCCCTTTAATAAAGGAGCTCTCAAAAGAAAATCAGATAGCGCCAAGCCTTTAAGCGTCGGCGCTAATACTAATGCTAATGAACAATCGCCCATAGTTATTAAAATCTTTACTACTTTTATATGTGCTTTAGTGAGCAGTAGTGTTTGTCTTCCTACCTCCTCAAAATTATTTTCCAAAATTTTGAAATACCGACACTTCTCCAGATAAACCTTCTACTAAATGGTTTGGCCTGTTCCACCAGACTTAGAGAAGGGCATAAATCCCTTAAAGTTCCTTCCAAGGTAAGAAAAGTCTTGCCTACAAGAACAAACTCGGGGGGGATATGAATTCCATGCTTAGAGATGATGGCCAAAAAATCCTGGATACTCTCTCCTATAGTAAATTTCTTTTGTTTTGAACTTATATACTTATGGCGCAAGTTGTGAATATCCGCTTGGAACGAATCCCGATCAACGAATGATGATATACCCATCTCAGAAAGAGTCTGTAAAAGTAAAGCATCGTCTCCACGGATTATTCCAGAAGCCAATTGAGATAGCTGAGCCTTCATGGGGATGGAGAGATTCCCAATAATTCCGAAGTCGATTAAGCTAATTTTTCCATCCGGAAGAATGAGAATATTTCCTGGGTGAGGATCAGCGTGAAAACATCCTTCCCGAAGTATTTGCTGCAGGAAGGCTTTACTTAAGTGATTGGCAATTTTACAAGCATTTTTAGAGTGTTTTTCTGAACAAGAGATTTGATTTAACGGGATCCCCGGAATATATTGCATTGTAAGAACCATAGAATTCGTTAATTCCCAATAAATCTTTGGAACCACAATATTGGAGTTTTTCTTACTGAGTTTAAAGATTTTCTCTGCATTTTTTCCTTCCTGAAGAAAATTCAACTCTTTTATGATAGTCTCGGAAAACTCCTCAACTATCAAGCGAACCGGATAGCCTTTACCCCACTTTGTATTCAGCTCAATTCGTTCTGCAAGCACCTGGAAGATCTCCAAATCTGTCATAACTCTTTCGTGAAGGAATGGGCGTTGCACTTTTACGGCAACTTTTTCTCCATTATGCAAAACTGCCTCATGCACTTGAGCAATCGAGGCCGAAGCCACTGGGATTGGATTAAAATGTTTAAAGACTGACTCTAAGTTGACCTTTAAAGACTCTTCGACTACTCGACGTACGATACTAATGGGCAGCGGATTAACACGATCTTGGAGTTTTTCTAACTCTTTAATGATCGGTAGTGGAAGCAAATCAGATCGGGTACTCGCCATTTGGCCAACCTTAATAAAAGTTGCCCCAAGTTCTCCTAATGCCGCTCTCAGATGAACACCGAGCAGTGCTAAATCTTTTTGCTCTATTTTGTTAATATTTCCAGGGATGATCAAGTAACCAAGTCCATGTCTAAGCAGTACGGAAAGGATCTCGTAGTAACGAGCAAAATGTCTCTCCGGTATTCCAAACATAATGAAACTCTCCGTTTCTTCAAAGCTATTATATAGTTATGGAACGATAAACATAATGTTACAAAGCTAATCCCTAACAATACTCATGCTTTTTCACGGTAGACCCTCATGCCGCTACTAACGAAGACACCGTCTTCGCACGGGTTAACAGAGCTAAAAACCGCTCCCTCCAGAGCCCGACAGAACCGTCTCCTGTCGGATGGTTTTTCAGAGTAGTATAAATAAAGTGGCTAGCACCAAAGCCATAAGACTTCGGTGCTAGCCAGATATTATGGTTCCCTTTATTTTGTCATTCGGATCTCATTTCCTTGAAAACCCAATTGGCCAAAGACACGATAATTGAGACAAGGAAAGCCACTCCAAATCCCGGCACAGAAAATCCTGGCAGCAGCCCACTAGTGAGCATAATCATCCAGGTATTAATAACAAGTGTAAAAACTCCTAAAGTTAGAAGATTGAGAGGGATAGTCAGTAAAATCAGCAACGGCCGAATCATTAGATTGACAAGCCCCAGAACTATCCCTGCCCATAAGAAATGAAGTGGAGTTGATGCGACCATAGGCAAGAATTGGGCCGCAATAAAAAAGGCCAGTGCATTTACTAGTACACGATAAATCTTTCGTTTCAACTCTTCACCTCCACTCATTTTAAGCTTATTTTCACCTGAACATCTGCAGTCTTAACATCAACTATATCCAAGCCCTTATACTTAGATAAATCTTTGATAACCATTTGCGTTGCTGTTATAATACCACTCGGCGAAACAGTTTTAACCCAGCTCATAGGTTGGCGCGAGGTTTCATCTTTAGGAAGCGGAATTCGTTGGAGAGCCATTTCCCCAATCCATACTAAATCAGTAAGTGCTGGAGAAATTCGTTAACCACCCAAACGGGCACCGGAAATGTGAATGCCCTACGCTTTTGAACTTTGACTCGAACCACCAAAAGTAAGGCGGATTTACTCCACATACACTTCTACCTTAATTCTTCCCTCTTCAGGATCGGCGACTTCTACATCTACAATCTTACCATCAAGACTCTCATCAATTATTCGAGCAAGGCCTTCTATATCCAGATCTGTTAAATCTAGGCCTTTCTTCTCCAACTCCGCCTTCTTATCAGCAGGCACAAAACTCATTGCATATACCACAAGCTTTGAAGCAGAACGTATCAAAGTCAAAGGAACATTAACATTAACTTTAAGTGTTTTCTCCCCTTGTACTCGAACCCGTAAAAAGCGTTCGCCCTCTTTCTTCACAAAATTCTGCTCAAAAATCTGCGAACTGGTTTTATTTGAGTTTCCTTCATCGACAGCCTTCAAGAGATCCAAACCTTCGACTGCTGTCAGTTTACCTTCTTGAACCATTTCAAGTATCTTCATCTTTTCACTGCTCATTTTTATATTCCCCTTTTCAAAATAAATTTTATAATCAACGCTGAACCCATCTAGTTCTAATCTTTACTTGACTTTCTCATCTGAAGCGCAGCTTCCTGAGCCGATATCTCACCCCGTTCTAGAGCTTCTAGAATTTCCTGTCTCCGCAAACTTTCCTCGGCAGAGTTAGACTTTTCATACTCACTCTCTTTTCCAGCTCCATAACCAAGGGCCTCAATGACACTATCTAAACGACTTCTTACCGTCGGATAGGAGATACCTAACTCTTTTTCTACCTCTTTGATATTCCCCCGACATTTAATAAATGCCTCCATGAAAACTAATTGTTCAGCTGGCAGCCGACAAAATTTACAGGCACTAAACTCTCCTTCAATTTTTGTAGGACAATGTGTACAAGAAAGCTTACTTATTTTCATTTCCTGATCACACACCGGACACCGATGGGGCATCTTATAATTCAAGGTCATCACCTCTAAATCAAATTACAAAAGCACTTCTGTGCTTTGATAATAAACCTATTTATTAACATTGTCAATATTAATATTAACTTATTTAAGGAGTATATTAATATTATTAAGTCCGATATTGGACATTTATAGGTGCAACTTAATTGGAACTCTAGTAAAATAATAATGCAGCCCGTCTACGGAAAGACTAGCTGCATTAGTTAACAAACTAAAATGAGGAGGGACTATCTATGCCACAAATAAAAATACGAGGAATCGAGATAGACACAATACGTAAGGTAAGCAAAATCATGCTCGACGAGCTATCAGCACTAATTCAATCTCCAAGGAGCGACTTTACACTAGAAGTGATTCACTCAACTTTCATTCTCGATGAGGAGGTTGTGCAAGGGTATCCTTTTATCGAAGTTGCCTGGTTTGACCGTGGACAAGAAATTCAAGATCAAGCTGCCCAAGCCATCAGTCGTATAATTAATCAAGCTGGGTACCCAAGCGTCGATATTATGTTTACCGTTTTAGATAAAGTTCGCTATTACGAAAACGGCGAACATTTTTAAAAATTGCCATAGAGCAATTGAGGTTCTGATCATCTTAAGAGCCGTCAATACCTTGCAAATAGTTTCAACGTCTTAACTACTTAAATTATCAAAGTCGAGAAGTTTGCTACTAATACTCTTAAGTGCCTCATTTATACCACATTGTTAATTTTTTTGTATACTTCGACGTCACAAATCGCAAATAATTTCGCATCTGTTGGAATTGGTTCATTCAAC
Source organism: Desulfosporosinus hippei DSM 8344 (assembly GCF_900100785.1). Taxonomy (GTDB): domain Bacteria; phylum Bacillota; class Desulfitobacteriia; order Desulfitobacteriales; family Desulfitobacteriaceae; genus Desulfosporosinus; species Desulfosporosinus hippei. The sequence goes on along the minus strand of NZ_FNCP01000011.1, from coordinate 21,457 downwards.
TTAGTGTTTATTGTCATATCACTCTTGTTTGATACTAATGTAGCCCCTTGCTTGATAAGTGCAAAAAAAGCATCCTCATATGTTTTCCATTCAGGTCTGATCGTTACGTGATATACATCCGCACCTTTTTGGCGACTTAATAATTGGGTGAAAATATCTAGGCTTCCTTCATTAAGTGCTGACCTTACAGCTAATCTAGATACAGCATCGTGGGAGAGAACGAAATCATTAACTTTAACGTGTTTGAAGTTTTGAATATGTTTCTCCATCATGATTTCAACTGTGGTATGTACTTTTGGCGCTATGCTCTCTATAGTTGAAGCTAAAAGTAACGATTTCCCATCAACAAGAGAAGGCTCATCAATTCTTGCATCGGCAAAAACGATGGCCGAACGAGCATTCTTAATGTCTGCTTGTTCTAGTATATCGATGGAACTTGGGTCACCACTAATAAAATGAATTTTAGGTTTATCATAAGGATGTTTGTCAATCTCATCAATAATTACAACCTCAATATTGGGGTCTGTAGATAGAATTTCTTCTATCGCATATTGTGCTTTTTTACTCCAATTAACTATAATAACGTGGTTTTTGCCTTGATACCTCAAGCGCCCAGCCTCCCTTCTCCTATTAAAATCTGCAACAGCATCGATAATCTTACCAATGACTAAACTTAACAAACCAATTCCAAATACATAAATGAAGATAGTAAGCACTTTTCCTGGAAAAGTGCTTGGAGAATAATCACCATAGCCAACAGTCGCCATCGTTGTTAAAACAAAATACAGAGAATTAAACCAAGTTTCAAATGTCTCTGGCTCAATCATATAAGCAAATGTTGATGCGCTCAGTACAAAAGCAATAAATCCAATTGCAAGTGCTGTGTTCTTCATTTTCACTAATTTCATTGATAAGCGAAGCAAAAAGTGCAAAAGGTTTTCCTCCTACAAAATATGTTATGGTTCTTACTATCTAGTTCATCCCAGGCTTTTCTCGTAAGAACGTATTTCTAATAGATGCTTGAATATTTATAGTTAACCCTCTCGATTAAAAACCTGATGGAAGTTATATGCTATACTTCTACAAATTTAACTAGTTCTCCTTTAAAAAGCTCAACAAAAAACCACCTATGATAGCCAATCCTTACTTAGTATTAACTACTTAGAAAGGGAGACGGTTTAGTTAAACGCTAAACCGTCCCCCCCTTTTTCGCCTTCTTACGGAAATTAAGCCCGCCACAGTCTTAAGGTAAGACATCGCAGACTTCCTCCACCAGCCAAAAGAGCTTGAGGGTGAAATTCTATGACATCAACGCCACGCTGCCGCAATCGCTTTTTAGTCTGATTATTCAAGGCAATATCATAATGAATAATGATCTTGGGCTCTAATGTAACAAAACTACACCCCCAATTTTGCTGTTCTACATCATTCAGTTCAATAAGCTCGATATTCCGTTCAGCAAAAAACTCTCGGACATTGATTTCTACCCGCTTTTGTTTGGTAATCAAAAATGTTTGCAGAAATGCCGACGGAAAATAGACTCCTAATTGTTCGCTGATTCTATTAATAATCATATCAGCATGCATAAACCTTCGCTCCTGAGGGGTTTTCACATAAATTACTTCTTCGAAAATTTCTAGGGCTTTTTGAAAAAAGCTTTCTATGGTACTGGTTTTCAGTCGTTCTGTGTCTACTATAATCAATGTTTTTGGCGAAAAAGCCATACACCCTTCGAATTCGTCATCATCTCTAAATTCGTGAAAGATAGGGATACTTAAGTTATTCAGAACTTCTTTTACTACTACTTCCTCTCCGGCTCTGGTGCCCGGACACATCTTAGATAAAATCACTCCCTTACTCGTCACGACTGCAATATCATTAAGATAAGCTAAATTTGGAAGCTTCGCTAATAAATCTTTCGTTCTCCTGACAAAGTTTCTAAGCTCTAAGACTTCAATGTCATGAGCTTTTAACAACTGGGCATATTGTTCATGTTCCTTATGATACTGATCAACCTTCGGAACGTTATTGAATAGATGATATTTATAGTTTGATAGATTAACAGAAGCTAGAGACTCAACTGGGTTATGTAGCAAAACTTTCCTTAAGCGAGCTAACTTTTCATTCCCATATTCTGGCTTTAAATTACTCATAATTGCCCTATCCCAAGCTCAAAGTTAAAAGCCCCCAGAGCAGCACTATCGGCCATAAAGATATTCTTTTGATGGATAGGATTCATAGTTAGCTGGATTATTTCCCCAAATCTACAGGACTTGTCCATAAAACGACCCTCTCTTCTACACATTTTTTGCTTATATCATAGAGGATGTACAATAGGGACTAAAACATACATACTATTACTCCAAGCTGGCAGGCCTTTAAGAAGGAATCTCTAAATCCCTGATTGAAGTAATACTGAGTTCACTGCTGAAGATTGCAATGGAGATTGCATAAAAGCCTAACCTTCGGAAAAACTTAGATAGGAAAATCTTCAAAGAGGGTACGTATAATGCAGTTAGCAGCTCTTAGAGGATGCCTTCAAAATGTCTTCACATCATGCATATGACGTTTGGCAGTGGATAGTTAAACAACAATCTCTTGGTAATATGTATGATGTTGTCCAAGGGCCAGCTTCAGTTTTTACAGTAAAATTTATAAAAAACACCCTAAATAAGTCAGTTTACTGAACGGACATATTAAGGGTGTTGATGTATCCTGCTTTAGTCTCGTAGGCTAAAGCTTTCTTTTGCCTTCACCATTGCCACTATTACTTCGTTGACAGGGACTGAGAGCCTCAATTCGTGAGCTAGTTTAACAACCGCTCCATTTAAGGCTTCTATTTCTGTTCGACGACCGTTCTGAATGTCTTGTAGCATTGAAGCATGGTGGGCAGAAGTTGGAGGAATTAATTTTTCATAAAAATCGGCCAAATAAGTTTCTGCATCGGGCCAAAACATCGGAATATTTCTTGCCCTAAACACGTCGAAGATTTCTCCAATAATCTTATTCATCAGGTCTCGTGTAACCGGCTCCTGAGCCAATTCGCCATAACTCACTTCAAAGATGGAACCTAAGGAATTGAGAGCGGAATTGTAGATAATCTTTCCCCATATGTACTTCATGATTTCTAAAGATGCTTTTGTGGGAATAAGCGCTTTGCGGAAAATCTCAGCGAATTCTTCTAATACCTCTGAGTTAATAAGATTTTTGGGAGATCCAATCATTACGTCATCCGCGATGACAGTCACCTTGGACTCTCCTGGGGCTAAAGTCTCAGCCCCAAAAATCACCCGTCCTAAAAGAAGCTTATCCTCCCTAATTGATTTAGCAGCGGCCTCAAAATTTCCATACCCATTCTGTAGTAGGAAGACGAAGGTCTTATCTCCTACTAGAGGCGCAATATCCCGGGCAATTTCTTCAGTGACAAACGACTTTACAGTAACAATTATCATATCAAAGGTCTGCTGCCTAAGTTCAGAGACATTAGCTACAACGTTAGAGAGCCTAACAGAGTGATCTCCCCAAATTCCGGATACCTTGACTCCTTTCTCCTTGACTCTTTCAATACTTGCTGCTCTACTTAATCCCGTCACCTCATGACCAGATAAGCTCAGTAGGCAAGAGTATACTGTACCCAAAGCTCCTAATCCAACGACTAATATTTTCACGCTATCTTCTCCGATCTTTTGATTTTAATGAGGTAGAGCTTTCATTTATTTATGTATTAATGACGAGGAGCCCATAGCATTACAGAAACACCTATAATACATATGGCGGAACCTAGCCAATCGTAGGTATCGGGAATTTTCTTATCAACTGCCCATCCCCATAAAACTGCAAGAACAATAAATATCCCTCCATAAGCTGCATACACTCTCCCAAAGCTCGGGAAATTTTGTAATGTTGGTATGATGCCATATAAGATTAGGATGCATCCGCCCAATACCCCATACCAAACAGACTGAGATTCTTTGAGCCAAAGCCATACTAAATAGCCTCCGCCTATTTCAGCCAAACCCGCAAGAACAAATAGAAAACCAGCCTGAAGCATAAATATATCCTCCCTCCTCTTTGAATAGCCGCCATATTAAAAAAGAGGCCTAAGAGCCACAAAGAAGTCGTACTTTAACAATATAACGTTATCTCTTTGAAATCAACACCATTATCTGCATAGACTATTTGTCTTAATACAAAGCAATCCTCAATCAAAAAATTCGAAATAAGAGTACTCCAACTTCCTATTATCATAGTTTTTAATTATAATAAAAAAGAAGATTAACCCTGAAATAATAATCCTCTCTAAATAAGTAAATTAGATGTTTTATGAAGGAGAAATCATGCCACAAACACCTGTATTGGAATTAACCAATCTAAGAAAAACAATTAAAGGAAAGGACATCGTTAAAGGGATAAACCTCACTCTCCATCCTTCCCAAATTTTTGGATTCCTTGGGCCTAATGGTGCTGGGAAAACGACGACAATCCGGATGATTGTCGGCTTAATAAAGCCTACTGAAGGATCTGTCAAAATCTGCGGCTACTCTGTTGCTCGCGAATTTGTCAAAGCCTTATCCAATGTCGGCTGCATCATAGAAAGCCCGGACATGTACCAATACTTAACAGGCATGGAAAACTTGCTTCAATTTGCTGCCATGAATAAAGCTATAAGTCAGCAGCGTATTAAAGATGTTATAGAAATGGTTGGACTTCAACATCGAGTCAATGACAAAGTTAGTACCTATTCTCTCGGTATGCGCCAACGTCTGGGTATTGCCCAAGCTATTATTTCAAAACCAAAACTCTTGATCCTGGACGAACCTACTAACGGTCTTGACCCTGCCGGAATCACAGAGTTTAGAAATCTAATCAGAAAACTTGCCTATGATGAAGGGATGACTGTTTTTGTTTCAAGCCACATACTTTTAGAAATACAGCAAATGTGTGATATCGTCTCGATCATTAAACAAGGAAGTGTCGTCAAAACAGCCAATATCCAAGATCTTCTCCAAGACAATGACAAGATTGAGTGGCAATTAAGTGATCCTGAGACGGCAATCTCTCTTTTAAGAGAACATTGGAATATCCAGGCTAGTCAGTTAAAGAAAAATACTATCAGCGCTAACATAGGTCCACATCCCCTTGATAAGCTCAATGAATTTTTAATCTCAGAGGGTTTGGCACTTACTTATTGTTCTGCAACGCGTAATACTTTAGAAGATCTATTTTTAGACCTAACGGTAGGTGATGAAATTGTTTAGTCTGATAGAAAATGAAGTTATCAAAATGATTTCTAAGAAACGTCTCTTGTTTGTCATAGCGATACTCGTTGCACTAATTTCGGTTTTTGCTTATGGTCAACACCATAGCTCTGAAAGAATAAAGACTCAACTCTCTCAAAGAATGGGGATTAGTGCAACTACCGACTGGCACAAACTGGCTGACCAGCAGCTGATCGAGCTCAAAAACAGGTTAGATAGTCCTTATAGAGATGAGAAAGATAAGTCAGCACTCAGGGTAAGAATTGAACAACTGCAATATAATCTTGATAACGATATTAATCCATTGGAACAGTCCGCGGCAAAATTCACCACTAAATTTATGGAACAATCGATTTTCTTATTCTTACCTCTTCTTATCATTATGTTAGCTTCAGATATGGTGTCAGGAGAATCCTCTAGCGGAACTATTAAACTTCTTCTTGTCAGGAACGTTCCAAGATGGAAGGTTCTGCTCAGTAAGTTCTTGACTTTAATTATGTTAGAGATTATTGTGCTATTTTTTGCTTTTGTGTTATCCGAAATTATTTCAGGCCTTTTCTTTGGCTTCGGAGGATGGAACGCTCCTGTGGCGACTGGTTTCAAACTAGTCGCTGGAAAGTTAGACACTTCCTCAGTCCTAAATGTTCCCCAGTGGCGCTACACTCTCATGGTTTATTCTTTAGCCTTTTTTGTTTCCTTTGTTGTAGGGAGCATCTCATTTATGATTTCTGTCTTAGTGAGAAGTACAGCAGCTTCAATCGGGATTATTATGTCAACCCTTGTAGCCGGTAACTTTATAAGTTACTTTCTCTCTGATTGGAAAATCACACGCTACATGTTCATGGTCAATCTACGACTGACAGATTATTTATCAGGATCCTTTCAGCCTATCGAAGGTATGACTTTGCTTTTCTCAATTTTAGTTCTGCTGGGGTGGGCTTCTGCTTCAATTATAATAAGTTTTGTCTACTTCACCAAAAAAGACATTTTAGTCTAAGGAGTAAAAAATGTTTAAAAAAAGCATGTGGTACTCAATTCTTGTGATTGCCTTTGTTGGCTTCGTTATTCTAGCTAACGGTTTCTACCAAGCTATCCTCGTCACAACACAGGCTAATCCTCAACCAACTTCGGAATCAGCACCCCTTGAATCGGCAGCAGATTTAACCCCAAGCTCCAAGAATCCAAACACTATCCAAATGCTCATCCTAGGAGATTCTGTCGCTAAAGGGACAGGAGACGAAAAGAGCAAAGGTTTTTCAGGCTATTTATCGGAGTATCTTAAAAACAATACCTCTAAAGAAATTATTGCTGATAATGCGGGAATTGATGGACTGGAAAGCACCGGATTACTGGAACAACTCCAAAGCCATCGGCTTGAGGAACAACTTACGCATACAGATATAATCTTAGTTTCTATTGGAGGTAATGATATCCGCAGTATTCTCACGCTGAATTCTTTTGATAAAGAAAACGAATTCAAGGTGAGGCTGGATAGATACTTGAGTAACCTAAAGTTAACCTTCAAGGAACTGCGAAGGACTAACCCCAATTCGATCATTATTTTCTTAGGATTGTATAACCCCTATGAAAAGGCAACGAATCTCGTAGATTCTCAACTACTAAACAGCTGGAACTTCAATACCCAACAGCTAGTAGAAACAGATGGTAAAGCAATTTTCATCCCGACCTATGATCTTTTTAAGTACAACACCGAAAGATTTGTAGCACAAGATGGCCTACACCCGAATTCAGCTGGATATCAGGCTATATCTAATAGAATTAGTAGATCTCTGGAAATGATCATTGCCGGATTATAATTAAATTTCCAGTTCATTTAACAAAAACCAATTAATTCCAAACGAGAAAGGATCGTGAATTTATGTACGCTACCGTAAATTCTGACTGTATTGGCTGCGGTGCTTGTGAAGCAATTTGCCCTCAAGTTTTCCGAATGAATGGCTATGAAATCGCTGAAGCCTACAAGAATCCAGTTCCCGATGAGGCCGAACAATCAACTAAAGAAGCCGCTAAGAGTTGCCCAGTAGCTGCAATAATTTTAGAATAGTTCTCCTTCTCCAGTATAGGGTATTAAGCTCTTCTTAATCTTGGGAATACCACCACGGGGATCGGCTACATCCCCTAGCTTTACCATCATTGACCCCGATATTAAATCCATCGGGTTGAAAAAGTGTGTTTAACATCTCCTTAACATCCTTAAGAACTCCCAAATTCCTATAACCTCTTCCTGGGACGCGTCAAAAAGATTGGCAAAATGTCTCTTTGGGATTAAAGAGTTACTTATTCAAGTTAATCCAACAAATACAGCAGGAGAGCTATAAGCTCTCCTGCTGTATTTGTTGGATTAACAATTATTCTATCACGTAGTTAATAAATAAAGTTAATTCTTTTGCTAAATCATACTCCGTAACCCGCACTTGAGGACGATTACCTTCAAAAACACGCACGATCGGTCTCATAGGTAACCCTTTGTTCTGTCCGACAATAACTCCTGTATCTCCATTATTAAGCTTAACTGTATACCCTGTAGGATAGGAAGCGATATATTGTAGAAAGATATGGATTAATTCCTTGCGAAAACGCACTCCAGCGTTTGCCATGAGTATTTCGCAAGCAACATGGGGTAATACTCTTGGAATTCCCGGAGACCCATGGATCAGACAATCATAGAAATCTGCTATAGCAACAATCTCTGCTAAGGGGTGAAGAGCATTACCTTTTAATTGTCGAGGATACCCTTTGCCATTTGTCCATTCGTGATGTTGATAGGCCATATGAGCAACGATGATACTCGTTTGTGCTTTATTCCGAATCAGCTCATAGCCCTGAGTGGTATGACTATTATATAATTCTCTTTCCTCATCAGTTAGCTTACTTCTTTTATTAAGTATCTCAGCAGGTAAATTAACAACTCCCACATCATGGAGCAAGGCACCTTGAGCAAGCTCATTAAGTTTCTCGATTGGGAGACCTAATCCTTTCCCCAACACACATGATAATACACAGACGTTAACAGAATGAGCGTAAACTTGATTATCCATGTTTCGCATATCCATTAAGCTAATCATTATTTCTCTCTGAAAAAGAATGTCTTGGACAATGTTACTTACTGCCTCTTTGATATTAATTTCTTTATTCTTATCATCTTGAATTGTTTTGCATGATTTTTCAATGGCACGCATAGCCTCAAAGCGGTGCTTATCCGATATAACATCTTCAATAATGATATCACTGGTTAAATCGTCCTCAATATAAACACTATACATTTCCATTTGCTTTAATCTATAAATAAACTGAGGCTTTAATACTACGCCCTTGCCAAGAAGTATCTTACCACTAGAGGAATAGATCTCTTTTGCTAGCACATCTCCTTCTTTAAGGCGCTGAACACTGATTTCTCGCAAGTCCTCTTCCTCTCTTCCTTATAGTCACCATTTCATCGTTAATCGACACATTTATCTTAAACACTATAGTATTTCGTCATAAATCCCCAATATCCTTTAAGCAAAGACTTCGTTTTTTCAGACTGATTAGTACTAGTGATTAAAACGACTGGCATGCATAAGACAAATATTACAAAGTTACGCACAAGTAACTCATAATTTTCTTGAAACAATATTTTGACCTGAGATTTTAGAATAAAGTAAAGGGTGTAACTACAATGCTATTAAGGCAATATCAATTTAGCCCACGTCCTAATATTCGAGGCGTGGGCTATTTGAGTATCTTTTAAGAGTTGAACCTTAAGAGTTTTATTAAACAGCTTCCTAATTCATGATCAGCTAATTTTAACGAGAAAAAATCCTGGTCAAGAACGGCCCCCACTCCTGCCGGTGTGCCAGTAAAAATAATATCCCCTTGGTCAAGTCCCAGATTTTGGGTCGTATACTCTACAACAGTCTGTAAGTCAAAAATCATATTTTTAATATTTCCACGTTGTACTTCTTCTCCATTCCTTTCCAAAGAAAAGTCAACCTCCATCAACGCTTTCAGACCTAGGAAAGGGTGCCAAGAGCTAAGTACTGCGGAATTCCTAAAGCCTTTGGCAATGACCCAGGGATAACCTTTCTTTTTCAGCTCAGACTGTACATCACGCAATGTAAAATCAATACCCACCGCTATTTTGTCCACTAGATCTTCAAGTCTAATTCCCGGCTCATACCTTCTGTTAATATGGAATACAAGTTCAACTTCATATTGAAGTTCCCCCCTATCTCCAGGAAGTATTATTTCACTTCCATTAGCCTCAACTAGAGAATGGGTTGGCTTAGTAAACAATAGCGGAACTTGAGGAAGTGGATTGTTAAGTTCTTTAGCATGTTCAATATAATTGCGACCAACACAAATTATGTTTTTTATTTCTTGCATACCTGCCTCCTACTGTGTTTTTAACACTAATTACGAACTTTAGACAAAAGCTGGGCTCTTTTGTTAGACTTAGCCTGTTCATAAGCTGCCTTAGTGGAAGCTATTACATCAGTAGGGAGATTATTTGCCTCTAATTCGGCCTGCAGCGCATTAAGAGTACTATAAAATTGGTTGTCCACGTTAGCCTCAAGCATAGTCCCCGCCTGGATATATTTTTGAGCCAATGCAGACCGATTTAGAGTACCTGCCTTGCGGAGTTGTTCGTATTCCTTAGCTGCAGCAGTATACAAGGTATCTAAGCGACCCAAGGCTACATTTTGCAAATTGTTAAACTTGGGTTGATACTTACTGATTACTTGCTCTTTAGTTATTTCTTTGTCTAAGATCCCTTGGTTACCATCGGCTGCAGTATCACTTATTGCATTTCCTTGCTGCACCTTCTCTGTTGCAAGTTCCGAACTTGGAGCATCACCCGCTAAATTCATACCATTAGTTTGTTGTTCATTTGAAGCACTTGAATTTACATCTGTAATTTCATCATTGAAGGATTTAAAAAAGTCTTCTCCAAATTGATTGTTAAGTTGTTGTTGAATTTCAGGGTCAGACTTAAAGAAATTATTATATCCCCAGACACCTACCCCAGCGAGTAGTAAAAGCATTATACTTATAATTATTATAATCTTCTTTCTCATAACATCTCCTTTTCCTATTGCTTACCATAGTAAAGTTATCTGAGCCACATTACTTCTAATATCGACGGCCATTACTATTTTGGTTTCAAAATCATTATAGCAGGTTTTTGTGCTCTACTCATATTTTTTCAAGTGAGTTTATGTGCTGATATCTAAGTCACAAAAAACCACCCTTGAGCAATCCTAATGGATTCTAAGGATGGTTTTTGTTTATCAATGCCTTTAGCCTTCGGAACCACAAAAACAAATTTGCACTTCTTCTGCCAAATCATCTGTAATATTTCCTTCATTAATTACTGCATGGCTAAAATCCGGCGCCCCATTTGCGAAAATTGCCTCGAAAGTATCTTTATTGTTTATCATTATGTTCGTAACCGCACAGATTATTTCAGAGACAGAATTCAGTCTTTCTATCCATTGAAAGCAATAAAAATGAGTAACTGGATGACGCAATCCATCCTTTGCAGGAGTAGAGAACCATACTGTGTAACTATATCCTTCGTAGGACTCATCTTTGCAGCGATTAAATACAGCCGTGTCAGGAATGGAAATTTTATTTCTACCCAATTTTATAGCTACATTATGAGCAACTTCAGTTTTTTGAACTGTAGCCGTCTTTTGATTAACATTTTTCTTAAGCAAATCAATGATCGAAGCATCAGCTAAAGTGCTGGTATCCCCCATTGCCCTACCTTCAGCGATATCCTTTAACAATCTCCTCATAATCTTTCCGCTTCGGGTCTTCGGCAATTCATCTGTTAAAAAAACATCATCAGGCCGTGCTAATGAACCAATCTTCAAGACTACATGGGCCTTAAGTTCAGCAATTAAACTGTCGTGAACTACTATACCTTCTTTGAGACTTACAAAAGCAAAAACTGCTTGACCTTTAACGGCGTGAGTTCTACCGACACAAGCGGCTTCTGCTACCGCAGGATGATCAACTAACGCCCCTTCGACTTCCGCCGTTCCAATCCGATGTCCCGAGACATTAATAACATCATCCACACGTCCTATTACCCAGAAATACCCATCCTCATCCCATTTGGCTTCATCCCCGGTGAAATACATACCAGCATACTGTCCCCAATAGGTGTCTTCGTAACGTTTATCATCACCATAGACAGTTTTGAGCATTGCCGGCCAAGGCTCACAAACTACTAAATATCCACTATCACCTTTTTCTACGGGTTTTCCTTGATGATCCACAATTCCCATCTTGACCCCAGGAAAAGGGACAGCGCAGGAGCCCGCCTTTAGAGGTGTAACCTCAGGTATAGGGGTAATCATAATCATCCCTGTCTCAGTTTGCCACCAAGTATCCACTATAGGACAACGTTCTTTTCCGATATGTTTGTGATACCACATCCAAGCATCAGGATTAATGGGTTCTCCCACAGAGCCTAAAAGTCGCAGACTGGAAATATCCCGACCCATTGGGTATTTTTCTCCCCATTTCATAAACGTACGAATCGCAGTGGGCGCTGTGTAAAGTATAGTAACCTTATATTTCTCAACAATCTCCCAATACCGATCTTTATCAGGATAATCCGGCGCACCTTCGTACAATAAAATAGTTGCGCCATTGGCTAATGGGCCATATACCAAATAACTATGTCCTGTTATCCAGCCAACATCCGCTGTGCACCAATATACATCTTCATCCTTGAGATCAAATACCCATTCATGAGTTGTTGAGACCCCGACCATGTAACCCCCAACACTATGGACAATACCTTTAGGTTTGCCCGTTGTTCCACTGGTGTAAAGAATGAATAGCATATCGTCTGCATCCATTTCCTCTGCCGGACAAACTATTGGTATATTCTTGACAACTTCATGATACCAAATATCACGGCCTTCTTGCATAGCAACTGACTGGCCGGTTCTTTGAACAACAATTACTTTTTCCACACAAGTAACGGTTTTTAGCGCTTGATCTACATTTTCTTTGAGAGGAATTATATTCCCTCGCCGATAACTGCCATCTGATGTGACGATAACCTTGGACTGAGCATCCAAAACCCGATCTTTTAATGCTTCGTAACTAAATCCACCAAATACAACAATATGAGGGGCACCAATCCTAGCACATGCAAGCATCGCAATCACAGTCTCAGGGATCATAGGCATATATATTGTCACACGATCCCCTTTTTCTACTCCGTAGGATTTAAGAACATTCGCAAAGCGAGATACCTCACGGTGGAGATCTTGATATGTTAGAACTCGGTAGTCTCCCAACTCTCCTTCAAAAATTAGTGCAGCTTTATTACGACGTGCTCCGTTAAGGTGCCGGTCTAAACAATTATAAGCAGCATTTAATTTCCCACCTGCATACCACTTGGCAAAAGGATTATTCCATTCAAGAACTTTATCCCAGGGTTTAAACCAGTCCAAACGGTTTCCCTGGTCGCCCCAAAACTTTGTCCGATCTTGCCCAAGGTCGAAAATTTCAGGGTTTCGAATAACCATGTCAACAATCCTCCTATCAAAAATTCCCTATGACGACAGGCCGGCCTAACAAAATCAAATATATAGGGTTACTGTTTTATGTAGTGAAACCCTGTTTCATAATTGTAGCAAAGTTCAATAGCTTTAATTGCTTCTTTAACTTTAGTTCGAATCTCAACCGAATCTCCTCTTTGACCTTCTTTTCTAATATCTTTCGTTTCCGTTGAAGGAATGTTTCCGATAGAGCTCTGCTTTTTTGCTTTTTCAATAGTCACTGATCTGACCTCCGTATATATATTTGTATTGTTTTGCATCGTGAAACTGTGTTTTACATATTGAAAACAACATTTGCATTTTTCCTTATACTACTTTAAGATTAATCAAAAGGATATTTCTATTTTTAATACATCCCCCCTATAACTTGCACGTATTTTCACTTGACTAAAGATAAGTACCTATAACAACTTGAAACTTCTTTATTTCAACCATATATGAATACTAACACACTTTACTGAATATTTCAATGATTTTTTTATATTTTTTTCTTTTGATTACATAATTAAATTAAGACCAAGGTGCTTAGATTGCTGAACACCTTGGTTTAACGTCACTAATTCTTACGGCGACTTTCAATTTGCAGAATAGCCTTCCTAGCTTTTTCTCTTATACTTACTGATTCTCCATAATCTTCAGATACTCTGGAAAGATACTCAATCGTTGAGCTATCTCCTACTTCTCCTAGGGCTTGCACTGCCAATTCTCTTACCCCAACAACAGGATCTTTCAACAATTGAAGCAATGAAACAGTTGCTAATCCATTTCCCATCTGTGACAAAGCGTCACAAGCTCTCCCTCTAATTAAGCTATCATTATCACCTAAACACCTTATTAGCAGATCAAAGGCCTTAGGAAGCTGGGCGAAGGCCTTTATTAGATGAATATCAACCCTTCTACTTACCTTTTGATAGATATTACTTAGCATCTCAAACCCTTGCTCATTATTAAATTCAGTGACAACCCAGTCGATTAAATGGATTAGAACAGCTTCGTTTTGACCTAATAAAATTCCTTTGGCTAATTCCAGATCCTCAATTTCAACAGCTCTCTTTAGCTGCTCGCCAAGTTTCGGTAGTAAGAAACCTGCGATTATTTGAGCACTTTTCTCACTTAGTGCCAGCTTTCCGGCTTTGTTCTTTTGAATATAGTGCAAGGATATCAGTCCATCAATGACACACGAGAAAAGGTTAACTCTTTGGTCACCTCCTGAAGCCCCAATCCCTGACCCCCACATTCCTGCAGCCTCGCTCATTGCTGATATTAAAGACTGCTCATCCAATCGTCCTTCATGGGTATGAATTATCTCTAATAGAGTTACCAAATCGGGAACCATCAGTGGCATTCCCAGATCCCAAATTACTTGTTCCAGAATCAGACGTTCTTTATATAAGGGCTCTCCAGAGACCGCAGTCTGGAATTGATAAAGGAAACTTAATTGTTCGAATCCATAATCTCTTAGTTCTGCATTCTGCTTACATTCCAGGAGACTAGCCCTAGTACTTGCCATAAATGCTTTCAGTCTTTTTAATCTTAGAATTAATAAATCCAGATAATCTAAAGGATAACCTGTTCTCTCGGCTATATTAGGCAATGATTCCCCACCAATCCACAGACGAAAGATTCGTCTCCAGGGTTCCTTCGGATCGGTTATTTGTGGCCGCTTGATGATTTTTTGCGCAGGCACTAGTAAGTCTTTCGCCAAATCCTCTACAACAGCAGAAGGATTGGCAAACTGATTTTTTAGTTTCCACTGAATAATCTCGGCATAGGTCGAATTTGTAAGCAAGTCTGCATTGCAACAAAAACAGTGAATAAGATCTGGAATGATAGTTTCATTAATATATTTAAGTGCAAGTGGACTTCTTGGCCCACCCCACTCCTCAAGTAGTACAGCAGTGAGGCTTTCTGCCAAGCTGGACAAATCATTTTGGGTCCAGCCCCAATTCCTTAGCTCTGTCACGATTCATCACCTTCGTTTTGACAATGTTTATTTTCTTGGTTTTCCCCCGCCTTTAATCCCATTTTCCATCCTATTTCCAACGCTTTGATGTTTTGCTCAGTGGTACCTTTTGGAGCTCGATGCTTAACTGACTGTAAAACATTATCCATAGATAGGTAACCACTTATTGAGGCCACAACTCCCAGGGCTAATACATTAGCGCTTTGTTCAGAGCCAAAATGGGCTCGGGCAGCCTTAGTTATGGGCAACGAATAAAAGTTTTTACTTCTCGGCTTGACCTCTGTTACTTGAGTATCATCGACAATCAGAATAGCCTCTTCGTCTAAATGTAAGCCATATTTTTTGTAGGCTTCCTGACTAAGGGTTAGGACGAAGTTTGGTCTCTCAACTTTAGGGTAATAAATGTCCTCATCCCCGATAATAACTTCAGCCCGACTAGCACCTCCCCGAGCTTCAGGACCATAGCTTTGACTCTGAGCAACATTTTGTCCAGCATAAATTCCCGCCTCAGCTAACATTATTGCAGCTAAAATCAGTCCCTGTCCGCCTGTTCCGGTCAATAAAAATTTTTGCATTGCCATCAGCGACTGACCTCCTTTAGCCTCTGTCGTAATTTGTCATATTCCTTTGTATACTCAGGTGCCTGGCTGCTAAAAATTTCGCCAATCTGAAAGTCATCCTCATGTCCAATTCGTTGCCCAGCTTTGTAAGCATGCTCTTTTTGCCACAGCAGCATATCCGCCGGGGTTTTAAACTTATTTCGCCGACCATAGGATACAGGACACTGGGAAATTGCCTCTACCAGAGAAAACCCAGGATTATTGTAGGCATCTATTACGAGTTTAGTAAGGAGTTGATTATGAAAGGCAGTGGCTCTAGCCCCATATGTAGCTCCAGCTGCTTTAGCCAACTCTAGCACCTGGAAAGGTCTCTCAAGGTTACCGAAAGGAGAGGTCGTTCCTCGTTTGTCATGCGGGGTTAGTGGCGAAGTCTGCCCACCAGTCATACCATATATACTATTATTAATCACTATTGCTGTCAGATCAATATTGCGTCTAGAGGCATGAATCAAATGATTTCCACCAATAGCTGTCGAATCACCATCGCCCATGATAACGAAAACATCCAGTTCCGGGCGAGCCGCTTTAATTCCTGTGGCAAAGGGCAGTGCTCTACCGTGTGTCGTATGGATTGTATTAAAGTCCAAATATCCCGGCATTCGTGAAGAACAGCCAATTCCAGAGACAAAGATCACCTTGTTTTGATCAAGCTGCAGCGTTTTAATAGCTCGCACAATTGCAGCTGTGATCGTCCCTATTCCACACCCAGGGCACCAGATATGAGGTAAGGTATCAGTTCTAAAATACTGTGCGATATCATTAAACATTACATACCCCCCCAATCTTATCTAGAACTTCTTTGGGAGTTATTAATTCTCCATCTATGCGATTTAACCGTTCCACAGCTTTATTGCCAAAGATTCTTTCGATTTCGCCAGCTAACTGTCCGGTATTCATTTCTACCACCAGAAATTTGCGACCAACATACTTCTCTAACTGCTTTTGCGGAAAAGGCCAAATCGTTATTGGTCGAAAGAGCCCAACTTTCAAACCACGTCCACGAGCTATATGAAGGGCCTCCATAGCTGAACGAGCACTACATCCGTAAGCTATTAAAATCAAGTCCGCATCTTCTAGTTGCACTTCCTCAACCATTTGAATCCGATCTAAGTATGGATTTAGCTTTTGCGTTAAGCGTTGCATAAAAGATTTGGTCACTTCCGGATTTCCGCTTGACAAGCCTTTCTGATTATGTGTCAATCCAGTTACATGGTAACGATAACCATCACCGAAGTTAGCCATTGCTGGGATCATGCTGTCATCGTTTTCGTAAGGAAGATACTCTCCTGGTGGTACATCAGGCTTTTTACGATTTACGATTGTCAACTGATCAGGTAAAACTACCTTTTCTCGCAAGTGACCAATTACTTCGTCCATCAGTAAAATTACTGGGATCCGATATTCCTCTGCCAAATTAAAGGCAATTACTGTTAGCACATAACACTCTTGTACAGTGGAAGGGGTTATGGCAATTATCGGGTGATCTCCATGAGTACCCCATCGAGCCTGCATAACATCAGCTTGGGCGGGTGAAGTTGGTAATCCCGTACTTGGTCCTCCTCTTTGTACATTGACCACGACACATGGAACTTCCGTAGCTACAGCATAACCTAAGTTTTCCTGCATCAATGAAAAACCTGGTCCACTCGTCGCTGTAAGCGCTTTAAGCCCTGTCAAGGACGCTCCAATAATTGCTGCCATACTTCCAATTTCATCTTCCATTTGGATAAAGCTCCCACCAACTAAGGGCAACCTTTCTGCCATCTTTTCAGCTATTTCTGTAGAGGGTGTAATGGGATATCCGGCATAGAAAAGAACCCCCGCTGCCAGAGCTCCTTCCGCTACAGCTTCATTTCCTTGCATTAGCTTTGGATTACTCATCTTTAGTCACCTCTATATTGATAGCAAAGTCTGGGCAGAGTTTTTCACAAATCTTACATGCTATGCATTGGTCTGGCCTGACAACCACAACCCTTCCTAGTTCATTACTTTCCAGAACTTTTTTGGGACAAAAGGCTATACATATTCCGCATTTCTTGCACCAATCCTCATTAACAATTACCCTAGTATCATGAATTGCTGTAACCAATGTCTTCCCATCTCCCTAATATCCAAAGTCATTTTGTGAAAGAAGGACAAGTACGTTGTTTTCTCACTGCTTTAACTATGAAGAAACAACGCACTTGTCCCCAGGTCCCAGGGTTTAGGCGATTACTCTTATTCATTTGTTCGCCAGATGTCTTAATTTTCCTCCCATCAATCCAAAATCTTTTGAAGATTCGCTAATTTACTAAAGATCTTTCCTGTTTATCAACAACTCCTACACTTTATATTATGAATAAAATGCAAAAATAGGCTCAACAGCCCTAATAACTGTTAAACCTATTCCTAGTAGTTTCGACTCTCGTCGGGTCTTCTCTTCTTACCTGACTGAATCAAAGGGTCTTTTGCGGTCACTTAAATACATTTGGCACTTTTCTAAAAACGATAAAATACTTTTTTCCTCACTTGTTTTTTTTTCCAGGGTCATGTTTCCTCTCCCTAATCTATCACATAATCCAAGTAGGGCAACTTCATCAACGGAAATCTCGGAAGCCATTCTTCGAATATCAGCAAATGGCAAACTCTTCGTAACAAAGAGTATCTGCATGTGCCACCTGACCATTTTGGAAACCTTATTGATAAATTTCTCATCCTTCGTGAACTCTTTAAGGAATTTTACTGCAAGCCCCTCTCCCAATTTGTCGTGGTCATACGAGGTAATTCTCCCCTTCGTCATCTTCGTTGCTGATGCTTTTCCCAAATCATGAAGTAACGCTGACCACATAAGAACCTTTGGGTCTAGGCTGAGCTGTTTTCTTTCCCCAGCATTATCCAGAACTAACATTGTATGATTCCACACACTCCCTTCAGGATGATGTTTGGGCGATTGAGGTACTTTCTTTAAGTCGCTCAGTAACGTGAAGGGGTATTCTATAAATAATTCCGTATTGCTTAATTCATTAATATAGGCTGATGGTTTAAGGTCATTCATTAAATGGTCATCAATTTCAGGAAATATTTTCATTTTAGTTACTCCAGTTTAACGATTCTTTTAATCTATGCTTTCCAACTTTATTAATTTAATGCTTGTATTCAACATTGTTTTCAACTTGTCCACTAAACCCAAACCAGTTCGTCATTATATACTCTTGCTAATTTAAGCATATATTTTCCCTTCACATATACAATAACTAATAAGCACTATCACCTAAAATGGAGGTGACTAATATTACGAATAAATCTATGAGTATCTTAGCAACATTTAATTCATTTTCCATTGATTACACCGAAAAGTTGTCCTTTATCACCACGTTGAAAGAACTAACATATAGGAAGAAAGTCCTCTTCACTTGCATTGGTTCCGACCGGGCAACTGGTGACTGTTTGGGGCCACTGGTTGGAACAAATCTAAAGCGACTGGGTTATACGGTATTAGGAACACTTGACGAACCTCTTCACGCCCAAAATTTAATTAAAGATCTAGAAAAAGCAATGGCAATAAATAACCCAGATATTGTCGTTGCCATCGATGCCTGTCTTGGTAAATATGATGAAATCGGTAAAATATCCTTATCCAACTCCCCTTTATCCCCAGGAGCAGCTTTAAACAAGAGTTTACCAACTGTAGGTGATATCTCGATCCTCGGAATTGTCAATATGGGTGGCTTCCTCGAGCTTCAGGTTCTGCAATGCACTCGTCTTCATACAGTAATGAAGCTAGCCACTGACATGACACATTTAATCTGGCGTGCAGTACCTGTTTCCCAAGAGAGACAAGTTCGAACAGCAACTCGCAATCAATGCTCCTAAAAATTCGGAGTAGGATTAATGACTTTCTGAATAAACAGTTCAACAAGCACCGGATCAAACTGCGTCCCCGCATTTTTCTTCAACTCTTCGATGGCCACTTTATTCGATAAAGCATCTCTATAGCTTCTTGAACTTGTCATAGCATCATAGGCATCAGCAATGGCTATGATCCTTGGCTGAAGAGGCAGCTCCTCTCTTTTTAACCCTTTTGGATAACCTAATCCATCCCACCTTTCATGGTGGGCTAAGACGTATTCCGCAATTTCAGCCATTCCATTGGCTGTGCTTAAAATTCGGTAACCGATTTCAGGATGACGTTTAACTTCTTCCCATTCGTCAAAGCTTAGTTTTTCCGGCTTATTAAGGATATTTTCGTCAATTGCGATTTTGCCAATATCATGGAGCAAACCCACATTTTTTAACTCTTGAACTTCTCCATCTAATAGGCAAAGCGCTTCCCCCATCTTTTGACAAAGCTCTGAAACCCGGTAGGAATGCTGTTCTTCCCTAGTATTTTTTTCATGAAGAGTTCTAATAATCGTCTGAATGGTTTTTCCTCGAATACTCGGCCCTTCAAACAGCTTTTTCTTGTACATATAATCTTCGGCTCTTTTTAATATCTCTAGAATATCTTTTTCTTCACTATTTTTAGTTTCATAACCAAAAGATATTGATATTTCGACAGTACCAACACGTTTCTTTTTGGCTAATTCATTTATTCGTTTAAGGATTTTCTCCGTTTCCACAGTATCCGTATTAGGTAGCAGAAGGACAAACTCATCTCCACCCAATCTAGCAATGATATCTCCTTTTCTGCAGCCTTCACTTAGAACCTCTGCAACATGTTTAAGAAGTTCATCCCCGTAAGCATGACCAAAGGAATCATTAATTAATTTAAGTCCATTGACATCCCCCATTACAAGGGTCAATGGATAATTACCAGGAACATCAAGACGTTTTAGCTCTTCTTCAAAAAAGCGCCGGTTATATAAGCCTGTTAATTGGTCATGCAGACTTAAATAAACAATTTTCTCTTCAGCAAACTTTCTATCGGTAATATCTTGAATGATTCCAATTAACCGATATGCCTTATGATTCTCATCCAACTCAAATTTGCCCAGTTCATGCACCCAACATTCTGCTCCATCGTTAATTCTGATAATTTTATAGACAAAATCAAAACCTTGATGAGCTCTTGCAGCCTGCAAAAAATAGTTTGATACCTTGGAACGCCATTCGGGATGAACAATCTTCATCCAACTTTCCTCCGTGTGGGGATAGGTGTCGTCAATCCCAAAAACCTCACAAAGCTCAGGCGAACAAAGCCAATCTCTTTTTTTGATATCTGCAACGTAACTTCCCAAATGTGCTACTCTTTGGGATTCGTGTAATAAAGAATTCTGCTGTTCCAGAACACTATTAAGCATATCCAACTGACAAGTACGCATTTTCACCGTGTCTTCAAGCCCATCATTTAAATTCCGTATTTCTTCCTCAATAATCTCTCGCTTGACAATCTCCTCCTCGAGCAAGGCATTACTCTCTTCCAACTCACTATTTAGCTCTTCCAGCTGGGCAGTTCTTTGCTGGACTCGATTTTCCAGCTCAGTATTCAAGGTTCTAATCTCAGCCTCCACTTGTTTTCGGGCTATAAGAGCCTCGGTCAATTCGCTGGTTCTTTGTCTAACCATTCTTTGTAGAGTCCTGTTCCAAAGGAATAACAACATGGCAACTACTAGAATTGTTCCTCCGATTGATACTATGATTTTTAATAGTGGATGTTCATACAGATTCAAATTCTTTGATCCAAACCACTGTTCATCAATCGCTTTATATTCACTCTCAGAAATCTTAGCAAATCCTTTATTAATTGTCGTCAACATTTCCTTGTTGTCCTTTTTAACGGCTCTATAAAAATTACTCGTATATAGGGAAGAATTCGTGTAATTAAAATCATCCTGAATCCCCATTTTATACAAGTAATAGAGTGCAGGGGGCTTTCCCATCACGAACACTACAAGTTTGTGCTCTTTTGCTGCCTGTACAACAGCTTCAGCAGTATCATATTCTTCAATGTCGGTTATTGTGAATGGTAAAATAAACTGATCGGTTTTCGGACAGGAAAACGGATCGGAATTTGGCCACAAACTGATCGCTTTCATCTTGAAATAATACAAC
>NZ_FNCP01000006.1 GCF_900100785.1 Desulfosporosinus hippei DSM 8344 | reverse complement strand
GATCTTTTTTTACATACATTGATAAAAAACACCCCTATCCTCTAGTATATTATACCATTTGGACAAGGGTGTTTCCTCTTTTGTCTACAAACTGAAAGGTTGAGCTTATGAGCTCAACCTTTTATTTTCAATCATCTTACCGTTAATACCTTAATCATCCTTTTCCGGTTTGTTTTCTTTTTTATTGCTACTTTGATCGTTTCTTTTTACATCAGCAGATAATGATGAATTTCCTTTTTCTTTACCCTTGTCATTATTCTTCGTCCCATGTTCCCCAATATCTTTCTCTAACTCTTTTTCTTTACCTTTATCCTTAATATCTCTGCCTTGATTAATTCTATCTCTGCCAGCCCCATTCATCTTATTCTCTTCATTCGGATTATTTAGGTTATTATTTAGGTTTTCAGTATCGTTCTTTGGGTGATTATTCTTGGTATCTTTTTTATTGCTCTTGTCAGGCATACTATCCTTAACTGATGATACAGATTGCTGTTGCTGATCCTTCTTATTCTCATTTACTTGCACCTGAACTTTGGGGTTCTCCAGCAAATTTACTCGTTCTTTTGTATCCTTTAATTTCTCAACAGGAGTATCAACTCCCGCCTGTATAGCGGTCTGCCAAAGAGCATATTCTCCTAAGGTAAGATCCTCCTTTAGGGCTAACTCCCGATCCTCAGCAGTTACTGCAAAGATAGCAACTTGTGGAGTAAACCCCTTTTCCTCAAAATCAGTTCTGAGCCAGGACATAATTCGCTCTTCGTTTAGCTTCTCTTCCACTTCTACAGAAGGGTTTGTTGAGAGTGGCGAATAACCTACAACAATCCAAGACTGTTCAGGTTTTAGAAAGCTTTGATTATATGCCTCAATGACAAACTCTTCCAAAACACTATCCAACGGTCTTCCTTCAAAATCAATATTTTTAAGCAACCCTTCAGCATCCTCATTTTTAGAGTTTATTTTGAGCAAGTTCCCTTGATCATCAATAGTAAATTGTATGCTAGGATTAATATCAACTGAGAGTAAGGCGACGGCAGTCGGTGCCTGGTATAAGTTCCAAGCAAAGATCGTTGTTAAAACTAAAAAGAATAATGCCGCTACTCCTGCCCATGCCCTTAACTCTCTAAACCACTGCATAGAAGGCACTTGAATTTCTATTTCTTCACCTATCTCAGCGTTTTGACGTCTATGAATATGGCGAAAGGCTCCACCCTTATCAAGAACCGTATAGCGATATCCAGACTTTTCTAGAACAACCGCCTTTATCTTATTCATCCTTTCGCCCCCCTTTCCCGCGGGAGAACATACTCCCGTAGATATACATAGTCGTTTTGGTTTGCTAAAAGCATGGCAACTGCAAGAATATACTTTCTTCCCCGCTCTAAAACTTTTGCATGTATTTGTGTTTTTATTCCTAAAGCTTGCATGGGTATTTTCCCTTTGTGTTCAACTTGCTGCCACAACTCAGGATCAAAGGCCAACTCTTGTGCAGCTCGGAGTAAAGTTTCTCGAGAATCTCGATGTTTAGGGGATACTTCTACCAAGTCCTGAAAAGTCAGTTTAAAGGTCAACAATGCTTTAGAGAATTGCCGAATTTCTTCTGCCCTTTCCAGGTTTTGTTCTTGCTCCCGAAAATCATCCAGACCAAGATGGACATCTATGCGTCGTCCCAGGTCGTCTTGATCTATAGATATTGACTGACGCAATCGCTGTTTGCGATGATAATCAATCAATCTTCTTTTTATTAACACACGGGCATAAGCCAAAAAAGGTACCCCTTTATCCTCTACAAACAGGTCTATGGCTTCATTAAAAGCAATCAAAGCCTCAGATAGCTCGTCATCTCTACCCCATTCCAAAGAGTGAAAACAAGCTTGGCTTGCCACATGACGAATAAACGTTTGAGACTCTGCCAAAAAGCTCTCTCGAGCTGGTAAGTCGTCCTTCAAACGCTGCCAAGAATATTGTTTTTCCCATTCTGGCATGCTTTCTTCCTCCTAATTTCTAATACGAAGCCTGCTCTTGCTATTAGGGGGTTTATGTAATTATTTTTTGCCAAAGCACTTTTATCACAAAACGAGGCAATACAGTTTGACGTTTCCAACGCCAAGGTTCTTTCCAAAGTCGATAGAGCCATTCTAATTTTAACTCTTGGATACGTTGGGGTGCTCGATCAACGATTCCAGCAAGGGCGTCAAAGCTGCCGCCAACCCCTATACTCACCTTTGCTAATTCAGGATGCTCTGCATTCCAGTATTCTTGGCGGGGAGCCCCAAGCCCGACAAGGAGAATATCCGGCTGAAAGGTACTGATCTTCTCTAGAAGATATACCTCTTCTTCCTCATTAAAGTAGCCATGGGATTCCTCCCAAACAATTCCGGGATATTTCAAAGCAACCTGCCTAGCTGCCTGAAGAGCTACACCCGGTTTCCCTCCTAAGAAAAAAATTCGCCATTTCTGTTGGTCTGCCACAGAAAATAATGATTGAACTAAGTCAATCCCCGTTACACGTTCCTGAACCGGCGTCCCTAGTCGTGCAGCAGCCCAAACAACCCCAATGCCATCAGGGGTTACTAAATCTGCGGAATTAATCAACTCACGCAGCCGAGAATTTTTTCCGGATTCATAAATCATTTCGGGATTGGCCGTAACCACTCGCATCCTTAACTGATCTTCTATGGCTTTTCTTATTTCAGCAACCGCCTCTTGCATAGAGTAAGAATCAATGGTAATCCCCAGCACATTAACTCGCATAAACAACCATTCCTTTGTAACCAAAAGATAACTTCAAGAAAACAAACTTTTGTCCCAGTAGAATATGGAACACCCACTTTGGAGAGTGGGTGCTTATCTTAGATTAGTTCTTAATTTTACAGATAATTATCCTCGTATCCTAAATCCTCTGGACTAAATTCAAGTATTAGAACTTTCCGGTTAACACCTTACCTGTTCCTAAAGCTACACAAGAAATCGGATCCTCAGCTAAGCTCACCGGCAGGCCCGTTTCTCTGGCCAAACGAGTATCAAAGCCATACATCATAGCCCCTCCACCCGTCATTATAATTCCTTTATCCAGGATGTCTGAGGATAATTCAGGAGGGGTGCGTTCTAGAACCTCCTTAACTCCGGCGACAATTGCATCAATAGATTCCTCAAGAGCAACAAAACACTCTTGCGAATTGACATTAATCGTTTTTGGTAACCCTGTAATTAAATCTCGGCCTCGAACATCAATGAACGCATTAGGTTTCCCCTCAACAACTGCTGAACCAACAGCAATCTTGATTTCTTCAGCTGTACGTTCTCCGATCATCAGGTTATGCTCGCGACGAATGTATCGACTTATTGCTTCATCGAACTTATCTCCACCCACACGCAGACTTCTTTTCGCGACAATACCATTAAGAGACAGAACCGCAATATCCGTTGTCCCTCCACCTATGTCAACGACCATACTTCCAGTCGGCCCAGAAATATCTAACCCAGCTCCTAATGCTGCGGCATACGGCTCTTCTACCACTTTGACATGCTTTGCTCCGGCTTGGTATGCTGCCTGTTTAACTGCCCTTTGTTCTACTTCGGTAACTCCTGAAGGAATACAGACAACTACCCGAGTTCTAAAGAAAGGCCATCTTTTGGCGCCTGCTTTCTCTAAGAAGTACTTCAACATAAGTTCTGTCGTTTGATAATCTGCAATTACACCATCGCGCATAGGACGTACTGCAACGATATTTCCGGGGGTACGACCGATCATCAGCCTAGCTTCCTCACCCACTGCAATTCGTTTATTTGAGTTTCGATCAATTGCTATTACTGAAGGTTCGTGCAAGACGATTCCTTTTCCTTTAGCATAGACCAAAACACTCGCAGTACCTAAATCAATTCCTAAATCTATCCCAAAATCAATTCCAAACATTATCGGAGATACCCCTTTCGTTACTCAATAGCTTGTCCATCTCATTAATACTATAAACAAATAGCATAATCTCCCTCTCGGGAGATTCGCTATTATTGTCTTGATAAGAAATTATTCGTGATAAAATCGCTAATCCCTTTTGATATCTCAGATTTTTTCAAATTCCCCTCAACTTCGCCCTTCTTCAACCATTTTTACCGACCTCTAGTTTTCTTGGTATTTTTTTCTGGTAGCCTCTCCGCCTCTTATGTGGCGCTCTGCTTTATTGGTTTCAAGAATATGCTTTACCTCCATTGATAACTTTTCATTCACTAATGGCAAGCGTTCCGTAACATCCTTATGAACTGTGCTTTTAGATACTCCGAAGACATCAGCCGTTTGACGAACGGTTGCACTCGATTCTAATATGTAGGTTCCAATATCGAGCACCCGTTTTCGTATATATTCTTGCACGCATAGCCCTCCTTCGTCCACGAGTTTAGTACATTTATATGCGTGCTCAACAAAAAAAGACATCCGTAAAAGGATGTCCTCTGCTGGTAAATACTGTGTTCTTTATTTTTATTGACTCATCTTACAATTGGGTTATTTTTGCCGAACTTTTAGGCCACAGTATCAACGTTCTATACCCTTAAAATCTACCTTTTGAATCTGTCCATTATGCCATACCTCATAATGAAGTTGTGGTTGCCCATTTCCTTCAGATCCGGGAAACAAACCTACTTGACCTAAAGCCCCTTGGGTCTCGATAACCTCACCTTCTTGAACACGCAGGTTGTCTAGTCCTCCATAAGTAACTAACCAGCCTTCCCCACAATCTAAGGTCACCTTTTGGCCCAAGATCGAATCTTGTCCGGCTTTAATTACTTTGCCGCCGTGGGTTGCGCGAATTACGGTTCCTTCCACCAACGCATAGTCAATACCTGCATGATAACTGTAGTTTCCATACTCCTCAGAATAATAATTGCCAATATTTCTAATAGGCTCTCCATTAACTGGACTTGGGAAATCCTCTAATTTCTGCTTATCCTCAACTAATCCAAAGACTAATTTTAGTTCTTCTTTTAAATCTTCATCCACTTTTTTTTCTATCACTATCTGTTCCGTCGAAGGCTCAATTTGGTTACTCGTTGAACTTACTCTTAAGCTTGCATTCTGTAAAGAAGTATCCACCGTAGCCTGAGTTGCCTCATTAGAGATCCCGTTTGGCCTTACCGTGGAATTATCGGCTTCAATATTGATATAGCCAATTACAATAATCAGTCCACTAATTAAAAAGGTAACCCCCCATACTAAAATCCAGTCTTTAGATAGTTTATATCCTTTCATTCGACTCACCTCTAGATCTATTTTTGCCGAATGCTACTTCTTTTAGACAAGATTTTTGATACGCAGGATTCCTTGCTAAATTTTTATTCCACCTATCTTTGTTCCAGGAAAATAATGGTTTAATATTTCTTCAGCCTTATAACTCTTTTTTGCTAAATCATTGGCCCCCCATTGGGACATTCCTACGGCATGACCATTACCATAAGAGGTTATTGTCAGTCGATCTGCTTGAATGCTGTATTCAATATCTGTTGAAGAAAAACCTAACAGAGCACGAAGTTGGGTAGCCGGATACATTTTGCCAAATACACGAAGGTTCTTAGCTCTTCCCACAGAAGTTCTATCCGTTATTTGAAAATCACCCGAGTTTAAAGATCTAGAAATCTCTTTTAGACCCAGCTTTTTACATAGTTGTTGTGTTGTATATACGTATTTCTTAACATATCGTTGTTGGTTCTCCTCTCCCGAATTTACATTTTGTAAATAGGGTCTTGAAGAACTCCATACTTCCTCTGAGCGTTCAGTTGCCTTTCTTCCACTACTGCTATGATATAGAGCTTCTATATATTGTCCATTGAATGTTAGTATGAGCCCTCTGGTTTCCTGCACTGCTTTTTCTATTTTGTTTCTATAACGCCAGTAATTAAATAATCCCCAATTTTCTCTCTGCTTTGCATCTGATAACCACGCTTGAGTTTGGACTGTGGTGTCAACATCATACCCCACATCCGCAGAATTCTTTTGCTCCAGTCTCTTTGCGGCATAAGTACGTGCTGCAACTGCCTGAGCCTTTAAAGCCTCTAACTCAAACTCTGCAGGCATTTCTGCCGCAACTACTCCTACTAAGTACTTTTCAAGGGGCAATCTTACTATTTCCTTGTCTGGCATTAAGACTCTAATTTCTTGATCATCAATAATAATTTTTTCCTTATGCCAACGAACCACGCTCCAAGGAATTACAAATACAATGCAAAGTGATAATGCAATGAGCCATATCCAATCTTTTTTCATTGAAACCTCCTGCAGTACAAGCATTTTGCTTAAATCTATGCAGTTGGCCTGGAGAATATGGCTTAACAACGCAAAAAGAACAAGAGCGATCTGATCAACTCTTGTTCCTAGTTACAACAATTCTATTTCTATAAATGGTAGACCCCTTTTATGACACTTCTTCTTCCTCACGAATTATATTAGCACCTATTCCAGACAGTTTCTTCTCTATCATTTCATACCCTCTGTCAATGTGATGAATTCCTCGGACATTTGTAGTACCTTCTGATGTCAGCGCTGCAAGGATTAGAGCTGCTCCCGCACGCAAATCTGTTGCCGTCACCGGTGCAGCATTTAAGCGATTTATTCCTTGGATGATAGCACTTCGCCCTTCTATTTTTATATCCGCCCCCATACGTTTGAGTTCATCAACGTGCATAAAGCGATTTTCAAAGACGGTTTCTGTTATTAAACCCGTACCCTTTGCCCGAGTAAGAAAAGCCATAAATGGAGCCTGAAGATCAGTTGGAAATCCGGGGTGAACTTGAGTCTTAACATCAACAGCATTATAAATGCCGTTTCCACTTACTCTGATCCCATCATCTTCCTCAAGCATATGTATTCCTGCCTCTTCCATTTTGGCAATCAATGGCTTCAAATGATCTGAAATAACATTCTGAACTAAAACATCTCCTCCTGTTGCCGCCGCCAAAAGCAAATAGCTTCCTGCCTCTATACGGTCAGGAATTACAGTATGCACTGTACCATGAAATTCTGGAACACCCTCAATATAGATTATACTAGTACCTGCACCTCGAACTTTACCACCCATTTCATTTAAGAAAGTAGCCAAGTCTACAATTTCCGGCTCTTGCGCTGCATTTTCTATAAGTGTAGTTCCCTGGGCCATTGATGCTGCCATCATAATATTTTCTGTAGCACCAACACTTGGGTAATCTAAGTAAATCCGTGCTCCTTTCAATCCCTTTGTTGACACATCTAAAAACCCATGATCCATTTTAACTTCTGCACCTAATGCTTCTAGTCCTTTTAGGTGCCAATTAATTGGGCGTGATCCAATGGCACACCCACCGGGATGAGAAATACGAACGTGACCTTTTCGAGCAAGTAAAGGGCCCATGGTGACTATAGATGCTCTCATTTGAGAAACTAAATCGTATGGGGCTTCAATACAATCTATGTCACGGGCTTGAATACTCAGAGTTGAACCGTTTCGTTCCACTCTCGCACCCAACGCCGAAATAACCCTATTCATTACATTAACATCTAGTAAGTCTGGAGCGTCGTCTAGTTGTATCGGCTCTTTACATAACAAACTTGCTGCAATAATCGGAAGAACAGCATTTTTGGCCCCACTTACTGTAATTGTCCCTTCTAATGGTTTGCCACCTGTAACTGTAAGCTTACTCAAAATTCTGAAGACACCCCCTATCCAAGGTTTGCAATAGTAGCTGACTTGATAATATTCTCGTTGAGCTGGTAGTTTTCCTGCATAAATTCGACTTTTTTCTTAACACATTACTAAAACTCTTTTAGCAAAACAGGAATAGCCAAAACCGAACGTCCGTCTGATCCCTTCCCCCGACTCAATATTTGTATGTTGACCTGATCCTGACCAGCCATAACAGTTGTTTCTATATTTTTCTGATAAGCTGCGCTAGATATCATATTATCTATGAGCATCCACTGCATCGGATCCGCATTAGTCTGGCTCAGATAAGCAGATATATCAATAGCTTCAGGTGTACGTTCATCCAAATAAATTTTACCGCCGGCTTTTTCAATCAGCGGAACCATATTAGTATACCATGCAAATAGTTTTATTTCCTCTTCCTTGTTTAATATATCTTGTCCGGTAAGCATTCTTGCTACTTTTCCATTTTCCATCTCTAATTCTTTATAGTTCCATTTCCAATTTTCTGTTGGCATATTACCCAAAATATATGTTGGCACCTCAGTATTTTCAATCCACAGGATAAGGGTTGCCTCTGCTTCATTGGCCTCTAAAAAACCCGAATTAAGGAGCAATGGCATCTTATTATTTGAAGCATCTAAGTTCTTGAGATTATGAGTTAATACGTAATTACCGATCCCAAAGCTAATCACTATTAGTCCTGTGAAACAGCAGACCAGTATTATTTTTCGGCATAAAATTGGCATAGCTTTTGACTTCATTATTGATCTCAACATATTATAACCTCTTCCTCATCTTCTGGCACCTATTCTAGTTTTGCCAAATAGTGAGAAAGCTAATATACCCTCTTATAAATATATTGGGTTTTTATGTATTAAAACAAGAAAAAAGCCCTCAATACTGAGGGCCTTTCACCATTACAGAATAAATACAAGAGCTATTTTTTGTCGCCATAGGCACTGATCCGTGCAGCAGCTCTGCGTAGAGCTAACTCAGCACGTCGAACATCAATCTCGTTTGTGCGAGCTGATAAGCGTTTTAATGCCCGTTCTTTTGCTTCCATTGCACGCTTAACATCGATTTGTCCACCAAGTTCTGCAGTGTCTGCCAGAACAATGGCTGAATTATCAACAACTTCGACAAAACCACCGGCAATAGCTGCTTGTTTAACCGAACCATTTAGAGTGTAACGTATAACGCCTATATCCAGGCCAGCAATTAAAGGTGCGTGATTTGGTAATATACCTAACTCACCCATTGCGCCGGGAAAAACAACAAACTCAACATTTTCTTTCAATAAGTCCCCTTCTGGAGAGACAATGCGTAGAGAGAATGTTCCTGCCATGGCTTACGCCCCCATTTTCTTGGCTTTTTCAATGACCTCTTCAATGGGGCCCACCATAAGGAAGGCTGCCTCTGAAATGTCATCGTATTTCCCATCCGCAATTTCTTTAAAGCCACGAATTGTGTCTTTCAAGGGTACATACTTTCCAGGAGTCCCTGTAAATACTTCAGCAACGCTGAATGGTTGAGACAAGAAACGTTGGATTTTTCGAGCACGCGCTACGATAAGTTTTTCCTCTTCAGAAAGCTCATCCATACCCAGAATTGCAATGATATCTTGCAACTCTTTGTATTTTTGCAGAATTTGCTGAACCTGACGTGCAACAGCATAATGCTCTTCACCAAGTACTAAAGGCGAAAGAATCCGTGAAGTGGAGTCCAAGGGATCCACAGCAGGGTAGATTCCGATTTCAGTAATAGCACGAGACAAAACTGTTGTAGCATCCAAGTGAGCAAATGCTGTAGCAGGAGCGGGGTCTGTCAAGTCGTCTGCAGGCACATAAATAGCTTGAACAGATGTAATAGATCCTTTACGAGTGGAGGTAATCCGCTCTTGCAATTGACCCATTTCTGTTGCTAGTGTCGGTTGATAACCAACGGCCGAAGGCATCCGACCAAGCAGAGCCGAAACCTCAGATCCAGCTTGGGTGAAGCGGAAAATGTTGTCAATAAAGAGCAACACGTCTTGACCTTGTTCATCACGGAAATACTCCGCCATGGTTAAGCCTGTCAGTCCGACACGAAGACGAGCTCCAGGTGGTTCGTTCATTTGACCGAACACCATAGCAGTCTTATCGATAACGCCTGACTCTTTCATTTCGTGATAGAGGTCATTTCCTTCACGAGTCCGCTCACCAACACCAGCGAATACGGAGATACCACCGTGTTGTTTAGCAATATTGTTAATAAGTTCCATGATTAATACAGTCTTACCAACCCCAGCACCGCCGAAGAGTCCGATCTTTCCACCCTTTGAATACGGAGCCAGCAAGTCAATAACTTTAATACCGGTCTCCAACATACGGGTCGAAGGCTCTTGATCTTCAAAAGCCGGAGCCGGACGGTGAATAGGATAACTGGTATCGGAATTAACATCCCCTGCATTATCAATTGGCTCTCCCAAGACACTAACCATCCGTCCAAGGGTCGCCGATCCGACAGGTACTGTAATTGGAGCACCAGTGTTTATAGCCTCAATGCCTCTTTGCAGACCATCCGTCGAGGACATAGCTACACAACGTACGGTGTCATTTCCGAGATGTTGTGCTACTTCTAAGGTAATGTTAATATTCTTCTCGGGAACAATAACTTTAATAGCAGTATATATCGCCGGCAGTTCATCGGGCGCAAACGCAACGTCAACTACCGGTCCCAAAACTTGCAAAACCTTGCCGTTTTTCACAGGCGAGAAACCTCCTTATTGGGTATTTCCGGCAGCTTTAATCTAAGGCAGCTGCTCCCCCGACAATTTCAGATATTTCCTTAGTAATCGCCGCTTGTCGGGCTCTGTTCATGGCCAGCGACAATCGATCAATCATATCCTTAGCATTATCCGTTGCTGAGCTCATGGCTGACATCCTGGCCCCTTGCTCACTTGCTTTTCCTTCAAGTATTGAACGATAGACCTGTGTCTCAACATACTTTGGCAACAGACTTGCGAGGATCTCATCAGGCGACGGTTCAAAAATATATTGTTTACTTTGTTTACCTTCAGGCTTTTCGATGGGAAGTAGTTTGATTTGCGTAGGTCTAGAGTTAATTGCGCTTACGAATTCGGTATACATGAGATAGACCTCATCCGCTTCGCCCTGCTCATAAATTCTCACTACTTCCTGAGCTATTTCTTTCGCTTGACTATAACTTGGTTCATCTCCAAGTGCAACAAACTCAGCCAAAAACTCAATTTTTCCGCGTCGGAAGAAATCCCGACCCTTGCGGCCCACCGTTACCAGCTTAACGTCTTGCGGCGTTTCGGCAATCAAGGTAGCGGTCTTCCGAATGAGGTTCGCATTGTACCCTCCGCAAAGACCACGGTCTGACGTAATTAACACATAAACCACCTTTTGAACAGGCCGCTTAACTAGAAGCGGGTGAACTGTATCTCCAGGAGCCTGTGCCAGTCGTTCCAGAACCCCTTGTAATTGGTTGGCGTATGGACGGGCTGCGCTTAGTTTTTGTTGGGCTTTTCTGAGTTTGGCCGCGGAAACCATTTTCATCGCTTTGGTGATCTGCTGCATATTGCGTACACTGCGGATCCGGCGACGAATATCGCGTACTCCTGCCACCTCATTCACCTACTCCTTTTTAATCTAGGCCACAAACCCCTGTTTGAATTCGTTAATTGCTTTTTCCAGATCGGCGATCATATCATTGGAGAGCGCCTTCTCAGTGCGAATTTTAGCCAACAGGTCGGCCTTGACGGAGCGCATGAAGCGCAGGTATTCTACTTCAAATTTCCCGATTGCATCTACATCAATCTCATCTGTGAACCCTTTAACTGCCGCATAAATAACGACAACTTCTTCCTCAACAGGCATTGTTGCATATTGATTTTGCTTGAGAATTTCCATTGTCCGTTTTCCACGGTTGAGACGCATTTGCGTAACTTTATCCAAGTCAGATCCAAATTGAGCAAATGCTGCTAATTCACGATAGCTGGCGAGATCCAAACGGAGCTGTCCGGCAACTTGTTTCATAGCTTTGATCTGAGCACTACCACCTACCCGGGAAACGGAAAGACCAACGTTGATCGCTGGACGGAATCCGGCATTAAAGAGGTCTGATTCCAAAAAGATCTGGCCATCAGTAATGGAAATAACATTCGTAGGAATATAGGCCGACACGTCACCAGCTTGAGTCTCAATAATCGGAAGTGCTGTCATTGAGCCTCCGCCTAGGGCATCGGACAACTTCGCTGCACGCTCCAACAAACGAGAGTGAAGGTAGAAAACGTCTCCAGGATATGCTTCACGTCCTGGTGGGCGTTTAAGAAGCAAGGAAAGTTCGCGGTAAGCAACCGCTTGTTTAGAAAGATCATCGTAAATGATCAGGACATGTTTGCCATTATACATGAACTCTTCGCCCATAGCAGCACCGGCATATGGAGCAATAAAGACCATTGGTGAAGGCTCAGAAGCAGTAGCGCATACGACAATTGTGTATTTCATAGCATCGTTTTCTTCTAGTTTCTGAACCACACTGGCAACTGTCGATGCTTTTTGTCCGACAGCAACGTAAATACAAATCATGTCTTGACCTTTTTGGTTAATAATCGCATCGATAGCTACGGCAGTTTTACCGGTTTGGCGGTCACCAATAATCAATTCCCGCTGACCACGACCAATAGGAACCATAGCATCAATAGATTTTAGACCAGTTAGCATCGGTTCACTCACGGATTTACGTGCAATAACACCTGATGCCGGGGATTCAATCGGACGGAACTTGTCTGTCACAATTTCCCCTTTGCCATCAATGGGCTGACCTAGAGCATTAACAACGCGGCCAATCAAAGCCTCGCCGACTGGGACTTCCACGATCCGCCCGGTTCTCTTGACCTGATCGCCTTCTTTAATCCCTGTGAAGGGTCCCAGAATAACACAACCAATATTATCTTCTTCAAGATTCATCGCCATACCGTAAACATTTCCTGGGAACTCCAGAAGCTCACCTGCCATAGCCTTTTCCAGACCATAAACACGAGCAATTCCGTCTCCAACCTGGATAACTGTCCCAACATCTACGATATCAACAGCAGTATCGTATCGTTCGATTTGCTGCTTAATAATGGAACTTATTTCTTCTGGACGCAAGTTCATTCTGTTATTTCACCCCTACTTCCTGAGGTTTATCCGAGTTTCTTCGTAAATTCTCACGCATCTTTTCAAGTGAATGGGCAACAGTCCCATCTAGTACACGATCTCCGATCTGAATCAGTACTCCACCAATGAGCTCGGCTCGGACTTCGCTTACAAGGCGAACCTCTTTCCCGGTCATACGTACAATAGCTTTTTTCAGTTCATCAAGCTGGGACGCACTTAGTTCAATAGCACTTGCTACTTTGGCTTCCACCACTTGACGTGCCTCATCCGCTAATCTTGTAAACTCACGTTGAATGGCAGGTAAAAGATCAGCTCTTCTACGGTCAATCAAAAGATAAAGAAAACGTCTTGTTATATCCCCAAAACTATCTCCCATCAACTTGTCCATAATGGACTTTTTATCACTTAAGGAGATGTGGGGATGTAACAGGGTGTCTTTAACCTCTCCATTTTCCTCCACCATCTTAGTTAGTTCACTTAAATCAGCATCAATTTGATCTAGGCCTGTCTCAGAGGCAATTTCAAACAAGGCTTGGGAGTATCTACGCGCAAGTGATCCATTTATCATTGCATTTCTCCTACCTCTTGAATAAACTGCTCGATGAGTTTTCCTTGACCCTTAATGTCAAGTTTTTGTTTGATAATTTTCTCTGCAACGAGAACTGAGAGATCAGCAACTTGTGCTTTAACATCGGAGATTGCCCGATCTCGTTCACGTTCGATATCAACAAGGGCAGATTTCTTAATCTTCTCAGATTCTTCATGCGCAGCAGCTAGAATCTCGGCGGAACGAACTTCGCTTACCTTAGTAGCCTTTGCAATTACTTCTTGGGCTTCCTGGCGAGCTTTACGCATTTCTTCTTGGTATTCACGCTTTATTTTATCTGCCTGTTGGCGCTCGTCTTCTGCCTGCTTAAGCATGGATTCAATATTAGTCCGCCGTTCTTCCATCATTTTCATTAGCGGTTTCCAAGCATATTTGCTGAGAAGCCAAACGAGCAACAGGAACGATAAAACCGTAGCCGGTACAGTATAGTCAAATTGAATAGGATTCCCACCCAATGGTCTACCCCCCTCTCGAGTCTAATTGACGTCGGGATGATTTTTTTCAAGGGAGAACTTACGTTCCCCCTTGAATTAAGATGGGCTTACTCTCTGCCCATCATACGAGCTTACTTTGTAAACATGAGCAGCAGGGCGAGTACCCAGCTAAGGAGTGGCAAAGCCTCAATCAAACCGACACCAATAAACATGGTAGCTTGTAATGTTGCTTTAGCCTCCGGTTGACGACCAATACCCTCCACCGTTTTACTAATTACATTACCATTACCAATTGATGCCCCAAGAGCTGCCAAGCCAGCAGCAATTCCTGCACCAAGTGCAGCAGCAGCAGACACGTCCATGAGATTTCCTCCTTTCTTGATTCCGATAATTAAAATTATTATTCCCTCAGTGGTGGCGAGCATCACTGAAAACCAGCACAACAAGTGCTTGCACTAACAAGTGCTTAATGGGCGTCTGAGGTAACAGCCTGCGAAACATAAGCAGTTGTCAAAACCACAAACACGTAAGACTGGATAGCTCCAATGAAAATACTGAAAGCTAACCAAATTGTTGTTGGTAAAATCCCCGGAAGAACCCAAATGCCAGGTAACATTAAAATAACTCCCAATAAAATTTCGCCTGCAAAGATGTTTCCAAACAAACGAAAGGCTAGTGTCATTGGCTTAGCGATTAAATCAATGGCGTGGATAACCACAAACACTGGATTTGGCTCAACAAAATGGTGGAAATAATGTGCCCCTTTATGCTTGATACCTAAAAAGACAACTAGAATAATCGTTAATAGAGCTAAGGAAAGAGTCGTGTTAATATCGGCCGTTGGTGACATCATTGACGGCCCACTGAAAATGTGACCTAATTGGGCAAAATGAACGTCATGCAATAGATTAAACGTGAAGTTTGGGATAAGGCCAAGCATATTGGAAAAGAAAACAAACATGAACAACGTCACCAAATAGCTTAGCAATGGACGTCCCTTTTCATACTCCATGTTATCATTGATGATTCCACGGACGAAATCTATGATCCACTCTAAAACGTTTTGCATTTTACCAGGTTTTCCACTGGTTAAATTGCGTACTCCCGCGAAAACGAAAATCATAACAAGAGCCATCGAAATCCAGGTCATGATTAAGGTTTTACCATGAAATGTCATACTCCCCAAATGCCACAATACTGTTTCATGCACTTCTTTTATCACCCCTTTCTCCATAGTTTTTTTGCATTGCCACAATGATAAAGGATATTATTACCCCTGTAACAATCCCTAACGCTAAACTAAACAGCCAATCGGCTTGGAAACGAGCAATGAAAACGATAATCAGTGTGATCATTCCCAGGCGAGCAATTAGATTTCTACGCATCCTTTTGATCGCTGACTGAATGTCCATTTCTGAACTTAGTAATACCTCTTTATAAAACCACAAAGTATAACCAAACCCTGCCCAATACCCCAGCAAGCTGCCAAAGAGAGCCTGTTTGCCGGTTAAGGCTATACTAAATAATATACAAGCAGTCCCACTTAATAATGCCATAAAGCTACTTCTTATCATCGGATGCTCCAA
This sequence comes from Desulfosporosinus hippei DSM 8344, assembly GCF_900100785.1. GTDB lineage: Bacteria > Bacillota > Desulfitobacteriia > Desulfitobacteriales > Desulfitobacteriaceae > Desulfosporosinus > Desulfosporosinus hippei. Next base: position 178,836 of record NZ_FNCP01000006.1, on the reverse strand, counting down.
ACTCTTTTAAAGTAATTACTAAATAGCTCCCTCCCAGTGCTAGTCCCATCAGCATACAACTGATTGTGAACAAAGGCTTCGTCATCCATCGAGCGTCGAGGTATCTACCTAGGAAGTATCCGCCGCCAACTAATATAGCTAGGGAAGTTGATATATTAGACCCGACTACTAAGGCCTTTTGCCAAGATTTTAATTCCATAGCTTTATTCATTTCCTTATGTATTGATTTGTCATGTTATTATGCTACATTTCAACAAATCTTACGCTATGTAATATATTAACATACTTCGAGGGGACTTTGTGCTTTTTTTTACAGCATTGAAGAATTTTATGTCCACCCCAGTTTTTCTTCCACTATTTGGGCTATTCTAATGGCTGCCGTGCCATCTCCATAGGGATTACTGGCCATTGTCATTTTATTATAAGCCTCTGGATCCCCTAAAAGATTCTTCAATTGTAAAAACACGTTTTCGTATTCCGTCCCTACTAACTCCACCGTGCCTGCATCTACTGCCTCGGGGCGTTCCGTCGTATCTCGGACAACCAATACAGGCTTGCCCAAGGAGGGTGCCTCTTCCTGTATCCCCCCCGAATCGGTCAAAATCAGATGGGCCTGTGCCATTAGATTGGCAAAGGGCTCATACTCCATCGGTTCGATAAGGTTAACCCGCGGATGAGACCCTAAAACCTCACTAACTACCGTTCTAACGATAGGATTTTTATGAACGGGAAAAATTATGTAGGTATCCGGAAACTCCTCCAGGGTATCCCTTAAGGCCTGATATATCTGCCGCATGGGCTCACCTAGGTTTTCCCTGCGATGTGTGGTTACGAGAATCATTCTCGATCCTTGCCCTTTATTGATTATCTCCTGAATTTGACTGTCGAAAAAACTGTATCCAGGGTTTACGGTAGCGAGCAAAGCATCTATTACCGTATTGCCGGTAATAAAGATTTTTTCCGAGGGAATCCCTTCTCTTTCAAGATTCAGTTTTGCCGTATTTGTTGGAGCAAAGTGATAATCCGTTAAAACGCCTGCAAGTTTTCGGTTCATTTCTTCCGGAAAGGGAGAATATTTGTTTCCTGTTCGCAAGCCAGCTTCTACATGTCCGACTGGAATTTGAGCATAAAAAGCGGCCAAAGCAGCCACAAACGTTGTGGTTGTGTCCCCATGAACCAACACTAAGTCAGGTTGCTCGCTTTGGAAAACTTCTTTCAAGCCATTTAATACTCTAGTTGTAATATCAGTTAAGGTTTGACCCGGTTGCATAAGGTTCAGATCAAAATCAGGATCGATTTTAAATAGCTTTAGGACCTGATCCAGCATCTCACGGTGCTGTGCTGTTACAATAACTTGACAGTTGATAGAGTCCTTCTGACGAAGTGCTTGAATCACAGGAGCCATTTTTATTGCCTCCGGACGTGTCCCAAACACAATCATAACTTTTTTTTGCTTATTCACTCGGATTACTCCCTTCGATGATTATCAATCGTTAATCCGATAGCTACCTGGATCTTTGTGAGGTTCAAATCACTTGCAAGCCAAACATTCATACTTTTGCTATAATATTATTAAATATCGGATTTTATAAATTTTCAGAATCTACAAGCCAAGAGTTGAATTCCAAGCTTACTCTGCAACAAAGACAATTCGGCTAAGAGATATCTTCTCCAAATTTAACCAGTTTCAATCCTGCCTCATCAGCCATTTGGACAGCCAGCTTATCCGGGTAAGCATAGGTATACACTACTCGAATTATTCCCGCGTTGATCAACAATTTTGTACACAAAACGCAAGGCTGATGGGTTGTGTATAGGTCTGCACCAGTAATAGCGACCCCATGCTTTGCTGCTTGAACTAAAGCATTTTGTTCTGCATGCACAGCACGGCAGATCTCATGGCGTTCCCCTGAGGGAACGCCTAAGCTCTGCCGTAAACAGCCAATCTCAGCACAATGCTGGAGCCCAGAAGGGCTCCCATTATATCCGGTACTTAGTATTTGTTTATCCTTTACCATAACTGCCCCGACTTGACGGCGCAAGCAAGTTGATCGTTCGGCGACAACTCGGGCCATTTGCATAAAATAGCTATCCCAACTAGGACGTTTTCCTTGAATCATCATTTTGTTCCAAACAACCTATCCCCTGCGTCTCCAAGACCGGGAACAATATAGCCATGGTCATTTAAGCATTCATCAACTGCTGCAACAAAAATGTCTACATCATCATGGGCGCTTTGCACGGCGGCAATCCCCTCCGGGGCAGCAATTAGGCACATCAGTTTTATATTCTTCGCACCACGTTCTTTTAAAAATGTTATCGCCGCTGCAGCTGAGCCCCCTGTTGCCAGCATTGGATCAATAACTATGAGATCCCGCTCCGCGATATCTGGAGGCAGCTTGCAATAATATTCCACAGGCATTAGAGTTTCAGGATCTCTATAGAGTCCCACATGTCCCACTTTTGCAGCGGGAATTAAGCGGAGCATCCCATCAACCATCCCTAAACCTGCTCGCAGAATGGGAACTAAGCCAACTTTGCGTCCGGCAATAACCTTAGACTTAGCTATTGCTACAGGTGTTTTTACTTCGATCTCTTGAAGGGGAAAATCACGAGTTACCTCGTAGGCCATTAACATCGAGACTTCCTCGACTAGTGCCCTAAATTCCTTTGATCCTGTTTCCTCATCCCGGATCAGCGATAACTTGTGTTGGATTAGAGGATGATCAAGTACTTGAAGCTTTGGCATAAGTTTCAGTCTCCTAATCTAAATTAGTATATAAGGGAAATTCAGCGCACAATGAATTCACAATTTCCCGCGCCTGTGACAGTTTATCAGGTTCATGATGTGAGGTCAAGGCAAGATCAATCGCCTCAGCTATACGTTTCATAGCCTCGGTATTCATGCCCCGTGTAGTAACTGCAGGGGTGCCAAGACGAATTCCGCTGGTTACAAAAGGACTTGCCGTATCAAAAGGAATTGTATTTTTGTTAACTGTAATACCCACTTCATGTAAGATATTTTCTGCTTCCTTGCCTGTTAATTGCTTAGTTCTTACATCAACAAGCATCACATGGTTGTCCGTTCCGCCTGAAACAAGACGGAATCCACGATCCATTAGACCTTGTGCCAGAGCTTTGGCATTATCAACGATATTCTTCTGATAAGTTTTGAATTCAGGCTGAAGGGCTTCTCCAAAGGCAATCGCTTTAGCTGCAATGACATGCATTAATGGCCCGCCTTGAATTCCTGGGAAAATCGCTTTATCAATAGCTTGGGCATATTCAGCCTTACAAAGAATTAAGCCACCCCTGGGGCCTCTTAAAGTCTTATGGGTTGTGGAAGTAACAAAGTCAGCATAGGGGACTGGCGATGGGTGTAGTCCTGCCGCCACTAACCCGGCGAAATGGGCCATATCCACCATCAGTAAAGCACCTGCTTCATCGGCAATTTCACGCATTTTTACAAAATCTATAATTCGCGGATAGGCACTTGCTCCGGCAACAATCATTTTTGGATGATGTTCTTTGGCCAGCTGACGTATTTGATCATAATCAATAGTTTCAGTCTTTTCATCGACACCATAAGGGACTACATTAAAATACACTCCCGAGATGTTTACCGGACTCCCATGAGTCAAGTGACCTCCATGGGATAAATTCATTCCCAGTATTGTATCCCCTGGCTTGAGAAAGGCAAAATACACAGCCATATTGGCCTGAGAGCCGGAATGTGGCTGCACGTTAGCATGCTCTGCTCCAAAAATCTTCTTAACTCGCTCGCGAGCTAGATCTTCCACAACATCTACATACTCACATCCGCCATAATACCGTTTTCCGGGATACCCTTCGGCATATTTATTCGTTAACACTGACCCTTGGGCAGCCATTACTGCTCTGCTAACAAAGTTTTCAGAGGCAATAAGTTCAATACTGTTGCTTTGACGCTTCTCTTCTTGTTCAATAGCTTTTGCAACTTCGGGGTCATAATTTTTTACCCATTGGTTAATATAATCCATCCTAGTTCACTCCTGTCAATAATTTCATGAAAGTGTTTGATTATGTCTAGGCATACGCTGCCCGTTGGCCACCAATAAGGCGTGGTCTTGTGCGCGCCATGGTTAAGTGGGCCTGACCCAGCTCTTTAACATGTATACGTATTGGGATTACTACGGGCCTTAAGTGCATTCCGATAAATGTATCTCCAACATCTATCCCTGCATGTCCTTGAATTCGCTCTACCATAACAGGGGAAGAAAAGCTTTCCCAGGCTTTCACAGTCATAGCTCCTCCTGCGTGAAGCGCAGGAAGTACAGTTACTTCTTCCAATCTGTAATGTTCTACGCAAGCTCGTTCCAGTACCAGAGCGCGATTAATATGTTCGCAACCTTGAACTGCTAAAAAAACCCCCTGTTGCTTTGCTCGATCTAAGAGAGGAGGAAGTAACACTTCTGCGACTTCCAAACTGCTTCCCTGCCCAATATGGTGGCCTATAACTTCACTCGTACTGCACCCTAAGACAAGAATTTGTCGAGACTGTAAACCAGCCTTTAGGAAGAAGGCATCCAGTACTTCATTCCATGTTTTAGCTATTTCCTGCAAGCTTTCTTTGATCTGTTTATCTTCAGGCAAGGCACTCCTCCTCCTTTCAAATTAAATTAGAGGGAGACTACACCATCTCGCCTCTTTCAATGTTAGAAATCAGATCTACTCTAAGGGCATGTCTTCCACCTGAAAACTCGGTTTTTAAAAAAATGTCTACAATATCCAGAGCAAGTCCTATCCCAATTACCCGAGCACCTAATGCTAAAACATTGGCATTATTATGTTCTCTTGCCATTCGGGCTGAAAAGGTCTCAGAGCAAAGGGCAGCACGGATTCCGGGTATTTTATTTGCGGCCATAGAAATTCCTAGTCCCGTGCCACAAACCACAATCCCTAAATCTGCTTCCCCTTTAATGATTGCACTTCCAACTGCAAAACCGTACTTTGGATAATCTACGGAATCATTGGAATGGGTTCCGAAATCAAAAACTTCGATTTCCTGTGCTTGTAAATGCTTGCGAATAGCTTCTTTTAGTTCATATCCACCATGATCAGCACCCAGCGCAACTTTCACTCTTTAATCCTCCCTCTTTAATTCACTACTTTATTCTCTAGATAGTTTAAAAGTCCTGCAAAAACAGCTAAAGAAAACTTTGCCGGCCCAGCCTTCCAGCGGGGCGGAGCCTTAGTTATGCTTAGCAAGTATAAGACCTAAGTTCTACTTTCATCAGTGCTCCCACACAACGGCATGGGGGTCTGATGCAACAAACAAATTTCACCGTTTTTCTGACTGCAAATAAAGCGACGTTTCACGCCGCTAGTGTAGACATTTTTTCTACTTATTATGCTTATTCAGTGCCAATCACCTAGATTTACTTGGTTTTTTAAAATACTTAACAAGTCTGTGATTTCCAACGCTGTCTGGCGATAGACTTCCAGAGAACCCATCCATGGATCGATTATATCCCGGTTTTCTCCTCCCCAATTTCCCAAACGTCGGATTTTATGAATACAATGAGGGAATCGACGCTTTAAGCCTTCTTCTTGAGCCAATGTCATAGGGATAACCCAATCTGCATCAGCCATTAGCTCCTCAGTTATTCTTCTAGCACGATGCTGAGAAAGATCTATTTTCCGTTCTTTAAGAATCTCTACCACATGAGGGCTAACCTGATCTCCGTCCCAGGCATCCATTCCAGCCGAACTTACTTGAACCAAATCACCGAACATCCACCGGCCAATTCCTTCAGCCAGCGGACTACGGCAGGTATTTCCCGTACAAACAAATAAAAGTTTTAACATTTAAAACTCACCTCAATTGAAGAAAAAAATGGGTTTACACCATAATAAAGTTGCAGCAGAAATTGTCGAGTTCGGATCCAAATAGGCTAAAAGAGAAGTTTGATACCAATTAATAGTAACGCCAATCCGCCGAATAATTCAGCCCTATCTCCCAACCTTGTCCCCATTACTCGTCCTAAAACCAAACCAATTCCAGTCATCAATCCCGCAATCATACCCATAATCAGAACTGTCATAAAAATATCCGCTCGAATAGTCCCAAGTGAAATCCCGACACTTAAGGCATCTAAACTTACACTTACTGCCAAAAGATAAATACCGTATCCTTCCAGAGAGCTTTGATTGGTAATATTCCCAGCAAAAAAGGCCTGTCTAGCTTCTCCAAAGGGCAAACTTTGCTTAGCCGGCCAATAAATCTTATAGAGCATTCTGCCTCCTAAAACAATTAGAACGAACGCTCCAGCCAAACTTGCAAATTGCCCCAAAATTGACCCCAAAGCTTGGCCGAGCATCATGCCGCTAAGAGGCATAAATACGTGGAATACAGCTACTAATAACACTAACCTGACCATCATGCTCTTTCTTATACCGGCTAACCCAATTGCGAGAGCTAAGGAAAATGCATCTGCTCCCAAAGCAGTTGCAACAGCCACAACCCATAACAAATTCATACCCTTCCCCTCCGTTCCCCTATGTATATGCAATGGAAAGGGATGATTAGACGAATTACTTTCTAAATGTGTTGAGTTCGCTTTCCCGCTGCTTTCTCTAAGCGGTTCATCACCGCGCTCCCTAAGCCGCCTTCTTCAATACCTTCAACCAAAATTAAATCCATTTTCCTTTCATCACACAACCTTAATCCCTCAAACATATTCCTTGCCACTTCCGAAGGTTGATCTTTTGAACCTAGAACAAACAAAAGATCAGGATGCCGGTCATGCAAATAGGATGCACTTTCCAATGTACACAGTACTCCCACCTTCTTAAACCTGGAATGTCCTCTTATGATTTCTTGAACCATTCGTTGTACGACTCTTTCCCGCTGGCCGCTAACCAAAATTAATTCGCCCTGAGGCGCGTAATGCCTGTATTTCATTCCAGGGGCTCTGGGAGCTTGATTTTCGGAACAAGAGTCTGTATAAACGTCCCCTAATACCGCTTCTAACTGTTCCCTGGTAATCCCACCCGGACGAAGAATAGTGGGAACCTCCCCACTGACATCGAGCACTGTTGATTCCAACCCAACCTCACAGGCTCCTGCATCAAGAATTAGGGGTATCTTCCCTTTCATATCCCGCCAGACATGGCCGCCTCTAGTTGGACTAGGCTTCCCGGAAAGATTGGCACTAGGGGCGGCAATTGGGACTCCTGCCGCCTCTATTAAGCGTAGGGCAACCGGATGACTGGGCATACGAACAGCAACATTATCCAGGCCGGCAGTTACAATATCCGGGATTAAGCTGGTTTTCGGCAAGATTAAGGTTAATGGACCCGGCCAAAAATTCTTAACACATAACTCTGCTGAAGACGTCCAATTATTAACACAAGAGTTGGCCATAGAAAGACTGGAAACGTGCACAATTAACGGATTATCTTGAGGTCTTCCCTTTGCAGCAAAGATCTTAGCACATGCTGAAGCATCTAAAGCATTTGCTCCCAGCCCGTAAACTGTTTCTGTTGGAAAGGCTACCAACTCGCCTGCTCTTAGCCACTCCGCACCCTCTTTTATTAGTTCAGCTTCTGGATTGACTCTATCAACAGAAATTCTTTTTGTCTCCATTATCACTCACCTCGCCAAGATCACTCGATCACGTCCGGCCAAATCCGAAAAGACCTCTGTTTTAAAGCCATTTAACCGAAATAGCTTGCAAACAGCTTCTGCCTGATTCCAGCCAATCTCCATCAGTACTTTCCCTTGAGGATTCAATAAAGGGCGTATCTCATTAGCTAAACGCCGATAAAAATCCAATCCGTCCGCTCCACCTAAAAAGGCCATAACAGGCTCATGGAAAATCTCAGGTGCACACTGGCGATAGTCTTCTGCAGAAACATAAGGAGGGTTTGTAATCACATAGTCCCAACATTCTCCCCGGATGGAATCCACAAAGTCCCCTTGTCGCCATTGTACCGGAACCCCTAACTGTTTGGCATTTTGCTGCGCTACCTCTAATGCACCTGGGGAAAGATCAACTCCAAGCACCTCTGCAGACGGGAAAAAATGCGCTAAGGAAATTGCCAAGACGCCACTTCCAGTACAAAGATCTACAACTCTAACAGGGCGATCCAGCCCATTTTTATGATCTTGCCTTAGAATATCTAAACATTTCTCGACTAAAACCTCGCTGTCGGCACGGGGAATAAGTACTCTTTCATCAACAGAAAAAGAAAGCCCCATAAATTCTTGTCGACCTAAGATATACTGCAGCGGGACGTTCTCAGAACGTCGTTGTATGAGTTTCTGATAATGTTCCGACTCTTGCTCTGATAAAATTCGATCCCAATCCAAGTATAAACGATCTCTTGTTACCTTTAGAACCTCAGCTAATAACAAGTCTGCGTCAAAGCGAGAATTATCAATCCCTTTTTTTAAAAGTTCACTCTCGCCCCAACGCATTCCATCAATTACTTTCAAACCTGCAAACCCCTTACTCGATGTTCGAGACTCGATATTCGTAAGTTCGAATCTCATTTAACAATTACTGTATTTCTGCTTTTAGCCGTTCTGCCTGATCAGAAGAATTAAGGGCTTCAATAATCTCACCCAAATCTCCCGTCAAGATCGTATCCAAGCGGTGCAGCGTAAGGTTTATTCGATGATCCGTCACACGCCCTTGAGGAAAATTAAAGGTTCGTATTCTCTCACTTCGGTCTCCGGTACCTACTTGATTCTTGCGTTCAGAGGCTTGTTCACCCATGGCTTCTTCTTGTGCTTTTTCTAAAATGCGAGCACGTAAGACGCGTAAAGCTTTCTCTTTATTCTTAAGCTGTGATTTTTCATCCTGGCAAGAAGCAATAATTCCAGTCGGTATATGCGTAACACGAACCGCTGATTGTGTTGTATTTACACACTGTCCCCCCGGTCCACTGGAGCAATAAACATCAATACGCAGATCATTGGGGTTAATAGAGACTTCAACTTCCTCTGCTTCAGGAAGAACCGCTACTGTGGCTGTCGAAGTATGAATTCTCCCGGAAGATTCTGTGGCAGGAATCCGCTGAACACGATGTACGCCACTTTCAAATTTCAATTTACTGTAAGCCCCGTGCCCTTCTATCAGGAAAATAATCTCCTTATAGCCCCCAGCATCAGAATAACTCACACTGAGAACTTCAACCTTCCAGCCCTGACCTTCTGCATAGCGTGTGTACATACGATGCAGGTCACCTGCAAACAATGATGCCTCATCTCCTCCGGCTCCAGCGCGGATCTCCATAATGACATTTTTCTCATCCAAGGGATCCTTTGGCAAAAGTAGAATTCGAATTTGCTCTTCTAATTCCTCGGATTTTGATAATAAGTTTTCTTTTTCTTGCTCAGCCATCTCCTGCATTTCGGGATCCAACTTTTCTCGTAGCAGGGTCTCGGTCTCATCTAATTCCCGCTTCACTTCTTGATATTCCCTAAACACTGTGACGAGATTTGTCATCCCCGCCTGAGCTTTAGCATATTTTTGCCATTCACTCTGGTTAGAGATAATTTCCGGATCACTAAGGAGTTCTGTTAATTCATCATATTTCCGTTCAATTTCATAAAGTTTCTCTAACATTTTTACACCTCAAAAATTACGATAGTTCTTGACCTGAATCTAATACGCCCTTTAAAGCTGCTAGGGCAACTTCCAACTGAGCATCATCCGGTTCTCGTGTTGTTAATTTTTGTAATAACAAGCCAGGAACAATAAACCACTGCATCCAGGGAGACTCCAGATTTCGCGAGGAAAATTTTAAGACCTCGTAAGCAATCCCAGCCACCAAAGGCATGAGCAACATACGAGAAAGCAACCTCCACCACAAGGGATACAGTCCCACGAAAGCAAATACAAAAACACTTACAATAACAACTATAAGTAGAAAACTAGTCCCACAGCGCGGATGGAGTCTTGAAAAAGAGCGAGCATTTTCTATAGTAAGATCTTTCCCTGCTTCATACGTAAATATTGCTTTATGCTCTGCTCCATGATATTGGAAAACTCTTTGAATGTCTTTAAGTCGAGATATTAGAAGTATATACAAAAAGAAAATTACAAGTCTTATTGCTCCCTCTAAAAGATTCTGCCCTACCGCGCCAACAACCCTTGCTTGAAACAAGTGTGCTGCTCCCGTAGGCAATCCCACAAAAAGCAAAAGACCTAAGGCAAAGGCAACTCCTATTGTTAAGGCCATTTCCCAAAAGCCAAGTTCTTTTCCATCCTTTTCTTCTCCCATAGAACGATTGGCGGAAAATGTTAAGGAGCGAGTTCCAAGGACCAAGGAATCAACAAGCGCAACAAAACCTCGAATCAAGGGTAATTTCATGATCGATTTTGATGACCATGTATTGAGCTTACTGCGAGTAACTTCAATCTCTCCATTGGGCAGCCTTACCGCAATAGCACTCTCCTGGGGCCCGCGCATCATTACACCTTCGATGACCGCTTGCCCGCCATATTGAACCGGTCTGCTCATCCCTTCGTCCTCCTCTATTATATGGAGGCGCAGTGGGCGAAGTTCTGGGCTCGAAGGTAAACTATCGCCCTTCGCACCGCGTACTCGCGCATCACTTTAAGTAATTACGCAAAAAGCAGAGCTTGCGCTCTGCTTTTCCACCAGCAACGACCGCAGGCCGTTGTTTACATCCCATATTTCTTTTTAAACCGATCAACCCGTCCGCCAGCATCGACAAACCGCTGTACCCCGGTATAGAAGGGATGGCATTTTGAACAAATTTCCACTTTAATGTTCATTTTTGTACTTCCGGTTGGGATAACTTCTCCACAAGCACATGTAACAGTGGTTTGTTCATATTTTGGGTGAATTTTTTCTTTCATGTCTTCACCTTCTTTCCCATTTGGATCGAGGCGCTTTTTTGTCGCACCTTAAAAAACAATTTCCAGTCAACTCTTACTATTCTAGCACAAGGAGTATTAAACGGTCAAGGATTGTCTTTCTAAGTTTTAACAACCCTTCATCGCATAGCGTGGCTTTTTATCAAAACTATGCCTTGCTTCAATAAACCGAACTGTTCCGGTCTTACCGCGAGCCACAACAGTATGAGTCAGGGCACCCTTTGCAGTAAAGGTAACCCCCCGTACTAAAGGACCTTCTGTTATTCCTGTGGCAGCAAAAAAGACATCATCGCCCTTTACTAAATCATCCATTGTTAACAATTTATGAACATCCGTAATCCCCAGAGCCTTAGCGCGAGCTATATCTTCATCGTTTTCCGGCCATAAACGCCCTTGCATCTCTCCGCCAATACAGCGGAGGGCCGCCGCAGCGAGAACCCCTTCCGGGGCTCCACCGACCCCCATCATCATATCCACCCCAGTATCTTCAAAACCACAAGCCACCGCCGGAGATACATCTCCATCAGTAATGAGACGAATTCTCGCCCCACAAGCACGCACATCTTGAATCAGCTTGTGATGTCTTGGCCGATCCATAATTACAACCGTGATGTCCTCCATACTCTTACCTAATGCTTTTGCAACATTGGCAACATTCTCTGCTACTGGGGCATCAAGATTTATCCGACCAACCGCGGCAGGGCCAACAGCAATTTTATCCATATACATGTCCGGAGCATGAAGCAAGCAACCTTTCTTAGCAATTGCTACAACCGCTATTGCTCCGGCCATACCTTTGGCCACAATATTCGTTCCCTCGAGTGGGTCAACAGCCACGTCTAACTGAGGTTTTTCTCCGTTGCCAACTCGTTCTCCAATGTATAGCATCGGAGCTTCATCCATTTCTCCCTCTCCAATAACCACTGTCCCATCCATGTGAATAGTATCAAAAACCGCTCGCATCGCTTCCACTGCGGCGTTATCTGCAGCATCTTTATTTCCGAGACCTACCCAACGCGCCGAGGCTAAGGCCGCGGCCTCTGTTACTCTGGCAAATTCCATTGTAAGTTCTCTCTCCAATTTCAATTCCCCCTTAAATCTTAACCCAACCTTAAAGAATTATTCCATTGATTGTGAAACAGAATGAAACCACTTTTAAAAATCTCTATCTTATTGTGACACGCTTTTATTTGTTTTTCAACCAAGTTTCATAGGTACTCTATATAAACATAAAAATTTGGCATCACCTTATCCATTCAGATAGGCCAATGCCAATTTTATCTATAAAAGCAGTTCTATCGTTTTTTCCAATCCGCCAAAAACTTTTCGATGCCGGCATCTGTTAATGGATGCCGGAAAAGTTGCCTCAGTACCCCAAAAGGAACCGTTGCAAAATCCGCTCCTATTTTTGCCGATTCAGTCACATGGACTGGATTTCGTATACTCGCAGCAATAGTTTTGGTTGAGATGCCATGAGCCTGGTAGATCTCGCAGATATCCGCTAGCAGATTTAATCCGTTTTCCCCGATATCATCCAGCCGACCAAGAAAAGGACTAACATAGGATGCACCGGCCCTAGCTGCCAGTAAAGCTTGGTTAGCCGTAAAAATTAGTGTGACATTTGTTTTTATTCCCTCGCTGCTTAATACTTTTACAGTTTTGAGACCCTCTTCTGTCATCGGAATCTTAATTACAATGTTTGGATGAATAGCAGCCAGTACATGTGCTTCCTGCAACATCCCTTCATAATCAAGGGCTATTACTTCTGCACTAATCGGGCCATCAACAATCCCAATCACCGTGTTAAGAAGTTCATGGAAGTCCATTCCTTCTTTAGCAACTAAACTGGGATTTGTAGTAAGTCCCCCTATTACTCCCATATTCCAAGCTTGCTTAATTTCTTCGATATTTGCAGAGTCTAAGAAAAACTGCATTCAGCTACCTTCTTTCTAAAGTGCATTCTTTCTAGTGGTCGAGTTATGCCTTCCCAACGCTTCCAAAAATCCGAATTTTTTCTTGAATTATCTTTGTAGCCGCTTCTCGAGCAGGCCCTAACATTTTTCGAGGGTCAATTTCCTTCGGGTTTCCTTCAAGTGCTTGACGTGCAGCAAATACAAATGCTTCCCGGATATTCGTATCTATATTAACTTTACAAACACCTCGTGAAATAGCTTCCCGCAACGCGTCCTCTGGTACTCCTGAAGAACCGTGTAATACCAAGGGTGTGGAGACTCTTTCTCTAATCTGGGTTAAACGATCAAAATCAAGTTTGGGAGTACCTTTGTATTGCCCATGGGCTGTTCCTATAGCAATTGCCAAAGCATCTACTTGAGTTTTCTGTACAAAATACTCAGCTTCTTCAGGGTCAGTAAACAAGGCCTCCCGTTCACTAACCGTAATGTCATCCTCTGTCCCACCGATTTTCCCTAATTCTGCTTCAACCGAAATACCCAAATGCCGTACAGCTTCAATTACTTTGTTCGTTAAAGCAATATTATCTTCAAGAGGATGCTTGGATCCATCAATCATTACTGAAGAAAACCCATGGCGTGCGCATTGCATTACTTGAGCGAAACTTGTGCCATGATCTAAATGCAAAGCAATTGGCACACTTGCTTTTTCGGCTGCCAACTTGGTTAAAGTAGTAATGTATTCAATTCCCGCATATTTTATTGCACCTTGACTTGCTTGGATGATTACAGGGGCTTTTTCCGCCTCTGCAGCAGCCACTATCGCCTGGACGATCTCCATATTATTACAATTAAAGGCACCCACTGCATATTTTCCTTTTTGCGCCTTATCTAATAATTCGACCATCGATACTAACGCCATTTCTTTTCCTCCTCCATTGATCTCGAGACATGTTGACCCCTCAACGGACTATTGATAAGCCAAGTCTTATTCTCTTCCAAATAAACAGATTTTATTCCTTCAATTTGGCGGACATTATCTGAGCTATCCGCGTAAATAATTCCTACCGCTTCACAGCATTCACAATAAAGCTCGACACGGTCTGGCAACAGTTCAAAGGTTAACTGGTGATTGCCACAGGCACACCCTAAATCTCCTTGCCTAGCTAAGCTGCGAAGATAATCCAAAACCCAAAGCATTACTTCAGGATTTTCAAACTCTTCCTCATACCCTAACTCTAATGCCAATTCCCCAAGGGATTTTTCACGTTCACGACAAGCCTGTGTAACTTTTTGCTTTGATCCGATATAACCCACCGAAGCTCCCACATCAGGGCAAGTAAGAGGCAGAGCTTCTTTGCCCCAGATTGCATGATGGTTTAATTTTAAATAATGGGTCTCCCCACAGTAAGCACAAGCATAAGCGACGTTAAACTGTCTCCGATTTCTGCTGGTTACCGACATCAGTTGACGGCCACAACCACAATGGAGATTCTTACGTCCTTGCCGAGAAAATGCAAAGAGAGAGAGGGCATGAAATTCTAGCTCTCCACATTGGGAACACTGTATAGCTATCGTAGTATTTGTCGTTAGAATCATAATTCCCACCTCTTCCTACAGCTTATACTTCGTCATGCAAGAAGATTTTCCTGCCTTTTCTATAAAAGAAAACTAGGTCAGTCAGGAGGGAACCACTTTCTAAAGATTTAGGCGTTAATTAATATCTCTCTTACCCGTTCTCTCAATTCAAATAAATCAAAAGGCTTGCCCAGATAATGGAGAATTCCAAGTTCCTTAGCTTGCTCCATATTTTGAGCATCGCCATAGGCTGTCATCATAATCACGCCAACTTGACGGTCTAAAGAACGAATTTGCCTTAAAGTTTCAATCCCGTTCATCCCCGGCATCTTCATGTCCATTAAAATAAGGTTAGGCTTAAATGATTTCAATAATTCAACAGCCTCTTCTCCATTCGCAGCCATCTCAACCTCGTGCTGATCCTCTCGGAAGGTCTCAAAGAGTAGGCGACGCACACCAAGTTGGTCATCTACTACAAGAATCTTAGCCACTCCCCACATCCCTTTCCTTTATGAAGTCTAAAGTGAATATTCTGTATTTGTGGTTGAAAGTCCTTCTTCAATAGTTCGTTCTGACAAAATTCGTCCGCCTTGCTTATATTTTCTATGTATCCGTGGATTCGCTAATGTCCTTCGCAATGGAATTCTAACCTCATCTCCTAACGTACAAGCTTGCATTCCAACGTCAAGTACTGTAAGCTGCATTCCAATCTTCCCGGCAACTCGAACAGTCCGTCCCCCTAATTCTACTCGTTCTTGACCAAGAAAAATACCTATTAAGGCAGCAAAATTTTTTATGACTATTTTTATAAAATCCACCCATCCTTGGGGAACAAAATGGGGGGCTATTCCTAGTCCATCTGCATATCCCACCGGGATTACCGCCAGCTGAGTAGTTGACTTAGTACGATAGATGCTTTGATACCCCACATATGTCCCTTTGGGAACTTTTCGCAAATGAACAATTCGGCTCTTGGCAATCCATGGGTCTTTTAATGATAATTTCCCGCTATAGCCCGGACCTGGGTAATGCCCAATTAAAAGTGTTCCAATTCGGACAAAGTCCAGGTGCCACTCAGGATAATCTAGATAAGCAGCACTGTTACAAACATGTTTCCATTCAGGATTAATTCCCAATTCCTCCAAGCGAGCAACAAGGGCCTTAAAGGTGGCATATTGTTCCAAAGTATAGCGCTTATCCCTCTGGGCAGCCCGAGCAAAATGAGTATATACTCCCCTAACCTTTAAACAATCTGCACTCCCTAGTAATTTAGATAGCTCACTAAGCTCCTCTAACCGAAAGCCGGTTCTGCCCATACCTGTTTCCAATTTGAGCTGTACATGGGCAGCCTGGTACAGGCTGAGGCAGACCTCATTCAGTTTAGCAATTAGTGATAACTCTGTGATTGTTAGTTGTAATTGTGATTTAATGGCTTCCGGCCATTCTTCTTGGGTGGTCGGCCCAAGTACTAAAATGAGTCCCTTTATTCCACTTTTACGTAAGATTATCCCCTCTTCAACCTTGGTAACCGCGAAAGCTTCACATCCCACTTGCTCTAAGGCAAGCGCTACTTGTACTGCACCTAACCCATAGGCATCAGCCTTGACAACTGCCATACATCTTGCTTTAGGATGGAGGTGCTTAATTATTTCTTGATAATTATTTACTATGGCATCCAAGTCCACTTCGATCCATGTTCCAGACATGGTGTCATCTCCTCCGCACTCGCCGTAATTTAGCGATTACTCCCTTTAAAACATCGGAATAAAGCGGTTCCAAATGATTCCAGAGGAAATACGTAATAGGCCTGTACACTAAATCCCATTCTCCGATGAATTCTGTATACTCGCCATTAAACCCCTTCTTAAAGCGATAAAGGCCATAAAGGGGATTCTCTTCCGTCAAATGCCCGGGCACCCCTCGAAAATCATACAGCGTGCATCCTAATGACTTAGCCCAACGTATCATTTCCCATTGTATTAAGTAGTTAGGCATAACATTGCGATGGGCATTGGAGGAAGCCCCATATATATACCAAGCTTTATTTCCGATGACAAAGGCCAATGTACCCGAGATAATATTCCCTTCGTACTCAGCAATAAATAATTCTCCTAAGCCCACAGGAACCAAGGAATCATACAGGTCTTCAAAATAGGAATAAGCTCGCACCAAAAAACGGTCACGTTCAGTAGTCTCTTTGAGAACTCGATAAAAATCCGGCAAATCTTCACGAGTTCCTTTGCGGATTTGAACCCCTTTCTTCTGCGCCAAACGAATATTATACCGGGTTTTTTGCTGCATATTATTAAGAAGAGTCTGCTCCTCCGGGGAAATATCCAAACGAAACACATACTTTGGCTGAACTCCTTCAAAGCCCTTCCCACTCTCAGCCGACTTAAAACCTCTAGATATTAAGTACTGTTCTAACTCTTTTTCTGAAGATGGTAAATCCGGATCAACCTTTAAAAAAATCGCTCCCCGTTTTTTAGCTAATTTTTTAATTTCAGCTAAAACTAAATCAAACAACTCAACATTTTTCCAGTCGACTACCGGCCCCCTAGACGCATAAAAGATAGGAATTCCTACCAACGGAATCTTTCTTTCAAGTATTGAGATTGCTGCCACAATTTCATGGTTATTTTCAATAATTAATCGCCAAGGCTGCCATCCCGTCCTGCTTTTGATTTCTCCCCACTCCCAAGTTTGAAGCACGTGTCCTTTGGGGTGTTTTGCCAAAAACTCATTAAAGCGTGTATGCTCACTTTTATCGATCCACCTAGCAATATAGGTCATCGGTTCAATCCCCTTCCTCTAACCATTCTTCCCATGGTTCGATTCCTCTAATCAGCAAGCTATTATTAATAAAGAAAGCTCAGCCTCGCCCAACAGGCGACAGCCCAGCCCTGTTGCAATGATTCTGCCTTAGTATACAGGAAGCGCGAGGTTCTCAATAATGAACCTCGCGCTAATTCGCAAGCCATAACCTCCTAGGCTGGCAACTTTGTGCCTCAAGCAACGATTATTTGGTAAGCGTCGCCCGTATAAACTCCCTAAATAGCGGGTGTGCTCTATTCGGTCGTGATTTAAACTCCGGATGGAACTGAGAAGCGACAAACCAAGGATGATCGAGGAACTCTGAAATTTCAACTAACCGTCCATCAAGAGACGTTCCCGAAAACCTTAATCCTACCTTCTCCAACTCTGCTCGGAACTGGTTGTTAACCTCATACCGATGACGATGACGTTCATAAACAACTTGGTCTTGATAAGCTTGATAGGCCTTACTGCCCTCTACCAGTTTAGCAGGAGAAATTCCTAAGCGCATGGTGCCACCCTTGTCTTCGATGTCCTTTTGCTCCGGAAGAATATCAATGACTGGGTAAGGTGTATCTGCATCAAACTCTGTGCTGTTAGCTCGTTCCATACCGCACAGATTACGGGCGATTTCTATAATCGCTGTTTGCATTCCTAAGCAAATACCCAGAAAAGGAATTTTACCTTCTCTTGCGTAGCGAATCGCTTCAATTTTTCCCTCAATCCCTCGGTTTCCAAAACCTCCCGGAACCAGGATTCCATCCACGCCTGCTAAATACTTTTCAGCCGATTCTTCTTCAATGTTCTCAGAATCAATCCAACGAATTTTGATTTTAGCACCATGCTCAGTTCCCGCAGACCGCAAAGCTTCTGCTACGCTTAAATAAGCATCCGGAAGTGCAACATACTTACCTACAATTGCGATCTCGATCTCACGAGTTGGAGATTTAATCTTGTCAACCATATTTTTCCACTCGGTCATGTCGGCTGCAGGGGCTTCAAGACCTGCACTGCGCAGGACAATATCATCAAAGCCTTCCGCTTGAAGCATAAGGGGAACTTCGTAAATGGTTGAGGCATCCAGACACTGTACAACAGCTTCTAAATCCACGTCACAAAGCAACGCTAACTTTTCCTTCATCTCTTTGGAAAGGGCCTTTTCTGTTCGGCAAACAATTATTGAGGGCTGAATACCAATTCCACGCAGTTCTTTAACAGAGTGCTGAGTTGGTTTTGTCTTCAATTCACCAGACATAGCCAAGTATGGCACCAGGGTGACATGAATATAAATAACATTTTCTCGCCCAATGTCATTTTTCATTTGGCGGATAGCTTCCAGAAACGGCAAAGACTCAATGTCTCCAACGGTACCACCAATTTCAGTAATTACAAAGTCAGGATGACTCTCTCTAGCAACTCGATAAACCCGCTCTTTAATCTCATTGGTGATATGAGGAATAACTTGAACTGTTCCTCCTAAATAATCTCCTTTACGCTCTTTTCGTATAACCGACCAGTAGACCTTACCCGTTGTAACATTACTGTTCTTCGAGACCGGCACATCGATGAAGCGCTCATAGTGGCCTAGATCTAAATCTGTCTCTGCCCCATCATCCGTAACAAACACTTCACCGTGTTGGTACGGACTCATTGTCCCAGGGTCAATGTTAATATAGGGGTCAAACTTTTGAATTGCCACTTTAAAACCCCTATTTTTCAGAAGACAACCCAGGGATGCGGCAGCGATTCCTTTGCCAAGGGAAGACACCACTCCGCCAGTTACGAAAATAAATTTTGTCATGAGCTTTACCATTTCCTTTCAGAGCTTAAATGTTGGGCCAAAACACATAAATAAAGCTAGTTTCGCACTAGCTTTATTCTACCAGTCAATTGACTATGTTTATTTTGCATAAGTAGTCCAGCTATTCCCGATCAAGAATATTATCCTTACCCTTATTTTAGCTACACTTCTAAAGGATGTCAAGGTTGACCTGCATCCTTTAGAAGTGTCTTTATGATAATCTGACTACCACTTCTCTCCACGTTGACCTTCATCTGCTTCATCAAAAACTTCATCCGTTTCGGAAATATCCTCGTCCAAGGATTCATCCTCTAAATCCTCCGAGTCAGATTTATCGTCTTCATCCAAAGAACCTTTGTTTATCAGAGTTACCGCCGGTGCCCGACGAGACGTTTTTGCAGGCTCCCAAACCTTTAATCCCCATTCGCCCTTTCCGAGGAATGTAAATCTTGTGTCTAGATTAATCTGGGTGAGTGCCGCAGCTACCCTGATAGCCTCTTGAGAAATTCCTAAACGTTGAAGCACTTCTTCGATTAAGTTTTGATAATGCATCGGATTACCCTGGGTTTTCAGAACCTCATATGCTATATCTGCTTCCGTTGGTTTGTCTTTTCTACTTAAAGAGTGGGTCAAAAAACTCCACCGCCCTTCGTCGTTTTGAATATCACTATATTCGGCCCACCCCTAAATATTTCCTGCTAATCCCTGATCTAAACATTATAAATTTACATTCTTTCTGGGGCTGATACGCCTAGTATGTTTAATACATTGCCTACAATTTGCTTTACAGCTCTTACCAAGCTCAAACGTGCTCTTCGCAAAGCTTCATCTTCAACAAGTACGCGCTGACTATTATAAAAAGTATGAAAGAGTCCCGCTAAATCAAGGACATAACGAGCAAGTCTATGGGGTTCCATTAAACGTGCCGCGACGATGATTTCACTTGGGTAATCTGCCATCTTTTTCAGCAATTCCCGTTCCTCAGAGCTGTTTAGGCGCAAAAGCTCCTCTTCTGTAGGAGGAATATCCAAGGTGCCTAACTCATCAGCTTGGCGCAAAATACTGCATAAGCGGGCAAATGCATACTGAACATAATAAACCGGGTTATCCGATGACTGTGATTTAGCCAGATCCATATCAAACTCCACTGTAGAATCAGGATCCCTTAGAATAAAGAAGAACCGCGCGGCATCTTTTCCTACTTCGTCCATCAATTCCCGCAATGTAATGTACTGACCGGAACGTTTAGACATTTTTACTACTTCACCATTTTGGATAAGACGGACTAGTTGCATAAGAATTATTTGAAGATTTTCGGCATCATACCCTAAGGCAGACATGGCACCCTTCATTCGAGCCACATGCCCATGGTGATCCGCCCCCCAAATGTTGATGACTTTGTTAAACCCACGGTCAAACTTATTGCGATGATAAGCAATATCAGCAGCAAAATAAGTTGGGGAACCATTACTTCTAATGACTACCTCATCTTTTTCATCACCAAATTGTGTAGACTTAAGCCAGTGAGCGCCTTCCTTTTCGTAAATGTACCCCTTATTCTCTAGGTCTTCCATCGTTGAACGAACTGCTCCTGAATCATGCAGAGATTGTTCGTTAAACCAAACATCATAGGTGACTCCGAAATCCTCTAAGGTTTCTCTAATATTCCTCATTTTTTCGTCTAAGGCATAGCGAACCATCAACTCTCTTCTTAGTCCCGATTCAACTGATAAGTACTTATCCCCTACTTTAGCAATTAAACCCTTGATTGTGTCAATCAGGTCTTCACCGTGATAACCACCTTCCGGAAAAGGGACATCCTCACCGAGTTGCTGCAAATACCTGGATTCCAGGGATAAACCAAAATTATGTATTTGGTTTCCAGCATCATTGATATAGAATTCTCGGGTAACCTCGTACCCGGCCTTAGAAAGCAATGAAGCCAAACTGTCGCCCAAGGCTGCCCCTCGGGCATTACCCATATGCAGTAATCCTGTAGGGTTAGCGCTAACAAACTCTACTTGTAACTTTTGGCCCTTTCCAATATCCCCTTCTCCGTAACTTTCCCCAGCTTTTAACACCTCTGTAATAACCCCGGTGAGCCAGGCAGGGTTTAAGCGAAAGTTAATAAAACCAGCTCCTGCAATTTCAGAGGATTCTATCCATGTCCCGCTAGTTTC
This sequence comes from Desulfosporosinus hippei DSM 8344, assembly GCF_900100785.1. GTDB lineage: Bacteria > Bacillota > Desulfitobacteriia > Desulfitobacteriales > Desulfitobacteriaceae > Desulfosporosinus > Desulfosporosinus hippei. Next base: position 157,661 of record NZ_FNCP01000006.1, on the reverse strand, counting down.
CATATGCTTAATAAGTGCAGCCGCAATATCTCGAGGGGAACGCTTTGCTTGCTTAGCCAACACCATAGCTAGATTCGAGGCCAAGTCTCCACGTTGCTTTTCTCTCGGTTCCTCTAAAACGAAACTTGGCAATTCCTCAAAATTCAATTCCCCAACTGCCTTGGCCTTATTTGCAGCTTCAACTAAATGGTTTGTAATCTTTGTCTTTATATTCTCGTAGAGACTCATTAAGGGATATCCTCCTTTACGTTTACCAAAAGACCATTGTGACTTACCAACTTATCATCGATAAAAAGGTCATATTCTAGACTAATACGTCCCCCATGGACTGTCAAGTCAGACTCTACTTTGTGGGGTAAGACGCTTAACCATAGTTTCCCATAACAGGTGGTATAAATACTGTTGTTAAGTATTCCCTTTCTAAATTCTTGGGTCAAATCCACGGCACCTTTGCGATTTAAGATAACCGCTCCTGCTTTTATCGTTATAAATGTTGTCACTTCACCTAGATCCGTAGTATTCTTTCCCTCTTCCTTATATACTACATAAAAAACTCCGTTTCGTTCATAAAACTTCCCAAAGGTCAGCAATTCCTGTTGATCTTCTTGCCCTTCCGGATATTTTTGTGTCCCTTTGATTTGAACCGATGCATTTTTTTGCATAGAAATCGCTCCTTCCTTATGAAAAGTCATGATGAATGAATTATAACGTATAATTTGTATAAGTGCCTATTCTCGTAAATTAATAAAAATCCTTTATTGTTTGTCAAGAAATTAAAAACAATTACATAACCCCTGGGATATCCTGTAGAAGAATGATTGCGAAAATCTTTTTAACTCCAATTAATTATATTGAAAGCACTAATTGCGAGAGGGAGATTTCCCTCTCGCTTATCATTGTTCAGTGGATATTTACTTAAGGTATTCTCCTCGAGGCGTCTTAATAATTCGTTGGATTTTCTCCTCAGCACCATTGGTTGCATTTAGATATATAAGGTATTCTTCCCCTTGATACCGACCTCGAAACTCATAACTATAAACTTCTTTATTCCCGCTTTTCGGAATAACGGCTAAACGACTCTCTAAAACCTGAAAATTCGGTCGCAATTTACGTACAGCCTGTTCCATTGTAAGTTTTGCTGGGAAAGTCCGTTCATGATGAAATGCATAATAGGGTGTGGCATCAAATCCTACTAGCTGACCATTGTCCAAAGCAATCATCAGGCGTACCTTGTCGGGGTAAATCCTTACCCCATTTTTTTCATAGACTGCATCAAATTGAACATATGAACCAAACTCTTCACTTGATGTTATCGCTACTTGTTGCCAATCTAAGGCTTGTAAAATAGCCTTCGCTTTGTTGGATGCATCTTCTACCCTGAGTGTCTTAGGTTCAATCGCTCTTTGATCACGATAGAGGACTATAGCCCCTCCTTGACGACTAACTTCCAGATAGGATTCTTTGTAATTGAAAATATAACAAGCAAGTTCAGTTTGGGATTCTCCCGAAAATTCGGGGGTTGCATCGCCATATCCAATTTTACTCAAGAAATCTCGGGCCTTTTCCAGGGCTTGATCTTTTGTCACTTCTCCCGCAGGGAGGCCCAATGGTTTTGCAACAACTCGAGTAGCATACTCCCCCGTATACGAAAACGGAGGAAGCTTTTGTAAGCTCGCATCTAGCTGATCAAGACCAGAGCTTACTGATTTAGAAGGAGCTTCCGAGCCATCCGCTGCAGCCTCTGCAACTTGAGTACCTAAGCCAAGCCGTTGCCTCCAGGATGGATCAGGATCTGTCCAAACTAACTTTTCTGTGTCCATTCTAAGAATTAAGTCTTGAACTTGTTGATTAACCGGCATCAGACGTTCATGCATATCTCTTAGAGTCGTTTCTTCTTCAGAAGTAATCGTCCCTCCCCCAGCAACTCTTTGAGCTAAAATCCGAGCAAACTCACCGGACTGTGTTAAGAATTGACCTACATAACTCAGTCCGGTCTGCTGGGCAGGGATTTGAGCGAAATCCTTAAGGGCCGCCTCACTTTTACTAGAGACTTGGCTTAAGTAAAGTATCTTTTGAGCAGGATTACTAGCCACATTTCCTTTGGCCAAATCTGTTTCCAATTGATCAAGATGACTTGCAAAATCGTTCAAAGCCCTTCGATTATTATTTTCTCCAGCAAGCCTATATTCTCCCGCTAAACGATATTCATTCCAACCCCAGCCCAGTGAGATTAACAAGGCTAATGTTATAGCACCGATCCAAAGTTTTCTGCGCATGCTTGTCCCCCTACTTCGTAAACATATGATTTCCGATTTGTTTAATCTGTGGCCTTGACCAAATGTATTTATTTGATGTTTTTGCCGGATTAAAAAAGAAGAGCGCTCCGCCGGAGGGGTCAGATCCGGTTACTGCTTCTTGTGCAGCACGCATCGCAGATGCTGAAGGAGGCAAATTGATTTGACCATCATCTACACTGGAAAAGGCTCTCGGTTGATAAACGATATCAGCAACTGTTTTTGGGAAGGCAGGATCCGCAATCCGGTTTAAGATTACTGCAGCTACAGCCACTTGGCCAATGTAAGGTTCTCCTCTTGCCTCAGCATTCACCGCTCGAGCCAATAGATTAGTGTCAATGTTCTTATAACCTACAGCCTTTCCTGATGCATTAGTGCTCTGCCCAGTTAAGCGCTTTAGTTCCTTTATAGTTTGTGTTCCAGCTAATCCATCGACTCTTAGCCCATGCTCCTTTTGAAAGCGTCGTATCGCTGCTTCAGTTTTGGATCCGTATTTTCCATCAACGGTTCCAACAGCATAACCTAACTGAACCAACTTCTTTTGTAATTCCGTTACTTCAGACCCCTTACTCCCTCTGCCTAGTAACCGATCGCCTAAAGCAGCATAGGCAAACCCAGACAGAGTTATGCTCAGTAATAATCCGATGGTTATAACCATCCTCCAATGCCTAATGTGTACTTTCATACCCTCACCTCACTTTGTTGATAGTCTTTAGTGTGGCAAAGTTCGGAAGAAATTATCCAGCTATAACCTATAAATGCCAATAATAATATTTTATTCAGATTCTAGGCGGTTACTATGAGCATTAGAAAACTTGACTAGCGCCAAGCCTCCGGCGCAGGCGGTAGCTTAGTTGCACTTATGCTTGGACGAAGACACTGTCTTCGCACGAATTAAATCTTCTTGCAGTATATAACGCAAGTTTATACTTTCTGACTGTATTAAAAAAGCAAATAGCCATAGGTGTTTAATAACCCATGACTATTTGTTCGATTGCCCTCTTTTTATGGACGAGATACCTTAAATGGCTGCAATGCTCTTGGTTTTCCCAGAACTTCCGCCCAAACAATTCCCCGTATGAGGTTCTTTTCTTCAAGAGAAAAAGTCAGACCCTTTGCAATTCTCTCTTTCTCGGGCATCCTATCCTCGAGGTTTTCCTCTCTATCACGGTAGGTTTCTACTTCATAATTTCCTTTGTAGCTGCTTGTTCCTTCAATCCCCTGGGTTCCTTCAACTCCTTGTGTACCCTCAACTCCTTGTGTCCCTTCAACTCCTTGTGTCCCTTCAGTTTGAACAAATCCATCCATAAAACTTCTTGCTTCAGTTACTTCTATGGATTCTGCCCGAACCGGCTCTTCTTCTAATTGACGTGAGCTTTGAGTAAATGCTTGTTGCATCTGTTCCTGCCAAGATCCCTTGGCTGGTTCCTTCAGAACCGCTCTTATACTCTTCGGCAATTGAGGGGGATGAGAGAAATTTCTCGGGGTTTGCTGCTTACCCTTCTTGATAAGTGAGCCAATTAGTTGAAAAATTACCCAAATGATAATTACAACAGTGAAGACCGACATGATTTCACCTACTTCTTGGTTGTGCTATCATTGCCTGAGTCAGATTTCCCCGCTTGAGCAATGGTTCCTCTCATTTGGGTATCCGAAATAATATTTTGCATATTGTAATAGTCCATAACACCTAGTTTACCGTCTCTTAAAGCTTGGGCCATAGCTTTTGGTACTTCAGATTCTGCTTCGACAACCTTTGCCCGCATTTCTTCAACTGATGCTCTCATTTCTTGTTCTTTAGCAACTGCCATAGCACGTCGTTCCTCGGCTTTTGCCTGAGCAATACGTTTGTCTGCTTCGGCCTGATCCATCTGGAGTTGTGCCCCAATATTCTTTCCTACATCAACATCCGCCATATCAATGGATAGGATTTCAAAAGCCGTTCCCGCATCAAGTCCCTTTGCCAAAACTGTTTGAGAAATCAGCTCCGGCCTTTCTAATACGGCTTTATGGGATTCGGATGAACCAATACTGGTTACGATACCTTCCCCAACCCGTGCAATAATTGTTTCTTCACCAGCACCACCGACAAGTCTATCGATATTAGCTCTTACTGTTACTTTTGCCCTAACTCTAAGTTCAATTCCGTTTTGAGCAACCGCAGATACAACAGGGGTCTCAATTACTTTTGGATTAACTGACATTTGAACAGCCTGCAGAACATCCCGTCCTGCTAAATCAATAGCTGCCGCACGTTCGAAGGGCAACGGAATAGCTGCTCGTTCCGCAGCAATTAAGGCGTTTACAACTCTATCAACATTACCACCTGCCAAGTAGTGTGCTTCAAGTTGATCTGTAGTAACCGTCAAGCCGGCTTTATGCCCTTTAATCATCGGACTTACAATTTTAGACGGGACTACTCTTCTTAACCGCATACCAATCAAATTGAAAATTCCAACATTAACCCCTGCCGCCAATGCGGATATCCAGAGCCCAACAGGGATGAAGGTTAAAATAACACTTAAGACAATAAAACCCAGAAAAAACATAGCCAGAGTTATATATAATGGATTCATTCATTGCCCGACCGCAGTCGAGCTTCACCTCCTTATAATTTTTCTTCCCGAACAATGATTCGAGATCCCTCGACTCCGATAATCTTAATAGTTGTTCCTAATCCTATAAAGCCCCCTTCCGTGACAACGTCTAACTTAACACCATTAAAATCGCCTGTTCCCGCTGGGCGTAATTGAGTTAGCGCTATCCCTACTTGACCCAGGTACATTTCATACTGAGGTTTTGGGGCAACATACCCTTCCTTTGATGTTTGACGAGTGCTTAAAGAAAACTTCTTCCACAATTTCTGTGTCCTGGGTGATTTAAAACTTAGGTAAATGATAATACCCAAAACGATCAGCGCCCCAGCAGTGAAAATTAACCCTTCTAAAAGAGAATCTGTCACTAAAAATATGCCCGAGATTAAAGCAGCTATCCCCAAAATACCACTGACTCCAAACCCTGGAATAACAAAAATTTCAATTGCCAACAAAGCGATTCCTAGTAGAATCAGCGCAATAACAATACTCTGCGACACTCCCTTCTCCTCCTTTCTGTTGGCTAAGCGTATATCCTCTATGTTTCTAAACTATTCAACCATCGCTTAGCAATTTGTTTATATAAATTGGCTCTCGCCAATAGATTTAGAATAACTAGCGTTGTCTCAACCTTTTCTCGGTCCTCCCCCGGCATTTCATCTTCGGCCAGTGTTTGCTGGACTTCTTTCTCTAATTCTCGAAGGGATTTCTCCCAGTCCATCTGGGTACAGTCAAAAGTTTCGCTGTAATACCGGTAAAGTTTAGTAGGATTTATTCTGTCATCCGAGGTATCTAAAAGGCTTTGATTAACATAACCAAGTAATTGAGAGACCTCTTCAAGGGATAGAATATCTCGCAAATCATTAATGAGCAGAATGTTCGCAACCTGTTCCCGGCTATACTTTCTTTTCAAGGGATTAGGAAGATACTTGCGTCTAACCCAATTTTGTACATGGGTAGGATTAATATCATTTTGGCTAACTCGCTTAGCCACTTCAACAACTTGCGCCAACATCATTGAATCTAATTCTAAATAGGGCAGAGCCTTTTGTTTCGGTTCTAAATCATTCAACACATTTCGAATTGCTTGCAAATGCTTTACATTCATTATCTCACCTACTTATGTTCTTTTTAATGCTCCAACGTCTTATTGATATTATTATATGATCATTTTGATCACTTGTCAATGTTATTTTAATCTTTATATGTTATTATCGTTTCCTCATCGAGAAGTTTTCGCACCCTCCTATATTACTACAACTCATCTCCGCCTCAGTGCTTTGACATTTATAATATCGAATGAGGCTAGCATTTCTCATTAAATATAGAATAAGGGCCCCACTTGAAAACTTGGTCATCTCGGAATTAATAAAACATAATTTGGAATTAAGTGCAGGGAATTCCTACATCATTGTAGAACAAAGAGACAATAATATAATTGGGAGATGGTGGATTATATGTTCTATGAAGGTAAAATTTTTCGTCCTCCAAGTGAGGCGAAAAGCGTTATTTTACAGATCTCTGTTGGGTGTAAACATAACGCCTGCACTTTTTGCACAATGTATAAGGACAAATCTTTTCGGATTAAATCACGAGCTGAAATCAAAGATATTCTTAGCGTTGCCCAGGCTCAGGAACCAGATGCAGAACGAGTTTTTTTGGCAGATGGAGATGCAATTGCCATTAATACTGACCTGCTGACTGAAATTCTTGATGAACTCTATCAAAAATTTCCTCATTTAAAGCGAGTTGGAATTTATGGCGGCCCTAAAGACATTCTTGCCAAGAGCTCAGAAGAATTAGCTGCCCTAAAGGCCCATGGCCTTAATATCGTCTATTTAGGCGTAGAAAGCGGGAATGAAAGTATTCTAAGGTCTGTTTGTAAGGGGGTCACCACTGACCAAATGATTGCTGCGGGACAAAGGGTTAGAGCAAGCGGTTTAACACTATCCTGCACAGTTATTACCGGTCTGGGAGGAAAGGCCCTTTCCCATGAACACGCCATTGATACCGCACATGTTATCAGCCAAATAGACCCTGAATATTTAGGTGCTCTTACGTTAATGTTAGAAGAAGATGCACCTCTTGCGAAGGCTATAAAAGATGGCTCCTTCCAAGTTCTCAGTCCCTTTGAATCTTTAAAAGAACTTAGAACTATGCTTGGGAATCTAAAAGTATCAAACTGTATCTTTCGGAGTAATCACGCCTCGAACTATCTGTCGCTTCGAGCTACGCTTCCTGATGACAGGGATGAATTATTACGGACTTTAGATAGTACCATTAATAATCATACAATAGAGAGCCTTCGTCCCGAATACTGGAGAGGGTTTTAAAATAAAAAGAAGCATAAATTGATATACTCAATTTTGCTTCTTTTTTTTAATAGAGTTACGCTAACATTTCCTTTTTAACCAACCTAAGCATCTCTCCAACCGCACATTTTGTAGAATGACCAGGTAAGGCAGTAGCTGTCTTTTCTCTCATTTTCTGAACTTCTTCAGGATAGGTCAGGAAATAATTTATCAACTGACTTACTTCCTCTTCAGTCTGAGCAACGATTCCCGCTCCTATCTTCTGAACAAAGTGTGCATTTTCTTCTTCTTGTCCGGGTATCGGCTTAAATATAAGAAGTGGTAAGCGCTTAGTTAGCGCTTCCGAAACCGTTAGTCCACCGGCTTTAGTAATTATCAGATCAGAGACCGCCATTAATTCTTCAACATTATGGACATATTTCAACCTCACTAGAGGGTTACACCCTTGAGCGCTAAGCTCTTTCAAGGATTCATATAGTTTTTCATTTTTCCCACACACAATTATAGCTTGAACGGGAACTTTAGAATCAACGAGTTTCTGGCAAATTCTATTTGCACTCTTTAAAATTCCATAGGATCCTCCCATTACTAAAAAGGTAGGTATCCCCGACTTTAAACCTAACTTAGAAAGTATTAACTCTCGGTTTACAGTTTCTTCAAATTTCGGACTTACTGGTATCCCGGTAACATGAATACTCTCTGCCTTTATCCCCCAGGCTTGTAAACTATTCTTAACTTCTCCACAGGCAACGATGTATCGATCAACACCGGGATGAACCCAATGACTGTGAACTGTATAGTCAGTAATTATCGTAACTACAGGAATCTGTAGAATCTTTTCATATCGTAATTGGGCTAATACGGATGAAACTGTTGGATAAGTACACACGATAAAGTCAGGTTTAAAGGTCTTAATATACTTCAGGAAATCGTTTCGTCCTAATTTATTTAAAAACTGTTGACTTATTGAGCGGGGCTGAACCATAGAGGTTTTGTAATAAAACCGTCCCCAAAGTTTCGGGATATGATTGATAATTTCACCATAGACACTCTTGATCATTGAATTAATGGGTTTACTTAGAAAATCACCAAAATCGAGGTGAGCAATTGTTGCGGAAGGTTCCTGAATACGTATCCCTTCAATAACAGCTTCCGCTGCCCGCAAATGTCCGTTTCCGAATGATGCGGAGAATACAAGAACCTTTAATTGTTTCAAAAGTTTACTACCTCCCTCTTTATAAGAGCTATTAACATGACGATATCACGACTTAGTGAACTTGTACAGCCAAGCCAAAATAAACCACTAAAAAGCAAGGAGTTCGGAGATATCTACAACCTAATACGTAGAATGGGAACTCCCAGAATTTAAGTCAAGTCTAGGGTAAAAAAATCTTGACAAATTCCCAAGGCTATAAGTTATATTATAGGGACATCCTTCGTAAAAGAAAAGAAGCTTGGCGAAGATAGATTATCTTAGTCAGACTTCCGAAAGGAAATTTCTTCTGCTTTAATAAAAGGAGCGTGAATTATGTCCCATAAAACAAATGCAGCCCGAATTTTAGACAAGAACAGAATACCCTATGAGCTAAAGGAATACGTGGTCGATGAATCAGATTTGTCAGCCGTTACTGTTGCTAATAAGGTCGGGCTAAGCATTGAGCAAGTCTATAAGACTTTAGTTGCCCGTGGTGATAAAACTGGTGTCATCGTTGCTTGTATCCAAGGTGATCATGAACTCTATCTCAAAGGGTTAGCCGCACTGAGCGGGAATAAGAAAGTTGAGATTGTCTCTCTAAAGGAGGTATTGCCTTTGACTGGTTATATACGTGGAGGCGTTTCCCCTATAGGAATGAAGAAGAGCTATCCTGTTTTCATTGATTCTTCTATGACAAATCAAGAAAAAGTGGCTGTAAGTGCAGGATTGCGAGGATTCCAGCTTTATCTTAATCCCCATGATCTAATTTCAATAACCAAGGCACATTTAGGCCCGATCTCAACAAAGCTATAATAAATTTACATATTTTTATAGCCATAAGACAACAAATCCTACTGGGTATATTTCCTGTAGGATTTGTGTCATTTTACCTGGCTATTTAGTTTATCACACTAATACATAGAATCTAAGATTAGTGAAATTATTTAGTCCTAATCTACCGCTTTCTAAATCACTCGCCGGGCTCCAACATAAACTGATTTCCAGTATGGCCCAATACTATAAATTGTAACTCCCTTTGAAGAGGAAGAATTAATGAATTGTCCGCCACCGATATAAATTCCGTCATGATCTACAACCCCATTTCCCGCAAACGAGAAGAATACTAAATCACCCGGCCGTAGATTCTCAAAGGACACATAGGTTCCCACAGTATATTGATCCCGGGATATCCGAGGCAAAGTAATTCCATTTTGTTTAAAAACATAATACACAAATCCGGAGCAGTCAAAACCCGTTGAAGGGGAAGTCCCCCCCCATTGATACTTAACTCCTATATACTGTTTTGCTGTACTTAGTATACTATCGACCTTGCTCTGTGTGGGAGTCTGAGTCGGAGAAGTCTGAGTTTGGGTCTGTTGTTTTTTGAAATAAACATTGTTTAAGGTTTTTGCTGTTATCGGACCAACAATTCCGTCAACAGTTAGCTTGTTCGCTTTTTGAAAGTTAATTACGCCTTGTTTGGTCAAGCTCCCGAAAACACCATCCGCCTTACCAACATTGTAGCCAACATAATTTAGTTTTGTCTGCAACTCCACAACATCGGGTCCTTTAGAACCTACTTTGAGTAAAACATCCCCAAGCGTTGCCATAGCAGTTGTTGGCAAAGAAAACATGAAACAAATTAAAAAGAACACAAGGATAATTTTCTTTTTCATTCTCTTCCTCCCTATTACTTTGTTAATTTTTGGGGACATTTGTTAGTGAAAAATCCACTTACTTTAATATCGGAATCCATAGGATAAGATTTCATCCTAAAAATCTGCCACAATTGAAAATTTTTTACATTGCTTGGGTTAAATTAATTTTATAAGAAATGATCCCTATCTACGTCTAAAAGGTCAAAACCATTGTTTGGGTTTCGACCTTTTAGCTAATCTCTTAATAAAATTTTGAAAAGGGAATGTTAGTTTATTTTTTTGGGGCAAAATAACTCAAACATTTAAGGAGGATACCGGATGAGTTACCAACTACCAAACTATAAACACCCCAGTTTTGATCAAGAACCTTTCGTATCTGCTCCAAATGCTCAAATAGTCGAAGTAAAAAATGCAGGGTCGGCTCCGGAAAACTATCATGCTCTCTCGATATATCCGGAGTATTTTAAAATAAATGGGGAATGGATTTTAGCGAGTGAAAGCCGAATGGATGGGGTTCCTGTCCTAAGGACAGATGGAAGGGTTCAAGTGGTTGAGTTTAGAAATTTAAACATTGGGGATAAAGTAATAACCGGAAGAACCGAAGATGGAAGTGAGGGTGTTTTTGTTTATGCATCAGGGTTTAGTTCAACTGATGCCCATTCGGAGTTATTTTCTTTTCGTTCCGGCCGTTCTAGGGAAACCGCTTTTTCAAAGGACTACGATGAACTTTATGAGCTATTAAAATATGAGAGGGATAATGGGTACATTGTTTGGGTCTTAGGTCCGGCAGTTGTCTTTGACTATGATTCTAGAACCGCTCTTTCCAGCCTTATATCAAATGGCTTTGCTCATGCTATTCTAGCGGGTAATGCTATGGCAACCCATGACCTGGAAGCAGCAATTTTTGGTACGGCGTTGGGGCAAAACACCTATAATCAACAGTCTCCCCCCAATGCCCATTATCACCATTTAGATTTAATTAATATGGCTCGAGATGCGGGCTCCCTTCAAGGTCTCATAGAAAAGAAACATATAAATGAGGGTATTGTTTATTCTGCTATCACTAATAACATCCCCTTGGTTCTTGCAGGTTCAATTCGTGACGACGGTCCACTGCCTTCCGTAATAGCTGATGTATATAATGCCCAAGATGAAATGCGCAAGCATACTCGTAAAGCTACGACTCTCATTTGTCTAGCCACTCAGCTTCACACTATTGCAGCAGGAAATATGACGCCGGCTTACATACAACATAATGGAGAGATCCGCCCCGTCTTCATATACTGTATTGATATCGCCGAGTTTGCCGTCAATAAACTCAGAGATCGCGGATCTTTAGAGGTCACTACTATGGTAACTAATGTACAAGACTTCTTGGTTCACCTAAAAAACAATTTGGTAAAATGATTATATTTGTTGAACTCTTGTCACCCAGAGTCACCTCTCCAAAAAAGAGTAGAGGCACAAATAACTGCCTCTACTCTTTTTTGGTATAAATCTACATTCATTTCTAATTATGAGAACGTAAGCTCTTCAACCTGTGCATTTCTTAGTTTCTGCTGACTAAGACCGATAGAGTCATCCAAATTATTTGATACTACTTCACTGCTAATAGTTCCATTAACCGCTGCTTCACCTTGAGTGAGTTCACTCCCTTGAATTTCTTTACTTTCCATTTATAAACCCTCCTAAAATTTTTATTATTATTCTCAAAAAGCTAAAAAACATTCAAAAAAGAACTCTCCAAGTTATTTTGAGAGTTCTTTTTTGAATGTTTTTTATTTATCTTTATTTATTTATTTAATTGAAATGAACTCTTCAATGACACAATTCTATTAAATATAAGCTTGCCTTGTTTCAATGACAAGGGATCAACATTAAAGTAGCCATGCCTAAAAAACTGAAATTTATCCTGGGGCTTTGAATCTTTAATATTCGCCTCGACAAAGCCCTGGACGATCTCTAAGGAGTTAGGATTAATATGCTCCAAAAAGGAAGTATCATCATCCTCTTCCTGATCCAGAATCAAAGGTTCGTACTGTCTAAACTCTGCCGAGACTGCCTGAGAGGCTTCCACCCAATGAATAGTCCCCTTTACCTTCCTTCCTGTAAAGCCAGTTCCACTCTTGGTTTCCGGGTCGTAGGTGCAATGTAATTCGATAACTTTACCCGCTTCATCTTTTACTATGTCATTGCATTTTATAAAATAGGCGTTTTTTAAGCGGACTTCATTTCCCGGAAATAGCCTGAAATATTTTGCCGGAGGATTCTCCATAAAATCATCTTGTTCTATATATATTTCTCGCGAAAAAGGAATTTGACGAGTACCCATTTCCGGGTTTTCAGAATTAATCTCAGCCTCTAACATTTCAACTTGATCTGCAGGGTAATTTGTAATAACAACTTTGAGCGGCTCTAATACACCCATTGTTCTGGGTGCTTTAAGCTTTAAATCCTCTCGAATAAAAAATTCGAGCATTTTACTATCTACTACACTATCCGCTTTAGCAACACCTATTTCCCGAGCAAAACTACGAATAGCTTCTGGAGTATAACCTTTTCGACGAAGTCCTGAGATTGTCGGCATGCGCGGGTCATCCCACCCGTCAACAACGTGCTCATCAACTAATTGTTTGAGTTTACGCTTACTCATAACTGTATTAGTAATGTTTAACCGGGCAAATTCGTATTGATGTGGTACCTGTTCCATTTCACACTCTCGTATGACCCAGTCATACAGGGGACGATGATCCTCAAATTCCAAGGTACAAATCGAGTGTGTGATTCCTTCGATAGCATCCTCTAACGGATGGGCAAAGTCATACATGGGGTAGATACACCACTTATCTCCTGTATTATGATGGGTTGCATGAGCAATCCTGTAAAGAACCGGATCCCTCATATTAATATTGGGAGAATCCATATCTATCTTAGCACGGAGAACCTTTTGTCCGTCTTCGAATTCCCCTTGACGCATTCGCTCAAATAATTCCAGGTTTTCTTCAACTGAGCGATCTCTATAGGGGCTCTTTTGTCCGACCTCTATAAGGGATCCGCGCATTTTACGAATTTCCTCGGCTGTAGAATCGCAAACATAAGCCTTACCTTTCTTAATTAACAGGACAGCTCGGTTATACATTTCTTCAAAATAATCTGAGGCAAAGAATAATTCGTCCCATTTATATCCCAGCCACGTTACATCTTCTTTGATAGATTCTACATATTCTGTATCCTCTTTGACAGGATTAGTATCATCAAAGCGCAGATGGGTTTTACCCTTGAATTCATCCGCTAATTCAAAATTTAAAATAATGGATTTGGCATGACCAATATGTAAATAACCATTAGGCTCCGGTGGGAATCGAGTAATAATGTGATCAACTTTACCCGATTTCAAATCCTCGTTAATAATATTCTTAATAAAGTTCGAGGAGGCTTTATGTTCCATCGATATCACCTTTCTATTCTTCATCCTATCTGCCATTTTTTCCTTTGCCCTAAATAATACTGCATTAGACCCGAGAGTTCAACTTTAGCCTATAAATACTTCCCGAAGAGGTTTAATATTTTGTCTATTTATAGCATAGACAATTTCGGAATGATTTCAGTCCCATTTATCAATTTTAATAATCCATCTTTGGTCATCTAAACGAAATTACACAGATAAAAGAGGGGATGTAACAAACTTAAAGCTTTGTTGCATCCCCTTTGAACTGATACCTACGCAGGTTCGGCTCAGTTCGTTGGTAAAGGATATATTTTACGGAATATATACCAATACAAGTCTCGGTTCCTCATATTAACTATTGGGATTTGATTTCCACTAAAGTAACTGAAACATCGACATTTTTGTTATCCCGGTATACTGTGACGGTAACCGTATCACCAGGTTTATTCTTTAACAACTGATGGGTTAATTCCAATGAGCTCTTAATAGCGATTCCATTAATCTTCGTTAAAACGTCCCCAGCTCGAATTCCTGCTTTCTCAGCCGGTCCCCCGGGTGTAACTTTGGAGACATACGCTCCTTCAGGCCATCCTCGCTGAGTGGCATATTCAGCCGTATATCTGGGATCAATTTGGACATTTAGCCCCGGATGACTGGCATATCCCTTTTCAATCAGCTGCTTAATTGTCGGCAGTGCATCTGTAATAGGGATTGCAAAGCCCATACCTTCAAATCCTTGTTCCTGATTCTTTGCAGAATTTATCCCAATCACCTGACCTTGGTAATTAACAAGGGGACCCCCGCTATTTCCGGGGTTAATAGCAGCATCTGTTTGGATAAGGTTAAAACTGGCTTCTCCGGGAATATTTAAAATCCGATTTGTTGCCGATACAACTCCTGTTGTTACTGAGCGAGCAAATTCCTGTCCGCCGGGATTCCCAATAGCTACTACCGGTTCTCCGACTTGCAGCTTGGAAGAATCACCCAGTTGTGTAGCAACTAAGTCCTTCGTATCCGGTACTTGTACTACGGCTAAGTCAGTCCGCTCATCACCGCCAACAAGTCTGGCATTAATATTTCTGCCATCCGCCAAACTAACAATAATCTTTTCTGCGCCAGAAATGACATGATTATTGGTGACGATATATCCATTTTGTGCATCAATGATAAACCCGGAGCCACTTCCTACTTCCGTCGATCCGCCCCCTCCAAATAAGGAACCCCGAGATTGGAAATTAGCAATCCCGACCACAGCCGGACCGGTAGCTTTAGCAATCTGAGTTACAGGAAAATTTGCAGTCCCTTCAGTTGGAACAGAGGGGGTGGTTGGACCTGCATTTAAAACAACTTGGCTTGAGGGGGTTACTTGTTTATTTCCGTATACCGTTGGAACTAAGGTTACGGCAATGATTCCGCCTAACAAGGCACTGACTAAAGCAACAATAACTGTCGAAAAAAAGCCAGGACCTCTCCGAGAATAATTATTATCCTTATAGTAGTCCATAACTTTAACCTCCTAGTGCTATTATTCCATTAACATCATCAATTCATGCGGCGAATGCCTGGGGGCCACATGGACAGGGACATTTGAGAGATTCTTAGACCCCTTCGAGTCGCGAAGAATGCCCAGCACCGTGGATAGGGCAATTTCCGGGGTGTTATTTTCTTGACTCAGATGAGCCAAAATAACCCTTTGGGTGTTTTCCTGTATCCACTCTAAAAGTCCTTCAGCTACCTGTTTATTATCTAAATGACCAAACTTTCCTCGTATTCGCTTCTTCAGATAGGCTGGATACGGCCCATATTGCAACCGTTGATCATCATAATTCGCCTCAACGATAAGGGCATCGCACCCCTTCAAATGCCGATGCATTTCCTCAGTAATTATGCCACTATCAGTAGCAATCCCGACAGCCAAATCCTTCTTATCCTTTTCCTTGGGGCGAGAGATTTTGAGCCCATAGCTTTCCCGGCTATCGTGGGATGTCGGGTAGAGCAGGATGTCCAAACCGGCGCAGGAAAAAGATTCTTCCACTTCAACACGTTGATCTTCGGCAAGCTTTCCCAAGGAATGACTCATTACCTTCCAAAGTCCGGTTGTAGCATAGATGGGAATTTTTAGTTTCCTGGCAAGAATTCCTACTCCCCTAATATGATCGACATGTTCATGGGTAACCACAATTCCTTCGATGCCTGAACAAGAAAGATTTATTTGAGACAGGTTATGTAACAGACTCTTGCCACTAATTCCACAATCCACAAGCAAATGTCGGTTATCCTCTCCAATAAGAATTGCGTTTCCGGAACTTCCGCTTGCCAAAGTTGTAAAGTGCAATTTTAGTTCCTCCGTTACTCACCATTTTTTAAGTTGGGATTAGACAACCCGTCGTTCGTTTGATTAGTGCCGAGTTGGCTTTGGGCCTGACTAATCATTGCCTCGATTTGTTCTTTGTCGGTACTGTTTTGAGCCAGGGGCAAGGCCTTTTGCCAATAATTAATAGCTCCCGTCCAATCCTGCTTTGCTTGAGAAAGGAAAATGCCATAGTTGATCATTGCTGTCATAAAATCCGGCTTGATTGTCAATGCCTCATTATAACTCTTTTCGGCTAGTTCATAATCCCCGCTGTAAAAGGCAGATGTGGCCATATCCACGATAATATTAGGATCTTTATTTGTTTGCAAAACCTTTTGGTAAACCTCAACAGCCTTTTTGAAATTTTCCTGAACTTCAGTGGGCGCAACCATTTGAGCTGTCATACCGGCATTATAATATTCATTACCGAGAGCTGTCAGTAAAGGAATATTCTCCGGGGTGCTTTTTTCCTGCTCAACCATTGCAGCTATACTCGCCTTCTGAGATTGGTATTTAGCCTCTAAATTGGCGGTAGCATTGTTCGCCGGATTAGCCGAGGGGGTCTGGTCGAAGAAATATCCAATAAATGCTGACCCAACCATCGCAAGACTTACTAAAACTGCTAGAATACCTGCAAAAATTCGTTGTGATCTTTTATTCAAACTTATCCCTCCATTGACCATTAAATCCCAGTTACCATTGTACCATGTCTCTTTAAACCATCCAACCTCTAATCTTAAGGGTTATCCCACTCTCTTTAACTTAGCAGTGACTATTCTACACAAGAGATAAGGGATTGTGATTGTGTTGGATTTCTTTGATCTTTAAGTATAATGCTACCTCCAGACGCTTCTTCTGAAGCTCGCATCCTAAAGTATAAACATCTGTTAGACTTTTAGTAAAGGAGACGTTAGCAGCGTGACATCCCCCGCTGCAAGCAAAGCGGGCCCAACATTCACGACAAAGAGGCTTCTTATATATGTGCGCGGAGCGAAAAGACTTAACTATCTCTTCCTTGAGCTGATTCGGATTTTCAGCGTAAAGGGATCCCAGTTTATAGTCCTCTTGTCCAACAAACTGGTGACAAGGATAAAGATCGCCCTCTGGAGAAATTGCCACATATTCATGCCCGGCGCCACATCCCGAAAGCCGTTTAATCATGCAAGGCCCCTGGTCCAAGGCAACATTAAAGTGGAAAAAGTTAAACTCTTTATCTTGACCACGACGGCTTAAATATTCCTCTCCCAGCCGATCATAGGCTTCACATATTTTTTCAAGATCTCCTTCTTGGAAAGCGTAGGGTGCTTCCGGACTGGCTACGACAGGTTCAACAGAGATTTGATTAATCCCTAAATCCGCCATGTGTAAGACATCTTGATCAAAATCCGGGTTGAAATGAGTGTAGGTCCCTCGAACGTAGTAATAGGTTCCTAAGGCGTAAGGTGAACTTTCCGGTCGTTTCGCAGCAAACTGTTTGATTAGAGGGGTGACTTTAGCGTAACTTCCCCGGCCATCGGAAAAGGGTCTCATTCGGTCATGCACTTCAGGGCGACCGTCTAAACTTAACACAACGCTGATGTCCTCTTGTTCGAGATACTCCTGGATTTTATCATTTAATAATATCCCGTTGGTTGTTAACGTGAATTTTATGGTTTTATCCCGATCCGCTGCAGCCTTTCTCCCATATTCAACCAGAGATCTAATTAAACCGAAATTAAGCAAGGGTTCACCACCGAAGAAATCCACTTCACAATGATTTCTATGTCCAGACAAATCTAAAACAAAGTCGATCCCCTTCTTGCCTGTCTCCAAATCCATCATGCTTCTGCTTCCACCAAAAGCACCTGTTTCTGCAAAACAGTATTTGCAGCGCAGATTGCAGTCATGAGCCACGTGAAGACAAATGGCTTTAACAATCGGCTTTTCCGGGTACGTCGGAAGCACCTGATCTGCTTCTCTGGAAAACAGTGTACCTTGCTGGCGTAGTTCTCCCAGTTCTCCAACTATTTCAGAAAGTTCTTCTACAGTTAGTTGATTGCCGGATTGCCAAAGAAGCTGTCTAATCCCTTCTTCATTGACTTGTTTCGAGGCCTCCTGCAACTCCTCGACAGCTTTCAGTACCTCATACGTGTCTTCATCAAGAATGTGCAGGGATCCGGAATTGACGTCGTGAGCGATGAATAAATCTCCTTGACGATAACTATGCACATTTTTTTTAACCGAATATTCGTTGTTTGACAATAAATCAAGCATTAATAATCCTCTCTTCCATAACCCTTATGAACAGAAACAGAACCCAACCCGGTATGCGGGTGGGTTCTGATATCCTATGTTGCAATTAAGCCTATAAGCCTTATTTAACACACACTTGGTTTCCAACAGTGCACGACGTCTTACAAGCAGATTGACAAGAGGTCTGGCACTTGCCACATCCTCCGGTTTTCACAGTAGAACTTAAGTTTGCTTTCACAATGGTCTGAATGTGTTTTGCCATTCAAACACCCTCCTCTCGAGTCTATCACGTCATTTAATTTGATTCATTTTTAAATTATAACACAAAAATAAGAGGAATGGCAAAGACTAAAACTTTATAAAGGGGCCTTCTTAAGGTTTTTTCTTCAATATTTTGTGTTGTAATCTTTTTAAAATTTAATCTGAAACCCTTATACAGGTATTCAAAAAATAATCTTTAAGGATAATCCTAATTATTCCCGAAGGATGTTGACGAATTTGCTAGATTGTACATATAATGAGGTGTCACCGGGAAAATTTATATTCTCTGTTAGGTGAGGCTCCTGCATAGACATACGCCACTGCCCAGAAATGTCGAGAGACGCCAATTGGGTAGAACAGGTACTACCGACATAAGGTTTTACTTAAGGTGGCTGAGATCCCTCTACGCTATGCAGTGCTAAAGCTCAACGAGTAGGGAGGTCGAACTTGTGTTTGCAGACCTTCTATTTTGGCATAGAGGTCTTTTTCTTTTACCCCATTAGTTTTTCCGAACATTAAAGGAGGTGGATTTTATGGATTCTGGCCCTTATCACTCGCGTTTCCAGTTCTTAAACCGAATCATCTCGATTTTTCCGATGGTGCCAGACCTCCGTTGCTGAAAGGAGGAAGTTAAATGGAGGACTTAAGAGTATTAGGAGAATTTTATTTTAGTCAATTACTTAACAAACCCATTAGAGATGCTAAAGGACATCGGGTTGGTCGATTACTGGATATGGCAATCCGTTGGGATAGTGTCTCTCCTCATGTTACAGGTATTCGTTACACAAAAGGGGCACATGACTTAATTCCCATTAAGTTAGTCGATTCCTGGGATCATAACGGAATGAGGCTTAATACAGCGTTTAATCCCAAATTAACCTGCCCTATACATGAGGATGAAACGTTTATAGGTAAATGGCTGTTAGATAAACAAATCATCGACTTAGAAGGCTCAAGAATAGTACGGGTCAATGACATTTCATTGTCTTGGGTGGCTCGGGAAGGTCACAATTATATTGTTTTAGTAGCAGTAGATATTGGTGTGCGTGGCTTATTCCGAAGATTAGGGGCAGAGTTCTTATTAAGTCGCCTAGATAATAAGTTTGTTGGTTGCCAGTTTATTAAACCTTTGGAAAACAGGACTTCAGCTCTTCAGCTCACTCGTGAAAAAGAGCAGCTTCGTCAACTTCATCCTGCAGATATCGCGGATCTGATAGAAGACATGGACTATAAGCAAAGAGCTGCTTTCCTTGACTCTTTGGATTCTCAACAGGCCATTGACGCGTTAACTGAGATGGAATTAGATGTACAGGTTGAAGTTATTACCCAAATGGATGAGGAACGAGCTTCTGATATTTTAGAGGAAATGCCACCTGATGAGGCAGCTGACATTCTAAGTGAATTATCCTCAGAGAAATCCGAAGAGCTTCTAAGTTTAATGGAATCGGACGATGCCGAAGATGTTCGCGAATTAATGCAGTACGAAGAAGACACTGCCGGTTCTCTTATGACAACAGAATTTATTGGATTGCCGATTTGGCTTACTGCTGAGCAAGCAATTAACGAACTAAGACGCTTAGCTCCTGAGGCAGAAACTATCTATTATTTATATGTCGTGGATGAGCAAGAAACCCTAGAGGGTGTTCTTTCCCTCCGGGAGCTGATTATTGCCTCCCCTGAAACTACACTTAAAGATTTAATGCATACTAAAGTTGTTAAGATCTCTCCTTACGACGATCACGAAAAGGTGGCCGATACAATTCATAAATATGGTTTACTGGCAGTGCCTGTCGTGGATGACCAAGATCATATCTTGGGGATCATCACCGTTGACGATGTCTTAGAACTATTGATGCCCGACCGACCTCGGGTGGAAATTTACTCCACCTTGATTGCCCGCCGGCGCCAAGCGAAAGGAGGGCATAGCGAATGAACTTAAAAGCACGTTTTGCCTTGTTTTTTGCTATCATGGGGCCGGGAATGGTTACGGCCTTTGCTGATAACGATGCCGGTGGAATCGCAACTTATGCTGCAGCAGGGGCTAAATATGGCTACTCCCTTATCTTTACCATGCTGATAAGTACTGTTCTCCTGGCCATTGCTCAAGAAATCTCAGCCCGAACGGGTGCAGTAACCGGCCGGGGACTCTCAGATTTAATCCGGGAAAACTTCGGAGTCAAATGGGCATTTTTTGCAATGAGCGTCCTCTTAATTGCTAATTTGGGGACAACCACCTCTGAATTCTCGGGGATTGCCACAAGCTTCGAAATATTTGGTGTGAATAAATATCTCTCCGTTCCGATTATGGCCTTTATAATTTGGTGGCTTGTCATCAAAACAGATTATGCCAAAATGGAGAAAATCCTTCTGTTTTTATGCTTAACATTTTTTAGTTATGTTATTTCCGGGATTATGGTCAAACCGCCTTGGCCGCAAGTCTTCGTCGAATCTATCACTCCCACCCTCTTGGGAACCCCCGCCTTTCTGCTCATGGTTGTCGGGGTCATAGGAACCACGATTACACCTTGGGGACAATTCTATGTTCAGTCTTCAGTCGTCGATAAGGGAATCACTGCTCAAGATTATCGCTATACACGCTGGGATGTCTTGATCGGAACCTTCTTTACCGGATTCATTGCCTTCTTTATTATCGTATCCACTGCCGCTACTCTTTTTGCCAATAATATCCCCATAGAAACTGCTAAGGATGCTGCTCTAGCGCTAAAACCTTTAGCCGGAGAATATGCCAGTTTATTGTTTGGCTTTGGCTTACTCGGTGCTTCAATGTTAGCAGCCTTCGTGCTGCCACTCAGTACTGCTTATGCTGTTTGTGAAGCCTTCGGTTTTGAACACGGGATCAGCAAGTCTTATAGAGAAGCCCCGGTATTTTTCAGTCTATATACTATCTTAATTGTCTTAGGAGCAGCTATTGTCTTATGGCCTGGGTTATCCTTATATCATGTTATGTTGACGACTCAAGTGGTTAACGGGGCTCTTTTACCTCCTATTTTAATCTTCATGGTTCTTATCGCCAGCAAAAAAAGTATCATGGGGGAATATGTTAATTCTACGTTTTTTAATATTATCGCTTGGACATTCACTTTAATCCTAGTTTTACTTTCTCTACTTTTGCTACTATCTACCCTGTTCCCTGAATTAGCCACTAATGCTTTCAGAAGCATAGGATTGTAGCCAACCTTCTAGTTCAATATGAAAGCTTTTTCGAGTATGAAAAATAGGCACCACGGTGCCTATTTTTTGTGCTTGAGGAAGCTCCTCCAGCAGTGAATACTGTTGATTTACTCCATTAGGGTATATTCCTATAGTTATCGTTTAATCTATCTGCATAGGTGAAAAAAGGAGTGTTCTAGTTATGGACTTTGGGCAATTGACAGTAGAGCTGATCTTTGGTTTTTTTAGTTTATTACTAGTTACGAGATTTTTAGGTAAAACTCAAATAACACAACTCACTGCTTTTGACTTTATTTCAGCTCTAATCATGGGTGAGCTTCTAGGGAATGCCATCTATGACGACGACACCGGCATAGTAAAAGTCTTTTATGCCATTACTGTTTGGGGACTCCTAATCTTTGCAATTCAATTTTTAGGTCAAAAGTCCATTTTATTTAGAAACCTTCTGGAGGGAACACCTTCTCTAGTTATTCAAAAGGGAGTCATTAACCGCCAAGCCCTTAAAAAAAACCGTATGAACATTAATGAACTACTTAATCTGCTAAGGATTAAAGATGTTTTTTCTGTTCGGGAAGTTGAATATGCTATCCTCGAAGCAAATGGGTCTTTGACCGTTTTAAGAAAACCTGAATTTGATACCCCGACACTAAGCGATCTCAAAATTCCTTTCAAAAGCAAATCACTACCCAAGCTTCTTGTAAGTGATGGAACAATACTCTCAGATGAGTTACTAAAAGCTAACCTAAGTGAATCTTGGCTTAGAAATGAGCTGAAACTACAGGGCTATACCGATATTAATAATATTTTTTATGCAGAATGGCGAGAGGAAGATGGATTATTTGTTATTGAAAAGTAATTATTATAAATTTTCTATGGATTATGGGGATTAGCCTTCACCACGCGGAACAAGCCTACATATGCTGTTATTAAAACTATTAAAATGCGGGAATCAAAATGGATAACGGGGCAGCTCAAATTCGTCAGTACTGACGAATTTGACCCTACTACTAGGGGATTCGTTATCTACCAACCTTTCACTGATTACTAAAGAAAATACCTACAAAATTCAGTCCTGCATTATGTATTGAATCGCACGAGTCGTTAACTTTGTATCTTTTCTAAGGTTCGCAAAAAGATACCCTACACGTCATACAATAATTTATCGTAGAATGCAATATTCTATTCGATAAATTGGGTGCCTTCACTTTTTGTGATTTCTAATTATTAATATTGGTCAATTTACAAGCGTTTTGAGGTATAATAACTATAATTTGGTTGTATGACCTTTTATCGAAAACTGCGATCCATTGAAAGGGATGATCTTTTGAATTTCTCGGCATCCGAACTAATTTCCTTTATGGGGTTAGTAACTATACTCGTTATGATTCCTGGTCCAAATACTATATTAGTCGCCCAATCAGTTAGTCTATATGGTAAGAAAGCGGGACTCTATAACGTAGTTGGCTTTATTTCCGGTCTTTACGTTCACGCTATTCTCTTTTCCATAGGTCTATCCATATTGATCATTAAATCATCAGAGATATTTCAGACAGTTAAACTTTTAGGTGCAGGATACCTGGCAACTCTTGGGGCTATTAGCTTATATTCTGCTTATAAAAATGATTTAAAAGATATTGATGATGTGCCCGGTAGAAGTGATACTACTCATCAATACGTACAGAAGCAATAATAAAGTCTTTTCTCAAAGGTTTTACTTCCAGCGTCACAAATCCTAAGGCGGCCTTATTTTTCATATCTTTTTTCCCTCAGTTTATTCACAACTATTCTAATGTATTAGTTCAATCGTTATCTTTGACAATGTTATATTCAATTGTGTCTTTAGCTTGGTATTCTTTACTTATCTTCTTCATCCATAGATGTAGCAAGGTTTTCAAAAGCAGCAGGGTTCAAAGAAGAATAAAAATCATAACCGGTTTTATTTTCCTTAGCTTAGGCTTAAATTAGCTACCCAAAAATAATGTATCTAAAAATTTCAGAAGCATGAAATCTTTAGATGACCTGTAGCTATTAGGGCAAACATATTTGTATTTAAGTTCCGGATCAATACCTAAAACCAGTACTACATTAGATATTTACGGCCACAGCTCTACCCTTGGCAAAGAAAGAGCCATCGCGCGTTTAGGAGATCTCATAAAATCAGCTCGATAAAACCACAAAAGATCGGTCAACCCGATCTTTTTTATTTTGCATCATATTTTTTTCCCCGTTGCAGTAAAATTGCAGTCAAAAGGATTTTGATATACTGTTGCAGTAATAATCAAAACACCGCAATCCCTTGCGGTGTCTACGTTTTCTTATGGAGCGGACGACGAGATTCGAACTCGCGATCCTCGGCTTGGGAAGCCAATGCTCTACCGCTGAGCCACGTCCGCATTATATTGGAGAGTTTGTCCTTTTTATCATTGGACACCTTTTTCCTGACAAAGAGAATTATAAGCGGAAAGCTCAAATCTGTCAACTTCTAATGCCAAAGGTTATTAGACTACCGGGAAACCGATATATTCCGATATGTATCCGATTTGCTGATCTGAAAGAGAATCAAACTCGGAGTTTTTAGCTGCAGTAAATACGCAAGTCCCCATGACCCAACCTAGCCGGTCATCGTAGAAATTCCTTCCTAGTTCTTGGCCTTCACCTTTCTCATTACAGATACACACAATGTTGTCTGTTATAGGTACGATTTCAATAGACTCTCCAACCATTTCTTGGAAGTCTTCAAACGTACCTTCAATTTCCTTCAACTGTAAAGGCTGATTGATCGGTTCTCTTACTAATACTCTCAATCTAACTACCTCCTCTATTTTACTATGGACTTAGATATAAAGTCACTTCAGGTAAGAATACCTCAATATTCATAAATATTCTACCCTTAGTAAAATAAAAGAACCTCCAAAACTTTAGTTAACCTTGGAAGGAGTCTGCCCAATTTGCGAGCTCCCCTCTAAAGTTCTTGGATAATGTTAAAATTTTACAATAGGGTTGGCTTCTGAAATGCTCCATGTACGGTACAAAACCGCTTTTAGCAGCTGGAATATCAATCTGGCCTGAATGTCCAATACATATAACTTTGCATGAATCATGGACTCGAGTAAATATCTTTCTTAGTTCTTGCACGGTGAAATTTTGGCATTCATCTATAATGATCGTCATATCTTTAAGATTAGTTCCTCTAAGAAATAAAGGAGTCTTAGGATAACACCAAATGCTATCCATTACGCGCTTCATACTTACCTTTCTACGTATAGCTTCGTTCACTAGCGCCTCTTCATTATAAACACATTGAGCTGGGTTCTCATTTATTTCTAATAAAGCATCTATCAAGGGTTGATGATAAATGCTTTCCTTCTCTGACTGAGTCCCAGGTCTAAAACCCATTGCGGATTCTTGGACTGGATTAAAAATATATGTAAGTGGCTGCTTAAAAAGCTTAGCACATGCAACCGCCAAAGTTGTTTTTCCAGTTCCCGCCTTAGCATTAACCATTACTAATTGATAATCAAATATTGCATCAACATATTCACGTTGTTCTGCCGTCAGTCTAGGTGCAAACCCAAACAGCAAGTTATTCTCCGCTAAGGGCATAGTCCTCACCATCCTTTTGTGAATCCTTAAGTCCTTTGTTCCTGTTATTGTTAATTCATCCACAATAACTGACAATTCATTTTCTAGTATTTCTAAAAATGTTAACTTAATTCAATAGCATTTGCAATCTATAACTCTTAGACAACCTTCACAAATATTAAATACACAAAAAAAGTCCTGATATTTCCTCTCAGGAAATTTACAGAACCTTAGGTTTTGCTATCTAATTATGACCTTATAACTACATCCATATGATGGTGCCTCAGGACGGAATCGAACCGCCGACACGAGGATTTTCAGTCCTCTGCTCTACCGACTGAGCTACCGAGGCAAACAAAATGGTGACCCGTACGGGATTCGAACCCGTGTAACCGCCGTGAAAGGGCGGTGTCTTAGACCGCTTGACCAACGGGCCATTATAGTTTGTGAGGCATTTAAAAGGCGCTCACAAATATGAATATTACACTAAGTAGCTACTTTTGTCAACACTAATTCTTTAATTCTTATAGTTATTTGGCAAATTTCTTGCGCTTAGAAATGCCATTTTACTTTAAAAATGAAACTACCAAATTTATTATACCTTTTCAGGTTTTCGAACTACTTTTTTAAGTAGTCTCTGACGTTTAAGAGGATTTATCCCATTTAGGTAATCATTAACAGCAAACACGTTGGGTATAAAGAAAGGATGACTTAGTCTTCATGACGCCCCCACTATAGATATAGAATGGGGGCGCTAAAAGGCTAGGCCATCTTATAACTCATTTCACTAAACCTTATTAATCTACGCTAAACTTCTTTAAAGTTTCCTGCAACTCTTCCGCCATATTAGCCAACACCTGGCTGGAAGAGGCAATTTCCTCCACCGAGGCTGATTGTTCCTCTGTGGCCGCCGATACAGTTTGGGTCTGTCCTGTAATTTCTTTACTCGTCTCATAGATCTCCGAAACGGAGGCGACTATTCTTTCACTGCCTACAGCCATTTGTTGAATCTCTTCAGAGATTTCTTCAATCTGTGCGGTTACTACATTAATTAAACCCGTTATTTCGCTAAAGGCTTGTCCTGCGGTTTCTGCTACCTCTGTTCCCAATTTGACTTGATGGGTACCTTCACTAATCGATAACACAGCCTTTTGTGTATCTTGCTGGATACCCGCAATTAGTGTCGCAATTTGCTTTGAGGCTTCTTGAGACTGTTCTGCCAACTTTCTTACCTCGTCTGCAACCACCGCAAAACCACGACCCTGTTCGCCGGCTCGTGCTGCTTCAATGGCCGCATTCAAGGCGAGAAGATTGGTCTGGGCTGCAATACCGGAAATGGTATCTACAATTTGTCCGATCTCCTTGGAACGCTCTCCTAAGTTCGTAACCATATCGGCTGATCCGGTGACCGTTCTTTCAATGTTCATCATTTGCTGAATCGTCTTATCGATCGCCTGACTTCCTTCAGACGCGGAGTGTGCAGTCTTTTCCGATGACTTTACCACTGTTTTCGCATTCTCCAACATATGTTGGATTCCTGCTGACATCTCTTCGACGCTTGCCGATGTCTCATTGACGGCAGTCAGCTGTTTCTCAGCACCTAAAGATACCTCCGTTATAGCTACCGCCACTTGGTGCGAGGCTTGAGCAGATTGCTCCGCTCCCAGACTCAACTGCTGAGATGAGGCAGCAACTTGCTTGGAAGACGATGATATATGTTCAACCAGCTCAATTAAGTTTTCCGTCATTGTTTTAAAAGCTTTGCCCAGTTGACCTAACTCATCTTTAGAATCAATACTAAGATTCTCAACCTTGAGGTTTCCTTTGGCAATTTCATCGGCATTTTTGGCTATTGCTACAATATTATTTGTGATCTTCTTACTTAACATAGTCCCTAGCATAAGTGATATTCCTATAGCAACGAACATGGATACTAGCGTGAAAATAATGTCTTGTTTAGCTTTTTGTTCTAATTCAAGTTGTTTGGCTTCAACAAGTTTATCAATATTATCTACCCAATTCCCAGTCCCGATTACCCAATTATAGGGTTTAAATAGCAAGGAATAGCACTTTTTCGGCAAAGGCTCTGTTTCATTCGGCTTAGCAAAACTATAATTTGTAAAGCCCCCGCCATCCTGAGTTCCTTTAGCAATTATCTCTTGGATAAAAAAACTTCCCGAGCTATCTTTGGCTTC
Source organism: Desulfosporosinus hippei DSM 8344 (assembly GCF_900100785.1). Classification (GTDB taxonomy): domain Bacteria; phylum Bacillota; class Desulfitobacteriia; order Desulfitobacteriales; family Desulfitobacteriaceae; genus Desulfosporosinus; species Desulfosporosinus hippei. Next base: position 130,345 of record NZ_FNCP01000006.1, on the reverse strand, counting down.
ATAGCGAGATTTACCTTCAGTATCTCTTCCCAGCAGAACAACGTTTATTCCCTCTGTGGTATCAATCCAAAAGTAATTGCCATCATCAAAGCGCAAATTTCTTACTAAATCCGCCGCCTTCTTCTTTGCTTCTTCTGGAGTCAATTCTCCTCTTTGCTGGCTATTGTAAACATCCTGTACTAAGCTGTGAGCAGTCTGTACCTGTAGCATAATCGTCCGATCGAATTGATCGTACAGGGTAGTTCGATACTGTTCAAGATTAGCCTTTTCTGCAACTAGTAAATTATAAATGCTGTACCCACCGAGAATGGAACCCATAATAAGGGCTAATGTTATTAACATAAGAATAATTCGGTACTTAATTTTTGTCATTTCTGTATATCCCCTTCTGTCAAATACTTATAGCTGCAGAACAATGACAAAACCTATCCAAGGCTACATAAACAACTGTACCTGAACTTACATGACTTAGCTAAAACTAGTCATCTAGTCAGTGTTCTATCCAATGTAGAGATTTCGATAGTGTCATATTTCTCTTATGAATATATCACATCAAGTGCCAATATTATATACATATCGCCAATTTAATCCTGATTTCGACACGCTGTAACTATTTCCTTAATTTCAAACATTTAACTTGACTGCCTCTCAATAACATACCTTGATCCTCAAAATTCCTTATTGTATGCTGAAATCTTAATCTTTCTCTGGAACAGTCTAGACAGAGCTGCTAAAACATCCCACTAAGATAGCAAAAAGGGAAGCATATCAAAGACACGCTTCCCTTTTCTAATTAGTATTATAAAATTGAGCAGTAGTACTCCTAAAAAATCTCTCCGCGGACAATAGTTTGCTCACGCCCAGGTCCTACTGCTACTAAGGTAGCCTGCACTCCAGACAATTCTTCAATCCGCAGAATATAGTTTTGAGCTGCCTGAGGCAGTTCTTCAAAGCGACGAACTTGGGTAATATCTTCGTTCCAACCGGGCATTTCCTCATAAACAGGCTGACATAGCTTGAATATTTTTTGGCTTTGGGGGAATTCACGGATAATCTGTCCGTCAACACTATAGCCCACGCAAATTTTAAGTTTCTCAAATCCTGTTAGAACATCAAGTTTAGTCACTGCAAAATCTGAAATTCCACTCACTCGAACAGCATAACGAGCTATGACCGCATCAAACCAGCCGCATCGTCGTGCCCGACCAGTCGTAGTTCCAAACTCGTGTCCATTCTTCCGCATTTCTTCCCCAACTTCATCTAATAACTCAGTAGGAAAAGGTCCTTCTCCGACACGAGTGGTATAGGCTTTAATAACCCCAATTACACGATTGATACGAGTAGGGCCTACTCCCGCTCCAATACAAGCTCCACCAGCAATCGGATGGGAAGAGGTTACAAACGGGTAGGTACCATGGTCTATGTCCAGCAGAGTGCCTTGTGCTCCCTCAAAGAGAACTTTCTCTCCTGCTTTAATGCTTTCATCAATGGTAAGGGAGCTGTCTGTGACCATTGAACGGATTTTTTCCGCATAGCCCATATAGGTATCGTAAATCTCGTCGAAGCCGAGAGCTTCCTTGCCATAGACCTTTACAAACAAATTATTCTTTTCTACTAAATTCCGCCGAAGCTTCTCAGCAAACTCATCCTTGTCTAATAAATCAATCACACGGATTCCAATTCGAGACGCTTTATCCATATAGGCGGGCCCAATTCCCCGCTTGGTGGTTCCGATTTTATGGTCCCCACGTGCCTCTTCTTCCAAGCCGTCCAGTACCCTGTGGTAGGGCATAATAATATGAGCATTGCTGCTAATGACTAGTTTCCCTGTTTTAATACCACGCTTCTCCAGATAATCCAATTCTTCTAGTAGTACCTTCGGATCAATCACTACACCATTGCCAATAACACATGTCTTGTCTTCATAAAGGATTCCAGAAGGTATAAGATGGAGTTTAAACTCTTCTCCATTTGCCACAACCGTGTGACCAGCATTATTTCCGCCTTGATATCTAACAACAACATTTGCTTTCTCTGCCAGGAAATCTGTTATCTTGCCCTTTCCCTCGTCCCCCCATTGAGAACCAATTAACACAACAGCAGCCATATAGATTTTCCTCCCATCTTTCCAGCTCTAATCTTCTAATCCTAGTCGCTTAAAGATATCCTCCACGTGACGCAGATGATAGCCTAAATCAAATAAGCCTTGAATCTCCACTTTCGTCAAATAGTTTAGAACCCGACTATCCTCAGATACAACATCTATAAAATCCAGCCCTTGATCCCAGGCATGAAAAGCATTTTGTTGAACCCAAGCGTAGGCCTCTTCTCTCATACATCCATGTTCAACAAGTGCCAAAAGTACGCGTTGAGATGATGTCAATCCATAGGTCTTCTGGAGATTCTTCTTCATCTGATCATCACGAATTTTGAGTCCAGAAATAACCTTGGTCATCTGGCGAAGCATATGATCCAGCAAAATACAACTGTCCGGGAGAATGATCCGCTCCACGGAAGAATGAGTCATATCCCTCTCATGCCAAAGGGCAATATTTTCCATTGCTGCTAGAGCATTTCCTCTTAACAGTCTCGACATTCCGGACACTTGCTCGCAAATGATTGGATTGCGCTTATGGGGCATTGCAGAAGAGCCCTTTTGCCCTTCTGCAAAGGGTTCTTCAACTTCTAGGATATCCGTACGTTGCAGGTTTCGAATTTCTGTGGCTATTTTTTCGATAGAGCCGCCAACCAGGGCTAAGGTAGTAACAAAATGGGCGTGTCTATCTCTTTGCAAGATTTGATTACTTACCAGAGCATTTCCTAACTTCAGTTCCTGACATACAGCCTCTTCTATTTCTGGAGAGACGTTAGCATAGGTTCCGACAGCGCCTGAAATTTTTCCCGCACTAACTGATTCTATAGCTTGGTCAAGACGTTCGCTTTGGCGGTCAATCTCGGCAATCCATAAGGCTAGCTTCAAGCCAAAGGTAAGGGGCTCTGCATGAATGCCATGTGTCCGCCCGACCATTACGGTATACTTACTCTCCAACGCTCGCTTAGCCAAGGCATCTCGTAACTCTTTTAAGTCTTTCTTAAGCAACAGCCCGGAATCTCTTAAGACAAGGCTTAATGCCGTGTCTTTAACATCGGAAGAGGTCAAGCCAAGGTGCAAATATTTCCCCGACTCCCCTATTTCCTCTACGACTGCTTGCAAAAAAGCAATTAGGTCATGGCGCACGATAGCTTCTATTTCTAAAACCCTTTTTGGATTAACTTTGGCCTTTTCCCGAATTTCCTTCATAGCTCCTTGAGGGATTTCCCCCCGCTTAGCCATAACCTCGGCGACTGCTAATTCAACTTGCAGCCAGCGTTCATATTCATATCCGTCCTGCCACAGTTTTCCCATTTCCTGATGCGTATATCGATCGAGCAACAAACTTCGCCCCCAGTCATTCTTAACCCCTTAGATGGATCTAAATTGTTATACTTAATTACTAACTATTCTTTAGCGACAATATCTCTGGCAACAACAATTCCTGTGGCCGAAGCCTGCATTAACCCTCGGGTTATTCCTGCTCCGTCTCCTATGGCATATAACCTAGGTATGGTTGTTTCAAAATTTGGCGCAACTTTAACTTTAGATGAGTAAAATTTAACCTCTACCCCGTATAATAGTGTGTTTTTGGAATACATACCAGGGGCAATTTTATCAAAGGCTTTCAACGTCTCAATCAGAGAGGTCAAGTAGCGTTCAGGGAGTACATAACTCAGGTCTCCCGGAACAGCTGAACGAAGAGTTGGAACCGTTGTAGACTTCCGTAAGCGTTCCTCTGTGGTACGTCTCCCTTGTAAAAGATCTCCTAAGCGCTGAACCATTACACCCCCACCAGTCAGCATATTAGCCAATCGGGCGACATATCGTCCATATTCTATTGGTTGGTTAAAGGGTTCAGTGAAACGAGTGGACACTAATAAGGCGAAATTCGTATTCTTAGTTTTTTTAGTCGCATCGGCATAACTATGTCCGTTTACAACCGCAATATTCCCGTCATAGTGCTCTTCTGAGACTACACCGCCGGGATTGACACAAAAGCTCCGTGTCTTCAAATCATAGGTATCTGAATAATACACTAGCTTAGGTTCATATAGTTCACGTGTTAAATGATCAATTATAGAATTAGGAACCTCGACACGTACACCTATATCCACCTCATTGTTTTCTGTTACGACACCCAAGCGAACTGTCTGATCGGCAAGCCAATTCGCTCCGCCCCGGCCAGGGGCTGCAACCACATAGCGGGCATACACTTCATCAAGTTCTTCTTCACTTCGACGTTGAATTTCAGCACCGATAGCACCTTCCGAGTCGGCAAGGATATTCTTTACCTCAGCGAGTTCCCAAAAAATTGTATTGGTCTTTTGCATAAGATGCTCATACATACCCTTGAGGACATCGTAAGCCAGTTCTGTTCCTAAATGTCGAACAGGGCAATGAATCAGGGTAATATTGTGACGAGATGCTTCATACTCAATCTCTTCAACCCGACGGTTATCTAAGCCGTACACTGTTTCTTGAGCTCCGAAATGTCTGTAGATAGAATCGGCATAATCAATTAAATCTTGAGCTTGATCTTCTCTCATATATTCAACTAAACGACCGCCTACTGCAGGACTTAGAGACAACTTTCCATCACTGAAAGCTCCTGCGCCCGACCACCCTCTGGTAATAGCACAAGGATTACAGCCTCCGCAAACTCCTGTAGTACGCGCAGGACACTTTCGCTTTTCAATACTTCGCCCATTATCAACAATTAGAATTTTCAGATCCTTATTATGCTTCGTTAACTCTAAGGCCGTAAAAATTCCGGCCGGACCGGCTCCGATAATTAAGACATCAACATTATGTTTCAATGGTTTTCCCTCCTAAGAGCCGTTAATTTTTAGAATTATAAATAACCACATTCGCAAACAATTTTATCTTAACAATCCAGCCTCTCATTGTCAATCCAATTGTCGAACATTAATCTAAAAAATACATAAAACATTCGACATTTCGACTTCACTAATTTATCATAAAAACACACAAAAAACCCTTGCTAAAATTCGCAAGGGAAAATATGACTTAAGCACTTTGATGTTGTCGATCAAGATTCACAAACTTAGTGAACTCTTTAAGAAAACCTAACTCAACGGTACCTACCGGGCCATTCCGGTGTTTTGCAATAATCAATTCCGCAATTCCCTTTTTCTCTGACTCCGGATGATAATACTCATCTCGATAAATAAATGAAATCACATCCGCATCTGCTTCAATTGCCCCTGACTCTAGCAAATCTGACATAATTGGTCGCTTATCTTGGCGTTGTTCAACTCCTCGATTAAGCTGAGACAAAGCAATGACCGGTACTTTAAGTTCACGAGCCAGACCCTTAAGCGATCTGGAGATCTGGGCAACTTCCTGCTGTCGGCTCTCAGATTTTTTTCCAACCGACAAGAGCTGAAGGTAATCAATAATTATCATCCCTAAATTGTGCTCCGTCTTTAGTCTCCGAGACTTTGAACGAAGCTCCGCCAAGGAAATACCAACGGTATCATCAATAAAGATTGGCGCATCAGAGAGCGGCCCCACTGCCCGGGTCAACTTAGGCCAATCCGCATCTAATAGATCTCCCGTCCTTACACGTTGTTGGTCGACCATAGCCTCTCCGCAGAGCATTCGTTGAACTAACTGTTCCTTAGACATTTCTAAACTAAAAATTGCCACAGGCACCTTAGCTCGAACTGAAGCATTTTGGGCCATATTTAGTACCATGGCCGTTTTACCCATTGAAGGTCTCGCTGCAATAATCACTAAATCTGAAGGCTGCCATCCGGAGGTCATTCTGTCTAACTCGGTGAAAAAAGTAGGAACACCTGTGAGATTTCCTTTATTAGCGTAAAGATGCTCAATTTTTTCAAAAGTATCTAACAAAACATCCCGAATCGCACTAAACCCATCTTTAACTCGTTGTCTGGAAAGATCCAGAATCAGTTTTTCTGCTTCTTCTAATAGGGAATGGGCTTCTTCCCCTGGCTCATAGCCCCGTTCCAGAATACTGCTAGTTGCCCGAATAAGCTGACGAAGAAGGGATTTTTCCGAAACGATCCGCGCATAATATTCGACATTTGCCGCAGTAGGAACGGAACGGGCAATTTCAGAAATTGTGGTTATGCCACCGACTTGTTCCAATCGCCCTTGGCGGTGTAAAGCCTCAGCAACACTGACCAGGTCAACCGGATCCCCCTTTTCCGAGAGATCGCGAATTGCTGAAAACATTAAACGGTGATTGTCTCGATAAAAGTCATCCGGTTGAAGCATCTCAAAGACCGCACTTCCAGCCTCCGGTTCAAGCATCATTGCCCCTAAGACCGCTTGTTCGGCCTCTAAATTCTGTGGTGGAACTTTTATGAGTTCCATATTCTCTCTCCTCCGGTTCTAATCGGCATTGATGCCAAGAATCCCTGCAAATAAAAGAAAGTAAAAGGGCCTTTGGGAAAAGTTATAACTTTTAATCTTGAATAAAAATGTGGCTCATTGCCTCTTCAATCGTACTGACCGCTACAACTTCTATTCCTTGTAAACTTTGCGGTACATCCGCCATATTTTCAAATGGAATTAAAACTTTTCGAACTTCAACCTGCTTAGCACCGAAAATCTTTTCATAAATGCCGCCAACGGGTTTAACTTTGCCTTGGATGGAAATCTCACCTGTCACAGCAACATCCTGTCGAAGAGGCTGTTTTTTTAAAGCACTATAAATGGCTAGGGTGGTTGCCAGTCCAGCTGAAGGACCATCAATCTTCGCCCCACCAATTACATTAACATGAACATCATAATTCCGGATATCTTCCCCTGTAAGGTCACGAATAACAGCGGCTGCATTAAAGACAGCATCCCTGGCCATACTTCCTGCTGTTTCATTAAATCGAATGGTCCCTTTACCCTCTAAGCCTGTAAAGGTAATCGCCTCAATCTCCAAAACAGAACCCAAAAAGCCTGCTACTCCCAGTCCTAACACTCTGCCAATTTCCACATTGCTTTGAACCTTACGGAAAATAAAAGGGGTAAGCCGGGCAGATCGCAGAACCTCATAAACATCTGCGCTTGTCACTCTTACTTGCTCTTGATCCGGGTTACGATACCTAGCTAGACCATAGGCATCTGTCAAAATACTATTGGCCTTCCTACCCTCAATGACGTATTCACTAATTATCTCCGGAACATTGTCGTCTAAAATTACACCCAGCTTTTCACCTGCCTGGTAAATAATTCTTTGGACATCTTTCGGTTCCAAAGGGACAAAGAATACCTCAGAGCAGCGTGAACGCAGGGCTGGATTAAGCTCGCCAGGATCCCGGGTGGTGGCTCCAATGAGCACAAAATCTGCCGGAGCCCCCTCATCAAAAAGCTTCTTAATCCATTGTGGTATCTGCACATTACCAGGATCATAGTAAGAGGAATCAAAAAACGCCCGCTTATCTTCAAGCACTTTAAGAAGCTTATTCAAAAGCAAAGGATCCATTTCTCCAATTTCATCGATAAAAAGAATCCCTCCATGAGCATCGCTTACTAAGCCCATTTTCGGTTCAGGAATACCTGTATCTGCTAAGTCATGCTTGGCACCTTGATAGATTGGATCGTGTACGGAACCTAAGAGAGGGTTAGTTACATCCCGAGGATCCCACCTTAAGGTTGTTCCATCCACTTCAACAAAGGGAGCATCCTTAGAAAAAGGAGAAAAGGAGCGCTTCTTGACTGTCTCCAAAGCAACCCTAGCCGCAGATGTTTTGCCTACTCCAGGAGGGCCATAAATAATCATATGTTGAGGATAGGGTGTCGCCAACTTTGCTAGGAGAGCCTGTACGGCAGCCTCCTGCCCAACAATTTCTTCTACAGCCTGAGGACGGAGTACATCAATAGCGGAGCGTTTAAGTGAAATAGTATTCATCTTTTCCAGAATAGCTAACTTTTTTAGAGTTTGGGCATTCTCGGGCCCAGTAGTTTCTTTAAGCACATTCATTTTAATCTCTTTGACGTAATCCTCATGCCGTTCTTGCATCTTCTCGGAAACTACACGTTCCAGACGATCTTCAACAGCACGCCGTGCAATAAGGTCTGCAATTTGCTCTTCAACTTCATCTAGGAATTGGGGTATTTCTTGCAGCTTTGGTATCCTTTGATCCGTCGGATCATCAGAGACAATTTTCTTTAATCCTGCAACACGCTCAGTCAGTATATCCGAGCGCATCAGCGCCAGTGCCTCCAAGCGACTGGCCTTAAGGACTAGCTTATCAGTTCCATAATAATTTGAAAGCAACACATAAAGTGCTTCAACTTCCCGACTCCACTCTTCCTCATCTTGTAACCGGTCTCCGTGATTTGCTTGATTTAACCATTTTGTCAAAATCCCTTTCATTAGGGGTCCCCTTTCACGAGAACAGATTATTTGATATCAGTTGAAATCGATTTTAGATTGAGCTTACATGTACCTGAAGCTTAGCAATAACCTCAGGATGAACCTTCACATTAACTTCATAACTGCCAAGAGCTTTAATCGGTTCTTTCAGATCTAACTTCCGTTTATCTATTTCCACACCATGCTGTTTTTTTAAGGCATCGGCAATCTCTTTACTGGTTACTGAGCCAAACAAACGGCCGCCTTCACCGGTTTTTGTTTTTACTTCTACTTTGAAGGTACTTAATTTATTCCCTAATAAAACAGCATCTTCTTTTTCTTTTAATTTACGTCGCTCTTCAACAGCCTTTTTATGAGAAATATCGTTAATATTACCTGTCGTAGCTTCAACAGCTAATTTTTTCGGGAATAGAAAATTTCTTGCATATCCATCTGCAACCTCTAAGATCTGTCCTTTTTTGCCGGTTCCTTTTACATCAGCTTGAAGAATTACCTTCATGAAAGCTCCCCCTTTATGATTCTTCCGGTAGACGACGGAAATTCACAACTAGATCAAACAATCCAAATATAATAATGCTCACAAAGCTAAACATGAAATAAATTAAATTCAATAAAATTAACACCCATTTAAGGATCCTGGGAATTTTCGGTGATTGTAACAGAAAAAGGTAGGCACAAATTCCTAAGACAAGGGTTAAGGCCCCATAAACAACCATAAGATTAATCCCTAGCCCCCGGATAAAAGCCCAAGAGAATTGATCCCCTAAGAGATAACAAGCAATTCCCAAAACTGCACCCCAAACTGAGTACCAGGGAAGACGCCAATGAGTAAACGGAACCCATACTAAATCCTTTCTAAAAAGGCGTCTCACAAAATAAAAAACAAAACCGAATTCAATAATCGCTAAAATCGCTGCTATACTCGGAATGACTAAAGCATAAATCTCAATTCCCTGTTGCAAAATATCTCGGATCTGCACCTCGTTTATCCCTTGCTGACCCATAATCTCCAGCATACCGGATGCTTGGTATTGTTCTATGGTTGTATTGATCATAGCACTTGCGGTATTAGCATCAATTCCATGCACAATAAAAGGTAGGGTCTGGGCTACTCCTAAGGTTCCTGCCAAGACAGCACTCCAAAAAAAATTCACCCGAACAGGCCATCCCTTTTGCCAGCCGAAAACTCCCAGCAAACCTGCCAGAGGTACGAAGCCTAGATAATTAATTGCGTTTACCCGATAGACAAGCAAGGCGGCGATATAGCCAAGGGTTAAAAAGATGGAGGCAGTAAGTATTCCTTTGCGACGACCTACGATAAATACACTAAACAATAAAAATACTTCCCAAAAAAATCCCCAGGTTCCCATAGCGATTCCCACAACCGGAAAGGTCATCAGAATTCCTCTGGCCAAATAATCTTGTGCCATTTCATCACTAATAAACATTATCTCCAACTTTCCCCATTAAAGTTAGTCCTCGGGAGCTAAGTAGCTTAATAATAAGCTCAAATCTCCCCATTGCTTTTCAAGACACATTTCATCCGTGATCTTTAAACTGTCTAAACGTTGCAATAACATACGATCAAGCCTTGAAAAATCAAAACCTAATCTTCTGGCTAACAAATAACTCATTCCTACAAGATCAGCTAAACCCTGAATCATTTCATCCTCAGATCCACTTAAAGTTCCATGATGAACAAGCCACTGTGCCTGAATTAGATTAACCTTTAGTTCATCAATAGCTTTTAATCCTTTAACCACATCTACTTCAATATCCAGAGATGCCCCCTCCTAATCTCCATCCATTTCAGAGGCCCCTACTTCTGTCTAAGTAGGAGTTCCATGCTCTGCATAATTCTCATCTCAGCTTAGGCTGCAACAGTTCACAATCTGCAAAAACTGTCAGAGAATACAAACCATGCCTACCAGATACAGTTCGTGATAAACCTATAAATCTCCTGCAGTTCTGATTAATGAAAATTTAACCATTGCACAACAATGTTAAGGGTATAAGGCAAAAATACAAAAGGGAGCTCTCGCTCCCTTTCTTCTACTCTACACTATATGGCAATAAAGCAATACTGCGAGCCCGTTTGATGGCCAATGTTACTTGGCGCTGATGCATAGCGCAGTTTCCTGAAATACGACGAGGTAATATCTTACCACGATCCGTAACGTATTTACGAATTTTATGTGTCTCTTTGTAATCCATTGACTCAACTTTATCTACACAAAAACTGCACACCCGCTTGCGTGGGCGACGTCCGCGTTCACGTTTCATACTAATTCTCCCCTTCCCTATTAGAATGGGATGTCATCATCCAAATTTACTTCATGTCCAAAGGAACTATTTCCTCCAGAGGATCTCGATTCTGCGCTTCCGCCTCCACTGTCTTTCGGACTTAGGAAACGAACATCTTCAGCAATAACCTCTGTTACCCAGCGCTTTTGACCATCTTGTCCAGTGTACGAACGCACCTGAATTCGACCATCAACTGATGCCAGTTTACCCTTAGCTAAATAATTAGCACAGAGTTCAGCAAGCTGCCGATAAACCACGCAATTAATAAAGTCGGTATCTCTTTCCCCTTGAGAATTCTTATAATTGCGATCAATTGCTAATGTAAAATTCGCAACCGCTACACCTGTTGGGGTGTATCGCAATTCGGGGTCTTTCGTCAAACGGCCTATCAAGATGACACGATTTAACATATATGCCCCCCCGCTCTATTAGTCGTCTTTTCTAACGGTTAAGAAACGGATTACATCGTCGGATATTTTCATAACCCGCTCAATTTCTTGAGATGTACGGCCTTCACCTTCGAAATTCATAAGGATATATTGGCCCTCTTTGTAATCATCAATTTCATAGGCTAACCGACGTTTACCCCACTTTTCAACCGTTAAGTTAGCTCCGCCATTGCTAGCAACGAGCCCGGCTAAACGATCTACAAGTGCCGTAGTTGCCTCTTCATCCAAGTCTGGACGAATGATATAAAGTAATTCATACGCTTTCATATTTGCACCTCCCCTCGGACTAAACGGCCCCGACTTTACGGAGCAGGGATATTTAGACTACCAAGCAGAAATTATACCACTTCAAACTTTAAAAAGCAACATTTTAAGATAACTTACCACATTCATAGTTTTTCTAATTATAATACGAGCACGCATTCTATACCTTAGCCCGATACTCCAAATCAATTTATTCTCTATACATTAAAACGGAAGTGAACAATATCTCCATTATTCATAATGTACTCTTTGCCTTCCAGACGAACTAACCCTTTATCTCTGGCACCATTTAATCCGTTAAACTCAACAAAATCTTTATAAGAAACTACTTCTGCTCGGATAAAACCGTGTTCAAAATCAGTATGAATTACCCCCGCAGCCTTTGGAGCTTTTGTTCCCTGATAAATAGTCCATGCTTTCACTTCAATGGGGCCAGCAGTAAAAAACGTCATTAAACCCAATAAGTGGAAGGCAACACGAATTAAGCGATCTAAGCCAGATTCTTCAAGCCCTAAGTCTTCCAGAAAAACAGCTTTTTCGTCTGCCTCAAGTTCCGCTATTTCCGCTTCAATTTGAGCGCAGACAACAACGACTTCCGCACCTTCTTCAGCGGCAATCTCCCGAACTTGTTGAACATAGGGATTATCAGCTGCTGTAGCTAACCCACTTTCACTAACATTAGCAACATAAAGCACCGGCTTTAGAGTCAAGAGTGGAAATCCCTTCAGAATCTCCTTCTCATCATCTGTAAAGGTCAAGGAACGGGCCCCTTTGCCTTGATTGAACACTTCCTTTAACCGTTCTAAAAGTGCAATTTCACTTTGTGCCTTTTTATCCCCCGTTTTTAGGAGTTTGGAGGTTCGATCTGAACGTTTCTCTATGCTTTCCATATCGGATAAGATTAATTCTAGATCAATCGTTTCTATATCTCGCTTTGGGTTTACATTACCTTCTACGTGGACAACATTCTCATCCTCAAAACACCGTACGACATGCACAATTGCGTCGACTTCACGAATATGAGATAAGAACTTATTACCTAAACCTTCCCCTTTACTTGCTCCTTTAACAAGTCCGGCTATGTCCACAAACTCCACAGTCGCTGGAACAACCTTTTTCGGATTAACCATCTCTGCCAGCTTTTGCAAACGTGAATCAGGAACCTCTACCATTCCAACATTAGGATCAATCGTGCAAAACGGATAATTTGCGGCTTCCGCCCCGGCTTGTGTGATGGCATTAAATAATGTCGACTTGCCTACGTTTGGCAAACCGACTATTCCTGCATGTAACGTCATGTCAGAACCTCCTCATAATACGCAAACGAACTACCTTTACCGATTATATGTGATGTTTTCATACACTGCAACCACTCTGCTCATTCAATCATGATACCCCAAAATAAGGTGACCCTGATCTCAGTTTCTATTTTTCATCAACCCGCTGAAGAATCTCTTTTAAATTTCGTTCGAGTTTGGCCCGCGGAATCCAGGCTTGATGCTGACATCCTAAACACTGTATGCGGAAATCCATTCCCGTTCTCATTACCTTCCAATCCAGACTTCCACACGGGTGTGGCTTGCGAAGTCGAACAATATCTCCTACATTTAACGGAATCATTCAGTGATACCCCCTGATCGAGATTCGGAATTCGAGGTACGAAGTCCGAAGGAAGAACTTACCACGTTTTACTTCTCATCTCGAATTTTTGAGTTTCCTACCAAGTCGCTAGATTTGAGTAACTTAGTTTGATCTCCAAACTAAACAAATGAACGAATAAACGTTAGTCTTTCTAAAGTAACTTTGTCGAGTTCTTAACCACTTGAATCCTTAATGGGATTAGTCACAAAGACATTTTGTTGTGGTGTGCGAATTCCTTCTTTTAAGAAAGCACTATGTATTTGCCTCCGCAGTTCTCTCTCCAAACTCCACTGTTCATTAGGCTGAGTAAAGGCAATTACTCTCAATACCGTATTCCTTTCACCAAACTGGATTACACCTTGTACGGTTGGCGGATCAATTATCTTATCACCAAACTCAATACCGACCTGTTCACAAACAGAATGCATTACAGCCATAGCCTTGTCCAAATCTTCATCATAAGGAACCTGAATATCTACTAAGGCCCTCATTTTACCTCTACTGTAGTTGGTAACCGCAGTGATACTACCATTTGGAATAATATGAAGTTCTCCGCCCCAATCTCTTAGATGTGTTGCCCTGATCCCCGTCTCTTCAACTACCCCTGAGAATTGACCGGTTTGTACATAATCGCCGACAGAAAATTGATCCTCAAAGAGGATGAAGAAACCTCCAATTATATCTTTAACAAGGCTCTGGGATCCAAAACCTAAGGCTACTCCTAAGACACTGGCGGAAGCCAGAAGGGTACCCGTATCAAAGCTAAAAAGGTGCTTAAGAACATGAATAATAGCCGTAAAGGCGATTAAATAAAACGCCATACTCTTAAGCAGCGAAAAGATCGTATTAGCCTTGCGTTCATCAAGCAGTTTTTTTCCTCTATGGTCTAGCAGCATCCGACGTAATAAGAAAATTGCTAACCCATAAGTAACACGTGCAATGATTAGTACTAAAATTATATATATCAGAGAATTTAAGATCGTCATTCCTAACTTTTGCCAATCAAAATCTAAGAAACTATTATTAATCCATAGACTATTCATGTTACTGTCTTCCTTTTAGTTAATGGATCAGCCGGAATATTTCAAAAATGCCTGGTAGCCCCGGATCATCATAACTAGGTCTACTATAGAGGCTATTTCCCAAGGTGCATGCATACTCAGAATTCCGACACCGCAATCTAAGACCTCCATGCCGTATATAGCCATGTATTGGGCTATCGTTCCTCCACCGCCTTGATCGACTTTTCCTAATTCTGCAGTTTGCCAACAAATCTTAGCATCATCAAAAATCCGCCGAACCTCCGCAACAAACTCTGCATTGGCGTCACTGGTATCATACTTCCCTTTAGAACCGGTATACTTACTGATAACCAGACCTCGTCCTAAAAAGGCAGAATTACGTTTATCCATAACCTCAGCATAATTAGGGTCGTAGCCGCCTGTGACATCTGCTGAGAGAGCTTTTGCTCGTGCTAAGGATCGTCTAACCAGTAAGCCATCATATTTACCGCTTTGCAAGGTAATCAGTTCGGCAATGAAGTTCTCTAAATAACGAGCCTTCATTCCCGTGTTAGAGTCACTGCCAATCTCTTCTTTATCCGCAAATAGAACCAGTGTTGTCCACTCCGGCTGTTGAATTTCTGCAACTGCTTTCCAAGCTGCAAAGGAGCAAATACGATCATCTTGACCATAACCGATTATTAAGCTTTTATCCAATCCTGAATAGCGGGCTTTACCGGCTGGAACAACCTCCAGCTCTGCGCTTACAAAGTCATCCTCTTCAATACCATATTTATCTCTGAGGATAACTAAGATTGCAGATTTCACCCGTTCTTCCCCTTCCCCCAAGGAAGGATTGTGCCCTAACAGAAGATTTAGGCCTTCTCCAGATACTGCTTCACTCAGCTTTTTGTTATATTGATCCTTTGCTAAATGCGGGAGTAAATCCGAAATTGTAAAAACAGGGTCTGCTTCATCTTCTCCAATAATTATTTCAACCTTCTGCCCGTTGCGCAAGAAGACGACTCCATGAAGAGATAGAGGGAGGGCCATCCATTGGTACTTTTTAATTCCCCCATAATAATGAGTTTTTAAGAAAGCCAACCCTTCCTCTTCATACAAAGGACGCTGCTTAATATCTAATCGCGGAGCATCAATATGGGTTGCGATTAGTCGAAAACCCTCGCTCAAAGGTCTCTGTCCTGAAATTGCTAAGATACCTGCTTTTCCTCGAACTGCCAAACAAACTCTTTGACCAGGTTGAAAGCCTTCAAGCTTATCTAGAGGTATAAAACCTTCCCGTTGAGCCCAACTCTCAATAATCTGCCAAGATTCTCGCTCAGTTTTTCCTTTACTCAAGAAAGAAAGGTATTCCGTTATAGCATCTCGTTCTTGATCTGATATCATTAGATCATCCCAGGCTAGTTTGACTTTTTTAGATCCCATGCAATCACCCCTAAAACTTAATTAACTTGATTTTACAATGTCAGTTTCTTTAAGTTTTCTTCATTTTCGCCTCGTTTATCCGACAGATATGTCAAACTTAACTAGATTCTGTTAAGTAAGACGATCAGAACCATACTCCCTTACCCATTGAAAGTGGCTCAAGCAACTTTTCTTTAAGTTGAGCAGAAAACATCTGATCTAAGAGGTTAAATGTTTGGATCAAATGGGGATATAGGTATGAATTCAGCACAAGTTCCATAAAACCATCATTTGCGCCGATATTTAGAAACGGTGACAATAATCCAGCTAATACTGACAGACCAATAAGTGACCCTAGTCCGCCAAACAATAGCCCTCCTCCGCGATTAAATGACCCACTCCAGCTTCCAAGTGGGCGCAGAAGAATAGCTACCAGTATCTGAATACATAACACCACAAAATAAAATACAAAGCCAAAAGCAAATAAGCTTAATATACTCTCGGTAATTGTCCCTGCTAAACTATGGGTTACTTGTTCAAGAGTTTGAGGCATTTGGGTACTGGATAAATCTGAAAAGGGGAAAAACCCGCGCCATTCTTCAGGAATTATACCTAGGATATTCCCTAGTACTTGTTGCTGCAGAGTTTCCGCTTTAGACTCCACAGTAGGAAGTAGTACACGGTAAATCATTGGCTCTATCCATTGTCTAAGTGGAAAATACTGTTCTGCAAGGCTCAAGACAGCCACGTATTTCCACGATGCTACTAAGAACCCTACAAGCCATATAAAAAAATTAACAATGCTTGTTATCAAACCTTTTTGGTAGCCATGTAGTGCTCCAAATAAGATAAACCCTATAATAAGTACATCGACTAGATTCACATAGTCCCTCCCTAATTGACCCTCGTCAGATTTCTACAAGTGTATAAATAAAGCTTATTCGGGTTAAATCCATAAAATCCTGCTGTATTATTATTCTTCTAATCTTCACTTTAACTAACCACAGAACCAATATATCAAAAGGCAGCTTCACGCTGCCTATAAAAAACAATTCCAACTACTCCGGATATATTTTTGAAATAAAGGTACCTAATCGCTTTAAGATAACTCAAACCTATAACCTAGGATTTCGAAGTTCAAATTTGGCGGGGATGTGTGCGAATCGAACACACCTCGGAACGTTCTGCGTCCCGACACGCGGATTTGAAGTCCGGGAGCAACACCAGTCACCATCCATCCCCTTACTAACGACAATCATATTATCACATTAATTATCATTTGGAAAGTAAATCAGTCAAAGTCCCAAATAACTTGATGGTTAGAACTTATTGTATTTGTACAAAATAATTCTAACAAAGAAACCCATAATACATTAAAGGAGGATTAAGCAAATGAACCCTTCGGGAACTTTGATTTCAAACTTAACAAAGGAACAAATCGATGATCTGAAAGCATTAGAGCATAAGTTTAGCTCTATTACTGGTCAAGAGACTATCCTAATAGCCTATAAAACCCCAAATAATGAAAGTCATTAAACCGCTCCTTTGTTATAATGAAAGCAACTACCCTCCAAATACTTCTCGACAATTTCATTAACTTGCTCTTCTCCCATGGTAAGGTGCATCAACTGATATGAAGCTTGCATTAGGCTCTTTACACACTCAAGAGTTAGGTCAGTAATATGTGTGCACCCTTCTTTTAGGCCAACAGCAGCTTGTACTTGTCTCCGAACATTTTTATTGAGATTTATTCCTACCAGCTTTTGAATTCGTTTTTGAGTTTCAGCACAATCTGTATGGGGGGCTCGACGTAATTCTCCCGTAGCTGTTGTTATTGTACGAGTCTTTATATCAACTTCCAAAGTCAAGCATAGCTCATGATGAGTGTCAATAAAAGTACCCTCCACAGTCAGTGTATCTTTGTCCTTTGAACGAACACTAATGGAAATTGAACGGTTAAAAAGGTGCAATTCTTCCATCTCCTCATTTTTTTGGTAGTTTCTATCTACATTATATCTCTTTTCTTTAAGAAGAAAAGCACTGGGTGAATACCTCTTCATCCAGTGCTTTCTTTTTGAAATAAAACCAATGTAAATCTTTTAAAGAATATTATTTTTTAATTTGATAACCTTTTTTATCCAAGGATTTTTCAACTTCGTCAACCTGATCCCCCTGAAGACGAGCAAGAATCTGAACCTTATTGTCTTTGAGATGATATACAGCTAAACTTCCAATATTGACCTCATGTTCCTTAGTCACAAGGGCTAAATCCGACATAACCCCAATTTGATCCTTAGTTTCAATCGTTACGCGCTGTCCCGGACTACGAAATCCCATGATATCTAAAAAGGCATCTAATATGTCTGAACCAGTTATAATCCCAACCACTTTACCTTCTTCAATGACAGGTAATCCACCAATTTTATGGTCTCTCATCATCAAAGCGGCATCCTCAATTTGAGTGTCTGGGTGGCAAGTTATGACCTTTTTAATCGCAACTTCACGGATGGGTGTCTTGGCAATAAGGTAGTTAAGTTCAAAAATACTTAATGTTGTTGCTGGAGAAGGAGAGACCTCACGGAGATCTCCATCTGTGACAAAACCTACAAGTTTACCCTTTTCTACAACCGGCAATTTACTAATCTTTTTTTCTCTCATAAGAGCCATTGTATCCGCAATAGATTTATCCGGGCCTACCGTAAAAACTTGAGCTGTCATAAATTGGCGAACATACATTTCTAATTACCTCCTTCTACAATTAAGCATAGCCAGCAAAAACCAAGTTACACACTCTTTGGTACCAAGCTAATGCAACTGGCAGCACTTAGTAACCATTACGTCACGCAAAATAGACCATGATCCCTAATCCATCCATGCTGCTTATTGTTGCAATGTACCCTGAGACGAAGATGGAGAGAAGGGAAACTCCGAAAAGTCTACCATCAGCCTATGATTTATATTAGCCTCCTAAGTAGGCCTTACGGACTTCTTCACTGGCGGCCAGTTCTTTAGAATCACCGGAAAGAACTATCTTACCAGTCTCTAATACATACGCTCTATTAGCAATAGAAAGAGCCATATGGGCATTTTGTTCAACAAGTAAGATTGTAGTACCACTTGAATTTATCTCCTTAATGATTGAAAAGATTTGTTTTACCAAGATCGGTGCCAAACCCATTGAAGGCTCATCTAGCAGCAAGAGTTGAGGTTTAGACATTAGTGCTCTGCCCATTGCCAGCATTTGTTGTTCTCCACCTGATAAAGTGCCTGAAAGCTGACTTTTTCTTTCCAGTAAGCGTGGAAATAATTCGTAAACTTTCTTCATGTCTTCTTTAACGCCCGCTTTATCCTTACGTAAGTAAGCTCCGAGTTCTAGGTTTTCAATGACAGTCATATTGGCAAATACACGTCTACCTTCTGGTACTTGAGATATTCCCTGGGCAACTATACTTTGAGGAGCAATACTAGCAAGGTCTGACCCTTTAAAGGAAACCTTCCCTGTCTTTGGCCGCAGTAAGCCAGAGATTGTTTTGAGACAAGTGCTTTTACCGGCACCATTTGAACCGATAAGTGTCACAATTTCCCCTTGATTAACTTCGAGGGAGATACCTTTAAGGGCGTGAATTGCACCATAGAATACATTTACATCTTCAAGGACAAGCATCAGACAACCTCCTCCCCTAAATAAGCCTCGATGACTTTGGGATTATTCTTGATTTCATCTGGTGTGCCTTGCGCAATAATCATTCCATAATCTAAAACATAGATTCGTTCGCATACGCCCATTACTAGAGACATATCATGTTCAATTAACAAAATAGCTAAATTGAATTGTTGACGAATCCAACGAATGAGATTCATAAGGTCGTGTGTCTCTTGAGGATTCATCCCCGCTGCAGGCTCATCAAGCAATAAAAGCTTAGGCTCTGTGCCTAAAGCACGAGCAATTTCTAAACGGCGTTGTTCACCATAAGGCAAATTTTTAGCAACTTCTTCAGCCTTATCCTCCAGATTAAAGATCTTGAGAAGTTCCATCGCTTTACGCTGCATTTCTTCTTCTCCAGCATAATAACTTGGCAAACGTAAGAAGGCACTAAGGGTACTATAGGAACTTCTTTGATGATATGCTATCTTAACATTTTCAATAACAGTTAGATCACTAAAAAGACGGATATTCTGGAACGTCCTGGCCATCCCACTTTGGGTAACCTGATAGGGTTTAAGCCCTCTCATATCTTTACTCTGAAATTTAACGCTGCCCTCCGTTGGCTCATAAACTCCTGTCAGCAAATTGAAAACTGTGGTTTTTCCGGCACCGTTTGGACCAATTAAACCGATCAATTCCCCGTCGTTAATCTCAATATTTAGATTTGATACGGCTTTTAAACCTCCAAAAGACTTGGAGAGTTTGTCAATCTTTAGAAGAGGCATTCTTATCACCCTTCTTTCCGAGGAAACTTAAGCTAAATTCTTTAGTTCCTAGTAGTCCCTTCGGTCTAAAAATCATCATTACGATTAAAAGTACGGCTGTTATTACTAGTCTCCACTCTGGCCAACCTGATAATGCAGCGGAAACCACCGTCATTACCACAGCACCCAGAACACTACCCGTTAAACTTCCTAAGCCACCGAGTACAACCATAACTAAGATATCAAATGACTTTAAAAAACTAAAGGTTAGAGGTTGAATAATATATAGGTAATTAGCATAGATTCCGCCTGCCAATCCTGCAAAGAACGCACCAATTGTAAAGGCCATAATTTTGTATTTTGTCGTATTAATACCCATTACATCGGCTGCAATTTCATTCTCCCGAATAGAAATACACGCTCGACCATGGGTTGACTTAATAAAATTTCTAATAATTATAATACTTAAGACCGTTAGCCAAAATGCCCATGTCCAAGTAATTGTTTTCGGCACTGAAAATCCTGAAGCCCCTCCAACGTAGCTTGTATTTAAAAAAACAATTCTTACTATTTCTCCAAATCCTAAGGTTGCAATCGCCAAATAGTCTCCCTTTAGTCTTAAAGTAGGCAGACCAATTAAAAAACCGGCTACGGCAGCAGCCGCTGCCCCAGCAATCAAGGCCAATAGAAGAGGTCCATGAAATTTAACAACGACAATAGCTGCCACATAAGCTCCGATCGCCATAAAGCCTGCATGCCCAATTGAAAATTGGCCTG
The DNA here is from genome assembly GCF_900100785.1 of Desulfosporosinus hippei DSM 8344. Lineage (GTDB taxonomy): Bacteria > Bacillota > Desulfitobacteriia > Desulfitobacteriales > Desulfitobacteriaceae > Desulfosporosinus > Desulfosporosinus hippei. The sequence continues at coordinate 109,618 of NZ_FNCP01000006.1, read as the reverse complement.
TGATCCCATTGATTAAGTTTAAGCTTGTTGCAAGAATTATAAAGATACAAACCTGAATCAAAGTGAGGGCAACAAAAGGGGGTAAGATGTCCATGAAAATACTTCCCTGAACGATGGCATAGACAAGTAGGACACCTACTAAAGTTAGGACACTTTGACGATTAATCCGCTTACCCATGATTCCACCTACACTTTCTCACGGATGTTCTTACCAAAAAGCCCACTTGGCTTAACAATGAGAACAAGTATTAAAATTAAAAATGCTACTGCATCGCGCCATGTCGACGCTCCTAAACCACTAACAAATGATTCTGTAAGCCCTAAGAAAAATCCTCCTACCATCGCACCGGGAATAATACCAATTCCCCCTAAAACTGCAGCAACAAAGGCCTTAAGCCCCGGAATAATACCCATTAACGGATTAATTGTATTAAAGTATACTCCCATCAAAACCCCTGCAGCGGCTGCCAGAGCGGAACCAATTGCAAAAGTTGCCGAAATAGTGTTGTTAACATTAATACCCATCAATAACGCTGCTTCAGTATCGAAAGATACTGCCCTCATGGCTTTTCCAATCTTTGTATACTTAACAATACCATGCAGCAAAACCATAAGGACAATTGAGGTGACAATCATAACAATATCACCATATTTAATGATGATGCCACCTACATTATAAATTGTATCGGGAAAAACAGGAGGATAAGTGCGCATCTGAGGAGATACAACTAACATGCCCCCATACTCAAGGAAAAAAGAAACTCCAATAGCTGTAATTAAAGATGCAATTCGAGTAGCATTACGCAGCGGTTTATAAGCAATCCGTTCGATTAATACCCCCAGAATCGCACTAACTGTCATTGCAATTAGCAACGCCGGAATAAACGACATATGCAATGTAGTTGTTGCAAACCAACCTGCATAGGCTCCGACCATCATTACATCACCATGAGCAAAGTTTATAAGCTTAATGATACCGTAAACCATGGTATAACCGAGAGCAACTAAAGCATAAATACTTCCTAGAGAAAGTCCGTTTACTATCTGCTGCAATACTTGCTCAGTTACACTTCCCATATTCTCAACTCCTTACTCCCGAATAGTTTTTTCCACTTATCAAATCCGAGACAGCCACTTCTTGTCAATAGGTGTTTCGATTTGTAACCCTGGACAAATAATAAAATATTTTATACCTTAGCATTGGCACTTTGCCGGAGTCTAATACAAAAAAGAGGGAGGGGTTGTCCTCCCTCCTTAGCTTTTTGTGACAATTCTTCCAAGTTGATAGATTATTTTGGGTTAACTTTTGTCATGAATACGCTTTTGCCCTCTTTAAATTGTAGAATCGCAGCACTCTTCACTGGGTTATGAGTTGCTGGATCAACATTCAATTCTCCACTTATCCCTTGGAATCCCTTCATGGTTTCCAGAGCACTTCTCAATTTTTCAGGTTCTGTACTGCCGGCGTTCTCAAGAGCTTTAATTAAAAGATTTGCGGTATCATATCCAAGAGCTGCGAATGTGTCAGGCTCTGAATTATATTTTCCTTGGAAATCTTTAATGAATTGAGCCATTCCTGGATCATCCATAGCTCCATGATTGACATAGTAAGTATTCTCTAATGCTGCAGCACCTGCTACATCAACTAATTGAGGGGAACCCCAGCCGTCTCCGCCTAGGAATACTTGCTTCATCCCCATTTCACGTGCTTGCTTAACGATTAAGCCTACTTCCTGATAATATCCAGGAACAAAGACTACATCGGGATTAGCGGCTTTAATTCGTACTAAGGTTGCTCGGAAATCTAAATCACTGCCTGCTACATACTGTTCTGTGGCAACAACTTCTCCGCCTGATTTTTTAAAGTTGTCTTCAAAGGAAGTAGCAAGACCTTTAGAATAATCTCCCTTTTGATCTATGAAAAGTGCGGCTTTCTTTGCTTTAAGGGTATCTGACGCGAAGTTAGCAGCTACCTGCCCTTGGAAGGGGTCAATGAAGCAAGCTCTAAAGATCCAAGGCTTTACCTTCCCGTTTTCAAATGTAACACTATCTGATGTACCTGTAGGTGTAATCAGCGGCACTTTGCTATCGGTGACTACTTGGACAGCAGCTAAAGTATTTCCACTTGTCATAGGCCCAAGTATTGCAACAACTTTGTCTTGAGTCGCCAGCTTTGTTGAAGCTACAGTCGATTCCCCAGGGTCTGACTTATTATCCGAAGATACGTATTCCAGTTTCTTTCCTAACACTCCACCCTTAGCATTTTGTTGCTCAAATGCAAGCTTAATGGCCTTCTCAGCGTATTGCCCAAAAGCAGCTGCTCCACCACTTAACTCAAGGTTACCCCCAACTTTTATAACCTCAGCGGACTTTTGCCCCCCAGTTGCTCCGCAACCGGTTACAAGGGAAAGACTTAATAAAGCTACAGTTGCTACTGAAAATAGTTTTCTCATCTTTCTACCCCTCTCTAATATTGACCCTTTTTTACTTCTGTTTATCGGACATGACTGTGATTCCTATATTGATTTTTTAGGATTATTTCTGCTTAATTCACCCCCAATTATAACCCTCAAGCACCTCTGGATATAGTACAAGGTCTAAGTCATCCAATCAAAAACTTATATGATTGGGTTTAATGTAAGGCTGTTAGATAACAACCCTCTAGTTCTATATTCTATATATTATAAAACAATTTGACAAGCTATTAGAGTACAATGTGTCACGAATTTTATAAACAATTTGATGGCAAATAATAGCAAACCATCTCATTCTGGATTATTTCTATTAGTTTTGATTAAAAGCCCTCGACTAAATTGTAGAACTTGATAATATTGGAATATTTTTCTATCTACTCTCTTAAGAATTTATTTATCTTTCTAATCTTAAAGTTATAAAGCAAAATGAGTAATTAACTTAATCTTTAAGCTAATTACTCATTCATCAAATCTATATTTTTCCCAGTATTCTCTTGTCTCCCTTTCGTTGAGTGACACGTTGTTGGTCAAAATACTCTAACAAAGGAACTGTATATTTACGGGAAGTCTCCCACAATTCTCTAACCTCTGCTACCCCAACTTCTCCTTTTAATCCTAACAATTCTATTAAGCTCTGCTTTGCCTTTTGAATATCCTCACTTTTAAAGTAAAACCCGCTAATAGACACCCATTCCCCTTGATCACATAAGTATCCCGCATATTCTTGAATCTCAGCTTTTCCTATTCCACACTTTTCAGCAGCTGAACTTAATTCAGGAGGCATAAATTTGATAGTTTGCCACAGAGATCTTAAGTCATTTAATCCCTTCATAATTGAGAGCGGAATCTGGGCACCTTCATTCGTTTGAACCTTACTCCCGGAGATTTTATAAAACTTTCGGGCACTTCCTTGTTCTAATATCATCTGCCAACGTCTATGACTCCACAATATTCCTAGACGGGTTTTTAGTTCTTCTCTACTAATTCCGCCTCTTAACGGAAATTCCTGTTCATTTGCTTTTACAACTTTTAAGAGTTTTTCTCTCCACGTTTCAGCATCTTTTTTTGCCCAATAAAGAGCAACATCATCTTCTGCCCAAATCTCTAGCCTTTCCTGTTCCTCCAGTGATTTCAAGTTTTCAACTAAATCATCAAGGTTGACGTGTAAGCGATTTGCCAAATCTTTAGCAGCTCTTGGTTCATCCATCTCTCTCTCTAAAAGGTCAAGGGGATCTCCCTGATCTTTAATCCTCAGTTGTGCTAATACACTTTCTTTAAAGCGTTTCAATTTAAGCTCAGACACATCTAATATTTTTCCTCCTGCTATTGTGAAAGTAGGAGAATAAAATCTTAAAACAAACCGGTCTCCTGGTGCTGCAAGAACGGGCTCTTCTAATAATATCTGAGCAAACCCCTCACCACCAGGATTAATTTCCTTGTGTTCTAAGAGGTGTAGGCGTCCCAATATCTCCGTTGTCCCAATATGAAAGCGAACTCTCTGCCTCTGCACTAAAGGCTTTTCTGCAGTGGTAAGGTTTGTTACTTTTAAATCCAATATTTTTCCAACTTTAAATACTTTTGGCTTTACGAGTACTGAGCCCCTAACAACTTCTGAGACATCTACCCCAGCCAGATTGACCGCTACTCTCTGTCCCGCCCCAGCAAAGTTAACTTTTTTATTATAAACTTGTAATGAGCGAACTTTCGATTGTATATTACTAGGCTCTATTGCCAACTCTTGGCCCAATTCTATAGTCCCACTATGAAGAGTGCCTGTCACAACCGTCCCAAAACCCTGAATGCTAAATACTCTATCAATTGGCATTCTCACTGGGCCGGTTGATTTCTTACTTTCCACATCAGAAAGCAAATTATCAATAATATCTCGAAGGTCGTCAATACCTTGACCTGTTAAAGCTGAAACACGACATATTTGAGCTTGATTGAAGGCTGTATCTTTAAGTTTATTATGTATCTCTTCATCCATGAGATCTAGCCACTCATTATCAACAAGATCTGCCTTATTTATGACAACAATTCCTCTGGGAATTCCCAACAATGTCAATATATCTATATGTTCTTGAGTCTGAGGCATTATTCCCTCATCAGCCGCAATGACCAATAGTACAACATCCATTCCGCTTGCCCCCGCCAACATCTGGCGGACAAAACGTTCATGGCCTGGAACATCAATCATTCCAACTTGACGGCCGCTTGGAAGTAACATATGTGCAAAACCAAGTTCTATTGAGATACCTCTTTGCTTTTCTTCTTTTAATCGATCAGTATCCATACCGGAGAGAGCACGAATTAACTCAGTTTTACCATGATCTACATGTCCGGCTGTTCCCACTAAATAGTGTCTTTCACCCATTTTAGTTCCCCTTAAGCTATTTGCATATTCTATTTTAAATCTTATATGGTTTACTCGTCTTATTTACTATAGCAAAATTGTAACTTGTTTAGCAAACTCAATTTTATCTTTTTAGCCAATAATACATAATAACAGGCAAAAATACTAATCCTAGGTATCCAAACAGAGGATAAACGATCTGCACAATATGAGAAAATCTGACCCCAGCTAATGGTAGCAACAATACAAATAATGCTAATGTCGCTCTACCATAGTTTAAACGACCTGAATCAACAACTCTGCTTATTAGACTAAAGCCATTCCCTACGGCTGCAGTAATCATAGCTAACCACAAGACTACTACATAGAAAAAAGCCGGCCAGTCACCTAACTTGCCTGCAATTCCAACCATCGGAATTTCAAGGCCTAATATATCTGGAAAACTTAGCAAAGATACACCTATGGCTAAGGCAAACAATCCTAAAGCAATTCCTCCAAGCAAAGCCCCTAACCGGGCACCTGCTTTCTGTACATCTCGTCCAAGAGATGCAAATACTACCATTGCTAATGTAACGTTAAATGAGACATATAGGATGGCCGAGATAAACCAGTTACTAACAATCGGGTTTTGGAGGATTATTGTTGGTTCATTTCCCCCTGAGCCTGCAAGAAGTGTTGCTACTGTAGCAATCCCTAGACAAAAGATGAACTTTAAAGGAATGAGCACAGAATTAATCCAAAGTACTCCTTCACCCCGATACCACAAGGCTAATGCAATCACACTTGCAGTCAATAGAATTCCTAACCACCTTGAGAAGCCAAAATACTCTTGAAAGAGAGCCCCACTGCCAGATATCATCGCTAGCATACCTACGAATAAGAGAATACTTACAAGGATATCTGCCCAGCTTCCTAGTCTTGGACCCAGCAAATAGTTGAAGAAACCATCATAGGATGTTACTTTCCAACGACTCTGTAAATCCAGCATACCCCAACCTAGGAGAGAAAATAGAAACGAACTCAGCACAACTCCTACTAAACCCCAATACCCAAACCGTGCAAAGAACTGCTGTATTTCTTGACCGGAGGCAAAGCCAGCCCCCATCACCGCACCTACGTAGGTTGCAGCCACTTGAAAAGATGTTTTCCAACGCATGATTACTCCCTCCTCGCCATCATGCTTATGGCTAGAAATGGGATATCATGCATAAAAGATGATCTATTTGGTAAATAATTTAATGAATAGCTAAATTTTTAAATACATCGAGTAAGGGGGCTGCTTGTGAGTTTATTTTCATTGCTTACTGAAACTCAAAAAATCAAAGCCCATGTGGATGATTATACTGCAAAAGAGAAACTTGAAACGCGTCTTTCAGATCTTTTTGTTTCTACTCTGAAACGCCCCGCTGTTATTTTATGTATAGGGACAGATCGTTCAACGGGAGATGCTTTAGGGCCATTAATTGGCACACAGCTCTCCCGTCTAAAACTCCCTGAACTTAATGTCTATGGTACATTAGATAATCCCGTACATGCTACAAACCTCGAATCAAACGTTTATAACATACAAAGTATTTTCTCAAATCCATTTATTATTGCGGTAGACGCTTGTTTAGGGCGTCTTGACTCAATCGGCTGCATTACTCTTTCTGATGGGCCATTAAAGCCCGGAGCAGGCGTTAATAAAAATCTACCGGAAGTAGGTGAAGCTCATATGACCGGTATTGTTAATGTGGGGGGCTTTATGGAATATATGGTTTTGCAAAACACTCGTCTCAACTTAGTTTGGAGACTGTCCGAGAATATTAGTTCTATAATTACACGTTCATATTTGAAAGTACGAAGGAGCAACTAAGCACTTAATTATATTTTCTTTCCGTTCATTGCTTTTAATACCACATCTTTTTCCTCATCTGAAAGTGAATATTGGGACTGTCCGCCACTTATCGGTTTTGCATATATTCTGGCCTCTTCACGACTATGAATCGAACTTAATACTAGGCCATCTCCTTCTTGATTTAAGAAGGCAACTGCAAAGCTCAAGTCACTTCCGACATCTTCAAAGGCTCTAAAACGCTGTATTTCTGCTCTATCGATACTAGCTCTTAATTTAATTTCAATGGGGTCAAGCCTTTCATTGCATTTTTCGAGATTTTGCTCTAAGTCTGATACTTTTTGAATATATTTATCAAGAAGTACATCCATTTGTTGACCGTCCATAAATGTCTGTAGACTTATATATGATGCCTGAAACTTTTTCATCTTACTGTATAGAAAAATCTTAATAATTAATAGCATAACTGTAAGGAAGGCTAAAACACCTATAGCCAACCAATTCATTGACATTACACCCTCTATCATCACCAATTTATCCCTGGTCTTAGAATCTCGGCTTTGATTCCGCCTTGACGACTAAACAAAGCGGTAGATCATTTTTAATGATCTACCTAAAACCAGGTTTTTCACTTCCTTTCAAGTACAAATTTTATCATTGTTTACTTATCTCGCCCTACATACCTAAATGAAGACGTGTAAAAAGCATTGCTATTGGAATCGCCAAAAACAACCCCGGTAATAGATTACCCACTTTAATCTCTTTTATTTCTAGAATATTTAGGCCTATCCCGACAATCAAAAGTCCGCCAGTCGCTCCCATCTCATTTATTATCTGGGAAGACAAGACTCCCTCTAAGAGACCTGCTGTGACCGTGAGTAATCCTTGATAGGCAAACACTGGTATTGCCGATGCAAGCACGCCAATTCCCATTGACGAAGCAAAAACAATTGCGGTTATTCCATCCAACATTGATTTGGCGTAAAGTATTGTATTGTGTCCTGTTAAGCCACTCTCTAGGGCTCCCATAATTGCCATTGCCCCGACACAATAAATTAGGCTCGTTGTTACGAAGGCCTTGGTGAAATCTCCTCCTCGTCCATTTTTTGATAGCCTACTTTCAAGCGACTGCCCAAACTGTTGTAGTCGAAGTTCTATGTCAATGATTTCACCAATTATCCCGCCTAACACTAAACTTGCTATAACAATCAACGTGTTCTTAGTTTGAATGGCCATTGATATACCTATTAATAATACTGCTAGCCCAATTCCTTGGATTACTGTCTTTTTCATTTTTTCTGGTAATGCTTGTCCGAACATAAGACCTAGCAATCCACCTATTAAAATTGCCCCAGTGTTTACAATAGTTCCTAACAATTATATCCCTCTTCCTTTATTGACTGATTAAATGTTCCACGTGGAACATTTAATCAAAGTTGCCATGCTTGCCGCTATAAGACAGCACCATCACAAGATGAAAATAGGGCCCCCTCAGGGCAAGACGGTTTTGCCCACATCCTTCATGACCAGCTAAATTCTTCACACGAATTAGCCTACTTGCTGAACGGCGAAAGGAAACCTGCGATACTGTTTCTACACATGCTTTGTAGGCTTTATGCTATCCATGCAATGGGTTCACTCCTGTTAGAGCGTAACCGCTTGTTTTTAGGCACAATATTTTAAAAGACGTTTTGGGGCTATTTTGACTAGATTTCATCACGCAACCATTCCAGTACCCTCAGATGTAAAAAAAACTAAGTAACGTCATCTTAACGTCCTAAAGATATTAAATAGCATATATGAAAGTCCCCATATTTGTTGTTTGTTGTTTGTTTCCACTCACAACAAACTTGGCTTGAAGAGCACTTCTCAGAAAAGCAGATGCTTCAGGGTAGTCAGGCTGAGGCGAGAGACGACGGTTCGCGTCCCCTTAGCCCACCGCAGTACTTGTCCTTGGATGGAGTGATGCCGCTGTGCCCGAAGACACTGTCTTCGCACGTATTAGCCTTCTTGCAGAATGGCATAGAGCGGCACAAAAGCGACAGAACACGACGTTCCTATTGCTACATGCCCCAAAGACGGCATAGCGTACGGCAAGAAATGCCCAGATTGGACGATTGCGCGATCCGTCCAGCCAGCCAGCGTCGAAACACTCAGACCCGTGCAAACCAAAACTCCGTCTTCCCACAGGTTAACTCAGCCGAAAGCGATCCACCTCATAGCCAAACAGAAGACCAACACCGTGGTAACCTAGAAGATTATCAGAGTGGACGACCATGCCGCTTCAATGTTAAGCGTCAACTCATATATACAAAATAAGTTAACGCTCAGTGTTTTTTCATATAAGATTTAAACAATAATTTACAGAAACATATTTTTTTGAGTGCACTCAGCTTAAAAGCTTCTGCCATTCACAACGGATAAAAAGGGTGGGCGTGCCACCCATCGCCCTTAAGAAAGCTAAACCATAGAGTAACTAGATGTTCCACGTGGAACATCTAGTTACTCTATGCGGATGTTCCAAAGCTCTAGTAACCTATTCAACTCTTCTTCCGAAAAAAACTGAACCTCGATGCTGCCGCGTTTAGTGTCACCCTTAATATTGACTTTTGTTTGAAAACAGCTCCTAAGATGATCTTGCACTTGGTTTAGTAAAGGACTAAACTCCCGAGTATGTCGCACCTTATCTGATTTCTCCGAAAGTCTGTTGATCAAACTTTCAGTATCTCGAACAGACAGTTGTTCTTTAGCGGCTTTTTGAGCAGTTAAGACTTGTAAAGTTGTATCTTTAACACCCAACAACACCTTGGCATGGCCTAATGAGATAGAGTTACTTCGAAGTAAATCAAGAATAGCATTTGGTAATTGTATTATCCGTAGAAGATTAGTTATTGTTGATCGAGCCTTGCCAACACGTTGTGCAACTTGTTCTTGGCTCAATCCGTATTCTTTAATAAGTTTCTCATAGGCCAGTCCTTCATCAACAGGAGATAAATCAGCACGCTGAATATTCTCAATTAATGCTCTCTCGGCCATTTCTTGATCACTGCACTCTTGAACAATGCACTTTATAGTAGATTGTCCGACAATCTTTGCAGCACGAAGGCGTCGTTCACCGGCGATTAAAATATACCTGTCGCCGGACGATCTAACCAGAATAGGTTGTAACAATCCATGTACTCGTAAGGAGTCTGCAAGATCATTTAGTCCTTGAGGATCGAATTCCCTTCTCGGTTGCTCAGGGTTAGGGTCTATAATTGATACTGGGATTTCTTTAATACTTTCTTCATTACCACCTAAATCATCTGATAGGAGTGCTTGAAGTCCCCGACCAAGTCCCTTCTTAGACACGTTCTAACACCTCCTTAGCTAAATCACGATAAACTTCTGCACCTCTAGACCGGGAATCATAAGTATTGATTGCCTTACCATGACTAGGAGCCTCACTGAGGCGTACATTACGCGGAACAATATTGCGAAAAACCTTTTGCGGAAAGTACTTCTTGACTTCATCAACTACTTGAATCGATAGATTGGTGCGAGCATCAAACATTGTTAAGAGGGCTCCCAAGATATTTAATTTTGGGTTAAGATGTTTTCGAACACGATCCAAGGTATTCATTAGTAGTGTTAACCCTTCAAGAGCATAATACTCGCATTGAATCGGTATGATTACATCTGTAGCAGCAGTGAGCGCATTAATTGTTAGAAGCCCTAAAGAAGGAGGACAATCAATAAAGATAAAATCATAATCATTTTTTACGTCTTCAATAGCCTTCCTTAATTTCGCTTCACGTGAACTTTGAGAAACAAGTTCAATTTCTGCACCGGCAAGTTCAATTCTTGCAGGCACAACCTTTAAGCCTTTTTGCTCAGTTTTCATAATAACCTGTTCTAAAGGAACATCATTGATAAGAACGTCATAAATACATCGAGTCAGCTTATTTTTGACGATTCCCATACCACTAGTAGCATTACCTTGTGGATCTAGGTCAATAAGTAAGACACGTTTACCTAGTTCCGACAGACAGGCACTCAAATTTATCGCTGTTGTAGTTTTAGCGACTCCGCCTTTTTGATTAGCAATAGCGATCACATTAGTTATCAATAGCCAGCACTTCCTTCATTACACAATACAATACTATCTACATGATCTTAGAAACAAATTATTCTATCGACGAAACTGGTTCAGGTCATTGAAATCTTATATACAGATTCGATTAAAGACGAAAAATGTGTACTCTCTGATAGTATCAAACCAAACCCAATAAAAAAAGCGCTTTTGACGCTTTTTTACAAATTAAAAATAATAATCTTATAAAATTATGCACCAACTGAAATAATTTTAGGTAAGGGTGCGTACCGACTTTGATTAAGTGTTTCTGTATTTTTGATATTACCATTCAACTTAATAGTTCGGAAGGATTTAACCACATATCCGGGCTGACCCTCTTGAGTGGTACGTGAAACTCCATGAGCAAGAGTTTCATCGACTAAACGTTGTTCTTCAACTGGAATAACTGACTCGATCTTACTCGATATAAGCACTTCTTGTCCTTGAACAAGCTTTCCAAAGAGTTCAATTGTTACAGAATTACTACTTACCTTTGTACGAACAAGTAGATACCCACCTGTATTATTGTTAAACTTTAAGTCGAGATCTGGGTAAGCAACAGTGGCATCTTGTCCAAGTGGTACGTATGAGATAGCTAAATCATGATTGCTTCTCTGAGTAACAGGTAAATTAGCCAATAATCCCGTATTATAAAGAGTGCTGGATACTTGACATATTCCGCCTGCTAATCCGGGAACAAATTTACCATTAACGATTATATAGGCATCTTTATAGCCAGCCTCAACAGTTCTTTCACCAACAATCTTGTTAAAGGATAAAGTTTCACCTGGTTTTATAACAGCCTTATCCATAGCTCTAGCAGCAATGCGAACATTTTCTGATCTTGCAGTTTGAGAGGGATCAAAACGTGTAGTATAACTGGCCAGTAATCCAGTAATTTTTTGTTCTTCTAATTGGGCAGCAGTTACAATTGGAAGTTGATCTTTATACTTTACCGTAAACTCTGGCACTTGGGAGAAAATATCGATATCTTTGATCCGATCAACTAAATCTTCGGTATCGATAACTCTTCCAACGACTTCCTTTTTTATAACCATTGAGTTATGAGGATTAATATCAAAAGATGCATCTATGGCAGGCTTATTAAATTCTCCTAAATCTTTGTTAAGTCGTTGTAGTAATTTATCGTCGTCCCATTCCTGTGCCAATCCCAAATTAATGCCCTCAGAAGTTTTCATCTTAGCTAATACTTTATTTATAATTGTTCCTCTTCTACTAACTTGATAAGCTTCCTCTAATGCGGCATCTGCAGAGACAGTTAAGCCTAAATCTTCTAATTTAACTTCTTTTACTTCATCATCCACGTTAAGCTTTACGGTTTGCCCAAGAAGACGTTCAACTTCCAATTCCATTGTCTCCTTGGCTTGATCCATTGTCATATTACCTACATCAACATCAGAAATTGTGACTCCATCAACAATTAGATGCTGATCCCAGGTATATATCGTAGCCGAGAGAGCAACAACAACTAAGAAACTTATTATAAGTCCTAATGATATATATAATCTTTTACTCTTTTTAAAATCGAACTTAAATCTTTGTTTCCTTGCACTTCTTCGATGTCTTCTACTGAGCTCTGTCCCCGAAACTAGATTAGCATTATCTCTTCTAAACCTTTGATTTTGTGAATCTTCCAAATTGCCACCCCCTACTATACCTACACCCTGCAATACAGCACTTTATTGTTAAATTCGACGTTCTAATCCTATTTCCTTCACTGTCCGTCATAAAAAAGAGCCTTACACTCAAAAAGAGTAATGCCCTAGCCAAAATTATTGTCTAAATAATAGGATTCTTACTAGGAGTTCCTGCCTTGCGCGGGTATTGGGATGGAGTTTTTCCAACTTTACGAATTAATATTACTGCTCGATGCTCTGCACTATGCCCTAAATTATACTTTTCAATTCCTTCGGGTTTCCCATTTAGAACCAACAATGCATTTTTTGATTCAGCTAGCTCTTGATCTGCATTCAAGCCTTTAGCAGCAATGAATCGACCATTAACTTTAAGAATAGGCATAGCATACTCTAACAAAATAGGTAAACGTGCTACAGCACGTGAACAAACTGTATCAAAAAAACCTCTATATTGTTGATTACGTCCAAAATCCTCGGCTCTGGCATGATTTGTAACAATTTTATTTAACTTTAAGGTCTTAATAACAATATCAAGGAAGTCTAATCTCTTCTTCAGCGAATCAACAAGCACGACACTTAACTCAGGAAGCAAAATTTTAAGTGGTATTCCGGGAAAGCCCGCTCCGGTGCCCAGATCTGCAAAATGCTCACCCTGTATATATTGGGCAAGAACCATGGAATCAATGAAATGTTTTAAAATTACTTCCTGGGGGTCTGTGATTCTTGTCAAATTGAGTTTCTGATTCCACTCGATTAACAGGTCTCCAAACAAGCAGAACTGATCCATTTGAGATTCAGACAATTCATATCCTATATGATTATAGGTTAACCCCTTAATAAGGGTTGAATACTCACTGAACACGTTATTTCTCCCTTCGGCGACGTTGTTCTAAAGAGACCAATAATACTGAGACATCTGCCGGGCTTACTCCTGTAATTCGGGAAGCTTGCCCCAAATTTAAAGGGGTAACTTCCATTAGTCTTTGTCGCCCCTCGGTAGATAAACCGCGGATATCTTCATAACGGAGATTCTTAGGTAAAATTAGGTCTTCCAGCTTAGAAAACTTCTCAATTTCCGCCCATTGTTTTTCAATATATCCAGAGTATTTAGCTTCTATCTCGGCTTCCTCTAACACTTCAGAATCCAAATTATTAAATTCAGGTATAAGTTCAACTATTTGTTTAAGAGTAATCTCCGGCCTACGAATTAAATCTTGAGCACTTATTCCTCCACGTGTTGGAGTAGAATTCACCTCAATCATTACTTTCTGCAAGGTTTCATTGAATGGGGAGAATACATTAGTTTTTAATAGTTGATTAATATACATCAAATTACTTTTCTTCTCTTGAAACCGTTGCCAACGATCATCACTCACTAAGCCAATGAATCTTCCTTTTTCTGTCATTCTTAAATCAGCATTATCTTGACGCAGAACAAGCCGATACTCCGCTCTTGATGTCAATAAGCGATAGGGCTCCTTAACCCCCTTTGTGACTAGATCATCAACTAAAACTCCCAAATAACCATCAGAGCGTCGCAGCACAAAAGGTTCTTTAGCTAGAGCCCGAAGAGCAGCATTTATCCCTGCCATCAAACCTTGAGCAGCTGCCTCTTCATACCCAGAAGTACCATTTAACTGACCAGCAGTAAACAAGCCATTTAATTGACGTACTTCTAGACTAAGAGAAAGTTGATGAGGTAATACATAATCATATTCAATTGCATACCCTGGACGGAGCATTCGAACATGCTCTAAACCTGAAATGCTTTGTAGAATTTTTACTTGAACATCCTCAGGCATACTGGTTGAAAGACCAGCTACATAAAGCTCATCACTTTGCCAACCTTCCGGTTCTAAAAAAATCTGATGAGCATCCCTTTCAGCAAAACGAACAATTTTGTCTTCAATTGAAGGACAATAACGTGGGCCAATACCCTCAATTTTACCCGAATACAATGGCGCCCGATAGAGATTCTCACGAATAATATCGTGGGTAATCGTTGATGTATATCCTAACCAGCAAGGGACTTGTTTAGAAGTATCACCTTGCCAAAAAATGCTCTCTGTCGGTAGAAAGGAAAACCCCCAAGGTCTTTCATCTCCAGGTTGTATTCTAAATTTAGAATAATCTACTGATTGCCGCTGAATTCTTGGAGGAGTTCCAGTTTTAAACCTTCCTAATTCTACACCATACTCTTTGAGCGACTCTGAAAGAGAAATTGCAGGCATTTGACCATTAGGTCCACCTTCATACATAGAATCGCCAATAATAATTCTCCCTCTTAGATAGGTACCACTTGTCAATACTACGTTATTGGATTCAAAACGTGCACCTGTACGAGTTACAACACCAGCTATTGAATAATTATTTATGACAAGTTTCTCTACCAAGCTTTGAACTATAGTTAATCTAGGTTGTGACAACAATGCATTACGCATCTGAGCTTGATAGGCTTGTTTATCCGACTGAATTCTTAAGGCATGAACGGCAGGTCCTTTTCCCGTGTTTAACATCTTAGCCTGTATAGATGTTTTGTCTGCTATGATACCCATTTGGCCGCCTAAGGCGTCAATTTCGCGTACCAGATGCCCCTTAGCCGGTCCTCCAAGTGAAGGATTACATGGCATATGGGCAACCGTATCTAAGTTTAGAGTTAATAAAAGCGTTTCACATCCAATTCGTGCAGCAGCAAGAGCAGCCTCACACCCGGCATGTCCGGCTCCAACTACTATCACATCATATTTTCCAGCAAAGTATTCCAAAGCTCTTCCTACTTTCCTATACAAAATCGAGAGAAAATATCGTCAAGAAGTGATTCTTGTACATTATGACCCGTTATTTCTGAAATATCTTGTAAGGCATGTCGAATATCAATAGAGAGTATATCCCAAGGCATTCCCTGGAGCAAACTTTCTAAAGCTTGATTTAATGAAATTTTACAATTATCTAGTGAGGATATTTGTCTAATATTTGAGAGTAATGGATCAGATGATATAGCAGTATCTCCCTGAAAGACTCGTTTTCGAATTGCATTCTCAAGTTCATCAAATCCTCTATGCTCTAAAATAGAAAGGGGTATACATAGTCCATAGCTATTATTTATAACAACCTCTTGATGACTCTTTAATAAGTCTGTCTTATTTAGAACTACAATAACCTTATCTTTATAAGTATTTAAAATTTCATTCTCAACATCAGTAAGAGGAATATTTGCCTGAACAACCAATAGGATAAGCTCTGCAGACTTCAGTGCATTCCATGATCGTTCGATTCCCAGCCGTTCAACAAAATCACTGCTCTCACAAATTCCTGCCGTATCTACTAACTTTAAAAGAATTCCACCAACACTGACCGATTCTCTTATTTCATCACGGGTTGTCCCTGGTATATCTGTAACAATTGCTCTATCTTCCTTCAATAGGGCATTGAGCAAACTAGATTTTCCTACATTAGGTTGACCTACAATAACTGTTAATAAGCCATCTCTGAGAATTTTACCGGTTTTACTTCCTTTTAAAAGATCCTCAATACTACTTAAGGTCTTACCAATAAGTGATTGCAAATTATTTCTATCAAGGCTTTCGACATCATCTTCAGGGAAATCAATCCCAGCTTCAATATAAGCAAGTATTTCTAATATTTTATCGCGTAAATCTGTTATTTGATGCGAGAGTCCACCACTAAGCTGAGCTAAAGCTAAGTTTGCAGAAGTTTCTGTTCGAGAACTAATTAAATCAATAACTGCTTCAGCTTGGATTAAATCTAACTTTCCATTTAGAAAAGCCCTCTTAGAAAATTCACCTGCTTCTGCTAAACGGGCACCATTTCTAATACATTCTTGCAAAATTCTTTGGGCTACGTAGGGACCACCATGACAGTTAATTTCATAGACATCTTCACCAGTATATGAAAACGGAGATAGCATTCTACCAATTAAAACTTCATCGAGAACTTTATGTTCATCATGAA
Source organism: Desulfosporosinus hippei DSM 8344 (assembly GCF_900100785.1). Classification (GTDB taxonomy): domain Bacteria; phylum Bacillota; class Desulfitobacteriia; order Desulfitobacteriales; family Desulfitobacteriaceae; genus Desulfosporosinus; species Desulfosporosinus hippei. The sequence goes on along the minus strand of NZ_FNCP01000006.1, from coordinate 93,213 downwards.
ATAGTCCCAGATTCAGAGTAAAGTTTTCGCCTAATTGCCAACGTTCACTATTTTGTGGGTTAAAACATTTATCTATTATTTTTCCTGCTTCGGAACCACTTAATCTCAAAATATGAATACTAGCTTCACCCATAGCGGTAGCCATTGCAACTATTGTATCTTCCAAAGTATTCATCTCCAATTAACAAAACTTTATTTTAATTATTTGTTCTTAGTACAAAGCAAATAAACAAATTATTGTTTCCTTTAATAAAATAAAAAAGAGGGGTATACCCCTCTTAGCCTCGTTTCAGTGATATGACAACCCTTCGATTCGGATCATCTCCCTCACTAAAGGTTGCAATTCTAGCTTCATCCTGCAAAGAAGTGTGTATAATCCGCCGTTCATGAGGGTTCATCGGTTCTAAAACTATTCTTGTACCCGTTCTCTTTACCTTTTCAGATAATCTCTTTGCTAGACGAACCAAGGTTTCTTCCCGTCGTAACCTATATCCCTCAACATCAACAACTATTCGAACTCTTTCGGATAGTTGTTTAGCTACTGCCAAATTCGTTAAATATTGAAGTGCATCTAGAGTATCACCACGTCTTCCTATCAGGATTCCAAGCTCAGGCCCACTAATATTAACATGCCAGTGCTCCCCATCCTTGCTCACCTGAGCATCAGCATTGACACTCATAACTTGGCATACTTTTTTAATAAAATCTGCAGCTAATATACCCGGGTTGTCTTCACAAGAAATTCGCACCCTTGCTAAACGTGTTCCAAAAAGTCCAAATAAACCTTTCTTGGCAGGTTCTTCGAGAACCTCTATTTTTACCCGATCACGATCGACGGCTAATTCGTTAAGACACGCTGTAATAGCCTCTTCAACTGTTTTCCCAGTTTTCTCTGCAATCCTCATGAACGATCCTCCTCACGCCTTACACATCCCTATATTGCTTTCTTACCTTTGTTCGATAATCTACTATTAATAAATAGTTGTTGAAAAATCGACACAACATTCATAGTAACCCAATATAAAGCCAAACCTGCTGGAACCGTAACACTAATGTACGCGAAAAACACCGGCATAATATAAAGCATTGTTTTTTGAGTTGGGTCAGTGGAAGCATTAGGACTGGTTAACTTGGTTTGTAAAAATGTAGTCGCAGCTGCAAATATAGGTAAAATCAAGTGATATGAGAGCGCAAATCCATAAATTTTTGTCAAATCAAATCCTAAAAATAAATGTGCTGAAGCATTAGCCGGATCATAAGGAAAATGTAACAATGCACTATATAATGCCCAAAAAATCGGCAACTGAACAACTATTGGCAGACACCCACCTAATGGATTTACATTATGTTCTTTATACAACTCCATAACGGCAGCATTAGCTTTTTCTTTATTATTTTTATATTTTTCTTGGATAGATTTGATCTTTGGTTGTAAATCTACTGTTTTGCGCATTGAGGCCATCTGTTTATAAGTGAGCGGAAAGATTAAAGTCTTAATCAAGATAGTCAAAAGAATAATCGCAACACCATAATAAGGCAACCCAACAGCAGTAGAAAAACTATATAGTATCTTTAATAAATAAGTCATTGCTTCAACAATAGTACTCACAAAAGCCCTCCTTATACTGGGTCATGTCCCCCTGGGTGAAACGGATGACATTTTAAAATTCGTTTAATAGATTTCCAACTTCCTTTTACAAGACCGTACTTTAGCAAAGCCTGAGCAGTATATTCCGAACAACTTGGATAGAAACGACAAGTAGGCCCTTTTAGAGGAGATATAAAAATTTGATAAAAGCGAATTAAAACAATTAGAATACGTCTCATTACTAATCTCACCTTTTTATTAAGGTGTTGGCTCTTTTCAAAATATACATGATATTGCTTTCGACTTCGGAGTAAGAAACTCCTTTGATTCTAGCCCTAGCAATACAAATAATTTGTATATCTTTTCTAATTTCCGGCAGGTTAAGTCTTATTACCTCCCGCATAAGCCTTTTCGCACGATTTCTTTGAACCGCATTGCCGACTTTCTTCGAAGCAATAAAACCAAATCTATTAGGTTCTTTAAATAATACATAAATTGCTACATTTTTTGCAGAGTAATTTTTACCGATCGCAAAAATTTCTTTAAATCCAGATTTTTGACGTAAGCGAAATTTCCTTTGCAGCATATATCCTCCAGGTTTACATACCTTCTATATTCTAACTCACTATGCATTAGTTTAAACGTTTAAAGATTAAGTGTGTTTACCCAATAAAAAATGATGAAATCTGGGAAGGGACCGCCGACTTATGTATGGACGCTTACCCCATAGATACTTCACATCAGAAAACTATTCTTCCTAATGTAAAAAAAAGGCCACATTAATGCGGCCTTAAACTGATAATTTCTTCCGACCCTTTAAACGACGGCGCTTTATTACATTTCGCCCCGTTGGCGTACTCATACGGCTTAAAAAACCGTGAACACGTTTATGACGCCGATTCTTCGGTTGGTAGGTTCTCTTCAATTTAACGACACCTCCTTTATTTCAAACGAAAAACATTTCGAAGACAATCAAACTTACTTAGAGATTATACTCTAATAAAATTTAATCTGTCAAGCAAAGGACTTTGACAGTGTGTGGATAACTTGAATCAAAAAAAGGTTATCCACTGTGAATAATTTTTCAAACGTCAAATATTCCTGTTGATAACCCTTGGGAAACTTGATATTATATTTTTACAATACCTGACGACAACAACAAATCGTGTTTAAGGTTATTCACAACACGTAATTTGTTTAAGTTATCCACAAATGTGTATAAGTTTGTGTATAACTTTTTTATTGTCATTATTTTTTTTCATTTTTAGACAAGGGAGGTCCGTCAATGCCACCACAGTCGAACTCACTCCAATTATTGTGGCAGGAAACGCTAGAAAAACTAAAAAACGAACTTTCTAAGCCTAGTTTTGAAACCTGGTTGAGTTCTACACGACTTCTTAATATTGATGGAGATACACTTGTCATTAGTGTCCCCAATGAATTCGCAAAAGACTGGTTAGAAAGTCGTTATGCACCAATGATTCGGTCATCAGTTCAATCAGTTTTAGGTCATTCTGTCAGTCTGCGCTTTATTTTGTCTACCTCAGATGATATCTACAGTGATAGTATGACGGCAGGCGATCCTGTTTCTACTGAAATTATCAAACAAAGCGAGCCAGTAGCTAATTCGCTAAATACTAAATATACCTTTGATACATTTGTCATCGGAAACAGTAACCGTTTTGCTCATGCGGCCTCACTAGCTGTGGCTGAATCACCCGCGAAATCCTATAATCCACTCTTTATTTATGGTGGTGTAGGTTTAGGTAAAACGCACCTTATGCATGCAATAGGCCATCATGTACTTCAAAGATCGCCCAATACTAAAGTAATTTATGTCTCTAGTGAAAAGTTTACAAACGAATTAATTGATTCCATTAGAGACGAAAACCCTGAAGAATTTCGCAACCACTATCGAAATGTAGACATCCTACTAATTGATGATATTCAATTTCTAGCAGGTAAAGAACGAACTCAAGAAGAGTTTTTTCATACATTTAATGCCCTTCATGAAGCAAATAAACAAATAATTATTTCATCTGACAGACCTCCTAAGGAGATTCCAACATTAGAGGATCGTCTACGTTCTAGATTTGAATGGGGTCTAATTACTGATATTCAAGCACCTGATTTAGAAACTAGAATAGCTATACTGAGAAAAAAGGCGAAAATGGAAAATCTCCAAGTACCTAATGAAGTAATGGTTTATATTGCAGATAAGATTCGTTCAAACATACGTGAATTAGAAGGAGCACTAATTAGAGTAATGGCTTTCGCTTCATTAAGCTCAATCCCTATAACCCCGGAAGTAGCTGTAGAAGCATTAAAAGATATTATCCCTGCTAATACTACCAAGCAGATTACTATTGACACTATCCAAGAATCCGTTGCAAGATTTTATAACTTATCACCAACTGACTTTAAAGCAAAAAAAAGAACCCGAGCTGTTGCATTTCCCAGGCAAATTGCCATGTACCTATCGCGGCAACTTACGGATTTTTCTTTACCTAAAATAGGTGATGAATTTGGAGGAAGAGATCATACAACTGTCATGCATGCTCATGATAAAATTTCTCAAGCTTTAATAGCAGATCCTTTGCTTGAGAAAAAAATAAGTGAAATCATTCAACGCATTCAATCAGATTAAGTGCTCTTATTTAAATCAAGATTTAATTAGGGTTATAGATGGTCTAAAAGGTGGATAACCTGTTAATAAAATTGGTATATAATTTTGCATGTGGACACGTGGATAATATTATCTGGTTGTCCACAACTTTTTCAACATACCTTTTATCAGCTATTTGAACCTCTCAGTAAACTTATACACATGTTGACAAGTAATACTACTACAACTACTAACTATTATCTTATTATTAATAACCAAGGTTTAGAACTAAAAGAATACGGAAGCTCTAAAGATTTTTTATTAAGGTTTTTTGTACTAGTCAGAAGGTAAAAAGCCAACCAGCCCAGGGAAAACTTTCTTTAACTAATAAAATAAACTCTTGAAGAATCTTACTAGGTGTCTATTGGAGTTAAGTTAACTACAAGACATCGGCACAAAAAATTATAGGAGGATTCGATTCATATGAAAATCTTCTGTTCAAAAGATGGACTGCTTTCTGGTGTAAATGCTGTACAACGGGCTGTTTCTAATAAAAACCCATTGCCAGTCTTACAAGGAATATTAATACAGGCCGAAAACCAGTCTTTACAATTTGCAGCAACTGATCTTGAAATGGGGATTCGCTGTGATGTTCCAGCCCAAATTATTGAGGAAGGTACAATGGTCGTTCCTGCTAAATTGTTTACAGAAGTCGTTCGAAAATTACCAGATACAACAATTACGTTAGAAGAACGTAATCAAAAAATAATTATAAGTTATTACCAATCTGAAATAGTTTTGAATGGATACGATCCAGAAGAATTCCCTTTACTTCCAGATTTGATTGAACCTTTATCATTTACATTGCCTACAGTAATATTTAAGAACATGATTAGACAAACAATATTCTCATGTGCTGCAGAAGAGAACAGACCAGTCTTTAATGGTATATTACTTCAAATTGAAGGATCAAATATTCGATTAGTAGCCACAGATACTCATAGATTAGCTTATGTAATTTCAGAAATAACAAATACAGGGGATTCAAGATTTAGTGGTATTATACCCTCCAAAACTCTTTCTGAAATTTATCGATTACTAAGAGATGAAGATGAGGTTTTAACAATAAGCCATAGCAACAATCAGGTAGTTTTTCAATTTGGCACAATTTTTCTCATATCAAGACTGATAGAAGGTCAATTTCCTAACTATAAACAAGTTATTCCACAAGCATGTGAAACTAAGGTATATTTATCAGTTAGAGAATTTCTTGACGCAGTAGAAAGAGCTTCTTTATTATCTCGCGATAAGAGTTCAGCTAATATTGTCAGGATAAATGTTGTAGATAATGAATTGAGGATTGATCAGACTTCGGAATTAGGTAAGATATCCGAGCAAATAGGCATTGAAATGGATGGTAAAGAGGTAAGAATTGCTTTTAATGCAAAATTCTTAATCGATGCTCTGAAAGTAATAGATAGTGAGCAAATATTATTTGAGTTATCCGGACCATTTAGTCCAGGCGTAATGCGTCCTATAGATAATCCAAATTATATTTATCTCGTTTTACCTGTAAGAACTTCTTAATTTAATTATGATGATAAACAGCATAAGACTACAAAATTTCCGTAATTATGTGGATGAGAGTATCCATTTTATGCCTGGTACAAATATCTTAATTGGTGACAATGGACAAGGAAAAACAAATATCATTGAAGGAATTTATTATTTACTAACTGGAAAGTCATATAGAGTACATAGAGAACAGGAACTTTTGCGTTGGGAACAAAGTGAGTTTCATATTTATGGACAATTTCTTATTAATCGTCATAAAGTTTCGCTAGAGAGTCATTATAAAGATAAGAAGAAGATGGTAAAAATTAACCAGGTGGCCTGTCAGCGTTTATCCGATTTTGTAGGTACTATTAACGTTATCTTCTTTTCTCCGGATGACCTTGTAATGATTAAAGGTGGGCCTGCGGAAAGAAGAAGATTTTTAGACTTACATATTGCCCAAATGCGCCCGGGCCATGTTAGCATTCTTAACGCCTATAATAAGGCACTTCAGCAAAAGAATGCTTTATTGAAGTCATATAATGATAAAAGCTTTAAATACTCACAATTACAGCTTTGGAATCAACAGATTATTGAATTAGGAAAAAAAATAATTCTTAATAGAGCTGATTTAACAGAACGTTTACAACGTGTTGTTGAACCTATATTTCAAAATTTATCATCAGAAAAAGAAACTATAAAAATTATGTACTATGCCTTAGGCAAAAGCTCTGTTTCAGAGGCCATTTCAGAATTTGCAAATTTGCTCAATGAAAAGTTAGAACAAGAGATAGAACGTCAAATGATTCTAATTGGACCTCATCGTGACGATTTACAAATTTTTTTAAATGATAAACCAGGAAGACTTTATGCATCTCAAGGTCAACAACGTTCATTAGTGCTTAGTTTAAAGCTTGCTGAACTTGAACTAATGAGACAAGAAAAAGGGGAATACCCCCTTCTTTTACTTGATGACGTCTTGTCTGAATTAGACCGTTTTAGGAGAGACTACTTAATAGAATTTATTGAGTCTTCAAAAATACAAACTCTTATTACTATGACAAGTGCAGATAATCACCTAGACTTAGGTACAGTTTATTTTGTAGAAAAAGGGCATATAAGGAGGGAAGCTTAATTGTATATACATCTTGGAGGAGATGTTTTGCTTAAGACTGATAGAATAGTAGCAATTATTGATTTAGAAATGACAAAATTAAGTCAAGTCAATCAGATCTTTTTAGATAAAGTTCACAAAAATAATAGAAAAATAAATTATATTTCAGAAAAGGGTAGAGAAAAGACCTTAGTTGTAACAATGACTGACTTATATTTTTCTCCAATATCTTCAATTACATTATTAAAGCGTTCTTTTACTGAGGTTGGAAAAGACAGTTAACAAACAAACTTTAGCTTTAGATAGCTTTAAATTGATACCACTTTAATTTTAGTGTACAATAATAAGGTTGAAGGCATTTTTTGGCATATGGATTAAGCAAAAGATGCAACTATAAAGTCAAGTTTTCTATTAGGAGGAAACAGCTTTGCAAGAAAACAAAGAGCAACTAGTTCAAACTATTAGTGACAATTATAATGCGGGGCAAATCGAAGTGCTTGAAGGTTTAGAAGCTGTTCGTAAACGTCCTGGAATGTATATTGGTACCACAGGTCCTCGTGGTCTTCATCATCTTGTTTACGAAATTGTTGATAATAGCATTGATGAAGCCTTAGCTGGCTTTTGTAATGAAATTGATGTCATAATTCATCAAGACGACAGCATTACAGTAGTTGATAATGGGAGAGGAATTCCCGTCGATATCCATCCTAAAACAGGTAAACCGGGTGTTGAACTTGCTTTGACAGTGTTACATGCCGGAGGAAAATTTGGTGGAAGCGAAAGTGCCTATAAAGTTTCCGGGGGTCTGCATGGGGTAGGTTTAAGTGTTGTTAATGCTTTATCAAAGTGGTTGGTTGTAGAAGTTTCTAAAGGTGGACATGTTTATCATCAGGAATATTCAATTGGTAAACCAACAACGAAACTAATAAATGTTGGAGAAACCAATAAAAGTGGTACTAAAATATCTTTTATGCCTGATTCAGAGATTTTTGAAGAGACAGTATATGATTTTAATATTTTGGCCCACCGCCTTAGAGAACTGTCATTTTTAAATAAGAGTGTAACAATTAATTTAACAGATGAGAGAACTGAGGTTAAAGAGACATTTTTACATACAGGTGGTATTCAAGACTTTGTTCGTTATCTTAATAAAAACAAGGACTGCTTGCATCCTCAACCAATTTTTATTGAAACCTTAAAAGATAGTGTTCAAGTTGAAGTTTGTATGCAATATAATGATGGTTATGCCGAAAATTTGTTTTCTTATGCCAATAATATCAATACCCAAGAAGGCGGAACCCATGAGGCTGGTTTTAAGTCTGCATTAACACGTGTGGTTAATGATTACGCACGAAAAAATAATATGATTAAAGCCGGTGATTCCAACCTGACAGGGGACGACATAAGAGAAGGCTTGACAGCAGTTATATCTGTCAAAGTACCTGATCCACAATTTGAAGGTCAAACTAAAACAAAACTTGGAAATAGTGAAATTCGTGGAATTGTAGATTCTGCAACGGGCGAAGGTTTATCAACTTTTCTTGAAGAGAACCCCTCAATTGCCAGAAAATTTATCGATAAATCTGTTCAAGCTGCTCGAGCACGTGATGCTGCTCGAAAAGCTAGAGAGTTAACTCGTCGTAAGAGTGCTTTAGAAGGAACTTCTCTCCCCGGTAAACTTGCTGATTGCTCTTGGAAGGAACCGGATTTGTGTGAAATGTATATTGTCGAAGGAGATAGCGCAGGGGGCTCAGCGAAGCAAGGCAGGGATCGTCGCTTCCAAGCTATTTTGCCATTACGAGGAAAAATTATTAACGTCGAAAAAGCCAGGCTTGATAAAATATTAGGAAATACAGAAATTCGAGCTATGATTACCGCTATGGGAACAGGTATATCTGAGGATTTTGATATTGAAAAGGCTCGTTACCATAAATTAATTATTATGACTGATGCTGATGTTGATGGGGCTCATATTCGAACTTTATTATTGACCTTCTTTTACCGTTACATGAAACCTTTAATTGAAAATAATTTTGTGTATATTGCTCAACCCCCTCTTTACAAGGTTAAAAAAGGCAAAGATATTCAATATGTTTATTCTGAAACTGAATTAACAAAGGTTCTTGAAAAAATAGGTCGAGATAAAGTGGAAATTCAGCGCTATAAAGGTTTAGGAGAAATGAATCCGGAACAATTATGGGAAACCACCATGGATCCGGCCAAAAGAACTATCCTACGAGTGACTATGGAAGACGCTATGAGGACGGAAGAAATGTTTTCCGTGTTAATGGGTGATAAAGTGGAACCCCGTCGTGACTTCATAAATCGCTATGCTAAAGATGTTCGTAATCTAGATGCTTAAAGGAGTGCTCAATCATGGCTGATGAAATATTGGAAGGGAAAGTCGTTCCCGTTGAAATTGCGGATGAAATGCGAAAATCATTTATCGATTACTCGATGAGTGTTATCGTTAGCCGTGCTTTGCCCGATGTTCGTGATGGGCTTAAACCTGTGCATCGAAGAATTCTATATACACTTCATGAATTGGGTTTGACCCCTAATAAACCTTATAGTAAATCGGCACGTCTTGTCGGAGATTGCATGGGAAAATTTCATCCTCATGGGGATTCATCGATTTATGATGCAGTTGTACGTTTAGAACAAGATTTTGCAAGCCGCTATCCACTTGTTGATGGACATGGTAATTTTGGATCAATTGACGGAGACTCAGCTGCAGCAATGCGTTATACAGAGCTTCGTATGGCAAAGCTTTCAACTTATATGTTAGAAGATATTGATAAAGATACGATTGATTTCACTCCAAATTATGATGAGAAACAAGATGAACCTACTGTATTACCTGCCAAATTCCCAAATCTATTAGTGAATGGGTCTTCGGGAATTGCCGTTGGTATGGCAACAAATATTCCGCCTCACAATTTAGGAGAAGTTGTTAATGCTACTGTTGCCTTACTTGATGATCCAAATTTATCGATTGATGACCTAATAAAATATATTCAGGGACCTGACTTTCCAACAGGTGGAACTATTATGGGTCATGAAGGAATTAGATCTGCTTATTTGACAGGTAGAGGTTCAGTTAAAATTCGAGCTAAAGCACAGATTGAGCAGATGGAGAAGGCTGGAAAGACTCGAATTGTCATCACAGAAATTCCGTTTATGGTTAATAAAGCTCGAATGATTGAGAAAATAGCTGAGCTTGTTAGAGATAAAAAAGTAGATGGGATTACTGATCTAAGAGATGAATCTGATCGATCGGGTATGAGGGCCGTTATTGAATTGAGACGGGATGTTAATCCCAAAGTTATTTTAAATCAACTCTATAAACATACTCAGTTGGAAGATACATTTGGAGTAAATATGTTGGCATTAGTCAATGGACAGCCACGGACGCTTACTCTTAAAGATATGATTTATCATTTTATCGAACATCAAAAAGATGTTGTCGTCCGAAGAACAAGGTACGAGCTTAATAAAGCCGAAGCTGAAGCCCATATTATCGAAGGATTGAGAATAGCCCTTGATCATATTGATGAGGTTATTGAAACTATTCGTTCTTCGCCTGATGAATCAAGGGCAAGAGAAAACTTATCACTCCGTTTTGGTTTAAGTGATAAACAGGCTCAAGCAATTGTGGATATGAGATTGAAGCGTCTAACCGGGCTTGAACGAGATAAATTAGAAAATCAATACAAAGAATTAATGGATACAATTTCCTATCTCAAATCAGTCCTTGCTTCTGAAGCAAAGGTTATCGGAATTATTAAAGAAAAACTCGAAGAGATTAAGAATAAATTTGGTGATCCCCGACGAACGCAAATAACAGTTGATGTTAGTAAAATGGATATCGAAGATCTGATTGCCGTTGAAGATGTTGTTATTACAGTAACTCATTATGGCTATATTAAGAGATTGCCTCTAAGTACTTATAAGAGTCAGAACCGAGGGGGTAAAGGTGTTCATGGGATGGCTACGAAAGAAGAAGACTTTGTAGAACATCTATTTACTACGACTACTCATCACTATATTCTCTTCTTTACATCACAAGGTAAGGTTTATCGATTAAAGGCTCATGAGATTCCTGAAGCTAGTCGAACCGGTAAGGGAACCGCCGTTATAAATCTCCTAAATCTAGAACAAAATGAAATGATAACTGCAGTCATGGCCATTAAAGAGTACAGTCCTGATTATTTCCTGATTACTGCTACTAAAAAAGGGATTATGAAGAAGACTGCCCTCCAGGAATATGATTCATCACGAAAAGATGGATTGATTGCTTTAACTCTCGATGAAGGGGATGAGCTCATAGGGGTCAAATTAACCCAAGGGTTAGATGATATTCTTTTAGCTACAAAAAATGGAATAGCAATTCGTTTTCCTGAATCTGATGTTCGTTATATGGGGCGTACAGCGCGAGGGGTGAAAGGAATAACCCTTGCGGCTAACGATTTAGTTGTAGGTATGGATGTAATTGGTGATGAGGGTGAACTCTTAACCATGAGTGAAAACGGATTCGCCAAACGAACTAATCTCAAAGAGTTCCGTGTTCAAGGACGTGGCGGCAGAGGGGTTATTGTCATGAAATTGAATTCCAAAACCGGTACACTTGTTGGACTCAAAGTAGTACAAGTAGAAGATGAACTTATGGTAATAACCAATAATGGAATTATGCTCAGAATTCCTGTTTCCAGCATTTCAAATCAAGGTCGTTCAGCACAAGGAGTTATGGCCATGCGTACCGGTGAAAGTACTGTAGTTGCTATTGCCAAAGTCTTGATGAAAGATGATGAGGAACTTATAGAAAGCAATAATGAGGATTCAGAAGAAGAAGTCTAAAATTGACAAAATTTGCGCAAGGTGTTAACATGTCTGAGATTCATAGAATGGCGTTTTTATACATACACTAGTATTTAATATTTTATCTTGAGGAGGAACAAATATAATGACTGACATCGGTTCATTTAAAGTAAAAACTGGACTTGCGGAAATGCTTAAAGGGGGAGTTATTATGGATGTAACAACCCCTGAACAGGCTATTATTGCAGAAGAGGCTGGAGCATGTGCTGTCATGGCTCTAGAACGTGTTCCTTCAGATATACGTGCAGAAGGTGGGGTTGCACGTATGGCAGATCCGTCGATAATCCAGAGCATTATGGCTGTAGTGTCTATTCCAGTCATGGCTAAAGCAAGAATTGGTCATTTTGTTGAAGCTCGGATTTTAGAGGCCTTAGGCGCTGATTATATTGATGAGTCTGAAGTGCTAACACCTGCAGATGATTCTTATCATATTAATAAGCACGATTTTAAAGTTCCTTTTGTTTGTGGATGTCGGAATCTAGGGGAAGCGTTACGCCGTATTGGTGAAGGTGCCGCCATGATTCGTACGAAGGGTGAGCCTGGAACAGGTAACGTTATTGAAGCAGTTCGACATATGCGAACTGTTATGAGTGAAATACGTGCTTTAACCTTAACTCCCAAAGAGGAGCTTATGTCTGCAGCTAAAAATATGGGTGCACCCTATGATTTAGTTCTTTATGTTGCAGAACACGGCAAGCTACCTGTCGTTAATTTTGCTGCAGGAGGAATAGCAACACCGGCAGATGCAGCATTGATGATGCATTTAGGAGTAGACGGTATTTTTGTAGGATCTGGTATTTTTAAATCCGGTGACCCAAAAGCACGAGCCAAAGCTATTGTAATGGCAACAACTCATTACAAAGATGCAAAATTGCTTGCAGAAATTTCTAAGGATTTAGGACAACCTATGTCTGGAATTGAAATATCAACCTTGACTGAATCTCAGAGAATGCAAGAACGGGGTTGGTAAGAATGAAAAAGCGTGTTGGCGTATTAGCACTACAAGGTGCTTTTCGCGAGCACCGGCAGGTTTTGGAAAAATTAGGCTGCGATGTTGTTGAGGTGCGTAAGACAAGTGATCTTGATGGAATACAAGGGCTTATCATTCCAGGTGGAGAAAGTACTACTATAGGTAAACTCCTGAGAATTGATGAGATGGGCGATAAGATTAAGGAACTTGGCGCTAAAGATATGCCTATTTTTGGAACTTGCGCAGGTATGATTTTACTTAGCAAAACTATTGTCGATAGTGAACAATATAGTTTGAATCTTATGGATACGGTAGTGGAACGTAATGCCTTTGGCAGACAAATAGCAAGTTTTGAAACGGATCTCCAAGTACCTGCGTTAGGAGTTAATCCTTTACGTGCTGTTTTTATACGGGCACCTTACCTCAAGGAAGTTGCTCCAAATGTAGGTATATTAGCGGAGTATAACGGCAAAATTGTATTTGTAAGACAAGGAAATTTGTTAGCCAGCGCATTTCATCCGGAACTAACCTCAGATCATAGAGTTCATCAATACTTTTTAAAAATGATTGATGAGCATTAAGCTATCGCTTGTGGGTTCCTTATAGCCAATCTTGGCTAATGGGTGCTGGCAATCCTGGTCGTCGTCCCCTTAGCCGTCCTGCAAGAAGATTAATTCGTGCGAAGACAGTGTCTTTTAAGAAGGGGTAATCCGTGCGAAAACAGTGTCTGCAAGAAGGGTTACTACGTGCGAAGACAGTGTCTTCGTGTGGGCTACAGGGACACTTGACTAATCCGCACTGCAGGAGTATGCGTATTGGGTTGCAGTGTGGCGATAAGCTCGTCCGCTTATCGTCATGGTCATCGCTTTCAAGTAGGTTAATATGAGCGGAGACAGTGTCTGCAAGTAAGATTAATTCGTGCGAAGACAGTGTCTTCGTGTGTGTGTGTGGTGCTAGCCTAGTCTTCATATGGCATGGGAGGGTGTTTTGTTTGTTAGATCTTAAGTATGTACGTAATAACCCTGAAGTGGTAAAAGAAGCTCTGCTGAAGCGAAATGTTTCAATTAGTCTCGATCACTTCTTACAACAAGAAGAAGAAAGAAGAAAACTTTTATTTGAAGTTGAAACGTTGAAAGCTCGTCGTAATTCTGTTTCTGAAGAAGTTGGTCGTCTTAAGAAAAAGGGTGAAGATGCTGAGGCCCTCGTATTGGAGATGCGAGAAGTAGGTCAAACAATCAAAGAACTGGAAGAAAAATCAGCGGGCATTGTAGGAGAGATGGAAAGGGTTCTCTATGATATTCCGAACATTCCCCATACTTCTGTGCCAATTGGTTCAGATGAGAGTGCCAATGTTCAAGTACGTACTTGGGGAACCCCTCGAGAATTTGATTTTGAACCCAAGGCCCACTTTGAAATTGGTGAAAAGCTAGATGTTTTTGATTTTATCAGAGCAGCAAAGGTCACAGGTGCTCGCTTCACATTTTATAAAGGCTTGGGTGCAAAGTTAGAGAGATCCCTAATTTCTTTTATGCTTGATCGCCATACTTCAAAGGGTTATACAGAAATACTTCCTCCGTATATTGTTAATCGTGCTTCTATGACTGGAACCGGTCAATTGCCTAAATTTGAGGACGACGCCTTTAAAATTGTAGGAACGGATTATTTTCTAATTCCTACTGCAGAGGTTCCTGTGACAAATCTATATCGTGATGAAATAATGGATGGTAGTCAATTGCCGATCCATCATTGTGCTTATAGTTCATGTTTTCGCTCAGAGGCTGGTTCGGCTGGAAGGGATACAAGAGGACTTATTAGACAACACCAATTCAATAAGGTAGAACTAGTCAAATTCTCACTTCCGGAAAAATCTTATGACGAACTTGAATTGCTGACTAAGGATGCGGAAGGTATTCTTCAAGATTTGGAACTTCCTTATCGTGTCATGGCATTATCCTCAGGAGATCTCGGTTTTTCTTCGGCTAAAACCTATGATTTAGAAGTTTGGTTGCCAAGCTTTAATACTTATAGAGAAATATCCTCTTGTAGCAATTTTGAAGATTTCCAAGCACGACGAGCAAATATCCGCTTTCGCAGAGGGCCTAAAGATAAACCTGAGTTTGTTCATACCTTAAATGGTAGTGGATTAGCGATTGGAAGAACAGTTGCAGCTATTATGGAAAATTATCAAGATAAAGACGGTAGGGTCCGTATTCCTAAAGTCTTACAACCGTATATGGGTGTAGAATATATTGGTTGATAGTAAATTCAAGTAAATTTTTTAATGTTTATTGGACTAAACCTCAAATTTCCAGTAAATAATAGTAATTAGTAGTTGAAACTTTACAAAATATATGGTATGCTTTTATTCGGTTGTTTCACTTGGAGGGGTGTTCGAGTGGTTTAAGGACCCGGTCTTGAAAACCGGTGACTTCGCAAGGGGTCCGTGGGTTCGAATCCCACCCCCTCCGCCATTATTTAAAGTGAATGACTTTGATTATTATTTTGCGCTTGTAGTTCAGCTGGATAGAGCGTCAGACTTCGAATCTGAATGTCGGGGGTTCGAATCCCTCCGAGCGCACCAATTATTGTGTAAACAGGTTCGATATTCGAAGTACGTATATCGAACTTTTTGCTCTTTTAAAAAACTAATGGCCTTGTAGCTCAGGGGATAGAGCGGGGGTTTCCTAAACCCTGTCTTGCGGAGGTTCGATTCCTCCCAGGGTCACCAAAAAATTGAGGTAACTATGCTTCATCAAGATTGGATGAGTCTTGCTCTGGTTCAAGCAGAGAAGGCTTTAGTTCTAGGGGAAGTTCCGATTGGAGCCATTATTGTTAAGGACAGCCAAATAATTGCCTCGGCGTTTAACGAAAAAGAACTGAGGCAGGATCCTACTGCGCATGCTGAAGTCTTAGTGATTCAACGTGCGGCTGAGAAGTTAGGTTCTTGGCGTCTGTCAGACGCCACGTTGTATGTAACCCTAGAGCCTTGTCCAATGTGTGCAGGAGCCATCGTGCAGGCTCGCTTAAAGCAACTTGTTTATGGGGCTGCAGATTTAAAAGGTGGAGCAACAGGTTCTGTTTTGAATGTCTTGAATACAAAGCTATGGAATCATAAGGTTGATGTTGTAGCAGGAATTTTAGAAGATGATTGTTCGAATATCTTAAAAACATTTTTTAAACGATTACGGTGAAATTCTTATCAGAAATGGTAGAATTCATCATAATTATATACGGAGGAGTATCGAAGTGGTCATAACGAGAGCGACTCGAAATCGTTTGACGGTGTGAGCCGTCCGTGGGTTCGAATCCCACCTCCTCCGCCATTACATAACTAAGACAAGTGCCTTTGCGGTTCGCCGCAAAGGCACTTTTAAAATTGATCAAAAAAATATACGGATTCAATAAGCACAATTATTTAAGATAATTAAATTTGTAGGGATTATCTGCTGTTTGCAACCTAACTTATCCAACAGACTAAACTCGTGGAATATTTCGACCATAAAAAATTTCAGCCATTTCTCTAGTTAAACGCTGTTTAATTCTCTTTTTTTCATTGGTTGAGAGTTCATTTTTAGCAGTACCAAATAGGTAATTATCTAGATTAAAGTCTTTTAGAATCATTTTGGTATGAAAAATGTTTTCTTGAAAGACATTTACATCAATCATTTGATAGAGTTCTTTCTTTTTTTTAGCGATATAGTTTTGAATTGAGTTAATCTTATGATCAATAAAAAATTTCCTGCCTTCGAGATCACGTGTAAATCCTCTAATTCGGTAATCAATGATGGCAATATCTGAGGAGAAACTATTTAGTAAATAATTAAGAGCTGTGAGAGGCGAAATCTTTCCACATGTAGAAACATCAATATCTGCCCTAAAGGTACTGATACCTTTATTCGGATGACTCTCTGGATAGGTGTGAACAGTGATATGACTTTTATCAAGATGAGCTACAACAGTTGAAGGAAATGACTTATTTGTATCTGTTAAAGGTTCTAGAGTGTTACCTTGTTCTTCTGAGACAAGCATAGTAACACTTGCTCCTTGAGGATCATAATCTTGTTTAGCAATATTTAAAATGCGAGCACCAATTATAGTAGATACTTCGGTAAGAATTCTTGCAAGACGGTCTGAGTTATATTCTTCATCAATGTATTGAATATATTCTTGCCTATGTTCCGGAGATTTTGCATAGCAAATATCATACATGTTAAAACTGAGAGTTTTTGTAAGATTATTAAATCCGTATAGTTTAAGTTCCCGTAGTTGTTTGATCTCCATTCTATCCTCCATAATATATAGAACATAACACACAAACATACTTTGCGATTTTTGGGATGAAAATATTCAAATATCATTTAAACATCAAAGAAAATACTAAAATAAATATATTTACAGACATTTAGGGATTGACGTGCCTGTGTATTTGCGATATAATCTCTCTTGTTCACTAAATTCCTCGAAACGCATATGTTTTGACGAAGGAACACCATTGGAGAGGTGGCTGAGTGGTCGAAGGCGCCCGCCTGGAAAGCGGGTACATTGGGCAACCGGTGTCGAGGGTTCAAATCCCTCTCTCTCCGCCATTGTGCTAACAAGCCAAAGCATCTGACTTGGGCTTTTTTACTTCTATACCTTAAAATTTTAAGCGGTACCATCGATGACTATTTTGAGTCAGCTAAGGAGGCACCGATTGTCTCCTGAAGGCTTGGCGCTAGCCAAGTTTTCTATATTTTGCTATAATTGATTTAGCCGTACTAGACGGGGAGGTAGCGGTTCCCTGTAACTTGCAGCCCGCTCTAGCAAGGTGGAATTCCTGCGAAAGGGTCACGCTTGTGAAGCTGTCTTTGATTGGCGGCGATGATATTTTGGTCTTACGCAACAGAACACTCCGAACCGTGTCAGATCCTGACGGAAGCAGCACTAAGGAGAACGTTTTGTGTGCCGTAGGGTTGCCTGAATTGAGTCTGCTGATCAAGGTAACGTTCGGAAGCGATGATTCAATCAAAGGTGTACGGCTATTTATATGAAATAAAGGTGGTCATGTACCATCTTTTTTGATACTATTCAAAAGTATAATTTTGATATATACACTCTATTTATTGAGGGTGAAGACATGGCATATTTAGCACTTTATCGTGAATGGCGCCCGAAATTGTTTAGAGATATAGTCGGACAAGAACATATCTCTAAGACGCTGCTTAATGCTCTTAAACAAGATAAAATTGCGCATGCCTACTTATTTAGTGGGCCAAGAGGTACGGGTAAAACGACTGCAGCGAAAATATTAGCCAAGGCATTGAATTGCGAAGAACGTAATGGTCAGGAACCTTGTAATAAATGCTCTTCCTGTATTAGTATTGATCAGGGCTCAGCCATGGAAGTTTTCGAGATTGATGCAGCTTCTAATCGTGGTATTAATGAGATACGCGATTTACGCGAAAATATTAAGTTAAGTTCAATTCAAGGTAAACATAAGGTTTATATTATTGATGAAGTACATATGCTGACGACAGAGGCCTTTAATGCTTTACTTAAAACTTTGGAAGAACCTCCTCCAAAGGTTGTTTTTATTCTAGCAACGACCGAAGTTCAGAAAATCCCTTTAACAATCTTATCCCGGGTACAACGTTTTGAATTTCATCGAATTTCAATTGAAGGTATCCAAAGGAGACTGACTGAGGTTTGTACTTCTTTAAAGCGGGAAGTTAATCCCAATGCGCTGGTAGTTATTGCTCAGAAATCTGAGGGAGGACTTCGAGATGCGCTAAGTATCTTAGATCAATGTCTTCTTCAAGAGGGTTCAATAGGGGTAGAAGAAGTTTATTTGGTTCTAGGCATGGTTGGTGAAACCTATAGTTCAAAATTAGTCGATGAAATTGCTTCAGATGATTATGGTAAGTGCATAAATTTTTTATCTGATGGTATTCAACAAGGGAGAGATCCTCGGCAAATTATTAGAGAACTCTTAGATTATTTGCGTCAAATGCTGTTAACTGCTGCAACTGGTGACACTCCTATGGTCGCACCACATATTCAAGAGCGGTTAATTAAACAGAGTAAACAAATTGGGATCTCTCGCATTTTGAAATGGATTTCGATACTTTTACAAGGAGAAGGTCAGCTTAAATACGCTTCTAATGCCAGATTAGCCGCCGAACTATTATTGGTACAAACTATTTATGGAACTCAACATCAACGGATAAATGGGCAAGAAGAAGTTTTACAAAGACTGTCTGCTCTCGAACAACAGATCCAAGGGCTATCTCCTCTCAATAAAGTTCCTCGTGAAGTGAAGTCACCTAAAATACCGAATACAGGTGTCTTAAATACTCTAAACAATGTATTAAAAACAGAAGTAGTAGAGAACACTAGTAGTCTGGGGGAGCAAGCATCAGATAGTAATTCTAAATTAACAATTAAAAGTATTCAAGATCGTTGGAATGATGTAATGGAGCAGGTCAAAAAACGCAAAAAATCAACTCAAGCCTTTTTGATGGAAGGAAGACCCGTTCAACTTGAAGGTAATAATTTAATAATTCTTTTTCGAGAAGGATGTTCCTTTCATAAAGATAAAGTAAATCAGGCAGAAAATCGTAAGACTGTCGAAGAAGTCCTTAACCTGATGTTTGGTACAACATTGACATTACAAAATATCATGGAAAATGAATTCAAAACCATAGATGATCAGGATAACCAAGAGGTAAAAAACCAAGAACAGGTTTTAATAGATAAAGCAAAAGACCTGTTTGGATCAGATCTTATAGAGGTAAGAGAATAGATTTTTCCATTAAATTATTAATAGACAGTGATTAATTATTTATAAACTTAAAGATAGGAAGTGTTTAAATTGGCAGGTTTTAAAGGTATGGGTGGCGGCATGGGTGGCAATATGAACCAGATGTTGAAGCAAGCTCAAAAAATGCAAGAAGAAATGGCTAGAATGCAAGAAGAGCTTCAGACGAGAACAGTAGATGCATCTTCAGGGGGCGGAATGGTTCAAGTTGTAGTGAGTGGGAAAATGGAATTAGTAGATTTAAAAATCAAACCGGAAGCAGTAGATCCTGAAGATGTAGAAATGCTTGAGGATTTGGTAAAAGCGGCCTTAAACGAAGGATTACGGAAAGCTCAAGAGATGACTAGCAATGAGATGGGTAAATTGACGGGCGGTTTAAAAATCCCCGGATTATTCTAGGTGTTCTATGGATTTCTTAAAATACCCCCAGCCTTTAGCGGAACTAATTAGCTCCTTATCTCGTTTACCTGGGATTGGACCCAAAACAGCAGGGAGGCTGGCTTTTTACCTTCTTCAACAACCACAAGTTTCGGAGGATCTAGCAAAGGCTATTGTTGTTGCGAACAGGGATATTCGGAAATGTTCGATTTGCTCAAATTTTACTGATCAGGATCCTTGCGCAATTTGTCAAAATATGCAAAGAGATCTAACTGCTTTATGTGTCGTCGAGCACCCAAGAGATGTAGTATCGTTAGAAAAAACCGGGGAATTTAAAGGAATTTATCATGTACTCCATGGTGTACTCTCTCCAATGGATGGGATTGGACCAGAGCAATTGACGATTAATCAACTTTTAAGACGTTTAGAAGGAATTAAGGAAGTCGTTATGGCAATGAATCCCACTGTGGAAGGGGAAGCGACCGCTCTGTATTTGGCTAGATTGTTGAAACCAATGGGGATAAAAGTATCACGAATAGCTCACGGGTTACCCGTTGGTGGAGACTTAGAATATGCAGATGAAATAACTATTGCGCGTGCTCTTGAGGGCAGGAGAGATTTATAGATTTTCTTTTAATGAAATGGTAATAAAACTATTTTCTCAAGCAGAATAATACTAATAAATTCTCGCAAGTAAAACGATCTCAGCTACTCTCCAGTGACGATACTCTCCAGTGGAGAGTATCGCCGAGGCGCAAGGCTGGTAAGATTACGTAGGCGCCGAGGGTGGGTATCACGCTATATAGCGCTACTAGATTTATTAAGGACACTTAGAATTCATTATAATTATAGACTGCAATGTTACATAAATAGAAAACCTTTAGAACATATAGTAACGCTTAAGAAGAAGGATTAATATATTCTAAATAGTCCGAATGTTATAACTAATCATATTTCTGTATCATGGATTGAAACAAAACAAAATTTAATTGTGAAAAACAAAACATGCCATATATAGATTTTATTATTGACCGGTATATGAATTAAAGATATACTGTGACAAAGGGGACTATTCAGGCATGACCTGAATTTGTTCCCTCACCCTTTTTTTACACCAGTTTCGTAAAAATTCAATCTTTTCAAGGCCTGATTTCAATTAATTACTTAATTAATTACTTAATTAACTAATTAATTAAGTAAGAAAGTTACTTAATTAATTTAAATAATTGAAAGAGGGATCGCCATAAGAAGAGTACCTAACCTAATGATTCCCAAAAATTAAATTAATCACATGAGGAGGAAAAATTATGGCTAAAATGAAAACTATGGATGGGAATGAGGCAGCCGCTCACGCATCGTATGCTTTTACAGAAGTTGCAACTATTTTCCCCATCACCCCTTCATCAACCATGGCTGAGTTAGTTGACGAGTGGGCAGCCCACGGACGAAAAAACATTTTCGGACAAACTGTGAAAGTTGTTGAGATGCAATCTGAGGCCGGTGCTGCAGGTGCAGTTCATGGCTCCCTACAGGCTGGGGCTCTGACCACTACATATACCGCTTCACAAGGATTACTCTTAATGATCCCTAATATGTACAAAATTGCTGGGGAATTACTTCCGTGTGTATTCCATGTCAGTGCTCGTGCCCTAGCAACTCATGCACTCTCTATTTTCGGAGATCATCAGGACGTTATGTCAGTACGTGCAACAGGTTTTGCAGAACTTTCTTCTCACAATGTACAGGAAGCCTTAGATTTAGGCTTTATAGCTCATCTTGCAACCGTAAAGTCCAGAGTTCCGTTCCTTCATTTCTTTGATGGATTCCGTACTTCTCATGAAATTCAAAAAATTGAAGTTCCAGAGTACGAAGAGGTTGGTCAACTCTTAGATATGGATGAAGTTCAGGCTTTTCGTGACAGATCATTAAATCCTGAGCGCCCTGTTCTACGTGGAACAGCTCAAAATCCTGATATTTACTTCCAAGGTCGGGAAGCTTCAAATCGTTTCTATGACGCAATTCCTGACATCGTTGAACATTATATGCAAGAGTATAAGAAACTGACAGGTAGAGAATACCATCCATTCCAATACTATGGTGCAGATGATGCTGAATATGTCATCGTAGCCATGGGCTCCATTTGCGATACTATTGAGGAAACTATCGACTACTTAATGGCTAAAGGAGAAAAGGTTGGCGTTGTAAAAGTTCATTTATACCGTCCATTCTCCAGTGAATACTTCTTTAAAGCACTGCCAAAAACTGTTAAGAAAATTGCCGTACTTGATCGTACAAAAGAGCCTGGCTCTTTGGGCGAACCATTATATCTTGATGTTAATGAACTTTTCTATACCAGTGATCTCAAACCAGTTATTGTTGGAGGGCGTTATGGTTTAGGTTCTAAAGATACCACCCCATCCCAAGTACTGGCTGTCTATAAGAACCTCAAATCGGAACAACCTAAGAATGGCTTTACCATCGGTATCATTGATGATGTAACTAATACATCCTTACCGGAAGACGAAATCATCGATACTGCGCCAGAAGGGACTATTTCCTGTAAATTCTGGGGTCTGGGCGCTGATGGTACTGTTGGAGCCAATAAACAAGCAATTAAGATTATTGGAGATCATACCAAGCTTTATGCCCAAGCATACTTCCAATACGACAGTAAAAAATCTGGCGGAATTACTGTTTCCCATCTTCGCTTTGGCAAAAAACAGATTAAATCCCCTTACTATGTGACAGGAACTAATTACATTGCTTGTCACAACCAAACTTACGTTTACCAATATGACCTCTTAAAAGGCCTTAAACAAGGCGGAAGCTTTGTTTTGAATTGCCAGTGGACACCGGAAGAGTTGGAGCAAAAACTGCCTGCATCCATGAAAAAAGCTTTAGCAAAGAATAAAGTTAACTTCTATATCATTGATGCTGTATCAATTGCCCGAAAAATCGGACTTGGAAACCGTATTAATATGATTATGCAAGCAGCTTTCTTTAAGCTGGCTAATGTTATTCCTGTTGAAGAAGCTGTCGATTATCTCAAAGCATCTGTGGTGAAAACCTATGGCAAGAAAGGTCAAAATATTGTTGACATGAACACTGCCGCGATTGACATGGGTGTAACATCCCTCGTCAAGGTTGATATTCCAGCTGTTTGGGAAAATGCAGACATTGCCCAGGCTGAGGCTGCCGCAGCAGTTGATGAGCCGGATTTTGTCAAAAACATTCTACGCCCGATGAACGCATTAGAGGGAGATAGTCTTCCTGTCAGCACCTTCATAGGTCGTGAAGATGGAACTTTCCCTGTAGGAACCACCAGCTTTGAAAAGCGTGGTATTGGTGTAATCGTACCGGAATGGCAAATTGATAATTGTATCCAATGTAATCAATGCTCCTATGTTTGCCCTCATGCAGCAATTCGCCCCTTCTTATTTAATGAAGAAGAAGCAAAAAGTGCTCCGGAAACCTTTGTAGGTAAGAAAGCTATTGGTAAGGAAGCAACTGGCTTGCAATTCCGCGTTCAAGTAAGTGCTTTGGATTGTACCGGTTGTGGAAACTGTGCGGAAGTTTGCCCGGCTAAAGTAAAGGCTTTGGTTATGAAATCTGCTGCAGAGCAAACCGAGCAACAAGTTGCCAACTGGGAGTATGCTGTTACCCTGAAGAATAAGAGTAAGCTTTTTGATGTAACAACAGTTAAAGGTAGTCAATTTGCACAACCCTTACTAGAGTTCAATGGTGCTTGTCCGGGATGTGGAGAGACTGCTTACGTTAAACTTATCACCCAATTATATGGAGATCGTATGATGATTTCCAATGCAACCGGCTGTAGTTCGATTTGGGGTGGAAGTGCTCCAGCGGTTCCCTATACTACGAATGAGGACGGCAAAGGTCCTAGCTGGGCTAACTCCTTATTTGAAGATAACGCTGAATTCGGTTATGGTATGTATTTAGGCGTTCGTCAGATCCGCGAAAAGCTGTTTGATTTAATGACTGAAGCCTTAGAAATGGATATTAGTGCAGATCTAAAAGAAGCATTCCAAGATTGGCTGGCCGGTTGGGATGATGCTGATGCCTCTAAAGCTGCCGCAGCTAAGATTCTTGTAGGATTGAGCGGATACACAGGAGATAATAAGGTTATTGCAGAAATTCTGGCGAAGAAGGATCATCTTATTAAGAAATCCCAATGGATTCTCGGTGGAGACGGCTGGGCTTATGATATCGGATTTGGTGGCTTAGACCATGTCCTAGCTTCGGGTGACGATGTAAATATCTTTGTTATGGATACTGAGGTATACTCGAATACTGGTGGCCAGTCTTCAAAGTCTACACCAAGAGCTGCTGTTGCTAAATTTGCTGCTGCCGGTAAGAAAATTCGCAAGAAAGACCTAGGCATGATCGCAATGAGTTATGGATATGTCTATGTTGCGCAGATTGCTTTAGGAGCTAATATGGCTCAAACCATTAAAGTAATTAAAGAAGCCGAAGCTTACAAAGGACCTTCCTTGATTATTGCTTATGCTCCTTGTATTAACCATGGACTTAAATCTGGAATGACTAAGAGTGTACAGGAACAAAAGAAAGCAGTTGATGCTGGTTACTGGCATCTCTATCACTTCAATCCGGACTTGATTGATCAAGGCAAGAATCCATTTAGCCTAGATTCGAAAGAGCCAAGTGCATCCTTCCGTGACTTTATCATGGGTGAAGTTCGTTACTCATCCCTCTTGAACACCTTCCCTGAAAGTGCTGAAGAACTCTTTGTCGGTGCAGAGAAGTATGCGAAGGTTCGCTATGAGTCATATAAACGTTTAGCTGAACAAAAGTGGGATTAATTCATAACAGCAAATTCTAAATTAACAACAATGAAAGAAAAGAGAGTAGGTTATTAGCCTGCTCTCTTTTTTGTGTTCTACTTTGTTCTTATAAGCATATGCTTTAATATGCTTTAGGCAAAGGAGGATTTCCATGACCTTTGTTTTTTTGGGATTATTTGCAATCTTATTGGCATTAATTGTGCGTTCGTCTATGGGACAACCTAGAGTCTTTCTTAAAGTACTAATACATGTTTTGGGAGGAGTTGTGGGGCTCTGGCTTTTAAACTTGCTGTTAACTGTAATCGGCTTGGATATTCCAATTAACCTGTTTACGATCTTGCTAGTAGGACTATTAGGTTTCCCGGGAGTATTAGCTTTAACGGTCTTACAACTGCTGGGGATATAGCAGGAAATAGCAGACTTAAAATCACCTAACTGTATAAAACAAAGAAGAAACTGCCATGTCAATGTGCAGTTTCTTCTTTGTTTTAGCAAAAAAGTCTAATTCCAAAGTACTCTATTCTAGTAAGGGGTTAGGATTCAGGTATCAGTCAGGAGATATAATTCCGGGCGAATAATCAACACATTACAGGACAAAATAAGCTGAATGGGAGGGATTTCATGTCAAGCTGGATGAAGATGCTTAAAGATCTTACTGTACGTCCTAAGGGAGAGCGACGAATACGGAAATCTCCTTCTTTTTCATTTGAAGAGGATATGAATAAGCCCCTATCAGGGCAGACAGTAAAGGAAATCCTCTCAAAGAGCAGTGACATTGTCTTTCGAGAGTTTAGTTTTCCCGGAAAAAGTCGTATTCCTTGTATGTTAGTAGTAGTTGACGGTCTTGTTGATAAAAATATACTTGACCAATTTGTCTTAAAACCTCTTATGGTGGATTTAAACCATCACCCGGAGTTAGAGCGAGTCACACTATCTAATGTCATCGAAATCACAATTCAAAATTTTCTCCCTGGTATAGAAATTAAGAAGATTTCGAAAATGGAAGAGGCTGTAAGTACTATATTATCTGGCGACGCAGTTATCTTTTTTGGAGAATCTACTGAGGCAATTTCTATTGGGGCAAGGGGATGGGCTAATCGCGGCGTCAATGAGCCTATTGCTGAATCTATTGTAAAAGGGCCACATGAAGGCTTTACCGAGACACTTCGAATTAATACCTCTCTTCTACGGCGGAAGATTAAACATCCTTCGTTGAGGATTATCTCCTTAAAACTTGGGGATATATCAAACACTGAGCTTGTAGTAACTTATATTGAGAAAATAGCAAACAAGGATATTGTTTCTGAGGTATTGCTAAGGTTAAGCAAAATTAAGATGGATAGTGTGATAGATGTGGGATATATAGAGGAAATGATTGAAGACTTTCCTTATTCCCCATTCCCCCAGATTGCCTATACTGAACGGCCGGATGTATTAGCCGGCAAGCTCTTAGAGGGGAAGGTGGGAATAATTCTTGATGGAACACCTATAGTCCTAGTTGTACCGGCAATACTAGTTGAGTTTCTAAATGTTAATGAGGACTATTATCAAAGAGCTATGACAGCAATTCTTTCACGTTTTGTACGTTATGTAGGAGCCTTTGTAGCAGTTGTGGCTCCGAGTACTTATATTGCGGTTACAACATTTCATCAAGAAATTATCCCTACGGATTTATTAATGAGTATATCCGCAGGCCGGCAGGGAGTACCTTTTCCCGCCTTATTAGAGGCCTTAACAATGACCATAGTATTAGAAATATTACAGGAAGCCGGCCTAAGATTACCCAAACCAATCGGACAAACGATTGGAATTGTAGGGGCACTTATTATTGGGGACGCAGCAGTAAATGCAGGCTTGGTCAGTCCCCTGATGGTCATTATTATTGGTTTGACAGCTGTTGCCAGTTATGCTATCCCCTATTACGACCTTAGTTTAGCTGTGCGGCTCTTACGATTTCCTTTGATGATATTGGCTGGCATTCTTGGTTTCTTTGGTGTAGCAGTTGGGCTTTATGCTATCTTGATCCACTTATTAGGACTTCGGTCATTTGGAGTGCCGTATACAAGTCCTATTGCTCCGCTACGTGTACGGGCCTTGTTACAGGATACTTTCGTTAGGGCCCCATGGTGGGCATTAAAGCGCCGACCTCAATTGATAGATGTTCAAGAACCCCGCTCAAAGGGGAAAGGGTGACAATGGAAAGAATTTCAGCACATCAATTCACAACTTTAGGAGCAGCAGTATTGTTAGGAACCACATTTCTTCCCGTGGCGTCCATAGTTGCTTTAGTCGGGGGGAGAGATGGCTGGATGAGCGTTATGCCGGGATTTGCACTAGGAATTCCTTACAGTCTGATGGTATTGTCCCTAATGAATTATTATCCTCGCAAAAATTTATTACAGATATCTGAAGAGGCCTTTGGAAGGTGGATCGGAAAACTAATTGGGATAATTTATTTATTATGTGCCATCTACCTCGGGGGGTTATTGCTGGGGCAAGTTGGAGATATCTATCAAACATCAATTATGCCACTAACTCCTCTATGGATTTTTTTCTTAGGCGGGATCATTCTTGTTCTATACCTAACCAGATCGGGAATTGAAGTTTTTGGACGTTTTTCTGAGATAACCTTCCCTCTTATCGTGGTGGCAATACTTTTAAACGTAGGACTGTCTATTCCACGAATTGAGCAAGGAGAACTTCTGCCAATCCTAGGAGAGGGATTACTCCCTATTTTTAAGGGCTCATTGAAAGTTATTCCTTTTGTAATGACATATATGCTCTTTTTGGCCGGAGTTATTGCATATCTGCCTACGGATAAGAAAGCAATTGGTCAACTAAAAACGGGAGCTTGGAAAATTATTTTCTGGGCAGGCATGCTTGACACCCTTATAGCACTGATTCAAATGCTTGTTTTTGGGCCATCAGAGACTATTCGTCTGGTATACGGATTACTGGCATTAGGGAAAATGGTAGAAGTAAGTCGGACAGTTTCGGGAGTGGAATCCTTATTTTTGGGTGTTTGGTTTGCTGCTGCAGTCATAAAGATAGGATCACTTCTTTTTGTAGCAATATGGGGTTTGGAAAGTGTCTTTGGTTTAAAAGGTGTAAAATGGCAGCATTTAACAGCTATCATATTTCTGGGAATTGCCTTTAAAAATGTCAGAGCGCCTTCTTTAATTACTGAAATTGGGCTTATTGATGAATACCTAATTATGCCTTTTGTATCTCTTTGGATACCGGTTCTCTGGGGAGTTACGCGCTGGAAGAGGGGAGCTGGAAACTGAAGAAATGGAAAGAATCTCCTCACATCAATTTACTATACTAGGAACAGCCGTACTTATGGGGACGACCTTTCTCCCCATAGCCTCGCTGACAACTGGGGTCGCCGAAAGGGATGGTTGGATGTCTGTGTTGCCGGGATTTGCCCTAGGAATTCCATATGGCTTGATGATCTTGTCGTTGTACAAAAAGTACCCTCAAAAGAACTTACTACAGATTACAGAAATCTTACTGGGAAAATGGGTTTGTAAAATTATCGGTGTACTTTATATATTAATTATGAGTTACTTTGGTGGTTTATTGTTAGGACAAATCGGAGATATTTATGAATCATCGATTATGCCGCGAACCCCAATTGAAATGTTTTACCTGGGGGGACTGTTACTAGTTTTATACTTAGCCAGATCGGGTATTGAAGTTTTCACGCGTTTTACCGAAGTGGTCTTTCCTCTGGTTGTAATTGCCTTAGTGTTGAATATTGGACTTTCCATACCACGTATAGAACAAGGAGAACTAATGCCGATTTTAGGTCAAGGAATAGTCCCAATTATTTTGGCTGGTTTCAAAGTGACTCCGTTTGTAATGGAGTACATTCTGTTTTTTGCTGGAATTTTACCTTTTTTACCAACCGATAAGCAAGAGTTTTCTCGTTTGAAAAAGGGGATATGGTTAGCAGTTTTTTTAGTAGGTTTTGTGAATACCTTGGTTGTCTTAATGCAGATAGTGATATTTGGACCTTCTGAAACTGTTAACTTAGTCTATGGTTTACTGGTATTAGGGAAAATGGTAGAGGTAAGTCGAACAATTTCCGGAGTTGAATCCTTATTTTTAGGAGCATGGTTTGGGGCATTGGTTATAAAGATTTGTGCCTTCTTTTTCGTTGTTCTTTGGAGCTTAGAAAGTCTATTTAGGCTTAAAGGAACTAAGAGTCATTTAGTTGTCGGGATGATATTTATGGGGGTTGCCCTCAATAATAAGCGAGGGCCTGGCTTAATCGTAGAAATTGGACTTGTTGATGATTATCTTATTTTTCCTTTTGCAAGTCTATGGATACTCACGATATGGACGTTTTCTCACTGGAAGAAGAAAGCGGGTGTCTCATGAAAAGTTGCAGAGAAAAGTATATGACCGGACTAATGATAATCTGTCTGTTTTTAATTTTATCGATATCAGGATGTTGGGGAAAGCGAGAAGTAGAAGATTTAGCCCCTCTGATGGGAATAGGATTTGATCTGGGGGAAAAGCCAGGAACATATCTTATTACACAACAATATGCAAAGACAAAAAAGGGAGGTAATAGCGGGGCAGAAACTGAAGAACGGACTTTAGGTGCGGAAGCCTCAAGTGTTAGAGAAGCCTTTGATATAGTATCTAAAGCAGCTTATCGAACCCCCTTTATGGGCTCATTAAAGGTAATCGTCATTGGGGAGGATGTTGCAAAAGCTGGCGGCTTTAACAATATGTTAGATTTTGCTCAGCGTTTTGCAGAATTTCGCCGTTCGATGTATCTGGTTATTGCTCGAGGCAAGGCTGAAGACGTGTTAAATTTAAAGCTACGCTCCGAGCAACTGCCGGCTTTATATATTAGAAGTATTATTGAAGGAGGAAATGAACTGTCTGCCTTTCCCATGGTACGCTTAGGGCATTACCTTACGGTTTTAGGCACTGAAAGCACAGCTCCCATCCTGCCGGTTGTTGAAGCAGTCAAGGATGGAGAAGGGATTCACTATAAAGCAGAAAAAAGTGATGAGGCCGGAGAGATTCGAATTGAAGGAGCAGGAGTTTTGAATGGAGATCAATTAGTTGATTTTCTGAACGATGAAGAAACAAAAGGGTATATGTGGCTGGAAGATGATGTATCCAATCGGTTGATTAATACTGTGGATCTCAAGGAAAGCAACGTGAAGTTTAGTGGTCAAGTCCTGAAATCTAGTACAAGGTATAAAGTTAAAACAGATGGCGAAAATTTCGGGCTAAACTATCAAGTAAGAACGAGCATTGCTATTGATGAAGTTTTAGGGCTGGATCGACAACTCTCCGGGACGGATTGGATAGAACTAGTTAAAGAGGCAGAAGGGAGCTTTGCTAAAGTAATTCAGCAGGAATGCGAGAGTGCCATTAAAAAGCAAAGAGAATTAGGTTTTGATTTTCTAGGGGTTGGAAGGCATATTGAGCAAAGAAACCCTAGGTATTGGAAGAATCTAAAAGAACGTTGGAAGCAAGAAGTTTCCGATTTTCCAGTTTCCTTTGACATAAAAGTAACAGTTCATAATACCGGAATGTCCAGCAGCAGTGCGACTAATTCAGGAGGAGAGGGGCAAGACTAGGGTTAGAAGTAACTAGGAGGAATTAAATTATGTCTAAGCCTACAATCACTGCTCAGCCCTCTTTAGAATTGAATGATAACAATTCAAGTATTTTAAAAAACGGGGGCAAAATTTTGCCCGTGTGTTATCGGTGTACGAAGGTTCCGAAAGAAGGATTATATGATGGTTTTAGAATACAAGGAATGTTTTTTTGTTCGGAATGTCAACAGGAGTTGTTCTCAGCAGAGCCGGGGTCACCAGAATATCAGGAGTTTATGTTCTTAATAAAAGGGATTTTTTATTAGATCATCATCTGGAATTTGAAAAATAATATTCAAGTTAAATAAACAGGAGTTGCCATTTGGATGAAATATTTCCTAATCCATGTTAAACTAAGATTGTACCCTGTCAAAATTGTATTCGTACATTTATGGATAAATGGAGGGTTTTTGTTACGTGGGTGAACTTGGAGAGGGATTGAGCCATTATCACAAACAAGGATACTGCTCTTTCCATACTCCTGGACATAAAGGTCGACAGGAGTTTTTTAATGGCTACGACTTTTTGAGTTTCGATTTAACTGAACTTCCGGGTCTGGATATGCTACATTCTCCAAGTGGAATTATTGCTCTGGCACAAAAACAAGCAGCGAAGATTTTTGGAGCGGAGGAAACTTTTTTTCTTGTTAATGGTGGGACAGCCGGCAATCAGGCAATGTTTCTGGCATTAAAAGACAATTCGGATAAACCCATTGTAGTGGAAAGAAGTTCTCATCGTTCTGTAATGTCGAGCTTGGTGCTAAGTGGGTTAAAGCCGGATTATCTAATCCCACGAGTTCATCCAGAGTTTAATCTTCCTTTAGGGTTGGAGCTTAGGAAGCAGCATATTAGGTGGGAAGAGGTTATTGGCTGTCACGTCACGTACCCAAGTTATTATGGAACAACTTTTAATCTGGAAGGTTTATTGGCTGAAAGATCACAATTAGGTTATAATAAACCGATTCTTGTTGATCAGGCTCATGGCTCACATTATCTCAGTGAGCTATTTCCTCGAAGTGCCTTAAAACTGGGTGCTGATCTTGTCTTGAATAGTTGTCATAAAACCCTAAGTTCTTTGACTCAGTCGGCAATGTTACATATTCAGGGACCAAGAGTAAGCCGCCCTCGATTAAAACAAAGTTTAGAACTCTTACAATCTTCAAGTCCGAGCTACTTGCTTGTCTCTTCTTTAGAACGAGCAGCAGAGTTCGCTTTGGATGAGTGGCGATGGGAGAATCTTAAAGAAGAAGTAGATAATCTTCATAAAAAATTAGATAATTGTTATCGTATTCTTAATCCAAAAGATGCCGGAACTTTTGGTATTCATTCAGTTGATTGGTCAAAGATTGTCATAAACACAAATCCTTTAGGTATTCCTGCGCCTGACTGTGTGAAATACCTCAGAGAAATCTTCGGTATTGAACCAGAATTATGGGACGAAGAGAACATTCTATTTTTATTAGGGATTGGGAACACTCCTGAGGATATTCGATGGCTTACCAAAGGACTAGAAAATTTAAGAGATTTTGCACCTTCACTAGCCCCAGCAACTAAGGTACTGAAACATGAAGGGGGATTAATTCCGCCATTACCTACCTCAATTCTCTCCCCCAGAGAAGCTTTCTTTGCCTCTAAACGTAAAATTCCTCTTATGGAGAGTTTGGGTCATGTTGTCGGAGAAACTATCTCACTCTATCCACCAGGAATTCCTGTCATTGTAATGGGCGAAGAAATAACTTATGAAGTTCTAAAAACGCTGCTTGCTTCCGAAGGAAAAAGATGGCAAGGATGGGATGGTTTCCGGGATCAGACAATTTGGATAGTTGAGGAGGATTAAGGATGAAGATGGGGAGTAATAAGATTTCATGAAACTACAGTTGACTCTATTAGAAAAAGCGGCCCTGGAAAACAGATTGGCTCATCTCTTATTGTTTCATGGAGGAAGTAAACTTCACCAGCGAGAGGTAGCTCTTCGCTTGGCGCAAATTTTGAACTGCCATAACAGTACATCTGAAGGGCCATGCAATGTATGTCCAACTTGCCGTAAGATCCTTAGTGGAAACCATCCTGAAGTTTCATGGTTGAAAGCACAAAAAGCGGTTATTGGGATTGAACAAGTTCTTTCATGGCAAGAAAGGTTATACCTTAAGCACTACGAAGGGGACTATAAGATATCTATCGTAGAACAGGCGGATTTGTTAACATTACCGGCGGCAAATTCCCTGTTAAAGGTTATTGAAGAGCCACCTGAGCGAACTATAATTATATTGTGTGCTGAGAATGCCGAAGGAATTTTGCCTACAATACAAAGCCGTGCCCAATTGGTGTTTTTTCCTAATCTCTCCGAAGAAAAATGGGTAAGTAGCTTAGGAGAGGTTAACGAATTGGAAGCAGCTCAGGCATTTCGCTTAAGCGGAAAAAATCATAATCTGGCAACTGAAATAGTGCAATATGGTCTACAGCAAATCAAAGACTGGTTAGAGAAGTTTCGCACGGCGGTGGAAGAGAGAAATTTTTTGAAACTTTTTCCGCTTTTTCCAATCGACAAGAACCAAGCCCTTCTATATTTACAGGTTATGGCTGTACAAGCTGAGGAAGGGATTAAGAATAACACCATTCGTCCGTTGGAATTATTAGAGATCGGTAAAGCGATCGATGTACTACGACAACAAGCTAATCCCAGATTAGTGATTGAGGTGTTAGCATTAGAATTATTTCAACAAGGAGGGGTTCGCAGTGATTGAGGTCGTAGGGGTTCGCTTTAAACACGCAGGTAAAATATATTATTTTGCCCCAGGAGATCTTACACTTGCTGTATCTGATAAGGTAATTGTTGAAACAGCAAGAGGTATCGAATTTGGAGAATTAGTAATTCCATCTCGTCTGGTTGCAGACGAAGAAGTAGTGCTCCCTTTAAAGCAGGTTATGCGTAAGGCGACATTGGCAGATGAATTATTTGTAGAGCAAAATAGACTTAAAGAAAAGGATGCTTTTCAAATATGCCTAAAGAAAATATCCGAACATCATTTACCAATGAAACTGGTAGATGTGGAGTATACATTTGATGGAAATAAGATTATATTCTCCTTCACAGCAGAAGGACGAGTTGACTTCAGAGAACTAGTAAAGGATCTTGCCGCCATATTTAGGACGAGAATAGAACTTCGCCAAATTGGAGTTCGGGATGAGGCAAAAATGCTAGGAGGAGTTGGCTCCTGCGGACGGATTCTTTGTTGTACCTCATTCTTAGGCGATTTTGAGCCTGTCTCGATTCGTATGGCTAAGGACCAAAAGCTTTCCCTAAATCCAACCAAGATTTCTGGGATTTGCGGTCGTCTTATGTGTTGCTTAAAATATGAAAATGGTTGTTACAGACCTGAGGATAAAGAACATTGTGGGCGACAAAATCCTCAAGCCGGACATAAGATAATTGAAATCCAGGATGAATCAAACCCTCGAGTCGAAAGTGTTTATTCACCCAAAACGGAGGGGAAACAGCAACGTAACAGGAAAGGGGAAAAGCCCAAAGAAAAGAGTGAAAAAGTATGAGCCAACTGACGCAGGCACTTACAGAAGTGGAAGAAAAATTGCGCTCCTTATTAGAAGAGGTAAACCGTTTGAAGCCCTATGTGCAAGCGTTAGAAGATGAAAATACTAAGTTAAGGCGGGAATGTACTCTTCCGGAGAAAGAAACAGAACGTGTTATTGCTAACGCCGAGCACATTCAAGGGGTTGCGCATGACAATCTTGTCCGTCTGTATCAAGAAGGGTTTCACGTTTGTCACCTTCACTTCGGGCAACCTTTAGAGGGCGATTGTTTGTTTTGCATGGGCTTTTTACGGAAAGACTAGTGGATAGAGAACTTAAATATACAAGGAGCCAAAGGTATGTTATCTAAAGGCACATTGTATGTATGTGCAACTCCGATAGGAAATTTAGGAGATATCACCCTGCGGGTATTGGATACACTTCGGGAAGTAGATCTTATTGCTGCGGAGGATACACGTCATTCAAGAAAACTATTACAACATTATCAGATTAATACTCGCATGATAAGTTATCATGCTCATAACGAAAAGAAGCAATCTGTCGAATTGGTAGAAAAGCTCAAAGGTGGCCAGGCAATTGCACTGATCTCAGATGCGGGTCTACCTGGTATTTCCGATCCGGGAATAGAAGTTATCAACCTTTGTCTTGCCGAAAATATTCCTGTTGATGTCTTGCCGGGACCTAATGCGGCTCTGACGGCTTTGGTTCTATCGGGAATGCCTACGGAACACTTTGCCTTCCATGGTTTTCTGCCTTCTTCAAATACAGCAAGGAAACAGAGTCTGGAGCAATTAGCCAATCTGCCGCTAACACAGATCTTTTATGAGGCTCCACACCGTTTGGTAGCTACGCTTCAGGGAATGTCAGAGTTTTTTGGCAATCGACAGGCAGCGGTAGTCCGTGAGTTAACAAAGTTACATCAGCAAGTGCATAAAGGGACTGCTCTAGAACTTAAAGAAGCTTTTGAGGAGACTGAACCTCGTGGTGAATGTTGCATAATAATTGCACCCTACATCCCCGTAAAACCCGTCGGAGGCCCCGTTGAATGGTGTTTAGAGGTTAAAGCACGAATAGATCAAGGATTGAGTAAGAAAGAGGCTATGAAGGAAGTAGCAAAGCGATATGGGGTAAGGAAATCCGACGTTTATCAGGCGCTCTTGAATGACGAAACAACAGATAGTTAATCAAAGCCGGATTTTCAATCTAGCATAAAAAAGAAGGCCATATGGCCTTCGAATTTTGAGCTTATGCTATTGATTGTCTATGTATAGGCTAACCTAAACAGCTTTTGAACTTGATTCAGTATTAGCGGCCACGTTTTCTCCCATAGCAACTGCACATTCTCGGCAAACATTTTTGCCATGGAAAAGTTGGATATCGCTTGCATTACCACAAAATACACAAGCTGGCTCATACTTTTTAAGGATAATTTTTTCTTGATCTACATAGATTTCCAGGGCGTCTTTTTCGTCAATACCTAAAGTGCGGCGAAGCTCTATCGGTAATACAATACGACCAAGTTCATCTACTTTTCTTACGATTCCAGTTGATTTCATCATTTTTCCCCCACTCCTTTGCAACAACATTCGACACAAAACTACAGACTTATGATACCAATCGTTCCATATAAAGTCAACCCATTTTTTTAAAGTTTTTGCTGGTATTATTAGCCTGTACAAGAAATCCCTTACTTTACATATTAATTCTTAATCATGGGTAGACTTGACAAATATTAATTTCTATATTATTAATTCAAAAAGATATTTGAGAGGGAGACTTAGCGTGAAATACTATATAACAACCCCAATTTTTTATCCTAATTCAAGTCCGCATATTGGAACAGCCTATACAACAGTTGCTGCAGATGCCTTAGCTCGTTATCATAGATTGCAAGGGGATCAGGTCTACTTTTTAACGGGAACCGATGAGAATGCCCAGAAAATCGTTCGTACTGCAGAAGCAAACAATACTGATACAAAAAGTTACGTTGATGGGGTCGTGGAACGGTTTAAAGATTTATGGAGAGCTTTAGATATTTCCAATGACGACTTTATCCGGACAACGGAGGAGCGTCATCAAAAAGTTGTTCAACAAATCTTCACCAAATTATACGAACAAGGAGATATCTACAAGTCAGAGTATTCGGGCTGGTATTGTACCCCTTGTGAAACGTTCTGGATGGAAAATAAATTAAATGAAGGTAAGTGCCCAAATGCCGATTGTGGAAGAGATGTTGAATTACTGAAAGAAGAAAGCTATTTCTTTCGTCTTTCTAAATATCAAGGAGCCTTGCTAGACTATATTAATACACATTCTGATTTTATCCAACCGGTTTCGAGGCGGAACGAGATGGTTAAGTTTATTGAAGGTGGTTTAGAGGATCTTTGCGTTTCGCGCACTACATTTCAATGGGGAATTAAAGTACCCTTTGATCCCAAGCACGTGGTATATGTGTGGCTTGATGCCTTAATTAATTATATTTCTGCCTTGGGTTACCCTGACGGGGAAAACTATAAAAACTATTGGCCCGCTGATGTTCATATAATGGGAAAAGATATTGTGCGGTTTCATGCGATTATTTGGCCAATTATTTTAATGGCAATTGATGTTCCGCTGCCTAAAGTAATATATGGACATGGATGGTATTTAACTAAAGATGGTGGAAAAATTTCTAAATCCCGAGGCAATGTCCAAGACTCCTTTGCCTTGATCCAAAGATATGGGTCAGATGCCATTCGCTATTTTTTGTTGCGTGAGATGCAAGTAGGAACAGATGGGACATACTCGGAGGATAATGTGGTAGAACGGCTAAACAGCGATTTAGCAAACGATTTCGGGAATTTTATATCTCGAAGCTTGGCCATGGTTGTTAAGTTTAGAGATGGAATAGTCCCTCCTCTCGGTCAAGAACAAGCTCTGGAACTGGAATTAAAGGCTTTAAGTACGGAGGTCAAAAAAGCCGTCGATAAAAACTTAAGGAAATGTGATCCTGCAAGTGCACTGGAAGAAATATGGCGGTTTGTCGCAAGATGCAATAAGTATGTTGATGAGACAGCTCCCTGGTCACTAGCTAAACAAGAGGATCAGAGGGAACGCTTAGACACCGTTCTTTACACCTTTGTAGAATGTATTAGGATCATGGCAATTCTGACAGCTCCGTTTATGCCTGGTTTACCCTCTAAGATTTGCGGGCTGCTTGGCAAAGATGAAAGACTTATCAAATGGGAAGAAGCAGATCAATGGGGTATTCTAGAAGAAGGGATCAAGGTACAAAAGGGAGAACCGCTCTTTCCAAGAATTGATATGACCGAGTATTTGACACCAGAGGAGACGAAAACGGTGGATGAAAAACAGAACGCTCCCACAGAAAGTTTAGAAATGCCTGTTCTTGAATTTGAACCGATTAAAGAAGAAATTAGTATTGATGAATTTGCTAAAATTGATTTGCGTGTGGGAAAAGTCATAAGTGCGGAAAAAGTAGAAAAAACAGATAAGCTGATGAAGTTAGAAGTTGAAATAGCAGGAGAAGTTCGTACAATAGTCTCCGGTATTGCCAAACATTATTCTGCAGAAGATTTAATCAATCAGTATGTCGTTGTAGTTGCTAATCTAAAACCTACCAAGCTAAGAGGAATTACCTCCCAGGGGATGATATTAGCAGCCTCACAAGGAGAAGTCTTGGAAGTGCTTACGGTCAACAAGAGACTTCCCGGAGGGGCGCGGGTAAAATGATTTGGGATACACATGCTCATATCGATGATCCCAGCTATGCTGAAGATTTTCAGGAAGTTTTACTTCGAATTCAGTCAGCTCAGATTTCAAGGGTAACAAATGTTGGCTATGATCTGCCTTCCTCGGAACGATCTGTCAAGTTAACCGAGGACTACAATTTTATCTACGCAGCGATTGGAATACATCCTCATAACGCTCAAGATG
This sequence comes from Desulfosporosinus hippei DSM 8344, assembly GCF_900100785.1. Taxonomy (GTDB): domain Bacteria; phylum Bacillota; class Desulfitobacteriia; order Desulfitobacteriales; family Desulfitobacteriaceae; genus Desulfosporosinus; species Desulfosporosinus hippei. The sequence continues at coordinate 55,399 of NZ_FNCP01000006.1, read as the reverse complement.
TTACAGTGGATACCTGGAATAGGCTGCTAGAGCTTGCTAAGCAGCCAAAAGTTCTGGCTTGGGGTGAAATTGGTCTGGATTACTACCGGGATTTATCTCCACGGCCTATTCAAAAGGAGGTATTTATTCAACAGATAAAGCTCGCTAATGAAATTGGATTGCCGATTGTTATCCATAATCGCGATGCCCACCAGGATGTCTTAGAAATCGTTAAGGCTAATCCTCCAAAGTATGGGGGAGTATTTCACTGTTACTCAGGATCATGGGAAATGGCGGATATTCTTTTGAAGTTAGGATTTTACTTGTCTTTTGCTGGGCCCGTTACGTATAAAAACGCTCGCCATACCGTCGAGGTGGCGAAGCGCATCCCCTTAGATAGAATGTTGGTAGAAACAGATTCCCCCTATTTAACTCCGGAGCCACGCCGGGGAAAACGTAACGAACCGACCTATGTGCAGGAAATTGTGCAGAAATTATCCGAAATAAGAAATTTGAGCTTTGAGGATGTAGCATTTGCAACTATGCAAAATGCGGAAACGATCTTTAGACTAAAAGAACCTTCATTTTAGAAGGTTCTTTTTTTTGTAAAAACTTCATACGCTTTTTGTAAGGAGGGGTAAAATGTATTCTTTGCCGATTACTACTTATTCCGATTATTGGCGTAAAACAAAGGCGTTGAGCGTATACTTTGGGAGTTTAGCAGTATTAGCCGCAGGTACCAGGTATTCATCACTATATGAAGCGGATAGCGGGAAGACGCTTAAACCATCCGTACAATTAGTTGATTCCATAAGTTTAAAAAGTGTAAGAACGAATGACTTCCCTGAAGGTACTCAAACAGTTAAAAAAGGTAGTGAGAGTTTAGTTAAGCAAGGATTGAATAAGCCTAGGCAAATTAGCCGGGGATTTCGGGGCTTTAGCCCGCAGGAATCTAGTGTACTTGATGAATCAGCATCGCGAAGCTTGAATTTACAATCAGGTGATATAGAGTCAAGGACGAGTAAAATAGCAATAGTTGATATGGAGTTGCCCTTTAAAACTGAATTTGTTGAATCCGAGAAAATTCCACCGGGAACTAGCCAGATCCAGGTAAAAGGGGAAAATGGCACTAGACGTCAAGTTATCAAGACCTTTGAGATCGGTGGACAACCTGTAGATCAGCAAGTTCAATCATTCTATGAACTTAAAAAGCCAAAGAATGAAGTCGTTCTCCGAAACACTCAACCCATTCCGAAGAAAAAGGTTATTATTGACAACTCAAAGCTTGAAGCCGGCAAGTTAGAATTGGATTTGAGTAAATTGAGTATTGCTAAAACTATAAACGTTGAAGCAACTGCCTATACATTTACGGGAAATAATACAGCTACAGGTATTAAACCGAGAGAAGGGTTGATTGCAGTTGATCCTAGAGTAATAGCTATGGGAAGTCAGGTTTATGTTGAAGGGTACGGATATGCAATAGCTGCCGATACTGGCGGAAATATTCGTGGCCATAAAATTGATGTTTTTTTCTCAACACTAAGACAATGTATTGATTGGGGCCGAAAGCCAGTAAGAATACATATTTTAAATACCAAATAATGTAAAAATATTTTGACAAGTGACCACCTATGCCTTAAAATGAAGTTGTTATCAGTGATTTTGGAGGGATTTAATGTTTCAGAAGAATCCAACTCAGGTAGTAACCTTAGTTCGGAAATCTCGTATTGCTCAGATTGCAGTTGCTTTGGTCGGTATCATACTGGTTGCAGGCATAACGGTTTTATACAATGTGAAGACTATCAATGCCAATATAGATGGGAAACAGGTTTGTATCAGAACTCTTTATGGGACAGTAGGGCAGGCACTTGAGCATTCGTCGAAAATTGAGTTTTATCCAGAAGATATTGTGAGTCCTTCAATAGATACCAAAGTTACCAGTGGGATGGCAGTTGATGTACAAAGTAGCGTTCCAGTTAATCTCTCAGTTGATGGTCAGATTTTTAACACCCGAACAGCTAAAGAAACAGTAGGTGAAGCTCTTAGCGAGTTATCAGAACGTTATAAGCTTGAGATCAAAGATGTGGATGAAGTCAATGTTGCATTATCGGAATCAGTAACTGATAACATGGATATCCAAGTACTTAGATCAATCCCTATTAAAGTTAGTGCTGACGGAAAAAAAATAGATACTTATATTGCACCACGAACTGTGGCTGACGCTCTCAACAAGCTTGGTATAACCTTAGGGGCAGAAGATAGAATTTCTTTAGCTCTGGACCATATGTTGGAACCTAATGACCAACTGAATGTGGTTCGAGTTACCCATCCTATTGAGACCGTAAAAAGTGAGATCCCCTATCAAATAGTTGCTCAACCTGCTGATTACCCCCTTGGCTTACCGGATAGACTAGTCAGTCGGGGCTCTAACGGTCTTCAAGAACAGACAGTAAGACTGACACTTGAGGATGGAAAAGAAGTAGATCGTGAAATACTCAACCAACGGGTTGTGAAACCTCCCACAAATCAAGTTGTTTCCCGCGGTACACAGACGACAATTTCGAGGGGGGGAAATACCATTAGCTTTAAACGGGCTTATGTCATGAAAGCGTCTGCGTATTGTATGCCCGGAGGGAGAACTGCTACCGGTGCATCGGTAGGTAAAGGAATTATTGCAGTTGACCCCAGAGTGATTCCTCTAGGAAAGTCAGTTTATGTTGAAGGGTATGGTTATGCTCAAGCTCTTGATACCGGAGGAGCAATTCGTGGAGAGCGCATTGACCTTTATATGGATTCTAAACAAGCTGCTTTATCATGGGGAGTTCGAACCGTCACAGTATATGTTCAATAAATTCAGCCCTTTTATAACACTTTAAGCCGTTACTTCAACTTCAATAAATGGGAAGAAGCCTTAGGTCAAGCCAAGGCTTCTTTTTTGTTGAGAACAGAAAGTATATCTTTATTTATCAGCACATAATCATTAAAAAGAATCGCTAATTGGGGGAGTGCTAAAATGCGATGGCCGAAGGTGATTATTGGAACAAAGCTAGCTATTTTACTTGTCATTGGTGTTATGGGTACACTAGTACTCTCGGTATTTTGGCAAGGCTCAGCAGCAGTAATTAATCAATTTGAAAACCGTTATGTAGTAATGCTTGATCCTGGGCACGGAGGGTATGATCCTGGAGCAGTTTCATCTCAAGGTGTCTATGAAAAAGCCATTAATCTTAAGATTGCCCAGAAAGTTAAGGAGATGTTGCAACCAAGTGGTATAGAAGTTTTCCTTACACGGGAGGAAGATCTTGATTATGTTCCGGATGGAGTTAAAGGAAAGACGACAAAGAAGCAAATTGATTTAAATCATCGTATTGAAATGGCAAAGGAAGAGAAGGCGGATATATTTGTAAGCCTACATGTCAATGCAACTAAAACAGGTCAAAATTCCGGTGCAGAAACATTTTATCATTATAAATCAGAATCTGGAAAAAGATTGGCAGAATTAATACAACAAGAAATGATTAAAATAAATGGGATGAATCGTAGGGTTGCCAAACCTGGAGATTTTTATATAATCAAAAACACTAGTATGCCCGCTGTAATTGTAGAGGTTGGTTATCTTTCTAGTGTTAAAGAACAGAAGAAGCTACAACAGACTTGGTATCAAGAACAACTATCTAGAGCAATTGCCAAAGGTATTTCTAATTATTTTGAACTTCCATAATTAGCTTGAATAGGATATTAACGTACAATCCTTATATACATAACCTCTTTTTGAAGCGGGGAAGATAAAGTCAGTTACCGAATCTAGATTAAGGAGTTGAAGTGAAGCATGAAACGGTTTCTGACTTTATTAGCGAGTAGTGCCTTGGTTTTAAGCCTTTCTTTGGCGGGATGTACAAATGTTCAACCACCGGCTGCTCCGGAAGCCCCTGAGCAAACAACACAATTGCCGGAAGCCGAAGCAGGAGCAACACGTGATTCTGTATTAGGTCCCGAGAAGCGGGTAGTAATGGGTTTTTATACTGACCAGGAAGGACCTGTACCCAGCTCAAAAGAATCTACATTAAAAAATGCAAAACTGTTGGATGAAGTAGCGTTTTTTTGGTATTCCTTTGATGCAAACGGTAAAGTCATTCCGACTGGAGACATTGATCTGAAGTTAAAGGATCAGGTTCAGAAGAATGGCTCCAAAGCCTATGCCTTAGTGCATAACATGAAATTAAAAGGGACAGTTGGCTTTGATGAGAATTTGGCTCATAGTGTGTTATCAAACCCAGGAAAGCGTTCTAACTTAGTTACAAATTTAGTTAATCTGACAACGAAGGATAATTGGGATGGTATTTCTATTGACATTGAAAAAACCCCTCCCGGAGACCGTGACAATTTCTCGGCCTTTGTTGCAGAACTGAAAAAAGCCTTGCAAGCAAAGGACAAAGTTTTAAACATTTCTATACCTGCCAAATTTGCAGATTATCCATCTGACCTTTGGTCGGGAGCTTATGATTATGCAGCAATCGGAAAATCTGCTGACCAAATCATTCTTATGACTTATGATGAGCATGGGCTGGGAACAACTCAAGGACCTGTGGCATCGGAAGGATGGGTTGATCGGGTTATTAAATTTGCAGTAGGAAAAATTCCTAAAGAAAAAATTGTAATGGGTCTGCCAGTTTACTCCTTTGACTGGGGAACCAATAAGCCAACAATGCCAGACTATCTGTCTTACGCCCAAACTGTTGAGAGGGCTAAGAAACATGGAGTAGAGATCCATACTGACCCGAATGCTAAAGTCCCGCAATTTACCTACACAGCAAATGGGATTCGTCATGAAGTTTACTTTGAAAATATCGCCAGCTTAAGAGCAAAAATGGATGATGCTCTTAAGTATAAACTACATGGTGTTGCCGTCTGGCGTTTAGGAATGGAAGATCCTCAGATTTGGGAACAGCTTCTGAAAACCTACGGAACGAACAAAGAGACCCAAGAAAAGAAATAATTCGGAAGAACTTGAGCCCCCACATAAAAGTGGGGGCTTTTATTTGAGTATTTTAACATTCTCGGTTAAGATATAAGAGTTGAAAACGGAGGAATCAAGATGATAAAGGAACTTATAGTTGTTGAAGGGAAAAATGACGCTCATGCAGTGCGCTTAGCCCTTGGTGAAGTGGATATAATATGGACTGATGGTTATGGGCTTACGAGAAAAAAACTAGAATACATCGCAGAAACGGCCAATCGACAAGGGGTAATTGTATTTACTGACCCAGATACTGTTGGGGAGCAGATCCGCAATCGTATTCGAAGGCACGTACCAAAGGCGAAGCATGTTTACTTAACAAGAAAGGTCGCAACTAAGCAAGGGGATATTGGGGTTGAGAACGCAGCACTGGAGGAAATTCGACGTGCCTTTGCGCAGATCCGGCAAGAGCAGTTTGAAATTGGTCAATTTAGTATAGAGGATTTAATACAAGTTGGTCTTGCAGGAACCGGGCATGCTAAAGAATGTCGCTTTGAACTTGGTCGTAAGTTAGGAATTGGAGATTGTAATGCAAAACAATTTCTCCATCGATTAAACAGGTTTGGAATTTCTCGACAGGAGTTTTTTCAAGTACTGAAGGAGGTGCAACATGGAGAGCGCCGCTGAATATACTCAACGTCTGGTAAAGCATGGGGCACGAGCTTTGAAATCCATGGGCCAGAATTTTTTAATAAATGATGAAGTAATTGAAGAAATTGTTGCTGCAAGTCTATTACAAACAGATATTCCTTTAGTTGAAATTGGGCCTGGCCTGGGAGTGTTAACTCGTAAATTAGCGCCAAGAGTACCGCAGATGTGGGCAATAGAGTTAGACCAACAGAAAATAAATCTTTTATACAAAGAACTTAAGGAGCACTCTGTGGAAATTGTTCACCAAGATGCCTTAAAGGTTAATTTAAGGGATTTATGGGGTGATAGAATGGGGTATTTGATAGGGAATTTACCCTACTACATTACCAGTCCACTAATCATGCATTTTTTAGAGCAAGCTGACCTTTTAAGTGGGATGACGATCATGGTTCAAAAAGAGGTTGCTGATCGGATTAATGCTCGGCCAGGCACTAAAATATATGGAATTTTATCTATTGCAGTCCAGATATCAGCCAATGTTACAAAAATCATGGATGTTTCAGCTAATTCTTTCTGGCCTGTCCCTAAAGTAGATTCTGCAGTAATTAGGTTAGACCTCCGCCCTTATCCAGGATTTGATGTTGATAAGAAAGACTTCTTCCGAGTTGTTAAAGCTGCCTTCAGTCAACGAAGAAAAACTCTAGGGAACTCATTGGCCGGTGGGTTAGGCCTAAAAAAGGAGGAAGTCATCGAACGCATGCAGTGTGCGGGGATTTCAGACGGCAGACGAGCAGAGTCACTGAGTATTGAGGAATTTATAGTATTAACTAAGTCCTTTATTTAAAAATAGAGATTAGTAGTCAAAGGGATGTATGGGTTATAGACAAGTAGGATTGAACAAAGCTCTCCGTGTGGAGGGCTTTTTATTATTTATAAGCCAAAAATATTTGATTTTGAGGGCATAAAACAGAAAAAAAATCCAAAACTATAAAAAAGGTTCTAACTATTTTTCGGAATATCAATTAGATTAAGTTTTTACATACTGGAGGTCGAAGGGAATATTGGGAAAAGGTAAGCACCGCTCAATAAAGTGGTCGAGCGTTATTGCTACGTCTGCGACTTCTGTGTTAGCGCTGACCGCATTAGTTACAGTATACCTAACAGTTGCAGCTTGGAAAGTTCAGCAAGGGACGACACGTCCTTATTTTGTACTCAAAGAGTCGCCAAAAGTAGAGATAAGCAATGAACTTAGCTTAGAATTAAAATTTAATAATGTGGGGGTACACCCGGCGGTTGATCTTTCTAGTGAGACTATCGTTTTCGATGAACAATTATCCGCAGAGCCGATTTATAATGATGAGTCATCAATTGTCAATGAAATACCTAAAGACGCTGCTTCAAGCCTGGTAATGAATATACCAAGTGACGAAATGTACCTTAAACAATCTAATATTAATGCTCATTTCGTAGTTGTTGATTTATTGTACACAGATCCCATTTTAAATAAATCTTATAATCAAACGATTTACATGAAGTGGAGCGGAGTGAATGAGGGAAAGATGCAACCAATTGTACACGTACAAGCTGATGAAAAGGAAGAGATTTTAGATTACTTTCAAAAGTATAATATTGATCCAAGATTAAGAAGGAATTAAAGACAACTAGAAAGCTTCAGGTAGATTTGGCGGTGGCAGGGGAGATCCGGGGATAATTATATGCTGTTCAAAGAAAATTCCTTCAGACTTAAGGGACTGCTCCCAGTATTCAAGAAGATCAAAACGTCGTTCAGGATGATAGCCTAATAAAGTGTGTTTTCCCAAGGATCTAGAGGGAGGCTCATTTTTAACAAGGGATAATCCCATTAAGCAATCTCCGATAATGGTTTCAGCAATCAGTCGGGCATGACGACGATGTTTTCTCGGAGAATGAAGAGCTTCGTGGGGAATTGATGTAGCAACTTTAACAGTCAGGCTGTTTTTTTGGGCCCAATATAGGGTAAGGGGTGGGATTGCTATTGCTTCAGGGGGAAGAGTGGACAGAGCTCGTTGGGAAAGTGCATGTGGTCCGTGTGTTGGGGTTGCGAGGCCAAGGCTTTTAAACAAATCCAGCTCACGGTTTAGTTTTGCCCTAAACCTTAAGACTAGATTGGCCAACTTTTGACGATGTGGAATATAAGGATAGCAATTTGTTAAGGCGACATCAACTCCTGACTCGATGGAATCAAGAAGTTTAACGAGATTCTCATAGATATCTCCCGACATATCCCCATCGACGAAGAGGGCCCCTTTAACACCTAAATGAAGTGCATAGAGTGCTCCAATTGCCCTCGGGATATCAATTCCCAGGGAGTCTGAGAAATAGAGAGTGTGAATTCTAGCATCAGGAATTGAACGGACAAGTTCAAATGTCCGGTCTGTACAGCCATTGAGTACTAATATGATATGACTGATAGGAAGACGCAGAATGGTGGTCAAGGCAGCCAAGATGCTCTTTTCTTCATTTTGGGCGGGAATGATGCCTGCGAACATCATGGAGACCCCCTTTTAGGTAAATTGTTATAATTCTAATATATGCCGTTTTAGTCAGGTTCGACATAGGATATGGAGATATAGCAAATTTACTATCATAACTATGATGAAACTCTAGCTAAGAGTTAAGATGGCCGATGTTAGAATTACCAAAGAGGGGGTCAGACTGATGATTCAGGTTGGGGATGTTGTAGCACGTCTATCACATCAGCAGGATGTCTATTTCCATGTTTATAAAATACAGGGCAACAATTTTAAAGGCAAAGGATCTAACTCTGTAATTCTTAAAGGACTTAATTTAAGGTTATTGGCAGATGCCCCTATCTCTGATCTTGTGTTAAAGAGTCCTGTAGAGGTTGCAAATTATGAACGCGAAGACCATAAAATGATTTATCAAAAGTTACACAAACTGACAAGTCAGAGAAAAGTAGAATTAGACGATCAAAAAGAATTCTTTGAAATACCTGGTCGAGTGTTGCAACTTGATGGAGATCAGGAATATTTACAGCAATGTATTAAGACATATCGTCAAATGAGAATTGAGGCTAAAGGGATTTGTAAATCGGAAATAGAGCAACCGAGAGTAATACGCAAAATATTGCAAGAGAACCCTACGGATATATTAGTGTTGACAGGACATGATGGGCTGATTTCAGGAAAAAAAGATTTTCATAATATGGACAGCTACCGCAGTTCTCGATATTTTGTGGAATCTGTTTTAGAGGCTCGTCGTTTTCAGCATAATCGAGATGCACTTGTTATCTTTGCAGGTGCCTGTCAATCAAATTATGAGGCGATTCTATCGGCAGGAGCAAATTTTGCTTCATCGCCTAAACGCATGCTAATTCACGCTTTCGATCCAGTATTTATTGTTGAGAGAATTGCATTTACCCCAACAGATCAAATTGTTTCAGTAAAGGATATCTTAACCCACACAATTACGGGAACTGACGGAGTAGGCGGGGTAGAAACGAGGGGACAGATGCGACGGGGTTATCCGCGAAGCCCTTATTAAATATCATAATCTTAGACATGAGGAGGGTTGTCTTAAGACAACCCTCCTCATGTCTGGCGTAGCCACCGCGCATCGATGTTATGCCTGTATGATTACGGGAGTTTCGGTTTCAACAATTTGGTAGAGCTCTTCTACGTCCTGATTGTACATACGAATACAACCTTTTGAAACAGCTTGCCCAATGCTCGAGGGGTTATTGGTACCATGAATTCCGTAGTAAGGGATAGATAGTCCCAGCCAACGGGTGCCGAAGACTCCGCCGGGCTGCATTGTTTTGGTTGCGATATAGTAATTGCCTGGAGGAGTAGGGGTAGACTTCTTGCCTACTGCTATAGAATATGAACGAATGCGTTGATTGTCTTTATAGAGTTCAAGCAATCGGCTAGCTGTATAAATATAGATTTGGTAGTTGGGCATAGAGTATTAGCCCCTTTCTTTAGGTAATATATTTCTTAACTCATGGTATGTTTGCAATTTCTGAATGTTCGCTTGCATAATTAAACCCTTTTTAGGTGGAAAATAAGTCAGACTGGAGGGATCAGTTTTGACAGAACGTGTTGAAGGAAAACTGCTTATTATTGGTGGAGCAGAAGATAAGAAAAATGAGTGTAAAATTTTAAAGAGATTTGTTGAGGAATCAGGGGGTAGAGAAGCACGTATTACCGTATTGACCGCTGCGACGGAGTATCCTCTTCAAGTGGGAACAGAGTATTACTCATTGTTTTTACAACTAGGAGCTAAAGAAGTTCAGGTTCTGGATGTTTCAGACCGTACACAAGCTAACAGACAAGGAATTGAAAAAGAATTTGAACAGTCAACAGGAATTTTTTTTACAGGGGGTGATCAACTAAGAATTACTGGATTGCTGGGCGGTACGTTGCTAGGCCGTAAACTTCAACTATTATATGAGAACGGGATCATTATTGCAGGAACAAGTGCAGGAGCATCCGTCATGTCCGATACGATGATTGTCGGTGGAGAAGCAGGAACCGCCAAGAAAAACACTTTATCCATGGCTCCGGGGTTGGGGCTCCTTCGTTCTGTAGTGGTCGATCAACATTTTGCCCAACGCGGGAGAATTGGCAGACTCTTATCTGCGATTTCCCAGAATCCCTATGTACTAGGAGTGGGCATTGACGAGGATACTGCTATTTTAGTTCAATCAGATGCTAGCTTTTCAGTGATAGGAAGCAATACAGTAACTGTCGTTGATGCATCAACTTCAACCACTACAAATGTTTCTGAAACCACTCCTGGCCAATCATTGGTATTAAGCCCGATTGTAATGCATGTTCTATCTGAGGGCTATGGATTTGATCTTAAGCAGCGAGTCTCTAAGCTTTGACCAATTGAAAGAATTAAGAGGAATACCAAGAGAGAAAAAGGTTAAAACTAGTGAAGGATATTTAACCATTGCTTCTTAAGGAGGAACAATAATAAAATGGAGATTAGAGAAATCCATGCAGTCGAAGGGGCTAATGTGTACAGCCATCGCCCAATTATTCGAGCGATTGTGGATCTCCAAGAATGGACGGAACGGTTTACTGATGAACTGGGTGATTTTCCTCATCGACTTGTTGAACATCTACCCGGCTTAGAGGAGCACTACTGCTCTAGAGGCAAACGCGGAGGGTTCCTAGAGCGTTTACATGAGGGAACTCTTATCGGCCATGTCATTGAGCATGTGACTATAGAACTATTAACTCAAGCTGGCCAGACAATTAAATATGGTAAAACTATGGCTGTATTAGATAAGCCTGGATGGTATGAAATTATTTTTAATTACGAAGATAAAAACGGTGCCATTGAAGGTTTTAAACTAGGCTTTTTACTTGTTGATACACTCTTAAAGGAAAACTCCTTTGATGTATCAAAGGCAGTAAATCAAATTATATCCGAAATGTCTAAGTGCGAGTTAGGGGTTTCAACACAAGTAATTGTTAAGGCCTGTGAGGAACGAGGAATTCCAGTTTCTCGTCTCAATGAGGGAAGTTTATTGCAGTTAGGCTATGGCCGTAACCAAAGACGCATTCAAGCGACAATCACAGATGCAACGTCAAGCATAGGGGTGGATATCGCTTGTGACAAAGAAATGACCAAGAAAGTGCTTAGTGAGGGTGGAGTGCCCGTTCCATATGGCCTGATTGTGCGAACCGAAGAAGAAGCTGTAAAAGCATTTATTGATATGGATACTTCGGTTGTCATTAAACCCTTGAATGGTAATCAAGGGAAGGGAGTAACTCTTCAACTCACAAGCATAGCTGAAGTCAGAGCAGCGTTTAAGGTAGCTCAAACTTATGGCGAGTGGGTCATTATAGAGGAATATATAGAAGGAGAGCATTTCCGTTTAGTTGTTGTAGGCGAGCGGCTGATTGCGGCAGCCAAGAGAGTGCCGGCCCACGTGATTGGAGATGGGCAATCCACTATTGAAGAGTTAGTTGCCCAAACTAATTTGGATCCGCTGCGTGGAGATGATCATGAGAAGGTCTTAACGAAGATCAAAATTGATTCCGTCGTCCTTCTGAACTTAACTCTTAAAGACTTAACCCTGGAATCTGTTCCGGTAAAGGGAGAAGTTGTCTACTTGAGGGACAGTGCCAATCTAAGCACCGGAGGGATTGCAGAAGATGTGACGGATCTTGTCCATCCGGATAATGTAGAGCTGGCGGTCTATGCCTCGAAGCTGGTAGGGCTAGATGTGGCTGGAATAGATTTGGTTATTGAGGACATTGAAGCTTCCTATAGGGAGAGAAAAGGCTGTATCATCGAGGTGAACGCTTCTCCGGGTATTAGAATGCATCATTTTCCAAGTAAAGGGAAAGCGAGAGATGTGGGGAAAGCTATTGTAGAACAAGTTATCCCCACCGGAAACGGGCGCATCCCCATTGTTGCAATCAGTGGCACCAATGGTAAAACCACAACTACCCGTATGATTAGTAAGTTACTTACAGATCAAAAGCTATTTGTGGGAATGACTTCAACTGATGGGATAGTTATTAATAAAAAAATGTGGGCAAGAGGAGACATGACCGGGCCGGATAGTGCTAAAGTCGTTTTGAGACACCCACAGGTTCAAGTAGCTGTATTAGAAACCGCAAGGGGAGGAATCCTCCGATCGGGCTTGGGTTATGATTATGCAGATGTGGCTGTTATTACTAATGTTTCAAGTGATCATCTTGGTCAATACGGAATAGAAACTCTTGAAGATATTGCTCATGTTAAGAGCCTAATTGCTGAAGTAGTCAAACCTCATAGCTACGTGGTTTTAAATGCCGATGATCCGTATGTTGTCCAAATGGCACAGCGAACTAAAGGGAGGGTCATCTTCTTCAGCACTGAAAAAGATAATATCCATATTCGAAAACACCTGGCAAAAGGTGGAATAGCTGTCTTTGTGCGCAGAGGTATAATACTTCTTTGTCAAGGCTCCCAGATTTATCGCATCTGTTCTGTAAAACAAATTCCCGTGACCTGGGATGGGAAGGCTAAACATAATATTCAAAATACCCTTGCAGCAATTGCTTCAGGATGGGCTCTGGGGATAAGTACTGCAGCTATTCGAGATTCTCTCCAAGGGTTTTCTTCAGACTCAGAACACAATCGTGGACGGCTTAATCTATATAAGGTCGATGGTGTGGATGTATTTGTTGATTACGGACATAATGCAGCAGGTATTGCAGAAATTGCCAAGACCCTTAAAAATTTTAAGAAAAAATCCCTCGTTGGCTGTATTACTGTTCCGGGAGATAGACCTAATGAGATGGTGAGAGAAGTAGGGCGGATTGCAGCAAAAGGATTTCAACGACTAATTATTCGTGAGGATCAGGATCTACGGGGACGAAAACCCGGTGAAATTGCTCAAATTCTGTATAATGAAGCTATTGCCAGTGGTATGGATACTAAGAACATAATGGTTGTACTCCCAGAGTTAGATGCCTTTTGTCGAGGGCTGGATAGTTGCTCGCCTGGGGACACATTTGTAATGTTCTTTGAGCATCTAGAGCCGATTGAGGAAGAAATTAGAAAGAGGCTTGAATTGCAGAAGGCTTTATCGTATGTTCCAGCACAGAATGATTGGGTTGTTGGTGGTGAATTTTAAAAACTTAAAGTATTCAAAGGGTAGTTTTAGTAAAGAGTTTTGTAGGGGCGAGGATTATCTTCGCCCCTATTGTTCTATTAAGATTTTGCCTAATGAAGTGCTGGAACTCCAACCTGAAAATATGTATAATAGTAAGAAATACTCTGGCAATGTTCGGAAGAGGTAATGTATATGGGAGAATCTTTTCTTACAATGTTCGCAAATGCGAAGATTAATTTAGCCTTGGCCATAAATGGTGTCCGGGAAGATGGGTTCCATGATCTTCAGAGTGTTATGCAATCCATTGAATTACACGATATTGTTAAGGTTCGTCGTTATGGTGAAAAAGTTGTATGTCGTTGTGGAAGATTAAGTGGTTCGGGAAATTTGGCCTATAAGGCAGCGATGGAGTTTCTAGAACAAGCTAAACTATCCGGTGGAATAGAGATTGAAATTGAGAAACACATTCCGATACAGGCTGGATTAGCTGGAGGTAGTGCTGATGCCGCAGCCACTCTTTGTTTATTAAATCGGCTTTATGATGAACCCTTTAGCACTGATGAGCTGCTTAAGCTGGCAGGTATATGTGGAGCTGATGTGGCCTTTTGTCTTCAAGGTGGAACCATGTGGGCAACCGGACGTGGTGAGCGGCTAGAGCCATTGCCTAAAGCTCCCAGAATAGATCTTGTCTTAATAAAGCCAGATTTAGGAGTGAATACGGGGGAGGCTTATCGACAGTTTGATTTATTAGGGCAATCAGGTCAATTAAGCAAAGCGGATTGGGAACAGGCCTTAGTAGAAAAATCTTTAGAGAAAATCAGGGAACTTCTCTATAATGATCTGGAACCTGCCTCAATTCAACTAGTTCCCATTATTCAAGAATATAAGAAAATTTTACTGGATTTGGGCTGTTCGGGAGCCTTAATGTCTGGAAGCGGATCGAGTGTATTTGGAATTGCCCAAGGAGAGAACCATGCAAGGCAAGTTGCATCCGAGTTGAGAAAAAGGGGTTTTAAACACGTTTGGGTGACTAATACTATTTAAAAATAATTCTCTGAAAGGGGATATTACGATGGGAAAAAGATTATTGCCGGTAATACTAGACGGTTATAAACCATTACGGGAGATTGTTTTTGAGTCTATGAGGGATGCGATTTTAAGTGGCGTTCTTGAACCGGGAGAGAGGTTGATGGAGATTCAGTTAGCCGAAGAAATGGGGGTTAGCCGAACTCCGGTACGTGAAGCAATTCGGAAATTAGAATTGGAGAACTTTGTTGTCATGATTCCACGTAAGGGAGCCTATGTTGCCGGGGTTTCGTCAAAAGATGTCGCCGATGTTTTCGAAATACGTTCAGCTCTTGAAGGACTTGCAGCAGGGCTGGCAGCAGAACGTATTACGGAAGATGAATTAGAACAAATGGAGCGAGTATTATTTTATCGAGCCAATGCCGAAGGCGAGATGGATTTAGAGCAGATTGTAAAGTCTGACACGGATTTTCATGCCTTGGTGTATAGTGCCAGCCGCAATGAACGATTAATTCAAATTTTAGCTAACTTGAGGGAACAAATCCAACGTTTTCGGGCCACTTCCTTAGCGGTACCAGGACGAAATAAGCTGGCTCTTGAGGAGCATAGAATGATTGTTGAAGCATTAAGAAAACATGATAGCGAAGAAGCCCAGTCATTAGCAATGGCGCATATAGTTACAGCAGAGAATGTCATGTTTGATGTACTCAGTATTAAGAATGAGCCGGACAAGGTGGATAAATAATCGTGGAGAAAATGAAAAGAGCGGAACGGATGGTGGCCATCACTCAAGTGCTGATGTTAAAGCCCAATGTCCTGACTCCTTTAGCCTTATTTGCCGAACAATTTCGAACAGCTAAGTCCACAATTAGTGAGGATTTAATGGCTGTCAAGGGGAGTTTGCAGCTCTCCGGGCATGGTCATCTTGAAACCATTCCAGGGGCTGCCGGAGGGGTGCGTTATATTCCGGAGATTTCCAGGGAAGAAGCAACTGCCGTGCTCAATTCCTTAGCAGAACGGTTGAATGATAAAGAGCGAATTTTAGCGGGTGGCTTTATTTATATGACGGATTTGTTGTTTAATCCATCTATTCTACGACCACTAGGGTTAATATTTGCAGGTGCCTTTCGACAAAAGAAGCCTGATGTAGTAGTAACTATCGAAACTAAAGGTATTCCCTTGGCCCTTGTTACAGCAGAGGCGCTGGGAGTGCCTATGGTGGTCATTCGAAGCGGCAACAAGGTTACGGAAGGTTCCTCGGTCAGCATCAATTATGTTTCAGGATCATCCCGACGTATTCAAACAATGTCCCTCTCTAGAAGAGCTTTAGAAGCACGACAACGAGTGCTGATTATTGATGATTTCATGAAAGCCGGCGGAACAGCGTTGGGAATCAAAAGTCTGATGGAAGAATTTCAAGCTGATGTTGTCGGTATTGGTATATTGGTGGAAGCACAAATAACTTCAGAGCCAAAGCTTGTTGAAGGGTATCTGTCGTTGTTACAGCTTAAGGAGTTGAATCCTGACTCAGGAAAAACCACAGTTGTTCCTGTCTTTTTGTAAAAATGATATAAGATATTTTAATTAAATTAAAAGAAATTTTCCTGAATTTGAGGCAGGATTTTTTTACCATACAGAGAATATTATTATGAATAGGCCCGGAAGTGGAAGGGTGGTGATTCATAATGAATATTACCGATGTGCGGGTTCGGAAGATTAATACTGAAGGAAAAATGAAAGCAGTAGTCTCAGTAACCTTTGATAATGCTTTCGTTGTTCACGATGTCAAAGTTGTAGAAGGTATGAATGGGATTTTTGTAGCTATGCCAAGTCGTAAAACTCCTGAAGGGGAATTTCGTGATATCGCCCATCCCATTTCAGCTGTTGCTAGAGAAGTCATTCAGACTGCGGTTTTAAAAGCTTATCAAGAAGCCATTTGAATAGCTTATTTTAGATATTTTAGGCATGCTAAAGGGGACCTTGCAGTTGGGTCTCCTTTAGCGTGTCTAAATTTTTTGTTATTGTATAGCGGGAATTTGATTAGTTATAGGCCATAGATAAAAAGGATGGTAAATAAAATAAAAAAGGATTCTCGCTAAATTTGGCGAATAAATTAGATTTGAGGTCTGCTACAAAAGTCTTAGTTGCACTTAAGCCATCTGAAAGTTATACTTTTACGGGTATATAAAATAAGTAGAGGTTAAACTAGAGCTGGAGGCGAATTAGATTATGTCTAATTTGGTAGCGGTGATTATGGCAGCAGGAAAAGGTACAAGAATGAAATCAAAGTTGCCGAAAGTTATGCATACATTGGCTGGAAAAACTCTTGTTGAACATGTCTTGGATATGGTGGGCAAAGTTGGGGTTAACCGCCCGCTGGTTATTGTAGGACATGGTCGGGAGAGTGTCGAAGCCTGTATAAATAATAGAGCGGAGATTGTCATTCAAACTGAACAACTTGGTACCGGACATGCAGTTCTGCAAGCGATGCCTTATGTAGAAGATGATCAGACAGTTCTTGTTTTAAGCGGTGATCAACCGTTGCTTAGATCCGAGACTTTAAATGCTCTGGTTGAATTGCATCAGGCTCAGGGGGCCAGTGCTACGGTTTTGACAGCCTTTATAGAGCAGCCTTTTGGATATGGCAGGATTATTAAAAAAGGTGTGGATCTTGTTAGGATTGTTGAAGAAAAAGATGCAAGTCCAGAGGAAAGAGAGATTAAGGAAATAAATACGGGGACTTACTGCTTTAAGGGATCGGCATTAAAAGCTGCACTGTCAAAGATTACAACCCAGAATGCCCAAGGGGAATATTATCTAACGGAAGTGTTTGATATTTTCCTTAAAAATCAGGAAAAAATATTAACCTATAGTACAACCAGTTCCTATGAAGCGTTAGGTATTAATAGTCGTGGTCAATTAGCTGAGGCTGAGGCAATTGTACGTAAGAGCATCTTAGACTATTGGATGGCCGAGGGAGTTACAATTGTGGATCCTTCGTCTACATTTATTGGGATAGATGTAGAACTGGCTCAGGACGTGACAATATTGCCGTTTACACGATTATTAGGTAAAACTGTCATTGAAGAGGATGCCGTTATTGGGCCACAGACAACCATCGATGATTGTATCGTTCGATGTGGTGCCGCAGTAACTTACACCGTCGCTAGGGATTCGGAAATAGGTGAAGGTTGTAATATTGGTCCGTTCAGTTACTTGCGTCCAGGAACTAAGCTAGGACCTGGAGTCAAGATAGGGGACTTTGTCGAAATTAAAAATAGCTGGATTGAAGCTGGAGCCAAGGTGCCCCATTTAAGTTATATTGGGGATGCGCATGTTGGGAAATCTGCTAATATCGG
This sequence comes from Desulfosporosinus hippei DSM 8344, assembly GCF_900100785.1. GTDB lineage: Bacteria > Bacillota > Desulfitobacteriia > Desulfitobacteriales > Desulfitobacteriaceae > Desulfosporosinus > Desulfosporosinus hippei. Next base: position 37,806 of record NZ_FNCP01000006.1, on the reverse strand, counting down.
AGCGGGAACGATTACTTGTAACTATGATGGGGTTAACAAACATCCCACCAAGATTGGAGATCATGCATTTATTGGCAGCAATACTAATTTAGTTGCTCCTGTCGAAGTGGGGGAATATGCGGTCACGGGTGCAGGGTCTACTGTTACTAAGAATGTTCCGGCAAAGGCCTTGGTTGTTGAACGGAGCCAACAAGTTATCAAGGAACATTGGCATCGCGAAAAGATTAAATAGGGGGCAAAAAGAGGCATGGCAGCAAAGGAATTTAAAATTTTTTGTGGGAATGCTAATCGTCCATTGGCACAAGAAATTGTAGACTATCTGGGAGTACCACTCGGTGAAGCCAAAATCAAACGTTTCCAAGACGGAGAGACATGTTTAGCTATTGATGAAAGTGTCCGAGGGGCAGATATTTATGTTGTTCAGCCAACATGTTACCCGACAAACGACAATATTATGGAATTGCTGATTATGATCGATGCTATACGCAGGGCGTCAGCACGTCGAATTACGGCAGTTATGCCTTATTATGGTTATGCACGTCAAGAGCGAAAGACTAGGGCTCGTGACCCTATTACTGCAAAGTTGATGGCGAACCTTATAACAACTGCTGGGGCAGACCGTGTTGTCACTATGGACTTACATGCTCCTGCAATTCAAGGATTCTTTGATATTCCACTCGATCACTTGCCCGGTGTCCCAATTTTGGCAGAATACTTTAGGGAAAAAGGCTTGGAAAATCTTTGCGTTGTGTCTCCTGACTTAGGTGGTGTTACCCGGGCAAGAGATTTGGCTGAACGGATTGGTGCCTCACTTGCCATTATCGATAAGAGACGACCGGAAGCAAATGTTTCGGAAATTATGCATGTCATCGGCGAGTTGAAAGGTAAAACTGTTATTATGATCGATGATATTATTGATACAGCTGGGACAATTACTCAAGGAGCTCAGGCTCTGGTTGAGCGGGGAGCGAAGGAAGTCTATGCCTGTTGTACTCATCCTGTATTGTCAGGACCGGCTGTGGAACGCTTGGCTAACTCGGTTATTCGTGAACTTGTCGTGACGAATACAATACCTTTAAGGGAGAAAGTAATTCCCCAAATTAAAGTCTTGTCAGTAGCTCCATTATTAGGGGAAGCTATAGTTCGGATTCATGAAGATCTCTCAGTGAGCAAACTTTTTAGTTAATAAGTTGGACCTATTGTCTGAGGCAATAGAGCCAAAACATAAAAAGAGGCCCCCGGGGCTTTATCCCTGGGGGTCTTTGGGTGTAGGCACCTCTGAGACGTTTTCCTCCTCAATTGGAAGATTTGGGCTGGCTTGCTGAACAATGACCAGTTCTTTAGTATCGGGGAGCTGAGAGACAGATTTAACCTTGTCTTTTTTAAAATAATGACTGATAGTATGAGTGGTGTCGGAGGCTAGGCTGGATGTTGTATGAATGAGATTTTTAAAGGAATTACTCAGGCCTTTGTCTGATACATTAAGTGCATTTTCACTTCCTTTTTGACTTATAATAACATCATGGCCGATAGTGGTAATGTAATCTGCCGAAATAGACGCCTTGCCATTAAGAAAGCCCTCTAACTTGCCGCCGGAAATCTCAATCTCTGTTATTTTACCGGTACTTGGATCAATATAATACTCTTCTGCTGTTCCAAGGGTTTTCCCGGTTTCTGTGACCATTTTTGTTCCGATGATGGTCAGCTTTTCCTTGACTAAATCTAATAACTCAGGCATGCTGGAGGTTTTTTCAACGTGAGACTCCTTGCTAATGGTAATCGCATCGTCGCCAACGCTGACGACTTTTGAATAGGGTATAATTCGTTGATCCTTAAAAAAGCCCTTAGGGTCTACGACAATTGCTGCAAGGGATTTTGTGCTGGCATTAAGAATTAAGCTTTTTACATAGCCTAGCTGCTGTCCTTCTTGGAGGGAAATAATGGGTAAGGATAGAAATTTTCTGCTGGGTTTCATAGTTCACCCCCTCTATTTAGTGTGAATTCGTTTCCTATTCTTAAAGAATGTATTCAAAGTGTGGCATGAATATGCTTTGGAGGAGATAAGATGAAGGTCATCATGGGCCTGGGAAATCCTGGAGTTCAATACGAAGAGACTCGCCATAACATCGGTTTTTTGTTGATTGATCTTATTGCAGAGGTTCATAATCTGCAATTTCGCTCCAAGTTCCAAGGATTAGTGGCAGAGGGGCAAATTGAGGGAGAACGATTATTTCTCTTAAAGCCTCAAACATTTATGAATTTAAGCGGACGTTCTGTAGCTGAGCTTACTAAATTTTATAAAATTCCGCTGAATGATTTACTAATAGTACAAGATGATATGGATTTGCCCCTTGGAAAACTCCGTCTGCGTGATCAAGGGAGTGCAGGAGGGCATAATGGTATTAAATCTATTCAGGCCGAACTAGGCTCTGAAAAGTTATGGAGACTTAAATTGGGGGTTGGTCGTCCGCCAAAAGAGTGGGATCCTGCCCGATACGTCCTTGCTCCTTTTTCAAATGATGAATCGCAGATGTTGGATGATGTATTAGAAAGGGCTGAAAAAGCTAGCTATTTATGGATAAAAGAGGAATATAGTCGGGCCATGAATTTGTATCATCGGTAGGATCAAAGTATAACCTCCTATCCTAGGGGTAATTCTACTAGCTAGGGAGGTGAATTACGGGATGAAAATCTTTAAGGTTTGTCATGCTTGTGATCGAATTATTGGTGAGATTGAATTAAATGACTTGACCGGCAATAACTCGGATCCTATAATGGATATCATTGGTAACGTAGCCTATGCTCTTTGTACGGATTGTTTGCATGATATGGAAACTAAGCCGCGCAATGTATACCATTAATCTTAAATCCTAGATCATGTTTAGAGACTAGGTAGAATAAAATGTTGATGAACGCAGCCGCAGCTATGATTGGCGTTAGGGCTGGTAAATGGGGGCCCTTGAGCGGGCGTTCATCTTTTTTGAATGTCGTAAAGAGAATAAATTGTTATTAATAATGAACTCTAGCTAAGTTTCTTTAATACCCGAAAGGATGGACATCTTGAATACTATTCATAGTTATCTGCGACGGGGGCTCGATATTAAGGAGATTAATCAATCCTTAAGTCATAGAGAATGGCCCCAAATGATTTATGATTTAACAGGAAGTCAAAAGGCAGCGTTTGTCTCTCAGATTTTTCAAAGATCAAGGCCGGGGTTGATTTTGACATATTCAGAGGAGCAAGCTCAAAAGTGGGTTAATGATCTGCGGACATGGTGTTCAGATCAGACTGTTATACATCTGCCAACTACTGAATGGCTTCCTTTTGAAATATTGGGTAGAAGCAAAGAAACTACCTCCGAAAGAATTCGTGTATTAAATCGATTGTCACATGACCCAAAATGTACCGTAGTCGCTTCTGTCCTTGCTGTTGAACGTCTCTTATTCCCTTCTTCACGGTGGAGGGAGTTTACTTTGACGTTTGAAATTAGCCAAAGGTACAACTTGTCTGACATTCTGTCCTTACTTATTACCGGAGGATATGAACGAGTAGAGACTGTAGAAGGACAGGGGCAATTTGCTTTAAGGGGCGGAATCTTGGATATTGCCCCCTTGGATGGCGGGGCTGTACGAGTTGAGTTTTTTGATGATGAAGTGGATTCAATCCGAACCTTTGATTTAGGAAATCAGAAATCTACCGGTTCGATGAACAAGGTCTCAGTTTCTCCTGCTATGGAATATATCATTACCAAGGAGGAGTTAGGAGAACTTCGATATGCCATCCGGGCTGAGGCTCGCAAAACCACTGGACGGTTGCAGCGCTCAGGGCGAAAAGAAGCCGCTGAGCACCTACAAAATAAAGTTGATTTCTTAGTAGAACGCCTTGAACAGGGGATTCTGGATGAAAATGTTTATCCATTTTTAAGTTTAGTCAATACACCACTCGTTCCCTTTTTCTCATATCTTTCCAATGACCATTTTATTGTACTGGATGAGCCACTGCGTCTAAAAGAACAGTTGGAGTTTCAAGCCAATGAGCGTTTATTGGATTTCACACAACAATTGGAAAATGGAGAAGGAATTGTTCACCCAGAGTCACAATATATTGCTTACGAGGAGCTATTGAAGTTTGGAGAGCACCATCCCTTGATTGGACTTTCTACTCTCCTCAGGCAGGCGCCTGGGCTTTCTCCCAAGCGAATTTTTAACCTTAATGCTCGACCTCTAACAGGTTTTATGGGAAAAACAAGTAAATTGGTTGATGAGATTGTACATCGCAAGGATGCAGGGAACGTGGTTGCGCTATTTGTTGGAGATGAGGATCATGTTGAACGGTTGATTCAAGGCCTGAAGGATAGAGGAGTAACTGCAGCTCGTAAAGAGCTGCAGGATCCAGTTGAAGAAGGAAATGTCTATATCTATCCATATTCTCTTGATCAGGGCTTCGAGTTGCCTCTGGGGAAACTTGTTATTCTGACCGAAGCAGAAATCTATAAACGAGAGAGTAAGGCTGCTGGAAAAAAACCAAACGCACCGGTTCCGAAGAATGTTTTTGTATCGGATCTTAAGCCCGGAGACTTTGTAGTTCATGTTCATCATGGAATAGGTCAATTTACAGGTATTGAACGGTTAGAAGTAGGTGGCATTGCCAAAGACTATTTTGGGATTCGTTATGCTGGGGAAGACCGGCTTTATGTTCCTTTAGACCAGCTCCATCTCCTTCAGAAGTATTTGGGGAGTGCCGGGGAAACTTTGCCGAAGCTTTACAAACTTGGCGGTTCAGAATGGTATAAAGTCAAGAAGAAGACAAGAAGTGCTGTCAAGGAAATGGCTATTGATCTGGTAAAGCTATATGCTCAAAGAGAAGCTATTAAAGGTTATGCTTTTTCCCAGGATAATGTCTGGCAAAATGAATTTGAAGAGAAGTTTCCCTACGTTGAAACCCCAGATCAACTCCAGAGTATTGTCGATGTCAAGTCAGATATGATGCGTTCACGACCTATGGATCGGTTGCTTTGTGGAGATGTTGGCTACGGAAAAACAGAAGTTGCTCTTCGAGCGGCCTTTAAGGCTGTGATGGATAGCAAACAAGTAGCGGTACTTGTTCCTACCACAATTCTAGCTCAACAACATTTCAATACCTTTAAAGAACGCTTTATTGGGTATCCGATAAGCATAGAGATGCTAAGCCGTTTTCGTTCACAGAAGGAACAAAAGGAAATAATTAAGGGACTCACAGATGGGAAGATTGACATAATAGTGGGGACACATCGTATCCTTTCAGAAGCCGTTAAATTCAATGATTTAGGGTTATTGGTAATCGATGAGGAGCAACGTTTTGGAGTTGCACACAAAGAAAAACTTAAAACCCTAAAAGGAAATGTAGATGTGTTGACTTTATCCGCAACCCCAATCCCCAGAACCTTGCACATGTCCCTCGTGGGAGTTCGGGATATGAGTGTTATCGAGACCCCGCCGGAAGGGCGTTATCCTGTTCAAACCTATGTTACTGAATTTAGAGCTGATGTGGTACGGGAGGCAATTCGTCGTGAAATCCAACGCGGAGGACAGGTCTTCTATGTGCATAACCGAGTTGAGGATATGGATCAAGTTACCCGTTTCTTGAGTGAATTAGTGCCTGAAGCGAGGTTTGGAGTAGCCCATGGGCAAATGCGCGAAAGAGAATTAGAAAAAGTTATGCTGGATTTTCTAGAACATGAAATGGATGTCTTGGTATCCACAACAATTATTGAAACAGGGCTGGATATGCCTAACGCCAATACTTTGATTATTGATGAGGCAGATCATTTTGGATTATCTCAACTTTATCAACTGCGAGGGAGGGTTGGACGGTCCAATCGTAAAGCTTATACTTATCTTTTGTATAAGCCTCAAAAGGTTCTTACAGAAATTGCCGAAAAACGCTTGGCTGCTATACGTGAGTTCACAGAATATGGAGCAGGTTTTAAGATAGCAATGCGAGATTTGGAAATTCGGGGTGCTGGGAATTTAATTGGTGCTCAGCAGCACGGGCATTTGGCTGCTGTAGGATTTGAAATGTACAGTCAGATGCTAAAAGAAGCAGTTCAGGAACTTCGTGGGGAGAAAGTTGAAGAGGCCATAGAACCCAGCATTGAGCTGCAAGTGGATGCTTATTTACCGGATACCTATGTTGCTGATAATCAAACTAAAGCATCATTGTATCAACGCTTAGCTATGGTGCGTGATGAGGGTCAACTTAGTGAGATGGTGGATGAACTGGTCGATCGTTTTGGAACCCCTCCCCGAGAAGTGGAACACCTTATTGAAATTATTCGCATAAAATTATTGGCTGGTTCGTTGAAAATCGAGCAAATCCAGCAGGCCAAACAAAACGTTAGTCTGCGTTTCTTAGCTAATATTGACTTCTTGACCGGTGAACATCTGATGTCCGTGGCGTCAGCATCCCCCTATCCGTTGTCGTTTAAAACTATGCCTAATGGAAATCTAGAGTGCAAGATACGTATTCGAACCCTTGGTCAAGAAGCAGCCATTGAGGCAGTTCGCAGGGTACTCTCGACATTTTGCGACATTGCTTCAAGGACAACTCCTTGATATACTATTCTCACGTCTAATTGAAAGGGTGTGTCTATATGAGAAGGTCCCGTGTTGGGTTGATTTATGGAGTGCTGGCATTGATGCTTGTGACCACGGGGTGCTCTTCGCTGGTTGGAGGTAAATGGGCAGTTAAAGTTAACGAAAATCCAATCTTAGTGAAAGATTATGATGCTCGTGTTGAAGAGGCCCAAAAAATTTATGAAAAACAGGGTATGAAATTCGATACTGACCAAGGAAAACAAGCATTACCCCAGATCAAGAGTCAATTGTTAGATCGTATGGTCGAAGGGGAGCTAATGGCCCAAGAGGTTAAAAAGCTCGCCCTTAATCCAGAGGATGAAAAAGTAAAAGAGCAAGAGGAAACTATTAAGAAGAACATGGGTGATGAAGCGACATTTCAAGATACTCTTAAACAACAAGGGATGTCAGAAACTGAATTACGAAACTTTTTGGCAGTTTACGGAAAAATTACCAATGATGTTACAGTGAGTGATGCAGATATTAAATCTTTTTATGATCAAAATATTGCCTATTACAGTCAACCTGAAAGTGTAAAGGCTCGGCATATTTTAGTTAAAACTGAAGATGAAGCCAAAGCAATCATCGCTCAATTAGATACGGGCGTTAATTTCGAAGAGCTTGCTAAAGAAAAGTCCATTGAAACAGGGGCTAAAGAGTCTGGCGGGGATTTGGGATCTTTTACAAAGGGAAAAATGGTTCCTGAATTTGAAACTGCGGCTTTTGCTCAAAAAGTAGGAACTTATTCAACAACACCTGTGAAAACCGAATTTGGGTATCATGTAATTAAAGTTGAAGCTCATACACCTGCAGCGGCTCCAGAATACGAAAAGGTGAAGGGTCAAGTAGGACAGGACGCCTTGAACCAAGCTAAAGACGCAAAGTTTCAGACCTATTTTGACGATCTTCGTAAAAATGCAAAAATAGAGTATTCCCAAGGATATAAGCCAATAAGCTAGGAAAACCGGGGAAAGAAGGCATTGTAAAGATGCCTTCTTTTGTTTTACATTGGAAAATAATGAATAATTGGCAATCCCTAGATATATACTATCATTGAATTTACAAATAAAACTACAGAAGCAAAAAGGACAAGACGAAATAAGATTCGAAAACGACAAAGGAGGAATGTGCGTCTATGAAAGCAACAGGTATAGTAAGAAGAATCGATGACCTCGGTCGTGTCGTTATACCAAAAGAAATTCGTCGGACTCTTCGTATTCGAGAAGGAGATCCGTTAGAGATTTTTGTTGATCGGGAAGGAGAAGTGATATTAAAAAAATATTCCCCTATCCGCGAATTGGGAGAGTTTGCCAAGGAATATGCAGACTCATTATTTGAGGCGACGGGGCATATAACTTGTATCACTGACCGAGATACAATTATCGCCGTCTCTGGGGCATCAAAGAAAGAGTATCTGAATAAAGCAATTGGCCCGGCGGTAGAACAAGCAATGGAAGAAAGAAAGACTATACAAATAGGTATAGCAGGAGAACATGCCTCTTGTAAAACATGCCCAGATAATGAGGATGAGGAATGCAAAGTTACGAGTGAAGTAGTTGCACCTATTATTACCCAAGGGGATCCAATTGGTGCAGTGATACTAATGTCCAAAGATGCTAATATGAAGATGGGTGACTTGGAAGTTAAATTGGTAGAGACCGCTGCCGGATTCTTAGCCAAACAAATGGAACAATAAAACATAATTCCATAGACTTACATAGTTATCGTGGACTATATTAGGCATAGGAGATTTTCAACATACTAAAGGCGCAACCCCCAGGTGCTAAGGATAAATCGCCTTAGAATGACTGGTTCTCCATAAAATCTGGGAAAATCCCATTGCAGTAGATGTCATAAACTTTGACAAAGCGGTCTCACCGCTTTTTTTTTATATCAGGTAAACTCACAGGTCAATTCTTGTTAGTGTATAAATAGCAGGATTTCCATCACATTCTTGACCTAATATCATGCCGGTAAAGCGGAAGACCAGTGATTTAGCTATACTGACCAAGAAAGTTTGTGGTAAAATATATAAGAGGTGATACCGAAAATGTCTTCGTGTCTTCATGTTATTGGGTTAGGCCCGGCTGGGCTAGAGCAGTTAACCCTTGGAAACTATCGACGTATCTGTAGTGCTAATAAAGTCTTTGCGCGCACAGATCAGCATCCTTGTGTGCAAGAATTAGTGGCCGAAGGGGTATGTATAGAATCATTTGATAAAATCTATGCAAAGGAAAATACGTTTGAGGAAGTCTATGAAAAGATAATTGAGCATCTACGCCAGGAATTAAGTAAAAGCCCGGAGGTTATCTATACCGTACCCGGACATCCCATGGTTGCGGAAAAGACTGTACAACTAATTGGAGAAAGACTTGCGCAAGAGTATGATGTAGTAATCCATCCAGCTATGAGTTTTGTGGATGAGATTTTTAGGGTTTTGAAATTCGACCCAATCGATGGAGTCTCCATAATAAACTATAGTGCCCTTAAGGATTTCGAACATACGGGGCGGGAGTGGCTCATTGTTCCCCAAGTGTATAATAAATTAATTGCTTCTGAGGTCAAATTGGATCTTATGGAAGTCTATCCTGATGATGCCGGGGTTTATGTTGTCCAAGCCTTAGGGACAACCTACGAACATATTGACAGGCTTCCGCTTTATGAAATGGATCATGGAGAATACGATCATTTGACAACAATTGTTTTACCGCCCAATACAGAGGTCACCTCTTTTAATAGGTTGGCCAAAGTAATGAAAACTTTGTGCTCGGAAGGAGGTTGTGCATGGGATAGAGAACAAACTCATGAGTCATTAAAGAAATACTTAATTGAAGAAAGCTATGAAGTTATCGATGCTATTGAGAAACAAGATATGTATAATTTGTGCGAAGAGTTGGGAGACTTACTATTGCAAGTAGTTTTTCATGCTCAGATTGCCACTGAAGCAGGTACCTTTGGACTTAAAGATGTTTTGAGCGAAGTTATTCAAAAAATGATTCGTCGGCATCCTCATGTTTTTGGAGAGGAAAGGGCAGAGACCGCGGATGACGTCATTGTTACTTGGGATAAAATCAAATTAAAGGAGAAACAGAACAAGGCATATAAGGAGTCTGACTTCTTTAGTGATCCCAAAGGTTTACCAGCTCTTATGTTGGCGACTTCTACACAACGCAGAGTAGGAAAAATAGGATTTGATTGGTCAGATATAGAAGGCCCTTGGGCTAAAGTGCTGGAGGAATTAAAAGAGCTGGAGAATGCTTTAGTTGATGAGGTTGGAATTCGTGAAGAGTTCGGTGATTTGTTGTTTGCAGTCGTTAATCTTTCTAGGTTTTTAAAGCTTGATGCTGAAGAAGTTTTACGGGATACTATACATAAGTTCCAGAGACGCTTTTTGAAAATGGTTGAGTTAAGCAAAGAAAATGGGATTGATTTTGAGCTTCTTTCTCTTGAACAGATGGATGTTTTCTGGGAAAAGGCAAAATCCCAAGAAAAAAGTGGTAATATGGAGTAATCTAATCCAAAAAAAGCAGGAGAATGGTTTTTTATCGCGAAATATAATTTACGTAGTAGATCAGTTATTTAGGAGGGACTCATTTTGAATAAGGCTGAATTAGTTAGCGCAGTTGCAGAGAAAGCCGACATGTCCAAGAAGGATGCAGAGAAAGCAGTTAAAGCTGTTTTCGAAGTAATTGAGGAATCGTTGGCACAAAGTGAAAAAGTCCAACTAGTTGGCTTCGGGACATTCGAAGTTAAAGAACGTGCGGCAAGGACAGGGAGAAACCCACAAACCAAGGAAGAAATTCAAATCCCTGCTGCAAAGGTGCCTGGCTTCAAGGCAGGAAAAGCACTTAAGGACGCGGTACAAAAATAAGTCTTCGGACTGGTGATAAAGTCAGGTTCCAGGTCTTTCTGGAACCTGACTTTGTATATCTGCCAAGATTTGTCTTGCCCCAAAGTTTATTGTGAGGTTGCACGAATTAGCTGGTTTTGCAGGATGTAAACGAAGCCGACTGACCCAAAGACCTATAAAGGGGGGGTTATATGCGAATTGACAAATATCTGAAAGTATCTAGACTAATAAAACGCCGGACGGTGGCTAAAGACGTCTGTGTTGGTGAAAAAATTTCAATTAACGGAAGGCTTGCTAAGCCCTCGGCAGAGGTCAAAATGGGGGATCGAATAGTTTTAGAGTTTGCTAATCGAGTGATTGAAGTTCAAGTATTGTCAACTCCGAACAGTATTAAAGCTAACGAAGCACAGACGCTCTACGAATTGATTCGAGATGAAAGAAGGACAGAGTCTTAATTTAAAGGCTCTGTTTTTTAATACAGCAGAAAGTATAAGGGGCTACCTCCTATTGAATGTTTAGAACATTCAATAGGAGGTGGCCCTTTCACTTTCGTCAGTAATAATTCAAGAAAGCTATCAAGATCTAAATTAATATCAGAGTATAATCATCTGGGACTGGAAGGGAGAAAGGACATGGATTATCGCTTAAAAGTACGTGATTCACTTAAGTACCTTGAAGAGAATCTGGGTGGTTGGCGAGGTCAGATGCTCTCAAAGGTGAGCTTCGAGTTGAACAGAGTTATGATTTCATCGGCTGGAGTGATTGCGGTCTGACTAATATGAATGAATTGCGTTACAACTAAAAACTAATTCCTAATGTCTAAAGTTCGGGCAAGCTGAATAGGGTTATAGAAGAAAAAGAGATAGGGGGATGGGGCATGGTCGAAAAAGCTGCCAAAGGGCATCGCCTTGTCATGGAGAACCGAGAACTTCTCGAATTGTCGGGGATCCGAAAGGTTCAGTCCTTTGACCCCAAGGAAATTATTCTGGAAACCGAACTTGGGATCTTAAGTGTCAAAGGGGATCAGTTAAGCATCAAGTTGCTAAATCTTGAAGAAGGTTTAGTTGATCTTCAGGGGTCGGTGGGTGCTTTAATCTATCATCGAAGTTCGGGGAATGCTTCACGTCGTGGATTTTTGAACAGAGTATTTCGTTGACCTGGATTAAATGGATTCCTCCCAAAGCTTGTTAGAATTAGAGGGAGAGGAGGAAGGGCAATCTCAGAATTCGAAACATTTTTTTGGGTAATCTTCGCTGGTGCGACTGTGGGATTAGTTTTTGACTTTTACCGTTCTTTTCGTCGCTGGCAAAACTGGGGGCAAATCTTAACGTTTTTCGGGGACGTAACTTTTTCACTAATAGCGATGGTAATACTATTTTACTATTTTGAAAGAGCTAATGCCCTTGACTTCCGCTTGTATATTATTTGGGGGAGTTTGCTGGGCTTAGGGTTGTACCTGAGAGTTTTAAGCCGGTTTGCCTTGAGAGCTTTCTTTGGATTCTATAGATTTATAGCATTTCTTGCGGAGCTTATCCAAAGAGGCATTAGGATTCCTATTCGTGGCTTAGTACTGATTATGCGACCACCCTTCGCTATTTTACAATGGTTAAGTTTGCTTCTTTTTAGAATTGGAGAAGTTATCTTTTTTAAGAGAGTTGTAAACACGAAAATCAAATTGCGGGAATGGTTGAAGACTCTGTTACCCCCACGAACAAATGGCTAAAATTTTCCAGGGGTATTGATTCCTTAAGGCTTAGTGACTATAATGGAGTTATTATCCCAGATTGTAAGTAGTTTGTACATGGTTTGTAGGCAATATGTCCACAGTATATCCACAAATTGTGAATAACTTTAAGCAAGGGCGTGCCGGGGTGCAACTAGAAATTAGAGGTTTGGAAAAACTTAGTTTTCGGGAACGCCAAGCTGTAATTCTCAAAGAAAGTGGAAGATCTTTAGAGGACATTGCTAAGCGCCTTCATCTTAGTCAGAGCTCAGTTGCTACGTTATTAACCCGGGCAAGAAGTAAGGGGTACGAAATTGTGTGTATTATTCCAGGTACGGAACTTGGGTTAGGAGGAGAGGAATTAGATGAAGAGGGCTCGTCAGAAGATTAACCCAAGAAATTACCAAAGAGTCCGAATTCGTCAAAGCTCCATTCTTATATTTTTAGCAGTCATGATAATCGTCGGGAGTTCGATGTGGCAGATCTGGAATCTTAGAACTAGGGTAGACGGTCAACTGGCTCAGCTGAATGAGGAAAAGGCTAAATTGCTTAAACAAGAGAAACTTCTCAATGAAGAGATTACTCGTTTAAACACTCCGAGTTACATTGAACAGTTAGCCCGAGAACAGCTAGGCCTTGTAAAACAAGGTGAAATTCTCATTTCTCCCAAGAATTAGTACTGCACATTAGTCTTCTTAACCTTGACAGGCATGAAATCTACTGCATATAATATAGATAAGTATAGATAGATCATCACAAGGAGGAGTTTGCTTCGTATGGCCATTGACGTTGGCAGTATTGTTGAAGGTGTCGTTACAGGGATCACGAACTTTGGGGCATTCATTGAATTGCCGGATCGAATTACCGGACTAGTACATATCTCGGAGGTCGCAGATGCTTATGTCAAGGACGTTCGAGATTACTTAAAGGAACAAGACCATGTTAAAGTAAAGGTCATTCACGTTGACGAAAAAGGGAAAATAGGACTCTCTATTAAACAAGCAAACCCCACTGTTCGTAATGTGGGTCGTGAACGCCGTCTTCCGCCGACTGTGTCCTTTGAGGATAAATTGGCTAAGTTTATAAAAGACAGTGATGAACGTCAAACCGAATTTCGTCGTGCCACAGACTCTAAACGTGGAGGTAGAGGATCAAGTCGTTACTAATATAACCGCCGAAAGGCGGTTTTTTATTTTATTTTGATTTGAGGCAATTACTAAAATGCTGGAATATTTCTTTGGCATAAAGAACATCTCGGTATTTTTAAGAGATTAACTGTGAATGAAGTCGAAAGTTTCTGTGCGTTATTGACGTTACTAGACAAGCTTTGCCAATAATTTAAGCTATAATATTACCAATAAATGGTTAAGAGGTGACATTATGGCAGAGTGGGCGACACTGAAACTAGATCAAGGTCTGCGAAGCAGAATTTCCATTGAAAGTGCGGTTCTTCCCATGTTATTAGGGGGGGTGTTGGCTCGAGGAAGCATTTTTGAGTTATACCCTTTTGGGGTCGCTTTTGGGGCAGCATTAATACTTAGAGGGGAGAAAGGATTTCCGTTTGGTATACTTGGTATTTTAATCGGTATGGTATCATTAAATGACATATCCTTCGTTTTAAAAAGTGTAGCTGTTTTAGCCTCCTTGATGGTTATTTTACCTTTAGTGCGGAAGAAAAATCATGAAGGGGCTTATTTGGTTGCAGCAACAAGCGTTATGACAGCCTTAGTCTCATTTCTTGCAATTACCTTTACAGATCCTGATCCTTATGCCTTTTTGATAGTTGCTCTGCAGGGGATGATTGTAGGAGGATGCTCAATTATTTATTGGTTTGCTTTATGTCATAAGGAAGTAATTTGGAAGGGCGAATTTCAAAACGAACAAGGTATTGCTTGGCTTTTTATCCTAATTGGTGTAATCAGCGGTCTCCAAGGGGTTCAAGTCATGGGAATTAATTTTGCTATTGTCTTATTGAGCTTTTTTACTTTATTTGTTTCAGAACGATATGGGGCCGGAACTGCAGCAGGTGTGGGAGCACTGCTCGGTTTTATGCCCCAATTGTCTATAAGTACTCAGAATCTGATTGATGCGGGAATATATGGTTTGGCAGGATTTTGTACCGGAGCCTTCCGGCGATTCGGCAAACTGGGAATAGGGACAGCCTTTATAGCGGTTATGCTGATGCTTACTATTTTCCTGCGACAGGAGGCAATCTATTCTCAGCTTATTTCTTCAACAGTAGGCCTGTTTCTCTTTTTGATTTGGCCAGGAGCAACACCGGAAAAGAATTTTTTAAAGCCTAAAGTTATACCGGAAGTTGAGACAACAGTTTCTAAAGTTAAGGCTTTGTCGGAGATCTTTGATCAGATTGCCATGAGTTATCAGGCTGCAGAAGCGGAGTCTTTTGAGATGCGTCCTGAGGTTCCGGAATTAATGAATGTCCTGGTTGAGCGAGTATGCCATTCCTGTCCGACAATGGATGTATGTTGGAATCGAGAGTTTTACAAAACATACCATATTTTTTTCGAGCTTTTTGGCCTGGTAGAAAAAGAAACAGATATAAAATTGCAATCCTTACCAATTGAGTGGAAACGACACTGCGGACGATTAAAAGAGATGCTTTTGGGAGTTCAGTTTATTATTGAGCAAGAAAGGAGCCAAGAAACATGGCGACGCCGCTTGATAGGCAATCAAGAGGCCTTGTCCAGGCAATTTCTCAACGTTTCACAAGTTATCGGAAACTTGGCGAAAGAGCTGCACACACAACATAACTGGGAAGTAGTAAAACCATCAAATCTAGCACGTCGGCGTCGCTTCTTTCTAGATGTAGGGATAACCACATTTGCTAAAACCGGAAACGGAATGAGTGGAGATAATTATGCTTCGATTGCCTTCTCATCAAAAGAACACGCCTTTGTTCTGAGTGATGGAATGGGTGTGGGGGAAAATGCTGCGAAGATGAGTGCAACGGCCTTAACCCTTCTAGAGCAACTGTTAACAACGGGTTTTAAGCCTGAGGGTGCTATTCAAGCACTTAATTCCATTTTAGTATTGCGATCGCCCGAAGAAAGCTTTGTAACAATTGATATGGCCATTCTTGACTTAGAATCTACCGGGTTGAAGTTAATAAAAGTAGGGGCATCACCCTCCTATTTGATTGGACAAGATGGAGTTAAGAAAATCGAATCATCAAGCCTTCCGGCAGGTATTTTAAACCAGATTGATACTCCCATTATTGAAATGGATATGCAGAGTGGGGAAGCGCTGATTTTGTTAACCGATGGCGTGCAAGATGTTATAAAGGAAGGGGGGGACTGGATTATGGAGTTTTTAGAGAAGACCCCCTTAGATAAATCTCAGGAAATGGCGGATCTTATTGGTCAGGAAGCTCGCAGAATAAGCGGGGGGGATTTGGATGATGATGGGATAGTCATGGTCATTCGAAAAAACTTTTGGAGTACCTGATATTTTTGATGTGGAAAACATGCCTAAAAGATTAGAGTAAAAGCAGGATATCAGAAATGCGTGTCGAATCAAACTATTGTGTCTATTTCAAGACCGCCCGGCACCCAGAGTCAGAAATAATTGTTGGGAAAATTTTAACTCTGCGATGTATTTTTCACTTAAAATAAAAATACATTTTGTGGAATATACTAATTCTTATTGATTAGGAGGCTGCGAAGGGATTGACTATTTTTAGATACTACTGTTAACTGAGGTGCGGGAAAGCTTTCCATATTATTAGGGAAAGTAGAAATTTATTATAAGGGAGCGGATTTAAAAATGGCTTGGGATGCAACAAAACTTAAAGACTGGCAGATTGCCGAAGAGGCCGAGAAAAACATGCCTTCCGTGGAAGAATTGATCGAAAAGCTATCCCTCAGGAAAGAGGAAATAATCCCCTATGGAAAAACCCCTAAAGTTGACTTTCTGAAAATGATGGAGCGCCTTGGAGATAAACCTGATGGCAAATATATTGAAGTAACAGCAATTACTCCAACACCACTCGGTGAAGGAAAGACTACAACGACACTGGGGCTTATTGAAGGACTGGCTAAGAGAGGCAAGAATGTTGGTGGCGCAGTACGTCAACCCTCCGGCGGCCCAACCATGAATATTAAGGGTACTGCTGCAGGTGGTGGCAACGCCCTCTTGATTCCAATGACTGAGTTTTCTTTAGGACTCACAGGAGATATTAATGACATCATGAACGCTCATAATCTTTGCATGGTTGCCCTAAATGCCCGGATGCAGCATGAGGCTAACTATACGGATGAAGAGTTAGCTAAAAGAGGCTTGAAGCGTTTGGACATAGACCCTAAAAATGTAGAAATGGGCTGGGTTATCGATTACGCTGCTCAAGGACTAAGAAATATTATCATAGGTATTGGCGGTAAAAAAGATGGTTTCCAAATGCAGTCAAAATTCGGGATTGCTGTTGGATCAGAGTTAATGGCCATTTTGGCTGTCGCTAAAGATCTTCCGGATCTCAGAGAGCGGATTGGCAAAATCGTAGTTGCTTATAATAAAACTGGTCAACCTGTAACTGCTGCAGATTTAGAAGTTGACGGCGCTATGACTGCTTGGATGCGGAACACCATTAATCCAACTATTTGTTACACTGCTGAAGGTCAACCGGTTATGGTTCATGCAGGTCCTTTTGCTAATATTGCAATCGGGCAATCCTCTATTATTGCGGACCGGGTTGGTCTGAAAATGTTTGATTATCACGTTACTGAAAGCGGCTTCGCTGCCGACATTGGATTTGAGAAGTTCTGGAACGTTAAAGCCCGTCTGGGTGGCTTAAAGCCAAATGTTTCTGTTCTCGTGGCAACAATTCGGGCGCTTAAAATGCATGGTGGCGGACCCGCAGTGGTACCGGGTCGTCCATTACCTGATGAGTACACTAAGGAAAATCTCGAACTGGTTGAAAAGGGATGTGCGAATCTATTACATCACCTAGAAATCATTAAGAAATCCGGTATTGTACCTGTTGTTTGCATTAATGGGTTCTATACAGATACTCAAGCTGAAATCGACTTGATCAAGAAGATAGTTGGAGCTGCGGGTGCTCGTTGTGCCCACTCAGATCACTGGCTCAATGGCGGCGATGGCGCTTTAGAGTTAGCGGATGCTGTTATGGATGCCTGCGAAGAAGAGTCCAATTTCAAATGCCTCTATCCACTAGAAATGCCCCTTCGTCAACGTGTTGAGCTTATTGCTAAGGAAGTTTACGGTGCAGACGGTGTCGATTGGTCACCTGAGGCTGAAGCTAAGGCTAAGAGATTTGAATCAGATCCCTATTATGCTGATTTCTCAACTATGATGGTAAAAACTCATTTAAGTTTATCTCATGATCCCGCACTGAAAGGTGTTCCTAAAGGTTGGAGACTGCCTATCCGTGATGTATTAGTTTACGGAGGAGCAAAATTCCTTTGCCCAATGGCAGGTGCAATTAGCTTAATGCCAGGAACAAGCTCAGACCCAGCTTACCGAAGAATTGATGTGGATACAAAGACTGGTAAGGTAAGTGGATTGTTCTAAAAAGTATGGTTTTGTTTGAAAGAATTGAGCCCTGAGAAATCAGGGCTTTTTCTATTTGTTGAATGGGTAATTGCATATGTCCCTGAAAAGAATTTCAGAGTTAACCTTTTTAAAAGCCAAAGATATCGCATCTGGCTTACTGATTATCAAAGGAACTACAATTTTATGGGCAAAGAGTGTTTGTTTTTAGAGAAAGTGTTAAACTAGTTTATGAAGATAAGTTATAAAGTATTTTTTCAGTGGAAAGATATAAGTAATGAACAAAGGAGGCGCAAGATGTACGAGCATTTGCGCAAATACATACTGCCTCAATTAATTCCTTCGAAAACTAAAGTTATGGTTGCAGTATCCGGCGGGCCGGATTCTATGGCTTTAAGTCATATCCTTTGGAGATATGTACAGGAGGAATCGGGCAAAGAAATATCTCTTGTATTAACTCATGTACATCATGGGGTTCGAAAAGAGTCTGATGATGAAGCGGTCTTGGTTCAAGAAATGGCTGACCAGTGGAAGCTTCCCTGTCTTATTCATCGGTTTGATTCAAAGCAATATGCTAAAGAGAGTGGAAAATCGTTTCAGGAAGCCGCCCGAGAGTGGAGATATGCCCGTTGGAAAGCAGACATGGAGGAGTATAAATGCTCTCTATTGGCTACGGCTCATCACCTAGGAGATCAAGCTGAGACGATTCTATATCGGCTGCTTAGAGGAAGTGGAACGGCAGGATTAGCTGGAATGTACCCTACCAAGGACTCAATTATTCGCCCTCTGCTTACCTTTTCCAAAGCAAGTGTTTTAGATTATTGTACTAGAGAAGCAATTCCCTATGCCCTTGATCATTCGAATGAAGAGCCGATATACGTAAGGAATCGTATCCGCTTAGAGTTACTGCCAGAATTAGAGAGAAGCTACAATTCCCGCATTCAGGAGATTTTAGGGCGTACTGGAGAGCTCTTGCGTTGGGATGAAGAGTATTTAACGACACAAGTGGAGGCTGCTTGGCTTCGTTATCACAGAGAAGATCTTAAAGGAACCACTTGTCTTACTTTGGATGTATTTAAAGAACCTGCCGCCATACTTTCTCGCTTATTGCGAAAGGCAGCGATGCAAGTCAACCAGGAGCCTCGAGGAATAGGTTTTTCCTATATTAGTAAGATTATGTCTTCTCAGGCAAGGCTCGGTTGGATGCAGGACTTGCCGGGCTTGAAAGTTGAGATTACAAATGAAGGATTGATATTTAGCCCTCCTCAGCCCAATAAAGTGCGATTAAATAGGGGCGTTGACAAGGCAGATGCTCCACCGGGGCTGGACATAGAAACCCCGTTATTCATGCAAAAGTGGACAGAAATTCCCGAACTTGACATAGCTATTGGCTTTCTGGGAGAGGAGGATCTTACCTCCTTAAAAACGGAGGAAGGACTTGAATATCAGATGGCAGTCTTTAGCCGTGACCTCTTAACATCTGTTGCAGAGTCATTGGTGTGCCGCTATCGGAGAGAAGGGGACAAGATTTGGATTCGCGGTGTTGGCCATAAGCCGCTTAAAAAGGTTTTTCAGGAGGCAAAGATAGGAGAGAAAGAGAGGAGCAAAATACCTTTAGTCGCTCTTGGAAACGAGGTGCTATGGATCCCGGGGGTTCGCCAAAGTGGGCTATATCATTTCGGTTATAATGGGGAAAAAATCTATTGTATTCTTGTACCACGAAGGGGTGTTAGCAATTTGAATTCATTGTAAAAACTGATACTGCATGGTATAATATGAAGAATTGCTTCTTAATTGAAGTAGCTTCTTAACTAGAGAGGAGGACCATATTTGAAGGTCTTAAAGAATGCGGCAATTTATATACTTATAATTCTCATGGCAATAGTCTTAATAAAGTGGTCGACCCCTCCTGTTAATAAAGAGGTAGGTCTGGATTATAACGCTTTCAAAAAGGCGGTTGTTGAGGATCAGGTTAAAAGTGTGGTGGCTGTTGTTGACAACAACTCCACTAAGTATACCGTTACATTGAAAGACGAGAAAAAACATGAGGTTATCGGACTTGCCTCTGACCCGCAACTTGTAGCAGATTTATATGCTCACGGCCTTCCACTGGTTGTGGAATCGCCACCGAAGTCTCCTTGGTGGATGGGTCTTCTAACTACAATGTTGCCCATCATTGTTATTGTAGGTTTGTTTTTCTTTATGATGCAGCAAAGTCAAGGCGGCGGCAACCGAGTGATGCAGTTTGGGAAGAGCAAAGCCCGCTTGGTTAGCGAAGATAAGAAAAAAGTGACATTTGCAGATGTAGCTGGTGCCGACGAAGTCAAAGAAGAGCTTCAGGAAGTTGTTGAGTTCTTAAAGTCTCCGAAGAAGTTTCATGAGTTGGGTGCTAAGATTCCTACAGGTGTTCTGCTCTTCGGACCTCCAGGAACGGGTAAAACCTTACTTGCACGAGCGGTCTCCGGAGAAGCTGGGGTGCCATTCTTTAGCATAAGTGGTTCAGACTTTGTTGAAATGTTTGTTGGAGTCGGGGCGTCTCGAGTTCGGGATTTATTTGAACAAGCCAAGAAGAATGCTCCTTGTATCGTATTTATTGACGAAATTGATGCGGTTGGCCGACAACGGGGAGCTGGTTTAGGCGGAGGACATGATGAAAGGGAACAGACTCTGAACCAACTTCTTGTAGAAATGGATGGGTTTAACGGTAATGATGGAGTCATTATCATTGCGGCTACAAATAGAGCGGATGTTCTTGACCCAGCATTATTGCGTCCCGGCCGCTTTGATCGGCAAGTGATTGTTGATGTCCCGGATGTTAAAGGTCGGGAGGAGATTCTCAAAGTTCATGCGAAGGATAAACCGCTGACAAAAGACGTTGACTTAGAGGTTATTGCTCGTCAAACCTCTGGATTTACTGGTGCTGATTTATCGAATCTCTTAAATGAAGCTGCTCTTCTATCCGCGCGGCGGAATGAAACTCAGATAAAACAACAGGCTGTTGAAGACTCCATTGAGCGCGTAATTGCTGGGCCGGAGAAGAAAAGCAGAGTCATTAGTCCTTTTGAGAGGAAGCTGGTTTCTTATCATGAAGCCGGGCATGCACTGTTAGGGGAACTTCTCACTCATACTGATCCTTTACACAAGGTCTCCATCATTCCGCGCGGGAGAGCGGGAGGCTATACACTTCTTCTACCAAAGGAAGATCGAAATTATATGACCAAGTCACAATTGCTTGATCAAGTGGTAATGCTGCTTGGTGGGCGTGTGTCTGAAGCAGTAGTGCTTCATGAAATCAGCACAGGCGCCTCAAATGACTTGGAGCGTGCCACAGGAATAGTTCGTAAAATGATTACAGAATTAGGAATGTCTGAGGAATTGGGTCCACTTACTTTTGGCCATAAAGAAGAACAAGTCTTCTTAGGCAGAGATATTTCTCGTGACCGCAGTTATAGTGATGCTGTAGCATACTCCATCGACAAAGAGGCCAGACGCATTATTGATAGTTGCTATCAGAAAGCTCAAGATCTCATTATGCAAAATATTGACAAGTTACATGCCATTGCACAGGCATTAATGGAAAAGGAAACCCTTGATGTCAAAGATTTTGCAGCGTTAATGGAAAAGTTCGATCAAAGGATTGAGGGCAGTGAGAAATCCGTTGACGGATTAGAAAGTCTTGAGATAAAAGATAAACAAGATTCAGAATTGCCGGCTCAAACAATTGAAGATGCGTTTAATAAAATTCAATAGATTATAGAAGTTTCGAATTAAGGAGAGGACGTAGGATGGAAGAACGCACATTTATTATGCTTAAACCAGATGCAGTTCAGAGGGGATTAGTGGGAGAGGTCATTAGTCGATTTGAAAAAAAGGGCTTTAAGCTCGTAGGTATGAAGCTTATTCAAGTGCACCGGGGCTTGGCGGAAGAACATTATGCAGAGCATAGGGGCAAAGGGTTCTTCGAGCCAACAGTTGGTTACATCATGTCTTCTCCTGTGGTGGCGATGGTTTGGGCAGGAAAAAATGCTGTTGCCTTAGCTCGTGAGCTGATGGGAGCGACAAACCCGGCAAATTCTAATCCCGGCTCTATTAGAGGAATGTATGGGATGGATATCAGCAGAAATGTTATACATGGTTCAGATTCTCTCGCTAGTGCTGAACGTGAGATTGCCCTTTACTTCAAGCCTGAGGAACTTATAGACTACAAAAAAGCCGGCGAAGAATGGCTGAGTGAATAAAAGAAGGGACGCCCGCAGGGGTGTCCTTTTTTCAAGTAGCAGTGGCAAATGGAGGTGTAATAATGCATTTAGATAAAAAGGAGCGGTCTCTACTGGGTTTATCAACAATTCTTCTTGGATTTCTCTTTGTTCTCCTGATTAAGGCCCAGGGAGTAGCGGGCAGTCAGGTGACATTTCAAGAAACAGCTGTTCCCAGTCTAATTAAAACTGAACAAGAAAACCAACAACTCTCAATAGAGAATGCCAAGATCCAAGAGGAGTTAGTCAAATATGCCCAAGGCCAGAGTGCGTCGTCTTTATTAAATCAGCAAGTACATGAGGCGATGATGAATGCCGGCTTAGTAGAACTTGTAGGGCCGGGTGTGCAAATTACATTAGATGACTCGACACGTGTAGCTACTGGAGACGAAGACCAGAATAAGTATTATATTCATGAGGAATATATTCGCGAAATTTTAAATGCTCTATGGAATGGCGGTGCGGAAGCCGTCGCTATTAATGGACAGCGTGTAACCACCCATACAGAGGTCTTCTGCGGGGGATCGTTTATTCAAATTAATGGCACTCGACAAATGCCTCCTTATGTGATTGGAGCGATAGGTGATTCTCATAATCTGTCTGCGGCTTTGAAGTTTTATGGTTGGGATAGACTGGGGGAATTTCAGGAGCAGTATGGAATAACTCGGAAGCTAGAAGTACTAGACAATATCATAACTCCGGCTGGCAAACTAAAAGAATACCGTTATGCAGAACCTGTCAAGGAGGGAACATAATGCAGCGTTGGAAAAGAACTTTAGCTTTACCGGTTACTATGGTAGCAATTGCTTTAGGCTTTTTAATTGCCCTTCAGGCCCAAACACAAAAGAATGTATCGGCCGCAGAACAAATTAGCGAACAACGTATGAGCCAAATGAAGGCGGTTCTTCAAAATTCTCAAGAGCAAAATGCTCAGCTCCAAAAGGAACATCAGGAGTTATCGGCAAGGTTGGATGTGGCACGTAAACAGGTAGGAACAGATCCTCAACTTCTGGTACACTTAAAACAACTGCAAATGCTTGATGGTACACAGGCAGTTGAAGGCCCGGGAATACTGATCAGTATCGATGACCGTAATAATAAAGTTGCTTTTCCCCTCAACACCAATGATATTGCAACTATGATCAATATTTTGAAGTTGGCGGGAGCGGAAGCAATTAGTATCAATGATCAACGAGTCGTTGGTTCCACGGCCATTGTGATAAGTGGAAATTCAACCATCTTGGTAAATCAAGTACCTGTGAACCGGTCGGAGGGGGTTCCGTACGAAGTAAGTGCGATTGGAGATCAAGCTACCCTTATGGATTATTTTTCCGAACTTGAAGCTGTGACCCTTAAGCAGAGAGGGATGACGGTCAGTATCGCCAGAAAATCCTTGCGAATTCCATCCTTCAAAGGGTCGTATACATTTAAACAAGCGAAAAACTTTAATTCTCAGGAGTCGTAGAATCCGCTAAGAATGGCGATCATGAGGGGTGTGGGATAGTTTGTATTCAATGGCACGCGTCAATCGTTTAATAGACCATAAGGATTTTGCAAGCTATTTGCTAAAAAACGTTGAATTAGAGAAAGAGCGACTTTTTTGTAAACATGGCTTTGAGCATGGACTAAATGTTGCGCGTGTAGCATATGCTTACCTCTTAGAAAAGGGAGATTTCCATTTCTCTAAAGAATCAATTTATGCTGCAGCATTGCTTCATGATATTGGACGTTGGGTTGAATATCAGACGGGTGAAGATCATGCCGAGGCAAGTGCTCGTTTGGCATACCCTTTGCTGGCAGAATGTGATTTTAGTTCAGAGGATATCGGAGTCATTTTAGAGGGGATTCGCGAACATCGGCTACACCATAATGATGAGTTAAGCCGATTAGGTGAGGCATTAGCTAGAGCCGATGATTGGTCCAGAGATTGTCGATATTGTGGAGCTCAAAGTTCGTGTTACAAATTTAAGCCTGCGATGAAGCAGATTATGTATTAAGGAGGCAACAATGCAAGTATATGGGATGCGCTGGGTTGCGATTAATAATTTGCAAGAATCTAAAATAGCCTTGACACAGATAGGATCCGATCCGGGAGGAGTAGCCCAAATGGCCGGCAAGGGAATAGGGCGTGCTATAAAATTAGAGCAGGTTCCGTTGCGAGTAGCCCATATTCTCAAACAAGAGATGCTTTCCGTTGGTGGGGATGCTGCTGTACACAGGGAGGTAATAACTAATAACATAGATGCAACAGATGTCATGTTATTAGGTACAGTCCGGCAATTAGAGCACCTGGCGAAGAAGGTGCTGGCACAACCATTTGGACTAAAGAGCGTTGGACATGCTCTTAAGCAACTTCTGACTGATTTAGAGCCGGCCAATATCCGTAGTATAAATTGCCGTGGAAAGGAACTTATTCTGGGGGGGCGTACCCTAGTAATGGGAATTTTAAATGTCACTCCGGATTCGTTTTCTGATGGTGGTAAATTCAATAACCTAGAAGACGCTGTCACTAAGGCAGAATCTATGATAGAAGATGGGGCAGATATTTTAGATATTGGCGGGGAGTCAACACGACCAAACTATTCGGGCATAAGTGCCGAAGAGGAATGGATGCGCTTAGAACCGGTATTGAAGATGCTGCTAGAACGAGTAAGTGTTCCCATTTCAGTAGATACCTACAAAGCTAGTGTAGCGGCTAAAGCTCTTGAAGCAGGCGCGCACATGATCAATGATGTATGGGGATTGCAAAAAGACCCGGCTATGGCTAAAGTTGTCGGTGATTTCCAAGTACCTGTTGTTGTTATGCATAATCAAGCTGGAACGGCCTATCATCATTTAATAGGCGATATTTTTGCATTTTTACAAAAGAGCATTGAATTAGCAGAATCCTATGGCTTAGAGAGGGATCAAATCATTGTTGATCCGGGAATCGGATTTGGGAAAACGACGGACCAAAATCTTGAGGTCATGGCTCGCTTGGCCGAATTTAAGACCTTAGGGCGTCCGGTATTATTAGGAACTTCGCGTAAGTCAATGATCGGAAATACATTAAACCTACCCGTCAATGAGCGCTTAGAAGGGACGTTGGCCACCAGCGTTTTAGGGATTGTTTCGGGAGTGGATATCATTCGTGTTCACGACGTTAAGGCTAATAAAAGAGCAATGCAAATGGCAGATGCGATTGTAAGGGGACAGAGAGGAGCTGGCTATGTCGGGGCATGATGTTATCCATTTAAGGGGACTGGAATTTTATGGGTATCATGGGGTAATGCCGGAAGAACAGGCATTAGGACAGAGATTTTTGATAGATCTGGATCTCTTTCATAATTTGCAGAAGGCAGGTTCTTCAGATAGCGTGGATGATACCATTCATTATGGTGAAGTATATCAAGTGATTAAAACATGCGTAACTAAAGGCAGGTATCTGTTAATAGAACGCTTGGCGGAAGAAATTGCCCAGAGAGTACTGGATCAGTTTGCCTGCGAGTCGCTACGAGTAGAAGTGCATAAACCACAAGCGCCTATCCAAGGTGTTTTTAGAGATGTTTCAGTGGAGATTTGGCGGAGCAGGTGATTGAATGAGAACATTCTTAGGATTAGGAAGTAATCTGGGAGATCGAGCATATTATCTCAGCGAGGCTATTTCAGCTTTGGAAGGCCCAGCTATTAGAGTTATTACGGCATCTCGTATCTATGAAACCGAACCCTGGGGAAGACTAGATCAACCTTTATTCTGGAATCAGGTGGTGGAAATCGAGACAAGCTTAGAACCATTGGACCTCCTTCATGTTTGTCAGGAAATTGAACTTCGCCTAGGGAGAGTTCGCAAAGAACATTGGGGGTCAAGGACGATTGACATTGACCTGCTTATTTATGATAATAGGGTTAGTGAGTCTGAAGAGTTAAGATTGCCTCATCCGTATTTAGAAGAACGAGCTTTTGTGCTTGCCCCTTTGCGGGAAATAGCTCCGGAACTCATCTTGCCTTCCGGAAGATCAATAAATGAAGTTGAAGGGGAAGGGAAGGTCTATCCTCTGACCACAAATAAACAATGAATCTAATTGGACAATATCAAACCATGAATTGTACTTAATTAGATTAAATAATTTTAATTCAATGTCAGAATTATAAGAAAGATGATAAAATTAGTACGAGTCTAAATATTAGTTCGACATATGCTTTTTAGTTAAATAATTAACCCGCTTGGATCTTGAAGACCGAGACGGAGGGAACGATATCCTTCACGCTCGTGGGGGTGTTTTTTTTGTTATTCGACAGTTACTGGATTGCATAGTTCATTATGAGAAGGAGATCGGGATGAAATTTGGGGTTATTGGAGCAGGAATTGTAGGAACTGCTTTGGCGGTACAGTTAACGAAGGCGGGACATCAGTGCGTAGGGGTTCATACCCGAAGTCGTCTCTCTTACGAACGTTTTCGAGGTTTTATCAACAAGGATCATTTGCAGTTAGAGGAACTTGTGCCAGCAGTTGATTGTTTATTCGTTACGACTCAGGATGGGATAATCCCTTTGATTGCAGAAAAGCTGGTCGCCAAGAACCTTGTTGTTCCAGGCCAAGTCTGGATTCATTGCTCGGGATCCCTTCCTTCGGAAATTTTACGTGTTCAGAAAGATTTGCCGGTCAGGTGCTTATCGTTACACCCTCTGCAAGCCTTTGCAAGTGTGGAGAATGCTTTGATGATCCTGTCAGGAACTCATTTTGGCGTAGAAGGCGAGGAAGAGGAACTAGGAGCAGATATTGTAAAAGATCTTGGTGGTATCCCGCATAAGATTTTGGCTAGCGAAAAGACTCTTTATCATGCCGGTGCAGTAGTTGCCTCAAATTATTTGGCTGTGCTTGCTTCCATGGCGGTAGACCTTTTTGCCGAGGCGGGTATTCCAAGAAGCGAAGCATTAGTTTCATTATTGCCACTAATGCAAGGGACGCTTTCTAATTTAGAGCGAGTCGGGTTGCCTCAAGCGTTAACTGGTCCAATTGCCCGAGGAGATGCTCAAGTGGTAAAAGGACATTTAGACCAACTGCCGCCTAGGCTTACAGAGATTTATAAGGGTTTAGGGTTGAAAGCTTTAGAGTTAGGGGAAAGCAAGAGATCTATTCAAGGCTTAAGTTATTCTATAGAAGAGCTTGATATGTTGAGAAGTTTGCTTGGGGGATAATTGCTTAAACCGTTTTCCTAAAGAAAGGTGGAATGTCGAATGAAGAGAACCTCTCGTATTTCTGATCTGCAGGATATTATAGCCGAAGAAAAAAAACGGGGGCGAAAAATTGCTTTCGTCCCAACTATGGGCTTTTTACACCATGGGCATCTGACATTAATTGATCAAGCCAAGAAAACGGGCGCATTCTTGGTAGTGAGCATTTTTGTTAACCCCTTACAATTTGGCCCTAATGAAGACCTGACGCGTTATCCCAGAGACATAGAACGTGATGCTCTTTTGGTCGAGGCAGCTGGGGTTGATATCCTTTTCCATCCGACCGTTGAGGAAATGTATCCTGAGAAAATGGTAACATTTGTAGAGGTCGGAGAATTGGATGAGATGCTTTGCGGAGCAAACCGTCCTGGGCATTTTCGTGGCGTTGCAACGGTGGTCAATAAGTTGTTTAATATTGTTCAACCGGATATGGCCTTTTTTGGTCAGAAAGACTATCAACAGTATCTAATTATTAAACGGATGGTTACTGATCTCAATCTTCCGATTCAGATTTGTCCTGTTCCCATTGTGCGTGAAGACGATGGATTGGCGATGAGCTCGCGAAATGTCTTTTTAAATCCAGAACAACGGCGGGAAGCCTTAATTCTGTCTAAGAGCCTTAATGAAGCCGAGAGAAGCATTCAAATGGGGCAAAAATCAGCTCGAGAAATTGAAGAACAGATAATAAAGAGTATAACCTTAAAAAGTCAAGGGGTCATTGACTATGTTGAAGTTAGGGACGCAAGTGACTTGACCGAAGTGACAGATATTAAGCGACCAGTTTTAATTGCTTTAGCCGTTAAATTTGGGACAACCCGTTTAATTGATAATAAGGTTGTGGAGGTTAAGCACAATGTATAGAACAATGATGAAATCAAAAATTCATAAGGCGGTTGTAACAGAAGCAAATCTTCATTATGTAGGCAGTATTACAATTGATAGCGCATTAATGGAAGCGGCAGACTTATTAGTTAATGAAAAGGTACAAGTTGTTAATAATAATAATGGAGAAAGACTCGAAACTTATGTTATTCCTGGAGAGAGGAATTCCGGAGTAATCTGTTTAAATGGTGCTGCTGCCCGTAAGGTGCATGTTGGAGATGAAGTTATCATTATTTCCTATGCCGTCTTAACCGATGAAATAGCTCGGCAGTATACCCCAAAGGTTGTCTTTGTTGATGAGAAGAACCAAGAGACCAGGATTTCTGATCGGGAAGTCCATGGGCAGAAGGCTTGACAAAGCAAAAAGCTTTAACTTAAGTGGAAGCTTAAGGCGTTGGCTATTTGTGTTAAGTCACTTTAGAGAGGGTGTAAAGATATGAATTATAGCATAAGTCGCGATTTATTTGAAAGTTTAGCTAGAGAAATTGAGGAACTAAAAAAAGAACGCAACGCAGTTATTTTGGCCCACTACTATCAGAGACCAGAGATTCAGGATATTGCTGATTTTGTTGGAGATTCTCTCCAATTAAGTCAACAAGCGGCTGACACTGATGCAGAAGTGATTGTCTTTTGTGGAGTCCATTTTATGGCGGAAAGTGCTGCTCTTTTATCCCCTGATAAGGTCGTCATATTGCCAGAGTTGAATGCAGGTTGCCCTATGGCAGATATGGTTGATGTAGAGGGGTTACGGGCCTATAAAAAGAGAGTTCCCGGAGTTCAAGTGGTTTGTTATGTTAATTCTTCAGCAGAAGTTAAAGCAGAGAGTGATATTTGTTGTACTTCCTCTAATGCAGTTAAAGTAGTACAGTCATTAGCCGGTGAGGATATTTTATTTATTCCCGATGAAAATCTAGGTCGATATGCAGCCAAAATCTTGGGACGTTCACTTCAGTTATGGCCCGGTTATTGTAAAACACATCACCGCCTGACTAAGGATGACATTGAGGCGGTAAAAAAAGAGCATCCCTTGGCTGAGGTTATTGTGCATCCAGAATGTCGTGAGGAAATATGCCAAGTGGCAGATTATATAGGCTCTACTGCAGGCTTAATCAACTATGCGAAGAACTCCGAAAATCAAGAGTTTATAGTAGGTACAGAGTCAGGGATACTACATCAACTCCACAAAGTTTGTCCGGAGAAAAAATTCTATCTTGCTTCAGAACGACTGGTTTGTCCAAATATGAAGATGACTACCTTAGAAAAGGTTCGCGATGGACTTAAAACCCTCTCTCCCCGGGTTACCGTGGAAGAGGATATTCGAGTAAAAGCCAAAGCGACACTAGAGCGAATGCTGGCCTTGTAAGCAGCAGGAGAGCAGGGGATGGGTGTTTTGAGACGATATTTGTGCCCTTGGTCTAAATCAGGGGTAGAGGTCTTTGAATCGGACGTACTCGTATTAGGAAGCGGTATAGCAGGTTTATATACTGCGATTAAAGCAAGTGAGCATTTTCAGGTTACAGTTCTGACCAAAAAAACAATTAAAGAAAGCAATACTGAACATGCACAAGGTGGGATCGCGGTTGCCATTGATGAGGCTGACTCACCGTCACAGCATTTGAAGGATACTCTAAGAGCAGGTGCAGGCCTCTGTGATCCATTAACGGTTAAAATTTTAGTCGAAGAGGGCGTTATTTGTGTTGAAGAGCTCATGGGTATGGGGGCCCAGTTTGATTATCAGAATGGAGAGCTTGCTCTTACTCGAGAAGGTGCCCATAGTCAAAAACGAATACTCCACGCCCTAGGGGATTCTACAGGCTGGGAAATTGAGCGGGCCTTAGTTGCTAAGGTTAAGTCAACTCCCGAGGTTAGTACTTTTGAAGATCGTTTTGTAATTGACTTATTAGAAAATGCTAAAGGGGATATTATAGGTGCCTTAGTTTTGAACGGGGAGACTGGAGAACTAGAAGGACATCTGGCAAATGCAGTGGTTTTGGCAACAGGCGGTTTGGGTCAGGTCTATAGCTTTACCACTAATCCTAATGTTGCAACTGGTGATGGAATGGCGGTAGCGTTACGTGCTGGTGCGGATTTGATGGACATGGAATTTGTCCAATTTCACCCAACAGCATTATTAATTCCCAATGCTCCCCGCTTTCTTATCTCTGAGGCTGTACGTGGTGAAGGTGCACATTTAATCAACGCTGCCGGTTCACGCTTTATGGATAAGACAGACGGGAAAGAGCTTGCTGCAAGAGATATTGTGGCCCGAGCAATTTGGGAAGAAATGAATAAAGGCTCTGTTTATCTGGATTTTCGCCCTATCGGAGAGAAGCGAATTCTTGAGAGATTCCCTAACATTTACAAAACCTGTCTGAAGTATGGTGTAGATGTATTAACAATGCCTTTGCCAGTTGCCCCGGCGGCTCACTATATGATGGGCGGGATTGCCACAAACTCATACGGTGAAACCAGTCTATCTCAGCTCTATGCTGCAGGAGAATGTGCTTGTAATGGGGTTCATGGAGCTAATCGGTTAGCAAGCAACTCTCTATTAGATGGGCTTGTATTTGGTGGACGTATCGTTAAAAGGATAAGAGATAAATTTGATGGTAAGCGACCCTTCTGGAAAGAGGTTGTGAGTCCTGAAGATAGTCAATCCGGAATTGAAGCTGGAACAAATGTGTCTAAGCAGATGTCAAGTCTGTGCTTGCGCAAGCAAATTCAAGACTTAATGTGGAGTCGGGTTGGTATTTTGAGGAATGAAGAGGGTCTCAAAGAAGCAGCAAGGTTGCTTGCGGATTGGGAGCACGAGGTTTTGTTAACTCCTTCCGTGGATGACTATGAAACAGCTAACATGTTGATAATTGGGACAGCTATTGCTAAAGCAGCTTTGGATCGCAAAGAAAGCCGAGGGGGACATTTCCGTTCGGACTATCCCTTGCCGCTTGATGCGTGGCAAAAGCACTCTCTTCAACGTAAGGAGGATAATTATGTACGCTACATTTCAGTTTCAAGAGCTGATTGATCGAGCGTTGCTTGAGGATATCGGGACAGGGGATCTTAGCACTAAGATTTTTCCGGATGATCTCACGAGTATGGCCAAATTGTACGCTAAACAGGATGGGGTAGTTGCGGGGCTGGAGCTTGTTGAGCAGGTTTTTCAGCGTGTAGACCCGAGGATTAGGGTTTGCAAACTGTTTAAGGATGGTTATGAGGTCAAGGTTGGGGAGGTCGTAATAGAACTTGACGGGCCTCTAAGCGGTATTTTACAGGGAGAAAGAACAGCCTTGAATTTTATTCAGCATCTTTCCGGAATCGCTACGGCGACCAAACGGGCTGTTGACCAAGTTTCGGGCCTATCAACTTGTATAGTTGATACCCGAAAGACCCTCCCAGGCTGGCGTTCTTTACAGAAATATGCAGTTAGAGTCGGAGGTGGACAAAACCATCGCTTTGGCCTCTATGATGCAGTGATGCTAAAAGATAATCATCTCACGGCAGTAGGTGGTTTAACAGAAGCCGTTAAAAGGGTAAGGGCTACAATTGGACATATGATTAAGATCGAGGTTGAGTGTGAGACTATGGAACAGGTTGAGGAAGCTGTAGCCTGCGGTGTCGACGTAATCATGCTGGATAATATGAAAATTGACGAGATGCAGCTAGCGGTTCAGTACATCGATGGGCGAGCAATTGTTGAGGCATCAGGGGGAATTCAGGAGGACCAACTTCGCCAGGTGGCTGAGACAGGGGTTGACCTAATTTCAATTGGGGCATTAACACATTCAGTCAGGGCAATGGACTTTAGTCTTGATATAGGAGAAATAAAGGCTACAACCAGAGCAAGTTGGGAAAGAGGATCTTAAATGTTGCGTGATGACATCCTTTATCTTTTGACGGCACATTCAGAAGAAGTAGTGTCTGGTCAGAGAATAAGCAACCAATTAAATGTCACTCGAGCTGCTGTTTGGAAACAGATTAAGATATTAAGGGAAGAAGGCTTTGCAATTGAGGCCCAAACCAAGAATGGCTACCGATTATTGAAAACCCCTCTTGCTTTAAATGAGTGGGTATTTAAGCAGGCGTTGAGTACCCAAGCATTAGGAAGAGTGGTTGATTTTTCCGCTGAGCTATCATCGACAAATGATCGGGCAAAAGAGCTGGCTCGCCAAGGCGCCTTACACGGACTGACTGTGTTGGCAAGTCGACAGCAAGCGGGGAGAGGAAGGCTTCAACGGCAGTGGGAGTCTCCGGCAGGGGGACTATGGATGTCCGTTGTTCTAAGGCCAAACCTGTCGTTAGCCGATGCTTCAAAAATAACCCTTGCGGCAAGTGTGGCGATTGTAGACACTTTGCAGGAACTTTTTGAGTTGTCTATAGGGATCAAATGGCCGAATGATCTTATTTATAAAGGACAGAAACTGGCTGGAATTCTTGGAGAAGTTGTAGGCGAGTGGAATACAGTTCAAACGTTAATTCTGGGAATAGGGGTAAATGGCAATTTTCCCCGGGAACAATTGAATAATACATTTCCGGCTACGACTCTTCAAGAAATTTTAGGGTTTGACATAGACCTTAATTTATTAGCCGCAAAAATCTTAGAAAACCTTGAAAGAGAATTGATCTTCCTCGAGGAAAAAAAGTTTGATGAGATGAGATCTAAATGGACGAAAAGAGCCATTGGTTTAGGTGAAGGGGTGAGAATATTCCGGGGAGAGGACGTAATTGAAGGTGTCTTTAAAGGGATCTCAATTGATGGGGCACTAATCTTAGAAACTGGAAACGAAGAGGTAACGTTTTCTGCAGGAGAGATTAAACTACGGTCTAAACAGGGGTACTTTTAACTTTTGCACGATTTTAAAAATGCAATGGCTTCGGTGATAAGGCATGGTCTTTCACTGGAATGTTGTTTCCTTTTAGTGTTTTACCAGTATTAGTCATTATGTTAGGAATTATTCTTGATGTTGTATATGGATCAGCAGCGATTGGGTTTGATCTAGTCGTAGGATCTTGAACTAAAAGGAGCGGTATTATGATTCTTTTATTTGATGTGGGTAATACAAATATTGTGTTGGGAGTCTATGATGAAAGGACGTTAACTAATCATTGGAGAGTGTCCACAGATAAGTCCCGAACTATGGATGAATACGCAGTGGTTATTAAAAATTTATTTGATTTAAGTGGGTTGAGTTTTGAAGTAATTGATGCAGTTGTGATTTCATCAGTAGTTCCTCCGGTTATGCCAACGTTGGAAGCTCTGGCGCGAAAATACTTTGGAGTAGAACCTCTGGTTGTGGGGCCCGGTGTTAAAACCGGAATGCCTATTATTTATGACAACCCTAGAGAGGTCGGTGCTGATCGCATTGTGAATGCGGTGGCTGCATATACTAAATACGGCGGCCCCCTAGTCATTGTGGATTTTGGCACTGCAACAACATTTTGCGTAATATCGAAACGGGGAGAGTATTTAGGTGGGGCAATTGCGCCGGGAATTGGAATCTCGACAGAAGCCCTATTTCAGAGGGCTTCGAAATTGCCCCGAATTGAGATGGTTAGACCTACATCAGTTATTGCCAAGAACACAGTAGCGGGAATGCAATCCGGGATATACTATGGGTTCACCGGTCAAGTAGATGGTATTGTTAAACGTATGAAAAGTGAACTAGGGCCGGAGACTAAAGTGATTGCCACAGGGGGATTAGCAAAAATGATTTCTCAAGAGTCAGAAATGATCCAAAAAGTAGATCCTTTTCTAACCCTTGAGGGGCTGTTACTAATCTACGAGCGTAACAGGAAAAGTAACTAAGAGGAATAATAATATGAAGTTAGGACATTATGAACTTGGAGTCCCGGTGTTTATGGCACCTTTGGCTGGGGTAACAGATAAAGCGTTTCGAGAAACAGTACGTTCGGTCGGCGGAGAGTATGTATGGACTGAAATGATAAGTGACAAGGCACTGACTTATCAAAACTCGAGAACTTTGCAGATGCTGGACTTAAGTGGCGAAGGGGAGCCAAGGATTGTACAGTTATTCGGCAATGATCCCGAGACAATGGCTCAAGCGGCTGTATTGGCCGTAAAGTGCAATGCTAATATTATTGATATCAACATGGGGTGCCCTGCTCCAAAAATTATCAAAAATGGTGAAGGATCGGCATTACTAAAGGATCTCCCCCGTGCTCAGGCAATTGCTTCAGCGGTAGTCCGCGCAGTCAATATACCTGTAACGGTAAAGATACGCCTTGGTTGGAATGATAGGGAAATAGTGGCGCTTGAATTGGCGAAAGGGTTAGAGTCGGTTGGTGTTCAGATGATAACCGTTCATGCAAGAACCCGCGAACAGTTTTATTCTGGGCATGCTGACTGGGAATGGATTCGACAAGTAAAGAAGGCAGTCAGCATCCCGGTGATTGGCAATGGGGATGTTTTGAAGCCTGAAGATGCCGGTAGATTGATTGAGCAAACTGAATGTGATGGGGTAATGATCGGACGCGGAGCATTAGGAAATCCCTGGCTCATACCGCGCACCCAATTTTTTTTGAAACATGGGCAAATATTACCTGAGCCTTCCATTGAAGAGCGTATACAGGTTGCCTTAAAACATTTTGAACGTGTGTTGCATTATAAGGGTGAAAGAATCGGTCTTAACGAAATGAGAAAACATGCTGTGTGGTATATCAAAGGAATTAGCAAGGCTGCAAAAGTTCGTGACGAGATAATGCAAACCAGATCCGTCGAAGACATGCAAGCAGTCTTAAATAGGATTTCAGGGTAACGCTGGATATCTTGCCGAAATAATAAATAATTTGACAAGATGCCTTGTTAACGTTAAGAGGTGCGTCCTTGACAATAATTTGCCAGGTCCTTATAATAACGAGTAATGCAAATGAGGAATTTTTTAAGGAGTTCCTATATTAAAGGAATTACGCATATAAGGTTCTTAAAACGCTCGGTACAGTCAGTATAGAAGCGTGATGCGTAGGACGAGAAAAGGGAGCGAGGAAAATATGGCTGAAAAAGAAGTTATTCTAACATTAGAAGGCCTCAAGAAGCTTGAGGAGGAGTTGGAACTATCTAAAACTGTGAAGCGGCGGGAAGTTGCCGTGCGCATTAAGCAGGCCATTGACTTTGGAGATATCAGTGAAAACTCTGAGTATGACGATGCTAAAAACGATCAGGCCTTTATCGAAGGTCGGATAATCACTCTTGAAAAGATGCTCAGAAATGCGCGAATAATTGATGAACTTGAAGGAACTGATGTTGTGGCGGTAGGTACAAAAGTACGCCTCAAAGACTTAGACTACGGTGATGAAGAAGAATATTTTATTGTCGGTTCAGCTGAGGCTGACCCAGGTACTAATAAAATTTCCAATGAATCTCCTGTTGGAAAAGCAGTCTTAGGCCAAACTAAAGGATCCGTAGTCGAAGTAAATGTTCCAGCAGGTATTTTACACTATCAAATTCTTGATATTAAATAGACTTTAACATTCAAGATTTGAAATTTGTGTAGACACATTAGCTTTAGAGAGTGCAGTGTTTCTGTGACTGGTGGTTTGGTTTAGCCACGCACAGATGCTGCACTTTGTTTATTGATTTTGTTAATCCAAAATATGGAATATAGTCCTTGTTGAGCAAACGATATTTAAAGATTATATCTAAACTTGTTTATTGAAGTCTTAGTTTGGTAAAATTGGTAATAGAGAATAATTGATGGAGGAATAAAGATGGATAATACCAACGACCTCTGGCGAATTCGTTTAGAAAAGCTTGAGATGCTTCGCCAAGCAGATATTGAACCCTATGCTGATCGCTATGTGCGAACCCATAAAACCTCTGAGATATTAGAGCACTTTGAAGAGCTAGAGGGCCAAGAAGTAAGTATTGCTGGTCGAATTATGAGCAAGCGTGATCAAGGTAAGGTTATCTTTACACATGTACAAGACCTTAATGGACGTCTTCAGATTTATATTCGAATGGACGAATTGGGGCAAACTATGTTTGACCTAATCTCTAAATTCGATGTAGGTGATATTATCGGAGTAAAAGGGAAGGTTTTTCGGACTAAACGAGGAGAAATATCTATTCATGCAGGAGAGGTTTTGCTTCTGTCTAAAGCTATGCGACCACTCCCTGAAAAGTTTCATGGGCTAACCAATGTAGAAACCCGATATCGTAGACGTTATTTGGACTTAGTAATGAATCCCGATGTGCGTCAGGTTTTTGTGACACGGAGCAAAATAATTCGTTATATGAGAGAGTTTCTGGAGGAGCGGGAATTCCTTGAGGTGGAAACGCCTACTTTACATACTATTCCTGGAGGGGCAGCAGCGCGTCCATTTATTACTCATCACAACACTCTTGATATGGATCTATATTTGAGGATTGCTCTCGAGCTTCCGTTAAAACGTCTTATTGTAGGTGGACTTGAAAAAGTTTATGAAATTGGACGAACCTTTAGAAACGAGGGAATTTCAATCAAACATAATCCCGAGTTTACTATGATGGAGCTTTATCAAGCGTTTGCTAATTATGAAGATATTATGGAATTGACTGAAGAAATGATTGCTCATATTGTGCAAAAGGTTCACGGTACTACCGAAATTACCTATCAAGGTCAACCCCTTCAATTTAAGACACCCTGGAAGCGCCTCCCTATGATTGATGGAATATTAGAGTATTCGGGAGTGGACTTTAGGGAAATCGTAACAGATGAACAAGCTCGTGATAAAGCTCGTGAAAAGGGCATACACGTCCAAGTGGATGCATCACGAGGGAAAATCATCAATGAGTTTTTTGAAGCCTTTGTTGAACCAAATTTGATACAGCCGACATTTATCATTGGACATCCTGTGGAAATATCTCCATTGGCAAAACGCAATGCTAAGCAACCCGAATATACCGATCGGTTTGAGGCGTTTATATTTGGACGTGAACTAGCCAATGCTTTTTCCGAGTTAAATGATCCTATTGATCAACGACAACGTTTTGAATCACAGGCTGCCGAGCGCGCCAAAGGGGACGATGAGGCTCATATTATGGATGAAGATTTTGTACAAGCTCTAGAATATGGTCTTCCTCCTACGGGCGGGCTCGGAATCGGAATAGACCGTTTAGTGATGCTATTGACGGATTCTGCTTCAATTCGCGATGTTATCCTTTTCCCAACGATGCGACCAAGAGATGAAAATGTTCAAGATGAAGATACTATAGAATAGTATTGCGAAGCTGCTCCATTTAAGGGGCAGCTTTGTATGTTTTAATCGTACAAACATCTAGCATTTAATTAACAAATAATAAGGTTTATTGAAATTAAGCACCCATAAGAAACTTATAATTAAAAAATTAAAACTAGAGATATATGGAGCATAATGGAGTAAAATTGTAATTATTAAAGTAAATATGGTTATAATATCACCTAAGGGAGTTTGAGTAGGGGCGTATTCATATGGTATATTACTATTTGTTCGCTCGACAAAATAATTGTAAAGCGAAAGGCGTTAAAGGTTATTGAAAAGTCATTAAAAATGTCTTGACAATGTAAAGCTAAAATGCTACTATGTAATTCCGGTCATTGATTCTGAACAAATAAATTGAAATCACTGACACCATGGTCTTTGAAAACTAAACAACAAGGACAGCCAATGAGAGAGACTCGCAAGAGTTTCAAAATAAATCATGAGTCAATCATCTTCTTCTAATGAGAAGTTTGAAATAACTTTTTTTGGAGAGTTTGATCCTGGCTCAG
>NZ_FNCP01000001.1 GCF_900100785.1 Desulfosporosinus hippei DSM 8344 | reverse complement strand
CAGCTTCAATTGAAAGGATATCAAGTTCTGAAAGTGTGCTAGGCAGCTATAAATTAGGTGATATCAAGAGATCCGAAATGGCTCTCGGGCATCCTATTGTAGTTGAGACTTTACGCTGAGATACTCGATCTTGGCCTCAGAACCCAAAGTGAGAGTATTTTCGTAAGAAAGAGAGTGCTGCTTCTATACGTTGGCAAGATGATAGCACTGTGATCATTAATAATGTTGAACTTCATATGCCCAATGAGAAATATCATTACAGGCATGATAAAGAAAAGCTGAAGAAGTAACTTCGATCCAATAAAGCTAAAATAAAGTGGAAAATAAAATGTCAAATCACTATAAAAACCTGCAATAAAAATTGGCATGGCTAATTTTTTATGCACTTGCATGAGTGCCAGTCAAGGGGGAGTAAGCAGGAGATTGAAGCGCAAAATATTTTAGCGCTTTGATTTTTGCCCTTTACAGAGGGGTTGAACCCTTTATTCTAAGAACTAGGAAAACCCTTTAGTGTACTGATATATTAATGGTAAGTCTTGCTTAAAAGAGAGATCCATCCTGGTATGAAGGATGGCATAAATCTTGCAATTATATTTTGTGGGTATTGGAGATAACTCCGGAGATACACTAAGATTGACAAATTGTACTCAAAACTTGGAGAGGTTCGTAAAGCATACATCAAGAATTACGAAAGGATAAGGTTAGGTTTTGTCCAAGTTTTATTAACCGGGTAACATAAATGAGAAAGATTCGTTCCAATAGTATAGAACAAACAACCCCATTTCTGCGTTGGGTGAGTGAGGGTCAGATTGAGGAAATCCATTTTGCAACTTTGGAAGTTCTCGAACGAACCGGAGTTGTTGTAGATCATCCTGAAGCTTTACAGTTATTAAAAGATGCAGGCTGTATTGTCAATGAACATCGGGTCCGGATTCCCAGTTGGTTAGTAGAGGAATGCCTGCGTTTAGCGCCGCGCAAAATTGTCGTTGCCAATCGCAAAGGTCAACGAGTTATGCCTTTGGAAAAGAATCGGACATACTTTGGAACCGGTTCAGACCTGCCCTTTACAGTAGATTTAGAAACCGGCAAGCGGAGACGCTCAACTAAGCGGGATGTGGAACTTGCCTGCAGAGTTATGGATTACTTACCTAATTATGATTTCGTAATGAGTTATGCCATTGCTTCAGATACCAGTTCCAAAGTCAGCGATCTTCATCAATTAGAGGCTATGGTTACCAATACAGTCAAGCCCATGATTGTCACTGCTCATGATGAGATTAATATGCGCGCCCAATTAGAAATGGCGGCCTTAGTAGCCGGCGGGAGAGAGGAACTTCGCAAAAATCCCTTTATGATTCTTTACTCAGAGCCGATTTCACCCTTAACCCATACCAATGATGGAGTTGGCAAGATGTTCGCTTGCTTCGAGTATGGTGTGCCGGTAGTTTATACTCCGGGAATCTTATCCGGGGCTACCACCCCGGTTACCAAAGCAGGTACTATTGTCTTAATGAACGCCGAGGCTCTGGCGGGTGTGGTCATGGCCCAATTAAAACAAAAAGGAGCTCCGATTATTATTGGGGGCGGAGCTACTCCTATGGATATGAGGACGACTGCGACTTTGTACGGATCCCCTGAAACGATGATGAATTACGCTATCATGACTCAATTATCCCAGTTTTATGGAATTCCGAACTTTACGGAGGCAGGTTGTGTCAATGCTCCTATCCCGGATGCTCAAGCAGGGATGGAAGCAGGAAATGGGATTTTAATGGCTCAGTTAATGGGGGCTAATTTAGTCCATGATGTGGGTTATTTAGAAGGCGGCAAAACCGGTTCCTTAACCTTCCTCACCATGTGCAATGATTATATTGATAATGCCCGCTATATGGGGAGAGGCACTCGTATTGATGAAGAAACCATGGCGGTTGATGTGATTGATGAAGTGGGCCCGGGTGGAAATTATGTCAGCCATGAACATACTTATAAGAATTTCCGAGAAGAAATTTGGACATCCAAGCAGTTTAACACTTCTTTCTGGGAGGTCTGGGAAGAGCAGGGGTCTAAATCAATGGAAGCTCGGGCTGAGGAATTAGCTAAGCATATTGTGGCCACACATAATTCTGAACTCTTAGATGACACCATTCAGCAAGGGTTAAATGAAATCATTGCGGAAACGGATCAAAAAAAAGCGTCTACAAGACGAAAAAATAAAGAAGCGTAAAAGGTATAAGAGGGTAAATCATTTTAAGGCAAAATGAAAGGGGTTACACGGGTATGGGAGTTGGAAGTTCACATGGGAACGGACTGTTCTTCAGGACACTTACTGAAAAACAAGCAGAGGAGATTCATCTGGCAAGTTGCCAGATTCTCGAAGATACTGGTATGGTGATTCACCATGAAGAGGCTGTGGAATTGCTTAGGCAGGCCGGAGCACATGTGGAAAAGGGGAATAGAGTTTATTTTCCCAGCTCCCTTGTGAAGAAAGCACTACAGACTGCCCCTTCCCGGGTGACCTTATATAACCGTAAAGGAGAAGCTGCTCTGCATTTGGAAGGGTCTAATGTCTACTTCGGTACCGGGTCGGATACCCTGAACTATCTGGATCCCTTCACCTTTGAGCGGAGAAGCTGGACAAAGGCAGACGTGGCTAATGCCATTAGAATTTGCGATAAATTGCCAAATATAGATTTTGTCATGTCCATGGGCCTGCTGTCTGATGCTGACCCCCGGATGATTAATCGGGAACAATATGCCATTATGGTTCAAAATACTGAGAAACCCCAAGTGGTTATTGCTGAAGATGGAGCAACTCTGCAAGATATTATTGAGATGGCCGCCTGCGCTGTGGGTGGAAAAGAGCAATTGCGGCACAAGCCCTTGTTTATGATTTATACCGAACCAACTTCGCCCCTTCAACATCCGAAGGAGTCTATTGAAAAGTTATTGATTGCTGCGGAAAATGGAGTTCCCTCGAATTTTGCCTGCGGGGGGGTAGCCGGGGCTTCCGTGCCGACCACGGTTGCCGGGGCGTTAGTTCAGGCCAATGCGGAAGCTTTGAGCGGTTTAGTAATTCACCAGTTAAAAGCTCCGGGAGCGCCCTTTGTTTACGGGTATGGAAATTCTCCGTTGGATATGCGCTCTATGCAGGCGGTTTACGGGACTCCGGAAGCTGTGCTCTTTCAAGGAGGAGCTGTAGATCTGGCTCATTACTATCAACTTCCCTCTTGGGGCTATGCCGGATGCAGCAATTCCAAGGTCTGCGATGAACAGGCTATTGCGGAGTCGACAATGTTTACCTTAATGGGAGCCCTTCAAGGGTGCAATATTATGCATGATGTTTTCTATATGGAATTTGGAATTACCGGTTCCTTAGAACTGCTGGTTATTTCTAATGAAGTGATCGGTCGGACTCGGCGTTTACTGAAGGGGATCGATACGGATAAAGAGTCTTTAGGTGTAGAAGCCATCAAGCGGGTTGGACCGGGAGGCAACTTCTTGGGGGATGATCATACTGCCAAGCATTTTAGGGATAATTGGTTTCCGGATCTTTCTGATTTTAATAATTATGAAAATTGGACGGCCGATGGCAGCAAGACAATGATTGATCGTGCCAGAGATCGAATTAAACTTATCTTAGAAACTCATCAGCCTAAGCCTGTCTCCGAAGAGGTAAAAGCTCAAATCGAAGAAATTCTGCGCAAAGCTCAGGAGAAATTTGGCGGGAAGTTTTAATTTAGTTCTGAGGATGCAACATCCTTAAGTGGGTGGGTCTTAGGCAAGTTCCGGTGCAATATAACAAGAGGATTATGTATTGTATGAAGTTTCAAGAAAAATAGACTTTTAGGATAAATTAACAGGAAAAATAATGTTTTAAAGGCTATAATAGTTGAGACGTAATAATTTTTCATAATTTAAGGAGGAGTCTTAGCATGAGTGATTTTAGCAGCTTGGCTGAACTGGTGATTAACGGGAATTATAACGGTGCAAAGGACCTTACCCAAAAATTGATTGATAGTGGAGCTGACCCTATTGAGATTATCAATCAGGGATTAATGGCTGGTATGGATGTAGTTGGAGTTCGTTTCAAAGCCGGGGATATGTTTGTCCCAGAGGTTATGATGTCCGCTAGAGCCATGAGTACCGGGATTGAGCTCTTAAAGCCTTTGATTGCTGATAGTGATATGCCTTCTGCCGGCAAAGTCCTGATTGGCACGGTAAAAGGTGATCTCCATGATATCGGAAAAAAACTTGTGGTCATGATGTTAGAAAGTGCCGGGTTTGATGTTGTTGATTTAGGTGTAGACATAGATCCTGATGCTTTTGTAAATGCTGTTAAAGAGCATTCGCCGCAAGTTATTGGTTTATCCGCACTTTTAACCACCACTATGTTATCCATGAAAGATACCATTGAGGCCCTAAAGGAAGAGGGACTTCGGGATAAGGTGAAGGTTATTATTGGTGGAGCCCCTATTTCCCAGAGTTTCGCAGACGAGATCGGTGCCGACGGCTATGCTTCGGATGCCGGGACAGCGACTGAACTGTGCCGCAATTTGATTGCTTAGAATAGGCGGCCTTGGGTCAGGCGGCTTCGTCCACATCCGTTAACTCAGCACTCCGTGGCTCTCCTACTCGCTTGCGTGGGAGCGATCTTCAGCGGATAAGTATTCTTTGTGGATAGCCGCTTCAGCGAAAATGTCCACCGGACACTTTCGTGCCAAACCTCCGGGTAATACCAGTGAACCCGTGGCTCCGCTTCCCACCCAAGCTTTGTAGGCTCTACCGCCTCTCCATGCAATGAGTTCACTTCTGTGGAGCGAAGCCGCCTGTCTTAAGGGTCTATTATTCTTAAGAATGTTTTGGGGCTTTTTTCAGGGTAGCCTGACATGTCGCTACCGCGGCACCATCAGATGATGAAAAAAGATTCCACGAAGCTCCTCATAGCCACCCAAAAGTTTTACTTCCACACCGAACAAACTGCTGAAGGAGAGCTTGTCTGCTAAGCGGATGCGTCAGTGGAGCCGGGTCAAGGCGAGGGCCGACGGTTCGCGTCCCCGTAGCGCGCCGCAGGTTCACATGCAGAAATACCCAGAGGTTTGGACGCGCTCGCGAACCGTCCAGCGAGCCAGCGGCGGAACTCGCAGACGCGTGCAGATAAGCTCTCCGCCTCAGAGACCAACAGAAAAACCGTCCCCCTGTCACCAGGGAGCTTTTTTCAGGTAGATTAGACCATAATAGTTATTGAGATAAGGTACAGCGGTCCTCAGGGACAACTGTACCTATTTCTGAAATATGAGCCATGTAGACTTTTCAGCTTTGTAACCTAATATTATTGGT
Source organism: Desulfosporosinus hippei DSM 8344 (assembly GCF_900100785.1). Classification (GTDB taxonomy): domain Bacteria; phylum Bacillota; class Desulfitobacteriia; order Desulfitobacteriales; family Desulfitobacteriaceae; genus Desulfosporosinus; species Desulfosporosinus hippei. Next base: position 389,831 of record NZ_FNCP01000001.1, on the reverse strand, counting down.
CAAGTGTCTAAAATATAGTGAGGAGTGATCTGGATGATTAGTAACTATGACATCTCCCAAGCCATGACTATTAAATTGGATCCTGAATTACCGGTAAAGCAGGAATTTGTAGAGGGAATAAGAAGGGCTCCGGATCGGGGTTTTAGCTTGACTCCCAGTCAGACAAAAATCGCTCTCAAAAATGCCTTGCGTTATGTTCCGGAAGATTTGCATGAAGAGTTGGCACCTGAGTTTTTAGAGGAACTGCGGACAAGGGGCAGAGTCTATGCCTATCGCTATCGGCCTGCAGGTAAGCTCTCGGGAAAACCGATTGATGAATATAAAGGAAACTGTATTGAGGGCAAGGCTTTTCAAGTAATGATTGATAATAACTTGGATTTTGAGGTTGCTCTTTATCCCTATGAACTGGTTACTTATGGTGAAACGGGCAGTGTCTGTCAAAACTGGCTGCAATATCGTTTGATTAAAAAATATCTCGAAGTCATGACGGATCAGCAAACCCTGGTCATGGAATCCGGCCACCCCGTGGGATTATTCCCTTCTCGGCCGGAGGCACCGCGAGTGATTATTACCAACGCCTTGATGGTAGGGATGTTTGACAATCAGAAGGATTGGGAAATTGCGGAACAGATGGGCGTCGCTAATTATGGTCAGATGACGGCGGGTGGCTGGATGTATATCGGGCCCCAGGGGATTGTCCATGGAACTTTTAATACGTTACTTAATGCCGGACGGATGAAGTTAGGGATTCCCCATGATGGAGATCTCAGAGGGAGTTTGTTCCTCACCTCCGGTCTGGGGGGAATGAGCGGGGCTCAAGGAAAATCCGTAGAGATTGCCCGTGGTGTGGGGATTATTGCCGAGGTGGATGAATCGAGAATTAAGACTCGACATGAGCAGGGCTGGGTCAGCAGAGTGTCTGCAGATTTAGAGGAAGTCTTTAAGATCGCTGCAGAGTATGTGGAGAAGAAAGAACCTATGTCCATTGCTTATCAGGGTAATGTGGTAGATTTATTAGAGTATGCGGTTAATCATCAGATTAAGGTGGATTTGCTCAGTGATCAAACCTCTTGTCATGTGGCTTATGAGGGTGGGTATTGCCCCCAAGGGATCAGCTTTGAGGAGCGGACGAAATTACTGGCTACCAATCGGGCAGAATTTAAAAAGCTTGTCGATCAGAGCTTGGTGCGTCAATTTGAATTGATTAAAACCTTGGTTGCCCGAGGCACCTATTTCTTTGATTATGGTAATTCCTTTATGAAGGCAGTTTATGATGCCGGAGCCACTGAAATTTCTAAGAATGGTATTGATGAGAAGGATGGTTTTATTTTTCCGTCCTATGTAGAGGATATTATGGGACCGGAGCTGTTTGATTATGGGTATGGGCCTTTCAGATGGGTTTGTCTAAGTGGGAAAAAGGAAGATTTGCGGAAGACGGATGAAGCGGCTATGGCTTGCATTGATCCAAATCGCAGGGGACAAGACCGGGACAACTATATTTGGATTAAGGATGCAGAGAAGAATAAGCTGGTTGTGGGGACACAAGCCCGAATTCTTTATCAGGATGCGGAAGGTCGGATTAGAATTGCTCTGAAATTCAATGAGATGATTCGCCAAGGTGAGATTGGGCCGGTCATGCTGGGCAGGGATCACCATGATGTGAGCGGGACGGATTCTCCTTTTAGAGAGACAGCGAATATTAAAGATGGAAGTAATGTTATGGCGGATATGGCTGTACAAAGTTTTGCCGGAGATGCCGCCCGGGGGATGAGTATGGTCTCCCTTCATAATGGAGGGGGCGTAGGCATCGGCAAGGCTATCAATGGCGGGTTTGGTTTAGTGCTTGATGGAAGTGAACGCGTGGATAACGTCATAAAATCCGCCCTGTTATGGGATGTGGTCGGTGGAGTGGCGAGACGAGCTTGGGCGCGAAATCAGAATTCCATTGAAACCGGCATCGAGTTTAATGAGCGGTATAAAGGAATGGGGCATATGACTATGCCGTTTATTCCGAAGGATGAGTTGATTGACCGGTTAGTGGATGGGATTAGCTGAAATTGGGTCGCTGGGGTCAGGCGGATTCGTCCACATCCTGCAAGACCTACTAATTCGTGCGAAGACAGTGTCTTCGGCCCTCAGCATTCCGAGACTCGCCTACTTGCTTGGGCGGGAGCGATCTTCAGCGGATAAGTATTCTTTGGAGATAGCCGCTTCAGCGAAAATGTATCCTACGCCGGTAGGAATTCCTTAAGGAATCACGGCTTCGGCGATACTCTCCGCTGGAGACTATCGTACCGGACACTTTCGTGCCAAACCTCTGGGTAGTACCTGATGTGAACCACTGGCTCCGCTTCCCACCCAAGCTTTGTAGGCTTTACCGCCTCTCCATGCAATGAGTTCACTCCTGTGGATCGAAGCCACCCTGTCTTAGGGGTCTATTATTCTTTAGCATGTTTTTGAGGAACTTTTCAGAGACCTGCTTGAATTCACCAAATTTCTGCTTGCATTCCTAGCAAGCTACTGGAGGAGCGCTTTTCTGCTTTAGATTAGAATCTCATGCGAGCTACGCAGCACGATTGGGAGGATTAGAGATGGAGTTTATTAAGTGGGATAATTTAACGTTAGATACTTCGGAAATTTATCGGCGGATTGGTATGCCGGATGCCGATTCGAAGCGGAGTCAGAATTTTAAGCCGACCATTGAAGAGATGCGGCTTAAAGCCTTAGGTCTGGTTGATGCCCGGTGTATCTATGCTTATGTACCTGTGGAGGTTTCCGGCCCGGAGGAAATTTTACTGGCTAATAAGTACGCTATTAAAGCTGCTACTTCGTTTTTTGAGGGCGCTGATCAGGTGTTATTAGCGATTCAAACTATTGGCTTTCGCCTGGAAGAAGAATCTGCCCGATTATTTGAACAAGGAGAGATGCTTGAGGGAATGGTTTTAGACGGCTGTGGAACCGTAGCTCTGGATGAAGCTTTGGAATTGTTAAGAGGTATGGTGGTTAAGGAAGTCTCAGAGCGAGGGTTACAGACCGGTCACAACCTGTGCCCGGGTGGTTATCAAATTCCCTTAGAGGCTCAGAAAATTTTATTTACCCTTTTAGATGGAGGGGAACTGGGCATAACCTTAAGTGAAACCTTGTTAATGTCTCCGGTAAAATCGCACACCCTTGTTATCCCGGTGGGAGAAAAGCTTAAGAAACCCAACCTGTCCTGCGCCATTACTTGTGAGATGTGTGTGGAACAACAAAACTGTGCTCACAGCCGCTTGAAGTTTGGCAAGTCCAAGGTACGCAGCGAAAACTAAAGGCGAGGGATAGACAAAAAGTTTCCCAGCGTTATTGCCGTATCTTATTAAAAGAACAGGGAAGCGCGAGAAGAATCTTATTCAAGCTTCTAGTGCTTCCCAATTGATTTTAAGGGAGATGATCCTATGCATTATGCGGATCTTTTGATCCATTCTGCTCAAATGATGGTGACAATGAAGGGGTTTTCTGACAATCCTGCCTGTGGGGAAGAGATGTCTGAGGTTGGTATAGTAGAAGATGGCGCTGTTGCTATCCGAGAGGGAATGATTGTCGCGGTTGGGACAACGGCAGAAATTCGAGCTGCTGGGTGGTCAGGGCCTGATACCCAGGAAATCAGTGCGCGGGGCAAGGTTGTAACTCCGGGATTTGTCGATCCACATACCCACGTTCTTTATGCAGGTTCCCGGGAGAATGAACTTTCGCTGAAGTTGAAAGGGGTTCCCTATTTGGAGATTCTTAAACAGGGTGGAGGAATCCTTTCAACCGTTCGCTCAACCAGGCAGGCTTCAGACGAAGAGATAAAGGCTCAAACCAGGCGGCGGCTTCAGACCATGCTTAGCTTGGGAACAACAACTGCCGAAGTAAAGAGCGGATATGGATTAATGGTCGAGGATGAGTTGAGGGCTTTACGTCTTATTCGGGAATTAAACGATACTCAGGTTATTGATTTAGTACCAACTTTCATGGGAGCCCATGCAGTACCGACCGGGTATAGTGAAGCGGAGTTTACAAATTATATTGTGGATGAAATGCTGCCGGTTATTGCAGCTGAAAACCTGGCGGAATTCTGCGATGTTTTTTGTGAACCCGGTGTGTTTAGTCTCGAATCCAGCGAGCGGATTTTACTGAAAGCCCAACAATTAAATCTAAAGTTAAAAATGCATGCGGATGAATTAGCCTCGGCGGGGGGGGCAGAGTTAGCTGCCAGACTGGGAGTTGTCAGCGCAGACCATTTATTGCAAGCTTCAGATCAGGGTATTGAAGCCCTGGCCAGACAGGGGGTAATTGCTGTGTTGCTGCCGGCAACTTCCTTTAATCTTGCTAAGAACTCCTACGCCAGAGCCAGAGATATGATTCGTGCCCGTGTTCCCGTGGCCCTGGCAACAGATTCAAATCCCGGATCATCTCCGACGGAATCCATGCCTCTTGTTTTAACCATTGCCTGCCTTTACCTTAGGCTTACTCCGGAAGAGGTCTTAGCCGGAGCTACAATCAATGCCGCCCATGCAATCGGCAGAGCAAAGCAGGTAGGTAGCTTAGAGGTTGGAAAACAAGGGGATGTGCTTATTCTGGATATTCCTAATCTTAACTATTTGCCCTATCATTTCGGAAATAACCCGGTGGAGACTGTTATCAAAAAAGGAAAGGTTGTCTGGGGTTAGTCAACCCATTAACCGAAATTTCGTGGAGAATTGTGTTTTCGTCTGGAAATATATTACATTAATAATGCAAAATTCGTCCCTTAGCAACGTGGAAACGCTTTTGAAGGAGATTTTTTGATCAATTGCAAGTATTTACCATATTACGACAAAAGATTAGCTTATATATTGTTGATGTTAACAGTAAAATATATTAGAATGTTCCAGGATTCCATTATTTGTTGAAATGAGGATTGGCAAGTGAATGATTTGATTGATAAAAAAATTGAAGAATTGAGATTACAAATGCACGAAGTTGCCTCAGACAAAAAGCTTACTGACCAGAGGGTTGTCAGTATAAGCTGTAAATTAGATCTTTTAATCAATGAATTTTATTTGAGAGACAGATTAAAGGCAAACTCGGAATACAAAACATCTTAATTTATAGCTTCAATGTGTCAATCAATCTGTTCAATTTTGTACATACTGACCAGGCTGTTCTCGGCTCCAACTATGGGATGCCCGAGGCGGCCTTTTTGCCCTTTAGCACAAGACTTGTTTTATGAAAGCATTAAGTACTGAAATAGGTTATAATCAAAGAAAATGCTAGGCTGCCTACCTTTTTTACAAGATTATTTGAACCAGGGGGAAATAGATAAAATGAGCTATAAGAAATTTTTAGAACGTTTAGAGAAAGAGCTTGTTGTAACACTAGGATGTACAGAACCCATGGCTATTGCCTTTGCTGCTGCCTTAGCCAAAAAGCACGTAAAGGGAGAACTGATTACGTCAATAAGAATTCTGGCCAGCACTAATGTTCTTAAAAACGCCATGGCGGTAAGTATTCCGGGTGCTCAGGGCAGTGGAGTTGATCTAGCGGCTGCTTTAGGTGTACTGGCGGGAGATTTTACTAAAGGTCTGGAAGTTTTGAGCGGATTAACTACTCAGGATGTAGAAAATGCTAAACGAATGATTGATCAGAAAAAGGTCAAAGTAGAGGTAGCAGAGACTGCCAAAAAGTTGTACATTGAAGTCATTGTTAATACCCCTCAATCCACTGCAAAGGTAGTTGTTGCCGACGAGCATACTAAGGTTGTTTTTATTGAAGTAGATGGGAAAGTATTAGTAGATGCTTTAGAAAATGAGAGTGGTTCAGATGGAACCGGGGATACTGAGAATAGTGCAGACTCCTTCATGACAATTGATAGTATATGGGAATTTGTTGAGCGAGTTAAGGTCAGCGACCTTTCAATAATTGATAAGACTATCGAGCTGAATACCAGTGTAGGGTTAGAGGGGTTATCGAAGGCTTATGGCTTAGAAGTAGGAAAGACCATCAAAGAAGGTATCAGCCAAGGAATGCTTTCCGATGATTTGATAACTAACGCTATGGCTCTTACAGCAGGTGCCTCAGATGCCAGGATGTCAGGGTGTACTATGCCGGTTATGAGCAACTCGGGAAGCGGTAATCAAGGAATCTCGGCGACTTTGCCGGTAGTGGCCGTAGGAGAAAAATCTCAGGCTTCAAGGGAGCAGCTCATTCGAGCAGTAACCTTAAGTAATCTTATTGCAATCTATATTAAGACAAAGATCGGACGATTATCCGCCTTATGTGGAGCTACAGCGTCTGCCACCGGTGCCAGCTGTGGTATTGCTTATCTGCTGGGAGGTGGAAAAGCTGAAGTATTGTCGGCTATTCAGAATATGCAGGGGAATACCACCGGAATGTTCTGTGATGGGGCTAAGGCCGGGTGTGCTATGAAGTTGTCAACCTGTACCAGTGCCGCAGTTCAATCGGCAATCATGGCTGTTCAGGGTAAAACTATCCAGTCGACAAATGGGATTATTGAGGAAAGTGCTGAACAAACCCTCGAAAACTTGGGACGCCTTGCCAATCAGGGGAGTACGGCGGTGGATAGAGTTATTCTGGATATCATGGTGCAAAAGAAGGTTGGGTAAATTGGGGTCGCTGGGGCGGGCAGCTTCTCCCACATCCTGCAAGACTAGCTAATTCGTGCGAAGACAGTGTCTTCGGTAACTCAGCATTCCGAGGCTCACCTACTCGTTTGGGCGGGAGCTTCGCCAAACCTCTGGGTAATACCTGGAGTGAACCCGTGGCTTCACTTCCCGCCCAAACTTTGTAGGCCTTACCGCCTCTTCATGCAATTCGTTCACTCCTGTTGGGAGAAGCTGCCTTTTTCAGGGAAGCCGTTCATGCCGCTACTTTAGAATAAGCTGGGGGTAAAAGGGGTCGCTGGGGTCAGGGCGGGAGCTTCTCCCACATCCTGCAAGACCAGCTAACTCGTGCGACGAAGACACTGTCTTCGCACGGGTTAAACCTTCTTGCAGCAGTGTCTTCGGCAACTCAACACTCCGAGCTGGCCCACGCGCTGACCTGGGAGCGATCTTCAGCGGATAAGTATTCTTTGGGGATAGCCGCTTCAGCGAAAATGTATCCTACGCCGGTAGGGATTCCTTAAGGGATCACGGCTTCGGCGATACTCTCCGCTGGAGACTATCGTACCGGACACTTTCGTGCCAAACCTCTGGGTAATACCCTGAGGTGAACCCGTGGCTTCACTTCCCAGGTCAGCTTTGTGGGCTTTACCGCCTCTCAATGCAATGGGTTCACTTCTGTGGATCGAATCCGCCCTGTCCTTCGGGTCTATTATCGTAAGACGTTTTTGGGGATTTTCAGAGTAGCCATTCATGCAGCTACTAAGGCGGCACCATCAGAGGATAAAAAACTAAAGGACTGTCTTCCTAACACGCTGAAGATTTCTGCGAAGCCTTACCATAGCCCCAAAGTTCTGCTTACACTCCCGACAAACTGGCTGGAGGAGCGCTTTTAGGCAAAGCGGATGCGTCAGTGAAGCCGCGCTAAGGCGAGGTTCGACGGTTTGCGTCCCCGTAGCGCGCCGCAGGTTCACATGCAGAAAAGCCCAGAGGTTCGGACGCGCTCGCGAACCGTCCAGCGAGCCAGCGGCGGAACTCGCAGACGCGTGCTTAACGAAGACACTGTCTTCGCACGGGTTAACAAGCGGAAAAGCGCTCCGCCCCAGAGCCAGACAGAAAGAACGTCCCCTTCTCTCGTGAATAGAAGTCCCCTAACTTCGCAGAGATAATTGAAGTTAAGGGACTTCTTTTTTTGACCTTTGATTTAGCGGAACCTACATTCTTGCCCCAGCGAAACCAGACTCTCTGGGCATTGTGGCCCGGACTGTGATATAATAAGGCGTTCTACAGCTTTTGCTAAGGAGAAGAGGATCGTTATGAATGTCTTAACTGCTGAGAATTTATCAAAGGGCTATGGGGAAAAGGTTCTTTTCCAGGATATTTCTTTTGGTATTGACGAAGGTGAAAAGATCGGAATAATTGGAGTTAATGGGACGGGTAAGTCTACATTGCTTAAAATATTAGCCGGTTTGGAATGGCCAGAACAGGGTAAGGTTACGAAGGGTAATAGTATCCGCTTAGAATATCTGCCTCAGAATCCTGATTTTGAAGAAACTGCAACAGTTTTACAACAGGTTTTCAAAGGTAATTCCCCTGTTATGAAGCTTTTGCGGGAGTATGAATTGGTCTTGGAAAAGCTGGCGGAGAAGCCAGAGGACTCCATGCTTCAGCAAACTTTAATTGGCTTAGGTCAGCAGATGGATGAACTGGATGCTTGGCAGCTGGAAAATGAGGCTAAGACCATCTTGAATAAGCTGGGAATATCTAAGTTTGATACAATAGTAGGAACCCTTTCAGGCGGGCAGCGAAAAAGAGTGGCTTTAGCCAGTGCTCTGATTAATCCTACGGATATTCTGCTGCTTGATGAGCCAACCAATCACATCGATAATGATACAGTGGATTGGCTGGAGCAATACCTGAATAAACGCAAGGGTGCTTTGGTGATGATTACTCACGATCGCTATTTTCTGGATCGAGTGGTTGGCCGAATCTTTGAATTGGACAGAGGTAATCTCTATCCTTACCCCGGTAATTACAGTCGCTTCCTGGAATTAAAAGCAGAACGGGAAGAGCAGGCTGAAGCCACAGAGCGGAAACGCCAAAATCTATATCGCAATGAACTTGCTTGGATGCGCAGAGGTGCTAAAGCCCGTACGACAAAACAGAAAGCCAGGATTGAGCGTTTTGAAAAGCTCCAGGAGGATAAGCCCCTAGATTCTGTCGAGCGGATTGAAATGCCCACCGGGTCCTCCCGTCTGGGCAAGAAAATTCTCGAATGCCGGGAAGTTCGTAAAGGGTTTCCTGAGCGTGGGTTACTAATTAAAGATTTTAATTATGTTCTTTTGCGAGATGATCGGATTGGGATCATCGGGCCTAATGGCAGTGGTAAATCAACTTTGTTGAATCTGATTACCGGGAATTTGATACCGGATAGTGGGAGTATAGATCTGGGTTCCACAGTTAATATAGGATACTTTTCCCAAGAAAACACCGAATTGGATCCCAATAAACGCGTTATTGATGAGATCAAGTCAATTGCAGAAGTGATCCCCACTGCGGATGGTGGTTCAATATCGGCTTCCCAAATGTTAGAGCGGTTTTTGTTTCCCCCGGCTGCTCAGTGGACTCAAATCGGGAAGCTTTCCGGGGGAGAGAAACGCAGGTTATATCTTTTGCGGATTTTGATGGGAGCCCCAAATGTGCTCTTATTGGATGAGCCGACGAATGATTTGGATATCCAGACTCTGACGATTTTAGAGAACTATTTGGAGGATTTTCCCGGTGCAGTTATTGCTGTATCCCATGATCGTTATTTTCTGGACCGGGTTACAGATAAGATTTTCCTCTTTAAAGGGGCAGGGGAAATCCAATCCTTTGTGGGAAATTATTCCGACTATCGGGAGCAGGTCTATAGGACTGAGCAAGAGGCTGAACAGTCAGTTAAATTGGCTGCCTTAGCCAAAACCTTTCGAGGAATAGACGCTCAGGCTCATGAGGAAAAGCCTGAGCGTAAAAAGGATCGTCCACTTAAAATGACCTATAAAGAACAACAGGAGTATGCTCAAATTGATGAGCAGATTGCCGAGGTTGAAGGACTCTTAAAGAAAAATAGTCAAGAAATGAATGAAGCAGGCAGTGATTTTGGAAAGCTAACTGAGTTAGCCGCACTTCAGCAAACTCTTGAACAAAAGCTTGATGATTTGCTGGAACGCTGGACCTATTTAACAGAGTTAGCGGAGAGAATTGCTGAGAGCAAGGGATAACATCGTGACCTAAGAGATGGTGATCTTGTTCAAGTAGAAGAAGTGGGAATCTGGGTATCGAATAATAAGTTTAACCTGCGTTGTTAAGAGTCATCAGGGATACTCGTAGTTTGGAATGATAATTGGAGGATAAAAAAATGGATGAGAAACTTATAGATAAGATGAAGAAATTAGTTGAGGAAAAAAAGCTGAAGAGTTCTCAACAAGGGGGCCCAACTAAAGCAACCCAGAAAATCGGCGAGAAGCGCAAGGGTACCAAACGGCGCAAAGTCGGTGGAATGTTCGATAAGTAGTCAATCTTAGAACTTTACCGGAAATGATGCTGGAGTTAATGCTTAATTAAATTAGTTAACAGAAAAAAGGGAGAGAAGTTAAGGTAAGATGAGTGTTTTAAATGTCGAAAATGTCAGCCATGGATTTGGCGGACGCAAGATTTTTGAAGAGGTTAGCTTTCGCTTATTAAAGGGAGAGCATGTTGGCTTAGTGGGAGCCAATGGGGAAGGTAAATCGACTTTTCTTGATATTATTACAGGCAAGCTGATGCCTGATAAAGGCAAAGTTGAATGGTCAAATCGGGTTACTGTAGGATACTTGGATCAGCATACGGTTTTAACTAAAGGAAAGACCATCCGAGATGTTCTCAAAGAAGCCTTTCAGGGAATGTATGATTTAGAAGCAGAGACGTTGGAGATTTATAACCGGATGGGCAATGTCTCCGAAAACGAGATGGATAAGCTCTTAGAAGAAGTCGGAGAAATCCAGAGTATTCTGGAGCACAACGGATTTTATATGATCGACACAAAAATCGAGGAAATTGCCAATGGTTTAGGGCTGGGAGAAATTGGCCTGGAGAAAGATGTGGCGGATTTGAGTGGAGGGCAGAGAACAAAGGTATTACTGACAAAACTCTTGCTGCAAAATCCGACTATCTTGATTCTAGACGAGCCCACCAACTTTTTGGATGTTGAGCACATTGAGTGGCTGAAGCGTTATCTCATTCAGTATGAAAATGCCTTTATCCTTGTTTCTCACGATGTGCCATTCTTAAACAGTGTTATTAATGTTATTTATCATGTTGAAAATGCCAGCTTGACCCGCTATACGGGAAACTATGAGCAGTTTATGGCCCTCTTGGAAACGAAAAAGATTCAAGAGATTAAGGCTTATGATAAACAGCAAAAAGAAGTGGATCGCCTGGAGGATTTTATTGCCCGCAACAAAGCCCGAATTTCAACCACCGGACGAGCTAAGAGTCGGCAAAAGCAACTGGAAAAGATGGATTTAATCGAACGTCCCAGAGAAAAGATCCAGCCCAAGTTCAGGTTTAAGGAGGCTCGATCTCCCGGAAAGCTGATTTTTGAAGCCAAGGGAATCGTGCTGGGCTATGATGAGCCTTTAACTCGTCCTTTGGATTTAGCTCTAGAACGGGGGCAGAAGATTGCCATCCGCGGGGTTAACGGTTTGGGAAAATCAACCTTGCTTAAAACCTTGTTAGGATATATTTCTCCCGTGTCGGGTGAAGTTGAGTTAGGTGACTATCTCTATCCGGGCTATTTCGAGCAAGAATCCAGCCGCAAGAATTCGCAGACTGCCTTAGAGGAAGTATGGGGCGAATACCCGGGGCTGACAAATTCTGAAGTTCGGGGAGCCTTAGCCAGATGCGGTTTGACCAGTGAACACATCTCCAGTAAGATGATGGTCTTAAGCGGGGGCGAGAATGCCAAGGTTCGGTTATGTAAATTAATGCTCAAAGATATAAATTGGCTGGTGCTTGATGAGCCTACCAATCATTTAGATGTGGATGCCAAGGCTGAGCTGAAAAAAGCTATTATGGAGTTTAAAGGGACAGTAATTGTTGTATCCCATGAACCGGAATTCTACGAAGATTGGGTAACTGATGTGTGGAATCTTGAGGAGTGGACGACTAAGATCGTTTAAGGCTGCTTCACATGGGTGATCTATGAAGTAATAGTAAATTAGATTGCAAATGATATAATTAGTTGCACAATTCTATAGGGCAGGGTGGGCGGCCAAAATCTCCCGCAAGGGGGTGAGGCCTATGAGCGTGTATCAAACACTTTCACTCATGATTGCGTTTGCGACGTTAGTCGTTTTAATACTAAAAGAGGCAAAGAAAAAGTAGCCCACCCTTCACACGGAAGCTACTTTTTCGTGACCCTATGCCGCTCATTCTGCGGTAGTTGTGCAGCTAGGATGTTATCAGCATCTTAGCTTTATTTTATGCAAGTTCTTTTGTATTAATTATATATCTTCTTAAAAAAATGAGCAAGTGTAGTAATTGTTTAACGTGTTAATCCTGGTGTACTTAACAAATATCAATTGGGTTCATGATATTTAAGTGTAATAATGAAAATTCAATTGGAGAAAAATAATGAATAGTGATGCAAACAAAAAATTAAATAGGTTGGGTATTATGGGCGGAACCTTCGATCCTATTCATTATGGACATCTGGTTGCTGCTGAGATGGCCCGGGCGGAGTTTAAGTTGAGCAAAGTATTGTTTATACCTACGGGTAAGCCTCCCCATAAAGATCGAAGAGACGTCTCAGATGCCAAGTTACGCTATGAGATGGTGAAGCTAGCCACCGAAGATAATTTGGCCTTTGGGGTTTCTTCTCTGGAAATCGAGAGAGAGGGTCCGTCTTACACGGTTGAAACTTTGCGGGTTCTGCGCCGTACTTATCCGGAGCATGAGCTTTATTTTATCACTGGCTCAGATGCCCTTTTGGAGATTTTTTCCTGGCGAGAGTCCGAGGAAATTCTTTCTATGATTGAATTTATTGGTGCTGCTCGTCCGGGATTCGATGCCAAAGACTTCTTACTTAAAGTTCAACATGAGCATCCGGAATCTCAGGGGAAGATTCATTATTTGGAAGTTCCGGCCTTAGCAATTTCTTCTACAGATATCCGGGCCAGGGTTCAGCGCGGAGAACCTATCCGTTACCTTTTACCTGAACCTGTACGACTTTATCTTGAAAAGCAAGGTCTTTATCTTGAAACCTGATTTTTAGGATTCAGATGTGATAGATATTTTGGGAACCTTTATTAAAATTATTTTATTTTAGCAATTATTCCTCGGGATTATTTCGCATACTCTGTCGAGATTTGTTCATACTAAAAACGATCAGTGCTTAAGTGATTAATACTTGACAAGAGGTGACAGTTATCATGGCAACAACATTATATGTCGGAAATCTTCCGTGGAATACTACTGCTGAAGAACTCGGACAATTCTTCAGTGAGTATGGCCAAGTTGAAAGCAGTCGGATCATTACAGATCGTGAAACCGGCCGATCCAGAGGCTTTGGATTTATCGAAGTCGAGGATATGGACGCGGCACGTATGGCGGAAGAGTTAAATGGCAAAGATTTTGGCGGCAGGCCATTAACCGTTAACGAAGCCAAACCAAAACAAATGTAATACCCCTAGGACTGTCAAGAGAGAGACCTTCTCACATGCTTTGTAGGGGGTCTCTCACTTTTTTTTGCATCCCAGCCATTTCCTTGATAAAATAGATTATTAAAGAGAATGTGAGAGATAAAAGGGGAGCGGGAGTACGTGAAATTGCAGGTTGAAGTACTGAGAGATCTAGCGGCCCGTGTTCTTTCAGAGGAACGCTTAAAGCACACCTTAGGGGTAGCAGATTGGGCTGAAAGACTGGCCCAACATCATGGCTTAGATCCGCTTAAGGCTCGTTGTGCAGGGTTAGTGCATGATTTAGCAAAAGAAGTCTCTTTGAACAATCAGTTAAGGTATGCCCGGCGCTGGAACCTTTTACACTATCCGGAAGATGAGCTGAGCCCGTATGTTTTACATGGACCCGTGGCTGCTTATTGGCTAGAGCACCATTATGGCCTCGATGATCCGGAAATCCTGGCTGCTGTCGCCAATCATACCTTAGGCAGACCAGGAATGGGTAAGTTGGAAATGCTTATTTACAGTGCTGATTTGACAGAACCGGAGCGAGATTTCCCAAAAGTGGACTTTTTGCGCCAATCCTTGTATGATGATTTAGAAAAGGGTACGTTGGCCTGTGTTGAGCACACGTTAATATATTTGAGAGAGGGCAAACGCCCCATTCATCCCTTAACCCAACTAACATTTGAAGATTTACGAAGGAGGCAAAATATTGGAACTGGATCAAACAATGCTTAATAAGGTGGTCGGTATCGTTGAAGATAAAAAAGGTGGAGATATTACCCTTTTAAACCTTAAGGGAATTTCAATGGTTACCGATTATTGCTTGATTGTGACTGGGAATACGACTACTCAGGTTAAAGCAATCACTGAACATTTGGATGAGAAGCTGCCAGAGATAGGAATCCCGGTTATCCATCTGGAGGGATTGCCTATGGCTAATTGGGTGCTAATGGATTGTGGCGGGGATTTAGTGATTCACGTTATGACTCCGGATCAAAGGGAATTTTATAAGCTTGAGCGTCTCTGGAAAGATGCGGAAGTTTTGTCGGGAACTCCGATGGAGCATTAAGTTAAAATGATACAAAGAATTGCTGGGATAGGGAGTAGTACTTTAGGATCCTCTTTAGAGAAGCGGTGGAAGGTGCAAGCCGTTGTTGGTGACTTTGGGAACTCGCCCTGGAGCTGTGTTCAGGTTGCAATGAACACCGGTGTGAGCCGTTATAATCTTTCGAGGACTATTTAAAATTGGGTGGTACCACGGGAGTAGATCTCTCGTCCCTTGAGGGACGGGAGATTTTTTACCGTTTTCATGAAGACTTGGTTGATTTTTAGAGTCTTTGTTTTAATAGTACATAATTAAGAGAGAATATATGGGAACTTATTTTTCTAAGGGGGAAAGTTTTATGCAAGAGAGGTATTCGTTTCCGGAGATTGAATCGAAGTGGCAGAAAGAATGGGTGGAAAGCAAAGCCTATCGAACTGAGGAAAATTCTACAAAACCAAAATACTATGCTTTGGCTATGTTTCCTTATCCTTCGGGAGATTTACACATGGGGCATGTACGCAATTATTCTATCGCAGATGTAATTGCTCGCTATAAAAGAATGACGGGACATAATGTTCTTCATCCTATCGGCTGGGATGCCTTTGGTTTGCCGGCAGAAAATGCTGCCATTAAGAACCAGACTCCTCCTGCTGATTGGACCTGGAAGAACATAGCCAATATGCGGCGCCAGCTTCAAGAAATGGGGATTTCCTACGATTGGGATCGGGAAGTAGCCACTTGCCATCCGGGCTATTATAAATGGACACAGTGGCTGTTTTTAGAATTCTATAAACATGGCTTGGTCTATAAGAAGAAGGCCGATGTTAACTGGTGTCCTTCCTGTGCCACAGTGCTTGCTAATGAACAAGTTGTGGATGGAGGATGTGAGCGGTGTGACAGTCTGGTCACTAAAAAGAGTCTGGAACAGTGGTTTTTCAAAATTACGGATTATGCAGAGGTTTTGCTTCAAGATCTAGATAAGTTGCCTGGTTGGCCTGAAAAGGTTAAAACTATGCAACGCAACTGGATTGGTCGGTCTGAAGGCGTAGAGTTAAAATTTCCTTTAGAAGAGCGACCGGAAAAGATCTCAGTCTATACCACCCGGATTGATACTATATATGGGGTTAGCTATGTGGTCTTAGCCCCTGAACATCCCCTGGTTCTGGAGTTGGTGAAGGGGACAGAGTATGAAGCTGATACTGTGGCCTTTATTGAGAAAATGAAAGGTCTCAATGAGATTGCCCGAACCTCAACCGATGCAGAAAAGGAAGGACTATTTACCGGAGCCTATTGCTTAAATCCTCTAAGCGGTAAAAAAGTCCCAATTTGGATTGCTAATTATGTACTCCTTGAATATGGAACCGGTGCAGTCATGGGCGTACCGGCCCATGATGAAAGGGACTTCGAATTTGCCACCAAGTATAAGCTGGAGATTAAAACGGTTATTTCGGCACCGGGAAGTTCACCGGAAGAGAAGGATCAAGCTCCTGAAGCTGTTTATTCAGGGGAAGGGGTTATGGTGAATTCCGATGCCTTCGATGGCCTGGGCAGCGAAGAGGCTTTGGAAAAGATCGCCGATGAGGCAGAACGTCAGGGTATTGGTCAGCGGAAGGTTAATTTCCGGCTGCGGGATTGGCTGATTTCACGGCAACGTTACTGGGGTGCACCGATTCCGATGATTTATTGTGATTCCTGTGGAATTGTACCGGTTCCTGATGAACAGCTGCCCGTCATGCTGCCACCGGATGTGGTCTTCAAATCAGGAGAAAATCCCTTGGCTACCTCTTCTTCCTTTATAGAGACTACTTGCCCTAAGTGTGGCGGTGCTGCTCGGCGTGAAACGGATACGATGGATACCTTCGCCTGTTCCTCCTGGTATTTCCTGCGCTATACTGATCCCCGTAATGATGAGGAAGTTTTCTCTAAAGGTGCCGTTAATCAGTGGATGAATGTGGATCAATATGTGGGCGGGGTAGAACATGCCATTCTGCATCTTCTCTACGCACGCTTCTTTACAAAGGGCTTACGGGATTTTGGTTATTTGGAAGCGGATGAACCTTTCCAAAACTTGTTGACACAAGGTATGGTCTGTATGAATGGCTCCAAAATGTCTAAGTCCAAGGGCAATGTGGTTAGCCCGGGGGCGATCATCGGGAAATACGGGGCAGACACTGCTCGACTATTTATCCTGTTCGCTGCACCCCCTGAAAGAGATCTGGAGTGGAGTGACCAAGGGGTTGAAGGTTGTTATCGATTCCTGAATCGAATTTGGCGGCTGGTTGCTCAATACGAACCTCTTTTAAGGAAAACTTCCGGTGCGGGATCCGAATCCTCTGAATCAACGGGCCAATGGGCTGATTTAGATGCCGCCGGCAAAGAAATGCGCCGCCAAACTCATTTGGCTATTCAGAGGGTAACCACTGACATTGGGAAGCGGTATAATTTCAATACAGCAATTAGTACTATTATGGAATGGGTTAATGCTTTGTATATTTACAAGGAACAGCCGACGGCCAATCCTGAAGTCGGTCGAGAGGCCTTGGAGAGAATTCTTATTCTCTTAGCTCCAATTGCTCCTCATATCACGGAGGAGTTATGGAGGGAGCTGGGTCATACCGTGAGCATTCATTTGCAATCCTGGCCTGAAGTAGATGAAGCAGCCTTGGTTCAAGATGAAGTGACTGTTATTCTGCAGGTGAATGGTAAGGTGCGGGAGCGGATTCAAGTAGCGGCTGATATATCAGCCCCTGAATTGGAAAAGCTAGTCCTTGCTCAGCCCAAGGTTACCGAGTGGACTGATGGGAAAACCATTGTTAAAGTGATTACGGTTCCGGGCAAGCTGGTTAATATTGTTGTAAAATAGACTATTTTTAAAGGGCAAGTTTACTTGGGGTGAACTTGTCCTTTAACTTTACGGCCATTGTGCTGCTAAAATCCTAAAAATAATCTGCTTTGCCTGGATGAGGGAAAGCTCTAACACTGTGCATGGGAAAACAGCCTTTGTCGTCAAAAACCGTGTGCATGGAGTTGAAAAAGATGCAGCTACAGCGGAAACCAAAATGGTTAATCTCAGACTCGAGCTTGTACCAAGAATCTTACGCGCGTAAGATTCTTGGTACAAGCCGAGAGGGATTTGGTTAGCAAGCCCTAATTAATTTCCTGTTAGTGAGAAGGGATTCATGCTTTTTTGTAGAAAGTATTATGGGTATATGATCTATTCTGGAGAAGGAGGAAAAAAATGAGGTTAATGAAAAAATTCACTTGGGTGGGAACACTACTAACGCTGCTGCTTATTGTAACGGGGTGCAGCCAGAATCAGCAGGTTCTTTTTGACGCTGCCATGAAAATGCAAAATGTTACCTCCTTGCAGCAGCAGACAACCATGACCTTTAATTTAAGTGGCTCAGATTTTGATCCGTCTGTCCAACAACAAATTAATACGGCTGCTGCATTTATGAATAATGCCAAACTGGATTTTGATGTTAAAGCAATCACCAATGAAGAGAAAACCGTGGCAAAGTCTCAAGCGACTATAGGTCTGGGTTTACAAGGGATGAACATAACTGTGCCAGTCTGGATAGATTCGGATCTGACGGGTGCTCAGCCAAAAGTCATCGAGATATTTAAACTCCCCCAAATAGCAACTGCCTCCTTGCCTCCTCAATTTGCAACGAAGGAATATATGGTGCTTAACCCCTATAACATGGGTGCTGCTCAACCAACTATGAACTTAACACAGCTTGCAGAGTTTACGAAGAATTTTCAATCCCAGCAAGTAGAATTTCTAACCAGTTATTCTAAACGTTTTAACCCGGATGTGAATGTCGTTGCTAAGGGAAGCCAATATGTGCAAACAAAGGATGGACGTATATCGGCAAAGCTTTATGAGGTAAAGCTAAATGATGCCCAATTAAAGGAGTTTATCCGTTATACTGTCAACAATTTTACACAAGACAAAGAGGCTATGCTTTTTGTTAAGGATTTTATGGGATCTGTTTTGGGACTTAGTCAGCTTCCCGAAGGCGAAGAAACTATTCGTGAGTTCAATCAAGCCTTCGAGGAATTTGATGCCAATAAACCAGAA
Organism: Desulfosporosinus hippei DSM 8344; assembly: GCF_900100785.1. Classification (GTDB taxonomy): domain Bacteria; phylum Bacillota; class Desulfitobacteriia; order Desulfitobacteriales; family Desulfitobacteriaceae; genus Desulfosporosinus; species Desulfosporosinus hippei. The sequence continues at coordinate 371,375 of NZ_FNCP01000001.1, read as the reverse complement.
TTCTTAACTCAATTTAATAAAGTCATGGATGAATTGAAAAAGGTTCCTATTTTAGGTGATCAAGGGATCGAGTTGCAATACGCTATTGCCGACGGATATGTTGTCAAGAAGAGTGGGATCATTGATCTGAAAGTTGATCTGGCTGGGATCAACGGATTAATGAATACTTTGAGTTCTCAAGAAAGCTCCGATGAAGAGGTAAAGGGTAATTTGAGTTTAAAGATCACCTTTAATACCCTTACTTCAGACATTAATAAACCGGTTGAAATTCAAATTCCGGAAGTCAATGGGAGTAACTCCTTTGACTATATGGATTTGATGACATCTTTTATTCCGAAAGAAACACGATTGGCGGGTCAGGATGGTTTCAAAACCGCCCGCATAATTGCTGAAGCGTACAACAGCGGAGAATGCAGCAGCATAATTTTAGTCTCCGGTCATAACTTCACAGATGCCTTATCGGCCAGTCTCTTATCCAAAAAGTTTGAGGCTCCAATATTATTGGTAGGCTCTACCGTTGAGGAATCCTCTGAAGCCTTTGACTACATTAATAAACATTCCAACTCAGCTACTAAAATACTGATTATTGGTGGTACGGCAGCAATCGGTTCATCCATCGAAACAGAACTTGTAAAGGGTGGACATGGAAATATTGAACGATTAAGTGGATACGACCGCTATGATACAGGTATGGCGGTAGTGAATAAAGCTAATGTTCAAGCGGGAACTCCGGTGGTCGTTGTTTCAGGCGAAAGTTTTCCTGATGCACTTAGCGCTGCCAGCTTTGTAGGGGCTAACCAGTACCCGGCGCTCCTCACTTCTTATAGCACTCTGTCAGCTAAAACTAAAGAATTCCTGGCTGGTAATAAGCCTGCTACAGTCTATATTGTAGGGGGAGTGGGTATTATCTCTCCGGAGGTAGAAGCTCAAATTAAAGAATTGGTACCCACTGCCGTTATTAAACGACTGGCGGGAAATGACCGTTTCGATACAACGGGTGTTGTGGTTAACGAGTTTGCAGTGAATCCAAAGACAGTTTATTTGGCAAACGGATTTGATTATGTAGATGCAGTTGCCGGAAGTGCCCTAGCTGCCAAGACCGGTGATCCTATTCTACTTATTGACCCCAAACTGGGAACCCTCCCAACCGCAGCTGAAGCATACCTTAAGAAACTATCTGCGTCAGGGATCCATCCTGCGGTTCGTGCTTTAGGCGGAGCCGTCGTTGTCCCTGATAGTTTGATCAAGCAGGCTGAAAGGGTTCTTAACGGGATGTAAGATTTTGTTTTAGTTCTAAAAATTTAAAGTGTTTATGTTAATTTTGTAAGCGGTCTCTTTTCACTGTTGAAGTGGAGGAGGCCGCTTATTTTCGTATTCGCAGAAAAAATCTCTGGGAAGTTAGGGGGTGGTAAATATATTTAACACTTGTTTAACATGGTGGATAAGTTGAACTTTACAAATCAATGTTAGAATTTATCAAATCGGAGCTCTATAAGTGAGTGTTTCTTATTTTACTTCAGTGAGAAAAATCCCCTGTCTGAGAGCCGATGGTCAGCTTTTAGCTGAACGAGTTCACTTGGAATTGGAGTACTTGATGAATATTGCGAATGCTTGGCAAGGTTGGGAATATAGTAGTAGAGAGACTTGGATTCCTAATGAGGAGGTAAGGAATTTCGAAACTACTGGAATATAATAACAGAGAGATGCTAGTTGAGGATGCAAAAAGGGGTGTATAGGTTGCAAAAAGTATATGTACTCGATTCAAGTGTGTTACTGCATGACCCTAACGCAATCGTCCGATTTCAAGACAATGAAGTGATTATTCCCTATGTAGTTCTGGAGGAAATAGAAAGCAAGAAACGAATCTTGGAAAATATCGGTCGGGCTGCTCGGGAAGCTATCCGTTTTTTAGACAGTTTGAGAGCCAAGGGTCAACTTTCTCAAGGTGTGCTCTTACCTAATGGATGTAAGGTGCGAATTGAGTTGAATCATTATTCTAATGATATTTTACCTCTGAACTCGGATTTAGGATTGGCGGATAATCGGATCTTAGCTGTGTCACTCAGTTTAACCCGCGAAGAAGCGCGCCCGGTAATCTTAGTTACCAAAGATATTGCCATGCGGGTTAAAGCTGATGCCTTAGGGATTCTGACGGATGATTATCATAATGACAAAGTAGTATTGCCGGCTCTTACGGAGGAGATTTTAACTTTGCCGCTGGACGATAATGAGGTTGCAGGACTTTATCAAAATAAGTTCATCCAATTAAAGACGCCCTTATCTCCAAACCGATGTGTAAAGGCAATTCTAAGTGACGACAGTGTTCTGCCCCTTGTATCTACTCCTAATGGAGAAAGGCTAGTCTATCAAATGGGGAAAGGTTTTGCTCCCTGGGATGTTAGACCAAGAAATTTAGAACAATCCTGGGCCTTAGAAATGCTGAACAATCCTGAGATTAGATTGGTTAACTTAATGGGGCCGGCTGGTACCGGTAAGACGTTGCTGGCTTTAGCAAGTGGTCTGGAGCAAACGATTCATTCTGAAACCTATATTAGAATGCTTTGTGCTCGCCCGATTGTTCCCTTTGGTAAAGATATTGGGTTTCTGCCGGGGGAAAAGGATCAGAAAGTGCGGCCGTATATGCAGCCGATTTATGATAATCTTGAATTCTTACTGCGGGCTCGACGGGATAAGGAGCGCGAAAAGGGCAGCGAAGCCGTGATTGAGAGTGCTATTGATCTGCTCATTAAGAAGAGGCAGTTAGAAATTGAAGTTCTCACTTATATTCGCGGGCGGAGTATTCCTAATCAATTTATCGTGATTGATGAAGCTCAGAATCTTTCTGCTCATGAGGTGAAGACGATTATAACTCGTGCGGGTGAGGGAACGAAGATTGTTCTCTGTGGTGATCCTGATCAAATTGATCATCCTTATTTAGACAAAGAGAGTAATGGATTGGCCCATCTAGCCGCTCGGTTAGCGGGACAATCTTTTTATGGGCAAGTTCGCTTGATTCGTGGAGAGCGGAGTGAGCTGGCGACTCGGGCAGCGAGGTTGTTATAGCGGTTGCTTGAAGCGTGTTGGGGGGACGGTCCTTTTAACACACATTGTGTGTGTTAAAAGGGTCGTCCCCCTGGGGTGAGGGGAAAGACCGAGAGACTAGGGGGCTGAAGTTGTAGTTTTTTACAGTCTAAACTGGTTTTTCCTTAATAGACATGATAATCTTATATTAATGGTCATTTTGAATTTTAGGAGGTTGTGCCTCATGGTTATTCGGAAAGAAGATATTCATGATTTAGTTGAGCGTCTTCCTGAAGATGATCAAAAAACAGTTTTTGACTTCATGCAGTATCTCTTAAACCGTTCAGCAAAAAAGCCAGAAGGTTGGGACAAAATCGATAAAGCTGATCCGGATGATGAACCCTTAACCGAAGAAGAACTTAGGCAACTCAATAGTGATGTCGGTTATGTTACGGGGGAGGATGCAAGGCGTGAATTCGGATTACGAGTTGATCTACCGTAAGGATGCGGTCAAATTTCTGGCCAAGCAAGAAGTCTCTATCCAAATACGTATTGCCAAAGGGCTGGCGGGACTTATTTCAATTCCCCCGACTGGTGACATAAAACATATAAAGGGTCAACAGAGCTTATATCGTCTTCGTATTGGTGCTTTCCGCATACTTTTTGAAGTCAATCATTCTGAAAAGATTGTGTACGTTCAGGCAATAGATTCTCGTGGAGGAATATACAAATAACCGAAGAAGATCCTTAGTGAAAGAAAACAGCTTTTTCCCTTCATCATTTACTGTACCACAGACCAGAGAATATGGTGACTTCTGGCTGCCCCATCGAATATAACTACAAATATGGAGTTGTCCAAGATCTTAATTTTCTTGGACAGCTCTTTTTGTTTGACCATCTAGATAGTGTTGCCTGTTGGCGTGTTGGGGGGACCGTCCCCCCAACACGCTAGAGTTCGACAGGATAAATGATTCTTCGCGGCAGGAAAAAGAAGGAATAAAGAGGAATTGAAGCAAACTAATGGATTCAATTAATCGTGCAGGGGGAAGGATTTATGGAACGGAAGCTTCGCTATGTATGGTGGTTTGTGCTGGTTGCCTTGGTTATTATAGCGATTTGGAAGCTCTTTCTTCCTCATGGTACTTACGCCTATGTTCAAAAGTCGGATTCCAGTCGTGAGATTGTGGTTTATGTGGCAGGGGCAGTTGAAAGCCCGGGTCTTGTTCATTTAGCACCTGACGCCAGATTAGATGATGCTCTTAAGCAGGTTCAACTGTTACCGGAGGCGAATTTAGAGAACATGAATCCGGCTGAAAAGCTTAAGGATGGGCAGAAGGTTACGGTTCCCTTTAAGGCTGTGGTTGCTCCACTTGATCCGGCAACTGGGAATTCAAGTGGAATGGGAGGTGTTGGTTCTCCATCCGCTGCCGCGACTGCCGCGGCTACCGCCGCTGCTGCACCAGCACCAGCTACTGGGACTTCTGTGTCGGTGGACGGCAAAATTAATATTAACACTGCCGGAGCGGCGGAGTTGGATAAGCTGTCCGGTATCGGGCCGGCTTTAGCGGAACGAATTATTCAATATCGGACTGAGAATGGACTCTTTGCCAGGGCAGAAGACTTGCAGAATGTTTCTGGTATCGGTCCCAAAACCTTTGAGAAGATGGCTGCTCAAGTGACGGTTGGGCCATGAGGGACCCTTGGATTATTCGTGCTGTCGCTCTCTTGATGGGAGGAATTTGTGGAGCTTATGTTCCGGTTCAAGGGCGATTTTGGATTTTAGGGATTCTTATTCTGATCGGGGGACGCTTTATATTGTGGTGCCCTCGTGACTTTTTTGGACGATTGTTTCGTCCTGAGATTCCTTTATTGGCAGTGAGTCTTATGCTGGGCTTTCTCTATGGGGCTTTTGCTGAGCGTACTTTGCCGGAGCCGCTTATTCTAGATCGTGTGGAAATTATTGGATTTATAAAGGATTGGAATGTTTCTAAGGATAAGGCTGTTGGATTAATTAGAGTTGAGGAAGGGGAGGTTAAGGGGGAGACTTATCAGTTAGCTGTTTATCCGGACGGCTCAGGGCAGGTTCCAGGCGAGTGGAGAAGGATCCGGCCCGGGGATCTGGTTAGCTTTAAGGGCCATCTGGAAAGACCTAAGTCTCTTGGTACACCTAGTGGGTTTGATCAGCGCCTTTATTATGGGGTTAGAGGCTTGAGCGGAAGGATGTATGCTCAGGGGGATACGACACTTCTTACTGCGGGGAAGCCGAGTATGACTTGGCAGATTCGTCAACAGGTTCGGGATCGGCTTTTAGCCTGGGAATCAGCAGAGACGGGAGTTTTGGAAGGGATTCTGTTTGGAGATTCCAGCCAAATACCCGATGATATCATAGAACGGTATAAGGTAACGGGTGTGCTTCATGTTTTTGCTGCCTCAGGCTCCAATGTGGCTTTTGTCTTGGGGTTTTCTTGGCTGTTGTTTTGGTTCTTGCCCAAGAGATTTAGGATTGTTGGAACGGTTTTGGTGCTTTTGCTGTATGCCGCCCTTTGTGGAGGAAACGCTCCGATTGTTAGGGCAACTATTTTAGGAATAGCTCTGATCCTTGGTCGCTTGGGGCAAGGAAAAGTAGCTACCCTAAGATGGTTGTTTTTTGCTGCTGTCGGTCTATTTATAAATAATCCCTTGATTATTCAGGATCTAGGTTTTCAACTATCCTTTGCTGCAGCTTGGGGAATTGTGGTGTTAACGCCACGTATTCTGGAGATTAAGTTTTTGGCAAAGATACCTGCTTTAGTTAGACTTGCTTTGGCCGGTACTTTAGCGGCGCAAGTGGCAACGCTTCCGCTCTTGATTGCAGCCTTTCATCGGTTATCCTTAGTTGGGTTTGTTGTAAATGTCTTTATTCTTTTTATCTTAGGCAGTGTCTTAGAATTAGGGCTGATTGGCGTGATCCTATCTTTTTCTGCAGAGTTATCTGCTCCTTTATTCCAGGCCAGTTTATGGTTGTTAAAAGGAACGAATACAATTTTAGAAAAGCTGGCAGAATTACCGTATGCTGATGTTTGGGTTTTGAACCCGGGCCCTCTTTTTTGGATTGTTTGGTATGGTGGGATTGGAATTCTATTGTGGGGAAAAGAGCGTGCGTTTTTTACTCTACAGGCCAGATGGGTTTACCACAGAAGAGGATTGAGATCTATTTCAGGCAAACTGGTCCAGAGATGTCCTTGGGAATTTTGCTTAGAGGTACAACGGAGGCTGGTCAGTCTGTCCTTTAGTCCTATGCATGTAAAGCGGTGGATGGTTAGTTGGGGCGGAACTCTGTTGATCTTATTATTGTTGTGGAGCCCTTGGAATGCCCAACAAGAGTTGGAAGTGGCCATGATTGATGTTGGTCAAGGAGATGCTCTGTTAATTCTTAGTCCGGAGGGTCATGCCATTTTGTTAGATGCCGGACCTCGAAGTGAGACCTTCGATGCCGGTGAACGAATAGTTCTTCCCTATTTACTGCATAGAGGGATAGGAGCTTTGGATGCCTTCTTAATAACTCATGAAGATGCAGATCATATTGGCGGAGCACGTGCAGTGCTTGCTAATATTCCAACTGGTTGGGTTGGGGTGCCTGCTGTGGGTGAGCGCCTGGAAAATAAAGAATGGCAAGAAGGTCTTCCCATGGGACTAACCCGACAGTCAGAGAAGCTGCGTGTGCTGCAAGCCGGGGATCAAATTAATTTAGGGTCTGGGGCATGGTTGGATGTTTTGGGCCCCTATCGACTTCTGGAGGGAACTAATTCAGATCCCAATAATAACTCGTTGGTGCTTAAGCTTAATTACCTAGAGCAAAGCTTTATGCTAACAGCCGATATGGAAGAAGAGGAAATGCAGGACATTTTTGAGTCAGGCGCAAATTTGGAAACAGATATTTTTAAAGTACCCCATCATGGAAGTCGTTTCTCTTTATATACTCCCTGGTTAGAAAGCATGGATCCCGAAGCTGCTTTAATCTCTGTTGGCAAAAATACTTTCGGACATCCTGCGAAAGACGTATTGAAATATTGGGAGGAGCGTCATGTTCCGGTCTTTCGAACAGATGAGCATGGGACAATCCGGGTATTGATAGGGGAGCAGGGAGTTGAAATCCTGCCTGGCCGATATCTGGGAAGCTAACTCTAAATAAATTCTTTTATATTTTAGTATTTAATGTATAAAAAGGTAATACAGGGTAACAATAGTAAGGAACATCTCTTTTCTCCTCCTCTTTCTTTTGCTCCTCCACTACCGTGGAGGACTTTTTTTGTACTATCCCAAATCTGAACTTGCCGTATACAAATTCTTACGCACAATTATAGCGGAAGAAGATTCTGCCTTGGACTCTTGGATACGTACCACTTATAATAGGAGTAGAGGTGGATGAATTGCGTGAGATAGAACAAATTAAGGAAAGCATAAAGACGGGGCGGGTTCCGTCAATTTATCTTTGGTATGGTGAGGATCGGTTTTTAATTCAGGAAGGGTTTCAAGTCCTTAAGTCGTTCTATTTAACGATGGATCCTTCCGGTGGCGGGATTGAGGTCTTAGACCCTAAAGTATTGTCTCCGGCGGAAATTGTTGAGCGTGCTAATACGATGTCTTTTTTTGCAGGGCGGTTAGTTGTGGTTGAAGAGGCAACCTACTTTCAAGATGGACAAACAGCAGATCTAGAGCCGTTTATGGAGTACTTTTCAGATCCAAATCCTTCGACCTGTCTGCTTTTTATTGCTGAAAGTGTTCATAGAGGAAGAAAATTTTATAAAGCTTTAGATCGTGTTGGTGAAGTCTTGGAATTCTGTGCGCCAAAACGTCCTCAGGAATGGATGGCCTGGGTTCAGTCCGAGTTAAAGGTCCGGGGAAAAGCAATGGATACTCAAGTTTTATCGGGATTCATTGAATGGGTAGGGCATCACACGGGAGTTTTAAGTCAAGAGTTAGATAAGCTGGTAGTTTTCGTGGGAGATCGTACCAAAATATCGATGGAAGATGTGCAAGCTATTTCCACTCGAACGATTGAAGCGAGCATTTTCAGTCTTTTGGATGCAATAGCGGCGCGATCCTCTGAAAAGGCTATTAAGACCTTGCGGGATGTGTTGCGGGAAGAACATCCTTTAAAAGTTCTGACCTTAATGGTTAGACAGGTTAGGCTTCTGCTTGGCTGTGACGCACTTCGTAAGCGAGGAGGGAACGTCAACGAGGTTCCTGCTATGTTAGGGATTAAACCCTATGAAGCTCAAAAAATATGGCAACAATCTTTAAAACTATCAACCAAGCAGTTGTCCCAAAGTTTAGTTGAGTGTTTGAATACGGATGTAGCCCTGAAAACTGGAGGCGGTGATCCGGGGTTGTTGTTGGAAATGATGATCATTAGGTTTTGTGAGGGAGAATTAGCTTGAATGCAGTCTTCTCTTCGCAAAACGGGTAAAGGGCTACATTTTCTCGCCTATATTTACTGCGGCATGAGATAATCATAATGTTTATGAGTATAGTTAAGATTTATCCTTTTAAATATAAAAAAAGAAACTCAACGCACTTTTGCTTGAGTTTTAATCGTTAATCGTAGAAAACAAACTAGAGGGTATCGCAAACTACTTTTTAAAATAGTTTGCGATACCCTCTTAGTCATGGGCTTGTTTAGCCTACTTGAGCAAAATGCTTGCTGAATCTTCTCGTGAGACGGGACTTCTTGCGAGCAGCTAAGTTTTTATGAATCAAACCCTTGGAGGAGGCTTTATCCAAAGCACGAGCAGCCCTTTTCAAAGCGAGTGCTGCAGTCTCGGAATCCGTGCTGATTGCTTCTTCAAAACGGCGAATTGTTGTCCGTAATGTAGATTTTGCAGCAGCATTTTTAATCGTGCGAGCTTTTTCCAACTCAACTCTTTTGATTGCGGATTTAATGTTTGGCACTTATAGTCACCCCCTTTGGTTATGGTATTCTTCGTTTTGTTGCACAAACTATATTCTAACATTAGGTTGTAAATTTATCAAGGAAAAACAGGAAATTAATAGATCATAAATAAAAAGTGTTTGTTTTGTTTAAACTAAACCTTGTATTAGATCGACACAAAATTGTTAGTAATTAAAGGAGGGTCTGTAATGATAGGAATGATCGTAAGGTTTATTGTATCGGCTTTGGTTCTGATGTTGGTAAGTTGGATTGTTCCCGGACTTCGCGTAAATGGATTTACGGGCGCGCTCGTTGCTGCTGCAGTAATTGCTATACTTGGCTATGCAGCTGAAAAATTATTCGGTGATAGAATTTCTCGCGTCGGACGGGGCTCTATTGGATTTCTTACAGCCGCTGTGGTTATTTACTTCAGCCAGTTTCTCGTTCCAGGCTATATTTCAGTATCAATTATTGGAGCGTTACTTGCTTCTTTAGTTATTGGAATAGTAGACAGCTTTGTTCCTACAACGCTTCGTTAAAACATAGAAGAGCATTAAATTTAACAAAATAAGTTTTTAGTTCTAGATTGGACTTGTTCTTCATACTTCTTCTATAAGAGGAAGGAGGACAAGTCCTTTGCTACGGGAAGATTTTTACCACCGTCAGAAAAAAAACTTTAAGATTTGGTCTTTTAAAGAATGGGTGCGCGGGTTCTTTTTGGGAGTTGTTAGTTTAGTAATTGTTTTAGGGCTCGCCTATGCCCTTCGGAGCGGGGGTTCCTATCAATTTGTTCAGTTTCTCACTCAACAGTCCTTTCCCTTTGAAGCTATTCTGCTAGAAGGTGCTCCGGGGTATTCTCAACCCGAACGTGCTCGAGTGAATTTAGCGAGACAGCAGGGTTTGGCAGTAAGTATGTTTTTATTAACTGGTGTAAATATTTCAGATCCGCGGACATTTTTTTTAGGATTTTTCTCTCATCCTCCGCAAGGGCCTGTTTGGCTGGGATGGGCCTATAACCCTGATGACCCTGAGTTTGAGGGTCCGATATTAGAACCAATAGAAAGCCTGACTCCTAATCAGAATGGGCTGCCCGCCCCGTCTTTGCCTGTTAAACCTGGGGAGTCCGGAGTCGTTGTCGGTATTTATAATACACATAATAGTGAAAGCTATGGGGGGAATGGCGGTCCCGATCGCTTACCTGGGAAAAACGGAGATATTGTCACTGTTGGAGAAACCTTAAAAAATGCCCTTGAGAAAAAGGGAGTTGGTGCCGTTCATGATCTAACGATTCATGATGCGGTGGACTTTATGAAAGCCTATAGTGAGTCTGTAAAAACAGCTACTCAATTACTTAAGGATCATCCTTCAATAAAAGTACTACTCGATATTCACCGAGATGGCTTACCACCGGGTTTCAAAAAATCAACGGTCAAAGTCAATGGGAAAGAAGCTAGCAAGATTTTGGTTGTTATCGGAAAGAAAAATCCCCACTGGCAAAAGAATGAGGCTTTGGCAAAGGAATTAATGGCAATTGCCGAGAAAAAACATCCCGGGCTTTTTGTTTCCAAGATTAGTTATGCGGCAGATGCCAGGTACAACCAACATCTCTCGGAGGGCGGGTTGTTGCTGGAATTTGGGGATCAATATAATACTTTAGATGAATCGAATAGGGCGGCCGAGGCCTTTGCTGAGGTTTTGGCTCAGTGGATAGGGGAGGAAGCGTCTTAGCCCAGTCGCACACGTTTCATCGCTATTCCCTTGTCGATAAGGCTAAAACGCAAAACCACTGGGCTTTCTGCATGTGAACCGTTGCGTTTCTTCACGCCTTATCGCCTGCGCTCATTGACGCGATTCCACTAAAGTGCTCCCTCAGCTAAGAAGCTTCCTCCTGGCTTAGGGGTCGACGGGGGATGGGAACGAGGTTGGGGGAGGCTGTTTGCATCGTTGATGCAAAGGCGCGGTAATAAGTGAATTGGGGTTAGCTTTCTTCACGCCGTATCGACTGCGCTCATTGACGCGATTCCACTAAAGTGCTCCCTCAGCTAAGAAGCTTCCTCCTGGCTTAGGGGTCGACGGGGAGTTGGAACGAGGTTGAGGTAGGCTGTTTGCATCGGTGATGCAAAGGTGCGGTAATAAGTGAATTGAGGTTAGCTTTCTTCACGCCGTATCGACTGCGCTCATTGACGCGATTCCACTAAAGTGCTCCCTCAGCTAAGAAGCTTCCTCCTGGCTTAGGGGTGGACGGGGGTGGGAACGAGGTTTGAGGTAGTCTGTTTGCATCGGTGATGCAAAGGCGCGCAGTAAACGAATTTGGCTCATAAAAAGCCTGATGCATTTCTTCAGGCCTTATCGATTGCACTCATTGGTACTACTGCACTAAAGTGCTCCTTCTATTTAGTCACGGAATAAGATTGAGTAATATCCACTAATGATGTAAAGTTAAATCAAGATTGATAACAGATTATAATTTGTGTAAAATATTGGTATATGATTGGTGCGTCCAAGTGGACTTATGCAAAGTGATTAAAGTATGGTTGAAAGGGGCTTTTTCTTATGGCTAATCCCGAATGGCAAGAAGCTATTGAGCAATTTAGCCAAAGTGTAAAGGACAAACTATCAACTAAAGTAAAAGATGTGCGACTATTTGGATCTGTTGTTAAGGGTACAGATACTGCTGAATCAGATATTGATATTTTGGTTTTAGTGGAAAATGACGATAGAAAAATCGTTGATATCATTATGGATGTGACCGTGGATATTAATCTCGATTACGATGTTGTCATTTCTCCTATAATTATGACAGACTCATACTACTCTAACCCCCTGTTTAGAGAGACTGGATTTTTCCAAGCTCTTGCTCAGGAAGGGGTTTCGATATGAGTAAAGAATTAAGTGATTGGAGACTTGAAAAAGCTGAGGAAACGTTTCGTGATGGTGAAGAATTAGAAAAGCTGGGTTCTTATCATAGTGCAATAAATCGTTACTACTATGCAGCATTTCATGCTGTCCGAGCTTTATTAGCTATTAAGGGATTTGATTCGCCTAAGCATTCAGGAGTGATTTCATTTTTTAACAAAGAGTTCGTGAAGGCTGGTTTGGTAACTAAATCTGCGAGTAAGGCTTTATCCGATTTATTTCGACTGCGATCTAATGCTGACTATGATGACTTCAGAACTTTTTACCTATGAAGATTGCACTATAGCTAAAAAACAAGCTAGAGAGATCATCTTAGAAATAAGAGCTATCCTGAATTAAAGAAATGTAGTAGTTGATAAATCCGTTTGCATTAATTTGCAGACGGTTTCGTAGTTATAAACGTAATGTTGTTGAATACAAACAATCATTTGTCTTAAGGATGTTACGAACCTTCCTCGGGTTTCGAGGAGAAGGTGGGAGGACGCGGTGGGGAGGCTGTTTGCATCGTTGATGCAAAGGCGTGGATCAAGTGGGAGTGTTTGCGGCTTTGCTGTAATTTGGGGCAAGTGAGGAAGTTTTTTCACTTGCATGGAATAACGGACTATTCTTGCTCCCCACCTTTTTTAGCAGGAAGAAAAATGCTATAATTCGGATGGCAAGTAGTGATGGGAAGAAGAGGTTAATTTTGTATGTCATCGACTAACAGGACAGTTATGAAAGCAGCTGGGTTTTTGATGGCTGCTCAATTGGTTTCGCGTATTTTAGGTTTTTTGCGAGAATCCTTGATGGCGGGTTTTTTTGGTCAGAGTGGGGTCACGGACGCTTATAATACTGCTTTTGTTCTTCCGGATTTATTATATTGGCTTTTAGTGGGCGGGGTTTTAAGCGCCGCCTTTATTCCTGTCTTTTCTGAATATATTGCCAAGGGTAATGAGGATGAGGGATGGCGGGTAGTTAGCTCGGTAATCAATATAATCTTCCTTACTTTGGGAGTGCTTGTTCTACTCGGATTATTCTTTACGCCTCAGTTTATTCGTCTAGTGGTACCGGGGTTTGCACCGGAGAATATGGCTTTAGCCATTAAATTAACTCGAATTCTGTTAATACAGCCTTTATTTATGGCTTTAAGTGGTTTGACGATGGGGGTTTTAAATTCTTATAAAATCTTTTGGCCGTCGGCATTGGGGACGGTACTCTATAATGCCTCTGTCATTTTTTTTGGGACGATTTTGGCGAATCCAGATAAACCAGAGAGTGTTTCGGGATTTGCATTTGGAGTAGTTTTTGGTGCTTTAGTAAGCTTTGCAGTTCAGATTCCTGCTTTACGTCGGGTTGGGGTGCGCTATTATCCTGTGATTGATTTGAGTCATTCAGGTGTTCGCTTGATTGGAGCTTTAGCTGTGCCGATTATTCTGAGTTATTCTCTAAACCAAATTCAGGTGGTAGTTAACAACAACTTCGGGTCCATGTTGTTCCCCGGAAGCATTACCTCAGTCTGGTATTCTTACCGGCTTTTCCAGCTGCCTGTAGGTATCTTTGCTTTAGCGATTGCCGTGGCCACCTTTCCGACGATGACAGAGCAAGCGGCTCTGAAGCGTTGGGATGATTTTCGGATGACGCTTTCCAATGCAATTCGCATGGTTATCTTTATAACCCTGCCGATTTCTGTAGGCATGATTGTATTGCGATTTCCGTTGATTCGAGTTCTGTTTCAGCATGGACAGTTCACTGCAGATGACACATTGACCATGGCAATTCCCCTGTTTTATTTTTCCATAGGGATATCTTCACAGGCGGTCATTCAGATTTTGCCGCGGGCTTTTTATGCTCTGCAAGATACTTGGACTCCGGTTGTTCTGGGCATTATTTCTATGGCGGTTAACATTTTAGCCATGTATTTATTGATTGGCCCGCTGGCCCATGGAGGTTTAGCTTTTGCCACAACAATTGCTGCCTTCGTGAATATGCTGCTGTTGTTTTATCTGCTGCGCAAGAGGTTAGGGAAAATGGATGGTTGGGTAATTTTTGGAACGTGTGTGAAAGCATTAGTGGCTTCGCTTATTATGGCTACGGTAATCTGGGGGTGGAGTGAATGGTTTACTCCCCTGACGGGAGTCAGTACATTTGGCTCTCTGCTAATATTAATCACCGGAACGGCAGTGGGAATGATAGTATTTGCAGGAATGGCAAAGCTTTTGAAAATGAGTGAATTCACGCAGGTCATGGGGCTCGTACAACGGAAGATTGGAAGCAAAAGAATTTAAATTATTTAGCAAAACGGCGTAATAGCCTGATATAGAGTTGAAAAGCGAAATATTTACTGGTATTAGAACAAATATGGTATTTTTTACTTAGTGACAATGAGGAGCATTTCAAGTACTATATTGAATATAGTTTATAGAGATTCGGCAATGGAGCCGTCATGATATTAATAATATCTGACGGCTTTTTCTGTTTTAAGTCAGACTCCCCGGTGGTTTTGAGAATCGCATTGATTCAATGAAATTGTTCTAACTTGGTTTTTAGGGGGGAGAGACTTTGAAAGCAACAGTACCTACAGAAAAATCTAAACCTTCTTTAGAGCGATCGGCTTTGCTGTTAGCTATGACTCAGACGAGGGAAGAAGAGGAGAAACTAAAGAGGTCATTATTTGAATCATTTAATCTGCGTTGTGGTGTGACGGAACTCGGAGGAACTGTTGCCAATCTTCAACATACCGGAAAGCTTACCAATTCAGTGATGGCTACAGCGTTTAATACCGGAGTTATTCCCAAAGAAGATCGTAAAATTCACGCTCTTATCCATGCCACCTTAGAAGCCAGCAACAGCATATTTATTCATACCAATAGTAATGCCAGCTTTGCCTTAAAGATTGGGTTAACAACAGATACAGAATGGATTGCGGTGGCGATCTATGGCCGCTCTTCCTTACACCCTCTTCTGGAACATGCCAGAGTTGGATTAGGGGTTATGCATCTTTAATGTAGGGAAGGCCACAAGTTGTATTTAATAAGCGGGCAAGATCTGAACCAAATAGTGGCAAATTTAGACGATTAGTGTAATTGACTTCTAGAGGTCGCAGAGTATTTTTGAAGTAGAGAGACACGTAGTGAATAGAGAGCAGAGATTAGTGAGTACCCAGAGAGGGAAAAGTTGGTCAAACTTAGATTATAGGTTAGATTTTAGTGATTAAGTGAGAGTCAAACTAAGTGATTGAGTGAAGTCTTTAACAGACTAGGATATAAAATTACCTGTAGTACAATTTCATAACCGGGCACCAAATCAGGTGAGGATTTGGAGCGGAAGAGTGTTTAAGAGAGCCCTTAATTATTGCAATTAAGGGCTCTCTTTGTCTTTTTATCAAACTAACTTTTACGACAAATGATCTGTTTTGATGAATACAAGTTTTTCGTAATTAAATGAAAAATTATTAAAGGAGGTGATGCACTGAATTGTTAATTTTCGATCTATCTAATCCCAAGAACCGACAAGAGTTTAAATTTGAGGAGGATGAACTTATATGAAGATGATTAGAGCCATCGTAAGACCCGATAAAACTGAGGCTGTAGCTGAGGCTTTAGCAAATGCCGGAATGCCCTCTCTGACAAAAATGCATGTCTTTGGCCGAGGCAGAACAAAAGGTATTCGCATCGGTGATGTTGTTTATGATGAATTTCCTAAAACCATGCTGTTGATGGTGGTTGAAGATGAAAAGCTGGACGCAGCCATCAATGTCATCCTTGAGAGTGCCAAAACAGGTACCATGGGGGATGGTAAAGTCTTTGTTACTGAAGTGGAAGAAGCTTATACCGTAAGTAAAGGAACAAAGGGGTTGTAAGCGATGAAAGAAATTATGATGATGATTCGACGTCATCAAGTACCCGCAACAAAAAAGGCTTTTGAGGATGCCGGCTTTCCGGCTTTGACGATTCAAAGCGTTGAGGGTCGGGGCAAGCAGGGGGGTATAGGTGGTTGGGCTGCGGAGGTTGATCCGGAATTAAACTCTGTCATGGGCAACGGGTATAAAGATGAGTCAGCATTTCACTGGATCCCCAAACGGCTGTTAACCATCGTGGTTCAGGATGATCAAGTAGATGAAGTTGTGGATGTGATTATCAAAGCTAATCAGACGGGACATATGGGGGATGGTAAAATCTTCGTTTGTCCGCTGAAAGAGGTAGTCCGGGTTCGAACCGGCGAAGTTGGTAAAGAAGCAGTCGTTTAGAAGTGTTTGAAACCTATATGCCAAAACCATTAAGGAACTAGTACAAGAGTTAAGAGTTAAGAGTTAAGAGTTAAGAGTTGAGCACTAAAGCAGCAGGAGGATGAGAGTAGAATAGTTGAGCTTAATGAATTTTGAATGGAATGTGTTCTTCAAATCTAGAAGGTTCGATAAACGTAGCTTGCAAACGCAAAAATTTTATGAGGTGTTAAGGTAAGGAGATGTATTGATATGAGACAAATTGCAATTTACGGCAAAGGCGGTATCGGAAAATCAACGACAACCCAAAATACGGTGGTTGCATTGGCTGAAATGGGCAGAAAAGTTACGATTGTGGGTTGTGATCCGAAAGCTGATTCTACCCGCTTGATTTTGCATAGCAAAGCCCAAACCACGGTTATGGACTTAGCCCGTGAAAGAGGGACTGTAGAGGACTTAGAGTTGGAGGATGTCTTGGTTGAAGGATATTTGGGCGTACGCTGTGCTGAATCCGGCGGTCCGGAACCGGGGGTAGGCTGCGCAGGCCGGGGAGTTATTACCGCTATTAACTTTTTAGAAGAAAACGGTGCTTATACAGCGGATACAGACTATGTTTTCTATGATGTTCTGGGAGACGTTGTGTGCGGCGGATTTGCAATGCCGATTCGGGAAAATAAAGCTAAGGAGATTTACATTGTAACTTCGGGTGAAATGATGGCTATGTATGCAGCCAACAATATCTCAAGAGGGATCTTGAAATACGCTCAAACCGGCACAGTTCGCCTGGGAGGCTTGATCTGTAACAGTCGGCAGACGGATAGAGAAAGCGAATTGATTGAGGCTTTAGCTAAATCCCTCAACACCCAAATGATCCACTTTATGCCTCGGGATAATGAAGTACAGCGTGCTGAGGTGCGTAAACAGACGGTTATCGAATATAACTCAACTCACAAACAAGCGGATGAGTACAGAGCCTTAGCCAGTAAAATTGAAAACAACACTAAAATGACCATCCCAACCCCACTTTCGATGGATGAGTTAGAGGCCTTAATGATGGAGTTTGGAATCATGGAAATGTAATCTTTTTCTAAACAAGGGTGAGAGAATCAGAAACGAGGGAGGACAGCGTAATGAGCATAAAAGAGACCACGGAATTTAGAAAGCAAGTCGTGGAAGATGTGCTGGAGGTTTATCCGGAGAAAGCAAGAAAGAATCGAAGACAACACATTGCCGTTAAGGATGAAGGGTGCGCCAGCTGCGCAGTCAAATCCAATTCCAAAACAGTGCCGGGACTGATGACCGCCCGAGGCTGTGCCTATGCAGGAGCTAAAGGGGTTGTCTGGGGTCCGGTGAAAGATGTGGTGCATATCTCCCATGGACCTGTCGGGTGTGGTTATTATTCCTGGGGTAATCGCCGGAACTTAGCGGAGGGAGAAATCGGGGTTGATAATTTTGTACCCTTTCTCTTCACCTCGGACTTTCAGGAAAGCGATATCATTTATGGCGGGGACAAAAAGCTGGAGACGATTATTCAAGAAGCTGTAGATCTTTTCCCCAATGCCAATGGAGTGTCAATTCTGTCTGAGTGCCCTGTCGGACTGATCGGGGACGATATTGAAAGTGTCTCCCGCCGTATGAGTGAAAAACTTAAATTGCCGGTAATTCCTGTTCGTTGTGAAGGATTTAGAGGGATCAGTCAATCCTTAGGCCACCATATTGCCAATGACGCTATTCGCGATCATCTTTTGGGTAAAGGGCCTGCTCGAGAAGTCGGCAAATACGATGTTGGGATTATCGGGGACTATAATATCGGCGGAGATGCCTGGGCCAGTAAAAAGATTTTGGAAGAAATGGGCCTGAATGTTGTTAATATCTGGACTGGGGATTCTACCCTGGAAATGCTGCAGAACGGCCATCTGGTCAAGCTGAACCTGATTCACTGCTACAGAAGTATGAATTATATCGCCAGACATATGGAAGACACCTATGGCACTCCTTGGATGGAATTCAACTTCTTTGGTCCCACTAAAATCCGAGAATCCATCCTGAAAATTGCCGCTCAGTTTGATGATTATATTATGGAAAAAGCTCAGCAAGTCTTAGCAAAATATGAACCTCAGATGCAAAAAGTCATAGAGACCTACCGCCCGAATCTGGATGGCAAAAGCGTGATGCTCTATGTAGGCGGACTCCGCCCACGACACATAGTGGGGGCCTACGAAGATTTAGGTATGGAGGTTACGGGAACGGGCTACGAGTTTGCTCATAGTGAAGATTACGAGAAGACCCTGCCGGCTTTAAAAGAGGGCACCCTAATTTATGACGATGTGACGGCTTTCGAACTTGAAGAGTTTGTCATGAAGTTAAAGCCTGATTTGGTCGGATCGGGAATTAAAGAAAAATATGTTTTTGAGAAAATGGGGCTGCCTTTCCGTCAAATGCATTCCTGGGATTATTCCGGTCCTTATCATGGTTATGAAGGCTTCCCGATTTTTGCTCGGGATATGGATATGGCAATTAACAGCCCTACTTGGAAATCTATTAAAGCTCCCTGGGCTAAATAAAACAGGGCAGAAAGGATGTTAGACAATGGAAGCTTGTACTAAGGCAACAAAAAGTTGGCTGAATTCTGTAGAATACCGAGAAAAGAACTTTGCCCGTGAAAAGTTAGTTATTAATCCAGCCAAAGCCTGCCAGCCCCTGGGCGCCTTGCTTTGTGCCTTAGGAATTGAAGGATGCCTGCCTTTTACCCATGGTTCCCAAGGCTGCACAGCCTATTTTCGCAGCACCTTATCCCGTCACTTCCGAGAGCCTGTCGCTGCAGTCTCTGATTCGATGACTGAGGATTCTGCGGTCTTCGGCGGACAGGGAAACATGATTGAAGGTTTAAAGAATGCTTATACAGTTTATAAACCTAACGTCATCGCCGTCTTCACCAGTTGTATGGCAGAAGTTATTGGAGACGATATCAAGTCTTATTTGGGTAACGCTAAGGATCAAGGAGCGATTCCTCAAGAGTTGCCGGTGGCTTTAGCCAATACTCCCAGCTTTAAGGGATCCCATATTACCGGCTATGACACAATGCTCAAGGGTCTGATTGAATGTCTGGCCAAGCCCAGACAAGAAGAAACCATCAACGACAGACTTTATGTGGTTCCCGGTTTTGACACTTACCCCGCCAATCTCCGTGAATACAAACGGCTTCTCAAGACCATGGACGCACCCTATACTCTTTTACCGGACTCCAGTGATGTAGTGGATACACCGAATTTGGGCACCTATGAATTGTACCCCGGGGGGACACCTATTTCAGAAATGAATGAGGCTCTAAATGCAGCAGGTTTCTTATTCCTACAGACTTATACTACCCCAACAACCGGTAAATACCTGGCCGGTCAGGGAGTGCCTGTGGAAACCCTGGCTATGCCCATGGGAATCGCCGGAACAGACAAATTCATCGAATCCGTGGCTAAATTTACAGGCAAAGAGGTGCCTGAAGAAATTACCAATGAACGGGGCCGCGCCATTGATGCCATGACGGATGCTCATCAATATATTCATGGTAAGAGGTTTGCCTTATTTGGTGATCCTGATATCCTCATCGGACTTGTCAGCTTCCTGCTGGAAATGGGGGGAATGCCCGTTCACATCGTTTGTACAAATTCTACCCCCTTATTTAAAAAGGCCATGGAAAAACTGCTGACCTCAAGCCCTTACGGTAAAGAAGCCACCCTTTATGCAGGCAAAGACCTCTGGCATCTCCGCTCCCTGCTGGTAACCGAACCTGTTGACATGTTAATCGGTGATGCTCACGGCAAATATGCTGCTCGTGATGCCGACATCCCCCTGGTCAGAATTGGCTTCCCGATTACGGATCGAGTGAATCTCCATCGTTATCCCATCGTAGGGTATTCCGGAGTTATCAATATGATAACTATGATCGCCAATACCTTTTTGGAGGAAAAAGACAGGGCTTCAACAGACACTTACTTTGAATTAATGCGTTAAGGAACGGAGGGGTCTTTGTGTTTACCAATCTTACTAAATTGGATCTCAAAGATAAGCAATGCATGTCAGATGCCGGCTCCCCGAAGCTATGCATGAAGGCCCTACCCGGCGAAGGCGCAGAGAGAAGCTGCGCTTATGACGGGGCGCGAGTTGTGCTCATGCCCATCACGGATGTAGCTCATCTAGTTCATGGACCGATTGCTTGTGCCGGAAACTCTTGGGATAACCGAGGAGCCCGCTCCTCCGGTTCCCAACTGTTCAGACGGGGACTGACCACAGATATTATGGAAAACGATGTAATTTATGGAGGTGAGCTTAAGCTTAAAGAGTCAATCCTGGAAGTGGCAGCTAAGCATAATCCCAAGGCAATCTTTGTCTACGCGACTTGTGTCTCCTCCTTAATTGGGGATGATGTCGACAAGGTATGCCGGGACGTGGCAGCTGAACTGACCATGCCGGTGATTTCCGTGAATTGTCCGGGTTTTTTGGGAGATAAAAACATAGGCAATCGCATTGCCGGGGAGGTTTTATTTGATCGGGTTATCGGGACAGCGGAAGGAACGGAAGAGAAAATTCCCCTCTCTATTAACCTGATTGGAGAGTACAACATCGCCGGAGATCTTTGGGGGGTGTTGCCGGATTTAAAAAACTTGGGGATAAAACTGCAAACAGCGATTACCGGGGATGCCAAATTTGATGATATCCGGTCTGCTCATAGGGCAAGTCTTAATGTCTTAATCTGTTCCAAAAGTTTGACCAACCTAGTGCGGAAGATGGAAATTCGTTACGGTATTCCTTTTATAGAAGGGTCGTTTTACGGGATCCACGATACCTCCCAAACCCTGATTAGTATTGCCAAGGCCCTTAATGATCCGGATTTATTGGAAAGAACCTTAGTCTATGTCCAAAAGAAAGAGGAGGAAACTCGCCAAGTTATTGCCGGATATAAAAAGCTGCTTGAGAATAAACGGGCAATTCTATTCACGGGAGGAGTTAAGACCTGGTCTATGGTGTCTACTTTGGCCGAATTAGGGATTAATATTTTAGCTGGGGGGACTCAAAACTCAACTCCTGAAGATTTTCAACGGATGAAAGAATTAATGGATCCCACGGCGCAGATCATTGAAGACACAAGTTCGGCAGGTTTTCTCAAAATCATTGCAGAGAAGAAACCGGATCTCATCGTTGCCGGAGGGAAGACCAAATATCTGGCTCATAAGACAAGAACTCCTTTTCTGGATATTAACCATGGCCGAAAACTTTCTTATGCCGGTTATCAGGGGATGATTACCTTTGCGGAAGCCTTAACACGCACAGTGCTCAGTCCGGTTTGGGGACATTTAAAAGGGGATTTTCCGCCAAGAGAGGGTGAACTGCAAGATGACAAAGCTCAGACATTATAATGGCAACCCACAAAAAAACAGTCCTGCTTTAGGTGCCACTTTGGCTTACCTGGGCGTCAACGGGCTACTTGCTTTATTGCATGGCTCTCAAGGATGCTCTTCCTTTATTCGCTTGCAGCTTTCCAGACACTATAAAGAACCCATTCCTCTTAATTCAACAGCTCTTTTGGAAGAGTCGGTAATCTTCGGCGGTTGGGATCATCTGAAAAAGGGAATTGCTGTGGCTGCTGATAAATATAAGCCCCAAATCATCGGAGTTATGAGTTCCGGGCTCACTGAAACCTATGGGGATGACATGGTAAGTGCTCTGGCGAGTTTGCGCACGGAACGACCGGATTTGCAGGATTTGCCGGTGGTTTTAGCCGGGACACCTGACTATATCGGGTCTATGCAAGAGGGGTATCAGCGAACAGTGGAAGCCTTGCTTATGACCTTAGCGGGACAGTCCAATTATGGGCCAGGTAAGTTTAAGGGTATTCGGACGGCGGATGGAGCTGAAATCCCTTCAGTAATACTTTTGCCCGGTTGTCATCTCACTCCAGGGGATGTTGATGAACTTAAAGAAATTGTAAGCAGTTTTGGGTATAAGGTGATTACAGTTCCGGATCTTTCGATTTCTTTGGATGGGCATGCGGAACTGGAGGCGGCTCCGGTGGTTCAAGGCGGAACGCTGCTGGAAGAGTTCCAACGTTTACCGGAATGTAAGGCTTGTTTTTCCTTCGGCTTAAGTATGGGGAAGTCCGGCGAGTTTCTGAAGAACACCTTTGGAGTTCCTCATGTTAATTTCCCATCCTTAACGGGCTTAACAGCAACTGATAAATTTATCCTGACACTGGCGGAAATTTCGGGTAAGGAAATTCCGGAGAAGCTTCTCCGGCAAAGAAGCCGCTTGCTGGATACCCTGGCAGATTATCATGACGCCTTGGGAGGGCAAAAGGTGGCCATAGCTTTAGAAATGGATCTTTTGTATAGTTTGGGTTCCTGTTTAGTGGAGGTGGGTTCGGAAATTTCTGTAGCTTTAGCGGCATCATTGGGAGCGGGTAACACTCCGGCTCTGCCAATCCCCATTGAAGTGGGGGATCTGGAAACCCTTGAGGAAAGGGCTGGGCAGAGTAATCTGATAATCGCCAATTCCAACGGTCGTCAAGCGGCAGGGGCCCTTAAGATTCCTCACCTCAGAGCAGGGCTGCCGGTCTTTGATCGAGCCGGTTATCCGCAAAAATGTTGGATCGGATATCAGGGAACTCAGTTATTTCTTTTTGACACTTTAAATTCATTAAGTTAGAAAGGGCCTAAGGTTAAAGGTATAAATAGGATGAAAAGCCATTTAAATGAAGGACAAATTGCTGATATGACACCAGTAATCAAGAAGGTAGAAGGAGACAATATGGTTTTCGAGGAGGGTCAAGGTATGTTAATAGCCTTTGCCAGCAGCGACGGAAAAACAATTGACTCGCATTTTGCTTCATCCCCAGCCTTTGAAATGTATAAATTCACAGACAGCCCGCAAGGAATTATCCATACATCTCTTAAGGCTGAGGATATGGAAGAATCCGAAGATAAGGTTGACGTTCGGATCAAAATGCTTAACCGCTGTGCAATCGTGTATTGCACTCAGATTGGTGGTCCGGCAGCGGCCCGGCTGGTTCAAAGTGGGATTCATCCGTTAAAAGTGACGGAAGGAACTCCTATTGAAGAGGAATTAATCAAGGTCAATAAATTACTGCAATCCAAGAGACTGCCGCCTTGGCTGCAAAAGAAATTAGGACACAGCCAAAGTTAGGAGTCTTAGCAAGCCCTTTAAGATTGGAGTTTCCCAAATTTGGAGGTTGCCTTACAAGCATAAATATTCTAATTACTAAAAGGAGATGAGCAGAATTTGAGCGAGGTTTTGACGTATAGAACCTTTGGGGAAATGCCCTGGACACCCCAATATGTGGAAGAAATCAACAAAGATGTCTGTTTAGGATGTGGGCGATGTGTAAAACTTTGTGGGCAAGAATGCTTAGGGATAGAAAGCTTTGAAGATGATGAGGGGACGGAGCGCTATGTTGCGAAGATTGTTAACAAGGATCAATGTATTGGTTGTCAAGCTTGCGGCAGGGTTTGCGTTCGCCGAGCGTACTCATTTAAACCGAAAACTGCTTAATTGGAAGTGACGTGCAAAGGTTCGCCTATAAATGGCCAGGTGTGCATGATGACAAACAAATAACTATTGAAGAGAGAGTTAGATTACAAAATAAATGAACGATGGGAGAGATTAATATGCATAGAGAATGCAATCATGCAAACATGGCCGGCTCAAATTTAAATCAAGGACATCCTTGTTTCTCACCTTCAGGGCACGGGAAAACCGGTCGAATACACTTAGCAGTGGCCCCGGAGTGTAATATTTCCTGCAATTATTGTGTGCGTAAATTTGATTGTGCTAATGAGTCCCGCCCAGGAGTAACCAGTAAGGTTATTAATTCAGATGAAGCCATTGAAACAGTCCTTAAGGCAAAATCCTCTGCCATTGGATCGCAATTAACGGTTGTAGGGATTGCCGGACCGGGAGAACCCTTAGCTAATGAGGAAACCTTTAAAACTTTGAGGAAGGTGAAAGAGAACTTCCCGGATATGATTCTTTGTTTGAGTTCCAATGGGCTTCTCTTACCGGAAAAAATAGCTGAATTAGTGGATATTGGGGTTTCTCATGTTACTGTGACGATTAATACACTGGATGAGCAGGTGGGGTCTAAGATATACAGCCATGTCCGTTGGCAAGGGAAAACTATGATTGGACCCAGTGGGGCCAGAGTGCTGATCCATAATCAATTACTTGGACTGGAGCTGGCAGCCAAAGCCGGAATGACTATAAAAGTTAATACGGTGGTTATGCCGGGTATCAATGAGCATTTATTATATAGTTTGGCTTTAGATGTTAAAAAGAGAGGAGCCCATATCCATAATTTACTGCCCTTGATCCCTCAAGGAAAACTTGCTCACAAAGCAGCCCCCCCGATTGAATTGATTAAGAATTATCGCAGCGTTCTGTCTTCTATTCTCCCGCAAATGATGCATTGTCAACAATGCCGGGCAGATGCCATCGGCTTAGTCTAAAAACTAAAAAGGAGTTATTTAAGATGGAGCAGCGGGTATTATTATGTGATACAACCTTAAGAGATGGTGAGCAGGCTCCGGGAGTTTCATTTAATGGGCCGGAGAAAGAAATGATTGCCCGGGCTTTGGCGGATGCCGGCATCGATGAGTTGGAAGTAGGAGTTCCAGCCATGGGCAGTTCAGAAGCTAAGAAAATTTCTCAGCTGGTAGCTTTGAATTTGCCGGTGCGTTTAATTACTTGGAATCGAGTTGTTCAAGCAGATCTCCTGGCCAGTTATCGAACGGGGGTTGAGGGAGTTGCGATTTCCCTTCCTACCTCAGAACAGCAAATTAAGCATAAACTAAGAAAGGATCGGGCTTGGCTTCTTGAGCAAATGGGTCAATGTGTCAGTGAAGCTAAAAAAGAAGTCGGTTATATTGTGCTGGGACTGGAAGATGCCAGTCGAGCAGATTTGGATTTTTTAAAAGAGATCATTTCGGAGGCTGAGAAGTTAGGAGTTGATCGAATTCGATTTGCAGATACCTTGGGGGTCATGGAACCTTTGAATGTTTTCTTCAAGCTGCAAGATTTAGCCAGATCCTCGAAGATTCCTTTAGAATTCCACGCCCATAACGATTTAGGGATGGCCACGGCAAATTCTCTGGCCGCAGTCCAGGCAGGCTTTAAAGCAGTCAGTGTCACAGTGGGAGGATTAGGGGAGAGAGCGGGAAATTCAGCCCTTGAGGAGGTTGCTGTTGCCCTGAAATATAGTCTCAAGCAAGAGGTGAAGCTAGATCTAAAACGGTTAAATTCAATTGCTTTAATGGTTAGTTCCGCCGCCGGCCGTGTAGTCCCACGGGCCAAACCCATTATTGGGGCGGACGTCTTCACTCATACATCGTCGATACACATTGACGGAATCCAGAAGGACTTTGCTAATTATCAAACCTTTCCACCGGAAAGTGTAGGCAGAAAGCATTCCACCTCCTTTGGTAAACAGACAAAGTTTAAGAATGTGGTATGGCTCCTGAAATCCAGGGGAATGGCCCATGATCAAGAGACTGTGAATCAACTTCTAAATAAGACCCTTGATAAAATAGACCAGTTAGATAGACCTCTGGAGGAAGAGGAAATCCTAGGAATTGTGTTGAGCTCATGATAGAACAAAAGATGCGACAAAAACCTTCTTTTAAGCACCAAGCTTGTAAAGAAGGTTTTTGTCATTTACCGTTGAATTGGACAATTGAACCCTATTTTTTCGAAAGTGCCCAGACCGGTTATTACAATAATCATGAAATTGTTGTTCTCAAAGAACCATAGAATTTGATACGTAAAATTATTGGAGTTATACTTGTCTTAACTGGAGTTGCTTTACTGAAGCTTTCTATTACATAATCAGGAAGTCACTGAATTAGAGAGGGGTAAAATGAATGGGAAAACTCGTTGAATGCGTGCCAAATTTTAGTGAGGGTCGTCGTCCGGAGGTGATTGAGGCTATTGTATCCGAGGTCAAGCAGGTCAAGGGGGTAAAGCTTCTGGATGTTAAGCCTGATGCCAGTCATAATCGGACAGTTGTGACCTTTGTGGGAGAGCCCCAAAGTGTTAAGCTAGCAGCCTTCAATGCTTGTGCTAAGGCTTGCGAATTGATTGATATGGAGCAACAGCAAGGAGGACATCCCCGGGTTGGGGCGACGGACGTAATTCCCTTCATACCGGTCAAAGAAATTAGCATGGAGGAATGCATACAATTAGCTAATGAGCTGGGTTCGGAAATTGCGAGTAAGTTGGATATTCCTGTCTACTTATACGAAGAGGCTGCCCGAGTTCCCGGCAGAAGAAGGCTCCCTGATGTGAGAAAAGGAGAGTACGAAGGGTTAAAAGAAGCGATCAGCCAACCGGAGCGCCATCCTGATTATGGGCAGCCGAAGATGCATCCTACCGCCGGAGCTACTGTCGTTGGGGCACGGCAGTTTTTGGTGGCCTATAATATTAATCTGGGTACCAATGATCTCAGCATTGCTAAAAAGATTGCTGATTCTATCCGAGAGGTTAAAGGCGGATTTAAATATGTTCGAGCCATGGGGGTCATGTTAGAGGATCGGGATGTGGCGCAGGTATCGATTAACATGGTTAATTACACCGGCACACCTTTGTACCGAGTTTTTGAGACTGTTAAATCCGAGGCAGCACGGTACGGTGTCAATGTTATTGGCAGTGAGTTAATCGGTGTGACTCCTATGCAGGCCCTTTTGGATGTTGCTGAGTTTTATTTACGCTTAGAAAACTTTGATCGGAAGCAGGTTTTTGAAGAAAACTTAGTTGAAGACTGAAATGGGGGGAGAATATTGTTAATTGACAAGAGGGTCAGTGAATTTGTGGAAGAGTTAGGGAGCAATTCGCCGGCTCCCGGAGGCGGAAGTGCGGCGGCCTTGGTTGGATCTTTAGGTGCAGCTTTAAGTTTAATGGTTTGTAATTTCACAGAAGGAAAGCCCAAATTTAGCAGTGTTCAAGAGGAGATTGTCCAAATAAAAGAAAAAGGGATTGTTTTAAAGAATCGTTTGTTAGAATATGTTGATCTGGATACGGATGCTTTTAATGAAGTCATGAAGGCCTATAAATTGCCTAAGGAGACTGAAGCTGAGAAAGCTCATAGGTCAGAAAAGATCCAGGAGGCTACTATTCAAGCAACTCTTCTGCCCCTTAAGGTTGCGGAGTGTTGCCTTGAGGTTTTGCAACTTTCGATCAGAGTCCTGACAATCGGAAATCCCAACACTGCCTGCGATGCTTCAGTTTCTGGAGTTACAGCTTATGCAGGCTTTCAGGGGGCGATTTTCAACGTTAAGATTAATCTGGGTTCAATCAAAGATGAGGAGTTTCTCCAAAGTATTAGAGCTAAGTTTACAGAGCTGCAAGCAGAGGCGGATAAGACTTATCATTTGATATTAGACAAAGCTAAAGAAGTCATTGGGTAAGGCAGGCTATAGCAAGAGGTCGTCCGAAAACTTTAAGTCTTGGTTTCACATCCCACATTTCACATATCTAACTATCAAAGCAAAAACGGTCTCTTCCACTCGACAGTGGAAAAGACCGTTTTTTAATCGAAATATTACTTTGATTTTTAGGGACAAAGTTTTCGCAGGGCTTATATTATCCATCGATTTATAAATTATAGAATTTGGAATTTAAACTTTTACACTTTAAACTTAACTTGAACATAATATAGGTGTTATCGGTCAAAATGGATTTAGACCTACATATTGGGGCATGAAGTGTCGGATAGTCTCAATTCATTTCTGCTATTCTATTCTTGAAAGGAGGTCAGCACCATGGATTTGCTAAAAAATATGAATGGAGCCCTTGAATATATTGAAGAAAACCTCACCGAGGATATTGACTTTAAAGAAGTAGCCAGGCTGGCTTTTTGCTCTGAATATCATTTCACACGAATGTTTTCCTATCTGGCAGGTGTTACTTTATCAGAGTACATCCGCCGCCGACGCTTAACCCTGGCTGCTTTTGAACTGAGGCATGGGAATACAAAAATTATTGATGTTGCCTTGAAATATGGCTACAGCTCTCCGGACTCTTTTACAAGAGCATTTCAAAACTTGCATGGGGTAACACCGTCAGAAGCTAAAAACAATGGCCAATCATTAAAAGCCTTTCCAAGGATGACCTTCCAATTATCAATTAAAGGGGGCAATGAAATGAACTATCGCATCGAAGAAAAAGGGGATTTTCACATAGTAGGTATTAAGAAGAGGGTTCCGATAATATTCCACGGGGTTAATCCGGAAATTGCCGCCATGTGGCAAAGCTTAAATCTTGAGAAGATCAATCAGATGAAGGCTCTTTCTGATATCGAGCCCTTAGGCCTGATTAGTGCATCCGTGAACTTCTCTTCTGGACGAATGGAGGAAAAAGGAGAGCTGGATCATTATATTGGGGTGGCAACATCTCAGGAGTGCCCGGAGAACTTGACCCAACTTGATGTTGCTGCCTCAACTTGGGCGGTATTTGAAGCAGTAGGGCCCTTCCCGGAAACTTTGCAAAACATTTGGGGGCGGATTTACTCCGAGTGGTTTCCATCCTCAAACTATGAACAAATTCAAGGGCCGGAGATCTTATGGAACGAGCATAAGGATGTTAGTTCACCAACATTTCGAAGTGAGATATGGATACCTGTATTAAAAAGAAATAATTCCGGTGATTAGAAGTTTCTTGTTTAGCCAGGAAAAAACAGCCTTTGGCATCACAAACCCTGCCCTTGGAGTTGAGGTCAAATTATGCAGCGCTGCACAATTTGACCTCTTTTCCCGACGGAGGAGTAACGTACGGATTCAGTCAGGAAGTCCAAGAGCTATTATATAAGTACAAACTATCATATTTCACATAATAGGGCCGATTAGTCGGTCCTATTATGTTGTGAAGACTGATTATGCCTTGTTTATTCAGGAAATCTTGCGAAATCCCCCTCTTAGCTGTTATAATTAGTGTTTAGAATATCTAGGTTTCAATTTTAAACTTGATTATAGAAATGAGGGCAGGATCTTGGCGCAAGCTTCACAACGTATCCGTAATTTTTCGATTATTGCACATATCGATCATGGTAAATCTACTTTAGCTGATCGACTGATTGAATATACTGGGGCTTTGACTAAGCGGGAAATGGAAGCACAAGTCCTAGATTCCATGGATTTAGAACGCGAACGTGGAATTACAATTAAACTGCAGGCAGTTCGCTTAAGTTATCAGGCTCAGGATGGCGAGGTTTACGAGCTTAATTTGATTGACACGCCGGGCCATGTAGATTTTACCTATGAGGTATCCCGCAGTTTAGCTGCTTGCGAAGGGGCCCTGTTAGTTGTCGATTCCGTTCAAGGAATTGAGGCTCAGACTTTAGCGAATGTTTATTTAGCTTTAGAAAACAACCTGGAACTGATCTCGGTTATTAATAAGATTGACCTGCCTAGTGCAGAGCCTGAACGTGTAAAACAGGAGATAGAGGATGTTATTGGCTTGGATGCCAGTGAGGCTATTCTAGCTTCGGCAAAAACGGGAATCGGGATTGAGGAGATCCTGGAGAGAATTGTGACCATGGTGCCACCTCCTCAAGGAGATGATGAAGCGCCTCTCAAAGCCTTAATTTTTGACTCCAAGTTTGATGCCTATAAAGGTGCTATTTCCTATGTCAGAATTGTTGAGGGAAGAGTTGCTAAAGGGACAAGAATGCAGATGATGTCCACCGGGAAATCCTTTGAGGTAACTGAAGTTGGAGTTTTTGCTCCTTCAATGCGTATTGTCGACGAACTCAAGGCTGGTCAAGTAGGATTTATTGCCGCCAGCATCAAGAATGTTAAAGATACCCAGGTGGGGGATACAATTACGGATGCAGATAAGCCTGCGTCTGAAGCACTTCCCGGATATCGGAAGGCAACTCCCATGGTCTTTTGTGGACTCTATACTGTCGAGGCGAGCGATTATAATAAATTGCGTGATTCTTTGGAAAAGCTCCATCTAAACGATGCCAGTTTGATTTTTGAGCCGGAGACTTCCATTGCTTTGGGATTTGGATTTCGCTGCGGTTTCCTGGGGCTGCTGCACATGGAGATTATTCAGGAACGATTAGAACGGGAATATGATCTAAATTTGATCACTACGGCACCCAGTGTAATTTACAAGGTTAATACTGTTCATGGGGAAGTTTTGAGTATCGATAACCCCTCCAATCTCCCTAAAGTTGATCAGATTGTCAGTATCGAAGAGCCCATTGTTAAGGCTACTATTTTGGTTCCGTCTGAGTATGTTGGTGCGATTATGGAACTCAATCAAGAAAAGCGCGGAGCCTATTGTAATATGGATTATGTGTCAACGAGCCGGGTAAGACTGATTTATGAGCTTCCTCTAAGTGAGATAGTTTTTGATTATTTTGATCAATTGAAGTCGAGAACTAAAGGGTATGCTTCTTTGGATTATGAACTATCGGGCTATAAGGAAACAGATCTTGTTAAAATAGATATCCTTTTAAATGGGGAAATGGTAGATGCCCTTTCGTTTATCGTGCACCGCGCCAAGTCATACAATCGTGGCAGGAAGCTTGTCGAAAAGCTTCGCGGCATTATTCCTAGGCACATGTTTGAAATTCCTATCCAGTCTGTAATTGGCAGTAGAGTTATTGCTCGTGAAACCGTTAATGCCATGAGAAAAGATGTCTTGTCTAAATGCTATGGGGGAGACATT
Source organism: Desulfosporosinus hippei DSM 8344 (assembly GCF_900100785.1). Lineage (GTDB taxonomy): Bacteria > Bacillota > Desulfitobacteriia > Desulfitobacteriales > Desulfitobacteriaceae > Desulfosporosinus > Desulfosporosinus hippei. Next base: position 340,593 of record NZ_FNCP01000001.1, on the reverse strand, counting down.
TCCCGTAAACGAAAACTCCTGGAAAAGCAAAAGGCTGGGAAAAAGCGTATGAAGCAAGTGGGTAACGTAGAAATTCCCCAAGATGCTTTTATGGCCGTATTACAGATCGAAGACTAGAAGAAAGAGTGTGCACGAGTATGCCATCTTTATACGTTCACGTCCCATTTTGTCTCCAAAAATGCGACTACTGTGGGTTTTATTCTCACTCCCTAAAAAATTCCTCCTCGGATCTTATCTCTGTGTATTTAGAGGGCTTAGAAATAGAGATGGCAAAGAGGCAAAAAGATACCCCTCCAGGGGTGTCTTCTCTTTTTATTGGAGGTGGAACTCCAACGGTTTTGAGTGAGCTGCAGTTAGAAGGGTTACTGGGAATGATTCAACGGTATTTCCCCATGAACCCAGAAGTCGAACAGACAATGGAAGGGAACCCGGGGACTATTACAGTGGAAAAGGCCAGGCTTATCCGAGATTTAGGGATCAACAGGTTTTCACTAGGGATTCAGAGTTTTGATGATGATTTGTTGTGTGGTGTAGGGCGTGTGCACACTGCCGCACAGGCCCGTGAGGCCATTGCCCGCTTGAGATCGGCAGGATTTGAAAACCTCAATCTCGATCTTATGTTTGGATTACCCGGACAAGATCTGCGGGCCTGGCAGGCATCCTTGGAGGAGGCCCTCTCCTATTCACCGGAGCATCTTTCCCTCTATGGATTAATGCTGGAAGAAGGAACACCGCTTTTTGAACAATATGAGGTAGGTAATGACACTAACAATACTAGGGGTTGTTTAAAAACCCTTCCGAATGAGGATCAGCAAGCGGAGATGCATGAATGGGCGGTAAGACGTTTAGGTCTGGAGGGTTATCGGAACTACGAGACTTCAAATTTTGCCCTTCCCGGATATGAGTGTCGCCATAATTTAGGATACTGGCGGGGAGCGGATTATCTGGGTATGGGACCTGGCGGTGTATCATGTGTAAACAGGGTGCGCTGGAAAAATATTGAGGATGTATGTGCTTATAAAAACCTCTTGTCTGAGGGGAAAAGCCCCATTGATGAGACCGGTCAAGAGGTATTGTCTTTACAAGAATGTATGGCTGAGCGGATGATTCTGGGATTGCGTCTAGAGTCAGGGGTTCATCTTAAAGAATTTGAAATTGACTTCGGAACTGATCTTAGGGATATTTATAGATCTGTTTTGGAACGCTATAAAGATACTGATATTTTTATCGTCGAGGACGAGTATTTCCGCTTGAATCCTCGGTATTCCTTTGTGGCAAACTCCATCCTGCAAGAATTTGTATAGTGGTTTAGATCCCAAATATTTATCTTGAAATGATTCTTGACAAAGCCAAAATGAAGTGGTAATGTGAAGACATAAACTGTTAGCACTCATCGAGGTAGAGTGCTAACAACGAAGAAGATAATGAGTATGTACTTGTCAGTACATTTTGTATAAAACAAGATCACTCAAGAAAGCGGGGAAGCATATATGCAAATGGATGAGCGCAAACGCAAAATATTAAGAGCGATAGTTCAGGATTATATTGCTACCGCCGAACCCATTGGATCTCGAACGATTGCTCGGAAGTTTGATCTGGGCGTATCTTCAGCAACTATACGAAACGAAATGGCTGATTTAGAAGAGTTGGGATTTATTGAACAACCTTATACCTCTGCGGGACGAATTCCTTCGGACGCAGGATATCGATACTTTGTAGACTGTCTGATGGATCCTCAAGAGCTTAATGCCGAGGAAATGGAGATCATCGAGCGTGAAAGCTCGAAAAGAATTAATGAGCTGCAGGAAGTGATTGCTCATACGGGCAAACTCTTATCCGAGCTTACAAACCTGACAAGTCTGGTGCTGGGTCCCCATAAAGGCAAAAGTACCTTTGGGAAAATGCATTTTCTCCCCTATCAACCCGGGCAGGTTATTATGGTCATCGTCAAAGAAAACGGGGCGGTGGAGAATCATATTTTGGATGTGGGCGAAAATCTCTCTGCAGAAGAACTTCAGCATGTGGCAGAGGTCTTTAACCAGAAGATGCGGGGATATTCCATAAGTCAAGTCAAACGCAGCATGCTGCATGAAATATATAGTGAATTGTCGAGGCAAAGGCTTTTAATAGATAACGCTATGGATATGTTAAGGGCTATCTTAGATGGTAAAGAGGAAGATGAACGTATCCATCTCGGTGGCACCCTAAATATGCTCAATCAACCTGAATTCAAAGATTTAGCTAAGGTCAAAACACTCTTCAAAGTGTTTGAAGATAATGAACCTCTGAAAAAACTGCTAACCCCCCGCCAGGAAGGACTAAATGTAACTATTGGTGGAGAAAATACATTGAAGGAATTTCGTGACTGCAGCCTGATTTCGGCGACCTATAAAGTCAATGGGTTAACCATCGGGGCGGTGGGCGTACTGGGACCGACCCGTATGGATTACGCCAAAGTTATAGCTATTGTCGATTTTATGACCCGGAGTATGACAGAAATTCTTACGCGACACAGGCGGTGACGGGCGTTGCGAGGGGGGCTGGAGTGAAATTGCTCCACTCACCACGGCGCCGTCGCTATCGAGCTTGATTACGAGGTGAGCGTTGGCAAACCTCTGGGCTGTTCTGAATGTGTGTCGCTCCTTGCCGTCCTTGGCATCGCGACATCAGTCCGTCCATGGACTAGTCCCGTGCCACGCTGGCACCTCGTAATGTAAGCTCGATTGACGCGACTCTGCCTAAAGGTTCGCTGCGCAAGTTCACTCCAGCCTGGCTGGGGTGGGCGGGAGCTAGGAACCGGGGAATTGAAGCTGAATTTTTATAAATTAAGCGGTGACTGAGCCTTCTGGTTCATTCTATATAAATTAGTTAACACTTTATAGTGATTATGTTGCGAGAGGTGATTTTGCATGGCGCGAATGAGAGAAGAAACTCTCAGAGGCCCAAAAAGTACGGATGAGGGTCAAGTGGAGGATACGCTAGAGCGTGACCTTGAGAATCCTCCGGAAGAAGATAGTCTGGATAGTAACGATATGAGTCCTTTAGAAAAGATAATGACTCTGGAAGCTGAGCTTATTCAAGCAAAAGCTAAAGCTGATGAGCATAAAGATCATTTGTTACGATTACAGGCAGAATTTGATAACTACCGAAAACGCACTCAGAAGGAAAAAACAGAGATCATTAAATATGCATCTGAACGCCTTATATCAGAGTTACTACCGGTTTTAGATAATTTTGAACGGGCGGCCAGTTCGGCCCAAGTAAACCCGGACTTCAATGCCTTCTCCCAGGGGATAGACATGATTTACCGTCAATTGCAAACTGCGCTTAATAAAGAAGGGCTTAAGGCGATTGAGGCTACCGGCCAGCCTTTTGATCCCAATCTCCATGATGCAGTGCTCAGAGTAGAGTCTGATGAACATCCGGAAAACACGGTTGTCGAAGAACTACAAAAAGGGTATTACCTTAAAGAAAAAGTTTTACGTCCCAGCATGGTTAAGGTTTCGAACTAGTTAAAGGAGGAAGATTATAATGGGTAAAATTATTGGTATTGACTTAGGTACAACTAACTCTTGCGTTTCAGTTATGGAAGGTGGAGAGGCTGTCGTTATCCCAAACGCAGAAGGAAATCGTACAACTCCATCTGTCGTAGGATTTTCTAAAACCGGTGAAAGACTAGTCGGCCAGGTTGCTAAACGCCAATCTGTTTCAAATCCGGATAAAACTGTTATTTCCATTAAGCGTCATATGGGAACAGATTTTAAAGTGAAAATTGAAGATAAGACTTACAGTCCTCAAGAGATTTCCGCCATGGTTCTTCAGAAGCTCAAGACTGATGCAGAAGCCTATATCGGTCAACCGGTCACTCAAGCGGTTATTACAGTACCGGCATATTTTACGGATGCTCAACGTCAAGCAACCAAGGATGCAGGTTCCATTGCCGGACTTGATGTCTTGCGGATCATTAACGAGCCAACTGCTGCGGCACTTGCTTATGGTCTTGACAAAAAAGACGATTCCACAGTTTTAGTCTTTGATCTAGGGGGCGGTACCTTTGACGTATCCATTCTTGAGTTAAGTCAAGGTATGGTTGAAGTTAAGGCAACCAGTGGAAACAACAATTTGGGCGGCGACGATTTTGACCAACGCTTAATCGATTATATGGTTGCAGAATATAAGAAGAGCCATGGAGCGGATCTTGGCAAAGACCGAGTTGCTCTTCAACGTTTAAAAGAAGCGGCAGAAAAAGCTAAGATTGAGCTTTCCGGGGTTACCAGCTCCAATGTTAACTTGCCATTTATCACAATGACTGAGGATGGACCTCAACATTTAGATATGAATATTACTCGAGCTAAGTTCGATGAAATTACATCTGACCTGGTAGAATCCACCATTGGACCTACACGTCAAGCCATTGAAGATGCCAAATTATCTTGGAATCAAATTGACCAAATTATTCTGGTTGGTGGATCGACTCGTATCCCCGCTGTTGTAGAAGCTATTAAGAAAGTCAGTGGCAAAGAGCCTCATAAAGGGGTTAATCCGGATGAAGTAGTAGCTATGGGCGCTGCAATTCAAGGGGGCGTGCTTAGTGGTGAAGTTAAGGATATGATCCTGTTGGATGTTACTCCCCTTTCCTTAGGGATTGAAACCTTAGGTGGAGTTTTCACCCGGATTATTGAGCGTAACACTACAATTCCAACCACTAAATCACAAACTTTCTCAACGGCTGCAGACAACCAAACCTCTGTTGACATTCATGTTCTCCAAGGGGAGCGTGAAATGGCCAGTTACAACAAGACTTTAGGTCGTTTCCAACTTACCGGAATTCCTCCTGCACCCCGGGGTATCCCCCAAATCGAAGTTAAATTCGATATTGATGCTAATGGTATTGTTCACGTCTCGGCAAAAGATGTGGCTACCGGAAATGAGCAAAAAGTAACGATCACTTCTTCTACCGGGCTTTCTAAAGAAGATATTGAAAAAATGAAGCAAGATGCTGAGGCTCATGCTGAGGAAGACAAGAAACACAAAGAGCTAATTGATGCTAAAAACCAAGCAGATTCAATGGCCTATCAAACTGAGAAAACCTTAAAGGAATTTGAAGGTAAAGGCGACGCTGGTGAAGTTGAATCCATCAAAAAGGCAGTAGAAGATTTGAAAACTGCAGCTGCCGGTGATAACGTCGAGGAGATCAATGCAAAAGTTGAGGCTCTTAATAAAGTTCTTCATCCTTATATTGAGAAAATGTATCAACAGCAAGCTGCCCAAGACCCCACAGGTGGTGCCGGTGCCGGTGAACAACCCGGTGCTGAACAAGCCAAAAAGGATGATGATGTAGTGGATGCTGAGTTTACTGAAGTGAAGAAGGATCTATAATAGCGAGGGCCGGAGCGAAATTGCTCCGCTCACCACGGCGCCGTCGCTATCGAGCTTGATTACGAGGCGAGCGTGGCAAACCTCTGGGCTTTCTGCAAGTAAACCTCTGCCACACTGGCGCCTCGTAATTTAAGCTCGATTGACGCGACTCTGCCTAAAGGTTCGCTGCGCAAGTTCGCTCCGGCCGGCTGGCTGGGTCGGACGGGGCAGGGAATAGGCTGGGGGTTGCTCCGCTTACCACAGTGCCGTCGCTATCTAGCTTGATTACTAGGTTAGTGTTAGCAAATCTCAGGGTAAGAGTTATTTAGGATATTTTTGGGGGTGCAAAGGTTGAAAGCCTTTGTGCCCGCGTTTGTTTGTGGAAATTTAAGGATTTCCTTTAAAGTGGATATTTCCTTGTGCTTCAGGGCGAAGGATCATATAATACTATAGGACTTTGCTGTCCGAGTGGATGGGTTTAGCAGGAGTGTGGAGGGAAGTAATGAAACGCGATAATTATGAAGTGCTCGGGGTCGAACGGAATGCTAGCGAGCAGGATATTAAGAAAGCATATAGAAAGCTAGCTCGCCAATATCATCCCGATGTTAATCCTGGGAATAAGGAAGCAGAAGAAAAGTTTAAGGAAGTTACTGAAGCCTATGATGTTTTAAGTGATCCTCAGAAGAGAGCGCGTTATGACCAGTTCGGTGACGCAGACCCAGGTATGGGCGGATTTGGGGACGCCGGAGGCTTCGGCGATATTTTCGATATGTTTTTCGGTGGAGGCGGTGGTGGTCAACGTCGTAATGGTCCCCAACGGGGCTCTGATTTGCGCTATGCAATGACCTTGACCTTTGAAGAAGCAGCCTTTGGCGTTGAAAAAGAAATCCAGATTCCCAAGGACGAGACCTGTACGGATTGTCAGGGTTCAGGTGCAGCGCCGGGTACGCATCCCACAACTTGTTCTCAATGTCATGGCAGCGGTCAAGTTAAGGTTACGCAACGGACTCCTTTTGGTCACATTCAAACGGCCAGAACTTGTCAAACTTGTAATGGGGAAGGTCGTACTGTTAGCAGTCCTTGCTCCACATGTCATGGACAAGGGAAGCTTCGCAAGGTCAAGACTCTTAAAATCAATGTCCCTGAAGGTTCGGAAGATGGTTTGAACTTAAGGCTTAGCGGTGATGGCGAAGCAGGATCTAAGGGCGGGCCTCCAGGAGATTTGTATATCATTTTGCAAGTGAAACCTCATAAGTTTTTTGAACGTGATGGCAATGATGTCTATTGCGAGATTCCCATCACTTTTGTTCAAGCGGCTTTAGGTGCGGAAGTTGATGTTCCAACTCTGGATGGGGTTGTTAAGATGAAAGTTCCCGAAGGGACTCAAACCGCTACGATTTTCCGGCTAAAAGGACATGGTATACCTCGTCGCCGAGGAACCGGCCGAGGAGATCAGCATGTTAGAGTTGTTTTGACAACTCCTACTAAACTTAATGAGAAGCAAAAGAAACTCCTCCGTGATTTCGGGGACGTTACTTCTGAACAACAACAAATGGGTAAAAAGTCACTGTTTGAAAAGTTTAAAGAAAACCTCCGCGATGCAATGGGGTGAAAAGGAGTATAAACATGGATTGGCGTGAAGTTGCGGTAACAGTTTCATCTGAAGGAGAGGAAGCTGTTGCCGATCTTTTTTATGAGTTAGGTTGTCAGGGAGTCAGTATAGAGGATCCGGAACTTTTTGTGCAATACATTGAATCCGGAGAGTGGGATTATCATAGTTTTGGAGAGGTTAAGCTCACAGGCACCTCTGTGGTTAAGGGGTATTTTCCTGAGGATGAAGAGCTTGCAGATAAGCTTTGTGTCCTTGAACAGGGGATTTCAGGGTTGCTGGAGCGGTATCCGGACTGGATTATTCATACTAAAGGGATCTCATTGAAGGAAGAAGACTGGGCAACGGCTTGGAAGGCCTATTTTAAGCCCATATATATTGGCAAGAACTTTTTGGTAAAACCGACTTGGGAAGAGGTTGAAGTTAAGCCGGAGGATGTTGTTCTTGAGCTGGATCCGGGCATGGCCTTTGGGACGGGAACCCACCCTACAACAACCTTATGTTTAAGGACCTTAGAGGACATGATAAAACCGGAACATGTGGTTTTCGACTTGGGAACAGGTTCGGGTATTCTGGCTATTGCTGCAGCAAAGTTGGGGGCCAAGGTTGAGGCAGTTGATTTAGACTCTGTTGCGGTTAAAGTTGCTCAAGAAAATGTTGATCTGAATAATGTGGGCGACCGAGTACGCGTATTACGTGGGGATTTGGGGACAGTACTAGTAGGACAGGCAGATGTCGTCATTGCTAACATTATTGCGGATGTAATTTTAGGGTTACTTCCGGATTTGAAGCGGATTTTGAAGCCGACTGGGGAATTTTTGGCCTCGGGAATTATTGATAAACGTGCTGAAGAGGTGGAAGTTGGGCTGAAGGAAGCTGGACTGAAGATTGTTGACCGTGTCGAAGACTCTGGCTGGATCTTATTTCGAGCGAGGTGGGCTTAATTGAATCGGTTTAAGGTTACGGAATTAGGAAGAGATGTTTTTTGGCTGCGTGATGCAGAACGAGAGCATCTCGTTCGGGTACTCCGTCTGTCGCCGGGAGATTTAGTCGTAGGTTATGATAACACCGGGAGAGAGTATACTGGTGTTATTGTAAATATTGAGGATAAAAGTGTTACTTGCCGGATTCTGAGTACGGATCAACCTGATGTAGAGGCTCATACTTCCGTCTATATCGTGGCGGGGCTATCCAAAGGGGAAAAGATGGAGTGGGTGATCCAGAAAGGAACCGAATTAGGAATGACCGGACTCATTCCTTTGCGTGCCAAACGCTCTATTGTACATATTGAAGGGAAGAAGGCTCAAGATAGAGTCGCCCGTTGGCAAAAGATTGCCTCTGAGGCCTCTAAGCAGTCCCACAGGGTACAAGAGCCTGAAGTATTTGAGGTCTGTGATTGGAAAGAGCTCAAGGGGCAACTACCGGAGGATACCCAATGGATCATTCCCTATGAAGAAGAGAAGACTCAACGGATGGCTTCTGTTCTGAAAACCATGACTTCCGAACATCCTATTGCCATCATCATCGGTCCCGAGGGAGGCTTTGAGGAAAGCGAGGTTGCTTGGGTGCAAGAAAATCTTGGCGCTCAGAGTGTTTCCTTAGGGCCGAGGATTCTTAGGACAGAGACGGCGGCAATGGCGGCGATTACCCTGGTCTTGGGGCATTTCGGGGATTTAGGGTAGAAGGCCTTGTGTGTACATCATCTCGGTCTTACGACGCAGAGCAAACTAACCGTTCAAGCTCTTTTCTTTGGGGCGCGGGGTTCCCGCCAGATGAGCCGTCCGTGGCTCACTGGCGGCAGTGTACATCCTTGTACACTGCCCCGGTCTGGGGTCGCTTGAACGGAAGTTTGCTATTCTGCTTACGTAAAAGACGTCGCTGATGTATCACACTGCGTCCTGGTCTGGGGACGAGGGGTACGGATGCTCGGGAGAAGGCACATTTCATGTGCGCCTTCAATGCAAGTGGCAAGCAAGAAGTTGGCAAGGCAATGGCAGGGGGACGTTTTGTTTGCCATGTCGAAGGTACTGGAAGGCACCACAGATAGCATATGAACAATTTGTCCCTTTGCTCGCTTACTTTGGCTTTGCGTGCTGCTTCTGTACATTGGGTTGTTAAATGGCGACATGTTTTGATAGATTGAAATTGAAAAATCATTCTGACGTTGCTTTGAGACAAGGCACATTAATGTTTACCATATTTTAGATTTTATATATTAGCGCCAAGGGAGTTTTCTTAGGAGAGGCTTTTCAAATGTAAGGAAATAGGGCAGTTAAGGGGCATGGAGGAAAGATGACGACAACGATAAGGAAGGAGGTCAAATAGGGTCCATGGAAAAGAAGTCGCTGGGATTAACTGAAAAGGTATCAGGAACAATTGCAATTACAACAGAAGCCTTAGATAAAACTAAAGGTATGCTGGCAAACAAAACGTCCCCACTGCCAGGTGGGGCTGTCTGTTTTGTAACTTTAGGCTGTAAAGTGAACCAAACTGAGAGCGAAGCCATGGCTCAGCTTTTTCGCGAGGCAAAGTATCAGGTAGTTAGTTCTTCTGAAGAAGCGGATGTCGTGGTGGTTAATACCTGTACAGTGACGAATACTGGTGATAGCAAATCTCGTCAGGTTATTCGTAGAATGATTAAGGCTCACCCGGAGAGTGTTGTGGTGGTAATGGGCTGTTACGCTCAAACTGCTCCTGGGGAAGTGCTGGGTATTGAGGGTGTGGATCTGGTGATTGGTACCCAGGATCGGGCGAAGATCCTGGAGTGGATAGATCGAGTTAAAGTCGAGAAGGCTCCTCAGAATGCTGTGCGTGGGATTTGGGACGCTGAAGAATTTGAGGAACTGCCTCAACTAAGTGAAGAACATCGGACTAGGGCTATGCTGAAGATTCAGGAAGGGTGCAATCAGTTTTGTACCTATTGTATTATTCCTTATGCCCGGGGCCCTTTGCGCAGTCGGCTTCCTGAGAACGCTATTGCAGAGGCTCGGCGTTTGGTAGAGGAAGGGTATCCGGAGGTGGTATTGACGGGTATTCATACCGGGTATTATGGTCAGGACTTGAGCGAAGATTGGAACTTGGCCCGCCTGGTTGGTGAGTTAGAAAAAATCTCGGGACTTCGTCGCTTGCGTTTGAGTTCGATTGAGCCCATGGAATATACTGATGAGTTGATTGAGAAAATTGCTTTGTTTGATAAGGTCTGCCCCCACGTACATATACCTTTACAAAGCGGGAGCGATAGGATTTTAATGAGAATGAATCGTCCTTATGATTTAAAGGACTACAAAGGTTTGCTGGAAAAACTCCGGCTACGGATTCCAAATCTGGCTGTGACAACGGACATTATTGTCGGCTTTCCTGGGGAAACTGATGAAGACCATGCTGCTACTATTGAATTTGCCAAGTCCTGTAATTTTGCTGGAATTCATGTATTTCCCTATTCTAAGCGGAAAGGAACTCCGGCAGCGGATTATCCTGATCAAGTTTTGAAAAAGCTGAAGGATCAACGAGTTAAGGAGTTATTAGATGTTGCTCGTGCAAGTCAGGTGAGGTTTTGCCGTCAGTTTATTGGAAAATCGGTAGAAGTGTTAGTTGAAAAAGTTGATCTAAAAGGCAGTGCTATAGGACATACTCCTCACTATATTCAGGTAGAAATTCCAGCAGATAAAGATGGGCGTCAGTGGGCAGCCGGAGAGTTTGTTACGGTTGTTTTGGAAGAACACCATATCTCCCTTGCTTAAAAATAAGTGCTATAATTTTGTAGGCTCATCCTTTCAGAATAATCCCTTTGAAGTTGTCAATAAATACTCTTTGTGAATAAGATATAGGAGGTTAAGAACACTAATGTCAGATTGTATCTTTTGTCAAATAGCCCTTAGAAAAATTCCCAGCGAAATTGCTTACGAAGATGATGAAATAATTGCTTTCAAAGATATTCAGCCGTTAGCTCCGGTACATTTGGTTGTTATTCCAAAAGTTCATTTGCGAAGTCTTAATGATGTAACATCTGATAATGAAGGATTAATTGGTCATCTTTTCGGTATTATTCGTCGGCTTGCCGAGGAATTTGGCGTGGCAGAATCAGGTTACAGGGTAGTCACAAATACCGGAACAGATGGAGGCCAAGTCATTGGGCATCTGCATTTTCATTTGCTCGGAGGTAAGGCTTTAAATGCCAATATCGGCTGACCAATCTGACATTTGAAGTGCGCTTGACGCAACCTACTTCATCCAGTATAATAAAAAGGTATATTTGTGATGATCCAGTGGAGGGAGGGATAGACAATGAGTGAAGTCAAAGTTGGTAAAAATGAATCCCTTGATGCCGCACTCCGCCGGTTCAAGCGTTCTTGTCAAAAGGCAGGTGTTAGCGCAGAAGCTCGTAAGCACGAGGCGTATGAAAAACCGAGTGTGAAGAGAAAGAAAAAGTCTGAAGCTGCGCGTAAACGCAAGTTCAAGTAAGGAGTGTCTCAATTGACCCTGAAAGATCGCTTGATTGAGGATATGAAGGTTGCCATGAGGGCCAAAGAGGAGGGGAAGGTAAGACTTTCCGTCATTCGAATGGCTAGGGCTGCCATAAAAAATGCTGAGATCGACAAGAGGATTGAATTTAACGATGAGCAAGTCATCGAAGTATTAGCTCGCGAAATGAAGCTGCGTCGGGATGCGCTTGAGGTTTTCGGGCAAGCGAATCGCCCTGATCAGGTTAAAGCTTTGGGAGAGGAAATAGCTGTTCTTATGGATTACCTTCCTCAACAGCTTTCTGAAGGGGATATTCGCCAACTCGTTAATGAGACCGTTACCACACTAGGGGCACAAAGCCTTAAAGACCTCGGGAAAGTCATGGGGGCAGTAACCCCTAAGACAAAAGGCCGTGCAGATGGCAAACTTGTCAATCAAATTGTACGGGAAATTCTTGGGGCATAGTAAGTTTAGTTTTAGGAGAAGGCTCAGTTACACAAGTAACTGAGCCTTTACAATTTTATAAGATTAGCATATTTAAGAGAAAATTCTAAGGCTTGGACTATTATTGCTTTTCCCTTCATAAATATTCGTGAGGGGAGGGTTTTTTTTGTTTAAGAAAATACAAACCAGTGTTGGAGAAGTTTTGGATTTTCCACCGGATGTAGTGGGCGAAGGTCCTAAAATTACAATAACCGGAAAAAGACAAATAATGGTTGAGAACTATATTAGTATCCAAAATTTCTCGGAAGAAGAGATACGCTTGGAAACTGCGGAAGGGGATATCTTTTTTAGAGGGAAGGGGTTAATGCTCAAGGTCATTTTAGCGACAGAACTGCAAATTGAAGGGGAACTGTCTTCCTTTTGGTTTGATGGAGGGGAGACGAAGTAATGTTTGAATGGCTGCGAAGGTTTTGGTACGGGCGAATTCTTTTCCTGGCAAGGGGAGAGCATTTAGCACACTTCGTTAATCAGGTATCAAAAGAAGGCATCGTTCTCTATCATACACAAAAATCTGAGCGGGGTATGCGTGCTCAAATTAAGCTTGCCGATTTCAGGCGATTGCGCAGACCTGCCCGTCGTACCCATACTAGAGTTCACATTGTTGCTAAATATGGCTGGCCTTTTGTTGCTGCGCGTTGGTGGCGAAGAAAAGGATTGTTAATCGGAATCGTTATCATTGCTTCGGTTCTTACGATATTGTCTCAACTTGTCCTCTCTATTTCTGTGACAGGAAATAAGAATCTCATTGCCACTGACGTTATAGAACGTGCAGAGAAACTCGGGCTTAGAACATGGGTGTACTCTAAAGACTTAGATTTAAACGGAATAGCTAAATCACTTCAGGAGCAACTTCCGGATGCAGCTTGGATTGGCATAGAACGTCAGGGAACAAGCATTCAAATCAGAGTTTCGGAAAAAACCCGTCCGTCTATTCCGGATGAAGTCGGTAACCTTGTCGCAAGTCGGGCCGGAATTGTAAAGGAAATTATGGTAATTGACGGAACTCCCCTGATTCATGAAGGTGAAACTGTTCGGGCTGGGCAAGTATTAATTAAGAGTCCGGAAGTGAATAATATGAGCAGTGCTAAAAATGCCCCTGTTTCTGTAGCCAGAGGATTCGTTCGAGCGCGAGTGTGGTATAGTGCTGAAGGACAAATCCCTTTAGTCGAGGATAAGGTGGAGGAAAGTGGGAGAGTGGCCAAAGGAAGGGGTATAAAAATCGGCTCTCGCGTTATAATGCTAACAGCAGAAAAATCTCCCTTTGAGCAATCTCGAGAAGAAGTGATCAGCCAATCTCTAAAACTCTGGAGGAATTGGCGCTTTCCTGTCGAAGGTATAAGAGTGAATCATATAGAACTTCATAATGTGCATATAGAACGTACTGTTTCCAAAGCGCGCCAATTAGCTGAACAAATAGCTCGGGCTGAAGTTCAGAAGAAACTAACACAGGGCGTACCGATTGTTGCAGAAACGGTTAAGGTTCTTTCTGATAACTCCGGTTCAGAACGAGTAAGAGTAGAGGTGGAAACCTACGAGGATTTGGCTGTATACGCGAATCCATAAGAGGGTACCAATATGTTTCAGTCCTAGGATCTAAAAGAAACCTAGGAAGGGCACTGGGAAGTAAGGATGATGATATTGAAGATCAAAATGTTCAAAACGATCTGGGATGAGCTATCTGGCCGTCTTGATTGGCTTAAACATCACACCACTTGGCTTAGGGCCATTGTTGGGGTGATGTATTTTCTGTTACTTACGGTTTTATTATCTTCGAATATTTTTGTATCCACATTACACTTAGAGGTAGGAGAACCAAGTCCACAGCTTATTACGGCACCGTGGACTAAAGATATTGTAGATCAGGCAAAGTATAATCGAGATAAAGAGGCTGCTTCGAAAGCAGTCCAGCCGGTGTATAAGTCGGATGAGGAGTATCTGAGTCTATTAACTAAGGAGATTGGGAGTGCCTTCACTGCTTTGCGAGATGCCTCAACAAAGTCGGATAGAATTAACGAACTCAGAAAAAGGGAACTTTTTACAAGTGTCTCGGAGAGTGCGTTGACTTTTTTGGTAGAAAATGATTCGAGTGATCTTAACGAGATTGAAAAGGCCGGTAGAGATATTATCATGAGCAGAGCTCGCAATTTAGATTCCGGGGCAAGAACCAGTGAGCAAATGGTGGTGTTTCGTGAGAACCTCAAAAAAGATTTTGAGCAGTCCCAGTTAGATGAGAATGCCAAAGAATTATTTAAGGTGTTTATCGATCAAGAAGTGACTCAACCTACCTTGATCGTAGATGAGCCTACTACGGAAGCCTTGCGAGCAGCTGCACGTGCCTTAATAAAGCAGGAGGTCTTGCATTATAAGGCTCTTCAAAAAATCGTGGGTACCGGTGAAATTGTTGATGAGACGACTTATCAAGTTTTGGTTGATTATGGGTTGATAAATAACCAGAATGCCTGGAAATCTGTGGTTGGAATTGCTCTGATCGTACTAATTGGCATGGGTTCCATTTTAACCTATTTGTTTCAGTATAAAAGAGATATTTTTGTTATGACAAATCGCCTGGTTCTGATTGGTCTTATTATGTGCTTAGTTGTAGCTATTGGACGTGCAGTGATTGCTTTAAATTTGGGGGCCGACTTTAATTCCTTATCAGGTATGCTGATTCCCATAGCCTGGGCAACTATGACAGTTGCAATTTTGGTTGGTGTGGATATAGCTATTATGGTTTCCTTGGTTTTAGCAGTTTTTGTGGCGGTTTTAGTCGATCCTGTTCTATCGACTTCCTTCGGGCTTCATTCAGGAGTGGTGGCTCTTTTTGGCGGGATTGTAGGAGTTTATAGTGTGTCTCGTTTAAGTCAACGGTCTGATTTAGCTCGTGCCGGAATATTTGTATCGGCTGTAAATGTTTTTGTTATCAGTGGGATCGCCTTGACTTCGGATATGCGCTTAGCAGTTTGGGGAGTAGGTGTGATATTAGGTATTGTCAACGGATTAGCATCGTCATTTCTAACAGTTGGGGCATTGCATTGGTTTGAATCAGGATTTCACATTACCTCTTCTGTAAGACTGCTGGAATTATCTGATCCTAATCGACCATTATTAAAACGCCTGTTGATGGAGGCCCCCGGCACCTATCATCATAGTATTTTAGTTGGCAATCTCGCTGAAGCTGCGGCGGAAGCAGTTCAAGCGGATGCCACCTTGGTTAGGGTTGCAGCTTTGTACCATGATATTGGAAAGTTAAAGCGTCCGTATTTCTTTATCGAAAACCAATTTACCCAGGATAATCCCCATGATAAGATTGCTCCGACTCTAAGCTCCTTGATTATTACCTCCCACGTTAAAGACGGATTAGAACTGGCTAAGGATAATAAACTTCCGCAGCAGATCCAGGATATTATAGCTCAGCATCATGGAGATAGTCTGGTGAGTTTCTTTTATCATAAAGCACTTGAGGAATATGAAAATGTACCGGAGGAGTCTTTCCATTATGAGGGGCCAAAACCTCAGACTAAAGAGGCGGCACTGGTTGCTTTAGCGGATAATGTAGAGGCTGCTGTAAGGTCTATGAAACAACCAACCCCGGGGCGAGTCGAAGGCTTTGTTCGGAAAATTATTAAAGACAAGCTAAACGACGGGCAATTAGATCAGTGTGATTTAACGTTTCAAGATTTAGACCGGATTGCTATGGCCTTTGTTCGTGTCTTGAGTGGTATTTTTCATTCTCGGGTAGAATATCCGGAGATGCCGAACATAAAGGATAACAACAGTAACTCAATGCATAAAAAACTTGAAGATCAAGGGGTTCAAGAGAGTGACAAAAATCCTCCCAAGGAAAAGCAGGGGGATAATCTTGAGGAGTCTGCTGAAATAAAGGTTTCACAAGACAGATGATCTACGCAAAAAAGATTTTCTGTGATCTAATCTTTTGGCGAGTGGAGTATTACTACTGCCACCCTACTAGTTAAGATATATAAGTTTAGAAATTGGAATGATCCTATTGATTAATTGTTACAATTTGAAGGGGGGGAGGGTAAACCAATCAATCTACTCTGGTTAGATTTAAGATAAGGTTTACTCGAAATATGTGATCATTGACATCTCTTGGGAAGAAGAATCGGTTTTACCGGCAGAACGTGACCCTCTGGCAAATTTATTAAATCAAGCAATAAATGAGGCTCTGCAACTATCAAATGGCCCTGAAGAAGCGGAAGTAAGCCTCTTGCTAGTTGATAATCAACGAATACATGCTTTAAATCTAGAATATCGAGGAGTAGACAGACCGACAGATGTTCTTTCTTTTGCTTTGCAGGAAGAGGTGGAAGACGAACCTGAAATTGAGGAAGAGGATCAAATGCTTGGAGATATAGTAATCTCCGTTGAGCGAGCAAGGGCTCAAGCCCAGGAATATGGACATTCCTTTGAACGGGAAATTGTCTACCTTGCGGTTCATGGTTTACTCCATTTATTAGGCTATGATCATGAAGAAGAGAATGATAAACAAGAAATGCGCAGTAAAGAAGAAGAGATAATGGCTGAATTGAAGTTAGAGAGAGTGTAGAATACTTTTGTGCAATAATCTAAGGGAGGGAGTAAATGGGGATTTATAGGAAACCAGGGTTTTTGCGTAGTCTAAATCAGGCTTGGCGAGGAATGATATATACTGTAAGGACTCAAAAACACGTCCAATTTCATCTCTTTGCAGGTAGTGCTGTTTTGCTCCTTGCTTGGTGGAGTGAGGTTACACGGCTTGAATGGCTGATCCTTATTTTGGCCATCGGCAGCGTGATTGGCGCGGAAGTAATGAATACCGCCATTGAAACTGTAGTAGACATGGTTCAGCCAAATTTTCACCCCTTAGCGGGGATGGCAAAAGATATCGCCGCAGGCGCTGTGTTGGTGACTGCCATTCAGGCAGTTGTTATTGGTTTTGTCGTTTTTCTTCCTCCACTACTACGTTTGGCGAGTAAGATGTTCTAGAATAGGGGGTAATTTATTTGAATCAGAGCCAATCTCAACTGTTTAAAAAAATAGCGACTGAATTTAAGGGGCTGCTTGATTCTGATATTCTCAATGAGTTGGCTTCTAAGGCTAAAGCCGCCTATGAAAATGCCTATGTACCTTACTCTCATTATCCCGTTGGGTCAGCAGTTTTATTTTCCTCCGGTAAGATCTATTCCGGATGTAACGTTGAGAATGCCAGCTATGGCTTGACAATCTGTGCTGAACGAAATGCAATTTTCCAGGCTATTGCCCAAGGAGAACGAGAAGTAAAGGGAATTGCCATTGCGGTACCCACAGATGTTTTTCCATCTCCATGTGGTGCATGCAGGCAAGTAATCCGTGAGTTTGCTGTGGATTGTCCAGTCATTTTGATAAATGGCAAAGGGCAAATTCGATGGACAAGTTTGAAGGCATTGCTGCCGGAGGCCTTTGGGCCGGAGTTTTTATAGGGGACTTGTGTGTACATCGACTCGGTCTTACGACGCAGAGCAAACTAACCATTCAAGCTCTTTTCTTTGGGTAGCGGGGTTCCCGCCAGATGAGCCGTCCGTGGCTCACTGGCGGCAGTGTACATCCTTGTACACTGCCCCGTGTCTGGGGTCGCTTGAACGGAAGTTTGCTTAGCTGCTTACGTAAAAGACGTCGCTGATGTATCACACTGCGTCCTAGTCTGGGGACGGGAGTGCAAATGCTTGGGAGAAGGCACATTTCATGTGCGCCTTCAATGAAGTTGGGGTGCGATTCTCGGCCTGCCTTCATGTTAGATGATATAATGTACACCCTTTAAGAATATTGTCTGGAAAATGTGCTGAATAGACGCTTTTATTTACGGTTATGGTAATAATAAAATTAATGATAAAAAAGATAGGGAAGTGCTTCACCTTTGGTTTCAACAAAATCGCATCAATTTCGTTCAGGCTTTGTTTCTGTTATAGGTAGACCTAATGCCGGTAAATCTACTTTACTTAATCATTTGTTAGGCCAGAAGGTCTTAATCATGTCCGACAAGCCTCAGACTACTCGTAATAGAATCCAATGCATCCTGACGGAAGAACGTGGACAAATTGTCTTTTTAGATACTCCCGGAATACATAAACCGAAACATAAGCTCGGTGAATTTATGGTAGGGGCTGCCAAAGAATCAATGCGAGAGGTTGATGTGATTCTTTATATGGTAGATCTTTCAGCAGAGTTTGGCCCTGGAGAAGAGTTTATCATTGAGATGCTCAAGCAGACGAAAACTCCTTGCGTACTTGCACTCAATAAAGTTGACTTATTGACTAAAGAACAATTGATGCGTAGGATTCAGGAATTTTCTAGTTTGGCAGATTTCAAGGCTATCGTACCTATTTCTGCAAAAACAGGGGAAAATACCGATGAGCTTTTAAAGGTGATTTTCGATAAAATGCCTAATGGGCCCATGTATTATCCGGAAGATGAAGTGACTGATCAGCCGGAGCGTTTTATTATGGCGGAATTAGTCCGAGAAAAGGTTCTTCAATTAACGAGGGATGAGGTTCCTCATTCGATTGCGGTAGTTATAGAATCAGTTGAAGAAAAGAAAACTCTAGTTAAAGTGCGTGCCCAGGTAATCGTAGAGAGAGACTCTCAAAAGGGGATTATCATTGGGGCCGGTGGCAAACAGCTCAAGGAAATTGGTCGCTTAGCTCGTTTGGATATCGAAGCTTTACTAGGAAGTCCTGTTTTCTTAGAGCTTTGGGTTAAAGTTAAAAAGGATTGGCGCAATCGAGCAGATAGCTTGCGCAATTATGGTTATGGAAAGGAAAAGGGATAATAATGAATCTTGCAGCTATAACAGATCATACATTGTTAAGACCGGCAGCATCTGAGAAGGATATTGTGACACTTTGTCATGAGGCTCAGCATCATAAATTTGCTACTGTTTGTGTTAATCCCTCATATGTCCAAATGGCAGCTAAACTTTTGCATGGCACAGGAATATGTGTTGCTGCGGTTGTGGGTTTTCCTTTAGGTGCAACCTTTACTGAAGTTAAAGTTCAAGAAATATTAATGGTTAAAGCCCACGGCGGCAAGGAAGTTGATGCTGTCATTAATATCGGTTGGGTAAAGTCGGGGAATTGGGCAGCTGTTGAGAAAGATGTTTCTAGAGTCGTCGAAGCAGCTCATAGCTGTGGTTTAATCATAAAAATCATTATTGAAACGTCTTTGCTGACTGAAGACGAGAAAAAGTCCGTGGCAGAGATTGTTAAACGCGCTGGAGCAGATTTTATTAAGACTTCCACTGGTTTTGCCGGAGGAGGAGCCACGATTGAAGATGTCCGTAATTTAAAGGCTTGGGTCGGAGAAGGTGTAAAGGTAAAAGCTTCAGGTGGTATTAGGACTAAGGAGTTCGCCTTAGAGCTTGTTGAGGCAGGAGCGGATCGATTAGGCACCAGTGCAGTGCTTGCATGATCTTGTGTGTACATCGACTCGGTCTTACGACTAGAGACGAGGTGACGAATGCTCGGGAGAAGGCACATTTCATGTCTGAGCAGTTGAACGATGTATACTAAGTTTAAAGATAACAAAGAATAGAAAGGGTGAGTGGGCGTGGCCGTTTATCATGCGGACGCGTTGGTGATCCGCAGCAAACAATTTGGTGAGTCGGATCGGGTACTCACTCTTTTTTCCCGTGAGTTGGGGAAACTTCAAGCGGTTGCCAAAGGAGTGCGGAAACCTAAGAGTCGTCAACGAGCAGGAGCTCAGCTCTTCACCTATGGAGATTTTCTGATCCATCGAGGGAAGAACCTAGACACTGTTTCCCAGTGCAGCCCTAAGGAGAGTTTTCCTCATCTTTGGAACGATCTGGATCGATCATTTGCTGCGACGGGAATTGCTGAGCTTTTAGACATTTCGACGATTAAAGAGCAGCCTAACCTTGAGCTTTTTAGACTTACCCTAACTTGTTTTTTTCTGCTGGAACATTTTGAACCCTCACTTGTGCTTGGTGCCTATGCTTTACGTTTAATGGATGTCTTGGGCTATCGTCCTTTTTTAGAGGGATGTGCTGAGTGTGGGGTCAGTGTGAAGGGGGATCGCTTGTTTTTTAGTTTAGAGGCTGGGCTCTTATGTGGGAACTGTTGGGAAAGATATTCTGGGCGCTGGATTCGCGCGGGAAGTGTAGCGTTTATGCGGCAATTGATTCGGGCTGATATTACTAAGCTTGACCGGATGCGCTGGGGAGCTTGGATGCAGGAAGAGATTTTAGAGACATTACGGCTTTATATTGAACATAAATTTGAACGTCCTCTTAAATCTTGGAGAATGGGAAGCTTGATGCAGGATAACTTAGCGCAAAGTTTTGATGGAAAGGAAGGGCAATAATATGAGTGAATCCTGGACAGAACTTGACAAGATAGATGTAATACGGGAACGTATGGGGATTGGCTATGAAGAGGCTCGAACGGCCTTGAACTTAGCTCAAGGGGATTTACTGAAGGCTTTAGATGATTTGGAGAGGGTTCGCAATGGCTTGGGCCAAGAAAAGCATTTTGAAGAATGTGGCAAGGGTATTCTTGACAGTCTTAAATCTACGGTTTCCAATATTAATCACTCCACGATTAGTCTCAAACGCCACGACAATACGATTATTAGCCTTTCGGCTCCTTTGGGATTAGCTCTGGCCTATACCATATGGAGGAAGCCCAGCTTGAGGTTGCTGGCTCTTGTAGGCGCTGTAGGAGCGGCTTTAAATCATTTTGAGTTGGAAGTAGCCTCAAAAGCGGAGTATCCTTATGATGGAGAAGCGGGAGAGTTTTAGTTTTCAGTTCTTGGATTCGTCTTTACAGGTCTACTGGTAAGGTGCGAATCCAAGAATCATGTTTTCTTGTCAAAACCATGTATACTTCAGTTACCCTTTATTAACTACCCTCTGATTAAAGGAAGTCAGTTTGTTATAACTTGAGGCTTCGAAATCGACAAATTGGGGGTAACACATGATAACTTAAAACTACGTTTGATAGAGTTCCAACTAAGATTACAACGATTACAACATTAGGCAAAGGACTTCTATTGAATTCATATAAGTGATGATAATGAAATTATTCTTAAGGAAGAGAGAGAACATGGATTCTATCGAATTAATTCAAAAATACGTTCCCTACAATGAGCAAGAGGAAAAGGATAAATCTATAATATTAAATTGTTTAGAAGTCTTTGAGGATGTTCTGACCAGAAATAATAAAATTGCTCATTTCACCAGCTCGGCCTTTGTATTGAATAAGGCGAGGAACAAAGTTCTGGTTGTCCATCATAATATATATAATTCTTGGTCATGGACGGGTGGGCATGCTGATGGTGAGAAGGACTTATTAGCTGTTGCCATTAAGGAATTGAAGGAGGAAACGGGGGTTGTTAATATTAACTTAATGACAACCGGAATATTCTCCTTAGATATTCTTCCTGTTTTAGGGCATATAAGACGAGGGGAGTACGTGTCTCCTCATTTGCATTTATCAGCAGCGTTTTTGATTGAAGCTGATGAGAATGACCCCTTGATTGTTAAGGAAGATGAAAATAGTGGAGTTAAATGGATCCTTTTAGAAGAATTGATTGATTATAGCAATGAGCCTCATATGCATAAAGTTTATGGGAAGTTTATTTCTAAAATTAAAGAACTAAATGGTTGAGGGTAGATTTGACACAATTTCTTCCTCAGCATATAATAATTAAAATTAATGTCTTTAATTCTGCGATGATGGGAAAGAAGTTCACGAATCCTCTCTTATAGCGAGTTCGGGCGGGTGGAAGCCGAATGGGAGAAGTGAATGGGGCGGCTCTGAGCATATAAAACGAAGGGGACTCTTAGGGGTCAAACAGGGTGGAACCGCGGGAATAGCTCTCGTCCCTGTAGCTTGTAAAATTGCTACGGGGGTGAGGGTTTTTTAATTTGGGGTTTTTGAAAGTAAGGGCGTTGCACGTTCACACACGTTCCCGTTCCCTGGCTCGTTGGATACTGAGCCTATTCCGCCAACCTCTGGGTAGTGCAGAATGTGAACATGGGCGGAATGATGCCTCAGTATCGGCACTCGCTTTATCGTGAACTCCCACTAAAGTGTTCACTAAGCAATTTGCCCCTTAGTTTCTGGTCAGTTGGGGCTGGGAACGGGAGAGATGGGGTCTTTGGAAGTAAGGGGCCACTGCACGTTCACCCATATGAGTTGAAATCGATCTTTATCTAAATAGAATTATAATAGGAGGTTTATCATGAAATTCCAAGACGTTATTCTGACCCTTAATCAGTTTTGGGGTGAGCAAGGGTGTATTATTGCGCAGCCCTATGATGTGGAAAAAGGGGCCGGGACTATGAACCCGGCAACTTTTTTAAGAGCTTTGGGACCGGAGCCCTGGAATGTTGCCTATGTTGAGCCGTCTCGGAGACCTACCGACGGACGATATGGAGAAAATCCCAACCGCTTACAGCATTATTTTCAATATCAAGTTATTCTTAAGCCTTCTCCGGACAATGTCCAGGAGCTCTACTTGCAGAGTCTGGAAAAATTAGGGATCAATCCTCGCGAGCATGATATTCGTTTTGTTGAAGATAATTGGGAATCACCAACCTTGGGTGCCTGGGGATTAGGCTGGGAAGTCTGGCTTGATGGAATGGAAGTGACTCAGTTTACCTATTTCCAACAGTGCGGAGGGATTGACTGTAAACCGGTTTGTGCTGAGATTACCTATGGACTGGAGCGCTTAACAACCTATATCCAAAATAAGGATAATGTTTATGACATTGAATGGGTGGGGGATGTCACTTACGGTGATATCTATCTGCAAAATGAAATTGATTACTCCCACTATAATTTTGAGGTAGCGGATATTGAAGCCTTACAAACCTGGTTTGATATGTATGAACGGGAGGCAAAGCGGGTTGTGGAGAAGGGGCTAGTACTTCCGGCCTATGATTATGTTTTAAAATGCTCTCATACCTTTAACCTCTTGGACGCCCGGGGGGCAATTAGTGTCACAGAACGTACCAGCTACATTGCCAGGGTTAGAGCTTTAGCTCGTCTTTGTGCTCAGGCCTATGTAGAGCAGAGAGAGAAGTTAGGTTTCCCTTTACTAAAGAAAAATAACTCTGTGAAAGAGGTGAAATAAGATGGCAAAGGATTTTCTGCTTGAGATCGGAACGGAAGAAATCCCGGCAAAATTCTCACCTGGGGCAATGAGTCAGTTGGAAGAGCAAGCCGGCAAGCGTCTTGCTGAACTCCGTTTAAACTATAAAGAAATCCAGGTATTTGCGACTCCCCGGCGTCTGACGCTAATTGTCTTAGAACTTGCGGAGACCCAAGAGGATTTATCCATGGAAGTTAAAGGCCCGGCGGTCAAAGCTGCTTATGATGCCAGCGGAGCTCCCACTAAAGCGGCTCAAGGGTTTGCCAGAGGGCAGGGTGTGTCCATAGAAGACCTTTTTGTTCAGGAAGTTAATGGGGTACCCTATGTATATGCTCGAAAATCTGAAGTTGGGCTGGAAACGAAATCTCTGCTTGCTCAGTTGGCCCTTGACCTGATTAACGCATTACATTTTCCTAAGCCGATGCGTTGGGGGGATCTGGAATTTCGCTTTGCTCGACCGATTCGGTGGATTGTCGCACTTTACAGCTCAGATATCATTCCCTTCGAATTTGTGGGCCTCAACTCAGGGCGTGTTTCCCGAGGACATCGTACTTTAGCAACGGCAGAGGTACAGATTAGTCAACCTTCAGTTTATCGTGAGGCTTTGCGTCAAGCCTATGTGGTTATTGATCCCGAGGAACGTAAGGCTTTGATTTTAGCACAATTGAAAGAACTGGCTGAAAACGTCGGAGGTAAGGTTCCTGAAGATGAAGAACTCTTGAGTGAGGTTATTCATCTGGTTGAATATCCGACGGCGTTATTGGGTGAAGTGGCTTCTCAATATATGCACTTGCCGGAGGCTGTTATTACAACTCCTATGCGGGAGCATCAACGTTATTTTCCCGTACGGACTGAAGAAGGAAAACTGTTGCCTTATTTTATCACTGTGCGCAACGGAAGCGATTTCGCTCTAGACACAGTTAAAGCGGGTAATGAAAAAGTTCTGAAGGCTCGCTTAGAAGATGCAGCTTTTTATTATCGAGAAGATCAAAAAGTTGCCTTAGCTGACTTAGTTCCGAAGCTTGGGAAAATTGTCTATCACGAGAAGCTGGGGACAGTTGAACAAAGAGTTGAGCGTTTAAGGGGATTATCCGGATTTATGGCGAAAGGTCTAAGTTTTGGAGAAGGCAAGCAAGCAGAGGTTGATCGAACTGCCTATTTAGCAAAGGCAGATCTGGTAACCCTGATGGTTAGCGATTTTCCCGAGCTGCAAGGGATTATGGGGGCGGATTATGCTCAAGCCAGCGGAGAGAAGCCTGAGGTTTGCCGAGGAATACTGGAGCACTATCAACCTCGCTTTGCCGGAGATGCGACACCTGCTTCAGACTGTGGACGGGTGGTGAGCATAGCGGATAAACTTGATGCGATTGTCGGAGCATTTAGTATCGGAATTCAACCTACAGGCTCTCAAGATCCTTACGCTCTCAGAAGACAAGCTCAAGGTATTGTGGCAGTTCTGTTAGATTCCGGTTGGGATCTCTCTTTGCCTGAGCTCATCCAAAAATCCTACAGTTTATTTGAGGAGCAGGGGACGGCAGCATTGCCCCTGGGCGACATCTTACCTTTATTGCTTGATTTCTTCCAGCAGAGGGTGCGGTTCGTGCTTCAGGAGCAAGGACTTCGCTATGATACTGTGGATGCTGTTTTGGCGCTGGGTAGTGAGAACATTAATCGTTCGGTAAAAAGAGCTCGAGTGCTTTCGAAAAAACGAGGGGAAGAAGCGTTTGTTCTTTACGCTCAAACCTATACCCGCTGCTATAACTTAAGCAAGAAAGAAGCTCTGGCAGAGTTAAAGGAAGCTTCTTTGGTAGATGCAACTGAAATAGCCTTGGCTAAAGGGATATCTTCCCGTAGACAGGGTTTTGATGAGATGATCAAGTTAGGCAACTATGAGGAAGCCTATGATCTGGCCTGGGAACTTGTCCCTCAGATCGAAGTCCTTTTCCAAGCGGTCATGATTATGGTAGAAGATGAAGATTTGAAAAAGGCCCGCTTAGCGTTGCTTGGACAATGTGTAGAAATGCTGGGCTGCTTGGGTGAGTTAAGTCTTTTAGCTTAATTTTTAGAAGATACAATTGAACGGTAGGGTCTCTAGAGGGTCTGTAACAATAGTTGTTACAGACCCTCTAGCAATAATTAATTTAGTTGTTAAGATGCTTGCTATCACCGAGGCAACTCAATGAATACTTTGGAATTGCTAACGGCTTTTTGATAAATCAAGGTGATCCTATTTTATAAACTGTCCCAACAATTTTACCTCAAGAGTAAAAACATCATATTCTTAGAAAGATCGAAAATTATTTAGAAAAAGTTCATCATATATGAAACAATATCTACCCAACGAATAATATTATATGGTATAATTGATCGAATTGAACCCAATAGTATGTCACATTGAGACAGAGCAATACATAAGAGGTGAAATTGGTTGGAATGGACGGAACGGCAACAACGAATAGTGGAGATCGTGAAAGCTTCAGGTTCCATCACGGGTGAAAAGATTGCTTCAATGCTTAATTTGACGCGAGCTACGCTCCGCCCGGATTTAACCGTCTTGACAATGTCCGGAGTCTTAGTGGCACGGCCACGTGTCGGATATTCCTATCGTGAAGATCTCGGCCCCTCTCCTATCATGGAGCGTATGCTTCAGCTACGAGTCTGCTCATTTAAGTCTATGCCGGTCACAGTATTGGAAAATGCGAGTATCTATGATGCAACAGTTGTGATGTTTACCCAGAACGTTGGGAGTGTAACAGTTGTTAGCCCCGATAGAGTTCTGCTGGGAATGGTCTCTCGAAAAGATATCATGAAAGCATCTCTGGGAAAAATGGATCTTCAACAAGTTCCGGTCGGCGTTATTATGACCCGAATGCCGAACATCTACATGACAACCCTTGATGAGCCCGTCTTAAGTGCTGCTAAGAAACTGGTACAGCACCAGGTGGATAGTTTGCCGGTGGTTGAAGGGTATGTGGATGAGAATGGAAATGAGTGTTATGAGGTTGTAGGTCGGTTTACTAAGACAAATGTCACGAAACTGTTTGTAGAGATTTCGGAAACGAGATAAATATATCCTTGATATGAAGGTTAAAGGGACTACGTACAATTCGGAGGTGTTATTTTTGACGACCCAATCGGCTGTTATTTATGTTATTTCAGATGCCCTTGGTGAGACGGCTGAGTTTGTAAGTCGGGCTGCTGCGGCACAATTTATAGGGGTTAAGACTCGTATTCGCAGGGTTCCTTATGTAAGGGATCAAACCCATCTAGAAGATATTATGGAAGAGGCCGCGGCTGAGCAAGCTATCTTAGTTTATACTCTTGTTCTTAAAGACCTGCGTGAATACTTGGAGAATAAGGCTTTAGAAAAGGGACTTAAAACTGTTGATATTCTTGGACCGCTGATTGGGGCTTTGGCCAGTCAAACCGGTATGGATCCCACCCATACGCCGAACATAATCCATCGACTGGATGAACAATATTTTAGAAAAGTAGAAGCCATCGAATTCGCTGTTAAATACGATGATGGCAAAGATCCGCGCGGGGTTCTTTTTGCGGATGTAGTTCTAATCGGTGTTTCCCGTACTTCCAAGACCCCACTCAGCATGTACTTAGCCCATAAAGGGCTTAAAGCTGCGAATATTCCTTTAGTTCCGGAGGTTGATCCTCCGGAGGAACTTTTTAGTATTCCATCCCGAAAAATAGTTGGTCTTACGTTGAGACCGGAACTACTTAACCAAATCCGAACAGAGCGTTTAAAAACACTGGGCTTAGGCGCTTCCGCAGATTATGCTAACCTGGACCGGATTATGCAAGAGTTAGAGTATGCCCGAGGTATTATGAGACGTATCGGCTGTCCGATTATCGACGCTACCGGAAAAGCGGTAGAGGAGACAGCCAGCATTATATTAGAGATATTATTTAAGGGGGATCGAAATGAATAAGAAGTATGTTTATTTATTTCAAGAAGGTAAAGCTTCCATGCGCGATTTGTTGGGTGGAAAAGGGGCTAATTTAGCGGAGATGACTCAAATTGGCTTGCCGGTACCTCCTGGATTTACGATTACAACAGAGGCCTGCAACGAGTATTACAGCAACGGTGAGAAGTTTCCCGAGGGGATTTGGGAGCAAGTTTGGCCGGCCTTAGCAGAAGTTGAAGCAGCTTCCGGTAAGCTTTTTGGGGACAAGAACAATCCTCTGCTGGTTTCTGTGAGGTCTGGGGCAAAGTTTTCGATGCCGGGAATGATGGATACGGTCCTTAATTTAGGGCTGAATGATGATACAGTGGAAGCATTAGCTGCTAACACGCAAAATGAGCGTTTCGCTTGGGATTGCTATCGTCGCTTTATTCAAATGTTTGGAGACGTTGTTTTAGAAGTAGAGCATTATAATTTTGAACAAATCTTAGAGACTGCTAAAGAGAAGCAAGGAGTTCGTTATGACTCTGAACTGTCCACAGAAAGTCTTAAATGGATGGTCAGTGAATATAAGAAAAAGATCGAACGTAAAACCGGCAGCCCCTTTCCTATGGAGCCAAGAAATCAGCTGCAACAGGCTGTTTTAGCCGTTTTCCGTTCGTGGAATAATGATCGGGCCAATGTCTATCGGAAAATTAATAATATCCCCCATGAGATTGGCACGGCTGTCAATGTTCAATCAATGGTCTTTGGAAACATGGGCTCCGATTCAGGAACTGGAGTGGCCTTTACCCGCAACCCATCGACTGGGGAAAGTGCTCTCTATGGAGAATATTTAATGAATGCCCAAGGGGAAGACGTGGTAGCCGGTATACGTACCCCAAACCCCATTGCCACCTTGGCTCAGGAAAACCCGGAGATCTATCAGCAGTTCTTGAGCTTTTCGAAAAAGCTGGAAGCTCACTATCGGGATATGCAGGATATTGAGTTCACAATCGAGCGGGGCAAACTGTACATGCTACAAACCCGTAATGGTAAACGAACTGCGTCAGCAGCCATTCGTGTGGCAGTAGAACTGTTCCATGAAGGTGTGATCACTAAAGAAGAAGCTGTCATGAGAATTGAGCCGGATCAATTGGAGCATTTATTGCATCGTCGCATGGATACCGGGGTTAAGCTGCATGTACTGGCCAAAGGACTTCCGGCTTCTCCAGGAGCTGCTTCAGGAAGAATCGTTTTGAGTGCTGAGGAAGCAGAGCGCTTAGGGAATCTTGGGGAGAAGGTAATCTTGGTTCGGACTGAAACTACTCCCGATGATATTCGCGGTATTTTAGCTGCCCAGGGTATTTTGACCAGTCGCGGAGGTATGACAAGTCATGCTGCGGTTGTGTCTCGTCATATGGGTAAACCAGCAGTTTGCGGCTGTGATGCCTTGAAAATAGATTATACTCAAGGTGTAGTGGCTATTGATGGGGTTGAGTACCCACAAGGAACTATTATGTCTATTGATGGAGCTACCGGACGGGTGATCAAGGGCGAAGTATCCATGGTTGATCCTGAGTTGAGTGAAGGATTTAAAGAATTCTTAGGCTGGGCTGATG
The DNA here is from genome assembly GCF_900100785.1 of Desulfosporosinus hippei DSM 8344. Lineage (GTDB taxonomy): Bacteria > Bacillota > Desulfitobacteriia > Desulfitobacteriales > Desulfitobacteriaceae > Desulfosporosinus > Desulfosporosinus hippei. Next base: position 311,995 of record NZ_FNCP01000001.1, on the reverse strand, counting down.
AGATTTCCAGACTGCGAGTTATGGCCAATGCCGATAGTCCGACGGAAGCAACCAATGCTCGGGATTATGGAGCGGTAGGAATTGGGTTAACTAGGACTGAACATATGTTTATGGATCCTGAGCGGATTCCCATTGTGCAAGATATGATTTTGGCCCAATCCTTGGAAGAGCGGGAAGAGGCTCTGGCCAAGCTTTTGCCCATGCAGGAAGAGGATTTCTACGGAATTTTAAAGGCTATGCAGGGATTCCCGGTCACTATTCGTTTGCTTGATCCCCCCCTTCACGAGTTCCTGCCCCATTCGGAAGAGTTAGTCGTCGAGATTACTAAGCTGAGAATGAGCAAGGATGACTCGGGCGCCTTACAGGAAAAAGAGTCCTTGCTGCGCAATGTTCGAGCTTTGTCTGAATTAAATCCTATGCTTGGTCATCGCGGTTGTCGCCTTGGGGTTTCCTTCCCAGAAATCACGGTTATGCAAGCCCGAGCGATTTTCCAAGCCAGTGCCCGGCTGATCAAAGAAGGATATGAGATTCATCCTGAGGTCATGATCCCCCTGGTTATGGGCAAAGAAGAGTTTATTATGATGCGGAAGTTAGTGGATGACACCGCCACTGAAGTTATGCAAGAACAAAATGTCCAAATCAGCTATCATGTTGGAACTATGATTGAAGTACCCCGAGCGGCTCTTTTGGCTGATGAAATCGGAAAAGTGGCGGACTTCTTCTCCTTTGGAACGAATGATCTCACCCAGATGACCATGGGCCTGTCCCGGGATGACGCACAAGGAAAGTTCTTGCCGGTCTATCTGGACAAGAAGCTGATGAAAACCGACCCCTTTGTCGTACTCGATCGAGACGGGGTAGGCAAACTCGTCGGCATAGGCGTAAATCTGGGCCGGGGTGCTAACCCTAGTCTCGGCTTAGGTATCTGCGGAGAGCATGGCGGAGAACCAAATTCTATTGAATTCTGCCACATTGTTGGTCTGGATTATGTCTCTTGTTCACCCTTCCGGGTGCCGATTGCTCGCTTGGCAGCAGCCCAGGCCGCTGTTAACAACAAGGTGCAATCGAAGTAAGGCTTGAAATATATGATGGAAAGCTTAAAAGCCTGATTATACAGGTGATGAAACTCGATATAAAATAAAATGAGGGTACTGTTTCTGAGTGATTCTAAGAGACAGTACCCAATTTTTATTCATTTTAGGCATTATGAACAGGGTGTTATCCGTTAATGTCAGGCAACAGTGGAAAATCAATCTTCTTGACTACCAATTGACATCTAATAAAAACCTTAGAAAAGAGAATTCAAGATTTAGAGACTAAAAACAAAGAATGATTAAGGGTTTTTATTTTTTAGAAGTGACCTCGGAAATTCAGACTAAAAGGGCTTTAAGTGTTTCATAATAATGAAAAACGATGATTGGTCTATTATGATAGCGGCAGCCCATAATAAAGAAAACCATAGAAGCGAGGATGTATCATGCCCAAACATAATATCTATACAATGAGTGTCGCAAGTGTCTATCCCCATTATGTTACGAAGGCGGAGAAAAAAGGACGGACGAAAACAGAAGTCGATGAAATCATGCGTTGGTTGACAGGATATAGCCAGGAGGAGTTAGAAGCGCAACTTGAAAAAAAGACAGACTTTGAGACCTTCTTTGAGGAAGCTCCCCAACTAAATCCTTCGAGGGCTTTGATCAAAGGTGTGGTCTGCGGTGTCCGAGTGGAAGACATCGAAGAACCAACTATGCAGGAAATTCGCTATTTGGATAAGCTGATCGATGAGTTAGCAAAGGGAAAAGCGATGGATAAGATTTTGCGAAAATAATATTTAAAAGCTAAAAGAATGATTCCATAACTTAGTGATTTTTGAAGCCTCACACATCCGTCTGTATTTTCTCAAATTCGGATTCAAATCCGAATTTGAATTCCTATGATCGGGTTTTAATCGGTAAGTGCGACCCTTTGGGCCGCAAAATCACTGCCATAGGCAGGCAGTTCATTTACCCGTTTGGCAGGCTTTAATACAGGGGCGGGTCATACACCGGGGAACCGTTAACCATATCGATCTGATAACTGACAACCTTTATTATGGATTTTGACTGGCCACGATTGGTCGGTCTTTTTATTTTATGCACCTTGTCCGGCAGGGGTTACCCTTGTCTAGGGTATTTATGACAATAATAGCAGGACGGCAAAGCGTCTATACTCTTTACGGTCTTGCCATTATTCTGTCACCAGTGAGGGCTTGAACACATAGTTTATGAGTAAGGTAGTTCAAAACCTTTTTGTCATATGGTTCAAATTCGGAATCGATTCCGAATTTGAACTACACCCAGGCGATTATACTCCTGGGAATTCCCGAGGAGGAACAGGAGTCCTTATGAAGGAAGGTTTGCTAAGAATTCGTTTGTAAAGTCTATAGAATGAGGAGATGGGATGATGGCAGAATTGACGACTGGACTAATAGAAAATGCGCCAGTCAATGAGATTAGACCTAGCGTCAGTGTAGTAGTAAGAATAACAAATGACGGGATAGCTGAAGGAACAGTGCAAATTAATGGGTTCGAGGTAACTGGAGGCATAAAAACTCTGTATGTTCTGGAACTAGTGGTTGTTGATCCCGGAGAAGTTATAACAAGAAACTATTTTGCTGATTTTGATGCATTTGAATTTCAATTTATAACCAGTTCAGGAGCTATAGAAATTTCTGTTTGGGGAAAAGATGCTGAAGGCAATTTAGTAGCGGCTCATCGGGTTCTGCCAGCGGAACTTGATCCTTTTGATGAGGAAGGAGTAACAGGAGCAACAGGAGCAACAGGAGCAACAGGAGCAACAGGGGCGACAGGAGCCGCGGGAGTAACAGGAGCAACAGGGGCGACAGGAGCTGCGGGAGCAACAGGAGCAACAGGGGCGACAGGAGCCGCGGGAGTAACAGGAGCAACAGGGGCGACAGGAGCCGCGGGAGTAACAGGAGCAACAGGGGCGACAGGAGCCGCGGGAGTAACAGGAGCAACAGGGGCGACAGGAGCCGCGGGAGTAACAGGAGCAACAGGGGCGACAGGAGCCGCGGGAGCAACAGGAGCAACAGGGGCGACAGGAGCCGCGGGAGCAACAGGAGCAACAGGGGCGACAGGAGCCGCGGGAGTAACAGGAGCAACAGGAGCAACAGGAGCAACAGGGGCAACAGGGGCAACAGGGGCAACAGGGGCAACAGGGGCAACAGGAGCCGCGGGAGCAACAGGAGTCACGGGAGCAACTGGAGAAGCAGGAGCCACGGGAGCCACAGGAGCAGCAGGAGCAACAGGAGTAACAGGAGTAACAGGAGCCACGGGAGCAACAGGAGCAACAGGAGCAACAGGAGCAACAGGAGCCACGGGAGCAACAGGAGAAGTAGGGGCGACGGGAGCCACAGGGGAAGCAGGAGCGACGGGAGCCACAGGGGAAGCAGGAGCGACGGGAGCCACAGGGGAAGCAGGAGCGACGGGAGCCACAGGGGAAGCAGGAGCGACAGGAGTAACAGGAGCAACAGGAGCCACGGGAGCAACAGGAGCAACAGGAGCCACGGGAGCAACAGGAGCCACGGGAGCAACAGGAGAAGTAGGAGCCACGGGAGCCACAGGGGAAGCAGGTGCAACAGGAGCCACGGGAGCAACAGGAGAAGCAGGAGCGACAGGAGCGACAGGAGTAACAGGAGCAACAGGAGCCACGGGAGCAACGGGAGCAACAGGAGCAACAGGAGCAACAGGAGCGACAGGAGAAACAGGAGCCACAGGAGCCACAGGAGAAACGGGAGCAACAGGAGCAACAGGAGAAACGGGAGCAACAGGAGCAACAGGAGAAACGGGAGCAACAGGAGCGACAGGAGAAGCGGGAGCAACAGGAGCGACAGGAGAAACGGGAGCAACAGGAGCCACAGGAGCCACAGGAGCAACAGGAGCGACAGGAGAAACGGGAGCCACAGGAGCAACAGGAGCAACAGGAGCGACAGGAGAAACAGGAGCCACAGGAGCCACCGGCGCCACCGGCGCTCAGGGATTATCAGAATATGCCTATATTTATAATCTTGCAGCTCAAGTTGTTGCATTAGAAGCAGATGTGCTCTTCGATACTAATGGTGTCATTGTGGGCTCAATTACCCATACACCTGGAACGGCCGCAATTACTATTGGTACTGCCGGAGATTATTCTGTTTCGTTTAATCTCGCTGTTGTAGAACCAAACCAGTTTACTGTTTTTCTAAATGGGGCTCCCGTTGCCGGGGCCATTTACGGATCCGGCTCCGGGGCCCAGTCAAATCCGGGTATGGTAATTGTTACTGCGGCAGCTGGTGATGTCTTAACTTTGCGAAATCATTCAAGTAGTGCGGCGGTTACTTTGCAAACCCTGGCAGGCGGAACCCAAATCAATTCCAATGCTTCTATATTAATTGAAAAGATAGGTTAAACCGTCTGCAGATGATGTGCCCTTCAGATGGCAAAGGGTCTGAGAGGTGAATGACGTAAGTTTGTGGGATCTTTAGCATGGATGGACTCTGGGCTTAGAACTCCAATGAACCTCAATAGTCTAGGGTGGTCATTGCCAGGAAAAGAAGAAAGAGCCGGGGTTACAGAAGAGTAATCTCGCTCTTTTGCTGTTTAATAAACTATTCAGATGTTCTTGGAATCTCCGGGGCTAATGATAACTGATAACCTCAGGCTATTATAAAAACAGTGTCCGGTACTACCTCTTAAACCTATCTTCAAAGCAAGGCTAATAGTATTTGGTGAAGCTTATAAAGCTATATATACCAAGGGTTTTTCAGTCAAATTAAAAACTAAAACAAGATACTCTCACAAATAATTTTAAGGGATGGTACCCTTTTTTCGTTACAGTATAAAATTTGAGTGATTCTTCAACTTAAGAAGGTAAGTTACTAAGTATAAACATCCGGGAGGTGTGTACGCTAGTATAAATAAGTTGGCCAGGCACTCTGGCGAACAATGTTTTTGACATGGAGGAATTATGGTGACTACCTATGACGAAATTTTCAAACGCTTAGTTAAAGCTTCCTACAATGATAAGCTAGAGCAAGAGATCCGAGAAATTGAAGCAAGCGGAAATGAAGCTACAAAGAAATATGTTTATTATGCCTTGGGGAATGGTGAGCAGGACAAAGTAGTATTTCAGATTAACGATTGTAAAGGGGAATGTACGAGCGAAAAACATAACTGTGAAACGTCCTGTATCTTTAATGCCATCGTCCGGGATATGGAAGGAAAAGTCGTGATCCAAGATCGTAGCTGTGTTCACTGCGGGCATTGCATCGATACGTGTTCCCTCAATAACTTAATTGATAAAAAGGAATTCATTCCTTTAATAGATCTTCTGAGGAAAAAAGAGGCTGCAGTCTATGCAATTGTGGCCCCTGCCATTATTGGGCAGTTTGGAGATCGGGTCACAATGGGTCAACTCAGAGCTGCTTTCAAACAGCTTGGTTTTTACGGTATGGTAGAAGTTGCGCTTTTTGCAGATATCCTAAGCTTGAAAGAAGCTCTTGAATTCGATCGAGCAGTTAATTCGGAAGAGGATTTTGTCTTGACCAGTTGTTGCTGTCCTATCTGGGTGGGTATGGTTAAGCGGGTTTATAATCAACTAATTCCCCATATCCAACCTTCTGTATCCCCAATGGTTGCTTGCGGCCGAGGAATTAAACGACTTCATCCCGAAGCCAAAGTGGTTTTCATTGGTCCTTGTATAGCAAAAAAAGCTGAGGCCAAAGAAGCAGATATTCAAGATGCCATTGATGCAGTATTAACCTTTGAGGAAGTTAAACAGATATTTGAAGCGACAGGAGTTAATCCTGAAGATATGGAGGATATCACAAGTGGACATTCTTCCTCTGCCGGACGTATTTATGCCCGCACAGGAGGGGTATCGAAAGCTATTTCGGACACCCTTGACCAGCTTAGACCAGATAAACTTATCCGGATTAAGGCAGTTCAAGCTGAGGGAATTCAGGAGTGTAAAGAGATCCTTCGTTCCATTAGCCAGGGAGACATTAAGGCGAATTTTTACGAGGGAATGGGCTGTGTTGGTGGCTGTGTCGGCGGTCCGAAAGCCCTCCTCAAATCTGAATCAGGAACCCTCCATGTCAACACCTATGGACTGTTGGCAGATGCCCGTACCCCTTTGAATAACCCGTATATTCAAGAACTCCTTGACCGCCTCGATATTAAGGAGGTCAATGACTTGCTTGAAGGAGAGTCTGCTGCAATCTTCCAAAGACAGTTTAACAGATAGTCTGGGCATGACTCTAAGTAAAGTATGCGAGTAATCTTTCGCGTAAAACAGTTGACTTAATTGATCACCGTCAGGCTTCTTCTCAGATTCGGAATCGATTCCGAATTTGAACTACAATCAGGCCATTATTTTCCTGGGAATCCCCGAGAAGGAATGGGAGTCCTTTATGGCGGAGAATGATGTGGATTAGCTCTAAGCGTTATACTTCAAGATCAGAATATATGTAAAAAATAAAGTATGGGTATTGTCTTTTAGTGATTTAAGAGACAGTACCCTATTTTTAAATTGTGCACATCCCAATTTAAGAAAAGTAGAAATCTGTTATGATTTTTTAAAAAGATGCCAGAATTGAGTGTGGCTTTTTATTAGTTAGGTGATTACCTCGATACAGTTGATCCATTGGGCATTTGTCACGAATGATTTTTTGCATTTCAGATTAGGCATTTTAATCCTAAGTGTCCGTTGTTAAAGTAAGACACGCTCCCATATTTAGTGTAACAAAATGGGGACAAGATTAATAAAATAAATAAAGCTAACCTGCAGGTATTTCATTTTTGCCCCGCTTAGCAGGAAAATTCAAAACAGAAAAATTAATGAAAGAAGACGAGAAAATGGCTTTATTAACAACTGGATTAATAGAAAATACACCGGTCGCCGGCGTAAGACCAACATCCTCGTTTACTGTCAAAATAACAAACGATGACACGATAGCTGCGTCCGTTCAGATTGACGGTTTTTTCGTGACGGGAGCAACGAAGACGCCGTATGTTTTAGAAATAATAGCTTTAGCAGCAGGTGAAGTTGCAACCAGAATTTATTTTGCTCAGTTTGACGCCTTTGAATTTCAATTCACAACAAGTTCTGATGCCGTAATTATTTCAGCCTGGGGGAAAAATGCCGCTGGAAATTTGACGGTTGCTCATCGCTTAGTAGCGGCAGAACTAGAGCCAATAGGATCCAATGGAATCGCAGGGGTCACGGGAGCAACAGGAGCAACAGGAGCCACAGGGGCAGCAGGAGTAACAGGAGCAACAGGAGCAACAGGAGCAACAGGAGTAGGAGCGACAGGAGAAGCAGGAGCCACAGGAGCGACAGGAGTCACAGGAGTCACAGGAGTCACAGGAGCCACAGGAGCCACAGGAGCCACAGGAGCGACAGGAGTCACAGGAGTCACAGGAGTCACAGGAGCCACAGGAGCCACAGGAGCCACAGGAGCAACAGGAGCAGCAGGAGCAACAGGTTCAGCAGGAGCAACAGGAGCAACAGGTTCAGCAGGAGCAACAGGAGCAACAGGTTCAACAGGAGCAACAGGTTCAGCAGGAGCAACAGGTTCAGCAGGAGCAACAGGTTCAGCAGGAGCAACAGGAGCAACAGGTTCAACAGGAGTAGCAGGAGCAACAGGTTCAACAGGAGCAGTAGGAGCCACAGGAGCAACAGGAGCGACAGGAGTCACAGGAGCGACAGGAGTCACAGGAGCAACAGGTGAAACAGGTTCAACAGGGCCGGGGGTCTTTTTATGGGGCGCAGAACCGACGATTATTTGGGCAGACTCAAGTGCTCCGGGTCCCGGATCGGGGACACCCTCCGATCCTTATAGTTCTCTTCAGAGCGCCATCAATGCGGCAACATCCAGCACCTTTGCAAACACTTTTGGGATGAGGGCCCGCTGTATCGTTCTGATTGCGGCAAACTCAGCATTTGATGAGGACGTAACTATACCTCCTGCGAGGCATGTTCAGCTCCTTGGTCTAGGACCATGGGTACTTGGCGATGCGTCCCTGGCTGATTTTGCGTCATCAGTTCCTAGGAATATCACAGTTCAAACAAGTGCGGCAGCGGAAGCTGTTTATATCATACAGGGACCGGCCTTTGATGCACGCCCGGTGACTGTAATTGGTACCTTTGATAACGGGACATCTGTAAGCACCCATACTAATTACACTGATGGAGCTATTATCAGCGGCAATGTTATTTTTCAAAATGTTGATCCCGTAGATCCCTTTTCAACTATTGAGTTTCAAGTTCTGAATGCCAGAGTCGTAGGCAGCATCATGCAGGCCCTGGTCGATCCACATCAGGGCATTCTAAACTCTTACTTTTACAACAGCCGAGTCAATATTATTAATCACAATGGTCTAAACATTCAACGAATGCTTGATTGCCGGTCTGGAACGATCACAGCTGCAGGGTACTCCGAAATTACGAACTCAGCGATTACCGGGAATGTTACGGTTGGTTCCGCACTTGCAGATGTGCCGCCAACTGGTGTTTTCAGCAGCCAGTTTAGCACGATCACTTGGACGGGACCGCTTACGTTAGATACAGCTTCCAATTTCTACTTTGTGAATAGCGGTTCGACTCTGGTTGGAGCGAAAACTATTTTATTTAGTCTTGCCTGATTAAACGTTTCAATATAGCTGCTTAACCGTATGTTTTTAAATTAAGTCTTTTTCCTTATTGCCAAGAGAAGGGGCTGTCTCAAAGTTGATAATATAAATTTCTTTGAAGAGGTGCTCCTTCTCTTATAATAAAGACAGGACGAGTCCCGTCATTTTGGCATCCTCAGTTATGTTGTTTTTATTGTACGGATACAATCTCTTTCGCAGCTGCTGTCAGGTCGCTGTAAGAATAAGGGCTATAAATTATATTAAAATAGTATAGAATGTTTTAAAGCCTTATACACCAAGCTTTAGGGTTTAGGTGCAAAATAGTGAGGGTATTGTCTTATGAGTTTAAGAGGCAATATCCTTGCTTTATTTACTAGTGGTACAAAAATGTAACCGCAGATTCTTATGTTTTGGGCACATTTAAGTCACAATATGAAGTTATACTCTTTAAGAGATATAAATTTAATAAAGGTTTAAACAATGAATAATGTTCTGGGAACAAAGGGTATACCCGTTCTTTTTAGTAGGCTTTGGAAAGAAGGTTTATCATGTTTCAAATATTGGTAGTTGAGGATAATAAGAACTTATTAATGTTAATGAAAACTCGGCTGGAACAAGCCGGTTATCGAGTTTTGCAAGCTGAAAACGGTCAAAAGGCTCTTGAAATTTTTGAAAACGAACATATCGATTTAATTATCTGTGACATCATGATGCCCTATATGGATGGCTTTGAACTCATTGAAAGCCTTAGAGACGCAAAATTTACGCTGCCGATTTTAATTGTGACTGCCAGAGAGGATTATGAGGACAAAGAAAAAGGCTTCAGATTAGGTACGGACGATTATATGGTTAAGCCAATTGATATGAACGAGCTGATTTTAAGAGTAGCTGCTCTGCTAAGACGGGCTAAAATTACCAATGAACATAAAATTGTTATCGGTGAAATCCTACTGGATTATGACAATTTGAGCATTACTGGGCCAGACCTTCAGATTGAATTACCCAAAAAGGAGTTTCTGTTACTTTTTAAATTGTTAAGCTATCCCAAGCAAATTTTTACAAGGCAGCAGCTTATATCTGAAATTTGGGGGCTAGATACAGATATAGATGAACGAACGGTGGACAGCCACATAAAAAAGCTGCGCAAGAAGTTTGATGACAGGCCGGAGTTTAAGATCATCACGATTCGCGGGCTGGGTTATAAGGCGGAGAAGAACTATGATTAAAGATTTGACACATTCAATTCGCGCCAAAGGTACGTTAATGGCCATTGGAATCTTATTTTTTTCCTGTTTCCTTTCGTTTACCTTGATGACGATTCTGTTCTTCTTTCTCTACCATGGTGACTTGAGTATTCGAGAAGCCCATGCGGTTTTTGGGAGTTTTATGCTAGTAACACTGCTCTTATGTTTAGCCTTGGGAGGTTCACTATTATATTTGGCTATGCGCAAAATTTCCGAGCCAATTATTCGTATTAGTAATTCAGCCAAAGAGGTTGGAAAGGGCGATTTTTCTGTAAAGATGGACTATGAGGGCAATGATGAAATAGGGGTTCTGGCCCGAAATTTTAATTTGATGACGGCGGAACTCGGGAATATGGTATATCTCCGCAAAGATTTTATTAGCAGCGTATCTCATGAGTTGAAAACCCCCATTGCCTCTATCCAAGGCTTCGCAGAAATGCTCCAGGATAAAGATTTGTCGGAAGAGGATTTTCGATCTTACACTAGCATTATTATCGAAGAGGCCAAGAGATTAAGCCATTTGAGTTCAAACATGTTGCGGCTTTCTAAATTAGACCATCAATTCATCCCAGAGAATAGGAAACCATTTTCCTTAGATGAGCAGATTCGGAAGACGATTGTTCTTTTAGAGGAAAAATGGTCTGAGAAAAACTTAGAACTCAATATTGATCTCGCTGAAATAGCCTACACGGGTGACGAAGCTTTGATTCAACAGATTTGGTTAAATCTATTGGAGAATGCCATCAAATTTTCCGTTGAATCTGGAACTATTTATATCCAAGCGAAGAGGACTCCCAACAATGTGGTGGTTGAGATTAAGGATCAAGGGATCGGGATTGCCCAGATCGATCAAGCTCGGATCTTTGAAAAATTTTTTCAGGGGGACAAGTCACATTCCAAAGAAGGAAGCGGCCTAGGCTTAGCTATTGTTAAGAAAATAGTGGATATCTATGCCGGAGAGGTAATTGTTGAGAGTGAATTAGATCAAGGGACGTCATTTGTGGTGAGGCTGCCGTTTAGAAATTAATACCCCGAGGGCACACTGAGGACACAATTTTGATTTAAAGTAGGAGTACCAAAAATTTGTGAAGGGACTTGATAACATGAAACGGAAAATCTTTACCTTTGCCTCGCTGGCGCTAGTGGCAGGACTCATTACGTTTGTAAATCCGGTAAAAACTTTAGCTCTGGATGCGCTGTCGATTTTCCGCGTAAACGATGTGAAAACCATTGAAATTACAATGGCGGACTTGCAGGAAGGAATGCAAACAATTTCTAATCTGAAAGAAGACTTCAAGGGAAAAGAATTTGAACACAAATCTCTGCTTAACCTTATTTCAGAACCGAAACATGAAGTGACAAAACTGAACTCAGCTGGAGAGTTTGATGCTTTCAAACTTCGTTTGCCTTCTGAACTAGCATCTCAAACCCCTGAAATATCTGCGCTGGATTCCAGGGAAATGAAGTTTACCTTAGATGTAGATGCCAGCAACGAACTGTTGAAATTGCTGCATAGTCCGAAACAACTTTCCAGCAGTTTAAACGGTGTAGAAATGTCTATGGTATCTTCAGCTGCAGCCTTTGCAAAATATGAGGATGTCCTATTCTTAGCCACCCAAAAGTCCTATTTAGATGCCCCGCAAGCTGCCAAAGAAGAATTGCGAGATGTCATGTTGAATTTGCCCTTAATCCCTACGAATCTTCGCCAACAGCTTGCTGAAATCGATGAAGGTAGTTCTGATATCTATCTTCCTGTCCTAGTAGGCTTCGGCAGAGAAGTGGATTTAGGCGGAAAAAAAGGTTACATCTACACTTTGTCTGATTTAAAAGGACTTACGGAAACTATTCCTCAAGATATGACAGTCACAGGATCACATAGTACTTCACTAGAAGGCTTAAACGGTAGGTCACATGAAGCGTTAATGGATGAAATGAGCAAAACAATGATTAGCAAATATGGTGAAGAAAAATTTGCTGCTCTGAAAGAAGCTCATACCATGGCTATGGAGGAAATGTCCAATATGGATAACGCTTCTGTACTAATTTGGACCAAGGATGGCAATTTGTATGGCTTAATTGGCAATAAGACGGATGCTGAGCTGGCAGAAATCGCTAGGAGTGTTCGTTAATGATCATCGAAACCCATGCTCTTACTAAAAAGTATGGTAATAAAACAGCCTGTGACCAAATCAACCTTGCAGTAGAAGCTGGGCAAGTCTATGGCTTCCTTGGCCGCAACGGCGCAGGGAAGAGTACCTGTATTAAGATGTTAACCGGGCTTGTATTCCCCACCTCCGGAAGCGGCACAGTCCTGGGGAAACCCCTGGGTGATGTTTCTGCGCGAGAAAGAATGGGCTACCTGCCTGAACTTTTCCGCTATCAAGATTGGATGACTGGATTAGATTTGCTGAATTTCCATGCCCAATTAGTTAAATTGAAAAACAAGAAGGATCAAATTGGCAGGGCTTTAAAGTTAGTAGGTCTTGAAGGGCAAGAAAAATACAAGGTGGGCTCGTATAGTAAAGGCATGCAGCAACGTATAGGGTTGGCCTGTGCGTTGCTGCCTAATCCCCAACTGATCTTTCTCGATGAGCCGACATCTGCTTTGGATCCCATTGGTCGTAAGGATGTGCGAGACATTATTGTTGCTTTGAAAAAGGAAGGGGCAACTGTCTTTTTAAACAGTCATCTTTTAAGTGAAGTGGAAGCTGTTTGCGATAGTGTCACGTTTATTCACAAAGGTACAGTTGTTAAATCCGCACGGATGGACGAGTTACTGATGAATAAAATCTCCTTAACCATCAGAGTTAAGGGTATGACTGAAGATTTATTGGGAACCATGCATAACCAATACCAGTCATTGCAGATACTAGCAGATGGAAGTTTAACAGCCACTTTAAAGGATTACGAAGAGATTCCTGCCCTGGCAGCTAAGCTTATCTCTCATGGTTTGACACTTTATGAGTTGACGCCCCACCGAGAGACCCTGGAAACAGTGTTTATGCAGCTGGTCGGCGAGGAGGGATTATCATCACAGCAATCCTAATTACCACGCTTAATGAAGCAATTCGTAAAAGAACCTTTATCATAATGGGTATTGTCACTTTTTTGTACTTGGTATTTTGGACAGTAATGCTTAATTATTTTCCTAACACAACAGTGACCCATGGAATGGGAAATCAGTTTAGACCTTTTGCCATTCAAATGGTTACGAAAATGGGCTTTCAATTTTCTGCCATGTTAATAGCTTTGCTCACGATTATGCTTGGCTCCGGTGCCATTGCCTCAGAACTAGAGTCCGGACTGATTCAAGGGATTCTTACTCGTCCGATTCACCGCTATCAGTTTATTCTTGGCAAACTTGGAGGATTAGTTCTATTAGCCTGTACCTACGCAACCCTGCTATTCTCCTCAATTCTGGTTATTGGAGCTTTATTTGGCCTGAGTACGATAACAAGTCTCACCTTCTCGCAAATCCTTTCTGGATGGTTGCTTTACCTTTTGCTGCCTGTAGCAGTTCTTTGCGTAACGATCTTTGGATCCGTGACTTTAAAAGCAGTGCCTAATGGAATCTTAATGATCTTCATTTACATTTTAGGGAATGTTGGCGGAATGGTCGAAATGATCGGGCAGTATGTAAATAATAACTCGGTCATTGGTACCGGAATTTTTATCAGCTTAGTCTCACCTTTCCAAACGATTTATAGTACGATGGAACGCATAATGGTTCCAAATTCTGAGCTGGCAGCCGGTGCTATGGCCGGTGCAAGTTTATCCGGCAGCGGTAAACCGGCAAGTATTTGGATGTTCTTATATATTGCCATTTACATGCTTGGATTTGTGACCTTAGCGATACGAAAATTTTCCAGGAAAGACATCTCCTAGAACAAGCTCTAAAGAAAAAGTGAATAATAAGAAGCCACAAGAAGAGTCAGAAAGCTCTTTATGTATGCTAATAGTTAACTCTTTGCTTTATTATTAAGGCAAAGAGTTATATTATAATGTGTGTAAACTGGAAATAGGCGTAATCGCGAGATAGAAAGGTTAATTATGTTGACAAAACAATTCCTAGTGGTTGCATCAATTGTCGTGTCCTTGTTAATGGTTGTTGTAGTCAATTTGGTACGAGTGAAAAACACAAAAAAACCAGCAGTGGCAAAAATGATTATTTTACCTCCATTTTTTATGGCTACCGGTGGGAGTATGTTTATTTTGCCAATGTTTAGACCAACCCTACTAGAACTGATAAGTTCCGTTATGATGGGCCTGCTTTTTTCTGTCATCTTAATAAAAACATCTAAATTTGAAATAAGGGACAACCAAATCTATCTCCGAAGATCAAAGTTGTTTTTAGTAGCACTGATAAGTCTAGTCGCTTTGCGAATGATCGGGAAGATTATCCTTGCTGAAGCCATTCAAATCGATCCTGCTCAAATGACCGGAATTTTCTTCGTCTTAGCCTTTAGTATGATTCTGCCATGGCGAATAAGTATGTACATAGGATTTAAACGGTTAGAACGACAACTTCATAAAGTGTGATTTTTGCTTAGGTAAAGAATAATCATGGCCATAATCTCTCAGGGAATAGTCGAGATTGTGGCCATGATTTAGGTTTGGAACTGTTGTGAGGAGAAGACAACTGAAAAACAAGAAGGAGTATGACCTAAAGAGTAACAGAATTCAATAAAGTGGTACACGAGTGCCGAGGTTGTCGATGTTGATTCAAGAATTAATCGATAAGTTGTAACACGCTTCCCACATTTAAAAAGTCACATTTATGACACAAACACTATTTTTATAAGTGATAGACTTAAAAGAGGGGGGATGGCTTATGAACAAATACATATTGATTGCCGATGATAGTGAGGGCATTCTAGAAATACTAAGTACCTATGTCACTAAAGAAGGTTTTCTTCCAATTATTGCCCATGATGGGGAAGAGGCTATAGCGAAGCTTGGGGAATATAGACCCCTACTCGTATTACTTGATGTCTTAATGCCCAAGAAGGATGGGTTTGCGGTTTGTCGGGAAATTCGTCAGAGTTCTAATGTGCCGATTATCATGATTACCGCCAAAGGCGAAGATGGCGATCGCATTATGGGCCTTGATATTGGAGCAGACGACTACATTGTAAAACCTTTTAGTCCCGCAGAAGTCATGGCGCGCATTCGTGCAGTATTAAGGCGCCTTGATATTTCAGAGGAGCAAAGCAAAGACATTGTCCATTATCCTGGCTTGGAAATTAACATTTCGGATTATGAAGTGAAAATCGAAGGGCGACCCGTCAGCCTTACAAAAAAGGAACTGGAAATACTATGGGTCTTGGCATCAAATCCGGGAAAAGTTTTCTCGAGAGATAACCTTTTAAACAGTGTGTGGGGGTATGAGTATTTTGGCGATGCCCGTACCGTGGACACCCATCTCAAGAGGTTAAGATCAAAAATAGCTCCTTCTCAAACCTCTGGCTGGGAGATAAAGACTATTTGGGGAGTAGGGTATAAATTTGAGGTGAGGCATGTTTAAGAAGAGTATTGCGTTAAAATTAACGGCTGGTTTTGTTGGAATAGTGCTCATTTCTATGTTAGTCATAGGGGGATTATTTATTCAAATGTTCAGGCAGTATACCTTCAGCAGCCGAGAACAAACTATGCTGGATCGTGCCCGAAGTATAGCGGAGGTGATTGCCGAGAACTCCCAAAGTAATGGTCAGTTGGGGGGCTTCGCTGGATCCATGCGCTTCCTGGATAGGATGACTGAAGCAAAGGTGTGGATCACTGACAAGCAGGGGAACCTCTCGCTGATGTCCGGAATGGGTTTTGGAAAAGGCAGAGGTGCAGGACAAGGCCAAGGCACAGGCCAGGGTACAGGAATGGGTATGGGTATGAGGCAAGGGCAGCCTTTTAATTCAGAGCCTCTCCCACAGGAGGCTGAAAAAGTTATTGAGGGGGTTTTAAGTGGCCAAGAATCGGTCAGTGAAAATTTTAGCAGTGTCTACAATGAAGCAACTCTGACAGTGGGCGTACCGATTATTGATTCCGACCATCAAGTTATTGGCTCCGTACTTCTCCATTCCCCGGTTACGGGAATTAATGCAACAGTCAATAAAGCAGTTCGAATTTTGGCAATCAGTCTTCTGGGGGCACTTGTGCTAGCCCTGGGTTTAGGTATTTTCTACTCCCTGCTCTTTACCCGTCCCTTGAAAGCCATGAATCTAACTGCCTTAGAAATGACGCAAGGAAATTATTCTGTTAAAACAGGAGTTAAGCGCGAAGATGAATTGGGACAGCTGGGGAATTCCCTTGACCTTTTGGCAGGTAAATTAGGTTATACGATTAATCAGCTTTTTCAGGAGAAAGGAAAACTCAAAGACATCATAGGGAGCATTTCTGATGGAATCGTGGCTTTCGACATGACTCTTAAACCCATAAGTATCAATTCTGCACTATCGGAGATTATGAGTAGACCTCATCCCTATTTAAATGAAGACATAGAAAAGGACCTCAATGAATTGGAAATTGAGGCCCAGCTTACTAAAGTAATGGAGGAAAAAAAGACCTCTCAAGTACTCAAAGATTGGTTGGGTAAAAAGCTTATGTTTACTCTTTCGCCAATTGTCGATAACTCGGGAATGGTGACAGGGAGTGTTGCCTTGGTTCAGGATATTAGTAAAAGTGAGCGGCTTGAACAACTAAGACGGGACTTCGTGGCCAATGTGTCTCATGAATTTCGCACTCCTTTGACCGTCATTCGTGGATCCCTCGAAGCCATGGTGGATGGAACGGTAGAAAACAGCGAGGAGATTAAACGTTACCACCAAAGGATGCTTTCTGAAACCCGCGGGTTGGAACGATTGGTAGGAGATCTTTTGGAGCTTTCTCGCCTTCAATCCGGCAAGATTAAAATGAATAAAGAAAAGCTGTATATACCAAATCTTCTTGAAGATGTGGTGAGAAATTTTGAGACTATTGCCGGAAGAAAAGGAATTAAAGTTGAGTATCTTGCTAAACAAGATATTCCCGCCTTTGCAGGAGATTATGATCGCTTGCGCCAACTGTTGGTAATATTTCTGGACAATGCTGTCAAATATTCGCCGGCGAACACCACAGTGACCGTTGCAACAAGCCTATTAGATATTAAGACCCTTTCGATCATAATTCGCGATCAAGGTTATGGAATTGCACCGGAAGAATTGCCTTATATCTGGGATCGTTTTTACAAAACCGATAAATCAAGAAACAGCGGAGGCACCGGGCTCGGCCTTGCTATTGCAAAGCATTTAATAGAACTTCAGAATGCTTCGGTTTCCGTGCAGAGCGAGTTGGAGATGGGTACAGTTGTGGAGATCAAGCTGCCCCTTGGTAATCCTAAAGTTTAAAAGCACTCACAATTTTTTGCAAGTCCTGAACCATGGCAACTAACTCTTTGCTCGACAAGTTAATCTGCTCCAGGGAAGCAGTCTGTTCTTCTACAGCTGCCGATACAGTTTGAGTCTGATCCGCGGCATCTTGACTAATTCGATCAATGTTCTGAGTGGAAGAGACGATTTTTTCTGTACCACCGGCTATTGTTTGAGTCGTAGCGGATATTTCTTGGACTTGATTAGAGACTTGAAGAACTAGTTGGGTGATATCTTGAAATAATTTTCCAGCGGTATCGACAGTGTCTATACCGGCTTTAACATCTTTGATTTCATCGTCCATGGCCCTTACTGCTTCGTTAATATTATTTTCGTTCGCTTGAATTAACATTGCAATCCTTTGAGCAGCTTCCTTGGATTGTTCAGCTAGTTTTCTAACTTCATCAGCAACTACAGCAAATCCTCGTCCGTGTTCTCCGGCTCGTGCTGCTTCAATTGCTGCATTAAGAGCGAGAAGATTTGTTTGTTCAGTTATTCCAGTGATAACTGTAATAATTTCGTTGATCTGCTCCGAGCTTTCCGACAACTTCTGAACGGTCTGTTGAACCTGCCCTGTTTTTTGATTGATACTGTCCATCTGGACAACCACTAAATTAATAGCCTCTTGGCCCCGATAAGTGGTTTGAGTCGTTTGGGCTGTCAATAAAGCTATCTCATTGCTCGTGGCGGCAACCTGCTGAGTGCTGGCAGATAATTGTTCAATTGCCTGGACAGTATCTGCTATTGAATTAACCTGGTCTGCAGACCCAACAGCCACTTTCTCAATTGATACAGCTATTTGAGCAGATGCCTCCGCACTTTGCTCTGTGATGGTTAACATTTCGCGTGATGAATCAGCAACCTGCTCAGATGCCCTGGAAACATGTTGTACTAAATCCCTTAGGTTAGCAGCCATAATGTTGAACGAACTGCTTAAGTGCCCAAACTCATCTTTGTAGTTAGAATTCAATGATTCAATAGATAGATCACCCTGGGCGATCTTATCGGCTGAATTCACAATATGGTGGAGGCGTCTTAGAGTACGTGACACTATTACCCAAATGACCAAGGCTGATATTAATAGTTCAATGATTATAAACATAATAATTTTATTACTAAGCCCAGACACTAAAGTATCAATCAGTGAAATTGGCACTCCAATAAACGTCATACCTATAACTTTGCCTTGTTTATCAATTATTGGTTCATATATGGTTTGGTTTTTCACCCCAACGACAACTACTTCTCCCTTGTAGGTTTTACCCTCTTTAAGGGTGATCTCTTCAACTTCGGATGACACCGTTGTACCCACAGCCCGTGTACCATCTTCTTTTTTAACGTTTGTAGCGATACGAGTATTTCCCTGGAAAATTGTCACATTATCATTAGAAAGTTCACCGATTCGGTCAACAATAGTACTGTCATTTAGGACACTTTCGCCTTTATATAGTTTGTTATCTTTGATCGACCAGTCTCCCGGAAATGACTTATCGATAATCAAATTACTGAGAGCAAGATCAGAGTGCAGTTTTTCTTGGGCCATTGTCATCATTCCACTATGAAGTGTTCTAATCGAAAATACGGTTATTACTGTTGTTGCTACAAACACTAAAGCAACAATGATTATGACTAGTTTGGTTTTTATACTCAAATTCAATTATTTTCCTTCTTTCTTCAAATAAAGAGTAAATTATGATACATACAACAGATTATTTAGATATTCGACATTTATCTGCGAGATTCCTTCTAGGATTATTTTCACCAAACAAAAAATCTAGGGCCAGAGTCTAATTCTTGGGGCTTGTTAAGTAATCTGAATGTTAAGAGCCAGAACAGGCTCTGGCGAGGAATTTCTGGCTCTTCCCTAGGTATTCAGGTATTTATCCGGTCATTATGCTAAAATAAAAGAGATATGTTTAGTAAACAGTTTCTAGACAAGGGGGGATTAGATGAGCGGGATCATGAACATTCGTCAACGCTCAGAAAAAGATGAGGAAACACGACTCTCACCCTATGCAGCAAAAAGCAAAGATGCTAAACGCCAGGGTCTGGAAGAAGAGTGCCCGATTCGCACGAAATTTCAACGGGATCGAGATCGGATTTTGCATAGCAAACCATTTCGTCGTCTTAAACATAAAACCCAGGTGTACATTGCTCCTTCAGGGGATCACTATCGGACTAGAATGACGCATAGTTTAGAAGTATCCCAAATTTGTCGTACTATTGGCCGGGGACTTCAGTTGAACGAAGATCTTATTGAAGCAATTGCTTTAGGGCATGATGTAGGGCATACTCCCTTTGGTCATGTTGGGGAAGAGGCTCTAAGACGGATTATTGGTCATTTTGAGCACAATGAGCAGTCTATTCGTATCCTCAAGGTGCTGGCTAAGGATGGTCTTGGCTTAAATCTTACGGATTGTGTTCTGGACGGAATCTTAAATCACACTGGTGAAGGTATTCCGAAGACCTTGGAAGGTCAGATCGTTAAAACGGGAGATAGGATTGCTTATCTCTGTCATGATTATGATGATGCTTTAAGGGCCGGCTTGCTGACTGAAAGGGACTTGCCCCTAAATGTCAAGGGAATGCTGGGGGGGAAACCAAGTGACATGATTACCACAATGGTAGTGGATATGATAGAAGCGTCTAATGGACAAAATCAAATTAAACAGTCTGTTGAGATCAGTGCTGCAATGAATGAGTTTAGACAATTTATGTTTGCAAGGGTTTACACCAGTTTAAATTTGCGGGAAGAAAGGGAGAAAGGTCAGTACATAGTGCAAGCACTTTTTAATTATTATCGTCAGAACTTTTCAAAACTTCCTCAGAACTTCTTGGTTTGGGCCGGTGGTGATAAAACTACTGCGGTTGTCGACTACATTTCAGGTCTTACCGATAATTATGCCATTGATCTTTTTCAAAGCTTATTTATTCCTCGGAAGTAAAAAGATAATGAAAAAGTGGTTGAGATTTAAATCTCAACCACTTTTGTAATATATTCCATAATTAAAGTATAAGTTTTGTCTTAGAGAAGTAAAATAAAGCTATCAGACATAAGATAGTTAGTGTGTCTATTGAATAAAGAGACAAAGTAAAGGAATCTACTATGGATTAGCTAGGATTTGATAATTAGGCTCTCATCGCGTTTGATTGGATCGTGGGTATCCAAATGACCGAGAATGCCAGCGTGTTTTGCACCCTCCAGAAGAAACTGGACACTCCGGATATTAGGAAGGGTCGTTAAGGTGTTTACGATACTATATATGGTCATTTGTTCCTCGGTAGAGCCTCCCCCAAAGTTAGCTTTAAACTCCTTAGAGAGATTAATTGTAGCTATTCCATCTGCACTTACCGTAGCGTCAAGAAGAGTGGTTCCTGATGGGAGAGGGGGTTCATATCCACTGGGAGGGTTAGCTAATTCGCTAAACATTGCCTTAATAACTGCCTGATCCTTTACTTCAACGGTTCGTTCAAAAGAAACTAACCCTGTAGCATCTGAGTTAGGGAAATAAAGCTTTATTTGTTGGGAGTTTTTAGGTTGCTCTATTGTATCCGTATTGGAAGGCGGCGGGGTGGTTGCTGTATCCGAAGGTTTATCAACCTGAGCTTTGGAGGAATTGCACCCTGTCAGAAAGGCACCTGCCAGCAACAGGCAAAAAGTCATAGCTAAAATAATTGTGCGTGTTGATCTCTTTGTCATAAAACATTCACCTTCCTTAAGTTCATTGATATATGAGCTTAATGTTCGTCCAACGGCACTAGTCCAATCTTTTATATATACTATCATGCTTTTTAAATGAGCGAAAGGGCTAAGGTATTGATTCTAGTTTTTAGGCAACTGATCATAGATAATTACTTTTCACAAAATAATTGTCGAAGTAAGAAGGTATTATCCTTGAAAAAGAAGAATTAATACAATTGAAGAAGATGATTTTACCCTCACTAAAACAGATTCACCGAATGAAGAACTAAAAAAGAGGATTTTATGAAGTTTCGGCGAAAGAAATGTATATGTAAGGGTTGACAAAATAAACAAAGTGTGGCTGGAAACTGAAAGGCGTAGGAGACGTGGATATTAGACTTCATCAAGAATTTATGCCGGAAGAAGTTATCGAAGAAGTGCGATTACGCACAGATATTGTAGAGATTATATCTGAATATGTAAGCTTGCAGCGTAAAGGGAAAACTTATTTGGGGCTTTGTCCTTTTCATACGGAAAAAACCCCCAGTTTTACTGTGACCCCTGAAAAACAAATGTTTTACTGTTTTGGCTGCAATGTTGGGGGGAATGTTTTTTCTTTTCTTATGAAAAAGGAGAACTGGTCCTTCATCGAATGTGTTCAGAATTTGGCCTCTAGATATGGTGTGGCATTACCTGAGAAAGAATTATCTCCGCGTGAACGGGAAGCAAATCGACGTCGACAGCGTTTTGAAGAAATCCATGAATTAGCTACCAGCTATTTTCATGAACTTTTACTTAATGCACCTGAAGGAGAAGTTGGAAGACTCTATTTCTCAAAACGCGGGGTTGACCCAGATACCATGAAGAGCTTTCGTCTGGGTTATGCACCTGATCGCTGGGATGGGTTACTAACTTTCATGAAGGAACGAGGAGTGCAGCCAAATGAATTAGTAGAGAATGGGCTGGCGATAGAAAGGGGAACCCAAGGCAAAAGCGGTGGATATTATGATCGCTTTCGAAACCGTGTTCTCTTTAGCATTCTTGATCGACGAAACCATTCAATTGGATTTGGCGGTCGAGTTCTAGATGATTCTCTTCCTAAATACCTTAACTCTCCGGAAAGCGAGTTCTTTAACAAGGGGCATCAGCTATATGGCATACATCGGGCCCATCAAGGAATTCGGGAGAAAGGTTATGCCCTTTTGGTTGAAGGCTATATGGATGTCATAGCTCTTCAGAATGCCGGCTATCCCAATGCAGTCGCCTCTTTGGGGACAGCCTTAACAAGGGATCAGGCCAAGCTATTAAGACGGTATACACAGCATGTCATCCTGCTTTATGATTCTGATGAGGCCGGAATCCAGGCTGCGTTAAGAGGAGGAGAAATTCTTCGAGATGCGGGAATCCGCTTGGATGTAGCTACTTTAAGAGGAGCAAAAGACCCTGATGAGTTCTTGAAACGGTATGGAGCCGAGGACTTTGGAAAAGTATTAGGTCAGGTTTTGAATTATTTTGAGTTCAAATACCGGACGCTTGTTAAGGAAGTTCCTCCTCAGACCATTCAGGAAAAAGCAGAATTAGTCGTGAAGCTTGCTCCGGATATTATAAAAGTTAGCAGTCCAATCGAACGTGAAGGTTATGAGCGTTTCTTAAGTTTTGAACTAGGTCTTACTTTTGAGGCGGTACAACGAGAAATCTATAGAGTAGAAAACAAAAATACTAAAAATGTACAATTTATCGAATATTCTCAGCAAAAACAGGTTAGTTCTGGGAAAAATAGAGATAATATTAAGGGTGAAATTATTTCTCAAGGTGAAAATACACCAGCTTCACCAACAGTCCATTTAAAGGTGTATCGATCTGAACGTATTCTTTTACGGTTACTTATAGAGGAGATTTCATACTTGCCAAAAATTAAGGCAGAATTGGGAGAATCCTTTTGGAAGGTACCGGAGCATCAGCAAATCTTTAATTATCTCAATCAGGAGGGTAAATTGCCTGTTAACACTGAAGAACAGGTTCAAAGCCGCTTGGCTAGTTTACTCCTGGAAGAGTTAGATATAACCCATTCCGAGCGGCTTTTAGATGATTGTATCCAAGGGATTCTTTCTACTCAAGCAAATGAAAGAGTCGAGGATCTTCAAGCCCGCATGGCAGCTTTAGAAAAATCCGGTGACATGGCAGGGGCTATGGCTCTGTTGAAAGAGATAGGAGAGCGGTTGAAACGTGGCGAATAGTAAGGTTATAGGCACCAAAAAGAATGATCCGAGGGAAGGTGGGGGACAGATGAACGAAAAGCAAAAGATTGACAATGTCCAAGCCCTCATTCAAAGTGGAAAAAAGAAGGGATCTTTAACTTACAAAGAGATTATGGATGCTCTTCAAGGAATTGAACTTTCCGCGGATCAAATTGATGATATCTATCAGCAACTAGGACGCATGGGAATAGATGTGGTGCCGGAGCCTGAGGAAGTTGAACTGGAAATCTTAAAAGGCGTTAAAGTTGACGAAGATGATGACATTGTAGAGGATCCGGACGATGATGTTGAGGAAGAAGCGGAAGTGGATCTTTCTGTACCGGAGGGTGTAGGAATTGATGATCCTGTTCGCATGTACCTAAAAGAAATCGGACGAGTTCCCCTGCTCTCAGCCGATGAGGAAATCGAATTGGCCAAACGAATGGAAAACGGTGACGAAGAAGCAAAACGCCGCTTAGCGGAGGCAAACTTGCGGCTTGTGGTTAGTATCGCTAAGCGCTACGTCGGACGGGGCATGCTTTTTTTGGACTTAATCCAGGAAGGTAATCTTGGTCTGATTAAAGCTGTAGAAAAATTTGATTATGTTAAAGGCTTTAAGTTTAGTACCTATGCCACTTGGTGGATTCGTCAAGCTATTACCCGTGCCATTGCTGATCAAGCTCGGACCATTAGAATTCCGGTGCATATGGTTGAAACTATCAATAAGCTAATTCGAGTTTCACGTCAACTTTTACAGGAATTAGGAAGAGAGCCGGCTCCCGAAGAAATCGCTAAAGTAATGGATATTCCAGTGGAGAGGGTCAGGGAGATTATGAAAATCGCCCAAGAACCTGTGTCCCTTGAAACCCCCATTGGGGAAGAGGAAGATTCCCATTTAGGTGATTTTATTCCGGACGATGATGCTCCGGCACCCGCTGAGGCTGCTTCGTTTATCTTGTTAAAAGAACAGTTAGAAGAAGTCTTAGAGACCTTGACCCCTCGCGAAGAAAAAGTTCTTAGATTACGCTTTGGACTTGATGACGGACGCACCAGGACTTTAGAGGAAGTTGGACAGGAATTCGGTGTCACTCGTGAACGTATCCGACAGATCGAGGCCAAGGCATTGCGTAAATTACGCCACCCTAGCCGCAGTAAGAAATTGAAGGATTATTTGGAGTAATAATCTTCTTGAGATTTACAACCCAAGAACTTCAGGGAAGATAGAACAGCGTCGCAGGTGGAATTACCCTCTGCGGCGCTTTGCCTTATCGAAGTGTGATAGAGTATTTCCTTCTTGAAATTGCTAAATGAAGCGTCCATCAAAAGGTGAATTGAAAAGGTAACTTTCACTTTGTAAGACTAACTTCCACATGTAAGTGTAGTAGGGGTGGAAATAAGTTTTACAATCGAGGCGTCCCTAAAAAACTTTAAAAAATTTCCCTAAAGACTTGACTATAGGTCGCTAATTACGTATAATAACCCGTGCAGAGCATTCCTCGATAGCTCAATGGTGGAGCAACCGGCTGTTAACCGGTAGGTTGTAGGTTCGAGTCCTACTCGGGGAGCCATTTATATCAGTTCTTTTTGGGCCCATAGCTCAGCGGTAGAGCCCCCCGCTCATAACGGGTTGGTCCTAGGTTCGAATCCTAGTGGGCCCACCATTTATCAATCTGGATAAATGGTGGGGATTTTATTTTTGGGGCGGAAATATGAATACATAAATCGAATTCGGGCGATTAGCTCAGCGGTAGAGCGCATCCTTCACACGGATGAGGCCACTGGTTCGAGACCAGTATCGCCCACCAGTTAAAGTAGGGGTTGTAGCCTATTTGATAGAGTGAACCACAAAATCCTTTTGTCAGTTAGAAGGCAAATTAAGCTTGTTGATCTAGCGCTTTTCCTCTTGGGAGAGTGCTTTTTGTTTTTAGTAACGATTCCGCTAGCTTCTGGGTCGGTTCCTTGAAGGCGCTGCCCCAAAACGTTTCCGATTTTGGGGCGGCATGGGACTGTATAAAATGTTGGAGAAACTTGTTGCTGTTAATGTTGTAGAATGTGGTATAATTGGGCTACAGTCACAAACAAAGCTCTTAAGGAACCCAGTGACTTCTGTCTGCGGGTTCTTTTATATTTTCGAGGGAAAAAGGAAAAAATAGAATTTAGAGTATATGAGTTTGGGAGGAACATATTGTGATAACCTTGTCGTCAAAAATTGAGTTCGTAAAAGCCCTTAGAGAGAAGTTCTTAGGGAATAACTTAAAGTGTATCGAGATTATAGCAGTGGTAGAATGCACCATCGATTTTGGAGCAGTTGTAAATATTGATGTTACAGATGATAAAGTTTCGGTGTGGAGCGAAGACGGTAATGTTTTTTGGATTAATTTAGATGATGTAATCGGAGTGAATTATAATCCGATTGAAGAGGATGTTTGTTTATCATTAGAAGCGAAAAATGACGTTAAAGTTTTGTTTTATGTAGATTAACAAAAATTTTTAAAAGATTGAGAAAATAGGTATTGCAGAGATTGCTAATCTCGTGGTATTATACTTTTATCAACAGAAACGGTTTGTGTTGCAAAACATATTTGTACAATTTTTAACAAGGCTTCAAAACGTAGTTTTATAATGCGAAACAAAATTCTGCATCTGGAATTTTTGGCCTCCTTCTAATGGGCTACCTTTATAATCTCTTGCCCGGCAGTAGTGGATAATGAAGACTATTCACGAGTGAGAACTAATATATCGAGGATGTATCTATCACAGACAATGATATCTACTAAAAGTAAAACGCCGTTTCATTATACGGGACAATAATTAAGATAATTTTTCAGATTGATTACAATCTGAATTTGAAGTGGATTAGAAGGGGGAGACGACCATGGCGCACTGGGAATTAGAAGGACAGGTGAAACACTATTTTGCTGATGAGCTAGAAAAAGATGCTGAAATGACTGGGGCACAATTCATCGTAAAGTTCTTAGAACATAAGGGAGTGACTCAGATCTATGGGATTCCTGGAGCGGCAATTTTACCCTTTTATGACGCGGTGCTGGAGCAGGATCTTATGCGCTCGATTAGTGTAAGGCATGAACAAACTGCAATTTTTATGGCGGATGGATACGCTAGATCAACGGGGAAAGTAGGGATTTGTGCTGCTGCTTCAGGGCCGGGTGCAACTAACTTCCTGACAGGTCTATATAGTGCCTATGGGGATTCTGTTCCCTTAATTGCCTTTACTGGTCAAGTTGAGACAGATTTAATAGGAAAAGAAGCTTTTCAGGAAGCTCCAATTGTTGAAATGGCCAAACCGGTTACGAAGGCTGCTTATCTTGTCACAGAGACAGATGATCTGCCAAGGGTAATGAATGAGGCCTGGAAGCTGGCAAACATGGGCAGGAAAGGACCTGTCTTAATAGATATCCCTGTTAATATTCAGTTAGGGCAGCTAAAGTTAAACCTGAAGGAATATTTTAAAGAAGAGAAGCAAGTGGCTAATAATTTTGTTCAAGCAACAGATAGTCAACTGGATATAGTCTATAAAATGTTAGAGGAAGCGAGAAGACCTGTTATTATGGTTGGCGGGGGAATTGTAGGAAGGGCGGCGGAAGATCTGGTAAGGCTGGCGCAACTTTTGCAGATCCCGGTAGTTTCCTCAATCCTTGGCAAGGAAGGATTCCCAAATTATCACCCTCTTTATGCAGGAATGGTAGGAACTATCTGTCAAACCCCTCTTGGCAATAAAACAATTTTAGAGGCAGACCTTATTATAAATTTAGGTGGAAGATTCGACTATCGGAGTATGGGAGAAATAACTTTACTTAATAAAGAGCGTAAGGTTATAAACGTTAATAAGGAAGATGATAACCTTTCAGAATCTGCTCCTGTAGATTTGACAATAGTTTCAGATATTAAAAGCTTTATACAAAGCTTTAGCAGCTATATCATAGGCTGCAAATATAAGCCTAAGACTGAGGCGATGGATAGAATCGCAGCCCTGCAAAAAGAAAAAGCAAGAATCGCTCGCCAAACCAATTTTACAGAGAATCCATCCAAATCTCTGCAAGCGATTTTCGAGGTTAGAAAAGGACTCCGACCGGATGCTATTGTGGCTCTGGATTCTGAATTAAGTCAACTTTGGGCTTCACAATTAAATGAAATGTATGAGTCAAGAACTTTTTTAATCACTGGGTGTGCAGGCAGTAAAGGATGGGGACTTGGTGCATCAATGGGGGCTCAGCTGGCCTATCCCCAACGTCAGGTCATAAACATTATGGAGGATGCAAGTCTAAGTATTTCTCTTCAAGAGCTGGCCACGGCAGCAAAAAATGTAATTCCGATTGTTATCGTAGTCTTTAATCATGACCAAAGCCGTCAAAATGGATTAGACTTTGTTTCAGCGGCCAAAGGCTTAGGAGTAGAGGCTGAATCCGTTGAAAGAATTAATCAGATCCCTGGTGCGTTAACCCGAGGATTTAGTGCTTATCGCCCTTACTTGATTGAGGTTATGGTTAATTCGGAGGAGCAAGGATTAGCCTCCAGTGGTGGAGTTGCTTGAGATTAGTTTATGGAAGCCTAAAAGCCAGTAGGGTCGGTGGCTTATTTTCGTAAGTGGTGTAATGCATAAGAATAAACTAGATAACAAATAGAAGGTGCAGTTCTAATGAGTGTCCTCCGATATTCATTAGGAACTGCACCTTTAATGTTTTTAACCCAGTAGTAATTTTACAATAATGGAAGCTTGTTTAATTTGGCTAAAATAAACCTAATCCAGAGCATGTCCAACAATTCGACAGCGCTGTCGATTTGTTGGACATGCTTAATTATCTTTAAAGTCAGATGTCTATGTCCCTAGGGGCCTTCTTTTTGGATATAATAGATTTAGTATGGTGACGAACCTCCCCCACCATACTATCGTTAGACGTGGGACTCTTCTCGCAGCACGTGGATAAATTCTATAAATTATGATATCATCTTCTGATTAAGAGGTAAATTATGAGCTAGTTTCCTTGATGAGGTGAAAATATGACAGTATCAGTTAGTTTAGGTCCCCGTCTTCAGGCAGTAGCCTCCTTAGTACCTGAGGGTTCAATCCTAGGAGATATAGGGACAGATCATGCCTATTTGCCGATCTTCCTTTATGAGACCCAAAAAATTGCTAAAGCAGTGGCTATTGACGTACATGAAGGGCCTTATAAATCTGCATTAACTGCAGTGAAAAGTCGTAAGCTTGGAGACTTTCTCGACGTTAGATTTGGCGATGGGTTAATGCCCCTGGAGGTTGGGGAAGTGAATACCTTGACCCTTGCCGGAATGGGCGGCAGAACTATGTTGGAGATTTTTTCTGTTCGACCGGATATTATGAAAGGGATTTCCAACCTTATCCTTCAACCTCAGGGTGCCGAAGGGGCTGTTCGCTTAACTTTATTAGAGCAAGGATGGAAGTTAGGGTTTGAGAGGTTAGTAGAAGAAGACGAGAGAATTTATGTTGTAATGGCTTTTTCTAAGGAATCGGGATGGGGCTTAGATGAACTTCAAGAGAGAGAAAGGGTTTGGGCACAGCGTCTATTCCCTCTGGCAGAGAAAGAGCTGATGACGGAGAAGGAATTTCAAAGTATAGTACATATATTGGTTTGGCAGTTTGGACCACTGATTTTGGAAGGACATAAAGAGCTTTTGACTAAGCAATTCAATGAATATCGTGACAGATTGTTGATCCAAATGAAACAGATGAAAAAATCCAGCAGTCCAGAGATTATCGAGAAGATTAGAGAAGTTTCACATAAATTGACATTAGTGGAGGGATTGAGTTCATGGCAGTAACAGTTGGCTTAGTCGCCCAGGTGATTGAAAAGATTGCGCCAAAATCTTGGGCTGAGGAGTGGGACAATGTTGGCTTGCTGGTTGGAAGCGGATCGAAGCCTGTTGAACGAATAATGCTGACGCTGGACTGTACTTTAGATGTTATCGAAGAAGCCAAAGAATATGGAGCTCAGCTTATTGTAGCTCATCACCCGCTAATTTTCCGTCCCCTCAAAAACCTAAGATCAGATAATGCTGCAGCACAAGTTCCATTAAGCTTATTTAAAAATGATATAGCCTATTATGCTGCCCACACGAATTTGGATCAGTCCAGACTATCCTCCAGTCCCATCTTAGGAGAATTGCTGGGGCTGGATAAGATGGAGTATCTGGAGCGAGGATATGACTTTAATCCTAACCGTAATGATGCAGAGGAACATGGCTATGGAGTTTCAGGGTATTTAAGGCATCCTCAAAAGTTAAGTGATTTATGGGAGAAATTTCTTGAGAAATTAAAGCAAGCTCAGGTCTATGCTCAAGCCTATGATCTGACGGGGGTTCGCTTGGCAGGCTCTTTAGATCAAGAAATTAGAAAGGTAGCCATTGTTAATGGAAGTGGAGGCCGTTTCGTACCTAAAGCATTGTTTAAAGGGGCGGACTTACTAATTACAGGCGATGTAGACCATCATGCGGCTCTTGATGCCCTTGAAGGAGGAATGGCTATCGGAGATCTAGGACATTTTTTGACCGAGGCCCCGATGCTAAAACTATTGAAGGATTTTCTATTAGCAGAGAAAGCCCTTCAAGGAATTGAGATCTTAGTCAGTTCAAGAAATCGCTCGCCGTGGATATAATAAATATCCTATGGAGTCAGGGTATGGCTTCATAGGATATTTTAATTATAAAGGGATAGAAACAGAGATTTAGTTTGTGAAAGAAATTATTACCACTTGACAGTAATTGTGAAATATATTACTATACTGTTGTAAGGAATTATCTGATAATAAAGTTCTTTCTAAATAATATGCGTTCTAGGTGCTATTTAGAAATTAACAGGTCCTTCGATACAATCGATTTTGAAAGGAGAAATGCAACAATGATGAACCGCACTGAAATTTTGAGACTCCAACGGGAAAAGGTTTTGGCTAATATTCTTCAGGATAACGCTAATAGAGCAAAATGGCTGACAGAACTAATGGATATTGATGATCAAATTGAAGAAATGAACGAGCAAAAGTCAAAAGTCAATTGATTACCCAAAACTCTCCATTTGACCAAATCAATTTTTTTTAGTAATATAACAAAGCGAAGTCAACCAGATGATCGCGGAGACAGGGATCGAAAGATCGTCTCTGAGGAAAGTCCGAGCTCCATAGGGCAAGGTGCTGGGTAACGCCCAGTGGGGGAAACCCCAAGGAAAGTGCAACAGAGATATACCGCCGATAGCGGAGGTCAGTTATCAGAGGTCAGAAGTCAGAACAGGTTGGTTCTAGTCCGGCTTCTGGGTTCCGACGACTGACTTCCGAGTAGGTAAGGGTGGAAAGGCGAGGTAAGAGCTCACCGGCAGTCAGGTGACTGGCTGGCCATGTAAACCCCACCTGGAGCAAGACCGAATAGGGGAACGATGAACGGCCCGTTTTTGTTCCCGGGTAAGGTCGCTAGAGGCCGTCGGTAACGGCGGTTCGAGATAGATGATCATCACCTCTTTAAAGAGGTACAGAACTCGGCTTATGGGTGGCTTCGCAATCCGTGGGAAACTGGTTACGGCATTAATATGCTTAACCGTTTCCCTTCAGTTTTTCCTGAAAGAATTTACATACTCAACAGGAAGGTTCATGCCCTTTCTCTAATTATATAAGTTGACCCTGGGAAAAGTGTAACTCCCAGGGTTTTTTGCGTACTTAAACTATTTGTGTCTAAGGAAACTCTTTTTAGATTACCCTTTCCTTGATTATTTATAGAAAGCATTTGAATCTATAGAACCTAAAATATCGAGGGGAGATTGTACATAGAGAGGCGGCTAATAATAAGATTTATTAATGGCTGAATATTCATTCATTAAAATCGACGTAAAATACTTACTGATATAATTTCACAATCTCCTGCAGCTTTAAAGCCAGGCCCATTTTTCCTTCAACCTTTAATCCCCCTGTCATAAAGGCCATTGTTGTGTTTAACTTATCTTTTAACATTTTTGAGAAGTTTTTTTCGTTCAGTATCAGAGTAACTTCTGCATCCGGAGCAGCTCCTTCTACAACTTGCACCTGACCTGCTTTAAACACAATTTGCAACGGGCCACTTTCCTCAAGATTAATCTGATAGATGCGGTCTTTTTCAGAAGCAATATGCTGGGGGTTGGCATTCATCTTTTCAACAAGTTCCTGTAATTCATCCCTGGCGCTCATTCTTCATTTTCCTCCCTTATTCTCACATAGTCATAATGTTATGAAAGTTTTCACATTCCAGAAAAATATACCATATATCACTGAACATTTCAAATTCATTTATGTCCCTCTGCCGGAATGAAGCGTAATTGATGGCCTTAATTTGTATGTAAAATTATTACTTAATTATGTAATCCCATAACAATAACATGATATAATTAATTATTGAATTGTATCTACAGATTATATTAAGGGGGAAAAC
The DNA here is from genome assembly GCF_900100785.1 of Desulfosporosinus hippei DSM 8344. Classification (GTDB taxonomy): domain Bacteria; phylum Bacillota; class Desulfitobacteriia; order Desulfitobacteriales; family Desulfitobacteriaceae; genus Desulfosporosinus; species Desulfosporosinus hippei. The sequence continues at coordinate 280,324 of NZ_FNCP01000001.1, read as the reverse complement.
AATTAATGGAGAACAGAGAGTTATGGGAACGTTTGAACATGGACCTAGATAAGCATGATGAATTTTTAGCTCCGGTGCCCCAGATATTTACGGAACTTTTTTTGAACAGAGAAAATCGTCCCACAGGAATGGGATATTTTGATGCTGTCGTGGGAGATGTCCATGGCATTCGTGTCCATGAGCTTTATGCCATGAAACAAGCCGGCGCAAAAGTGTTCTCTACCTTTTGTGTCTACGTCCCTGAAGAAATTGTCGTAGCAACCGGCAGTGCCAGTATCGGCTTATGTGCCGGAGCCCAGTTTACGGTTCCCTCAGGGGAAAAGGTCCTGCCACGCAACCTATGTCCACTTATTAAGTCAACAATGGGCTTCAAATTAGATCGAATTTGCCCATATTTTCAGGTTTCCGATTGGGTCATCGGTGAGACTACCTGTGATGGCAAGAAGAAGGCCTGGGAACTCTTAAATGAACATATCCCAACCTATGTAATGGAACTTCCTCAAAAGAAAAATGAGAAGGATGCGCGTCTTTGGGAAGAAGAAGTACGAGAATTTGCCTCGTTTATCGAAGGTGAGACCCAAGTTAAATTAACTAAAGAAAATCTTGCTCAAGGAATAGAGAAGATTAACAATAAGCGAAAAGCTCTGCAAAGGTTGGCAGATCTAAGAAAACATAATCCTGCTCCTATTCATGGCTTAGATGTTCTATTAATTAATCAACTATCCTTCTTTGATGATCCGGTACGTTTTGCTGCTCAAGTTAATGCTTTATGTGACGAGCTTGATGAGCGGGTCAAGGCCGGAGTTGGAGTAGTTCCGGCAGATGCACCACGAATTTTAGTGACCGGTACTCCCCAACCTCTTCCGGCCTGGAAGCTGCACGCTTTAATCGAAAAAGCTGGGGCAGTAGTCGTTGGTGAGGAAACTTGTACCGGAGAACGTTACTTTAAAGATATGACAGAACCCGCAGAGACCCTTACAGATATGCTTGCGAATATTTCTAAGCGCCCGTTAAAAGTGAATTGTGCTTGCTTCACTCCTAATCAAGGTCGCTTGGAGGATATCGTAACTATGGCTAAAAACTTAAAGGCAGATGCTGTGATTGACTTCAACCTGCAGTTCTGCCAGCCTTATGGAGTAGAAGGCTATTTCGTTGGTAAAGAAATGGAGAAGCAAGAAATACCTTTCTTGCGTTTGGAAAGTGACTTTTCTGAAGAAGATCAAGGCCAACTACTGACTAGGATTGAAGCCCTGATAGAGATGATTCGGGGATGAGACGTGCCGGCTTAGATCTGGGTTCAGTTAATACTAAATTGGTGGTATTGGACCAAGAGGAAAGAGCTTACTGTCAAGTTGTACCTTCTCGCTTTGATTCGGTACAAGCCGGTATTGCCTTACTGAAAGAGTATAATCATAGGGAAGAAGAAAAAATCGCTAAGCTTGTAGTCACTGGCTATGGCAGAGTTAGCTTTCCTGAGGGGCGGGTAATTACTGAGATCACCTGTCAAGGTCGAGGCTGTCACGAGGATTTTCCGGACTACCCGTTTATTCTCGATTTGGGCGGGCAGGATGCCAAGGTTATTAAGAAGAATTCAGCGGGGAAAATAGTCCAGTTCATTATGAATGATAAATGTGCCGCGGGCACAGGTCGTTTTCTGGATGTTATTCTTAAAGGGCTTGATCTAACCCCCGTGGAGATGGATTTGGCAGCAGAGGCTAAGCCAATGGCAATTAATTCTATGTGTACGGTATTTGCCGAATCTGAGGTTATTACCATGCTTGCCAAAGGGGTTCCTAAACCGGAAGTAGTTGCCGGGCTTTTTAAAAGCACCGCCAAACGCCTTTCGAATTTTGTCCAGTCCATGGGTCAGCCGGAAACATTGATTTTCACCGGCGGTGGCGCCCATTATTTGCTGCTTGTTAAGTTCCTTGAGCAAGAGTTAAAGGGGAATATTGTTATTCCTTCAGAACCTGAGCTTACCGCTGCTTTTGGGGCAGCTTTACTAGCCTAGAGCTAAACTAAACTAGCCTATAGCTCAGCTTATTTAATGGGTCGATGACTGCTTTGCAGGGTTATCGGCCCATTGCTATTGGAGTTATGACGCTATGTGATTTTTGGCCGGAACCAAATTAACAAAAATTTAAATAGTCAAACAAGCATATTTATAATTGAGTTAAATATAGAGGAACATATAAGTATAAATCAAGGGGAGTTTGAGAAAACTTAATTGATATCAACTTTAGATAAAGTAGAAAAATTCAAGGAGTTACGATTTCATGTCTTCAATTTCAGAGGTCCGCCCTTTAGTCATTGCCTTATTTTCCATTGTTTTAGGGGCTACAGGGCAGTTTTTATTTCGTTTAGGTATGGTTGAGTATGGTAAAGTTTCTGTTACAGGAATATGGAGACAACTGGGATCAATAATTCTTACTCCGGCAATCTTTATGGGTTTTGCATGTTTTGGTGTGAGTTCCATTCTTTGGCTTGTGGTGATCTCGCGCTGGGAACTTAGTTATGCTTATCCTTTAGTCTCATTGGGCTATGTAATTGCTATTATGTATGGAACCCTTTTTCTTCAAGAAGATCTGACCCTGCCTAAGATCCTTGGTTGTCTACTGATTTTAGCAGGTATGAGCGTGTTGGGACTATGGGGGCAAACATGAAACTTAATGGGTAAATCAATTAAAAAATCGAATATTAGATAAGGTTAGTTCTCTGGATATCCTGAATAAGATATGTTAAGCTAATGTTAAATCAAATCAATCAAATCATTTAAAGTTCCTTAATAACTTCTGCGTTCCAAAATGGGATACCATTATCTTTTTGAAGTCATGACAAGACTAGAAAAAGGGGCGTGTTGTTGGATGCATTTACAAGATTTCGGGCGTGGTGCGAGGATTGAATTATCCAAAATGGCCAAATTACTCGGAATGAAGTTTATCGGTTTTAATCCGAATGCCCAGCAGGTATCATTGGAGTTTAAAGGTAAAGGGGTTACTTATCCACTTGAGGAGTTTGTTCGACAGTATGAAAGAGAGTGTACTACATCACTAACCTAAGCACTAAATGGGCTCTACCTCATAATTATGAGGTAGAGCCCTTAATTGATTTTGAGCAAGCTGATAATATAGTTGATTTTAATTAGAATAAGGACACTTGGTGAATAACTATGTTATTAAAATCGATATAAGTAAGGCGAGTTAAAATCAAATGGTGCATCGATGCACCATTTGGCCGCTCTTCCCCTAAGCAGCATTTTGCCGCATTGCCCTGATAATCTCGGACTCGATTTGCTCAGGCGTCCTTTAGAATTTTTCATCTTCATACCGACTGCCCATCCTTTTACAGAATGTCTTTTCACATACCCGCTATAGAATATGCTGAAACACAGAAAAGAGTGAGGGCTATAGAGCCAAGAAAAATGCGGTTGACGAAGATACTAGTATGCTATTGTTTTTGATAGAAGAACGAGGAGACAGGTTTGAGGCCGAGATGATTTAGTCCGAAGAGATGTTCTGTACTACCGGTAAAGAGGATTCCTCCGGGGCGCAAGGAGTCGGTAAACTTTTTATAAAGCATTTCTTTGGCTTCTTCCGTGAAGTAGATAACCACATTGCGGCAAGCGATGAAGTCGAAGTCGGTTTGGAAACGATCTGTTAGTAAGTTTTGATGTTGGAAAGTGACTAGGCGTTTTACAGATTCTTTAATTTGCTGCCCTTTGTCAGCTGGGGTAAAATATTTTGGCAAGAATTCCGTCGGGGTGCTTGCAAAATCGTTTTGTTTATAGACTCCATCTTTAGCCTGTTTTAGCACATTGACATCAATATCCGTACCCAGTATGCTAAACTTACTTGCCGAGAAGTATTCCATCATGGTCATGGCTAAAGAGTAGGGCTCCTGTCCGCTTGAACATCCTGCGCTCCAGAGTTTTAAGGAAGGTCTGTTTTTGACTAACAAAGGGATTATCGTTTCTCGTAAGGTTTTCCATTGAGTCGCATCTCTGAAGAATTGAGAGACGTTAATTGTTAAGTGCTTAAAAAAAGCATCATATAAAACCGGATCAGCATTGAGAGCTTTTAAAAACTCGGGATAGGTAGGGTGGCCATGAGAATTCATAAAGCTTAGAATGCGACGTTGCATCTGATTTTGCTTATAAAACTTAAGATCTAAGCCACTCTTGGGGTGAAACCCTTTAATAAAATCTTCGTAGGTATTGGCTATTGATGGTTGCGACATAGGGGTTACACCTCTTTCCATATTATTTAAGCTTAATAAAAAATGATTTTTGAGATTTACAGCGAATTAATATAAAGGCTTGTTAGGCGAAAAGGTCAATGATCATACCCCGAATTTCATCAATTTTAGTGAGGATCTCCAGGGGTTCTGATTGTTCATCAAGAAGCTGTTTTCCGAGTTCATCTAATACTTGATCAATTTTACCAATTCTGGCCATAACCTTAGGCCGCCCCTGATAATCCCAAGAAGTCTCTTCCTGCATTTTTCGGCTTTGTCCAAAGGTCGAGCGAAGAAAGGACTTAACCATATCTTGAAAATCTTTGAGATCTCGGATAGAGAGAGAGTGAGCTAGTTTTTTTCCTTGGGTTTCAAGTCGACCAAGAAAGGATTGGAGTTCAAGGCGGTTAATTTTTTGAGTTTGAGATAAAACGTTGCTAAAGTCGTTACTGCGCTCTGAGGAGCTTGCAGAGTCAAGATTGGTAGTCTGAGTTTGATGTGGGGAATTGATGCGTAAAGACATAGTCATTCTCCTCTTTAATGAAAGGATTAATATGCAGACGCGTAGAGCTTTTTTAAAAGTATTATTGGGTCTTGGTGCTGTAATGTTGCCGTGGAGCTTTTTACCGACGTCAATCGGAGGAACTATTAAGAAGAGACTTGGGCGTCCGCCTGTTGAATTATGGCGTCCTGCGGCGAGTGAACCGGAAAGCAAGGTTGATTTAGAAAGCCTGAATCGAACGGCCATGGATGATATCCATGTTTTAACAGCACCGGATATGGAAGGCCGTAAGGCAGGCTCCGTGGGCGAGGCAAAAGCTGCAGAGTACTTAGCCTCTCAGCTAAGTATGCTGGGCCTGCGCCCCATGGGGGACTCTAATACAGGCTTTGTTCACACTTACACGATTCCACCAGTGTTGGAAACTCGAGTTAATGGTAGATTAACCTTTAGACCGGGAAATAATAAAACACTCAGAAGCCCAAGTGTTAACCTGATAGGAGGGTTAATGGGCGAAAAAACTGAGGAGATAATCCTGATTTCGGCTCATTATGATCATCTGGGAGTTTTTGAAGGAAAACTTTATCCCGGAGCCAATGATAACGCTTCCGGCGTTGGGTGCGTACTGGATGTTATGAGGCGTATCCTGCGTGAAGAAATTATCCCGAAACGTACGATTGTCATCGCCTTTTGGAGCGCGGAGGAAATGGGGTTTATAGGATCTCAGGCCTTTGTTCAATCTCCGACCTTTCCTCTAGCTCAGATCCAAGCTGTCTTAAACGCGGACTCTGTTGGAAATGGAATGGTTGGAAATTTTGCCCTCTGGGGGGATGGTGAGAATACAGCTGTCAAGGCTATTCGCCAAGCCGCCTCTGAGTGTGGGGCAAGCGCAATATTAACTCCGCCGGCCGGCCATAATAGTGATTCAATAAGCTTTGCGTCAGCGAATATTCCGGCTGTAACTTTAATGGCCAAGGACTGGCTGTATAAAAATCATACCCCTGAAGACACCATAGCTTTGTTAAAGCATGAGCAAATTAGTTTAGCTTCAGAGTTGATGTATAGGGCGGTTCATTTGCTGGCCTTTTAGGAACCTAAGGAGTTGAATGTATTTCATCAAATTTTGAGACACCCACTTCTTGTAAGTGGGTGTTCTGATTTCCATTTAGGTGAGGGTGGAATCCGGTAGAATCCCCTACGGAAGACCCTATGTTCAGCTTTAGCTGAACAAGTTTATTTTATAAAGTGTTAATAAAAGCAAACTACCAAAGGGATCGGCGGGCCTAAAGCCATCATAAAGTTATGGTGTAGAAGCTGCAGTTTTCGTTGGTTCGGTAATGTCATATTTAGAGCGCAGAATAATCAAGTCAATACGGCGGTTTTTGCCATGACCTTCGGCATTATCATTTAAGGCAATAGGACGGTATTCCCCATAACCCGCTGCTGAGAGTCTGCCGGGGCGGATTCCTTCATTCTGCAAAATTTGGACTACGTTGGTGGCACGAATTACAGAAAGTTCCCAATTACTGGGGAATTGAGCGGTGTGGATCGGAACATTATCCGTATGCCCTTCTACTCGAATTTGGTTAGGAGCTGAGGCCAGAACCGTAGAAATATTCCTCAAAATATCACGGGCCTTGGCATTAATATCCGCGGAACCACTTTCGAAAAGTAAGGTTTCCTGGATACTTACCACAAGACCACGTTCTTCCATGGATGAAACAAGCTTCGTCTGAATTCCGTTGTCTGCAGCAAATTTGTCCAGCTTTGCTTTAATGCCTTCTATGCTCATGGTTTCAGCTTCGTTATTTCCTTGGCCACTATTGATATTTTCACCGTTAGTGTTGTCAGAATCTGCATTCGTGGTGTTGTCCGGATCTGTATCCTTTCCGGGAACTGTGGAGTTTGAGGAAGGACTTCCGGTAGTGAAGATTGATGGGCCGACGGGACTGTCGGCCATTTCCATTTTTGCCGGAATCCCTCCACCCAGAGCTTTGTTAAGTGATTCTGCAATAGCTTGGAATCGATCGGCATCTACTTTGCTCATTGAATAAAGTACCACAAAGAAAATCATAAGTAGTGTAATCAGGTCAGAATAAGTAAGCAGCCACCGATCACTATTTTCCTTCTCTGCTTCGTGTTCACGGTTTCTCCTCATCGGCTTTCGCTTACAGCCGCACGTCTGCGCTCGGCTGAACCTTCTTTAACTATTTCTATAGAGGCTAGAGTAGAACCCATATGGGTTCTTAGTTTTTCTTTTAAAATAGCAGGATTTTGTCCTGCTTGAATCGAGAGGATACCGTCCAGAACCATCTCCATTGCCGCTATCTCTGCTTTGTCCTTCATTTTCAGCTTTGTTGCTATGGGAAGCCATAAAAGGTTCGCTGAGGCAACCCCATAAAGAGTAGCGATAAAAGCTGCAGCGATCGAGTGGGAGAGTGCTTCAGGGTCTGAAAGATTTCCTAATACCATTACAAGACCCATAACTGTGCCGATAATTCCCATTGTAGGGCTATACCCGCCGGCAGCTTCGAAGACTGAGATTCCGACCTTATGCCTTTTCTCTAAGACAGTAATATTAGATTCTAAAATCTCGCGAGTTATTTCCGGGTCTGTCCCGTCTATGACGAGCTGCATGCCTTGATGAGTAAAGCGATCTGTTACAATTTCTAGTTCATGCTCCAGACTGAGTAAGCCTTCCCTGCGCGCCTTTTCTGAAAACCTTAACAAAGTCTCATAGGCTTCTTCTGTTCCGAAGGTTTGAGAAGTAAAGGCCAGCTTTATCCATTTAGGGAGGTTCTTAAGGTTAGCGAGAGGAAAGCTAATGATAACAGCCCCGGCTGTTCCCCCAAAGACGATCATGGCAGCGGAAAAGCCTCCTAGGGAACTTACGCTTCCACCTTCCAGTATATAGCCGATGATCAGACACCCGAAACCTACGATAATACCTATAATAGTTGATAAATCCATGTTGCTGTTGCCACAAAATCCTTAAGATAGAGAGCGTGGTAGGTAGAAAGGAATTGTGGCTGACCTCCCTTGCTGATTATTTAAGTAGGTGTTTGGCAAAATTGGATTTTGGGAAGGTTAAAATAAGAATTTAGAAAACCTACTCTAAATTATATCGTCAATTTGAGGGGGGAACTTTAGTCCCTAATTTTACTAGTTTGATTGTAAGTGTGTGTTTGGTAAGTAGGGAGTATCCTCTACTCAGCCAAAGTAGCAAGTCTTTGATTCGGAAGTAGCTTTTAATTATGCAGTGAGCTTACTTATTGCCTTTGTTTGGGAATGATAAATTTTCGACGCGAACTTACTTTATTATACAAGAAATACTGAAGGGCAGCTAGAACTCTTTCTTCCCGCCGAAAATATTACATAGAAAAACAAAAGTTCCTCTTTAGTTTTTTAAGGGGATCTACGATATAAGAATAAGAGTATGTATTTGGAGTGAGCAAAATGAAAATAGACCGGACATCTATGTCTCCTGTAAGTGGCATTCAAGCTGCTAATCGATTGAAACAAGTTCAAAATAAAACGACTGCTTCTGAGGCGGATAAGATTGCCGTTTCAGACAAAGCACAAGTTTTTCAGTCCTTACTGCAAAAGGCTAAAGAGATACCCTCTGTTCGTGAGGAGAAAGTAAGCGCTTTATCAGAACAGATCGATCGTGGAGAGTTTCAAGCAGACGGGCAACGGATAGCTGAAATATTATTAAGGGCCTATCAAAAAGACTAAAGTTATCAATTCAGAGGGGGAGATTTCCGTGTCTGAAGCACTTCAAAATTTAAATAAAAATTTAGAGCGACAAGTTGAACTCTACAAGGAACTTATGACCCTTGAAGGACTTAAACGAAAAGCATTAGTAGAAAATAATCTGCTTGAAATTGAATCGGTAACAGCTCAAGAAGAGGCTTTCATCAGCAAGGTCAATCTGCTGGAAAAAGAACGTCTCTTGTGGGCTGAACAAATAGGGCAGGAACTAGATAAAAAACCTGAAGACCTGACTTTAGCCGAACTTGCGGATTACTATCCACCTTTAGATAGAATTAGACATGATCTTGACCATGTAGTTGCTCAACTACAAGAAATTCATGAGATTAACTCCCTGCTTCTCCGACAGGCAATGAAGATTGTAGATTATACAGTGGAACTTATGACACATCAAGAGAGTAACACTTATACATATCCAGGTCAGAAAGCGAATGATGTGACTAAAAAGAGACATCTTATGGATTGGAGGATTTGAAGACATGGGTTCCACCTTTGGCGGTATAAATATATTATCCAGAAGTTTATATGCTCAGCAGGCCGGGCTGGATACGGTGGGTCATAACATTGCCAATGCCAGTACAGATGGCTATTCCAGGCAAAGGGTCAACATGGTTACTGTCTTCCCGACAGGCGAGGTCTATGGTAGTCGTGGACAGAATCAAGCGGGTGCCGGAGTTGCAGTAGGGTCTATCATGAGAGCCAGAGATACTTTTACCGATCGACAATTGTGGAAAGAATCCTCAACTCTTGGCTACAGTCAAACAAACAGTGAAGCCCTAAGTAAGATGGAAGATGTCTTTAGTGAACCTTCGGATACAGGGGTTCAGACAGTGCTTAATCAATTTTGGACGGCTTGGCAGACGCTCTCGACCAATGCTTCCGATACCGGGGCTCGTACCACTGTAGCACAGCAGGGAGTTGCGGTTGTGAATACCATCCAGCATGCAGCTCAGCAACTTAAAGATACAGTCGAAAACATTAACTCAGCAATTGAATTAGATGTAAAGAGTATTAATCAAATAACCTCGAACATTCATACACTTAATCAGCAAATTGCCTTCACTGAGGTAGGGGGCAACGACCATGCTAATGATTTACGCGACTCAAGGGATTTACTCGTGGATCAACTATCGAAGCTCGTTAATATTTCTGTACAAGAAGATAGTTCGGGGAAATACACGATAAAGTCCGGTAGTTTGAACTTAGTAAATGACTCCGGTCATACTGAGCTAAGTACTGCAACAACTATCGATCCGACGTTTGGTTATGAAGTTACCAAAGTGACCATTGCATCCAATGGTTCGCCGGTAGACTTTACGAATGGGGAAGTAAAGGCATTGCTCGATTCTCGGGATTCATCTTCAACCGGGATTTTTGCATACATGACCAGCTTGGATAAAGTTAGCAAGTTCTTATTGCAGGATTTCAATGCAGTGCATCGTTCAGGTTACGGTACAGATAATGTCTCTGGGCGCAATTTCTTTGGGGCAGACAGCAATACAGACTACAAAGGGGCAGGTGCTCTTGCGGATGGTGCTTGGCTCAACGCGATAACGGTCAATCATGAAATCACAGATTCAGCAGCTGGATTAGCTATTTTAGCAGCTAAAACCGCGGCTAATGGAATGGTAGTCACGCCTAGTTCGACAAACACTGATAGTGAAATACCTTCGGTAACGCTTACAGGTACTTATACGGGTGGATCAACCCCGACTGCAGTCATGGTTAAGGTTGCTTCTCTTGATGGACTTGGCAAGGTTAGCGGAATTAGCTACTCTACTGATGGTGGCACTAATTGGAGCTCAGATGTAACTGGGTCAAGTCCACATCAGCTCACTCTAAAAGGAATGACTATTAGCATCGACACTTCCTCACTAAGTGCTCCTGCTATAAATAATACGTACAATTTTTCCTTGTCCACCAGTAATAATGCAAGTGGAGATAATGCTATTTTGTTGGGCAATTCTTTGAAAACTGATGTTTCTGCTACTCTGGGTAACATTTCATTAGATGCCTTTTACACATCAATGATCGGTACATTAGGAATTCAATCACAAGATGCCCAACGTCTGTACACGAATCAACAGACGGTAATAGATCACCTAACTAATCTCAGAGCCTCCACATCAGGAGTAAATATGGACGAAGAAATGACCGATATGATTAGATTTCAAAAAGGCTATAATGCGGCTGCAAGGGTTTTGACAGCCATGGATGAAATGCTGGATAAATTGATTAACGGCACAGGCGTTGTAGGTCGATAAGGAGGTAATCCGCTATGAGAATCACTAATAATACGATCAGTTCCAACTTTCTGGGCAGCCTCAACAGGTCTCTGGAAAAGTCACTCAAGATTCAGACCCAACTAGCAGATGGCAAAGCTCTCCATGCTCCCTCGGATGACCCGATTAAAGCAGTGCGGAGTTTGCGATACAGTACCAGTATGGAGCTGAATAATCAGTATACTCAAAATGCTGAGGATGCACTTAGCTGGATGAATACTACTGATGATGACATGCAGGATTTGAGTTCGATTATGATTAGCATTAAGGAGCAAGTCGTTCAGGCTAGTAACGGTACAAACCCTCAATCAGCCATCCAAGCAATTGGGGATTCAGTGGATAATCTAATCAATCAGATGATTAATATTGGTAACTCTCAGCTGGGAGGGCGCTATATTTTCGCGGGACAGAATGATAAGACTACTCCCTTTATTCGTGATGGAGATACAATCACCTATAATGGGGACAATCAGAAGATATCTATGCCTATTCATCCGGGGATTTCCACTCCCAGTCAGGATAGTGTGAATCTGACGGGGGAGGATGTGTTTGGCCCGAATTTAAAAATCTTAAATGACCTAATAGACATCAAAAATCATTTGAAGTCAGGTTCTACAGAAGATCAAGAATGGCTTTCCGAAACTGGCTTGGCTCTGATAGAGGAGGATCATTCCAGTATGTTGCAGTCTCATACGGAATTAGGAGCACGAATGTCAATGTACGAGATGGCTAAAAATATGTTGGATGGCAGCAATACTATTATTGCAGAGGATCAAGCAAATAATGACTATATAGATGTGGCAAAAGGGATTATTGATTATAAAAACGCGGAGAATGTCTACAAGATGGCCCTTCAAATTGGGGCATCGATAATGCCCATGTCTTTAGCAGACTTTCTTAGATAATAGTACGTAACGGAAGGGAGGCACTTCCATGCTCCAAATCAATATTTCTACCCAACCCATCCGTCTGGAATATACTAATAATAATGCTAAGCTAAGTCTGCAAACCACTCAACCCAAGGTGCAAATAGAGACAACTCCGCCGACAGTAGAGATTTACCAACCCCGCGGTGAGCTGACGATTGATCAATATCCCTGTCGTTACTCAATCGGACTGAAAAATATCGCCGACTTTGCTAGGGATAACGCGGCCCTGGGCAGGCAAACTGCAATGGATGCTATTGCCAGGATTGCTCAAGAAGGAAACCAACTGGCTCGGATTGAGAGTAATACCGATGCGATAGTCGATATAGCTGCCAATTCTGCTCTTTCCGAAGCCCCGGAGATAACTTATGCATATATTGAATCTCCGGAAATTCATTATCAAGCTAATCCGGTTCAATTTAACCCAAAGTATGGAAGAGTGGATTTGAACTTAAAATGGGGTACCATAGAGGGGAATTACCAACCCGGTAGTGTGAATGTACAGGTCACACAATATCCGAGGGTCGAAATTTCCGTCGTAGATGTCAAGGTCTGAGGAGATAATTTTATAATGGGTATTAATAGTCTCAACTGACACTATAGTTGGATTTGAGATTTGGATAACTCCACCTAGGAGGAAATACTATGAAAATAAAGTCGACTAGATTCGGTGAACTGGAAGTAGCTGAAAAACAATTATTTAAATTCCCTCAGGGAATACCGGGTTTTCCTGAGGAAAAGAATTTTGCATTCATACCCCTTGAAGAAGAAAGTCCCTTTTCATATCTGCAGTCAACGACAGAAGTCAATTTGACTTTCTTATTAGTTAATCCTTTTGCTTTTTTTCAAGATTATGAATTTATTCTTGAAGATGAGGTGGCCAAAGAGTTGGATCTTTCCCAATCAAATCCACCGCAAGTATTTTTGATTGCAAGTGTTAAGGAAAAGCTCGAAGATATGACGGCGAACCTGTTGGCGCCTGTAGTGATGAATATACTGAATTGTACCGGTAAACAAATAATACTAGACAAACCAGAATACTCTATAAAACATAAACTATTTCCTGACGGCTTTCCTAAAGAAGCGGTCGAAGGGGGAAGGTAATATGTTGGCTCTTACCCGCAAGGTTGGTGAACGAATCGTCATCGGCGACAACATTGTAGTGACGGTTGCGAGTATCAAAGGTGATAACATCCGGCTAACCATTGAAGCCCCTAAAGCGATCAAGATTTTTCGGGGTGAGATTTATGATGCTATTGCAGCAGAAAACAAACAAGCCGTCGTTCCAAATATTATCTCTGGGTTGGATAGGCTGAAATCATTGCAAATTAAGAAGTAAGAAGCATTGAGCGTCTTACTTCTTGATTCTATTAGCATCTTTGCATTAGTTCGTTACTTTCTGTAATTTAGGAATATCCACTTCTTGGTGGTAAATATTTTTACTTAGAATTAAGCTTATGAGTTTTGTAGAGGATACTATTTGATTATTTAAGTCACTGAATACTTAACTTGCAAGTATTTCAGTGACTTTTCTTTTAGATTTTGCTCTTAATGATTCTACTATTTTCTCGATTTAGTTGATTGAGTTAAAACAGGAGGAATTTGAAGAAAAAGCGATTAAGGAAGAAGTATATGCCTAAATTTAGCCCTAGCCAGACTTAAGCCGTGAAGAGAGCTAACCGATAAAGAGATTAAGCGAACTAATTAGGTAGCCTTTAGCTTAACCGGCCGGAGAGCGAAGAGGAGCCAATAGTCAGCCGGAAAATGCACGGGCAAGGATGCCTGGCATTAAAATCAAGGAGGAATATATAATGATTATTAATCACAACATGGCTTCTCTCAACACATATCGCCAGATGAGTACCAACACTGCTAATAGCAGCAAGTCCTTAGAAAAACTGTCATCAGGTCTTCGCATTAACAAAGCTGGCGATGACGCTGCAGGTCTTGCTATCTCCGAAAAAATGCGCGGTCAAATTCGTGGTCTTGACCAAGCTGCCCGTAACTCTCAAGATGGTATTTCCATGATCCAGACTGCTGAAGGTGCATTAAGCGAAACTCATAGCATTCTGCAAAGAATGAAAGAGCTTGCAACTCAGTCTGCGAACGATACTAACACCACTTCCGACCGTAGCGAAATTCAGAAGGAAATGAATCAGCTTACTTCCGAAATAAACCGTATCGGTAACACTACTGAGTTTAATACTCAAAAACTGTTGAATGGTGGCGGTGAAAAAATCACTGCTGACCTCAAAACTATAACTCGTGGTGGTATCGCTGGCGACACTGCTGCATTTGCAGAAGTAACAGGCTCGACAGCAGAAGTAAACGGTGTGTATACTCTGACTGTTGATGACACGGACACTCTTGCTGCTGGATCAACAGTTGTAGTTGGTGGCGAAACCTTCACAGCTGTATCTGGTGCTGCTGATGCATCTCTTGGTCAATTTAGCATTGATGGAACCCCGGATACAGCTGGAACGGCAACTAGTCAGGCTGCTAGCTTAGCCGCTGCTATTAATGAAAACAAAAACTTGCATGAGCGTTTCGGCAATGTTTCAGCTGCTGCAGGCGTAATAACGTTAACTGAGGCAGATGGAGAAGCTACAGGAGTGGCTTTGACCTCTAGTGTTGTTGGAGCAGGCACATTAACCGATGCTCAGACAACGGCTAGCGTTAAAGAAATTCAAGGCAAATATACCTTTAATCTTGATAAAGCATTTTCAGTCGTCGGAGATTCATTGCAAATTGCAGGTCAAACATTAACAGCAGTAGCCGCTAACGCTAGTCCAGCTTCTGGTCAGTTTAATATAAGTGCTGATCCTGAAGCTCAAGCGAAGGAAATCGCTGCTGCAATTAATGCAAATACAAATGCCGCTTTAGGTGGCCGCTTTGAAGCGACTGTCAAAGACAATACCATAACTTTGACGGAAAGAGCTACTAAAGCTACTGGAGTAGACTTAATAGATACTAATGTTGTTGACGGCCTTGCGACTGCTTCGGCAGGCAAGTATAATATCGGTTTTGTATCCCCAATTGCCGATGGTGGACGTATTACCGTAGATGGTGTAGATATTGCGGTAACCTCTGACAGTAGCGATGCAGGCTTGGCTGATGGAACCGCAATGTTGGCAGGTAGCACGCTAACAGAGCAAGTTACACGTTTGGCTAATGCTGTCAATAGTAATTCTGCGCTTAATCAGAAGTATACTGCTACAGTGACTGGTGATAAATTAACATTGACTCAAAAAACAGGTCAAGAGTCTCTCACTGAGCCTACGGTTACAACCAACAGCACTTCGAAAGACGGATTTCAGGCCACTTTCCAGGTGGGTGCAAATACCGCTCAAAGCATGACAGTTGAAGTTAATGATATGCGTTCAGAGGCTTTAAACATTTCTGGTACTGAGGCTGGGGCAACTATTACTGCCAGCAACGGTAATAAAGCTGTTCTCAAAGCTACTAAGGAAGTAACTGATGGCACATCTAATACTACTACTGAGTATGCGCTTGATGTTTCCAGCCACGAAAAAGCAACCGCAGCTATCAGTGTTTTGGATGACGCTATTCAAAACGTATCCGCTGAACGCTCTAAGCTAGGTGCTTATCAGAATCGTCTGGAACACACCATTTCTAACCTTGGAACCTCCAGCGAGAACTTAACAGCTGCTGAGTCTCGCATCCGGGATGTAGACATGGCCAAAGAAATGATGCAGTTCCAAAAGAACAACATCCTGACCCAAGCCGCACAAGCAATGATGGCTCAGGCCAACCAACAGCCTCAAGGCGTTCTCCAATTACTCCGTTAATTGGCTTAGAAGGCAAGTTAATAAAGTTTATCACAGGGCCAGGGGCGTTTGCTCCTGGCTTCTTTCGGTGCGCTCAGCTTAGGCGCTTACTCGTCGGTGCAAGTCCAACATGGAGTGATAGTGCCAACCGTTAGCTAAGGGAAAGGGCGTCCATCGGTGAGGTGGATAAATAGGCGAATTCTTACCAGATTGCTGATTTCTTCACCGCTTTCCGTCGAATATTCAGCATTACGTAGCTTTTCAATGAATACTGGTATAAGCACTACGTTTACGACGACTTTTGCTCCCGTTCGATAATATATGTTATTGAAGCGATCAAGTTTATCGAGATAGATATTAGCAGAATCGGACTACAGGTAGATCCCGTTTAGCTGACGATGTCCAGCCTTCCTGAGACATTGACTGGAGTTCACTAATCCAAGCTTCACCTGTTATGTCTGTCGGCTTACTTATGGCAGACCGGATCCATATCTACCATACCGACAGATAATGCCAATTAATCGAAGCCTTTATACGGCCTAGTTTGCCAGTTAAACCTGCTTTTCTCGCATGCTCTTGTCTCCGTTGACTTTCGTCTAAAGGCTTATTGGAGCGTATATTTCTTGTGAAATTAGAAGCGCTAACGTGCGTAAAATCTGAGGGAAGCCTAGATAGGGCTTTCTAGCTACCTCTTTTTTCCCTTAGGCAACCATAATATTACAATTTTTACCTCAATATTCAACTCGGTCTTTGGGCAATCCGCCAAAGATGGGCAGCCGGTATGAGGACGGAAATTTCCAACAGGACGCGTGAGCAAATCGAAGTCCGAGCATAACTTTATTAAGGAACAAAACGGCAAAATGCTGCTTAGCAACGCCGTTGAGCTGATATACCATGGAGAGTGGCTTAAAGGCCAACTTAATCAGTGAGTTACTCCCCGTCGGGGAAGAGAGGCCAAATGGTGCACCGGTGCACTATTTGATTTTAACCCCATGTGCACGGTTTTTGACGCCAAAGGCTGTTTTCAATGCACATATTCATTAAAACACTACCCGAAAACCCCTGAGAAGTCTGAAATTTTTATAAATTTATACCGCATCCGATACGTTGATATGCTAAAGATATGATACGTTCCAAAAGAACAATAATCTTCCTAAGCTTCTCAATCCAATCAATAGCCTCAAGGGATACTTCAGTTACCCCGTTAATGCTAGTAATACCCTAAAAATTGACCTCCTTTTTTCTTGTGGGCCATTTATATTTCAGGAGAGTATCGTAGACCAGATTAGTTTGCACTACTGAAAATGAACACTGAAGCCAAATCGGACAATTTAAAACTAAATGAATTTTTGAACGGTTTTTTAATACCCAAGATGAATTAATGGCAAAAAATTTCCCCTTTCCCCTAAAGCTTTGGATTACTTCTTACGATATAATTAG
This sequence comes from Desulfosporosinus hippei DSM 8344, assembly GCF_900100785.1. GTDB lineage: Bacteria > Bacillota > Desulfitobacteriia > Desulfitobacteriales > Desulfitobacteriaceae > Desulfosporosinus > Desulfosporosinus hippei. Next base: position 263,385 of record NZ_FNCP01000001.1, on the reverse strand, counting down.
CAGAGATTGAGTTTAGAGGTGTTTGATTTGGATATCAGCGCAGTAAAGATTCCAGTAGATCTCATAAGTTCTGCTCAGGTGGGGCAAACAACTTCCCGTACAGTGGCTGTTGCTAATGAATTAGCTTCCAAGATGGGTGAAGGAACGGATAAATCCCTGACTGCTTTATCAGACGACAAAGTCAAGAAAAAGCCAGTTGATTTACATGATGTTACCCAGATGACTGAGGCGATGAATAAGTTTATACAAGCAATGGACGCCAATATTCAATTTGAAGTTCATGAGAAAACTAATCAGCTAATGGTGCAAGTCGTTGACCGAGCTAATAATAAAGTATTAAAAGAATTTCCCTCCAGCGAGTTTCTTGATACAATGGCGGCCATCAGAGATTATGTCGGGATTTTATTGGATAAGAAAATATAGCGGTATGTCGACAGATAGGAGGTGCTTCGTATGGCAGTTGGATCGGTAGGGGGAGTCTATGGCTTGTCCGGTTCAGGTATGGATATTGACTCCATGGTTAAAAGTTTAATGTCAGGTCAGCAAGCAAAAGAGGATGCTTTAATACAGAAGAAAACAATCGCAGAATGGCAGAAATCTACCTATAATTCGGTGTATGATGATATCAGTAAATTTCGCGATTCTGTATTTAACTATAAACTTCAGGGGACTTTGAGTCCCAATAAGGTTACGTCCAGCAATACTTCGGTAGCTACTGTGACGGCTATCGCAGATGCAGCTGATGTCACACATTCTTTGGTAGTTGCGCAGTTAGCTAGTGGAGTGAATTTGACCAGTTCCAGCAGCATAACGACGGGGGCAAGCAAGGATACGATTACCAGCCAGTTTTATGGCGGCACTGCGCCTACGGGAACTTATAAATTTAAGATAACCAATGGAGATACCAGTGCTGAGATTGCCATCGACCCTGCCGGAAGCATTAATGACCTTGTTAGCCAAATTAATAAGGCCGGTATTAATGTGAAGGCCAGTTATGATAGCACTTTAGATCGCTTTTTCATGTCAACGACATCAACTGGCTCCACAGCGGGAATTACAATTACCCCTGATGATGAAAATGATGGCAGTTGGGGTGCTGATTTTTTTGTTGATAAGTTGAAACTTCCCTCGGAAGTGAGTTCTTCAGGAGTTAAAGGTCAAGATGCGGAATTCATGCTTGATGGGATTCACTTGACCCAGGCGAAAAACACTTTTAGCATCTCCGGAGTAACTTATAATTTGACGGGCTTATCTTCTGATCTGTCTGGGGCTGATATTGAAGCTAAGTTGGCTTCAGGAACTGCAATCAGCGTTAGTGTTAGTAATGATACAGATACAGCAGTAACTAATATTCAAAACTTAGTCGATTCCTACAACAAAATTCTTGATGAGCTCAATGGTCTGATTGAAGAGACGCGTTACAGTGATTATCTACCTCTCACCGATGCCCAGAAAGCGGACATGAAGGATTCCGAGATTACTTCTTGGGAAGCTAAAGCGAAGAGTGGGATGCTTCATAACGATTCGACCTTGACGAGCCTAGTTAACACCATGCGTAACTCATTCTCCGGCTTTGTTTCTGGCATCACCAGTACATATGACCCGGAAACCGGGAAGAAAACCACCTATAATAGTGGAGCTTCCATCGGCATTACTACAGGAAAAGACTATACTGAGGGCGGCAAGCTCTATTTGGATACGGATGATTTAAAAAAAGCTTTAAATGCCAATCCCAATGTGCTATATGAATTATTCGCTGCTAGTGGGACAACCAATGCAGATGGTACAACGGATACTAAAACTCAGGGAATAGCCGGACGATTATATGACGGAATAAAAGCCGCTATGGATCAGCTGGATCAAATTGCCAGTACCACCGCTAATGCCCAATACGATACGGAGAGCAATTATGCTAAGAAGATTGCTGAATATGAAAAACAGATTACTATTGCTGAAGACAGATTCGACTCAATGCAAACAGCTTACTATAAACAGTATAATGCCATGGAAGTGGCCTTACAGCAGTTGAATAGTCAAAGCACCTGGTTATCATCTATGTTGGGAAGTAGTGAATAAAGGCTTTTTTGAATAGAATATTGGTATTATAAGGGGGCTATCTTATGAATCAGCAAATAGCGAGTGCTTATAAAAATCAACAGATCATGACGTCTTCGCCTGAACAATTGACTTTACTGCTTTATAATGGAGCGTTGAGGTTTCTGGCTGAAAGTATCATAGCGATGGAGCAAGGAGATACTCAAAAATCTCATAACGCGAATATGCGAGTACAGGACATCGTGCGTGAGTTTATGCACACCTTGGATATGAGCTACGAACTTTCGAAAACTTGGGCTCAGCTTTATGAATACATTGAACACTGCCTGATTCAAGGCAATATGAAAAAAGATGTGGCACAATTGCAGCAGGCAAAAGGTATGTTGCTTGAACTTCGGGATACCTGGGTTGAGGCCATGAAACAGACTCATGTTGCTCGAGCAGTTGGCAAGTAATGGAGAAAAAAGCAGTTCAAGCTTTGTGGCAAGATTATTGGTTTTTAACCAAAGAAATGATTAAATTCTTGGCTAAGCAGGATATGGAACTTTTCTATGACCTGCTGAAACAGCGAGACCTGTTGCAAAAGCTGATTGATCAGACTCCCGATGATGGCTTTAAGCTCTCACCTGAAGGCCGAAGTTTGATAAAGAACATACAAAAAGATAGTCAGACTATTACAGATAATTTACAGATTCGAATGGGCAGATCTAAGAAACAACATCAAGTATCTGAAGCCTATAACGCTGCAAGCACCACGGCCGTCAATAATATGAATTGGAAAAGATAATTGGTGATATAGGAGGGATTTATGATGATTAATCCTATTCAGCCCAATACTCATTCCACAATGATTCCGCTGGATGCATTTCCCGGACAAAAACTCGATCGATCCTTGGAAACTGCCAGAAAAGTTATTGACAGAAAAGGGGATATTCCTTCGGCTCGTGAAGAGATACCTCGCGAAGAAGTTGAAAAAGCGGTGGAAAAGCTTAATCGGCTAATGGGGATAATCGACAAAGGATTAGAGTTTAGTGTTCATGAAGAATCCGAAAGCTTTACAGTGAAAATAATTGATCAACCAAGCGGAGAGTTGTTAAATCAAATCGAACCTAAAAGGGCGTTAGATATCTTAAGATCATTTACTCAAGACGCGGGCCTATTGTTTGATGAATTCGTCTGAAGCTTCATTATACAAAGTAATCTCTTTATAGCTATACTATTCCCTTAAAAGAACCAGGAAGCGTTTTTCGCTTCCTGGTTCTTTTTGCCCAAAAGTCCTATAAAGTTGTGACAAATTTACTATATTGTGGTTGTGCCCAGAGTGCTATTGTTAGCAAGCATACATTTTTTTCTATAAATTTGTTTTTTCCAAGAATTTTACAAAAAATACATGAGTAATTTGTCGAAAAAAGTATATACGTTTTTATGACTTGATGCTACTATAAGAATAGTTTAAGGGAAATATCTTTATATGTTTTTTTGGAGGAATTCTAAAAAAAATGGCGAATAAAAAGTAATTGAGGAAATTTATCCCTTCATGCGATCTAATACATAGATAAGCTAGGCGATTATTAGGATTCATATCATTATATGATGACTTACGAAGTAATTAGTAGTATTGTATCAAAAAAGATAGGGGTGGCGAGGCGTGAGTCAAAACGACAACAAGAATCAAGGGGTCGATCTGGGAGAGTTTGTAGAGTTTTATCTGTTGGATTCTCAAGAACAGATTGAAAAGCTCGGAGCTGGTCTCTTACAGCTTGAGAAAGAGGGGGGGAATATTGGACTCATCAACGATCTGTTCCGCTCAGCTCACAGCCTAAAGGGAGCTTCAGGAACAATGGGGTTCACGCCAATTGTTGCCCTAACCCATGCTGCCGAAGATTTATTGGATCATTTGCGGCAGGGAAAAATGGATGTTTCGCTGGAAATGATTGATGTATTATTAGCGGTGACTGATCGCGTGAAAGCGATGTTAGCTCAGGTTGAGCAGCGCGAGGAAATCAGCATTGAGTTTCAAGATTTAGCCTCTACCATGCGGGAATTATTAGATGGGGAGATCGCAGTTGAAGCTAAAGATCCTCAGATCCCTCAAGCTGAAGCTGAAGAGGTCGCGAAGTTTGTTCCGCAGAACTTTGAGTTAACACCAGACGAACTTGAAAAAGTTAGCGATGCTCAAAGTCTAGGACATGGGGTTTATCAAATAGATGTTAAACTTGGCCCCAATACTCTTATGAAGGCAGTTCGAGCAGTCATGGCGACTCAGCGCCTTGAAGGGATAGGCTCGGTAATTAAGCTTGTACCAAGTATTGAGGATTTGGAAGTTGGCAATGGGGAAGAGTTCTACATGCTCGTGAATTGCGATGAGCCCCGTGAGGAGATCCGTAGAGAACTGCTGGAGATTTCCGAACTGGTAGATGTGGTGGTACACCTATATCCAAATCTAAATTCACCTGAAGAAGCTAATCTTGAAGAAGATAAAAAGGTTGAAAAAACGCCTGGTATAGATTTAGAAGCAGCTCCTGAAACTGCCTCCAACACCATAGCTGAAGAAAAAGTTGTCAAACCTGCTGTTGTTCAGAAAGCTAAAGTAGAGCCAAAAATTGTGGCGAAAACTTCCGGAGCAAATGAAGCAATTCAGGGAGAAGGCAACACTCAAGTGCATACGATCCGTGTTGATACGGTTCGTATGGACAATTTGATTAATCTTGTCGGTGAAATGGTTATTACCAGGACTCGGTTAGTGCAAATTGGCTTGGATTTAAAGGCTCAATACAGTACAGATGTTATGGTCAATAATTTGAACGAGGCAAATGTTTACCTGGGTCGTTTAATGAATGACCTGCAAGAAAGTGTTATGCGCTTGAGAATGGTGGCCATTGGCACGGTCTTTAATCGTTTTCCACGTTTAGTTCGTGATTTGGCCAAGAAAACCGGTAAGGAAATTGATCTGGTCTTAAAAGGAGAAGATACGGAACTGGATAAGACCGTTGTTGAAGTCATTGGGGATCCACTGATGCATCTCATTCGAAATTCAGTGGATCATGGTATTGAGTCTCCTGAAGATCGTAAGGCCGCCGGTAAATCCGAAGTTGGTACTATTACCCTCAATGCTTATCATGAAGGGAATCACATAGCGATTCTTATTTCGGATGATGGGGCAGGCTTAGATCTGGAAAAAATCCGCACCAAAGCTGTTGCCAAGGGACTGATTGGAGAGCGGGAAGAACTATCCGAACGGGATATCGCTAATCTAATCTTCTTGCCGGGATTTAGCACTGCAGATGTGGTAACAGACATATCGGGCCGAGGGGTTGGAATGGATGTCGTTAAGAAGGCCTTAAATAATCTGGGGGGTATGGTGGATATTACCACCCGCAAAGGGAAAGGAAGTACCTTTACTATTCGCTTGCCCTTGACCCTGGCAATTATTCAAGCTCTCCTTGTCGAAGTTGGACAAGAAATCTATGCTGTGCCCCTTTCCTCGGTTCTAGAGACTCTTTTAGTTAGTCGAGAGGACATAAAGACTGTAGGCGGTCTGCCAATGGTTCAACTCCGGGGAAACACTTTACCGTTGATTTCTTTACAAGAAAAGTTTGATCTACCCACACCGGAGGATGAAAGCAGTGAAGTCTTTGTTGTAGTGGTAGGCTTTGGAGATAAAGCATTAGGGCTTATCGTGGATGAACTGCGTGGTCAACAGGAAGTTGTTATTAAATCATTAGGTGATTTCTTAACGAATCTCCCCGGAATTGCCGGGGCTACGATTCTGGGAGACGGAAAAGTAACCTTGATCCTGGATATTGGTTCCTTAATTCAAGATGTCTTAGTTACAAGAAGAAGCTAGGATCACATCTTTTACATCGAACTAAACAAATGAAAACTTTAATAAGTGCGATTAAGAAATATTATGATGAATCCAGTTCGAACCACGAATATCGAACTACGAACATCGAAAAGGGGAGTGTTTGGCAATGGCTGAAGAACAGTTAGTAACGTTTAGCTTAGGGTCAGAAGAGTTTGGTGTGGACATAATGCGTGTTCAAGAGATTATTCGGATTCCGCCCATTACTCGAGTACCAAAAGCAGAGGACTATATTGAAGGTGTTATTAATCTAAGAGGAAATGTAATTCCGGTGATCAGTTTGCGTACTCGTTTTGGAATGAGTCGGGTAGAAGAGACTGACTTGAGCCGGATTGTTGTTCTGCAAGTGCAATCAAAGGTGTTTGGGGTTCGGGTGGATGCCGTAACTGAAGTGCTGCGCTTGGATAGTGAGGCCATCGAGCCGCCTCCGCCGATTGCCTTAGGTATGGATTCTCAGTTTATTCGCGGAGTTGGTAAAATCGGGGAACGTTTATTAATCCTCCTGGATCTTGATCATATCATGGGTGGAGAGTTAAGCCATGATGTCAGCGCCTAGGCAAATCGGGGTTCTGATCGTCGATGATTCACCTTTTATGAGATTAACTCTGCAAAAAATTCTCAGTCAAGATCCATCCATTAAAGTTTTAGATACTGCAAAGGATGGGCGTGAGGGGATACTTAAGCTTCAATCTCTTCGTCCGGATGTAATAACTATGGATGTGGAGATGCCTGTCATGAATGGGCTTCAGGCCTTAGACGAAATTATGCGCTGGCAGCCGACTTCAGTAATCATCTTGAGTGCTGTGACAACGGAAGGGGCAGAGTCTACCTTGAAGGCTTTTGATCTAGGTGCAGTAGATGTTGTAGCTAAACCATCGGGAAAACCGGGCGCGGATTTGCAGGTTCTATCTCGTGATTTAGTAGAAAAGGTTAAGGCTGCGGCTTTGGTCAATCTCTCGCGCCTAAGACCTAATAAGGGTATAGCTTCTTCCCAACAGAACCCCTCTACAGCAGCAGTCTCTTCAAGCACTGCAGCAACTGTTCAGCCTGGCATTACGAAGATTACATCAACCAAGTCACCCTCATCGCCTTCGGTTGTAAGCTCAGGAAATGCTTCTCGGACATTTTCGGGGGGGAAGAGTGGAGTGCTGCCTAAACATCCTGTGGAAATTGTGGCCATTGGCACTTCAACAGGTGGCCCCTCTGCTCTGCAAGCGGTATTGCCCGTGCTTCCGAAAAATTTTCCGGTTCCTGTATTAGTTGCCCAACATATGCCTCCCGGTTTTACAGGCCCTCTGGCTCAACGCTTAAATGGGTTATGTGAGCTAAATGTACGAGAAGCAATCAATGGAGAGGTATTAAAAGCGGGAACAGTGTATGTGGCTCCGGCAGGGAAACAACTTCAAGTTCAGCGCCGATCCGGTCAGTTGACCCTTAATATTGGGGATGATGCTCCAATCCCTACTCTTTATCATCCTTCCATTGATGTGATGTTCCTTTCCTTGGGAAAGGAAGTGGGGAAAGGGACTCTGGGAGTGGTTATGACCGGTATGGGAAGTGATGGTACTAAGGGGATGAAAGAGCTTAAGAAACTCGAGGGGTTTGCCATTGCCGAGGCTGAAGAAACCTGTGTAGTCTATGGGATGCCCAGGTCTATAGTGGAAGCCGGGCTTGCCGACCGGGTTGTGCCCCTTGGCGAGATTGGAAAAGCCATTGTGGAATGTGTTATGAGGAGGGGATAAGTCTATGGGGCTCTTTGGAGCGATGGAGATTAGTGCTTCCGGGCTGACTGCCCAGCGCTTAAGGATGGATCTGACAGCCAATAATATCGCCAATATAAATACTACCCGTACCGGAGATCTGACCGCCGCAGGTAATCAGATCCCCTATACCCGCCAAGTTGCTGTGTTTGTTCCTCGTCCTCCGCAAACTGATTTCTCAAAAGTTCTTGGCGAAGCAATGGGCAACGATGTTAGAAACGTTGGCAATGGGGTTCAAGTATCCCGAATTCAAAACGATGCAACTGAACCCTATCGTTTAGAATATAACCCTGACTCACCGGATGCGGCTCAAGTGGCTGAGGCAGGATTGCCGGTAGGGTATGTACGTCAGCCCAATGTGAACATTGTGACAGAAATGGTTGATATGATGACCGCAGCAAGGGCCTATGAAGCTAACGTTACGGCTCTTAATGTCAGTAAGTCAATGGCTACCAAAGCACTTGAAATTGGAAGGGGTTAATTTAGATGAGTGTTCTTCCCATAGCACCTATTATGCCGCTGGGGCCACTAACTGCCGTTAACCCATCCGGCCTTGAGACAACACCTAAGGTTAGTTCCGGGGACGGTGCCCAAAAGGCTGGGGCAGACTTCTCGAAATTCTTAAGTGATGCCCTTAATCAAGTCGATGCATTGCAAACTGAAGGAGATAAAGCCTCAGTGGCCTTAGCGACGGGTCAGGTTCAGGATTTGTCTGAAGTAATGGTAGCTTTAGAAAAAGCCAGTTTGTCTTTGTCTTTGACCGTAGCAGCTCGTGATAAGGTATTAGATGCTTATAATCAAGTAATGCGTATGCAAATTTGATTAAGTGTTAAAAAAATACAATTTAATCAATGTGCATTTTTTCATGATATTATTTTTTTAAAAACACTATAGAAAAGAATTCAGGTTATGTTCTTATATATAGATACGTTTTTACAAATGATTTTCCCGGGGTTATTTAAGTTCAATAATTTCAATGAACAATAATTAATAGAACAAGAGCGAGGAGCATCATGAAGGCTTTCATAATAAGCTTCGAGTATCGATCAAGGCATATTCGAGCTGCCATACCTTCAAAAGCGAAGGTCTTAATTGAAACCTCGCTTTTCGAACATAACTTATCAAAAGAAAGGAGGAGCCAAGGGTGAATTTTTCTTGGGCAAGAATAAAAGAATCGGTACTGACATTTTGGAATAGACTTTCTAGCCCACAGAAAATAATCACTGTGCTTGCTCCTCTTATAGTTGCCGGAGCATTAATATATCTGATTACATGGGCCGGACGACCACAATATGTAGCTCTTTTCACTAAGCTGAGTGATACAGAAGCCGGAGCAATTACTACTAAGTTAAAAGATTTAAAAGCGGATTATCAGCTGGAGGATAATGGATCGACAATTATGGTTCCTCAGCAGTCTGCGGCGGATTTACGATTACAACTTGCCAGTGCCGGACTTCCGCAACAAAGTAAATTTAGTTTTGACAGTTTAGATACCATGCGACTTGGCGAAACAGATGCTGATAGGAAGTTGCGTTATGTTCTCGGCTTACAGAACGAATTGGAGAATACTCTCAAGACATTAAACGGTGTGGAGGATGCCCGTGTACACATTGTAATGCCTGAACCTTCATTATTTGTTGATAGTCAAAAAGCAGCCACTGCGGCAGTGACCTTGAAACTTGTCCCGAGCACCAAACTTGGCGAAGATCAGGTGCGTGCTATCGCTAACTTGTTAGCCGGCTCTATCGAAGGACTGCAACCCGAGAATGTGACGATTGTGGACACTGGCGGAAATGTTTTATCCGATGTTTTGAAAGAAAGCACTGATCCCCAGAAATTAACGGGAACTCAATATCAGCTTAAACAAACCGTTGAAGAAGATACTCGAAAATCATTACAGAGTATGCTGGATCGTGTCCTGGGTTCAGGTAAAACAGTTGTCCGAATCAATGCGGTATTAGACTTTGACCAGAAAAAGATCGTTAAGCAGATTAACGGTCCGGGTGCTGTGGTAAGTGAGCAGAACTCTAATGAAAGTTCGACAAATGGGGCTGCGGGGGCAGCAGGAGGAACACCGGGCTTGGATGCTAACGGTGCTCCAACCTATCCGGCTACCCCAGAACAGAATTCCACATCGACCAAAGCTACCAGTACCAAAAATTACCAAGTAGACACTACCCAAGAAGAACAAGTGGTAAGCCCGGGGAGTGTAAAACGCCTTTCCGTCTCGGTAATGGCTGATGAAGACACTGTCACTCAGGAGCAACTGGAGCAAATTAAGACAATTTTAGCTTCGGCAGCGGGGGTGGACGCCAACCGTGGGGATGATATTCAAGTAGCCGCTATACCCTTCAATAAGTCTGATTTGCAAAATGAGCTGTCAGCAATGGAAGAGGCTAAAAAGCGCCAGCAGCTTATCACCTATGCAGAAATTGGTGCTGCAGCGTTGCTTGGCTTAATTATGTTGATCGCCTTTCTGCGTAAGCGCGCTCGCAAGAAACGTGCTGAGAAAATGTTGGAGTTGAATAGTTCAGAGCCGGTTTCCCTTGCTACCGCAGAACTATTAATGGCTCAACAGAAGGCGGAGGAAGAGGCGGAATTACAATTATCTCAGAAACATGCTAAGTCGGCGGATGAGCTTCAGAGACAGAAGACTAAAGAGGCAGTTGAACTCTATTCCCGCAATAACCCGGATGAGGCGGCCCGTCTTGTTAAAACATGGCTATCGGAGGAGAAGTAGATGGCGCAAGCTTTGAACGGAATCCAAAAAGCAGCGATCCTCATGATTGCTTTGGGTTCCGAAAACTCAGCAAATGTGGTTAAGCACTTGGGAGATCAGGAAATAGAACAATTAACCTTGGAAATGGCCAATGTTGGTAAAATTTCTCCCGAACAACGAGATCATGTCATTGATGAATTTTACCAAATGTGTATGGCTAATGATTACATTTCCCAGGGAGGAATCGAGTATGCGCGGGAAGTGTTGGAACGGGCTCTCGGCGAATCTAAAGCGTTTGAAATCATTAGCCGCTTATCGACTTCACTGAAAATGAGGCCTTTCGATCTTGTGCGCCGAACTGATCCCAAACAGCTTTTTTCCTTTATTCAAGGGGAACATCCTCAGACGATTGCCTTGATCATGACTCACCTCCCCGTGGAAAAAGCTGCCACCTTACTGGCCAGCTTGAGTGCAGATCGGCAAGCAGATGTGGCTAAGCGTATAGCCACAATGGGCCGAACTAGTCCGGAAGTACTCAAAGAAATTGAAAAAGTATTAGAACGTAAAATTTCCAGCTTGGCTCCCACGGATTATACTGCCTCGGGCGGAATTCAAAGTATTGTTGATGTTCTTAATAGGACTGATCCGGGAACGGTTAAAGTCGTCATGGATTCCCTGGAAGTTGAAGATCCTGATTTGGCCGAACAGATTAAGCGGCAGATGTTTGTCTTCGAAGACATCGTTATGCTGGATGACCGCGGTATTCAACTTGTCCTGCGTGATGTTGAAACTAAAGATCTCGGCTTGGCTCTGAAAGGATCAAATCCCGAGGTGGCGCAGAAAATTATGGCCAACATGTCTTCTCGGGCCAGTCAAATGCTCAAGGACGATATGGAGTTTATGGGTCCAGTACGACTACGCGATGTTGAAGAGGCACAGCAGCGTATCGTAAAAGTTATTCGTAAGCTTGAAGAAAGTGGTGCTATCGTTATCTCTAGAGGAGGCAGTGATGAGATTATCTATTAATGGTCGTGTCGTCAAAAGCTGGGATGTAGAGGTATCAACACCGAGAATGGTGGAAAATCATGAAGGGTTCCAACAGTTAGGCAGTTGTTTAGCGGTTCTTACAGTTGGCGAGGAGATTGACGCTACTGAAAAGCCTGATCTGCCTAATTGGAGAGAATCATCAGAGACGAAAGAACAAACTAATCAGATTCTGGAAGACGCTAAAGTAAAGGCGGCCCAAATCATAAGTGATGCTGAAGCTGAGGCCCAGAAAATGCTCGCCCAAGCTGAGGCCCATGTACAGGAACTTCTGGAGCAAGCCCAAGCAGGTCTGGAGCACATGCAGCAGGAGGTTAGAGAGAGCACCAGAGCGGAGATCTATCCAATTGCGAAGGAAGAGGGCTATCAAGAGGGCAGAAAAGCGGGAGAAGCTGAGGGAAAGCGGCTCACCGAAAGTGCCAATCAGTTTTTCCTGCTAGCCCAGAGGGCGGTCCAGGAAGAATACGCAAAAGTTGATAGAGAGTTGCTTCATTTGGCCGTCAAAATTGCTGAGCGAATTGTACGTTCCACCTTAGCAGTTGAACCTCAAAGATTGGTAGCTATTATTCAGTCATTAACTCTGATGCCTTTAGAACGAGAAGGCTGGCGACTCCACGTATCCCCAGATGATGCCCGTTGGCTGGAGGGAAACCTTCCTTGCCCTTGGGTTGTCGATGAGTCGTTAAACTCAGGCGATTGTTTCCTGGAATGTCAAGAGGGAATCTTTGATGGGCGGCTTGAGGCTCAATTAGATAAATTAGAACATACCTTACGAGAGGAGCTCGAACATGGGGGCGTGGAATCTGTTAGCTGAGACTGTGGATCGCTTAGAGCCGTTCTCTGCTCAAGGCAGGGTTTCCAAGATTGTCGGTTTGATGGTAGAATCAGCGGGTCCTCGGGCTAGTGTGGGAGAATATTGCCATATTATTACCCGAGGCGGCCTGGAACTTCCGGCTGAAGTAGTAGGTTTTCGAGATTCGACAACTCTGTTGATGCCTCTGGGAGAGCTTGAAGGAATTGCTCCCGGAGATCGTGTTCTTTCTCAACGGCAAAAGTTGACCGTGCCTGTAGGTCCCGGGCTTCTCGGTCGGATTCTTGATGGCTTGGGACATCCTCTGGATGGTCGCCCGCTTCAGACGATAACAGCATACCCGCTGCAGAACAAACCACCCAGTGCTATCCTGCGTCCTCGAATTCGAGATACACTAAGTGTTGGGGTTAGAACGATTGATGGAATCCTGACAATCGGCCGAGGGCAGAGGATGGGTATTTTCGCCGGGTCAGGCGTAGGGAAAAGTACTCTGCTGGGGATGATGGCTAGAAATACTGTTGCGGATATCAATGTTATTGCCCTGATCGGTGAGCGTGGTCGAGAATTACGGGATTTTATTGAAAAGGATTTAGGTCCGGAAGGCTTAGCCCGATCTGTAATCATTGTAGCTACATCAGATCAACCTGCCTTAGTGCGTTTAAAGGCAGCCCTAACTGCTACTGCTGTTGCAGAGTATTTCAGGGATCAAGGAAAAAACGTTCTCCTTATGATGGACTCGGTGACACGATTTGCTATGGCTCAACGGGAAGTAGGCCTGACTGTGGGAGAACCCCCGGCGACTCGCGGATACCCACCTTCTGTCTTTGCACTTTTGCCAAAGCTGCTGGAAAGAGCGGGCATGGCGGAGGTAGGAAGTATCACCGGGATTTACACAGTGTTAGTGGATGGAGATGACCATAATGAGCCTATCGCCGACTCGGTGCGAGGTATTCTGGATGGACATATTGTTTTAACGCGAGAATTAGCTATGCAGAACATGTTTCCGGCAATTGACATTTTACAATCCGTTAGTCGGGTTATGAATGATGTTGTCAGCCCTGACCAAAAGGCTTTAGCCGGTCAGGTTCGTGAATATATCGCAATTTATCGTGATGCAAAGGATTTAATTGATATTGGGGCGTATACTCCGGGAAGTAATCCAAAGATTGATGCTGCTATTGCACATATGGATCGTATTCAAGGATTTTCTCGGCAAATGGTCGACGAATATGTTATCTATCAGGAGATGCTTAAACAATTGCAAGGGATTTTTAGTTAGGGTGGGCAACGGATAAAGGAGTGAAAGCAATGGCGCGATTTCGGTTTCGCTTAGATGCAAGCCTTCAGATAGCTCAACAGGTCTTCGAATCAGCCCAACAAGAGTACGCTTCGGAACTCCAGCGTTGGCAGAACTACGTTCAAGCCTTAAAGAATCAACAAACATGTTATCACGAAGCCCAAGAAGGCCAGCGGGAGGCCGGACGGCACCGCCCGGAAGAACTGGGAATTTGCCAGGTATATGCATTGGAACAAAAACGGAAGCTTCGTCAATGTGAAGCAAGAGAGCGAGAACAAGAAATTATCTTAGAGAAATCCCGAAATTATTTATTGGAAGCACATCGTGAAGTGGAAAAGTACGAGCGTCTCAAAGAGAAACAAGCAACCGCCTTTCGAGAAGCTGAGTTGCAGAAGGAACAAAAGATACTTGATGAGACTGGACAAGTCCTTCATTGGCTTGGCAGAAAAGCTATCAGTGAACTTGTCTAGTTATAGTAGTTTGTGATTTATGATGATCGGAAGGGATGAAGTTATGATTTATGTTACTCGTTTAAATGGAAAACAATTTGCTTTGAATCCCGACCTAATTGAACTAATGGAAGAAACCCCGGATACGGTCATTACCTTAACGGGAGGAAATAAATACGTGGTATCAGAGGCAATCGAAGTTCTCATCGAACGTATTGCCGAATTCCGCAGACGTTGTTATCAGACTTATAAAGTGGAGGAGCAATAAGATTATGAACCGAAAATCCTTAATTTTTGTGATCCTTGCCTTATTCATAGGAGTGGGTCTTGGAACCGGAGGAACTCTCGGAGTTCAAAAGTTTTTCTTGGGGACTTCGGAGGAAAGTTCTAAGGCTCATGTTAAGGAAACTAAAAAGACCGGACCGTTGCTTCCCATTGGGGAGTTTACAGTGAACTTGCAAGGCGGGGGCTTTCTCAAGGCTTCAATAACCGTCCAAGTGACTGATGATAAGGTAGCGGAGACGTTGAAAGAGGAAGACGCGTTTTTAAAGGACCGGGTCAATACTGTTTTAGCGAATAAAACTCTTGCAGATGTACAAAATTCCACAGGTCGAGAAAAGTTACGTGAAGATTTAGTGGAAAAGCTGAATGAGGTCGCTGAAAATCATGTAACGGATGTGCTGTTTTTATCCTTGGTCTACCAATAACGCGGTTCGATGTTCGGCGTCGAAAAAAACGGGAATACGGGAATCATTGTGCCTAATTATCAAAAGAGTATGTGGTTTTACCACATTTCTGAGAATATAATTCCAACCACGACTAGCGAATATTGAAAATCGAATTGAAGGGGGGGATTTGATGGGAGACGTCTTGTCCCAAGCTGAAATTGATGCTTTGCTCAATGCGCTGTCCGATGGACAAGTCGACGTTGAGGAAATGAAGACAACTAAGACCCAAAAAAGGATTCGAGTGTATGATTTTAAGCGTCCGAATAAGTTTTCCAAAGATCAGATTCACTCCCTGCACAATATTCATGAGAATTTTTGCAGAGGGCTTACAACTTTCTTTTCTGGGAACTTGCATTCGGTTGTTGAGAGTTCAGTTATATCAATTGAGCAAATCACTTATGATGAGTTTATTCGATCCTTGCCCAATCCCACTTGTTTAGCTTTGTATTCCTTAAGTCCTTTAGAAGGTACGCTATTATTAGAGCTTAGCCCATCTCTCACCTTTGCGGTGGTGGACCGTCTTTTAGGGGGACAAGGGGAAGGAACTGAGAAGAATCGAGACCTAACGGAGATAGAAAAGACTATTATTGAAAATCGTTTAGTTCAGATGATTAATATCACTGAAGAGGCATGGGCAGAAGTATACGAGCTAAAACCACAGTTTTTGTCCATGGAGTCAAATCCTCAGTTCACTCAAATTGTTGCTCCCAATGAAATGGTTGTGCTGATTACTCTAGAGGTTAAGATTGGTGAGGCAATAGGGATGATTAATATCTGTATGCCCTATCTCGTACTGGAACCTATCTTAGATAAATTAAGTACTTTTTTCCTCTTTTCTACAGAGGCTAAAGTCACATCTCCCGAACAAGTACAAGCGATTCGCAAAAAAATTGAATGGGCTAAGGTGGATATGGTCGCTTTCCTGGGTCATTCAGAGATTCTAGTCAGAGACCTGTTGGAGCTGGCTAAAGGGGATGTCATACCATTGAATCAATCCGTAAAGGATCCGTTGCCAATCTATGTGGGAGATTTCATGAAATTCAAATCTCTTCCGGGGTTACACGGAGAACATCTGGCTGTTCAGATTACAGAAATTATTGAGGAAGGAGGGGAACAAGATGGGTAGTGGATCTCTCACCCAAGAAGAGATTGACGCGTTGTTACGGGGAACCTTAGAACCAGACCTGGATACACCGGCTGAATCAGAACCGGTAATACCTATAACGGCATCAGTAGCTGCTTCGGCAGCATTTGACGTTCTTAATGAGATGGAACAAGATACTCTGGGGGAAATCGCCAATATTTCCATGGGTACTGCAGCCACCACATTATCGCAGCTCTTAGGCAAAAAGGTTGATATTACAACTCCGAAAGTCGATTTGACGACCTCAGAACAGATTCGTCAGGATTATCCGATCCCTTCCGTAATATGTGATGTCAAATATAAAGTTGGAATTGAGGGCTCGAATCTCTTGATTCTTTCCCAACGGGATGGGGCAGTAATTGTTGACCTAATGATGGGAGGGGACGGGAAAAGTCCTTCCCCCGAGCTTTCCGAACTTCAGATAAGCGGTATTTCCGAGGCAATGAACCAAATGATGGGTTCTGCGGCTACTTCAATGTCAACTATGTTTAATGCCATGGTAGATATTACTCCGCCGAATTTAGTCCTTAACGATATGGTGGATGGCAAAGATGTCATACATGACTTCCTGCCTCTTGAAGAACCTCTAGTTCGGATTTCTTTCCGAATGGTTGTGGAAGATGTTATTGACAGTACTCTTGTTCAAGTGATTCCTGTCAGTGTAGCCAAAGGGATGGTCGATAAGCTGATGGGGGCAATGGGGGGGGGCAGCTCCACGGCTTCAACCGCAGAGTCTGCTGCCACTTCTCAACCGTCACCAGCTCCTGTACCGCCTGCTTATGCTGCTTATGATAATCTTCAGGCATCTCCACCGCCAGTCTATCAAACTCCGGCCTATGATACGTCACCCTATCCGTCACCCAATGATTATCCCGCCTATGGAATGGGTGGTCAGCCTAATGGTCAGTATAGTAACCAGCCGAGAGTTCAGACGCCTGTTCAACCCGCTCAATTTGCACCGCTTCAGCCAGGTTCGCCGATGCCCCACCCTGATAATCTAAGTTTAATTTTAGATGTGCCCTTGCAGATAAGTGTTGAATTGGGGAAAGCGAAAAAGACCATTAAGGAAATCCTTGATATGGGACCGGGATCAGTCATAGAGCTGGATCGCTTAGCAGGTGAGCCTGTGGATATGATTGTTAATGGTAAGTTAATAGCCAAATGCGAGGTTGTTGTGATTAATGAGACCTTCGGGATAAGAATTACGGACATTGTACATCCGTTAGAACGGATGAATTCTCTAAAATAGTGCCACTTATAAAAGTGAGCATTGGAAAAGATAAAGGAGGAAATGCTAATGAGTGCCACAATTATGATCGTTGACGATGCTGCATTTATGAGAATGATGGTTAAGGACATTTTACTGAAGAATGGGTTTAATGTAGTTGGTGAGGCTGAAAATGGAGCTGTTGCGGTAGAGAAGTATAAGGAACTGCAACCGAACCTTACAATTATGGATATCACGATGCCGGAAATGGATGGACTTCAAGCAGTTAAAGAAATTCGTAAATTTGATGCCAAGGCACGGATTATAATGTGCAGTGCAATGGGGCAGCAATCCATGGTTATTGAAGCGATTCAATCCGGAGCTAAAGACTTCGTGGTTAAGCCTTTTCAAGCGGAACGCGTTGTCGAGGCTGTTACGAAGGCCCTGAAATAATATGTTTAACGAAGGCCTGCCGTTTCCTTCAAATGAAACCGCTCCGGTGGTTACACAGTCTGTTTTCTCATGGTGGGGGCTTCTGGGCACGTTAGTGGTTTTTCTAATTATTTTGTTTGTATCTCTTTGGATTCTTAGGCGTCTTAATAAGGCTAACCTGCGAACCATGAGTGCGCCATGGGCCAGGGTTCTGGATCGACAGATGTTAAGTGGACAACAAAGTTTGTATCTCGTAGAAATTGCTGGTCAGCTGCAAGTTCTCGGAGGCTCAGATCACCACTTGGTGAAAATCAGTGAAATCAATGATCCACAGGTTGCCGCTGAGATTTTGGAAGAGATTGCCACACGTCCTACTGAAAGAGTGGAAGGGTGGTTTCAAACGGTTCACAGCCTTTGGAAAAGAAGGTCACGATCAAAAGATCCATTCTCTGATGAATTGGAACGCTTGCTTGAGGAGGTCGAAAAATAGTGTCTTCTTCAGGCCGGAAAATTAAGCTATTCACATTAGGTCTATCTCTTGGCCTGATAGGTCTGGGAGTGTTGTCTAATCCCGAAATCGCCTGGGCTGCAGGCTTATCCTTAGATTTGGGAACTTCAGCAACGGAACAAACGGGTACCTCTTTACAGATTCTGATGCTTCTAACCGTCCTTTCCTTAGCTCCGGCCATTCTCATGATGATGACCTCTTTTACCCGGATTATTATTGTGTTGTCATTTGTAAGAAACGCCTTAGGAACTCAGCAATTGCCTCCCAACCAAGTACTGGTGGGTCTGTCACTTTTTCTCTCCTTCTTTATCATGGCCCCCACTTGGAACCAGATTAATGCCAATGCTATACAGCCCTATATGCAGAATCAGATCACTCAGAGTGAAGCTATCGATAGGGCGGAAGAGCCTCTGAGGATGTTTATGTTTAAGCAGACACGGGAAAAGGATTTAGAACTTTTTGTAGGGCTATCTAAGATGGAGCGACCAAAAACCTATAGGGAAGTTCCCACTTATGTTCTCATACCGGCCTTTGTGATCAGCGAACTGAAAACAGCTTTTCAAATGGGTTTTGCCATATTTATTCCCTTTATTGTTATCGATATGATTGTGTCCAGTACCTTAATGTCAATCGGTATGATGATGCTTCCTCCGATGATGATTTCTCTGCCGTTTAAACTACTCCTCTTTGTCTTAGTAGATGGCTGGCATTTGGTGGTTGAGTCTTTGGTAAACAGCTTTAAATAGTAGAAAGGGGGCAAAACAGTGAGCCAAAACCAGGTGCTGTATATGGCAAGAGAAGCGGTAGGAGCGGTACTTCTTGTAGGAGGCCCAATTCTGGGAGTTGCCTTATTAGTGGGTCTTCTGGTCAGCATCTTTCAATCTATGACTCAAATTCAGGAGCAAACACTTTCCTTTATACCTAAAGTAATCGCAGTAGCTGCCGTAATGCTCTTATTGGGCCCCTGGATGCTTTCTGTTTTAACAGTCTACACTACGAATTTACTCACTCAACTGGCAACCTTCGGAGGTATGTGAACTCGTGGTTCATGATTAGTAGTTCTTAGTTTAGTACGAATGATACTATGAACCTTTGAACTGCTGATTTCCAATCTCCAATCTCTAACTTACCTCTTGACTTCGAACCACGAACATCGAACCACGAATATCGAGTTGGGGGGGTGAAAAATTTGAGTATGGCCCAGTTGCTCCAATGGAATTTGTCCTTATTTATACTGATCTTATCTCGCTGGGCTGGCATGATCATGTTAGCTCCCGTCTTTGGGGCCAGAGGTGTCCCTGGGTTGGTGAGATTGGGGTTGGCTGCAAGCATCACTCTGATTCTTTATCCGCTCATACACGCTGCCAATCCATCAATTCCTAATGAGTTGTTTCCTTATGTTGCAGTGGTGATTAAAGAAGTTTTGGTTGGATTAGTCATTGGGTTTTTAATTTATTTACTAACTGCAATTTTACAAGGGGCAGGGCAGTTAATTGATTTTCAAATGGGCTTTACCATGGGGGCAGCGATTGACCCGGTCTATGGAGTACAAAGCCCTATGATGGGTAACTTCCAAATGATTTTGGCGACCATGCTTTTACTGTCAACTAATTCCCATCACTATTTAATTGCCGCCATGGTCAAGAGCTATGCCTATATTCCTATTAACCCTACAAATTTGCCAAGTAATT
Organism: Desulfosporosinus hippei DSM 8344; assembly: GCF_900100785.1. GTDB lineage: Bacteria > Bacillota > Desulfitobacteriia > Desulfitobacteriales > Desulfitobacteriaceae > Desulfosporosinus > Desulfosporosinus hippei. Next base: position 243,675 of record NZ_FNCP01000001.1, on the reverse strand, counting down.
ACCTTTTTTATGCCCAGATTGTCGGTGAAGTTTTTTCATTAGCTGTTCAACTAGGAATGCCGATTTTTGGAGCACTCTTGGTCTCTGATGTTGGCGTAGGACTTTTATCCAGGACTGTACCCCAATTAAACATTTTTTCAGTTATTTTTCCGGTTAAAATTGTCTTTGGACTTTTAATTTTATTCCTTTCTCTTCCCTTTTTTGGGGAAGCCGTTGCCAATTTGTTTAATATAAATATGTCTTGGGTTCTAAAACTTTACCAGGGGTGGAAGCAGTGAGTGAAAAGAAACATCCCGCCACGCCAAGGCGCAAAGAGGAAGCGAGGAAAAAGGGACAGGTTTTTAAGAGCCAGGAAGTTATTTCTGCCTTAATGCTTGTCGGTCTTGTAGCTCTTCTTAAGTTTTGGATTCCATCCATGCTGATTCGTATGGAGCATTTATTTCCCTATGTGCTGGGTCTTTCGTCAGAATGGACCGAAGGTTCTGTGGCAAGCCTAATGCTAAACATTCTTTGGTTAGGTATTCAGATAATGGGGCCGATTTTTGGCACAGGTCTTGTGATTGCTTTGTTCTCAAACTACATTCAGGTTGGAGTGCTTTTTACCTTTGAGTCTATGAAGCCACAAATCTCTCGTCTTAGTCTGATTAGTGGTGCTAAAAGGATGTTCGGTGTCAAGGCTTGGGTTGAACTTGCGAAATCGTTGATGAAGGTGTTGCTAATAGGTTATTTCCTATATGCCAGTGTTCGTGATCGTCTTCATATCTATCCTGCTCTGCAACAACTCAGCGTGGGACAAGGGGCAGTTTTTCTGGGGGAAGCCTTGATGGAACTTGCCTGGAAAATATCCCTGTCTTTTTTAGGGATTGCAGCCTTTGATTATATCTATCAACGCTGGGAATACGAAAAGAACCTGCGCATGTCTCACGAAGACTTGAAGCAGGAGTATAAACAGACTGAGGGAAACCCAGAATTAAAAAGTGAGCTAAAGAAACGACAACGGGCAATATCCATGAGCAGGATGATGCAGGATATGAAACAAGCAGATGTAGTGGTAACTAATCCAACTCACTTTGCAGTTGCCCTTCGTTACGATGCTAAAGTACAGAGCGCCCCCTTCGTTGTGGCCAAAGGTCAAGACCAGGTTGCCCTGAAAATGAGGGAATTGGCCAAGGAATATGGGATTGTGATTATGGAAAACAAGCCGCTGGCCCGTGCTCTGTATGCACAGGTTGAGATTGGGCAGGGCATACCGGCGGATCTTTATAAGGCCGTTGCTGAGGTTTTGGCATTTGTTTATCGGTTGAAGAAGAAAAAGAGGGCATCCGGGGCATGAATCAATTTGGGGACATGAATGGAATGAAATTGTACGTTCACTAAAGCTTCTAAAAGTGGGTATGTGGGATTGGCTTGATGGTTCATTTGGGAGAAAGGAGGAAGGATCATGGCTACGAGTGTTAAGAAGCGGATTTTAGATAATACAGATGTTATTGCGGCCTTGGGTCTGGTAAGTATCGTGGTCATGATGGTTGTTCCTTTGCCGTCGGTGCTGTTAGACATACTGATTACCTTAAATATTACTGCCTCAGTTTTGACCCTAATGCTGGCGATTTTTGCTCAGGATCCCTTAGAGTTTTCTTCACTACCTTCCCTATTGCTGACGTTGACTTTGTTTCGGCTATCTTTGAATATCTCGGCGACTCGTCTCATTCTCCTGGATGGCCATGCCGGTGAGATTATTCAGCAATTTGGTGAATTTGTCATACGGGGAGATGCTGTCGTTGGTTTTATCATCTTTATTATTTTGGTTCTTGTCCAATTTATTGTTATTACCAAAGGAGCCGAACGTGTCTCGGAAGTGGCGGCCCGCTTTACCTTAGATGCCATGCCGGGAAAACAAATGTCTATTGATGCAGACCTGAATGCTGGGATGATCAATGAACTGCAGGCTCGTGACCGGCGTAAAGCGATTCAACAGGAAGCGGACTTTTATGGTGCAATGGATGGTTCCACCAAGTTTGTTAAAGGGGACGCTATTGCTGCAATCATTATTTTGTTTATTAATATTATCGGGGGTTTCGTTACCGGAGTTCTGGTGCAAGATATGCCCATGTTGGAAGCACTTCATAAATACACTTTGCTGACGATTGGTGAAGGCCTTGTTTCTCAGATTCCAGCCCTCCTGATTTCTACAGCTACCGGTTTAGTAGTTACCAGGGCTGCCTCGGAAAGTAACCTGGGAAGCGATTTGTTCAAACAATTGTTCACAAAACCGAAGGCCTTATTCATTACAGCCGGAGTGTTAAGTATGCTGGCCTTACTGGGTTTGCCCAAACCTCCATTGTTTATGGTGTCTGCAGCGTTGATTGGTGTGGGAGTGATGCTGCAGAGAAACTCTAAGGTATCTGTGGTTGAGGAATCGGCAGCAGCCCGGGAGACGGAAATTGAAGAGAGCAAGAAACCGGAGAATGTCTTAAACCTTTTACAGGTTGATCATATGGAACTCGAATTAGGTTATGCCCTCATCGCTTTGGTTGATGTCCAACAAGGTGGTGACCTGCTGGATCGAATTGTTCTGATCCGCCGTCAGATTGCCAGTGAATTGGGTTTTATAGTTCCCGTAATCAGGGTTCGAGATAATATGAATTTACAGCCCAATCAATATGTCATTAAGATTCGCGGGGCAGAAATCGCCTCGGGAGAGATTTTGGCAGATCATTACATGGCTATGAGCGGAGGCTTTGATGACGAAGGGATCCCGGGTACTCCGACGAAAGAACCAGCCTTTGGACTTGATGCTAAATGGATTAACTCCATGTACCGTGAGCAAGCAGAGCTTAATGGCTGGATGGTTGTTGATGCACCTACTGTCTTGGCAACCCATATTACGGAAGTGATCAAAACTCAAGCCTGGGAAATCCTGAGCCGTCAGGATGTTAAAACTCTTATCGAGCATGCTAAGGAATTAGCCCCGGCGGTAGTCGATGAATTAATTCCAGACTTGCTCAGTCTGGGTCAGGTTCAAAAGGTTCTTGCCAATTTGCTTCGAGAACGAGTCTCTATCCGAGATATGGTTTCTATCCTTGAAACCCTCTCAGACTATGCCCAAGGTACAAAGGACATAGACCGCTTGACAGAACATGTCAGGCAGGGCTTGGCTCGGCAAATTTTGCAACCGTTACTTGGGAAGGATAAAAGCTTACCTGTAATGACCTTGGATCCACAGATTGAGCAGCAAATTTTAGATAGCATTCAACCTTCAGATTATGGGACTTATTTAGCCCTTGACCCCAAGATTTTGCATGTGCTCATGAAAAATCTTACTCACGAGGTGGAGAAGGTCGTTCTTAAAGGCTTAACTCCGGTGATTGTCTGCGCTCCGCTGGTAAGGATAAATTTAAAGAGGGTCACAGAGCGACAGCTTCCGCAACTCATGGTGCTTTCATATAATGAATTGGTCCAGGGAGTACAAGTACAAGCTGTAGGAATGGTGGGGATGGATCGTGCGAGTTAGACGATTTGTAGGAGATAATGTGTCGGAAACAATGGGGAAAGTAAAAAGGGAATTGGGATCTGATGCAGTTATCCTTCAGACCCGTGAATTTAACGATGGAGGGTTCTTTGGCCTGTTTGGCAAAAAGAAAGTGGAGATTACTGCTGCTATAGAAGAAGCACCGGTCATAGCTCAGAAAACCTCAGCCTCTAACTTTGGGCATGGGCATGATGCCGAAGTAGTAAAACCGCCTTTGCCCAGACAGGTACATGATACAAAAGAACAATCTCCCGATCTTCAAGCTGAAATTAAGTCTATGCGTCTCTTGCTTGAGCAAATGAACAAACAAATGAAAGAGCGACCGGACTTCAGAGAGGAAAAAAATGATTGGCCGTCTGCTCTTCAGAGATGGGTAGATTATTTGCTGGGGCGAGGAATAAGTGAGAATCTGGTGAAGCGTTTGGTTAGTCACGTCCAACATACTTTGACCTCAGAAGAATGGACTGATGATGCCAAGGTTTACTCCCGTCTGGAAACTAATATCTGTCAGCTATGCGGACAAATTGGACTTATTCAACCTGGAATTGAGAGGCCACGGATAGTAGCCCTAATTGGGCCTACCGGGGTAGGGAAAACAACGACCATCGGTAAACTTGCCGCCGGTTTCAGTATTGTGGATAAACGCAAAGTTGCCTTGATTACTGCTGATACTTATCGGGTTGCAGCTGTGGAACAACTGAAAACCTTCGGAGAAATTATTGGGGTACCGGTTGAAGTTGTCATGACTCCCTCAGGCTTAAGTGAGGCCTTACAACTTCATTCAGATAAAGAACTTATATTTATAGATACTGCTGGGCGGAGCCCACACCATGAATTGCATATGTCAGAACTGCGTTCTTTCTTAGATGAAGCCCAGCCTGACTTTACTATGCTTGTTATGAGTGCCAGCACTCAATCGGCAGATCAGTATCGGATCTATAAGCGATTTGAAGATTTGACTACACATTTGATTTTTACCAAATTGGATGAGACAGGCAGTGCGGGATCGATCCTAAATTTGATAGGGCAGACGACACTGCCAACTGCCTATCTGACAAATGGACAGAATGTCCCTGATGACATAGAGGCAGCGACCCCTCAGCGTTTGGCGCGCTATATAATTGGGGAGGAAATGCCTCATGCATGATCAGGCTAGTGCATTGCGAGATTTGGCATCTCGTGAAAATACCAGACAAAGTAAAATGAGAGTAATTGCAGTAACCAGTGGCAAGGGTGGGGTCGGTAAAACTAGTTTTACTGTAAATTTAGCTCTCGCCTTAGCCGAATATGGGCAACGTGTTGTTATCCTGGATGGAGATTTAGGTCTTGCTAATGTGGATATAGCCTTTGGTCTATCAGCCCGTTATACAATCGAGCATTTGTTATCCGGGGAAAAGACTATAGAAGAGATATTGCTGATTGGTCATCGCGGGATTGGCATAATACCTGGGGGATCCGGGGTGCAAAAGTTAGCTGATTTAGAAAGGGATAAATTAAGAAATGTCATTGCCAATCTAGGGCGTTTAGAAAAGATGACAGATCTGCTGATTATTGATACAGGAGCGGGGTTAGGTCACATCGTTATTAACTTTTTACAGGCCGCTGATGATGTGATTTTGGTAACAACCCCGGAACCGACGGCCTTAACAGATGCTTATGGTTTGCTGAAATCTTTACGAGTGGAAGCCGGCGATGTTCCGATTCACTTAGTCGTTAACAAAGTGCGCTCAGAAGCAGATGCCTTGGCAACGTACAAACGTCTGGAAACTGCTGTTCAGAAATTTTTAGATGGCTCTCTAAACTATTTAGGATATATCTACGATGATTCCTTTGTAGGTCGTTCAGTTATGCAGCAGGATCCTCTGGGAATTAGTTATCCAGACAGCGGAGCCTATAAGTGCATTCAGTGGATTGCCGGTAAAGTTGCCGGGATATATGTCCATCCACCTCGTCAAGCCGGAGGGGTAAGAGGGTTTTTGAGTAAGTTGTTAAGATCATTTTGAATTAGTCCTCCCTACAGACAAAGATGTGTGAACCATTAATCAGGTTATATTCGAACTACGAACATCGAACCTCGAACTACGAAAAGGGGGTGACAACTTGTCATATAAAAAGAAGCTTTTACACGGACTGGCGGTAGAACTTGCCGTATTAGAAGGGGAGTATCAAGGGAATTACCGCACAAAAATTGAAGAAGTAGGTGAAAGACTCCTTTCTGTAGGAGTTCCCTTTGAACATGGCGAGTTGGTTCCTGTACGCGAGGGTACTAAAGTAAAGATAACTTTTTGTGATGAAACAGCTGTCTATTCCTTTGAAGGAAATATTATGCAAAGGATTGCAGTACCGGTTCCTATATTGGTTTTGGTATTGCCTGACACTGTAGAAAAAGTTCAGCGACGACATTTTGTCAGAGTCCCAGCCTCTTTCCCTGTTTCCTTTAGAATGGTGACACGAGAGGGGTTAAGTGATCTTTACAAAGCAATAATGCTTGATTTAAGCGGTGGAGGAATGCGGTTTTCTACAAGAGAACTCGTAGAAAATAGAGCCTTGATCTATGCGCAATTTTCTTTACCCAATGGGGAGATCCAGACCCCCGTACGTGTCTGTCGGGTTGTCAGGATCGAGGATACTAAAAAATATAGTGTTTCAGTTGAATTTCATGAAATCTCAGAACGTGAACGAGATAAGATTATTCGCTGCGTCTTTGATATTCAAAGGGCAATGCGTAAGAAAGGTTTGGTGTAAATGAAGATTACACAATTCCAATTGGACGCTTTACGTGAAATCGGAAACATAGGATCTGCCCATGCAGCGACAGCATTATCAACCCTTTTGCAACGTCGTATTGACATGTCCGTACCTGAAGTTTGGGCGGTTCGTTTTGAGGAGCTTTCAGCAATTGTTGGACAGTTGGATGATCCTCAGGCAGTGATCTACGTTAAAGTTGAGGGAGATGCTCCCGGAAAAGCAGTATTTTTCTTTCCGGTAGAAAGCGCAGAAATCGTGGTGCAGTTATTATTCGGAACCAACGAACCGATGGATCTTTATATGGGAGAAATGGCCCAATCGGCTTTAAAAGAAGTGGGAAATATCTTAGTGAGTTCTTTTATTATGGCCTTAACCCAATTTTCAGGAATCCCTCTTCAACCTTCGGTACCTGCTTTGGCAGTGGACATGATTGGAGCAAGTTTAGATGCGATTTTCCTCGAAGAAGGGGTACTTGATGACACGGTCTTATTTATTGATACACAGCTTACGGGAATTCCTAAAATCGAAGGACAATTTATCTTTTTACCTGAAGAAGGGTCATTGAAGAAATTGTTGGGGGCCATGGGAGTATGAATGATGTAATTACTGTTGGGATGGCTGATTTTAAAACGGCTGTTGCTCCGATTCTATTATTAACCGCTGGATTAGGGTCTTGTATCGGAATCTGTGTTCATGATCCGCTACTAAAAGTTGGTGGGATGGCTCATATTATGCTGCCAACGGCTAATGGAAGCCTGGGGGGCAACCCTGCAAAATATGCAGATACAGCACTGGAGTTATTAGTTAGAGATATTATGAGTATGGGAGCCAGTAAGTCTCGTCTGCGGGCTAAAATGGCTGGTGGTGCCCAGATGTTTTCATTTCCGGGAAAACCACCGGTTCTTAAGATTGGGGATCGCAATGCTGAGGCAGTTGAGCAGGAACTTAAGAGGCATGGTATTCCTCTTTTGGTAGCGGATGTGGGCGGAAGTTTTGGTCGCACGATTCATTTCAATGTGGGGACAGGAGACTTGCATATCAGAACGATTAATCATGGAGAAAAGGTGGTTTAATGAACCTCCAGAACAGAGAACTATACCAGGTTTGGTCTATGCGCCTCTCTATAGGTATTATGATTATTGTCTTAGTCCTAAGCTGGCTTAATGAGATTAAGCTCTTTGATTTAATGATTCGGGCAGCAATTTCCTTTGGGGTTATGTACTTATTGATGACAGGAACACTTACTTTGTTTGAAAGGACTGCTCCTCAGAAACCTGAAGAGGGCGAAATTGATCCTGATAACGGACGTGGGGCAAATATTGATTTCTCAGTTGGAGATGATGAGCTTCAAGCTCCATCGGGACAACAGGCGGGATTTCCTGGGCAGGTTGACCGTAATCTAAGTTCTGGGCTTCCGGATAGCGAGCGTCAAGCTGAAATTGTAAAACGGATGGGTTGGGATTAATCGTAGTTCGATATTTGATATTCGTGTTCGAAGGGCAACGATTAGATATCCGCGGCAACTTTTGAAAAAAATCGTAAATGGGGATTATGAGGTTCGAACCACGAACTACGAACCTTGAACCACGATTTGGGGGTGAGTAAGATTTGATACCGAATGCCTATGAAACCGCTTCACGAGTACCTTGGAAACAAGAGCATATTGAGAGATATTTGCCGTTAGTTAAACGAATTGCAGGGCGTTTAGCAATTTCCCTGCCCCCTCATGTCGACGAGGATGATATCATCGGTTATGGTGTCTTTGGTTTACTCGATGCCTTGGAACGATTTGAAGCAGCGCGAGGGTTTAAATTTGAAACTTATGCCACAATTCGTATCCGGGGTGCGATGATTGATGGACTCCGAACTATGGATTGGGTTCCCCATTCGGCAAGGCAGAGGGTAAAAAAAGTTCAAGACGCTTTTGCAGAGTTAGAATATCGGTTGGGCAGGGCGGTTACAGCGGAAGAAGTCGCAGATTTACTTCAAGTAGAGGTCGTCGAAGTTGAAAACATCTTGGCTCAAGCCCAAATTTTAACCTTGACCTCCTTTGATGAAACAACCGTGGATAATGATGGAGATAGCAGTGGCACACCTCTGAATCTGCTTGTAGATACAGAGGCCCAAGATGCTTATCAAGCGGTTGAGAAAGACGAACAAAAGCAGATTCTTGCTGTTGCTATTGATAAGTTACCTGAAAAGGAGAAATTAGTCATCGCCTTATACTATCAGGAAGAATTAACTCTAAAAGAAATTGCTGCAATTATGAAACTTTCTGAATCCAGAATATCTCAGCTTCATTCTCAGGCGATCTTAAGGCTCAGAGGAAGACTTAGTCGACAAAAGAAGAATTTGTTTTAAATAAGGGATCATCCTAATGTTTTAACAAGATTTTGACGATATAAGACTTAGAGTCTTATTGGGAGGTGATGGCTGGTGTCGAATATAAATGTCCTTTCGGATTCCTTCAGGAGCAGAAAAAATCTTGAAACTTCCTCTGAAGGAAAAGTTAGCTCACAAAGCACAGCAAATGCTGCAGCACTCTTTGCATCGTTTCTTGGCGATTTAATCCAACCAAATTCAGATCCGAAAGGGCAGAACTCTAAAGAAGGACAGGATAGCGAAAAAGCACAGAGTGAAGGAGATCCTATTCAGAGCTTAGAAGAATCAAATGGGACGGGGATGCTCGGATATGGCAACTTTGCCTGGTTATTTCAATCACTGCCCATGCTTCAGAGTGATCTTCCGGCAGGCAAGGAAGCCAATTCCGGAGAAATTACGAGTCAGGGAATTGTCAATTCATCATTAGCTGAAGCTGATTTGATGAATCTAATATCACTTAACTCGGATGAGAGTATTGTGTTGAAACGGATGTCGGCACTATACCCTCAGGGGGATAACCCCGGGAACGCGGAATTGGATAAATATAGACAGGTAATAAACGATCTCTTAGTAGCACTATCTGGTACGATAACTGACATCACTCCACAGGAGAGTGCCTCAGCGGTACAAACCACTAGAAACAATGAAATCCAAGAATTGGCGAAGCTGATTCAAGGTTGGACGACAGCACTAGAGAAGGATGGAGAATTAACTAATAATCTAGTTAATTCGACAGTGCCTAAATCGGCTAAAGCAGAAAACCTGAACCTGGAAATAGCTAAGCTTCTTCAAGGATTGATCATGTCTGATGAGATTACTCAAGAGTCGGATAATGTCAATACCTCGAACTCCCAAAATAGCGTAGGCCGAAATAACATAAACCAATTGCTTGAAAGCTTTGCTGACAGCAGTGGTGATAGCAATGGCCCTGAACTAAACGCAAAGACTGCTACTCTTCTGGCAACTCTTTTCCCATTGTTAATGGACAGGGTTCGAGGAGAAAAAGCCCCTCAGAATTCCAAGGAAGGACAACTAAGTAATCTAGTGGGTCAGGCAGAAAATCATGAAGGCAGTCTACTTACACGTAAAGATGGGACTTTTTCAACGAACACTCAACAAAGATCAGAAGGAACAAGTTTTTTGGAACGAGGATTTTTACAGCATTTTAACTCTCTAAGTGAAGAGATTAATAAAGCAAGTCGCCCTAAAACCGACGTATCTGGTATACAAGATGATCAAACTCAACCTTCGAGTCTAGGAGTTGGGTCACCTACGAATATTCTTTCTTTTACTTCTTCTGACGTTAAAACAGCTGGATTACCACTATGGGAGCAGATCTCTGGTGTAGTTCGTGAGCAAGTCATGAGTAATCAACACACTCTGAAAGAATTAGATATTCAACTCCATCCGGAGGAATTAGGAAAGGTTCGCATACTTTTGCGATGGGAAGGCGGGCAAGTACATTTACAGGTACACGCTAATGAAGCGGCTACTGGGCAGCTTCTTCAGAATCAGCTTTCTGAACTGCGCCACAACTTAGTAAACCAAGGTGTGAACTGTGGCTCTCTGGAAATGGGTCAAAACGGAGAACGTCAACAACAACAGCAGGGCGATGAGGCTCGCAGGACATTTCAACAGAATGAACCACTCACTAGTGAAGATGAGAAACAAGATGCTGTCTTCAATAATAGCGTTGGAGATAATCGGATAAATGTCACGGCATAGGAGGCTGCTATGAGTAACATTAATGGGACAACTTACAAAACCTCTTCAACCAGCAATACAAGTGGAAGCCAAGGAATCGTAACAAATGATTCGCTGGGAAAAGACGATTTTCTCAAGTTATTGGTTGCTCAGCTACAAAATCAGGATCCTTTGAATCCTGTAGATAACAAAGAGTCTATTGCCCAATTGGCCTCCTTCAGCTCTTTAGAGCAGATGAACAATATTGCAGCATCCATGGAAACCTTGTCAAAGAGTATGACCTTTTTTTCCCAACAGTCAGCCCTTACCCAAGGTGCGGCGATGATTGGTAAATGGGTAAGCGGAGTAGATATTGACGGAGTCACCGTTATAGAGGGTACTGTCGAAGCAGTAAAGTGGCTTGATGGAGATCCGAAGCTTCAAGTTCGCAAGGCAGATGGATCTTTGAAAGATATCGAATTAGGTCTGCTGACACTTATTAAGGAGCCTACTCCTGTAGTTACTCCGGACGTTGAGGAGCCGACAGAAAATACAGAGGATGAAACAGACCTAGAGCTGGATACGGTATCAGATACAAGCACAGATCAGAACACAGCCCCAGAAACAGATACTAGCATTAATAACGATAATGTTATCAATACAGATTCTGGCACTGATACTGAAATTATTTAAGTCTTTATAAGCCTAACTTAGGTAAAAATAAATAGTCAATGAGGAGGAAAAACGTCTTATGATGCGTTCATTATATTCAGCCATTTCCGGGTTGAAAAATCACCAGGTCAAAATGGATGTTATCGGAAATAACATTTCTAACGTAAATACAACTGGCTATAAGCGGAGTAGAGTATCCTTTTCCACGATGTTAAGTCAAAATTTGAAAGGTGCTTCAGCCCCTACTCAAAATCAAGGCGGAACAAACACCGTGCAAGTTGGTTTAGGTGTAATGCTGGGATCTATCGACCAAATTATGACACAAGGAAGTTCGCAATCAACAGGAAATGCCACAGATATGATGTTGCAGGGAAGCGGATTCTTTGTCTTGAATAATAACGGGCAGCAAGTTTATACTCGGGCCGGCGGATTTGGTCAAGATAGCGCAGGTACTCTTATTGATCCTGCAACTGGAGCAAAAGTGCAAGGGTTTAGCTGGGGTGCGGATGACACCACTCCAGTTGTATGGGGTGCAGCAGCAGATATTAGGTTTAAGATTGGAGATAAATTAGCAACAGATACTTTTTTTCCGATATCTGAAGAAGCAGTTCTTAGTGTATCTGGTGACCTTACTGAAACAACTGCGCCTGAATACGATACGGGTGTCACAAATGCTGAAAACTTGACGATCGATGGTTTAACGAGGGTTCCAACGGGTACAACCCCTGCAGCAGGCCAATTCTCCTATGACCCAGCGACTGGTTATGTAACCTTCGCCTCAAATTATGATGTGACCACTTCTGCTGCAAATGTCCATTATATTGCCCCTGCAGCTACTGGAAACAACATAACGAGTATAACGGCTGACAGTGCTACTCAAATAACAGTGGACTATCCGCCTGAACCAGGCACAAATATTTATTTAGATGATCTTAAATATACCCTATCGACATCTGATACACCAAGTGATGGGGAATATGTCGTAAAAGCTGTCAACGGAAAATATCAAATTACTCTCGGAGCTAACCAAGAAGATGGTGCTACTGCGACTGATGCTACAGGAGCTGCCTTAATTAGCTATGATTTTACCAACAAAGCTCATACTCTTACAGACTATAGCATCGACCAAAGTGGAGTAATTACCGGTGTCTATAGCAATGGGGTAGACTCAGTGACCCATAAAATTGCTCAAATCGCTGTAGCCTCCTTTGCTAACGAGGCTGGCCTGGCAAATATAGGTGGGAATTTTCTCTCCACTTCAAACAACTCTGGGGCACCTAGCATTGGTGCCGCCGGGGAAGATGGCCGAGCAAGTATTGTCTCTAATACTGTCGAAATGTCTAATGTCGACCTTTCTACGGAATTTACGGATATGATTGTAACCCAACGTGGTTTCCAGGCTAATTCCCGAGTAATTACTGTTTCAGACACTCTCTTAGAAGAACTTATAAATCTTAAACGTTAAGATTTAGACTGATATTGATGAGACGGAGGTTTGCCTAATGCGCCTAGTAGGGACAGCCATGTCTGGACTTCTAGCCCAACAAACTGCGATAGATACCATCGGAAACAACTTGGCAAATGCTAATACTCAGGGGTATAAGGCAAGTCAAATGGCTTTTGGTGAGGCATTATCCACCGAGGTGCGATCAGGAAATACTGTAACCGAACAAAACGGAAATGCAGTGGCTACCTTCGATGTAGGTGCCGGAGTGCTTTATGGCTCTAGCAGTATAAACCTTCAACAAGGAAATTTAAGTAATACCGATCGTGTGTGGGATTTAGGAATAGACGGGTCTGGTTTTTTTCAGGTTCAGACTTCGAATGGGGAAACGAGCTATACGCGAGTAGGAGCATTTCAGATAGATGCAAACAGACAGCTTGCGGATATGCAAGGAAATGTGGTTCAACCGGCAATTATGATCCCTGAAGGTGCTTCCGATTTAGTGGTAGCTGAAAACGGGGAGATAACCGGAGTAATTAACGGGGAGTCTATGACATTTGGTCAAATTACCCTTGTTGGCTTCCAAAATCCTGGGGGTTTACAGAGAACAGATAACAATCTTTTTCTTGCTACAGAAAACTCTGGCGAGCCTCAGACTGGACAACCGGGAAGCCCTTTGGTGGGTAATCAGGTTTTAGGGGTTGTTCGCAGTCATTCTCTGGAACAATCAAACGTAGACATTGCAGCCTCTATGACCGATCTCATCCAGGCTCAAAGGGCTTATCAAGCGAATGCCAGGCTAGTCCAGGATGGAGATAAAATGTGGGGGATTGCTAATTCCTTGAGGAGGTAAGGTCATGGCAGGTTGGTTAGACAGACCCGTACTGAATGTTTTGCAGACCGGACTTGATGCCTCATCATTGAGGCAACAGGTTCTGTCTAATAACGTTGCGAATATTGATACTCCCAACTTTAAACGATCCGATGTTAATTTTCAAATGGCTCTCGGTGCTGCCTTAGGTGAAGAAAGTCCGGTTTTACAAATGAAGCAGACCTCCCCCAAACACCTAAGTAGTATGTCCGCTGAAATTGATGGATTAGGGATCGTCACAGATCGAACTACCTCTCTGCGCAATGATGGAAATAACGTGGATATAGATCGTGAGATGGCAAATGTTGCTGAAAATGGCTTGTATTATAACTCCCTTACTCGAGCCATCTCATCACAATTAGGCTTGATGAGAATGGTAATTAAGGGATAAAGGGGGGATAGAAATGATACGCGGATTATATACTTCAGCTACAGGAATGATAGCCGCACAAACGCAAAGCGAAGTCATCGGAGATAACGTTGTCAATATAAAGACTGCCGGCTTCAAAGAACAGCTTGCCAGTAATATTTCTTTTCCCTCGAAACAGATTTATCGTATCGGGGGAAATAGTACTTCTGAGGCTGTAGCCCTTGGTGGAATGGGGACAGGTTTAGGAGTCGACCAAATAACCAGATCGAATGTTCAGGGATCGTTAGATGTAACGGATGTCAAGACAGACTTAGCCCTTACAACATTAGGATACTTCGTAGTCCAGACTCCGGACGGAGATCGATATACTCGTAATGGGCATTTTCAGTTGGATAGCGAAGGAATGCTTAGAACGTCAGAGGGCTTTACAGTTCAAGGAGAAGAAGGCCCAATAGGCCCATTGAGTTCCGATTTTAGAGTTAGCTCAGAGGGTATGATTTTTGATCAAGGCCAGGAAGTTAACCGTTTGCGTATTGTTGAGATTCCTGAAGATGCTTTACAACGGGAAGGTCAATCCTTATATAATGCAACTGAAGGTGTTCAAGCATCGGTTGGGGCCCAAGTTCAGCAGGGGGCAATTGAAAGATCTAATGTAGATCTTTCTGGACAACTAGTAAATATGATGTCAGTGATGAAAGCGTATGAAGCAAATCAAAAAGTAATTCAAACTCAAGATGAACTGTTAGGAAAAGCAGTTAATGAGGTTGGAAAGATATAGTTGATAATCATTAAACTAATTCCTGAACAAATTCTGGAGAACAATGAGGTACAAGGGTTAAACCGATTAGTTTCCTAGTTATACCCTAAGACTATAATTCCCCTATTACATCTAGATTGGAGGTTACTCAGTGAACATTGCCCAAATGCTCCTTTTATATCAACTTCAAGAGATGAATTCTTCTTGGCAGTCTACTCAAACTGATAGGATGGATCTGTCCGGCTCAAGTGATAGCAACAGTACAACGCCGCTTTTATTTGCGACTTTACTAAAGGCAGCTCTTGGGGGAGAGGGGAATGCATCTCAGGGGCTTAATAATCTATTTCAATCTTCATCAAGGGTTGCCCAAGATAGTTACAACAATGTTCAGACCTCTGAGGTTAAAGGCAGTAACTCAAGTGCTCTGGATCATTTGATTTATTCTATGGCTCAAAAATATGGAGTAGATCCTAATTTGATTCAGGAAGTTGTCAAAGCGGAGTCAGGGTTTAATCCAAAGGCAACATCACCAGCAGGGGCTATGGGCTTAATGCAGTTAATGCCGGGGACGGCAGCTTCTTATGGAGTTAATAATGCCTATGACCCTACACAAAACTTAGATGGGGGAACACATTTCCTTAAAGATTTACTCAATCGTTTTCAAGGGAATATCCCGCTAAGCCTTGCAGCATATAATGCTGGCCCAGGCGCGGTGGAAAAATACAATGGAATTCCTCCATATAAGGAAACTCAGGCCTATGTACAAAAGATTATGGGGGGGTTGCACAAGAAAAGTTGGGAAGCTTAAGCTAAGAAAGAGGGCCTAGTCCATGGTTAGGTTCAAAGTAGAGGAGAGATTAATTTGATAAAAGGCATAAAGAAAATAATGTACACAGCGTTATTTGGACTCGTTTTTGCCCTATCACCTGTAGGCCTTGTACAAGCAGCAGATATTGAACCGGATATTAACATGGCTGAGGATGTGATTAACGCGATCAGTATTGGTGACATTACATCTGTTAACGGGAAACCTTCCATTGAAGTCACCGGTCTGCCCGTGGGTGCAACAGTAAAGATTTATGATCAAGCTTCTGACGGGAAGTTATTAGGAAGTGCAACAGTAAAAACGGGACAAACTAGTGCAATTATTAGCTTATCAAATATAAGCACTGATGTGTATGTATCGGTTACTTTAGAAAGTGCCAGATCAGTTGTAACAATGAAAGCAACCGAAGAACTAGAACCCGAGAGCATCACCGTTGATAACAATGCTGGTGCCGCCGATATAGTAACAGTCTCAGATTTAGAGGTTGGAGATATCATTAAAGTGTATGACCAAGCTGGTACTAAATTATTGGGAAAAGCAACGGTCTCTAAAGGCAAGACCGAAACAACTGTTAGCATACCACAATTAGGAAGCGACGAAGGTGAAATAACGGTTAGCGTAACAAGATTGGGTAATAAAGAATCCGACAAGTGTACTAAGGCCTATGACGAAGAGTCTTATACATATGAACTGGCAGAGCATAACATTACTATAGTAAATAATGCTGGTATAACTGATACTGTGACAGTCACTGATGATGAGGAGAGTAGCATTCTCGAAGTTGGAGATATTGTTAAAGTCTACAATCATCTAGAGAAATTGTTGGGAAAATCTACAGCAATCAAAGGAAAAAATGGATCAGTGATCGCCGTAGTGAATATCCGCCAATTAGGTACAGATGAAGGAGAAGTCCAGGTATCGGTAACAAGTAAAGGGAAAAGAGAATCAGAGAAGTGCGAGAAATATTTTCCTGAAGAAACTGGATCAAAGGAGCCCTCTGAGATCACCGTACAGAATAATTTACGTAAAAATGATAAGGTTATTGTTTCTGAACTAAACGTTGGTGATATCGTTAAAGTTTATAGTAGTGCATCGGGTGGAAAATTATTAGGTAAGGCCACAGTTGCAACCGGTAAAGATGAAGCTTCAGTTACCATTCGGCAATTGAGTGGTGGAGGGGCAGGTTCAGTTTGGGTATCTGTAACAAGCAGAGGGGCACAAGAGTCTGAAAGAGTCGAACAAGCTTATGATGCTGAAAGTGAATTAGATCTACCTACAGAAATAGTAAGTGATCTATCTTTTACAGATACTGATACTGACAAAGATCAAATTGGTGGCGAAATTTCTTGGACAGCTCCAGACGATGTTTCTGAAGTAACTCACTATGAAATCTACACATCAACTAATGGAACCACAAAAGGAACAAAATTAGCAAAAGTGGCTGTTGGAACGAATACCTATACAATTGCGGACGATACCGATTCAACCGGTCTAACGCATATTGCGGTTTTCACTTTGAATTCAGCTGGTATAGCCTCAGAGGGAGTATTTGAAGCAATCACTGACGTCAATGAGTGATTTTAAAAACACAATAAACCATAACTGTTTTAATAGTTTCTTCTGCTAAAAGTTGAGTTGTACGATTAACATGATATACTATACTCAAATCATTTTCGACCGATAGAAATAAACAAACTTTTTTGAGGAGTAGATTAAGATGGCGGTTTGGAAATGCTCCCAATGCAGTACAACAGCTGAAGGTCGTTGCCGTCCGAAAGCTTGCCCTTCTTGTGGTGCGAGCAAGAAACAATTTGTTAAGGCAGAATAGTATTAGAGCTGTCTGATGTTGATTCTTCAAAGTAAGAAGTTTACTTAGCACAATTATTAATAGTGGGGAGCGTGGAATATCGCTCCTCATTTGTTTTAACTACCATTAAATTTCTGTAAAAAGAGAAGGAGATTATGACTTTTTAGCGAATTTATAGTTGAAACCTAAAGAAATATAGGATCTTAGATAATCACTGTACTTTTAGTGGATGTAAAGGGGTAGGTAATGGAAGACTATTATGGCTATCTTTGGAGTACGACTTGGCCAAGTTTGGTCGTACTCTTTTTGATATTCGGAGTCATACTCTTCAGATTGATTTGGAAATTTGTCACTACATGGCGTAATGCTCGCCATGCTTGGGGTTTCTTGCTCTTGTCGCTGAAAATCGTAATTTGGGTAGGGGTATTAGGTGTATATACTCAATTATTATTGTTTTCCCAGCCGGATTGGTTCGCTGAGCCTGGCCTTATTGAAGGTTCCGTTCAAGGAAAGAGCTTTGACTCAGCTTTAAGCATATATAGTGTGGATATTCGTAGTGGTACTGATCAAACGAAATTGTATATAGATTTTTTTGTTTACCAGCGGTTAAATGTTGATGATCAAGTTAGGCTAATGTATCTGCCTACGAGGCGTGAAGTCATACGATGTGAGATAGTTAGCAGTAGCAGTTTGTTGTAAAGTAAGTCATCTACTAAATATGATTCGATAATATTCAATTTAGGGGATACTGACGGTTGCCAAAGTCTAAAATGGGAAAGACTATACCCCTGTGCCCTAAATCTAAACTTTCTATAATAAGGTGGGATAGTTCAGACATGATGTTTTAATCCTCTAGGTTTAGGAACAAAGTGCAATCTTATTGGATTTCACAGAAAAAGTCTTGGCGTAATATGCTATAATGTGAATATGATAGAATATGTATATTCTAAAGTAAGAAGCGATGCGGAAAGGAGAGTGGGAATATGCGTGTCCAGAAAGTTAATGAGCATACCATCCGCATCTTTATCTCTTTAACAGAATTAACTGACAGGGATATTACGATGGCTGATCTATTTCAGCGGTCAGCTAAGACGGAGCAATTGTTCTGGGAACTTATCGCGCAAGCAAGGGAAGAGGTTGAATTTAACCTAGATCAACCTTTCTGGATCCAGGCTACAGTGGCGACTAATGATGAGTTTGTAATTACAATTATGAAGCAAGAAGATCAAATTGAGGGTTCTGTTAAAGAGAAAGCTGGCCGGAAAGTATCCAGAGGCCGAATTACGGAATTGGTCTATGTCTTTAACGACTTTGAAGATGTAATCTCGGCTATAGGGAGGCTACCGGAATTCGCTCAGCTTCGTTCGGGGTTGTATGAATTCGAAAATGAATACTATCTTGTACTCAATCGAATGGGTACAGGCAAGAAAAGGTATTTGGCAGAAGCAATCCTTGATGAATACGGTGAAATCGTAGGTATAACAAAGTCTTTCCTCACTGAACACGGAAAAGAAATAATTCGAGAAAAAGCCGTGCAGACATTGAATGCAGCTTTCAATAAGCCGACAGAAAACTAGACTCAAAAAGGGAAGCAATATGCTTCCCTTTCTTATACTAGGCTTAAAATCCTCACTCATCAGCCTGAACCTGAGGAATTTACGTTAGCCACCTTTTTATAACTAATTTAAAACAATTTTGTATCTTTTGATCAGGAGTTACAAAATACATAAATAGAAATAAGAAAGCCCTTTGACCATTAACCACAAGAGAAAATAGCAGGTATTTGACGTAAACAATTGATGCATACGGTTTTGCCTTTGAATTTATGTATTCTCATAGTCTTACCGCAAAAGATACAAGGGGAAAATTGTTCTCTTGATTGTGGGCGTGCCTTGAAGAGAAGGATAACAGCTTGATGAGATGGCTGTTTGATTGCGCAAGTTGAGTCAGGGCTAATATTAGACATGGAATACCTCCTCGAAATCAGAAGTCAAAGGTCAAAGGCAAAGGAGGCCTGATGACAATTGCTTCAGCAAGTGTGTTAAGTTTCCTTTATCATATGCTAATTCTGCTGTCGAAATCCTAAAAAGCTTGCGGGCTGGATTCAGGGAATTTGGTCGATAAAATAGTTTCCCTCTAAGGAGTTGATAATCAGTGGAACAAGAGATACTTAGGCGCTTAAGGGCTCTTCCGGCTGTTCATGAAGTGCTCTCTCGATTAGAAGATGAAATAGAATTCAGTCCATTTATGGCGAATGAGGGTTGGACGCCTCGCATGACTCTGTATGTTCGACAGGTTCTACAAAGTATTAGGGAAGATATTAACCGAAATTATGCTAATCCTTTTGAAGAATTTGAAGCTTCTCTGTGGCCCACCATAAAAAAAGACCTTTTTAAAAAGTTGATCAAGGGTGAGACTAGTTTGCGGCGGGTAATTAATGCCACTGGAGTTGTTTTACATACAAATTGCGGAAGAGCCCTCCTGGCACCGGAAGTGGCCCGTTTTATTTCAGAACAGGCAGAACGATACAGTAACCTTGAGTTAAATATTCAGACTGGAGAGCGGGGTTCACGCTACGTTCATGTGGAAGAGTTGCTTTGTAAGTTGACTGGTGCAGAAGCAGCGATGGTAGTCAATAATAATGCTGCGGCGGTTTTGTTGATGATGAATACCTTTGCCCAAGGGAAAGAGGTCATCGTTTCCCGGGGGGAATTAGTGGAAGTTGGAGGCTCATTTAGAATTCCTGAGGTTCTAAAAGCTGGCGGAGCAAAATTAGTAGAAGTCGGAGCTACCAATAAGACTTGGCTAAAGGACTATGAAGCTGCTATTAGTTCGGAAACAGCCATGCTATTGAAAGTTCATACAAGCAATTACAGGGTCGAAGGATTTACTCATACAGTTTCGGGAGCGGAACTTGTAAAACTCGGAGAAGATAAGGGTCTGCCTGTGATGGAGGACTTAGGAAGCGGAAGTTTCTTCGATGGGGCTAATTTAGGTTTTCCACCAGAGCCAACTATTAAACAAACTGTTAAATCGGGTCTCTCCCTTGTTACCTTCAGTGGAGATAAATTGCTTGGCGGGCCACAGGCCGGCATTATTGTTGGCAAAAAGAGTTTTATCCAACAATTAAGGGCAAATCAATTAACTCGAGCATTAAGAGTTGATAAATTAACCTTAGCGGCATTAGAAGGAACTCTTCGCTTATATGACAACGGTGAATTCAGTGAAATTCCCGTTTGGAGGATGCTCTCTGCTCCTTTGGATAAACTATATGAAGTTGCGTTTGAATTATTTACGGCACTTTTGCCGAACCAAAAAATTGATGTTAAGTTGCAAGAGGATGTCTCTCAGGTAGGTGGAGGAGCATGGCCAACGGTTGAGCTGCCTACCTGGGTATGTACTATTCGACCAAGGCAAGGAAGCGTTATTGAATTGGAGAAGTTTTTGCGCTTAGGTTCGGTAGCCATTCTGTCAAGAATTCATAAGGATTGGATAGTAATCGATGTTAGAACTTTTCTAAAGGGCGATAGAGAGGAAGTTGTCAGGCGGTTAGCGGAGTGGGAGCAATAAAAATGTAAGTTGGATTGAATAGTTGACGTAGCATTATTACAAGTTGTGATAAAAGCATGATAGTTTACGATAATTAATATACTAAGGTGGTTTTGAAGATGGATCTGAATATCTCCCAGAATGCAACAACGGATAAGGTTAGGTTGACGCAGTTGTCTACCAAGGCTGGCTGAGGATGCAAGATAGGTCCTTCGGACCTAGCGCAAGTATTGCGCTATTTACCGCCTAATCAAGAGGATGCTAACCTTTTAGTAGGTATGGAAACTTCTGACGATGCCGGGGTTTACCGGATTAATGCAGAACAAGCCATTGTACAAAGTGTTGATTTCTTCACTCCTGTTGTAGACGATCCTTATGCTTTCGGTCAGATAGCTGCCGCAAATGCCCTAAGTGACATTTATGCAATGGGGGCTAAGCCTCTTACTGCTATGAACTTAGTTTCTTTCCCGGTGAAGAAACTAAACATGGAAGTTTTAGCGAAGATTTTGCAAGGTGGAAGTGATAAAATTCGGGAATCAGGAGCGATACTTGTTGGTGGTCACTCTATTGATGATCCTGAACCCAAATACGGATTGTCGGTTACGGGGATTGTGCATCCAGACCAGGTTTTGTCTAATGCTAAAGCCAAGCCAGGGGATGTTTTGGTATTTACTAAGCCTCTGGGGGTTGGAATTATTACTACCGGGATAAAACGTGGCATCGTGTCACCGGAGGCGGAAGCCGAAGTCATTAAAGTTATGGCAACTCTAAATAAAGGGGCTGCTGAAGCGGCAATATCTGTCGGGGTTCATGCTGTGACGGATGTTACAGGCTTCGGGCTGCTGGGCCATCTGCATGAAATGCTGGAGGCAAGTGGCTGCAGTGCCGATATCTATGCAGAGGCTGTACCGGTTTTAGATAGTGTTTGGGATTGTATCCAACAAAAAGCCATTCCGGGAGGGACTCAGGCTAATCGACGTCATCTTGAGAATAAGGTGGATTTTGAAGCGGAGGTCCCAGAAGAACTCAGAATTATCTTCTTTGATGCGATTACCTCTGGCGGGTTGCTAATCTCTGTTCCTGAAGATCGTGTTGAGTTACTAATTAAGGAACTACAGGCCAATAACACTCCTGCTGCTGCCGTAATCGGACGAGTTAATCAAGGCGAGGGAGGCAGAATTGCGGTTTCCAGTCGTGCATGATAAAATACCGCTGTAACTGGTAAGGTAGCGGAGGGATAGAGATGAGAGATCTAGTGCAAACCATAGCTACTTGTTTTGAACAAGTAGCTTTATTTTTTCCCGGTGGGGATCCAAAAGCACAAGCAAGCTTTGAAAAAAGAGCAGTTTATTTGGACTCCAGAACTTATTCCAGAGAGCTTCTGGCAGATACCTTGCAAGTGTATCATCTCAATTTAGGGTCTAATTCAGAAACCCTTAAGATGATTGAAGAACTAAGAAATAAAGAAACTCTGGCGGTGATCACAGGGCAACAAGCGGGAATTTTGACAGGACCTTTATATACCCTATATAAAGCTATGACCGCAATACTACTGGCTAAAGAACAGCGTGAAAAACTCGGACGTCCGGTTGTTCCGGTTTTTTGGATTGCCGGGGAAGATCATGACTGGCAAGAGATTCGCGAGACCTACTTGTTAAATTCTCAGGGAAGTATAGTCCCTTGTCTTCTGCCGGGTGACGGGGGCGGAAAATCTATTGGTCACCAAAAAGTACCCTCGTGGGAAACGATTGAAACACAACTATTAGACATGCCGGAGAGCGAATTTAGGGCTTCCGTTATTAAGAAATGTCGGCAGATAACCGAACAAGCTGAGAACTTGACTCAATGGTTTGCTTTAACATTGCAGTGGCTTGTACAGAAATGGGGGCTAATTTTTTTCGATCCAATGATTCCGCAATTTAAGCAACTGGCGTCGCCGATGTACGAGCAGATCTTAAAAATGCACGGGGATGTACGGGATGCCTTGGCCGAACGCACAAAAAAATGGGTCGACCTGGGATTTAAGCCACAAATAAAGCCAACCGGCGGAGAGGTAAATTTATTTCTTTCTGTACCGGAACGACGAGCAATTCTCTTCAGGGAGCAATCATTTTATCTGCGTGGACAAAAGAAAACATGGAGTTTGGATGCCCTTAACCAGCTACTGACTCGAAATCCTGAAAGCTTTTCTCCTAATGTGGTGACCCGTCCTATCGTTCAGGAATATCTGTTTCCTACCTTGGCTTATGTTCCCGGCCCGGGAGAATTGAATTATTGGGCGCAGCTTGGAGAAGTTTTTGCGAAGTTAGGATTTATAATGCCGATCCTTTATCCACGGCTTTCTGCAGTTGTTTTAACGGCTTATTGGCAAAAAAGTTTAAAAAGGCAGGGACTAAAGCTTGAAGATGTGTACAGCGGTTTGCAGGAACATCGAAACCGTTGTATCCGAGAACAAGATATGCTAAATATTGATGAACGTTTTCAGCATTTACGCAATCAGATAAGGAAGAGCTATGCTGAGCTTAAGCCGCTGGAGGATATCGATGTCAATGTAAGTGAATGGCTGGAGCGAAATGAGGCAAAAGTAAAATATCAGTTAGAGTATTTAGAAAGAAAGATTTGGCAGGCCCAGCGAAAACGTTGTAAGGATCAGTTAAGCCGCTTGCAACAGCTTGAAAATGGGATTACTCCTAACAATTCCAGGCAAGAACGAGTTTTGAATCCCTTAACTTTTGTGATGCGGTATGGACATAGCTTTGTGGATAGAGTTTCGGAAATCCCTCTGGGTGATTTTGACGAATATCCGATACTCTTGTAAACTTCAGGTGTGATAGAGTTCTCACTTGAAGCCTCATTGTTCAGTGAAAGAGAACAAGTTTACTTTAATTATCTTTCTTGCTTTCTTGAAGATTTTGTGAGTATTCTTTCTTAAACGATAAAGTTGGGTATAATAGTATAAAGAAGTTACTTAATGGAGTTGGTGCTGTGCTTCGTGCGATGAAGATAATCTTGATGGTTGTGACCTTTACTGTAGTTATAGCAGCCGGGGCTGTTGGATATATGGTGTTTTTTGATTCAGGTAAGGAAACAAGCAGGGATAATATGAATTTATCAGATTCTATAGATGAAGGAATTAAAGATCGGGTTAGTGTATTGCTCATCGGAGCAGATCAACGTCCGGAACAAAAGAAATTTAGCACAGATACTATAATCCTAGCCAGCGTGGATCCAAAAACTAAGCGGACAAGCTTACTCTCTATTCCCCGGGATACGAGAGTCCTACTTAAAGGGCACGGCTACAAGAAAATTAATGAGATTGTTTCATTGACAGATTTAGATACTCTTGAGAAAACCGTGGAAGAGTTAACAGGGGAAAAAATAGCGGGATATGTTCAAACTAACTTTCAAGGGTTTAAAAAGATTATCGATACTTTAGGCGGGATCACAGTCAATGTCGAGAAAGACATGTATTACGAGACTGGTGATGATGAGGATGGCTACATAAATCTTCGCAAAGGAGAACAGGTCTTAAATGGTTCTAAAGCTTTACAATATGCTCGTTTTCGGCATGATGCTTTAGCAGATATTTCACGAACCGCAAGACAACAAGTCGTACTTAAGGCTGTAGCTAAAGAAATGTTTCAGTTAAGCACAATTCCCAAACTTCCCTTCCTTGTTCCCCAAGTTATGGATGCAGTGAACACCAGTTTATCCTCTAAGGATATTTTGACCTTAGCTAAAGTAGCGGTTGGATTCGATAGTTCAAATATGGTGGCTCAAACACTGCCCGGATCTTTTCTGGATTTAGAGGGGATAAGCTATTGGAAAGTTGATCCGCTTGAAGTGAAACAAGTCGTTAAGAATTTATTTCAAGGGAAGACAACCGAGAAAATCATTGGTCAGGAACCTGTAGATTTGCTAAAGCCAGTAATTCCTACGCCTACAAAACCACTTCCTCAGGTTCCGGGTAACAGCCAAGATCCTAATGGAAGAAAATCACCTGGCTATCAGATGGAATAGAGTCAAGGAGACATGTTGAGGGGATGGTTCTTTTAACACAACAAATTAGGTTAAGAGAATTATCCCCTCCAACGTCTTTAGTCCTAACATTTCTGATAATTTGGGACTAAAGACCTATAGGGCCTAATGAGAATTATGATATTATTAAAAGAATAGCAACACGTTGAAAGCAGGGTGGTATTATGCCGGAAATAGTTGTTCAGTCACATTCCCTTGAAGAGATTAAGAAAGAATGGGCACTAAAACTTAATACTATGCCGGAAAATATCACCCTTGAAGTGATCGATAAACCTAGTTTATTTTCCCGTCAGTGGAAGGTGAAGGTTATTTGGGATGATGTGAGCCAAACTCCAGTTTTAGAACCTAGTCTAGTAACAAGGGATGGTTCGAATTATATTATAGTTCTTGGTAAAGGATCCAGACTCTTCATTCCCTCTGAGAAGGCTGGTGAAGTATGGTTTAACGGAGTTCTTCAAGTTAGGCCTTTTAACGTTAAACCTGGCGATGAAGTTGAGTTCCATCCGGTTGTGCAGAAGGGTCACTTGACTTGGGAACTGGATATACGTTTTCAGGGTTTGTCAGTTATGGCGAAAGTAAAACATGAGCCCGCGGGGCATTATACCCTACCTGTGAGCCTTCCTGGGTCAGAAGAAATTGATATAGCTAAGTATACCTTATGGGAGAATTCACAGGATCAACAGGGTATGTGGGATGAGGCAAAGTTAACTTCAGACCTGGAACGGTTAAAGGTCGTTTATGGAATACGACAGGGAATTTGGGAGGAAATAATCGGGGTCAAAGGGTACAATGAGCTTGTAATAGCTGAAGCAACAATTCCTGTTCCACCCGAACATGCTCGATTAGAAGACTTTGTAGGAAGACCCCAAGAACTAAATACTTTGGAAGATAAAAAAATTGATTTCTTTGCCTCAAAGTTGAAGCTAGTTGAAGAAGGGGCTGTTCTAGCTCGTAAGATCCCCGGCAGGCCAGGTATCCCAGGTAAGGACGTCTTTGGCAGAGATCTCCCTGCAGCATCGGTAAAGGATTTTCAGTTTCGGCTAAAAAAGAATGTTTGTCTTTCTCAGGATCAACTTGAAGTAATAGCTGCCTGTTCCGGACAACCTATTCGGATCGATGAACGAACCTACATGGTAGAGAATATCTTAGTTCAAAATAGTGATGTGGATCTGGCTTCTGGAAGTATTGAATTTCCGGGGGATGTGTTTATAAATGGCAATGTTCAAGATGGGCTTCGAGTTTTCGTTGGAGGAAAACTGGAAGTTAAAGGATCAGTGTCACATGCTGAGATAAGAGCGGAAAAAGGTGCTAAGATATATCAAAATCTTATTGGCGGAAAGGTTATTATCGGAGAAAAATATGTTATTCGTTCAGAGCTCCTCCGTCTGGTTTCTGAATTAGAGGCTCAACTTACCCTTTGTTTACAACGTTCTGCAGATTTCGGTAATTCTCCTGACGCAATTAATCTTAAACCCGGGCAATGTTTAAAGATGATTATAGAAAGGCAATTCTTCGAACTGCCCAAACTAGCACAAAAGGTGGAGAAATTTGTGTTAGAAAATAAGCATGACGAAATTATTACTGAAGGGCTTATTGTATCTATCCGAACAGCAAAACACTTTCTATCAGGGCTAGGCCCATTAGAACTCCAGTCTACACCATTCTTGCAGCGTGTAAATCAGGCCCTTAGCCAATTCATTGAAAACTTAACTGTCGAACTCCCGGACAAGCTAAGTTTTAGTGTTAATTATTTACAGGGGGCTAGCGTTGAGTGCGGAGGATCTTTTGAATGTCTAAAAGGAACCTACAATTCGCACATTCGAGTAGAAGGAGACGTTACGATACAAGGTGTATGTCGGGGCGGGAAAATTTTGGCCGGGGGCAAGGTTCAGATTCGCGAACTAGGGGGATCAGAAGTGAGTTCTACATTTGTTCAGATAAGTCCCACCAGCCGTCTACATGTAGAATACTGCCACGCAAATGTGGTAATTGCTGTTGGTAAAGAAATCATTCAAATAGAAGAAGCCTATCGAAGTTTAGATATATATCGCGTAGCGGGTAGAGTACAATTCGAGAAGATACGTGCAAATCCTTAAGCTTAACTTCAGAGAAGAAGAACCTGTCATTTTGGCAGGTTCTTTTTGACAACCTTGGGAATTATCGATACACTTATTCTAGTAATAAGTTCAAGTTCATAAAAAAAATAGTTATAAAGAAATTGTAGAACCGTTAACAACTTGTAACGGAAGGAATCAATAGTATGAAAATAATGATCGAATTAGAAGAGGCCCTGGAGATGGTTCTCGCTAATATTCAGTTGGTCGATACAGAGTACGTCTCTATTGCTGATGCCTATGGCCGTGTTTTAGCTCAGGATGTGCGATCAAAAATTGATATGCCCCCCTTTGCGCGGTCTCCCCTGGATGGGTATGCTTATCGGGCAACAGAGGCTGTCTCCAAAGAACTTAAACTTAAGGTAGTCAATGAAATTCCGGCAGGGTTTCCCTCGGAACAGATTATCGGGATGGATGAGGCCTCCAAGATATTTACCGGTGCCCCGATTCCACCGGGAGCTAATTGTGTAGTGCGTATGGAGGACACAGAGCAGGAAGGTAATCAAGTGACGATTTTTCGTCCTGTTCTGCCAGGCTCAAATATTGTCCCAAAAGGGGAAGAAATAAAGGAAGGGGATATTCTGATAAGGCGAGGTTTTTGTCTAACTCCACCAGCAATTGGCTTGATTGCTGCTGTTGGTGTGAATCAAGTTGAAGTGTTTCGCCGTCCCCGGGTTGGCTTACTGTCCACAGGCTCCGAGCTGATGGATGTGGGCGAGTCTTTGAGCCCAGGAAAAATTTATAATAGTAACAGTTATACCTTGCGCGGAATGCTCCGACAGGCAGGGTTTGAGGTTGAAGTTATCCCCACTGTTTCAGATCAGATAGAGGATACCCTCGCGGCCTTAGAGAAGGTTGCTGAAGCAGATGTCATCATAACAACCGGTGGAGCCTCTGTAGGGGAATACGATATAATGCGGCAGGCTCTTACCCAGTTTGGGTGTGAGATGTTATTTTGGAAATTGAACTTAAAACCTGGAACGCCGGCTTCAGTGGGGCAAAAAGGAAAGCAATTCTTTTTCTCTCTTTCGGGAAATCCGGCCGCTGCAATGGTAACCTTTGAACTCTTGGTTCGTCCAATACTTCTTAAATTTGCAGGACATGCCGCCTATAAGGCTAAGGAATTCCAGGTAAGAATGGCTAACAGCTTTGAAAAGAGTGGTAAACAACGGCGCTTCTTACGAGCTCAGGCGGTTTTTAAAGACGGAGTAATCTGGGCGGACCTGGCATCCGCACAGGGGTCAGGAATACTTCGCTCGATGATTGGCAGTCATTTATTGGTGGATGTGCCGGCAAACCATGGGTCTGTTAAAGTTGGAGAACTCTTAGCGGCACGCTGGATTGTTGACTGAGGAGAGTAAGAACATGAATATAAGCTTAAAGCCTTTTCGAATTCCTGTTATCTCGATAGTTGGTGGAAAGTCTAACTCGGGAAAGACAACACTCTTAGAAAAACTCATAAGCGAGGCTAAACGCCGGGGATGGCGGGTAGCAACCTTAAAACATGATGTTCATGGGTTTGAGATGGATCAACCCGGCAAAGATACTTGGCGTCATGACCGTGCAGGTGCGGATATTGTGTCAATCAGTTCTCCCCAGAGAATTGCGATCCTAGAACGAGTCTCTGAGGATCAGCCCCTGGATGAGGTATTAGAACGAATTCGAGGCGTGGATCTGATCTTTACCGAAGGGTATAAATCTGCGGATAAGCCAAAGATTGAAGTGTTTCGATCTGGTGTGCATCAAGAGCTTTTCTCTAAACTTGAAGATCTCATTGCTATTGTTAGTGATGTCGAATTTGATAACGGGATACCCTGTTTTGACTTAGATAATGCTCAGGGAATTTGTGATTTAATAGCAAAAAAATTTGATATTAAAGGGCAAGTGTACTAAAAGTTCATTGGGCATTTTGGAGAGATAGAACATCGACTTATAAATTAGCGGACTGAGTAAGAGAAAGTTAGGGCAATATTTTCTTCAGAAATTTAGTTGCTAGAGGCAGCAAAGGATAGGCAAATAGTGACGACAGCAAATTAAAAATCGTATGAGCATTAGCAACTTGTCTAGAGAGGCTGCCCCCCATGAGGGTCAGGCCATAAGCGAAGGGCTCGACAAAGGGGAAAAAGACCAGTACTCCAAATACATTGAGTAAAACATGGAATAGGGCAACACGTTGTGCTGCTCGCGATGAAGCAAGTGCAGCAATTACGGCTGTGAAGCAGGTACCGATATTTGCTCCAAAGATAAAGGCTAGGGCTGTAGGGAGGGTAATCCATCCGTCTGCCGTGAGGAGCATAATGATACCGGTGGTTGCATTAGAGGAATGAAGTAAAGCGGATATTACCGTACCTGCGATGACTCCTTGAATATGATTGTCGCCAAGTTGGCGAAGAAAATCTTGAATCTGAGGCAAATTAACAAGTGGTGCCATCCCGACTTCAAGCAATCCTAAAGCGAAGAAGAGTACACCTAAACCGAAAACTGACTGGGATAGATAACGCCAGTGAGATGGGATAAAAAGAAAACCCAGGGAACCAAAAACCATAACGTAAGGGGTTATCTGATCGAGAGGAAAAGCAAGCAGTTGGGGGGTTAAAGTAGTTCCTATGTTACTGCCGAGGATCAGAGCAAAAGCGTTGGCAAAAGGGAGAAGACCGGCATCAACGAAAGATACAGCCATAACGGTTAAGGCGGTGCTTGATTGGAGGATTGCCGTAGAAATTGAGCCGCTCCAGAATCCACGCCAGGGAGTCTCTGTCATCCAAAGAAGGGCAACGTGCAGACGATGACCGGCAAATGATTGGAGTCCTTGCCGAAGAATTTTCATCCCCCAGAGTAAAAGACAAAGGCCCAGCACCAGGATTGCTAAGTACAGATATCTCACCTCTCTAGTTCAAGCTTGGTTTAAGACGTTGAAGAGTGAAGTCTCAGATAATTATTTTTAAGGCTGATTTAAATATATTAACCAATAAAAGTATCAAGAACTTTTTTCCCAAACATATAGTTTCTTTTGGCAATTAACTTAATAAAAATAGAGCCTTATTAAGGGATTTGCCATCAATCAATTATATTTTTGAGGTTAAACGCGACAGCAACGATGATTGCATAAAATTACTTAAGGGGTGATTATATGCAGGTTCGTCAAGGAAATGTTCGTGATTGGCCTTTCATGTATGCTCTTGGGAAAATTGGTATTCCTGAGAGTATTTCTCCATGGCGCAAGCAGCCAATGGAGGTGACGCTTAAATACCGAGAGGAATTTCTTAGAGGATTTTGGACCTGGATTCAGCAAGCTGAAGCTAAAGTTTTTATTGTGGAAGAGTTAAAACAGGAAGAGGAGGAGGCTCAAAGTGTACATCCGCTAGGATATTTGGTTCTGCATGACTCAGCCAGAGAAGAGCTGACGGGACTTACACAAGGGTGGATTATGGACATTGTGGTTCTTCCGGAGTGGAGGGGCAAGGGTGCGGGGAAACTATTGCTCAAGGCAGCAGAAGATCATTGTTGCGAACAGGGAATTTCCTACCTGGGTCTTGCGGTTAGCAGTCATAATGTTAAAGCCCTTAGGCTATACGAGAGTTACGGTTTCGCGGAGGAACGAAAGTTATTGGTTAAGCAATTAGATTAAAACAAAAAAAAGCTTGCGACGGATTAACTGTCGCAAGTGAAGTAAAGAGAGGAGTGGGGATAAAAAAATAAAAAGTGAGACTGTTAAAATCATGTCCTGTGGCATTAGTATTTATACTTGCCTCAGGATATTTTTTTCCGAGGAATCCATAGGGGCTATGCGAAGTTGGAGGTTCGCGGTTCGAAGTTCGAAGTTCGAATTTGAAGACTAAGATTGAAAATTAGCATCTAGGATAACTAAATGATAGTGAGATAAGCCGTTTGTAGATTTGACATCTTAGAACTCTCTTCAAAGAGTTTCCAAATAGTCTTACGTGGTATAATAACGATAAGAGTAGCGAGTCTGGTTTTTAAGCATAATTGTACCAGATGGATATATAGGGGGGATACTTTTTGGAGCAACTAGAAATTAAGGCATTGGTTCAATCCGTTTTGGAAGAAACTAAAGGGATAGCGGGATATTTTGTAGTACGAGCTCAGTCCCGTAGAGAATGGAGTATGCGTCTAAGTAACGGACGTTTTGAAAGAGTATCCACCGGCGAAGACAGTGGAATCGGAGTCCAAGCCTTCACGGAGAAGGGGGCCTCAGGCTTTGCTAATTCAGATGTTTTAGATAAAGAGACTGGGCGTAAACTTGTCGAAAAGGCTATTCAATTGGCACTGAGGAACGAAGGTATCGGCTCGAAGGCGAATCGCCAAATCTGGGCGGCACCTCCTGTTCAAGAAGAAGTAGCCAATACGGCTCAAAAAGGGTTTGAAGAGATTCCTTTAGCGGAGCTGGAAAAGATGGTGATGACCCTTCATTCTCGTCTGAGCAGTTCTTTCCCTAAAGGGGTTTGGCAATCCAGCTATCGTCAGGTCGAAGAAGTATGGTGTATTGGACGAAGTGATGGGACACTAGTGTCTTTTGTGATTCCACGAGCGGTACTGATGCATCAAGGGACGGTACGTAATAACGGTAAGGCTCAAAGTACCTTGATTCATCGCAGCGGAATGGATGCAACCCTGCTAATAGACGAACTGGCAGACAGCATTTTGGAAAAGAAGGCAATTGACAGAGCTGAATTTGCCTTAGCAGTGTGTGCTGCACCCCAATTGCCCAGTGGCCATTATCCCTTGATTATTGATTACGGTTTAGCCAAAGGACTGGCCCATGAGGCCTTTGGGCATGCAGTGGAATCTGATCATATGAATGAATCCGTACTTGGTGAAAATGGGAAATTGCGCAAAGGTCTTCGGGTTGCCAGACCTGGTGTAAGTATCATTGACGGTCCGTTGATTGGGGACTGGGCCAATCAGCCATTCTCTGCTAATGGTCTGCCCAGGCAGACTGTAACTATAGTGAGAGATGGAATTTTAGAAGCAGGATTGGGGGACGTTTTTTCAGCAGAGGAAGCAGGGATGCCTGTAACTGGGGCCGGTCGTGCAGAGAGTTACGGACATATTCCGTTGCCCCGAATGAGTAATATTCGGTTGCTGGTTGAGCGTATGCTGCCTTTAACCCCGGAAGAGCATTTGATGGATGAGGTTAAAGCTGTACGCGAGACACTCTTGCAACATGGAGAAATGCTTGCTGGGGAGAAGAATCTGCTTTTGTTAGGGTATAGAGGTGGCCAAGTTAATCCTAAAACAGGGGATTTTGTTTTTCAATGTGATGGTATCATAGATGTTGCTGATCCTGATCTCCCGATTTATCAGCCTTCTATATTTAGTGGAAAAATCCTTTCCGCCTTAGAGGCTATTCGTGGCGGCCTTGGTGAAGGCTGTTATGATGCAATTGGTACATGTGGAAAAGGTGGTCAATCCGTGGCCTCAAGCGGTGGAAGTCATCGATTTTTGCTGATGGATGTCGATCAACAAGTAAGCTTAGGAGGAGAACAGGCATGAAACTTGTAGCTCAATTAGAGGATCTGCTCTACAAGGCTCAGCGGGCTCCGAAGAATGAGGAGCTTAAACTCTCAGCCTGGAGAATTGTGGTTCATGAATCGGAAGTAGTTGCCTTGGGAATAAAAGATAATTCCCCAGGTAGTGTCTATACTCCGCCAAGTTATCGTCAAGGGGAGAGTGGAGATGTTTTTTTAGTCTGGTCGGATGGGACATGTAGTCAGACTATGGTTCAGCTCCCGTTTTCCAGCGACCCGGATTATTGGCCAAGAGCATTGGAACAATGGAAGCAAGCTTCTTATGCAGATCCGGATGCCGTACATATACCTGCTCCTGAATCATTACCCCTTGTAGCGGTTGAGGATCGGTCGATTAAATCAATTATTACTGGTAATGACAAAATTCTATTTGATCAGGCCGATCGTTGGTTAAAGGACATACCTAAAAATGTAAAGATGCAGGGGAGTATTCAAGCTGCTTGGGGTTATAGGCATGTTCGAACCTCAACGGGGCTTGCAGTGACTTATCAACAATCTCAATTTGCCTCAGGGTTTTCTTTTGACAGTTTAATTGGGGCAGGATTTGCTAAACGTAGACTAATTCGACCTGAAGAACAGGAGAAATTATGGCTGCAAACAGTAAATCAGTATGAATGGATGCAAAAGGAAGCATCTCCTGTTGGTGCCAATACTCAAGTAATCCTTGCACCCGGCATGACCGAAGATATGGTGAGGCAATTTATACTTCCTAATTTTTCGGGAGATCGAGTGATTGAAGGGCAGGGGGCCTTTTCGAAGGAGAGTTTTCAAGATAACAAGCCAGTTTTTCACGAACAGCTTTCCTTAATGATTGATCCATTCCGTCCTTTAGAATTGGGATCTTATTTAGTTACTCCTGAAGGGATTCCGGCATCTCGAACAGTCTTGGTTCAGGATGGGCAATTAAAGACTCCTTACCTGAGAGTGAAAGATGCTGTTCGCTGGGGTGCGAAGCCGACTGGCCTTCCACAGGGGACGGCTGGCCTCTATATTAAGCATAAGAGCGAGGCTCCTTGGCTGGAATTGTTACAAGGGATTGAGGATGGAGTTCTCATTCTATCAGTTCTTGGGTTACATACACAGGATTCAGTTTCTGGTTCATATTCCTTAAGTGCACCGCATAGCTTAAGAATTTTAAAGGGTCGAATCGTAGGAAAAACAGATGTTAAACTATCGGGTAACTTTTTGGCTGATTTAGCTGCTGCAACAACAAAGACGGCATTGTCGGAACTTGATAATTATCCGTATTTAATGATCAGAACCGGAGTACAGAATCTGTAAGAGATAGAGGGGAGTTAGTGATGTTAGATTTGCATGTGCATCTTCTCGGGCATAATGATCGAGAGGCTAACCGGGAAACTATTGCGGCTTTTTTAGATGAAGCCACTCGGCGAGGATTAAAAGAGATTGGATTTGCGGATCATGATTATTATTGGGATCAAATGAATTTCCCCATGATCCGTGAGGTTGCTAAGGACTACCCTCATTTGGCTGTCAGAATTGGATTGGAAGCTGAATATCGTCCCCATGAAGAAGGAAGGATTAAGAACTTAATAGAGCAGTTTCCTTTTGATTTTATTATTGGGTCTGTGCATGAATTTGATGGCTGGGTTTTTGATATTCCTGAAGAAGAACACATGCATTGGAAGAAAGATATTGATCAGTTTTATAGCAGATATTTTGAGGTTGTGACACTTGCAGCTAAGAGTGGATTATTTACAACGATTGGACACTTTGATCTCATAAAAATATTTGGAGCAAGGCCTTCCAAAGATATTTTGGCACTGGCTGATGAAGCCTTAACAGTGGTCGCTGAGCAGGGGTTAGTATTGGAAGTTAATACAAATGGAAGGTATAAACCAGTTCAGGAATTTTACCCGGAAAGACGCCTCATAGAGGATATTCACCGGCGCGGGATTGAGTTTACTTTAGGTTCAGATGCGCATTGTGCTGGAAATGTAGGACGAGATCTATCAGAAGCAAGTCAGCTACTACATGAGGTCGGCGTGAAATCCCTTGTTGGGTTTTCCAGACTAGATAAAGTAAGCTATTCCCTGGATTAGGGGGGAATAATTTGGAAAATATACTTGATGAGAAATGGTTCATTGAGGAAACGGCTGCTCAGGCTTTAGTGGAGATATTGAATAGTAAGTATGGAAAGGATTATATAATCTTTGATCATACAGATCGGCCTGATATTGTCATCGAAAATCAAACAGATGGGACACGTCTTGGAGTAGAGGTTACCCACTTGTTCTATGATTCAGATGAGGCTCGTTATGTTTTCGGACGATCTAACGAACGTCATAATCCTCCGGCTCCCGAATACCTTGAAGGGTATGTACGAAGGCTAAATGCTTTGTTACTACAAAAGAGCGAGAAGGCTAAAGGATACAATCATGATTATCCTTTAGCTCTCTTAATTAGGGTGGTTTCGCCACTTTTTCACATGTGTAATTTCAAGGTATATCGGTCCGGAATTATTGTGCCTCCTTCAGATTTTCAGTACATTTGGCTACTGTTCTATGACTTTGTAGAGAGGCGATGGACTTTGCTAAAACAATTGCGCTGATAACTGGATAGACTTCACATTCCGGTGCAACACTAAGTATATGGTTAAGCCGGTTTGTGAAGGAGTCGAAAAAAATGCCTTGGATAGAAATTGCCCTTTCTCCCCACTCAGAATGGAATGAAGACGGTCTTAAGGATTGGGCATTAGCCCTTGGGGCCTTCCTTAATGAGAGAGGGACTGAGCTAGATCCACAAATTCGTATGTTGCCAGGTTATAATGTCGTTCAATTGGGAGTGACAGGAATTGAAGATCTGACTATTAGCAGTACTGAGCGGCTTGTCATTTTAAGGGGACTATCATTGAATGGAAATGTAGAATCTGACTTTGCACGGTTTGTTGTTCGGTTTGCTTTACAAATGGGAGCGTTAGGGGTCTGTGTCTCCAGTTCGGATTTATCCGAAAAGAGTTATTGGCGTAAACTTGGTGGGGTTATCCGACCGGACCCTGTCCCCTTAATGGGATCAATTTGTCGTGAAAAAGTAGGTGTTAAACAGCTTTATAAGTTCGGCTTGTTAGTCACCTATGAAGATGAACCAATACTTTGCTTGGAACCGATAGCCTGTAATGCACATTCCTCCGGCACAGTAAGTCTTGCCCAACGTAGGTTGGAAAAAATGTATGGAGGGAGTCCAATAGGATTTGCCAGCCGAATGGCTGCCCATTGTCCATGGATTATTTCCAAAGTACAATGGACAGACTTATTGTCATTCAGTCGCTTGCAGGCTTTTGAAATATTAGCGGGGACTGTGAATAAGAATCAATAAGTACAACTTATGCAACAATCTATAGTACAAGAAATTATCTATTCTGGACGGACTCTACTCAGTGTCTGGCAAGTCTATATTTGTCTCTTGTGGTAAAATTATATATAATGAGATATTAAAGTTTGGGCTAAGCGGTTTTGACAAACTAATCATATTACTACATAGAAGCTTGTTACAGAGGAGTGGGAAGGGATATGGCTACTACTGATTTGGCACACGAATTAGCTCGTACTCTAAAAGAATCGGATCAATTCAAGCACTTTCTTAAATCAAAGGAAAAGGTTATGAGTGATGCAAATAACCATAAGATGGTTCGAGAATTTCAATTGAAACAATGGGAGATCCGTGAAGCCCAAATGTTAGAGCAAGAAATCAGCGAGGAAAAACAGCAAGAACTAGAACGCTTATACAGTTTGGTAAGCATAAACCCAACTGCAAGAGAGTATTTAGAAGCTGAGTTTGAAGTGTCTTGTATGGTAAATGATATTCAGAAAATTATAGGGGAGGCCATTCAAGATGCATTGCCGATAGGTTTTGAGGAAATGAATTCCTGAATTTTGGGAATTTCACAGCACTCTTCGGCATTACAGGTCTTTTTATTTCAGGTTAATTAAAAGAGGTGCAATTGGTGAAAATCGGAATGGTATGTTACCCAAGTTATGGGGGAAGCGGTGTTGTTGCAACTGAACTCGGGTATGCACTAGGCGAACGAGGGCATGAAGTTCATTTTATTTCTTCGGCTCGCCCCTTTCGTTTGCGTCGTTTTCATGAGAAGCTCTTTTATCATGAGGTGACAGATGTAAGCTATCCTGTGTTCAAATATCCGCCCTACACTTTGTTGCTTGCTAATAAAATCGTAGAAGTAGCTAATTATGTAGGGTTGGATTTAATCCATGCTCATTATGCTATTCCACATAGTATTAGCGCATATTTGGCTAAACAAATGATGACTAAGCCTATTCCGTTAGTTACAACGCTACATGGAACAGATATTACTTTAGTAGGTGCCTATGAAGAGTTTAAGCTATTAACCTGCTTAGCGCTTAAGGTTAGTGACCGTATTACAGCAGTTTCAAATTCCCTGGCAAGAGAAACCGCAGCTGCCTTTGAGTCGCTGGATCAGGAAATAGAGTTTATTCCAAATTTTATCGATCCATCGATGTACCTACCCAAAGGGGGATTAATGTCAAAATGCAAAGAGCACTTTGCTCCCTTTGGAGAAAAGATTTTAACCCATATCTCAAATTTTAGAGAAGTCAAAAGGGTTGTAGATGTGGTTAAAATATTTGATCTGGTTGAAAAGGCTGTTCCTTGCCGCCTCTTACTTGTTGGAGATGGGCCTGAAATGGTTAAGGTAGAACGGGAAGTCACTAAACGGGGACTTGAGAAAAAAGTACAGTTTCTCGGCAAACAAGAAACTGTACAGGATATTTTGCAGATGACCGATGTATTCATTCTCCCCTCAGAACAGGAGAGTTTTGGACTGGTAGCCTTAGAGGCGATGGCCTGTGGTGTTCCAGTGGTTGCTAGCAGGGTAGGAGGCTTACCAGAAGTCATAAAAGATGGTGAAACCGGTTATCTCGCTGATGTAGGAGATATTTATGGAATGAGTGAGGCAGTTCTTAAACTATTAACTGATTGCTCAAGATATATGAGTTTTTCTGAGCAAGCAGCAAATTGGGCAAGAGAAGCCTTTCCCATTGACCGAGCAGTGAGAAGGTATGAGTCAGTTTATGAAAGTGTTATTCAAGGTTAAGAGTCTCGAACAACGAACATCGAATATCGAACTACTATATGGGGGTGGGGTAAAATGACGGAGCGAAGGACTTTAGATCTATTTGAGAAAGAGTTAGATGCTATCGGCTATATTACCGAACGGGATGATAGAATCGCGCTTACTGCCTTTTTAGCGACTGAGCTTGGAAAACCACTTTTAATTTCCGGACCTGCTGGAGTAGGAAAAACGGAAATTGCTAAAGTGTTAAGCCAAGTATTAGAAGCTCCTCTGATTCGACTTCAATGTTATGAAGGTCTAGATGAGACAAAAGCACTTTACGAATGGAATTATCAGCGACAGCTTTTAAAGATACAGCTGGGTCGGGAACATCTTCAAGAAGCCGACCTCTTCTCTGCAGATTATCTGCTTCCTCGCCCGTTACTGCAGGCACTTTTAAGTGAAAAACGATGTGTACTCCTCATTGATGAAATTGATAAGACCGATTCTGAATTTGAGGCCTTTCTCTTCGAGCTCTTAGGAGAGTTCCAAGTGACAATACCTGAAATGGGAACTATTAAAGCCAAGGAACGTCCTATGGTGGTATTAACTTCAAATGGAGAAAGAGAGCTTTCTGATGGCTTGAAGCGACGATGCATTTTCCTCCATATAGAGCCGCCTTCAGTTAACAAAGAGGTTCGGATTCTTAGGGCAAAAGTCCCGGATTTGCCGGAACGATTAGCACTAGAAGTAGCAAGAGCTGTTAATGTGCTGCGGGAACGACTTTCTTTCAATAAGACCCCTTCGGTATCAGAAACAATGGACTGGGCAAAGGCTTTGCTCGTAATGGGTAAGACGGGACTGGATCCGGCCTGGGTTGAAGCTACATTAACCTTGCTGCTTAAGAGTCAGGATGATGTAGAGCTATTCTATCAAGAGATGGGAGCAGAAGGCCTCCTTTTTGAGTCAGGTAAAATGGCACAAGGAGAACGGAATGCACATGGACACCAACAGCGATAGAAAGGTCAGTGAACTAGATAAGCACCTGGTGGAGTTTGCACAGTTATTGAGAACGGTAGGGATTAAAATAAGCCCTTCTGAAATTTTTGATGCGGCAGAAGGTTTGTCCCTTATCGGTTTAGTGGACCGTGATAGAGTTGAGAGCGTTTTACAAGCGACTATGGTTAAGGATGTTAAGCATATCTCCGCGTTCAGAGAAACCTTTCGGGCTTATTTTGCTACTTTAGAACAAAAAGAGGCTTGGAATAAGGCGGCTGCTCAAAAGGCTGACCAATGGAACGAGCAGATCGAAAGTACTTACCAAGATCTGCGTTTTCAAGACAATGAATTAGATATTACTGAAGAGCAGCGAGCAGTGTATGCAAGTATGCCTGAAGATGATAAACAACGCTTGAGAGATTTCTTGGAAAAATCCTCGAATGGAACTCGTGGTGGAATGCCTTTGGATCATTCTTATCAGCCTATGGTAGAACGGGTTCTCCGCGGATCTTTAGAATATTGGCGCAGGAAATTAAATGAAGATGAGCCAATACTTTCTCCGGGGTCCACTAATGGAATTCTCTCTGAGGTGGAAAGAGCACTACGTGATCGCGAGGTTGAGGTCATAAGTCGGGATTTAAAGAAGATCTCTCCTGAAGAATGGCCGGAGGTTGTTCGCTTAATTCGGCGCCTTAGCCAACGACTTGCCAATCAAGTGACTCGTCGCTATCGGGCCGCCCGTCGCCGGGGAGGCCTGGATATGCGCCTGACTCTGCGCAAGAATTTAAGGTATGGCGGGGTATTAATTGACCGTAGTTATCGGAGTCGCCGCAAGGGACGTCTCAAAATTGTGTTACTCTGTGACATTTCCGGGTCTATGTTGAAATATAGTGAGTTTATCTGGCAATTTGTTTATGGACTTTCGACTGTTGTTAACGGAATTAAAACATTTGCCTTTGGGGAAATGTTAGTACCCTTAAACCAGAAGTTTAAAAAGGGCCAAACATTTGAAACAATGGTGAAAGAAGCTCTCTCCATGTCCGGGAAGGAATGGGGAGGAGGGACTAATCTTGCTAATGCTTTAGAAGCTCTGCACAGGCATAATTCGGATGTGTTTTCAAAACAAACCCTGCTTCTGATTGTGAGTGATGCTCAGACACTTGAAGGGGAAAAGGCAGCAGAGTTATTGAGTTGGGCTAATAGACAGGTTCGTAAAGTTCTATGGTTAAATACTCTTCCGGAGCGGCGGTGGTCAGAAACTCCTTTTGTAAAAGCATTTCTTCCTTTCTGCCAAATGTACGAGTGTTACACTCTGGGGCATCTGACTCAAATCTTAAACAAGCAATTCTAAATTGCTTGTTTATTTTTTTTAAAAACGGAGCATACTATAACTAAATTACTTGTACAGAAACGCACAATCGTGTGTGAGGAGGTAAAAATTTTATGTTGGAAAAGTGTCGTGCTTGTGGATTTGAACATGAAGATCTGGGACATATTCTTTTTCGAAGAAATCATGTAAGTAACAGGGTTCTCCCGTATTGTTCCCATTGTCTAAGGAGACTTTATCAAGTACCTTACAGACCGGGACGTGATCTATAACTAACGAATGAATAATTTTACTTTTTATGTGATAACCTAATAGTTTTTAGCTTGCCTTTTCTCCATGGCTTTGGTATATTGATTCTGAAGTTCGGAGAAGAGGGGATGTTGGGTATGGCATACGTTATTAGCTCAGAATGCATAAGTTGCGGTGCTTGTGAAGGAGAATGTACAGTATCTGCTATCAGCGAAGGTGACGGTCAATACGTTATCAATGCAGAGCTTTGCATCGATTGCGGTTCTTGCGCCACTGTCTGTCCAGTTGAAGCACCAAATCCTGCTTAAAAATTTAATGGTTTTAGTGGTATAAAAAAGAGAGTTAGTTAACTCTCTTTTTTTTACGTAAAAAGGCTGAGCAAGTATGGGCATTTTTAAGAGTACGGGGCCAAACGGCCCGCGACCAGGACGGCAATTCAAATTCCCAAACGTTTGGGAATTTGAGCTACTCCCAGGCGGTGATCCTTCTGGGGATTCCGGAGAATGAGCTGGAGACAGAACTACAATGCAAGAGATCGGTAATTAGAAGCACTTCTGGGGTTCTTTTAATACCACTTATTTTAAAGTGTAAGTATTCTCTTAATCGAATTAGCATGATAAGTGAAGACTTGAGCGAAAGCATTTTTAAAACGGGGAATTTATTAGGCAACTTGATAGTTGACAAATTTATTATATTAACTTAAAATCTAATTAGAAATGATTTCAAATACTGAGGAAAGAGGATAGGGACATGAATGCAATCGGAATTCTTAAACAATTGAAAGATAAAGGTGTCCGTTTTACACCGCAGAGACAGGCAATTTTGGAGTTCTTGCTTGAAACTCGGTCCCATCCCACGGCCGATGAAATTTACCATCATGTCAAGGCTAAATTTCCTGGAGTAAGCTTAGGCACAATTTATAATACTTTAAACATGTTAAAAGAGCATGGACACCTGTTGGAGTTATCTTATGGAGATATGGCCAGTCGTTTCGATGGCAACCCCAATAATCATTATCACATTGTGTGTTCAAAGTGTGGTAAGGTAGCTGATTTTCATGCGCCTCTGATTAATATGGAACAAGAAGTGATGGAGAAATCCGGATTTCTAATATTAGGACACCGCATGGAGTTTTATGGTGTCTGTCCGGAATGCCGGAGCAATGAGCAGCTGAATTAAAAAGCAAGTTTAATTTTAAGGAACTCATTTTTGGAAATTGGTCCTATGGTTGGACTAGTTTACTAAATGAGTTTTTTTTATTGTTTGCAAGGGTTTTGTTGATTTTTCACGAATATCTCAAGTATCATCGGATTTAAGTGCTGCAAGAAGGGGCTCGTTTTATGTTTAATCGTCGCTTCATAGTTTTTATAATTTTATGGGTAGTAACGTTAGGCGTTCTTTGGTGGAATTGGCAGAGTTCGGAAGGGGATTCTCTTTATGCCAGCCAGAGTGCAATTAGTGCTTCACGTTATACTCAGAATTTAAATGGGAGTTGGAATCAGTTCTCATCTTTACGCCAAGCTTGGACTACAGAATCAGAACCTTCCGAGGGTAAATATAGTAAATTCTTTCTAACTAAAGGACGTCCGTTGGTTCTTCCGTCTAGTGCAAGATTCTCCGTTGTTACTAAACGGTTACAAATCCCCGGTGAGTGGAGCTCCCGGACAATGGTACTTACCTTTAATGGGGTACAGGGACATGCCAATGTTTACTTAAATGGAATCTCTAGCAGTGAAAAAATAGGTGAATTTGAAGGTAGTGGTGGAAGTGACGAGTTAGAAATTTTACCTAAAGCCTTTCGTTATGGAGAAGACAACACCCTCTTAGTTGAGCTTACTGGAAGTGCCGGGCAGCGTTCCGGTTTGTTAGGTTCCGCTTGGCCAAAATCGGGGTATATCAAAGGTGATATTCGTTTGGATGCCGTTGTGGAAACGACCATAGTGTTGCCGCAAGTAAAGATTGGATGGCTTGAGTCTACTGCTCAAATAACAGTGGCTACAGATTTGCTGCACCGTGGTTTTTCTCCGGAAGGGCCATGGACTGTATATGGGGTTATCTCCGATGGATCTGCTGGGTTAGCGGAGCAAACACTTGTTGTGGAACCCCAAGAAAGTCCGGATCGTCAACCGGTGACCTTAACATTCTTATTACCTGATGCCCGTCGCTGGACGACGGAAGACCCTTACCTCTATCAACTACATCTAAAGGTTACGAACAGTAAAGGTGATGTTGACGATTTATCCTTGCCTTTAGGTTTAAGCGCGGTTTCCTTTGAATCTGGGAATTGGAAATTAAATGGTCAGGAACTTTTGATTTCGGGAGAAGCATTAACACCTCAGAAGGAAAGCCGTCTTCGTAATTCCGGGGAGATAGAGTCATGGTTAATATCTAAACGTCAAGAAGGAAAAAACCTTGTTTATTTCATTGGACAAGTTCCGGATGAACTTTGGCTGCAAACTGCAGACAGAGTAGGTATCGGGATATGGGCTGAACTACCTGTTGAGTTAGTTCCGTCTAAGAGACTTCCTCAAGCAGATGATTTTCGAAACCTAATCTCAGTAAAGAGGCTTCACCCTTCACTTTGGGCATGGACAGTGGGAAAGGGTTTAGACTCTAGTGATTCTGCTAAAATGTACTTGCAACAGGCTGAGCAAGAAGTAGAGCCTAGTTTGGCTTTTGCGCTGACATTATCGAACCTTCGCTCAGGACTTTCAGAAGAGCAATCGATTTTAATCGAAGGAGCTTCGATTAAGGGGATGTGGGGAGCTGTAGCGGTCGAAACTCCTTTGACCTCAAGCGTGCAATGGGATAAAGAACAAATCTTTGCTGGATGCTGGGCTCTGCTTATGGTTTTTCTGGGATGGATGAATATTCGATCAGCAACTTGGCGTTATAAAGAGATCGGAAATAATAAGCCCAAGCGTCGTCTGCGCAATGCTTGGTTCTGGAATGGACTATTCTTTTTAGCTCGCATTTCTATGGTAGCAGGGCTATTCACCTCTGGATTATTTCGTATTCCTCTCAACGTTAACCCATGGCTTTCCCACTTATGGCCTGGTATGCAGTTATTACAGGCTCAATCCCCTTGGTTAATATGGGCGGTGTTAGTTGGTCTATTTATTCTTATTCGATTGCTCCAAATTGGAGTCGTTGTTCCGCATTTACCGGAGAAACCTAATGAAGCCGGTCTTATTTATTGGTTGGAAAGACGTTATCGTTGGGCGGTATTTATTGCCATTGCCT
Source organism: Desulfosporosinus hippei DSM 8344 (assembly GCF_900100785.1). GTDB lineage: Bacteria > Bacillota > Desulfitobacteriia > Desulfitobacteriales > Desulfitobacteriaceae > Desulfosporosinus > Desulfosporosinus hippei. The sequence continues at coordinate 200,468 of NZ_FNCP01000001.1, read as the reverse complement.
GGGCTCTGATCCCTTGGGGAGTTCCATTTTATGCACCTATGGTTGGTTATATCCTGTTGGGATTCCTGTTTGCTCCTATTCGGGCACATGATATTCACCGGATTGGGGGGAGGTATTTACCCTTTTTATGGGTTCCCGGAATTATTGTTGGAGCAGTTTTCGTGTGGGGATCGTTTTACGTATCAGATTGGGTTTTTATTTGGAACATGTTCCAACCGCTTACTCATAGTATAGTTCAACAATTACATGAGATGATAAAATGACAATATTCTTAAATACCAAATATAACACTTTAAAATTCGAGGTTGTATTAAATCAAGCTAGATGGGGAGGTTAAGATATGAACAGAAATAATTTCAAACCTCATTTTTTAACCACAGGAGTTGGAAGTGTTCCTCAAACAAATAGTGAAGAGGCCTTAGATTTGATATGGAGAAAAGTCCCTCTGGCTCCTCATTGGCCTCAACTCCCTAATTCCGGTGCAGAAAGCTCATTTATTGGGCAATACCTCAGTGTTTTAATTGAAACAGGAATTATTGGTGATATTAAAAATCCAAAGTTTTTAGTTGAAGAAACGGACTGGGTAGAGCGAATGACCGGGTTTTTCTCTCTGTATTTAGAGGGAATTGAGGGATCCGATAAGGCTTTAAGTCGCTTTGGCTTTAGTCTGCAAGGTGGAGAAGGGTTTGAAGCTTTCTGCCTTAATCTCGAAAATCATGGAACAAGGGAAGCTATATTTTTAAAAGGACAACTAAGTGGGCCGCTTACGTTAGGTATGCAAATCACGGATAAAAATAGAAGATCCAGCTATTATGATGAAACTCTTCGAGATATCTTGGTTAAGACTCTTACTTTACATGCCGAGTGGCAGACCAAGCGACTGAGCAAGTTCGAATTGCCAGTAATTATGATGGTCGATGATCCCGGACTCTATGGTGTAGGTGCCTCCTCCTATATAACCCTAAACAGAGAGGAATTGATAACAGAGTTAAACTCAATTTTTGAAGGAATTATACGGCAAAAAGGGATCCCCGGCGTACATGTTTGTGCAGGTATGGATTGGACGCTTCTTTTTGACTCTAAGGCCCAAATTGTGAATTTTGATGCCTATGCTTATTTACAGAGTATGATGGTTTTAGCTGAGCATCTTAACAAATTTTTATTACGTGGTGGCATCCTTTCTTGGGGAATTGTCCCTACAAATCAAGATGCTTGGGAAGAAACTGCTCATGGTCTAATACATCGTTTGGAAAATAATATTGCTGCGCTTGTAGAACGTGGCGTTGATGAAAACCTCTTGCGCCAGCAAAGTATGTTAACGCCAAGTTGTGGGACCGGTACTCTTCAGAAAGATCTTTCGGAACACATTTATCAGCTTTTGTCGGAAGTTGGAAGTGCTATGAGGGGGACGGTGTAAATAACTTTGTAATCATGACCCGGATTTAGAGAGTAGACATGGTATAAATGTGAGTTGGGTGTTCGTATCTTAGCTTGTTGTATATCCGACAAAAATACTATATAATAAAACCGAGTATTTCTATAAGAAATGCAAAGGAGGAATTTAATTGTTAACTAAAGAGATGACAGTAGGCCAAGTTCTTCGCCAATATCCTCAAACTGTTCAAGTTTTTTTAGAACTTGGGATGCACTGTTTAGGATGTCCTTCTTCAACAATGGAGAGCATCGAAGGTGCGGCATTAACTCATGGGAAAAATCCGGATGATCTAATTGAAAAGCTTAATAAGGCGATTACTGAGGTATAGAAAATCCATATTTGAATTTAAGCTAATATTGTTAGTTATGTAGGGGCTGTGCAAAACGAACTAAAGGTTCGTAAGCATCAGCCCCTTTATAGATGGAGTATACTTTTGATAAAGGTATTTAACCCAGTAAATACAAACTTCGAGTTCAAGAATATTGTTTGTGTTATTTTTAATCTCTTATAAACTGCTATTAACTTGTATTTTAAGTACAAGTTTTTAGCTAAATTGGGTGTAAAGTTAGAATTTGATTCGGGCACTATTAAGGCTTGGGTTTTAAATTATATGATTTTAAAAAAACAAATAGTTTAGCAAGGTACAAACACATTATGGATTTACTTCCATATATTGTTATTAGTTAAAGGCAAGAATAAATGTTGAGAAGCAAGCTGGTTAACGATAAAGGAGGAAAATAATATGGAATTACGTTCCGTTGCTTATAACCCAACTCTTACACCGGGAATGCAAGGTATGCAAGGTATGGGAGGAATGCAAGGTATGGGAGGAATGCAAGGCATGGAAGGCATGCAAGGTATGGAAGGCATGCAAGGAATGGGAGGAATGCAAGGAATGGGAGGAATGCAAGGAATGGGAGGCATGCAAGGAATGCAAGGCATGCAAGGCATGCAGGGAATGCCAGGTATGTATGGTATGATGCATGGTGCTCCTGGCATGTATCCCCCAGGAGGCTTTGTAAATCTAGATGTTGATTTAGATCCGGGCTTTGTTTCCCTTGATCTTGACGGGCCAAGACCATGCTCACCTTGTGGTACCCCTGTTATGGAGCATCATCATCAACAACATGAATATCATCAACATCATCCTAAGCGTCCTTGCCCACCAATGCCTACACCTACCCCTTCAAATGAAGTATATGTGGTAAAAAAAGGTGATTCTGTCTGGAAAATTGCTCAACGCTATGGCACAACAATGCAGGCCATTATACTGGCTAATGATCTTCGCAACCCCGATCTTATCTATCCTGGGCAAATCCTAATAATACCTGTTACTTCAGGAGAGTTTTTCGGTTAAACCGTAAGAGGTAGAGAACAATCTTAAAAGGATCTAAATCCTGAGCTGAACTCGGGGCTTAGGTCCTTTCCTTGTATTTAGTCTGTAGACAGAGCAACCTAGGACATTTTTGAACTGAACAGAGTCCCTGCGCATACGATCAAATTGAGCTGGACATATTGTTTACAGATTCTTGTTCAGCTTTAGACTGAGCATCTTTGCAGGTAAAACGTCCCCTGAAATAGAATTAGTTGAAAACTATAGGGAAGGAGAGGAAAGACGTGGCTTATAAAGTTGGCGTCCTCGGAGGAGGTCCTGGAGGATATGTATGTGCGTTAAAAGCCGCTCAATTAGGTTTGTCAGTAGTTCTCATCGAGGGTGAACAATTAGGTGGTACGTGTTTGAACAGAGGGTGTATTCCTACAAAGGCTCTCGTTAAGAGTGCTGATTTATGGCGGGAAATTGGACACGCTCCGGAGTTTGGTTTGTATGTTGGTGACAAAAGAGTCGATTATCAGGCAGTAGTTGCTCGAAAGGAACAAGTTGTCAACTCTCTTGTCGGCGGTGTGGAGAAATTAATGAAAGCCGCAAATATTCGTGTTATCAAGGGATGGGGCGAATTTAAACAATTAGGGCATATTTCTGTGAGGACAGTGAATGGTGAGGAAGACTTAGAGGTAGAGAACGTTGTGCTGGCAACAGGATCTACACCTGTACGAATACCCATTCCGGGAGCTGATCTTCCAGGGGTAGTGACCAGTGATGAGATTCTAGACATTACTGATATGCCTAAAAGTCTTGTTATTATCGGAGGAGGAGTTATTGGGTTGGAATTTGCTTCCATCTATCAGGCCTTTGGGGTCAAAGTAAGTGTTGTGGAAATGCTTCCGAGTCTGTTACCAACCATCGATGAGGAAATTCCAAAGCGAATAACCCCATTACTAAAACGTAATGGAATAGATATTTTTACAAAAACATTAGTAAAGCAGATTAGTCAAGCAGGTGAGAGTCTTCTAGTTCAGATTGAAGATGCTAAAGGAGTTAAAGAAATCTCTACTGATTGCGTTCTATTGTCAACTGGCCGCAGACCAAATCTGAGAGGAATCGATGTAAATGGATTGGGTTTGGAGATTGACAAGGGAGCCATTAAGGTGAACTCTAAAATGGAAACCAATCTTCCTAATGTTTATGCAATCGGGGATGTCGTAGGGGGAATTATGTTAGCCCATGTGGCCTCTGCAGAAGGAATAATTGCTGTGGAACAGATTGCCGGTCATTCCGTGGAGATGAGTTATCGAGCCATACCCAGTGCGATTTTTACACATCCTGAAATTGCCACGGTTGGGCTTTCTGAGCAGGAGCTTAAAGCATCAGGAGTCGATTATCGAGTCAGTAAATTTCCGTTTTCAGCCAATGGCAAAGCCTTAGCCTTAGGTGAAAGCATTGGACTCGTTAAAATTTTGGCGAATCATGAAGGAGTGGTTATTGGGGCCAGCATCATGGGGCCGCAGGCGAGCACGTTAATTTCTGAATTAGTAATAGCCATTGAAAAAGGGCTGCTCGCAGAGGATATAGCACGAACAGTCCATGCCCACCCTACATTGCCTGAAGCTGTAATGGAAGCAGCGCACGGAATACTCGGAAAACCACTGCATCTTGCTTAAAAAGCCTAAGTGAACTAGTTCAGCTAAAGCCGAACATCGAGACTTCCGTGAGTCTAACTCCGTCGAAGTAGAATTAAGGAACTCCAATTGGAAGAAGTGGAAGTCTCGGAATTGATCCATTTAACTACTTTTGAAAGTTACCTTAAGCTATATCCCAATTAAATTTTCACTCTTAGTCCTTAGTCTTTTTAATGCTTTATTAAAGTGTTGAAAAGGCTTTTGTTTTTTTACTGCTTAGGTCCTACTTATTTCGAAATAAACTAGGACCTTCCTCCTGTTTTCCTATTTTTTATTCTAAAAAGAGAATTCTTTAGCAGGATTATCTTCATGAATGGAGAATAGTGGGATGAAGTGGGGTAAAGTGGGGTAGAAAACCACTGCAGTGGGGTGAGCACTATGTTTATGGGGGAATACATTCATACGATTGACGGAAAAGGACGGTTGATTATACCTGTCAAGTTTCGTGAAGCCTTAGGTGAACAATTTATTGTAACCAAAGGCTTAGATCACTGTTTGTTCGTTTACCCTCGTTCAGAGTGGGAAACCTTAGAAAAAAAGCTGCGCGAGTTACCATTTACTCAACCTGATGTACGAGCTTTCGTCCGTTTCTTTTTCTCTGGGGCAACAGAATGTGAGCTTGATAAGCAAGGGAGAATTCTATTACCAGCTAATCTGCGTGATTATGCGCAATTAGAGAAAGATCTGGTTCTGGTGGGAGTGTCAAGTCGAGTCGAGATTTGGAGCCAGAAACTTTGGACAGAATACAGTCAGCAAGCAGAAAGTGCCTATGCCAGCGCTGCTGAATCTCTAGTCCAGCTCGGAATATAGAAAGGAACGGATTAACTTGGAATTTCATCATGTTACAGTGTTATTAGAAGAAACTGTAAATTTAGTCGTTTCAAATCCCTCGGGTAGATATGTTGATTGCACCTTAGGAGGTGCCGGACATAGTAAAATGATTTTATCAAAGCTTGGAGCGTCCGGAAAATTGATCTGTTTTGATCAGGATATAAAGGCTATTCGTCATGCTGAAGATATTCTTGGTAAGGATGAACGGGTCACCTTAATCAATCGGAACTTTGAGTCGTTAGAGGAAACTTTAGGAGAATTGGACTTGCTTCCCGTCGATGGAATCATCTTTGATTTAGGAGTTTCGTCACCTCAACTCGATGAAGCTGAACGGGGGTTTAGTTATATGCATGATGCCCCCTTAGATATGCGTATGGATTCTTCAGGTCTATTAAGTGCTCGTGAAATTGTGAATTTATGGACTGAAGAGGAATTAGCTCAACTCATTTGGGACTATGGAGAGGAAAAATGGGCAAAAAGGATTGCCCAGTTTATAACTCAAGCGCGCAGAGAAAGGCCTCTTGAAACCACGGGAGATCTGGTGCAGGCAATTAAAGCTGCGGTTCCGGCTGCAGTTCGACGAAGTGGACCTCATCCCGCAAAACGTACTTTTCAGGCCATACGAATTGTAGTCAATGATGAGCTGGGAGTCTTGGATCGTGGGTTAGATCAGGCCCTGAACTGTCTGGGCCAGGGTGGCAGAGTAGGGGTAATAACCTTTCATTCTCTTGAAGACCGCATCGTCAAAGAGAGAATGAAATCCTGGCTGGGAAGGTGCACGTGTCCGCCGGAGTTACCGATCTGTCGGTGCAATGCAAAAGCCAAAGCTAAGGTAATAACCAAAAAGCCACTTCTTCCCAGCCAAGAAGAAGTGGAGCAAAATCCTAGGTCAAGAAGTGCAAAATTACGGGTTGCCGAAAAAATATAATGTCTAAAGCAATAGGAGGAGGAATACCCATGGTAGTGGCGCAAGAAAAGGTTGAGTGGCAGGAGGTTTTGACACAAACACATGCCGAGAAAAATCCTCGACTTGTGAGAAAAGGGAAAGGATACTCTAAGATTAAAAGTATTGTAGTTTTGGCATTTGTTGTCGGAGTGACGGGTGCCATTGGAGCGGAAACTATTCATCTGACAGTAGTCCAAGGAGCTGAGATACGAGCCCTAGAAAATGAAATTTCCGCTATCAAAACGAAGAATGATCTGCTTCAGATGGAAGCCGACAAACTTCGTTCAGTAGGACGTATTGAGAGTGTTGCCCTATCTATGGGTATGGAGAAACCTACGGGGAAAGTGTATATGGCAGGTGTAGTGCCTGCGGCTAAAAATGAACAGGGGGCTCCGCCGACCCAAGCGGTAACTCAAGCAGAGTCTAAACCCACTGCACTTCAACAATTCTCACGAAAATTTACAAGCTTTTTTGCTTCTACACAACGTTAAGAGAAAGGCGCTTTGGGTACGCGGAGACCCCAGAAAGGTGGGGTGAGGGCTTATGAGTCCTTATGTCGTCATGCGTAAACGAATCGCTTTTCTTTTTTTGTGTGTCTGTGCCTTTTTAGTAGTGTTAATTGTTCGGTTAGGCTTCGTTCAACTAAGTCAGGGAGCCGATTTGCGAAAAAAGGCAGATGATTCTCATTTTCGTGGTGTTCCGGTAGCTCCCAAACGTGGAAATATTGAGGATCGCCAAGGAAATGTTCTAGCAATGAGTGTCAGTACAGAAACAGTGTATGCAGTTCCGGCGGAGGTTCGCCAATCGGGCCGTGCTAAAGAGATGGCCGCAACCTTAGCTCCGCTGCTTGGAAAATCGGCTCAAGAAATTGAAGCGCGGATTACAAAACGTTCAGCGCTGGAATACGTACAAAAGCGTGTTACCCCTGAGGTTGCAGCACAAGTAAGGGCGTTAGAACTTCCTGGCATAGGAACTACGGAGGATAGTCAGCGATATTATCCCAATGGAAGTCTTGCAGCCCATATAATCGGGTATGCTGGAATTGACAATCAGGGTCTTGAAGGAATAGAGTTGACAAGGGAATCGGAGCTGAAGGGGATACCGGGTAGTATTCTCCAAGAATTTGGGGCTAATGGCATTCCTTTGCCTCAAGCGGAACATCAGTACCTGGCTCCCAAACAGGGAAACACTGTAAAATTAACCATTGATAAAAATATTCAGGCCTTTGCGGAACGGGAATTGCAAAAGTTAATGACCGGTCAGGGGGTTAATATGAATGGGCAAGTGCCTAAGAACGCATCAATCCTGGTAATGGACCCTAATACAGGAGAGATGCTGGCCCTTGCTTCTGCACCGACCTTTGACCCAAATCGATATCAGGAAGCAGATCCCAGTACGAGACGTAATATTGCTATTCAGAATGGTTATGAGCCAGGATCTACCTTTAAAATTATTACTCTCGCTGCTGCTTTGGAAGAAAAGAAAATTAAGCTTAGCGAGCATTTTTTTGACAAGGGTGCCTATACGGTTTTGGGTAAAAATGTTCGTTGCTGGAAAGCAGGCGGACATGGTGATCAAACTTTTACGGAAGTGGCTGAAAATTCCTGTAATCCGGGTTTTATCGAAATGGGACAACGCTTGGGAATGGATACTTTTTATAAGTATTTGCGGGATTTTGGCTTTGGAAAGAAGACAGGTATTGAGATGTCCGGAGAAGCCTTAGGGATTTTAGCAAATAAGAAAAAGGCCACAGCCTTAGATTTAGCGACCATGTCAATTGGTCAGACAAATAACGTTACCCCTATCCAATTACTAACGGCGGTTTCTGCGGTTGCTAATGGTGGGACCTTGATGAAGCCACAATTGGTAAAAGAGATTGTTGGCCCAAGCGGTAGGGTTGTAACCCCCTTCAAAAAAGAAGAAATCAGGCGTATTATAAGTGAGGATACTTCTAAAATCGAACGTGAGGTCTTAGAATCTGTCGTAACAAATGGAACTGGGCGACGTTCCTTCCTGCCGGGATATCGTGTGGCGGGAAAAACAGGGACTGCACAAAAAGTGCAGAACGGTGGCTATATCCAAGGGGAATATGTTGCGTCTTTTATAGCATTTGCCCCTGCAGATGCACCCCGTCTGGCAATTTTGTGTGTTATTGATGGCGTGCCCTTTTATGGTGGGGTTGTAGCATCTCCTGTTGTACAGACGGTCATGCTCGATTCGTTGAGATATCTGGGTGTTAAACCTGATCCTAAGGCACCTTTAACTCCCGGCAAACCTATGCCTGGGCTAGAGTTCTCACCTATTAAAAAAGCCGCAACGGTTCCTTCTGTCTTAGGCCTTCCTTTAGGAGAGGCACAAGATATTCTAACTAAAGCAGGGTTTAAGATAATGACAGAGGGTAAAGGTGAGATCGTTTTAGATCAGATCCCTCACGGTGACTCACAAGTGGAAGCGGAATCTAATATTCTCCTCTATCTGGGGGCAGAGGCATCGACGCCTACACTTAATCCCTGGTGGGAAGATGAAGATGAAGACATTGAGGCTATTCGCAGTCTAACGGGTCGTATGCCTATTTCGGGCAGCCCATTAGGGCAGTAACCGATTAGGTTTAGGTCTGTCGCAAGGCTTATTTGTCTATAATAATTTAAGGGAAGTTATAATCTGGTTTACAAAGCATTCGAAAGGAAAGATGATGAATGCCTAGAGCGAATAAATCGTTATTAGACATAATCAGCGGTATTGAGATTCTGGAATCGTCAGGGGATTGTGGAGTCATCGTCCGCGGAATGTCAATGGATTCGAGGCACGTACAGTCAGGGGATTTATATGCTTGTGTACCGGGCCTTCAGGTAGACGGTCATGACTTTGCGGCTGATGCAGTTGCCTCCGGGGCTGTGGCTTTAGTTGTGGAACGGTTTTTACCACTGGATGTTCCCCAGATTAGAGTTTTAAGTGTGCGTCAAGTTATGGGAGCGATGGCAGCTATAATCTATCATCATCCGAGTGAGCAGCTTGAGCTAGTCGGTGTAACCGGTACAAACGGCAAAACTACCATTACTTATCTTATTGAGAAAATCGGGATAAAGCTTGGCAAGAAAGTTGGCTTGATAGGAACATTAGGGGCTCGAATTAATGGGCGGGCCATTCCAGGGGAGAGGACAACTCCTGAGGCTATAGAGGTTCAGAAGCTTTTAGCGGAAATGGTTGCTGAAGGTGTGAACTTGGCTGTAATGGAGGTATCATCTCACGCTTTGGTATTAGGACGGGTAGCCGGTTGTGAATTTGATGCAGGAATTTTTACAAACTTGACACAAGATCATCTAGATTATCATAAAACAATGGAGGACTATCTGGCGGCGAAATCCCTCTTATTTTCTAATTTGAAAGGGACTAAGCAATTAAAGAAGCTTAGTATTTTAAACGGGGATGATCCGGTCTTTAGGGAATTAAGTCAAGCTTCAATTGCTTCAGTTGTGAGTTATGGAATAAATAATAAGGTTGATTACCGGGCAGAGAATGTAGAAGTAACCCCAGAGGGGGTACGCTTTCAGGTTCGATTTAAGGGAACCGTACAAGAAGTTTGGTATGCGACGCCAGGGTTTTTTAGTGTTTACAATGCTTTAGCAGCCTTTGTCTGGGGAGTGGAGAGGGGCTATCCCCCAGCAACTGTTGCTGAGGCCCTTTCAGAAATAGCCGGAGTCCCAGGTCGCTTTGAAAGCGTTCGTCAAGGTCAGCCCTTTCAGGTCATCGTGGATTATGCCCATACCCCGGATGGCTTGGAGAATGTAGTAAGTACTGCTAAAAGCTTTACCAAAGGAAGACTTTTCACTGTCTTCGGTTGTGGAGGGGATCGTGATAGGACAAAACGGCCTTTGATGGGGGAGGTTGCTGCAAGGGGGAGTGACTTTCTGATCGTAACTTCGGATAATCCCCGAACGGAAGATCCCGATGAAATTATTAAAGAGATTCTGACCGGCGTTTCAGGAGTGGAGCATATTGCTCTAGCAGACCGTCGAGAAGCAATATGGAGTGCCTGCAGTCAAGCAAAACCGGGAGATACAATCTTGATTGCCGGTAAAGGGCATGAAACCTATCAGATCTTTGGTAAAGAGGTTCATCCCTTTGATGACCGTGAAGTAGCACGTGAAGCATTAAGGGGGCTTGGCTATGCGTAAATGGACGACTGAAGCCGTCTCTAGATTAGTTAAAGAAAAATTGCTGGGAGACCCGGATCAGGAAGTTCACGGGTGTATCCTTGATAGTCGTCAAGCCCAAGGTGGAGAAATATTTTTTGCTCTGCCGGGAGAGCGAGTAGATGGGCATGATTATATAGACGCAGCTTGGAATAATGGAGCAGTGCTGGTTATTGCGGATGAAACTCGTTTTCGGGGAGCCATAGAGCCTAGGGTGCCGGAAGGGAAAGCTCTTTTGTTAGTAGAGTCTGTTTTTAAGACGCTTCAAGAACTTGCTCAGTATTGGCGTATGGAGCTTAAGGCCAAGGTAGTTGGTGTTACAGGAAGTAATGGTAAGACGACAACAAAGGACATGATATACGCAGTCTTATCCCAAGAGTATCGGGTTTACCGCAATAAAGAAAATCATAATAACGAGTTAGGGCTTCCGATGACCATCTTAAATGCACCCCTTGGAACAGAGATATTAATTCTTGAAATGGGTATGCGTGGTTTGGGTGAGATTAAAGCCCTATGCGATATTGGAAAGCCGGATATTGGGGTAATAACGAATATTGGTACTACTCATTTGGAATTGCTTCTTACTCAGGAGCGTATTGCTCAAGCAAAATGGGAGCTAATTGATGCCTTACCTGAGGATGGAGTCGCAATTATCAATGCCGAAGATCAGTTTTCGGTAGAAAAGGCCCGAATGGATCTCAAGCATCAGATTTCATATTATGGTATTGAAGGAGCTTTTGCCGAACCAATTATTAGAGGTGCAAAGCTTAGGCCTTGGAGAGAACTGGGAACAACCTTTGACGTGGGTTATAAAAATCAGAAAGTAACAGCCAATCTCCCCTTACCCGGTACTCATAATGTATTGGATGCCTTGGCTGCCTTAACTGTTGGGACGGTGTTGGGAGTTTCTTTGGACAAAGGATGCGCTGGGCTTAGTGAGCTGGAATTATCTAGAATGCGGTTGGAAATTCGAAGAGGGGTTTCGGAAAGTGTCATAATTAATGATGTCTATAATGCCAATCCGGTTTCCATGCAGGCCTCTTTGCAAGTCCTCAAGGAGCGAGCAGGTAGTAATAGAAGCCTGGCAATTTTAGGTGAAATGTACGAATTAGGAATTTCCGCGGAATCAGGCCATCGAGAGGTTGGGCGAGCACTCTCAAATTTAGGAATCAGTGAATTGATCACAGTGGGAAAATTGGCTGAAGAGATTGCTCAAGGGGCGCGATTGGCCGGTTTTCCGGAAAATCATATAACAGTGACCTATTCTCGTGAAGAGGCTGTTAAAGAGGCCCTAAGGCTGCTGGCGTTGGGACAGGGGACTTGGGTTCTGATTAAAGGTTCGCGAGGTATGCGAATGGAAGAGATTACGGCAAAACTGGAAAGATGAGAGTAAAGGATGGAATAGCACATGTCTGAGCGTTTGGTCTTGGCAGCAGGATTAGCCCTAATTATCACGTTGGTCCTGAGCCCTTTTTTGATACCGGTCTTGAGGGTTCTTAAGTTCGGTCAAAATGTACGCGATGATGGCCCTAAAAGACACCTAAAAAAGGCAGGAACCCCTACAATGGGTGGGATTATTTTTCTAGTAGGTATTATTGTCAGTGCTCTAGTTTCGGCAGAACAACCCACTTCTTTGGAAATGGTGACTTTGGTCGGAATCACCCTTGGTTTTGGATTAATTGGCTTCATTGATGATTTTATTAAAGTTGTAATGCATCGTTCTTTAGGGCTTAGAGCCTACCAAAAACTCATTGGACAGTTTGGCTTAGCATTTATTCTAATGTGGGTTTCTGTCAAGTGGCTAGGGCGAGGAACAGACGTTGCTATTCCCTTCACATCAGTACACCTAGAATTAAACTGGTTTTACTATGTATTGATTTCTCTGCTCATTGTGCTAATGACTAATGCGGTAAATCTTACCGATGGATTGGATGGATTAGCTGCCGGAAGTACAATGTTTGCAGGTGCCGCCTATGTGGTGATTGCTTTACTGGCTGCTATTCACGGAGTAGCTGTTTTGGCCCATGAGACGGATATGGCAGTATTTGCTGCGGCATTGGTGGGTGGAACCCTGGGCTTTTTGCGCTTTAATACCTACCCGGCGCGGATCTTTATGGGGGATACCGGATCCTTAGCACTAGGAGGTGCTCTAGCAAGCCTGGCAGTGCTAACTAAGAGTGAGTTAGTCTTGATAGTGATTGGTGGTTTGTTTGCAGTGGAGGCGCTCTCTGTAATTCTTCAAGTTGCTTCTTTTCAAACAACAGGGAAAAGGATTTTTCGTATGAGTCCCCTGCATCACCATTTCGAACTTGTTGGTTGGAGTGAATGGAAGGTAGTTATTGTTTTCTGGTCTGTCGCTTTGATTTGTGCCGTTCTGGGAATTATTGGATATATGCCTACCCTGGGATAAGGATTGAGACTCAATAGATCTAGACTCACTTAGGAGGAACTTTTGTGGATAGAGAAGAAATGTTGTCTTTTATCTTGGATTCATACCCGTACCCGATTGTTTTTGTCGATTGTGAGCATGTTATCAGATACCTTAATAAAAGAGCAGAATATCATTACTATCAAGAACGTGGCTATCGAGATTTGATTGGGAAGTCTCTTTTTGAGTGCCATCAAAACCCTAAATCAGTGGAAATGATAAAATCCACTGTCGAAAAACTCAAGAACCACGCTAATGAGGTCTTCTTGCACGTTAATTACAGGAATGAGAGGGTTAATATTGTACCTGTAAGAGATGAGAAAGGAGATATGATCGGTTATTTTGAGAGGTTCGAGATGAATATGCAAAAATAGCGTCTAGAACTTGAAACGGAGGGTATATATTGTGGATTGGTTGAACAAACGCGCTTTGGTAATAGGGGCAGGTTTAAGTGGACAGGCGGCGGTTCGAAAACTTCATAAGCTGGGAGCAGAGGTTTTCTTGACAGATAGTAAGTCGGCAGAACAGCTTGCTGGTATAGAGGATATCAGACTCGATACAAAACATTTGCTTTTAGGAGAAATGCCGGAATTTGCTAAGATTAATCCTGAGCTGATTGTTTTGTCACCGGGGGTTTCCCCTAAGCTCCCTTTGGTTCAAGAGGGACTTTCTCGCAATGTGACTTTGTGGAGTGAAGTAGAACTGGCTATGCATGACTGTCCCGCCCTTTGTGTTGGAGTAACCGGGACAAATGGTAAAACGACAACCACAACCCTTATAGGAGAATTGGCTAAGCTAACAGGTAAGCCTACAGTTGTTGCGGGGAATATTGGAGTTGCTTTGAGCGGGCAAGTAAACGGCTTAGGGGATAACAGTATTGTTGTGGCTGAACTGTCTAGTTTTCAATTAGAATTTGTGGATAAGCTTCATGTACATATAGGAGTTTTGCTAAATCTCACCCCTGATCATTTGGATAGGCATGAAACATTGGAAAACTACCTAGAGGCTAAGGCTCAGATTTTTAAAAACCAAACTCCTATGGATTTAGCGATCTTGAATTGGGATGATCCGAGAGTCCGGGACTTAGGAACAAAATTGAAAAGCCAAGTGATTTATTTCAGCCCGACTACTTTTTTGCAGGATGGAATTAGTCTATGGCATGATGATATTGTCTTTGCGGTTAAGGAAAAGAAGACGATGATTCCTATTATTTCGCGAAAGAATCTCCAATTACGCGGATCTCACAATTTGGAAAATGTTATGGCAGCTGCCGCTGCCGCAAGAGCATTCGGGCTTTCCTGGACTGAGATTTCAGAAGGACTTGCTCGGTTCAAAGGAGTTGAACATCGCCAAGAAGTTGTAGGTTCCTTTGCAGGGGTGCTTTTTGTAAATGATTCTAAGGGCACGAATACAGATGCGGCAACTAAAGCTTTGCAGGCTTTCGACGAGCCTTTGGTGTTAATTGCCGGAGGAAAAAATAAGGGACTTGATTTCCACGAATTCATGAAGGTTGTCCGAAAAAAGGTCAAAAGTTTAATTTTGCTGGGACAAGCGGCTGAGGAGATGGAACAGGCGGCTAAAGATGAGAGGGTTGAGAGGATTATAAGGGCTGCTTCATTCGAGGATGGGGTAGAGAAAGCCATCTCTGAAGCAACGCCTGGAGATGTCGTATTATTATCTCCTGCTTGTACAAGTTGGGATATGTTTAAGAATTATGAGCAAAGAGGGGAATTGTTTAAGGAGTTAGTGCGTAGGCATTATAGGGAACCCATTCAAAAATAAAAGGGGGATCTATTAATGCGAAAGTACCATCGACCGGATTTAGTCTTGTTAGGGGCAATTTTAGCTCTGTTAGCGATAGGTTTCGTTATGGTTTATAGTTCGAGTGCGGTTAGAGGCTATATTCAGTATGACGATCCTTATCACTATCTTAAGATGGAAATACTCTGGGTTACGATGGGGCTAGTAGCAATGTTTGTCAGCATGGTTATAGACTTACGCTGGGTGCGAAAATATGCTAAGCCTGCGCTTATTATGGCTATTGTCCTGCTGATTGCTGTTAAGATCCCGGGAATTGGGCGAAGGGTTAATGGAGCGGATCGATGGATTGGACTAGGGCCATTGTCTATTCAGCCTTCGGAAGTAATCAAGCTTTCCATGGTCTTGATGATGTCTCATGTTTTGGCGCTTAATCCTCATAAGATTGAGTCTTTCCGCAAAGGAGTTTTGCCCATCCTTGGTTTAATGGGGGTCATTGCCGGATTGATTATGCTTCAGCCTGATTTGGGGACGACATTAGTAATAGCGGCTACCACCTTTTTTATGTTAATTGCTGCGGGAGCCAAGACAAGTCACATTATGGCTTTGGCTGGAACAGGTTTAGGCTTGGTGGTTGCTGCCATTGCAGCAGCACCCTACCGTATGAGACGTATTTTTGCGTTTTTGGATCCGTGGGCAGATCCTTTGGGAAATGGATATCAGACCATTCAGGCGCTGTTAGCCTTGGGACCCGGAGGACTGTTTGGTTTAGGATTAGGGCAGAGCAGGCAAAAGTTTCTTTATCTGCCGGAAAATCATACGGACTTTATCTTCGCTATGATTGGTGAAGAACTCGGTTTTGTAGGGGCTTCTTTAGTGGTTTTGATTTTCTTCCTTTTTGCCTGGCGAGGCTTTCGGGTGGCAATGAGGGCTCCAGATCCATTCATGGGTTTCCTGGCGGTTGGATTAACTGCTATGGTATCTATACAAGCAATGATCAATATGGGTGTTGTAAGCGGGGTATTGCCTGTTACGGGAATTACCTTACCGTTTATAAGCTATGGAGGAACTTCTTTGGTTTTCACTATGTTAGGTGTTGGAGTGCTGTTGAATATTTCGAGGGAAGTAAGATAGTGAACTTGAGGCAGGATGTTCGGGGCTCACAATAGTCTCCAGTGGAGAAAGGGGTATGGATGGTGCGCGTTATTTTGACCGGTGGTGGAACAGGTGGGCATATTTATCCGGCATTAGCAATTGCCAAAGGTTTGTTGGCACGTGATGCTAATACGCAAATTCTCTATGTAGGAATCCAGGATGGGATGGAAGCGCGTTTAGTACCGGAAGCAGGGATAGCCTTTAAAGGTATTTCCGGAAAGGGACTTCCTCGTAAGTTAAGTCTGGATACAATAAAGGTTATTGGTAAAAGTTTTAAAGCCCTATGGGAAACCAAGAACGTCTTACGTGAGTTCCATCCGGACTTAGTCATCGGGACAGGGGGATATGTATCCGGTCCGGTGGTATTGACTGCTGCCCTTTTTAAGATTCCGACCTTACTTCATGAGCAAAATGCCTGGCCCGGTATTACTAATCGGATTTTGGCAAGAGTAGTGAACAAAGTTATGGTGACATTCCCTGAGAGCATTGCACATTTTGGGGTTAAGAATAAAATGGAACTGGTTGGACTACCGGTTCGTCAGGAAATTGGTGGGTATTCTCGTGAAATTGGGGCAAAGCATTTTGGGCTTCGCTCGGATAGGTTGACCCTGCTAGTTACCGGTGGAAGCAGAGGTGCTCGCACTTTAAATCTGGCCATGGTCAAGGTCTTGGAATGTCTGGCCCAGCGACCGGATATCCAAGTGATTTGGGCGACCGGAAGTGTTACCTATGCAGAGACTATTGCAGAATTAAAACAAAGAGAGATTCCTTGGGAAAGCCCGCAATGGCGAGTTATAGAATATTTGAAAGATATGCCGGAAGCTTTAGCCTGTACAGATTTGTATATCGGTAGGGCTGGGGCGGCATCACTGGCTGAGCTGATGGTTGCCGGTATACCTGGAATTTTAATTCCATACCCTTTTGCGGCAGAGAATCATCAGGAACATAACGCCCAGGCTCTAGTTCAAGCAGGGGCTGCCCAAGTAATCTTGGACTCAGAATGTAATGGGGAAAGACTGTGGAATGAAATTAAGCTACTAATCTCTCAACCATCCCTTTTAGCAAAAATGGGAGAGGCTTCCCGAACTTTAGCTCAGCCTAAGGCCTTAGATAAAATTGTAGACCTTTGCCTAGCTACAGCCTGGCGCTGATCGTGGTTCGATATTCGTGGTTCGTAGTTCGAAAGTCAATAACATAAGATAACTACTTCTGGCTTAATAAGCCTTTAGTGATATCATTGTAGTCAAGATTGGGAGGTCAACTTAGATATCCGCTATCAGCAAGGTTCTAAACAGTAAGGCCGTGTGTGATAATACAAGTTAGGGGGGGCTCTCGACTTGTATCCTGGGCTCATTTCCAAAGGAGTGAGTCCAGGATACAAGTTAATTCAAAATGCTGGAACACCCACTTCTAAAATCGGTGTTTCATGGTCTTTCCGGTTGCGATAACATCTATTGGGAGTATCACCTAGCAGCTTTCGCAAGAGCGAAGGATGCAGTCTTAGGGTTCACGACTTGGGTTTTAGCTGGCATAAATGTGTGTTAAAAGGACCGTCCCTCTTACACTTCGCTCACACCTTTTTACTCCGATGCATAGCATATGGCAGTGAACAATGAAAGGAGTGAGCACGGTGTGGCCGAAGCGAAAGATACAACTGGCTGCTTCTTCTGCAGTTCCAGGAATCAGTGGGGTTAGGGCTGTTTTGGAAGAAATCCAGGTTGATTATTCTATGGTTGAACCGACTCAGGAAGATTTAAGCCGAGAATTTCGACCGAACTGGCTAGATAAGCCTTTGGATGGTAATACTGTTCAAGTTTTGGAAGTTTTTAGCCCTGTAACAGAATTGATTTTCTGGCCTGACCTGCAAGAGAAGGATGCTCTAAGAGAAAAGGCTTTGGCGAAGGGGATTGAATTTCAATCTGTTGAATCATTTATACATAATCTTTTAGAAAATGACTTAATTATTTGGATTTCAGAGCCCACAGTCCTGATTGATGAACGTCCTTTGCTGTTGCACACCTTAGATCAGGCTGGTTTTGAACCAACTATACTTTGGGCAACTCCTGATGGGCAATGGCAATGTGAGCGGAAAGAGGGAGTGTATTGGCTTATATCTGAGTCCTGGTTAGATGGGCTTATGGAAAAAAGTTCGTTGGGAAGAAGAATTAGTAATGACAGAGGAAATGAAAAAGCGGCTTGGGAGATCCGAGAAAATCAGATTGATTTTTACCGCTCACAAGATAGAAAGAAGTTTGTGGGACATTTGCCGCGTTGGCCAAAACTATCTGAGGAAAAAGCAGCAGTTCAAAACATAGCAATGTGCATAGATCTGGGAGTTTCCTGGCTGGATATAAGGCTGGCTCTTAGCTCTATTTGGAAGAACCAAAGAATGGCAGATAACTTGAGGTGGAATATTAATGATTTTGGATGGAATGCCGGGGCGTGTAGAGAAGAATTATCCGCTCCATAAACTGAGTACATGGAGGATTGGTGGGCCGGCTGAGACTGTATATTGGCCTGAAACAATTGAGGACTTACTAAAAGTTTGGCAGCGGGCCCAAGCAGCGGAAATTCCCGTGCGCTTAATTGGGCGTGGATCGAATGTCCTCTTTCCGGATGAAGGACTTTCTGGAATCACGTTAGTTTCAACATCACTACGAGGAATTAGCTGGGGGGATCAATCGGTCAGGGTTGAGGCCGGATATACATTAGCTCGTTTGGCTCAAGAGTCAGGCGAACTGGGATGGAGTGGCTTGGAGTTTGCACGAGGGATTCCGGGCTCTATTGGCGGGGCTATTATGATGAATGCCGGGGCCCATGGCGGTGAAATTTCTTCCTGTGTACTTAGTGTTTCAACACTGTGGGCGGATGGGAGTATTAAGAAGTTAAAACGTGATGAATTTGAGTTTGCCTATAGATTCTGTTCTTTGCGGGGGCATGCCTGGGTTTTAGAAGCTCACCTTAAATTCAAGGCAGGTGAACGGGAACAAATCTTGCAGGATATGCGAGAATACTTAACAAAACGTACAGCAAATCAACCACTTGAGCTGCCTAACGCGGGGAGCGTCTTTCGAAATCCACCGGGACATTCTGCCGGACGATTGATTGAGGCAGCCGGTTGGAAAGGAAGAAGTATAGGTGGTGCGAAAGTATCCGAGAAGCATGCAAATTTTATTGTCAACACAGGCCTTGCAACGTCCAGTGATGTTCTTGCCTTGATAGAAGCCATTAAGGCGGATATTCAATTGAAATATGGTATTGGCTTACAAACGGAAGTCGAAAGTATTCTAACGGCACGAGTCAACCGAAGAAGAGATGTTTAGAGAAAGCCACTCAAGTTTGATAGTACCGGATTGAATTGTTTAAAAGGGGAGTAGATTATAGTGATGGATCGCTATGTTATCACAGGTAAACAAAGGTTAGAAGGAAGTATCCGAGTTAGTGGGGCAAAGAATTCTTCCCTTCCCTTATTAGCTGCATCGTTACTGGCAGAAGGGACATCTAGTTTGCTTGAGATACCGGAGCTAGCCGATATTAAACATATGATCGAAGTGCTCGAAGGGCTTGGTTGTAAAGTCCTACGTCAAAATGAGGCTATGCTTATTGATGCTGGGCAGCTAGAATCCTGCGAGGTTGATGAAGCTTTAATGCGGCAAATGAGAGCATCCAATCTAATTTTAGGTCCGTTGTTAGCGCGATATGGGCGAGTTAAAATATCCAGACCGGGAGGATGCGCTATTGGTTCCCGTCCGATGGATCAGCATATAAAAGGTTTGCAGCTATTAGGAGTAAAGGTTAAGGAAAGGCATGGTTATATTGAAGCCTGGACAGATCATCTCCAAGGTGCGGATGTTTATTTAGATGTCCCAAGCGTTGGCGCTACAGAAAACATTATGATGGCTGCAGTTTTGGCAAAGGGGACTACAGTCATAAGAAATGCAGCACGTGAGCCGGAAATAGTAGATTTGCAAAATTTTCTCAACAAGATGGGTGGGAAAGTGCGCGGGGCAGGGATGGATGTTTTAAGAATTGATGGAGTTGATTCCCTCCGTCCTGCAGAACATACGGTTATTCCTGATCGCATTGAAGCGGGTACCCATATGATAGCTGCTGTCATGACCAGAGGAGATGTAGTCATCGAAAATGTCGTTCCTGAACATCTGGAACCGGTGATTGCTAAATTACGGCAGGCCGGGGCCTCCATAACTCTTCTGGATGATTCAGTACGGGTGAAGCAGTTGGGCGGGATACGAGGGGTAGACCTTAAAACAATGCCATATCCCGGATTTCCAACCGACATGCAGCCTCAGTTTATGGCTATGTTGTCTAGTGCGGAAGGAACAAGCATAATCACCGAGACAATCTTCGAGAACCGCTTTCAACATGTGGATGAGCTGCGTAGAATGGGGGCTCAAATTACGGTTGAGGGCAGGACAGCGATTATACGAGGGGTTAAATCTCTTGAAGGAGCTTTCGTCGAAGCTACAGATCTACGCGCCGGAGCAGCTCTCTTCTTAGCGGCATTAGCAGCAGAGGAGGCAACTGTGCTGGAAAAGGTAGACTACATTGATCGAGGATATGAAAAACTTGAAGAAAAATACTGCCGTTTAGGAGCAAAGCTCTTACGAGTTTCTAAAAAGGCAAAAAGTGAGATTTCTACGAATTAATTTTAAAGATCCCTATATTTTGTGTAGCAGAATAGGACTGTATTCGTTATACTTGGGACAAGGAGGAAAATACCACTATGGAACCCAAGAAAATGAATACGTCCTTTCTCTATATCGCAGTATTGACGATTCTGCTTTCCCTGGGTTTGGCGCTTTTTTTACGCTCCAATGCTTTTGCTATTCAACATGTTAGTGTGCAAGGATTAAGTCTCATTTCAGAAAGCGAAATCCTAAAGTTAACGGACGGAATTCAAGGGCAAAACCTATTGCTTTTTGATCGGAAAGCTCTTCAATATAAGATATCTTTACATCCGTTAATAAAAGATGTTCATTTCCAAAGAAATCTCCCTCAAACTCTGGTTGTTCAGGTTACTGAACGAACCCCTGTTGCTTTAGTTGTAGTCCCTAAAGGGGTTTTAGAGGTGGATTCCGAAGGGACTTTTTTGCGCCGGCTAGAGAGTTGGCCAAAAAATGATTATCCCGTGATTAGTGGAATTGAACTTCCCGATACAGTTGGGCCCGGGCAGAACCTGGAAAATTCTCTCCTTGAAGCAGGTCTGAACTTGCTTAAACAAGCTCCGCCGGAATTAGTTACTCAGATTGGAGAGTTGCATGTTAATGCTATCGAGCAAATTACTCTATTTTTGACAAGTGGGGTTGAAGTACGACTTGGACAAGCCAATGAGTGGAAAGATAAATTGATGGCACTTTATCAACTTTTAAGTGACGATGGGTACACTTCAATACAACAAGGGGTTCGTTATATTGATTTTACGGCGGCAAAACCGGTAATTGGTCGCTAAGTCAGGAGGATTTTTAATATGTGGTTACCCTTATTAGGCTTAGTTTTAGGACTAGCAATTGGGTATGTAAGTCCTTTTTCAGTTCCAATAGAATATGCAAAATACTTATCGGTAGGAATCCTCGCAGCTTTAGATTCTGTTTTAGGGGGGATTCGTTCTGCTCAGGAAGACCATTTTGATAGTACGGTATTTCTAACAGGCTTTTTCAGCAATATGCTCCTTGCAGCTCTGTTAGCCTATGTCGGTGACCGGATTGGTGTTGACCTTTATTTAGCAGCGGTGGTCGCTTTCGGCGTGCGCATATTCCAAAATTTAGGAAGCATCCGTCGCCATCTTCTTAAAAAATAGGAGATCATCGCCTAAGAATATCTTTAACACTTTAAGGGAATTGTCCGGAAAGTAATTCTGGAAGTTTTTTTAAAGATTCTTTTTCCTTTTTTTAGAGAAAAATTTATCATCAAAAAAAGGGTTATTGGATAAGAATATAGAATTTGTAATGTTGTGTGTATAACAAAATTGATCGGCCAATAAGCCGTTGGATGGCAGATACTCCTAAAGGAGTAGTTCTAGAGACTAATGTTTGAATTTAGCTGTTATTCAGCGAGAAAGTTTACACATGAACATATGGAAGCACAGAAAAATTATAGAAATAACCTGTATTGTTAATAAATTATTGCAGGTAAGAATGAGCGAGGGGGTTAACGCCTAAATGCTAGAATTTGATACAGACTTAAACCAATTTGCAGAAATTAAGGTCATTGGTGTTGGCGGTGGTGGAAACAATGCGGTTAATCGTATGATTACCGCTGGTTTACAAGGGGTAGATTTCGTAACAGTTAATACTGACTCCCAGGCTTTACAGCTCTCACGTGCGGGAGAAAAAGTTCAAATAGGAATTAAATTAACTAAAGGGCTGGGAGCGGGCGCAAATCCTGAGATTGGTGCTAAAGCGGCGGAAGAAAGTCGTGAAGAACTGGCTAAGGTTCTAAAAGGCGCGGATATGGTCTTTGTTACAGCAGGAATGGGCGGAGGAACCGGTACTGGAGCAGCACCTATTGTTGCAGAAGTCGCCAAAGAAATGGGGGCGCTAACAGTAGGGGTGGTTACAAGACCATTCACTTTTGAAGGGCGTAAGAGGGCTATGCAAGCTGAAAAAGGCATTGCCGAATTAAAAAGCAAAGTAGATACCCTTATTACAATTCCCAATGATCGTTTGCTACAGGTAGTGGACAAGCATACAACAATCCATGAGGCTTTTCGCATTGCGGATGATGTTTTGCGTCAAGGGGTTCAAGGCATTTCAGATCTAATTGCAGTTCCTGGTTTAATTAACTTAGATTTTGCGGATGTTAAGACTATTATGTCAAATACCGGCTCAGCATTAATGGGCATCGGTCAGGCAACAGGGGAAAATCGGGCAGCTGATGCGGCAAGAAAGGCAATTTCCAGCCCGCTGCTGGAAACCTCTATTGAAGGAGCAAAAGGTGTACTGCTGAATATTACCGGAGGAATAAATCTAACCCTCTTTGAAGTGAACGAAGCGGCAGGAATTATTTCGGAAGCAGCAGATCCTGAAGCGAATATAATATTTGGAGCGGTTATCGATGAGGATCTGAAGGAAGAGCTTAGAGTAACAGTCATCGCAACCGGATTCGACCAGCAATGGGCTGGTTTCGGTACCCCCCCCGGTAAGGTTCAAGACAATATTATTAAGACTGTAGCTAAAGAAGGGGATGTGGACATTCCTGAGTTTCTGAGGCGCAGACGGTAATCTTAATTAATTGTTAGATAAAAAACCAGGTCATACCTCTAGTGGTATGACCTGGTTTTTTCTTGGTGTATTTAGACTTCGAATCGTTGGATAACTTGGTTCAAGTGAGCGGAGGTTTTCGCTAGTTCAGAAGAGATGGAGGCGATTTCTTTAGTAGAAACCATTTGTTGTTCTACAGTTGTTGCTGCTTGAGTGGCTCCTTCGGCAAATTGAGTTGCAATTGTGGTTGCCTGCCGCTGAGTTTGAGCTAATAATTCACTCTGATTTAACAAGTGATCAGCATTTTGCAGGTTAGTCTCCACTTTTATTGAAGTTTCATTGATCACTTCGTCAAGGGAGGCAATGGCATCGCCGGCTTTTTCAATGACTGCCTTACCTCGGTTTACCTCGTTCATTCCTTGGCTTATCTTGTCGACAGTTGAGGTAACCATTCCTTGAACATTCGAAATAAGTTCCATAATCTGATGAGAAGAGTAAGCTGAACTGTCTGCCAATTTTCTGACTTCTTCTGCGACAACTGCAAAGCCCCTACCATGTTCTCCAGCTCGAGCAGCTTCAATAGCTGCATTTAAGGCCAGTAGATTAGTTTGATCTGAAATGCCATTAATTACAGAAATAATATCTCCGATTTTTTGGGCCTGTTCAGCTAATCCGTGTATAGATTGATTAGCCTGTTCCGTTGATTCATAGATCAGGCCCATCTCAAGAATTGCCTCATTAACCGCTAAGGTTCCTTCTTGGCTTGTTGATTTAGCGGATCTAGTCAAGGAAAGAACCTCCTGTGTGCTGATTAAAATGCTTTGGGAAGCAGATTGGATCTCGTCAACTTGCTTTTGTGACATTTGCATGCCTTGAATTTGATCAGTTGCTCCTGCACTAAATTCCTCCAGAGTAGCTGCCAAGGTTTCTTGATTTTCTGCGAATAGTTGAGCATGGGATGCTTGAGTTTGACTCATATCTTGAGCTCGCTCAGAAAAGGAAGCTAGATCCGTGATGATCGACTTCATGCCAAGAGATACTTTATTTACTTCGAATGATAGGCTTCCCAATTCATCATTGGAATTGGCCTTGGCTAGAACTTTTAGATTCCCTTTAGCAATGGCTTTTGTTACCTTAAAAGCTTGCTGAAGTGCCGATGAAACTTTATTCTTAAGCCAGAAACTATAGATTAGTTGAGCGCCCAGGGCAATGGTTGAAGAGATAAGCGAAGCCGGAGAAAAGGAACTTGAGATAATCCATGTCCCACCGAGTAGAAGAACCGGTAGTATACCTGAAAGCAGTTGTTTGCTAAGAAGATTTTTTTGAAGTGGTATACCCAGACGAACGGCGTAGGTATGAGTACCTTTGACAAAAACAGGGCTTGCCGCGTCTAGCAAAACTTCTCCAGTATTACGATGATAAATTTGAGTAATCGGTTGATTACATTGAGCTGCCTTTAGTTCAATTTCATTATTAAAGACCATACCTTCTCGTAAGCGATTTGAGTGGATTAATGCTAACCCTTTTAAGTCGCAAAGCAGTAAGAACTCATTGTTCTTAAGATTACGATCTATCGCTTCCCTCAGAGGTCGACGGGCACTTTCAAAATCCTTCGATTGCTCTAAAATGCTTTCTAGCTCTTTGGCAATCTGAACGATGGTATTCAGACCGTTTTTTTTCTCACTCAAGTTAACGTTTAGGTTTTTAGCCATTAATTATCTACCGCCTTTAATTGTTGATTAGTTCAAACGGCATTGAGAAACTAAGTGTAATTAAGCACATGGAGATATGTAAAAATTCTAAATTTTAATTTACAATAACACGGACTTATCAATATTTCAATAAAATTTGAATAAAAATGATTATTCTTGAAGAAATAACCGTAAATTTCCGTTTAATGTAACAGTTTGTCAAAGCAAAGGTGAAAACCAGTAGCCAACTTTCTCAGGGGAAAGCCGGGCTTAAAAGACTTATCAAAAATAAAAAGAATCCACAATCAATGTCAGCCTGTCATCAGATATTTAGATGAGTTAAGTATCGACTAAATATGTTGCTATCAAATAATTTCGTGCTAAAGCTTACACATACTGTCGACGAATAGGGTTCATAGATAAAAAACTACACCACTCGTACTAATTTACCTTTAATATCCATTTATGCCCCGCTGAATGCGACAGGTTTTACTTTGTATTTCAAGTATAATTTTTAGAGAAGCGCATAGAAAGGGTGTACCAAATTAGCATTGCACAGACCTATCTTGATCTGGCTATTCTCATTAATGGAGGAATGGACACTATCCTGCTTGTCCTTCTTGGTCGCCTACTCAAACTACCAATTCGTCTAAGCCGAATCTCTATGGCAGTTTTACTTGGCGAAATCCCCGTTGTGGTTGCCTATTATTCACTACCACCGTGGACTCTATTCATTAAATGGTTGATTCCTTTTCTTATGGTCTTTGTCGCTTTTCCAACTACAAGATTAAATGCGTTTCTTAAAGAAATCGTTGGCTTTTGGCTCCTTTCTGCAGGCTTAGGCGGATTTGTCTACGCTTCATGGGGATGGGCGCAATTTGATGGGGGAGTAAATAAAGAACGGTTAATTCTGGTTATAAACAGAGTTTGGATTCTTCCTTTAGGTGCTCTAATGTGGTGGCTCTTACAGCGACTTTGGCAACGATGGCAAGAAAAAAAGTCCTTTATAGGACGAAATATTTTCGATCTGGAGATCAATTTTGGTGGAGATGAGCAAGGGGTTATTCAAATCAAGGCCTTACTAGATACCGGCAATCATTTGCGGGATCCATTGACAGGCTATCCTGTAATTCTGCTGGAAGAGGAGGTTGCTGCAAGTGCTATGCCGGAGAATATCAAAGCGTTCCTGGATATCCCTTGGAAGGATTATGCAGACCCGTGGCCACTATTGTGGAAGGTCAATCCCGAGTTGGTAAAACGTCTTGTTTTCATCCCTTTTCAGACAATTGATAATAAGAGTTGGCTTCTAGGAATAAGACCGGATAGTGTAACGTGTTTCGGCGCCGAAGGAACTCAACAAATTCATGCTACGGTGGCGCTTGTAAGACAAGTATTAAGCTCAGAGGGTGAATACCAAGCGTTACTACACCCAGAACATGTTCAGAAAGGTGGAGATGGATGAATGAAGTGGTGGAGTAATGTTCATGGTAAGGCCAGAGGCCTATGGGCCATGCTGCTTCAAAAGATTTTTGGAGTTAGTGGAATCTATTACGTTGGAAGCAGTGAAGCCCTACCCCCACCACTTAACTCAGACGAAGAAGGGGTTCTACTAGAGCGTTTGGAAATGGGTGACGGTTCTATTCGAGATATTTTGATAGAACGAAACCTTCGCTTGGTGGTCTATATTGCCAGAAAGTTCGAAAATACCGGGATTGGAATTGAAGATCTTGTTTCCATAGGAACGATTGGCTTAATTAAAGCTGTCAATACATTTGATCCACAGAAAAAGATAAAACTGGCTACCTATGCTTCTCGTTGCATTGAAAATGAAATTTTGATGTATCTTAGACGTAACAATAAAACCCGGTCTGAGGTTTCCTTTGATGAACCTTTAAATATTGACTGGGACGGAAATGAGCTTCTGTTATCAGATGTATTAGGTACGGAAAATGACATTATCTCTAAGCCTATTGAAGAGCAAGTAGATCGTCAACTCTTGCATCTGGCAATGGGAAGATTAACGAATAGAGAGAAAGTTATCATGGAATTAAGGTTCGGGCTTGATGACGGGGTAGAAAAAACTCAGAAAGAGGTAGCAGATCGTTTAGGGATTTCCCAGTCCTATAT
Organism: Desulfosporosinus hippei DSM 8344; assembly: GCF_900100785.1. Taxonomy (GTDB): domain Bacteria; phylum Bacillota; class Desulfitobacteriia; order Desulfitobacteriales; family Desulfitobacteriaceae; genus Desulfosporosinus; species Desulfosporosinus hippei. The sequence continues at coordinate 173,666 of NZ_FNCP01000001.1, read as the reverse complement.
TTCACGGCTTGAGAAAAGAATTATTCGTAGATTGCGTAAAGAATTTTGTCGATTGGAATAACCTAATCTATGTTAGGGTATACTTCCCAACAGAATTTGCTGGGGAGGTGCTCGTAGATTGGCATTGAATAAAGTTGAGATTTGTGGAGTGAATACCTCAAAATTGCCTGTATTATCTAGCGCAAAAATGAAAGAATTATTCGTAATTTATCAAGCTGGAAATCGCAGTGCCAGAGATAAACTAATCCATGGAAATCTCCGCCTTGTTCTGAGTGTGATACAACGGTTTACGAATCGTGGAGAATATGTGGATGACCTCTTTCAAGTTGGGTGTATCGGATTAATGAAAGCGATTGACAATTTTGATCTTGGTCAGAACGTAAAGTTTTCTACTTATGCAGTTCCAATGATAATTGGGGAAATACGCCGATATTTAAGGGATAATAATCCAATTAGAGTTAGCAGATCCTTGCGGGATATCGCTTACAAGGCTTTGCAGGTAAGGGATCAGTTGGTGAGTGAACGGTCATGTGAACCAACTGTTGCCGAAATCGCCAAGAAACTCTCGTTGCCTCGGGAAGACGTTGTTTTTGCCTTAGATGCTATCCAGGAACCAATTTCTTTATTCGAGCCGATTTACCATGATGGCGGCGACCCGATCTTCGTGATGGATCAGATAGGAGATGACAAGCAATCAGACAATGGATGGGTTGAAGGGCTTGCCGTACGAGAGGCGTTACGTCGACTCAGCGAACGAGAAAAACTCATCTTGTCCTTGCGGTTTTTTCAGGGAAAGACACAAATGGAGGTTGCTGATGAGATTGGGATTTCTCAAGCACAGGTTTCCCGTCTTGAGAAGGCAGCCATGCAGCATATGCGTAAGTTCGTGTGATGCAATAATGAGGAAAATTCAAATCTGAAATTTATGAAACGTTAGGCTATTTTTTCAGACCCCCTCATATGATGAGATATAAAAGTATGACGATATCATTTCATCGTTGGACTTAGCTCGGGGCTAGTGCATGATGTTCATTTCTGAACTTCAAACCCCGAACCTCGATAAAGGGGGGGAAAGAATGCGAGTATCAGACTTAAGATTGTTAGATATTGTGAATGTTAAAGACGGGCGAAGGTTAGGGCCGATTAAAGATCTAGATCTTGATTTAGAACGAGGTGTTGTCAAAGGGGTTATCGTACCCGGACCTTCGCGCAGTTGGGGACTTTTTGGCAGCGGAAAGACTGAAGATTTTTTTGTCCCTTGGGATCATGTCAAAAAGATAGGGGTAGACGTTATTCTAGTAGATGTTAACGATTTACCTGAATTTAATACTGAAAATGATGATCGACGATAATCCGCGAAAAACGAAAAAGCATAAACCTTTTGTCATAATAGGCAAAGGCTTATGCTTATTTTGTATATTATTATACTTTTTTACGGAGAAAATTGTTAGAAGTCCTTTTTTTTTGCTGAAAGTACTATTAGACTAGGACTTTTGGAGGTTTGTCCAAAAGGTTAATAGATGGTATATTTAATGTAAACAAAGGAGTTAGAGGGATGAGCTGGAAGCGACAAAAAAGTGGTGGAGGCTTAAACTATCTCACCATACCCAAGTGGCAAGCTGCGGGAATTGACTTGGGGTTTTCAACTCGAGTGGGTGGGATGAGTAAAGTACCCTACAACTCTTTCAATTTAGGGCTACATGTTGGGGATGACCCTAAGGTGGTTTTGGAAAATCGGAAATACTGGTTTAAACACTGGGGGGTTCCTTCTGATAGAGTTGCAGTAGGAGAACAGGTTCATGGTACAAATGTTATTTGGGTTACAGAAGAGGACGGCGGTCGAGGAGCTAATGAATTAGAAACTGCTATTCCAAGTGTTGACGGGTTGCTGACCCAGAGTACTTTGGGGTTAATGGCTTTTTTTGCGGACTGTGTTCCGCTCTATTTCTACTACCCCAATCTTGAGGCCGTAGGGATTGTGCATGCTGGTTGGAAAGGTACCGTGAATAAAATTGGTCTGGAGGCGTTAGAGTACTTTGAAAAAGCCGGCGGACAAACTGAAAATGCTTGGGTGGCAATCGGCCCGAGTATCGGTCCCAGTTGTTACCTAGTCGATGAACGGGTAGCTGAGGAGTTTCGTCTGAATTACGATAAGACGACCTTTCTCTATCCTCAAGAGGATGGACACTACTTGCTTGATCTATGGGAAGCGAACAAAATGTTGTGCTTAGAAAAAGGAGTACACCCAGAAAATATTGATATTGCAGCAGTCTGCACTGCGAGCAATCCTGAATGGTTTTTCTCGCATCGACGAGATGGTGCCCGGACAGGGCGAATGGCGGGATGGATCAGAATGCGACACGCCAAGTGAGATGGAATATCGAACATAGAGTAAGGAGGATTTAGGTGGCGACAATCTTAGTGGTTGATGATGAGGAACCGATCCTTGAACTCTTAAGGTTTAACTTAGAGAAGGAAGGTTATCTTGTTTCTGTAGCTAAGGATGGGCAGGAAGCATTGGATATTGTTGAAACTGAACATCCTGATCTTGTAGTACTGGATCTTATGTTGCCTGGGATGGATGGCCTAGAGGTTTGCCGTAGAATACGTTTGATTCCCAAGTACCAACACTTACCCATCATTATGTTAACGGCCAAAGGAGAGGTAATAGATAAGGTATTAGGGCTCGAGCTGGGTGCGGATGATTATATGACGAAACCTTTTAGTCCGCGTGAATTATTAGCCAGAATCAAAGCCCGTCTCCGTCGTATTAATCTGCCTGATGAGGTGGATTCTCAAGTTGTTAGAGGAGAGCTAAGAATTGATGTGAAAGGGTTTAGGGTCTATGTGCGGGGTGTCGAGACTGAATTAACGCCCAAAGAGTTTGAGTTGCTACGGGTACTGGTAGCACATCCAGGTAGAGTTTACTCTCGAGATGACTTATTGGAAAGAATTTGGGGATACGAATATGATGGCGACACACGTACCGTTGATGTACATGTTCGACATTTGCGTTTAAAAATTGAAAAGGATCCGTCCAATCCGGATTATATCGAAACATTACGCGGAATCGGTTACCGATTCAAAGGATAGTCAAACTATGAGTATTAAATGGCGAATAACTGGCCTCTTTTTAGGTATGACTGGTCTTTCATTGCTTCTTTTTTGGGTTGGAGAAAGTGTGAGGTTGATTTCCGGTCGCCAACAAATTGATTTAGGAGTTGTACTTCTTGCGTTGCTTTTTCCGGCAGGAGTTGTTTATTTCTACACGAGTCAACTTATTCGACGAATGGAGAAATTGCATTTTGCAACCCAGCGCATTGCCAGGGGAGATTTCGAGCATATTCATTTGTCAGATTCCAGTGACGAAATTGGACAATTTACCATTGAACTTAATAATCTCTCACGACACGTTGAGATGATAGTCCAAAATGGAACCCAAGAGGCACAGAAGATGGAAGCAATTCTAGCGGGGATGCAAGAGGGTGTAGTGGCGGTTGATCATGTAGGGCGGGTTGTCTTAGTGAATGCTGCGGCAGAGAGAATTTTTGAACGGCAAAAAACAGTTCGGGAACTAGAATATCTCTTAGAGTTGACCTACGATACTGAACTAGAGCAACTTACTCGTAAAGTCCTTTCAGGCCAACCTTCAGCCTCGAGAGAAATAAATATTGCCCAAAGGATTGTGCAAAGTAAGATTAATCCTATTTTAAGCGGGCAAGGTCAGTCTCGTGGCGCAGTTATAGTATTTCATGATGTAACTGAACTACGAAGACTTGAAAAGATTCGGACTGAGTTTGTTGCCAATGTCTCTCATGAATTAAGAACCCCTCTAACATCCATCAAAGGATTCGTAGAAACCCTTCTTGATGGGGCGGCGGAGGATCCCTCTTTACGAAATCGTTTTCTAGGAATAATCCAGGGGGAGACCTTGCGCTTACAAAGACTCATTGAAGACTTATTGACTCTGGCACGCCTCGAAGGTCAGCAAAATCATTCTATAAGCTCTGTTAAAGTAAGTTACGTCCAGAATGCATTTGAAATAATAAAACCCGTAATTCAAAGTTTCGCCCAAGCTAAAAAAATTCAATTAGAAGTTGATTTATCTGACAATTTGCCTCCCCTAAACATAGGAGAGAATTTATTAAGCCAACTTCTTTTGAATTTATTAGAAAATGCCGTAAAATATACTGCTGAAGGAAGGGTTTGGTTAAATGCACAAGTTGGACCTGAGTTTCTTCGCTTGGAATTTGGAGATACCGGTTGTGGCATACCTGAGGAAACATTGCCGAGAATTTTTGAGCGGTTTTATAGAGTAGATAAGGCCCGTTCACGTGAACAAGGGGGAACAGGGCTTGGACTTAGTATTGTGAAGCACATGGTAGAGGGATTGGGCGGAAATATCAGTGTAAATTCTAAGGTGGGAGTAGGAACGGTTTTTACGTGTTATTTACCAAGAGCTAAATTAAAATGAACACCTATTCGTACATGGAACTCGAAATTCCAGGGAGGGTAAAATGGAGGGGAGAAGAAGAAAACCCTATTTTTGGTTTTGGGGTCTAATATTCATTATGTTAGTCGGCGGTGTTGGATGGTGCTATCGCTCATCGTTCATTGCAGGAACAATAAAGTTTGCAACTGCTGAAACAGGAACCATTAACCATGAACGGATTGTGGCTGCAACCTTTGCAAACCAAGAATTGTCTGTACTCGCTCCACTTTCCGGTAAAGTTGAATACATTGGAGGAGATGGGCGACGTATTAGGCGTGGGGAACAGGTGGCAACTATAAAACCTGAGGGGGCTGCACCAGGTATTAAGGCGAGCGGAATAAATCAGTCGATAACTGCATCTATGGGGGGATTGTTTTTTCAGCAAAGTGATGGTCTGGAATCTATTCTTACCAGCGAAAACCTTATCTCGATGGATTTGAACAAGCTATTAACCCAGAACCCTGTCGCTAAAACAACCGGAGATACCTTTCAAACTGGTGAGGTTATAGGGAAAATCGTGAATAACCTTATTCCAACAATGGCCTTTTTGGAGATTTCGGATATAGAGGAGCTCACAGTTGGCAAAACTATGCGTGTTACTATGGGTAAACAGACTATTAGTGCTAAAATTCTGCGTAAGTCTGATCAGCCAAAAGGAGTAATCGTTCAATTTCCATACTATATTGACGGCTCTGCGGTGCAAAGAAGGCAGGACGTGTCTTGGGTCTTCCGTCCGCCCACTAATGGAGTGCTTATTCCGAAATCTGCTTTATGGACAAAAGGAGAGGAACTGGGGGTTTTTCTCTGGAGTGAGGGGATTGTACAGTTCAGAAAGGTGAAAGTCCTTGATGAAGATGACAATATGGTTTGCATCGAGAATCTCCCAAGTGGTATTCCTGTTGTAATAACCCCTCGAGATGGACTGGAAGGATTAGTTGCCAACGTAAAAAATATCTAGAGAGTGACTTATCAAGCAGGAAACCTATGAAACAGCGTAGAATTCATTATTTTCAAAGGAGATAGTCTGATGTTGGCAAAAGCGGGGATAGAAGAGCGCTTAAATGAGGTTCGTCGGCGTATTAACCATGCGGCAGAACGAAGTAAGAGAGACCCGAGTACTATCCGATTATTGGCCGTCTCTAAGACTCAGCCGGTTTCAAGTTTAGAGGAGGCTTATCGGACTGGACAAAGAGCCTTTGCTGAGAATCGAGTTCAAGAATGGTTGGAAAAGGCCCCTAATCTTCCGAATGATTGCCAGTGGCATCTGGTGGGGAGGCTTCAGACGAACAAAGTAAAATATTTAGATGATAAAATTGCAATGATTCATTCGTTGGACAGGCTTCCGTTGTTGGAAGCACTAAATATCCAAGGAGAACGACGCAGCATTGTTTGGACGACGTTGGTTCAGGTTAATATTGCGCGGGATCCTGCCAAGGCTGGACTCATGCCAGAGGAAGTGCCGGACTTTCTGAGCTCTGTTGGTGATTTTCCTTTTGTTAGAATACATGGGTTGATGACCATTGGGGCATTGGAAGCAAGCATGACAGAAACTCAGGGTTTTTTTCGCCAACTTCGAGAATTGCGGGACACACTGCAATCTCGAAAGTGGCCTGGAGCCGATTTGCACGAGCTTTCAATGGGAATGAGTCAAGATTTTGAATTGGCTATAGAAGAAGGGGCAACCCTTGTACGTGTAGGCCGTCAGATTTTCGGCGACCGTGAATAGAGACCTGAAAGAGGAGGAAAGATAATGGCCAAATTATTTGATAAGGTTATTGGAATTATGGGATTCGCAGACGAGGAAACGGAAGAGGATATTCTTGAAGAGAACGAACGTGAGAAAAGTGTTCAGGAAGAAGTTCGTACCAGCCGTAAAAACGCTCAGGTAGTAAGTATACATACTCAGAAACAAATGCGAGTTGTAGTGATGGAACCAAATTCTTTCGAAGAAGCTCAAAACATTGCCGACCAGCTTAAGACCCGTCGGCCTGTAATTGTTAACCTGGAAAACGCTGAGAAGGTTTTAGCCAAACGTATCGTTGATTTTATCAGTGGGACAACTTATGCTTTAAATGGAAACATGCAGAAAGTCGGAAACGGCATATTCTTGTTTGTTCCGAATAACGTCGACATATCTGGGGAGATGAGAGACGAGCTTAAAGACAAGGGTTTGTTTTGGCAGAGTTCTAAGTTAGGGAGGGATTAGTATTCTATTCGTTGTTCAAATAGTAAGTAAAGTGATATCTATTCTGATATACGCCATTTTTGTGAGAGTTATTTTATCTTGGTTTGGGCCTAAGTTTTACCCCTCAAACAACAAATTAGTTGCGGTTCTCTATGATGTAACCGATCCAATCCTCAAACCATTCCAGCGTTTTCAATTTGGCAATGCTGCAATGCGAATGGACTTCTCGCCAATCTTTGCAATTCTTGCCTTGAACGTTGCACAATGGCTGTTATGGCAAATCTTCTAGAATGAGACATTTAATTGATCGAAGCGTCTTAAAATATTGGGATGATAAAGAAGCACGTTTAGAAGCAGCTCATTTATTGGATCAAGTAAATTTAGTGCTTAGTAAAGAGTTCCAACAGGTAACTCCATTTTTGAGTTTTGCTATGCGGGATTGGATTGAATCCGTTTTGCGTAAAGAACATCTTGCCTATCTGGCAGAGGGCGGATTCCCTGATGCTGAACGGGTTCGCATTATTATGGGTGCAAAGGGAGACGTCATGAAACCGGAGCAGGCAGAGATTTCCCTGTTGTCAGTTCGAGCCACTAATCTGCGTGCTAAACTAGAGCATCATCAGATACTTGGATCTCTTATGGGATTAGGCTTACGAAGAGATTTATTTGGAGATATTCAAGTTGGCCAGAGTGGCTTCTATGTTGCGACTACTCTGGAAATCGTCCCAGTTTTGTTAAATCAATGGACTGAAGCCGGGCGGGAAAAAATTAATGTTTCACTATCCGAAGGAATACCGGATCTTCTGCCTGGACTGGGTGAAGAGCGGCGTATAACTTTAAATTCATCACGCCTAGATGCGGTGATTGCTAATGCCTTTGGGGTATCAAGAAGTAAGGCTCAAGAATGGATAACTCAAGGTAAGGTTAAAAAGTCAGGTCTTGGGGTGTCCAAAGTTGAAACAGAAGTACAACCTAATGACATAGTGTCCTGTCGAGGGCATGGGCGCGTTAAGCTATTGGAGTGCTCCAATACCCGAAAAGACAAAATAGCTTGGCAAATTCTACTTTTTCGATCACAACGGCATTAGGAGGGATCAAAATGGAAATGACTCCACTTGATATACGAAATAAAGCTTTTCGCAAAGGGATTCGCGGCTATCAATGTGAGGAAGTGGAGAAATTCCTCGAGAATGTCAGCCAAGAATTTGAATTAGCATATACTGAGAATTTCGAACTCCGTGAAAAGACAAAAGAGTTAGAAACGGAAATCGGACATTATCGACAAATAGAGAACACCTTACAACAGACTTTGGTGTTGGCTCAACAAACAGCTGAAGAAGTTAAGGAGTCTGCGCGTCAGGAGGCGGCACTTATTTTGCGAGAGGCAGAACATGCTAAGACAATAAAGGTTACTGAAGCACAGAAGAAGTGGGAAGAAATTCAAGAAGAGATCCAAGGTCTTGCCAGGAAACGTGATTTATTGCGTACGCAACTTAAGTCTTTTTTAATAGCCCATCTAGATTTAGAAACCTTACAGGAGAAAAATGAAGGCATCGCTTAACGAGATCAGCTGGAAAATGTTGCGAATATCTCTGGTTTCGTGGTAAAATGTTTTACAGATGACTTTGAAGGAGAAGGGTTTCATCAATGTATAGAATAATTAGTGAGATATCTCCGGACTTTCTCATTCAAGGGTTTGCCTTACACCAGGATGAGAATGAGATTTATGTTGGCAAAGTTGGCGGCCAAGAGGTTCAGCTTTTAGCTTCCATTGATAACTTAAATTCAGATGAAAAAGATATAAAGATTTTTTGTGTTGGGTTTGCTGAAGCGGATCACCATTTTCGTTCCGGAGATGTTTTGATGACCGGAAGTGATGATTTGCTAGATCGTGCCTTTAGGGCAATGGATGAAATGGAACAACGTGGTGTCGTTGTAAGTTTGACTCCCCCTCCAGACTCCAAGCACTTATACGTATCCAAAGAGCAGATGGATCCCTTTGTTCAAGACTGGAAAAGCCGGAAGCTATCATTTCTCTGTCTTTGGATGGTGGATCCGATTGATTCGGAAGGGCAAGCGAAACTCATTACCATACTGCGCAAAGTTATTTTAAAAGACTAGTGTTTTTATTGCAAGAAACCCAAAAGTTGTTTGCATTTGTAGTAATTTGATAGTACAAATCTTAAACACGTTGAAAAGGACAGTCTTTGTTAACTGGCTAAACAGCGAGCGGGGTTGGTGTGAGCCCGTGAGAAAGTGCAAAGAGATCCCCTTGGAGTGAAAGGCTGAAAGGTTAAGTAAGCTTTGTTCGGTTTGTCCCCGTTAAAAGACTTCCGAGTGGCTTTAGAGCAACATGGGTGGTACCGCGAGTAATCTCGTCCCTATTAGGGGCGGGATTTTTAGTTGCTTCATTCGGGCGAAATAGCAGTTGGTAAGGTGATAAAAACATTGAAATGCAGCAAGGTTAATATGCTTGAACCAAAGGAGGATATCTTTTAATGGACTATCGTAATACATTAAACCTACCCGAAACGGATTTCCCAATGCGGGGGAATCTTCCCAAAAGAGAACCGGAAATTCTCAAAGCATGGGAAGAACAGAATCTTTATGAGAAAGTGCAAAAGGCTCGGGAAGGGTGCCCGAAATTCATTCTTCATGACGGCCCCCCCTACGCGAACGGCGATATTCACCTGGGACATGCTATTAATAAAGTACTCAAAGATATCATCGTCAAATATAAGACAATGATGGGTTTTGATGCTCCTTATGTTCCAGGCTGGGATACCCATGGACTTCCGATTGAACAACAAGTTATTAAAAAATTAGGAGTAAACCGTCATTCGGTTTCTGCCTTAGAATTTAGAGAGAAATGTAAGGATTATGCCGAGAAATATGTAGGGATTCAACGGGAAGAGTTCAGACGGCTTGGAGTAAGGGGGGATTGGGAACATCCTTATCTGACTCTGCAAAAGGAGTATGAGGCTGCTCAAATAGGAGTTTTTGGGGATATGACTAAGAAAGGGTATATCTATAAAGGGTTAAAGCCTGTTTATTGGTGCCCTTCCTGTGAAACTGCACTTGCTGAGGCTGAAATAGAATATGCTGATAAGCCTGCTACTGCAATTTATGTGAAATTTGCGGTATGTGATGGACTAAGTGTTCTTACGGAAGATAACACATTTGTTGTAATTTGGACGACAACTCCATGGACACTGCCGGCAAATCAAGCAATTAGTGTACATCCGGAGTTTAAGTATGCCGTTGTAAAGGCGAACCAAGAACATTGGGTTGTTGCTGAAGGGATGTTAGAATCCTTACGTTCCCTCTGGAAGATGGAACTTCCTGTAGAAAAGATACTTTCAGGAAAGGAACTGGAAGGGGTTATATGCAAAAATCCGCTTATGAATCGAGACTCGTTAGTAATCTGTGGAGAACATGTCACCTTAGAAGCCGGTACAGGGTGTGTTCATACAGCCCCCGCCCATGGTGAAGATGATTTCTATGTTAGCAAGAAGTATGACTTAACCGTTTTATGTCTCGTAGACCACCAAGGGAAATTTACCTCAGAAGGTGGCGCATATGCGGGACTAAAGACCGGAAAGGCCAATCCTGTAATAGTGGAGGATCTAAAGAATTCCGGAGATCTTGTACTTGAAGAAATGATCGAACACAGTTATCCCCACTGTTGGCGCTGTAAAAGCCCGATTATCTTTCGGGCAACTGAACAGTGGTTTGCTTCGATTAATGGTTTCCGACAAGCTGCTTTAGATGAGATAGAGAAGGTTCGTTGGATACCTGCTTGGGGAAAAGACCGGATCTTTAACATGATAGCCGACAGGGGAGATTGGTGTATATCCCGGCAGCGGACTTGGGGAGTTCCTATCCCGATCTTTTATTGTGAGGATTGTGGGAAAGTGGTGGTTAACGATCAAACTATTGCCAGGGTCCAGGAATTCTTCCGGCAGGAAGGTTCTGATGCTTGGTTTGCTCATTCTGCCTTGGAATTGTTGCCAGAGGGAACTACTTGCGAGTGTGGAGGGACAAACTTCAATAAAGAGACAGATATCATGGATGTATGGTTTGATTCAGGAACTAGCCATGCCGGTGTCCTGAAACAGCGACCAGAACTGTCTTGGCCGGCGGATCTCTACCTGGAAGGTTCGGATCAACATCGCGGCTGGTTTAATTCCTCTCTGTCCACTTCTGTGGCTGCTTTTGGTCAGGCTCCTTACCGCAATGTATTGACCCATGGTTTTGTTGTGGATGAGCAGGGGCGCAAGATGTCAAAATCCTTGGGGAATGGGGTTGACCCTCTTAAAGTTGTTCAGGAATTAGGGGCGGATATTTTAAGACTTTGGGTGAGTTCTGTAGACTATAAAAATGATGTCGCCGCTTCTCCGCGAATTATGAAACAAATGTCTGAAGCCTACCGTAAAATTCGCAATACTTTGCGCTTCTTGCTCAGCAATCTCAATGATTTTGACCCGGCTAAGGATAAAGTTGCTTATAAAGACCTTCAAGAAATTGACCGCTGGGCTCTGCTTAAGCTTTCCAAAGTAGTCGAACGAGTACTCCTGGGATATGAATCCTATGAATTCCACTGGACTTACCATACCATTCATAACTTCTGTACCATAGAATTAAGTGCCGTTTATCTGGATATTGTCAAAGACCGGCTTTATGTAGAAGGGAAAACATCTCTTCTTCGGCGCTCGGCTCAGACAGTTTTGTACGAAGTTCTTGATGCTCTGGTACGTCTTTTAACTCCAATCTTGTCCTTCATGACTGAAGAAATCTGGCCGTATATCCCTGGAGAAAAGAGTGCGGCAAATGTTCAAATAGCAGAAATGCCTAAAGTGAATTCTGAGTGGATGGACGAGGAACTGGCTAACCGCTGGGATCAGATTCTTGCTTTACGCACAGATGTCTCAAAAGTATTGGAAATTGCACGACAGGACAAACTTATTAGTCATCCTTTGACTGCACAAGTTGATTTGTATCCGACAGAAGAACAGTACAAATCTCTTAAACAAGTTCCGAATTTGGCAGAAATCTTTATTGTTTCCCAGTTGGTAATGCATCTGCCTGATGAAGAAAGACCTGAAGGGGTACAGGCAGCGGAGGTTAATAAGGGATTAGGAATTCATGTTCAACCGGCCAGAGGGGAAAAATGCGAGCGCTGTTGGATGTTCCATGAGGAAGTTGGCATGAATGAAGAGTTTCCGACGATTTGCCCTCGATGTAGGAAGGTGATTTCAGAAAATTCCAGTAGACTTATTGACTGAAAAAGCATATTATATAACTAAGTAAATAGTTTATACCGGATGAAACTGGCAGGAGAGATCTGAAATACAGACGCCGAAGGAGAAATTCCTTGAAATTCGCTTTTCAAGGAGGGAAGCTCTCAGGCAAAAGTACTGCTAGAAGACGGGACTCTGGAGAGTTTCTTGTAAAAGAACACCAAAGGGGAAGCCGAGATACGGCGAATCTCTCAGGTTAAAGGACAGAGAAAATGCGACTACGCATTTTCTCTGTCCTTCTTTAATTTACAGAAATTCACAAGGGTGTTTTGGAAGGTTTTTTCTGGGTGTGATGTCCTGCTATATGGAACACTATTGAAGAAATCTAAGGCGCGAAGTATCTGCTATGAAAAATTATTTCTAGTCTAAAATAAGGAGGTTTCTTTATGAATGAATTAAAACGCACTCCACTTTACGAAGAGCATTTGGCTCATAAGGCAAAACTTATTGATTTTGGCGGATGGGAAATGCCTGTTCAATATGTTGGTGTTATAGATGAACATCATGCCGTTCGGACTAAGGCCGGCCTTTTCGATGTGTCTCATATGGGTGAGATAGAGGTTCGTGGTCAAGATGCTTTAGAGTTTATTCAAATGCTGATCACCAATGATGTCAGTAAGCTGGAAGATGGCAGAATTCTATACTCTCCTATGTGCTATCCAAGCGGTGGAATTGTAGATGACTTGTTGGTTTATCGATATAATTCTCAACATTTTCTGATTGTCGTAAATGCCTCCAATACCGATAAAGACTACGCTTGGATATTAAAACAAGCAGACAGTTTTAATGTGAACTTAGAAAATGTCTCTGACCAATATGCTCAGCTTGCCTTACAAGGTCCGCTAGCAGAAACTGTCTTACAGCGTATTACAGAACTTAATCTTTCACAGATTAAATACTATAGTTTCACTCACGGGAATATTGACGGGATTAGTTGTCTGGTTTCCCGGACGGGCTATACAGGAGAAGACGGATTTGAGATTTATGTTACTCCTGAACATAGTCGGCAACTGTGGAGAAAAATATTGGAAGTTGGTGCTCTAGAGGGTGTACAGCCGATTGGGCTGGGTGCACGTGACACATTGCGCTTTGAAGCTCGTCTTCCGTTATATGGGAATGAATTAGGAGCGGAGATTTCTCCTCTTGAAGCAGGGCTTGGAATTTTTGTTAAGCTAGATAAGGTGAATTTCATTGGGAAGGAGGTAATTCTAGCTCAAAAGGAACAAGGGGTACCGCGAAAGTTAGTAGGATTAGAAATGATTGATCGTGGAATAGCCCGTTCCCACTATCCCTTACAAAAAGATGGGCAAGAGATTGGATTTGTTACATCTGGCTCATTTTCACCAACTCTAAACAAAAACATTGCTTTAGGATTAATCAAGGCCGATTTAGCGATTCAGGGTCAGATTCTTGATGTAATGATTCGTGGAAAAGCAGTTAAAGCAAGAATTGTTCCCTCCTTGTTTTATAAACGTGAGAATCAAACAAAACCCAAGGAATCTGGCGTAGTATCTGATAAAGTATTATCCAGTATTGCATAGCTAAAAATAATCTAGTAGTTTTACTCTCTGCTAATTGCTTAAATAAAATTCATCTAGCCACACACATTTAGTATTACTAGTGGATGTTGCTGATCCCCTTTGGACAAAATAATTAAAATTTGAGGAGGATGATTTAAATGAATCCAGTTGATTTAAAGTATAACAAAGAGCATGAATACGCAAAGGTTGAAGGAAATATTATTACTTTTGGTATAACAGACCACGCCCAAAAAAGCCTTGGAGACGTAGTGTTTGTCGAGCTCCCGGATGTAGGAGCAACGGTAACGGCCGGAAAATCTTACGGTACAGTTGAATCAGTTAAAGCTGTATCCGACATCTCTGCTTCAGTGAGTGGAAAAGTTGTAGAAGTGAACACTTCAGTTATGGATACACCTGATTTATTAAATTCTGACCCCTATGGAGAGGGCTGGTTGATTAAGGTAGAGGCTGAAGATTTTGCTCCGCTGGAAAGTATGATGTCCGTTGAGGAATATGAGACATTATTAGCACAGGAGGAACATTAGAATGAACTTCGTACCGAATACGGACAGCCAAAAAGAACGGCTCTTAGCCCGTATCGGGGCTAAGTCACTTGAAGATCTCTTTACAGATATTCCCCAAGAAGTCCGTTTGCAGCGTACGCTGGCAATTTCTGGAGGAATGTCGGAGCAGGAATTAGTCAAACACGTCAAAGGTTTGGCGGGGTTAAATAAAACTGTCGAAGAGTATAGCTCATTTTTAGGAGCTGGGGCTTATGAACATTACATTCCCAGCTTCATTGACCAATTATTGTTGCGCTCAGAGTTCTACACAGCCTATACACCTTATCAACCAGAGATTAGTCAGGGAACCCTTCAAGCAATTTATGAGTATCAAACCTTAGTTTGTGAATTGACTGGAATGGATGTAACCAATGCTTCTATGTACGATGGGGCTTCGGCACTAGCAGAGGCAGCTCTTATGACCTGTGATGCTACGCGACGAGATAAAGTGTTAGTTTTGACTACGGTGCATCCGGAATATCGTGAAGTGTTGAAAACATATTTGCCACCCCGGGGTGTAGAAATCATTGAAGTTCCTTTCAAACAAGGTGTAATGGATCAGGCTGCTTTAGAAGTTCTACTAAAAGAAGATATCGCTGGTGTACTTGTTCAAACTCCCAACTTTTTTGGCGGGCTGGAAAATGTGGAAGAAATCGTCCGGATGGCTCATGCCAAGGGAGCCTTAGTGGTAGTCTCAGTTAACCCTGTTTCATTAGGACTATTGAAATCCCCTGGTGAGTGTGGCGTTGATATTGCTGTAGGTGAAGGTCAACCCTTCGGAAACCCGCTTAATTATGGTGGGCCATATTTGGGATTCTTGTCATGCCGAGACAAGTTTGTCCGTCGTATGCCGGGGCGAATAGTTGGGGCTACAACCGATAAATCCGGAAAGAGAGGATATGTTTTAACTCTTCAGGCACGTGAACAACATATCCGACGAGAAAAAGCAACTTCAAACATATGTTCCAATGAAGCACTTTGCGCCCTTGCCTTTACTATGCATTTGAGTGCCCTGGGTAAAATAGGACTTAAAGAAATGGCCAACCTGAATCTGCAAAATGCCCACTATGCTGCTCAAGAGATTGCCAAGATACCAGGGATGAGCTTGGCATTTTCGAGACCTTTTTTCCACGAATTTGTGATTAAGTCAAAGATTGAACCTGCCAAAATTAATTCAGGGCTATTGGAAAGCAAAATTATTGGTGGGCTAGATCTGGTTCGTTTCTATCCGGAACTTGATCACCATCTCCTCTTCTGTGTGACAGAGACTAAATCAAAAGCAGATATTGATCGGCTAGTGGCCAGATTGGGGGAAATCCAGTGAAAGTTTTAGAACCGCTAATTTTTGACCTGAGTGCCGATGGACGAACTGCAGTAAGTCTACCTGCCTGCGATGTACCGGAAGTTCCGATTGAAAATCTAATTCCTGAGAGTTTGTTGCGCAAGCAAGAACCGTTGCTTCCGGAAGTCTCTGAAGTAGACGCTGTCCGTCACTTTACTCATCTTTCTACCTTGAACCATGGTGTTGATACTGGGTTTTATCCACTAGGGTCTTGTACAATGAAGTATAATCCAAAGGTGAATGAAATGTTATCTCGCCTTCCAGGTTTTACTGCTCTACACCCCTATCAGCCGGAGTCGTTGACTCAAGGGGCTTTACAGCTTATGGCTGAGTTACAGGAGGACCTTTGTGAATTAACCGGGATGGATGGGTTTACTCTTCAACCGGCGGCCGGAGCCCATGGAGAAATGACAGGGATACTAATTATCAAAGCCTATCACGATCATCGCCAAGACACTAAACGTTCAAAGGTCGTAGTTCCGGATTCGGCTCATGGAACAAATCCCGCCACTGCCGCAATGGCCGGGTACGAAATTATTCAGATTCCCTCTAATGAACGCGGTGGAGTAGATCTTGACGCTTTGAAAAGGGTTCTTAATGACGAGGTTGCGGCTCTGATGCTAACAAATCCTAACACTGTGGGTCTTTTTGATGAAAATATTTTAGAAATAACCAAGTTGGTTCACGATGTGGGCGGTTTATTATACTACGATGGAGCGAATACAAATGCTGTAATGGGTATTGCCCGTCCTGGGGATATGGGCTTTGACGTTGTCCATCTAAATTTGCACAAAACCTTTTCTACACCTCATGGAGGCGGAGGACCAGGGTCTGGACCTGTTGGAGTTAAGGAATTTCTGATCCCCTATCTTCCTAAACCACTGGTTGTCCGGTCGGAAGATGGAATCTTTTCACTTAAAAATGATATGCCACTGTCTATAGGCCGTGTACGCTCTTTTTATGCAAATTTTTCAGTGCTTGTAAGGGCCTATGCCTACATTCGTAGCCTTGGCGGGGCGGGATTAAGGTCAGCTTCAGAAAATGCAGTTTTGAATGCTAATTATCTTATGAGTATTCTTAAAGACCATTATTATCTCCCCTTTGAACGCGTCTGCATGCATGAATTTATTATTACCCCTAAGAACCTTAAGTCAACGGGAGTACACACCTTAGATATTGCAAAACGTTTGTTAGACTATGGCTATCACCCTCCAACTATTTATTTCCCGATAATTGTTGAAGAGGCCATGATGATAGAGCCTACAGAAACTGAAAGCATTGAAACACTAGATAAGTTTGCTGAAGTTCTAATTATGATTGCTGAAGAAGCTCAGAATGATTCGGATCTGGTAAAGAACGCTCCCTATACCACACTTGTAACCCGTTTGGATGAAGTAAGTGCCGTCAGAAAACCAAACTTACGTTGGCGTAGAGAGCCTTAATAAAGCTTTTTTTAGACACAGGATGCTTATGTATTCTGTGTCTATTCTTTTCAATACAAAAAAGCTATATAAAAGCATATTATTAAAAGAAATCGGAAATTAAGGATTTTAATGAAATTATGCAGGAATTAAGTCAGAAAAAGTTGAATTATAAAAGGATTGTCCATAAAGTTACATGATAATAAAGGAATGGGGTGATCGCATGCAAATCGAAGTATTGCCGAGTACAGGTTCTCCACGAATTCCCTATTTAGAAGATAGATTAGTCATCGTGATTGATGTTTTGAGAGCAACAAGTACCATCGTGACGGCACTAGCCAATGGCTGCCAGGCCATTGTCCCGGTGCTTACCTCAGAGGAAGCCTTAGAGAAACGTTTAACGCTCCCCGGCTCATTATTAGGGGGTGAGCGTGATTCGCTGATCATTGAGGGCTTTGATTTAGGAAACTCTCCTTTTGACTATGTCCCCGAAAAAGTAGGAGGCAGAAGAGTAATTTTGACTACATCGAATGGCACTCGAGCTATACGAGATTCTATTGCTGCCCCAATGATTTGGATGGCTTCGTTTATAAATATGCATAGTATTGTTTTAGCTGTACACAGAGAATTTGAGAATCGAAATAGGTTAAAAGGAATAGTAGTGTTTTGTGCAGGTACAGAAGAACGTTTTGACTTGCCGGATACTCTTTGCGCCGGAATGTTAATTGATTCTTTGGGATCAAAGATTTTGCTAAACGATTTAGGTGAAGCTGCACGAATGTTATATCGAAGCTCTGAAGATCATCTTACAGATAGGATTCGGAACTCAGTTCATGGGAAAAAACTTATATCCTTGGGCTTTGAACGAGACATAGAGTATTGCTCAACTCCAAATATTTTACCAATTGTTCCGGTGGTTCAAGAGGGAGAAATAGTTTGGTTGACAGGAGAGTAAGAATTCTTGTACCTGATATCACATTTTTATGTAATTTCGTAATTCATCTACTTGCCGAAATCAACTGAATAAATAGTAATTTGTCGTAACGTATCGAAATAGGTATAATAAGTGTAAGGTATTTTTAGAACTTCTGCCGATGCTTAAAAACTTGACATATTCTATTTCGCACGGTGGCATTACTATTTGATAGGAGGGAGATGAACTTATGGAAACCTTTAAAGTTCCCGTCGGTATATCTAATCGCCACATCCATCTGTCGCATGATCATATTGAGGCTCTTTTTGGTGAGGGATACTCTTTAACAAAGATGAAAGCTCTTAGTCAACCTGGTCAATTTGCCAGTGAAGAAACTGTTACGCTCATTGGACCCAAGGGTACAATTGCGGGAGTTCGGGTTTTGGGGCCTGCCCGGAAAGCTTCTCAAGTCGAACTTACTGCTACAGATACTTTTAAACTTGGGGTAAAACCGCCAGTCCGCGATTCTGGAAAGATTGAAGAAACGCCCGGCATTGATGTTGAAGGTCCAAAGGGAAGGATTCACATGAATAAAGGTGTTATTATTGCTGCCCGACATCTTCATATGAGTCCGCAAGATGCTGAGAAGTATAAACTCGAAGATGGGCAATATATCCGAGCTATTGTCCCTGGTCCCCGTGGCGGAATTCTTGATCAAGTATTAGTTCGGGTAAGCCCTGATTACGCTCTTGACTTGCATGTAGACACTGATGAAGGGAATGCTTTTAGTTTAGCAAACGGACAATTGCTTGAAGTATGTCTTCCCTAGTGGAAGAATATAAACCTGTTTTTATCTATGTGGGAAGCTTCTAGGCTAATGTTTTTAAAAGGGTTGTAATTAACTTCTAAAGGTTAATTACAACCCTTTTTTATTTGGATTAGAAGCCATAACTAGCTTCATTACAGAATATTTTAAATTTATATTTTAAATGAATCAGTGTAAATTACAAAGCTGTGGGAACAATAAAAAAGATGTTTAACGTGAGGTGATAACGTGGCCGTTTCGAAAGAAGAGAATAAACCGACCAGGAAACTCTCGATAAGTAACGATGAAACGGATTCTATTAATGCTCAGGAGTTGGCGGGATTGAACCATCAAGTTGCTTTGTTGGCAGAAACTCTGGAAAAAATGAGACTAGCTGATTATATCTCTTATTTAAATCGGCCAGGAAGAATGTTATGGATTAATTTCGGGGTTGGTCTTTTGCGAGGATTGGGAACTGCCCTTGGAGCAGGTTTGCTGGCTGGATTTGCCTATTTTATATTAAAACGGATAGTGGTTCTGAACCTGCCAGTAATAGGAGGATTGATTGCGGAATTAAGCAGATATGTTAATCAACCCTAAATTTGGAGTAGGAGGCGAAGATAATTGAAAGATCAAAAGCGATATGATAAATTGATCAATACATTACATGAAGAACGAAGTGAAGTTATGGAAACTGCTGCTGAATTATTTGAAGGAAGTATGAAAGATTCATTAGGAGAATTATCCCTTGTGGATAATCATCCGGCAGATGTTGGAAGCGAATTGTATCAGCGCTCACGTGATATTGCCGAACATGATCGCTTAAGTCATAGAATTGGGGCTATTGACAATGCTCTGGAAAGATTTGAAAAGGGAAACTACGCTAAATGTGAGCATTGCGGTCAACAGATTCCTTATGAACGTCTTGAGGTTTTGCCCTACACGACAGTATGTGCGAAATGCAGCCGTGAAGAGGAAAAAGAAGAGCAACACTCCCTGCATCGAGAACCAGTGGAAAACGAAATTCTAAATCGTCCATTTTCCAGAACTTTTAATGATGGTACTGATCAAGTTATGTTTGATGGCGAAGATTCCTGGCAGGCTGTAGCTCGCTATGGTACCGCAGATACTCTTCAGGACTTGGGAACTAACCGAAATATCTCCGATCCAAATAACCTCTACGAAGATTCTGACGAATCCATTGGCGCTGTCCAATTTATTGAAACCATAGAAACTCAGCGGGAACCGGAAGGACGCTTAAACACCATCCATTATAGTAAAGATCACGGACAAACATAATTATTTGCCCCACTTAGAACCCTATGTTAAGATGAGGGAAAGAATAGTGGGAGGGAATCGGTTGTTAGTTTGGCTTGCAATAATTGGGGTTTGGGGTATAGATCGTTTTCTAAAGGTTTTAGTTCAAACATACTTTATTCCGGGCGAAACGCTAAAAGTTTTTCCCGGGATATTCCATTTGACCTATGTCTTGAATCCAGGCGCAGCTTTTGGTCTGATGGCGGGCCAAACCTGGATTTTTATCCTTACAGCGGTTCTGGTTGTTGGAGGTGTGGTTTATGGGCAGTATCGTATACCGCGCCAAGAAAGGATTACCCGACTGGCATTAGGGATAATTGGAGGAGGAGCACTGGGAAATTTGTACGATAGGCTGATTATAGGACGGGTTGTAGACTATCTCGATTTTCAGATTTGGGCGTATGTGTTTAACTTCGCTGATAGTATGATTGTTGTAGGGGTAGGGTTACTGTTGCTGGCTATTTATCGGGATGAGAGAGCCTCAAGGAGATCTGAACTTGATGTAACTGATGAGTAGTGAACTGCATTATGCTCTCATCTATAAAAAACTTGGTATTGGGGTATGAAAAGTGTTAATTGATTCAACAAATAATTCAGGATTAGATTACTCCGATTGCGGCTTGGATGAAGATGAACATGAACATATATCTTCTTGCGAGCAAGTGTTTGAACTTCCTGAAGGAATTCGCTTAGATCTTGGAGTGACTGAAGTTTTAGAAAAAAGCCGTTCTTTCGTTCAGGGTCTAATTACAAAAGAATGCGTACTTGTCAATGGGTTAGCTAGAAAAGCGAATTACAAAATACGCCAAGGGGATCTAGTAAAAGTCATTATTCCGGCTCCAAGAGAATCTTCGGCTACACCGGAAAATATCCCCCTGGAGATTATTTACGAGGATGAGGATGTTTTAGTTGTCAATAAACCTCAAGGAATGGTAGTCCATCCGGCTCCCGGGGCTTGGACGGGAACGATGGTTAATGCTTTACTATACCACTGTGATAATCTTTCCGGAATCAATGGAGTGTTGCGACCGGGGATTGTACACCGCATAGACAAGGATACATCGGGGATTTTGGTGGTGGCCAAGAACGATTTTTCACACCAAGGTCTTGCTGCACAGCTTAAAGCACATTCCATGGAGAGAAAATACTTGGCCCTGGTTCACGGGGTCATGACGGAGCCATCAGGAACCGTCGATGCCCCAATTGGCCGAGATCCATCTGATCGTAAACGCATGGCGGTGGTTATGCATAATTCGAAACAGGCTGTGACACATTATACCGTTGTTGAACGTTTTGGAGATACTTCATATTTGGAAGTTTGCTTAGAGACAGGGCGAACCCATCAGATACGCGTGCATATGGCCTATATTAAGCACCCGATTATAGGGGATCCGGTTTATGGGCCTAAGAAGAATCAATTTGGAATACAAGGTCAAATGCTCCATGCAGCTCATTTAGGTTTTGAGCATCCGCGCAATGGGTCGTGGATGAGCTTCGAGTCCCTTCTGCCGCATAAGTTTGCGGCTCTGCTTGGAAAAATGCGCTAATTGAGAGATTAGTCAATTAATTTTGGCATTTTAATTAGTGCATTGACTTTTAAGCAAAGCTAAAGTAAACTAGGGAACAAGAATTATGGCCTTTAATGAAGTCCCGAGAGGCTTGGGAAGGCAGACGGATACATGGGGAAAACTGTCTGCTTTTAGGACAGTTTTTTTGTACTACTCAGAAAGTATCCGAGCAACCAATTACCAATTAGGACGGAAAGATCTAAGGATAAAGATTCCCTGGGAAGAAAGGAGTTAGAAGCCTTGGAAGGAACAATAAAGAGTAAAATTTTAGATCCGGATGGAATTCGCCGGGCAGTAACTCGTATTGCTCACGAAATTGTCGAAAAGAATAAAGGTACTGATAAACTTGTCCTAGTAGGGATTCGTAGAAGAGGAGTGCCACTTGCGGAACGAATCCAGCAGTATATTGAAGAGTTCGAGGGAGTAAAGGTTCCCTTAGGAATCTTGGATATTACTCTTTACCGAGATGATCTCAGTACCATTGACATTCACCCCGTCGTTCATGAAACAGACATTCCGGTAAGTATTGAAGGTAAAGCGGTTATTTTAATTGATGATGTACTTTACACAGGCCGAACGGCTCGTGCGGCTTTAGACGCAACAATGGATATAGGAAGACCTGAACGAATTCAGTTGGCCGTGCTGGTCGACCGGGGACATAGAGAGTTGCCTATCCGAGCGGATTTTGTTGGCAAGAACCTTCCCACCTCTCGTCGAGAAATTGTTGCTGTTCGACTTAAAGAAGTGGATGGGGACGAAGACGTACTCTTGCTCGAAAGAGATGATGATATTAATAAAAGTTAATCAACCGGTTCCCTTTAAATGTTATCCAGAGAGATAACCAAGGGGTGAGTTGGATAGTAGGTTATGCCTATTTTTAAATCCTCTCCCTTTTGGGACGAGGGTTTTTTGTATTGGGAATAATTACAAACTGTTTAGAAACAATAAGAATGGAAAAAACTAGGGAGGTTTATTCATGAAGTGGCAGCGTAAAGATATTCTAGCGATTGAGGATATGAGTGTGGAGGAAATCCGTCATATTTTGCATACTGCAAAAGTGATGAAAGAGATTTTAATGCGTCCAATAAAAAAATTGCCTACATTAAAAGGAAAATCAGTAGTTAATCTTTTCTATGAAGCAAGTACACGGACTCGAACCTCCTTTGAAATGGCTGCGAAGGTTTTAGGGGCTGATACAACAAGTATTGCAGTTGCTCAGAGCAGTGTAAGTAAAGGAGAGAGCTTATATGATACTGCTAAGACGATTCAGGCAATGAGAGCTGATGTCGTGATTCTGAGGCATCCTAGTTCAGGTTCTGCGAAGTTTTTAGCAGATATCTTAGACCCGGCAGTCATTAATGCAGGTGATGGGCAGCATGCCCACCCAACCCAAGCCTTACTGGATATATTTACGATGCAGGAACATTTGGGAGAGCTAGAAGGTAAGAACGTGGTCATAGTGGGGGATGTTTTACATTCTAGGGTTGCTCGAAGTAATGCTTGGTGTCTGCAAAAGATGGGGGTCAATGTGACTTTGGCCGGTCCTCCGACGCTTGTTCCCGCTGAAATGGAAGGATTGGGGGTTAACATGACTCACGATCTAGACAGTGCTTTACCTGGTGCGGATATCGTTATGGCCCTTCGCCTCCAACTTGAAAGACAGAAAAGCGGACTCTTTCCCAGTCTTCGTGAATATAGCCATCTTTATGGCTTGACCACAGATCGTCTCAAGAAAACAGGAAAACAAAGCATCGTGTTGCACCCCGGCCCGATGAATAGAGGGGTCGAAATTTCCGATGATGTTGCTAATGGGGTCGACGCCTTGATTGAGCGTCAAGTCACGAATGGTGTAGCAATCCGTATGGCATTGATTTATTTACTGATAGGAGGGTCTGGCAATGTGGTGGCTTAAAGACGTTATGGTTATAGATCCGAGTCAAAATATATCTGCTCCCCAGGATGTTCTTATTAAGGATAAAATGGTGTTGGAAGTTTCTACAGCAATGACAGAGGAAGATGTTTTAGCAAAAGCGCAAGGTGAATCTGTGGAAACAGTTAATGGGAAAGGGAAATATCTTTTCCCGGGACTTATTGATGTACACACTCATCTGCGTGAACCAGGGCAAGAGGATAAAGAAGATATATTAAGTGGATCACGTGCTGCAGTACGGGGTGGGTTTACGACAATTCTGGCCATGGCTAACACTCAACCTCCCATAGATAATCGAGCTTTAGTCGAGTTTGTACGCAGACAGGGCGAACGTGCCGGATATGCCCATGTTCTGCCCATAGGAACAGTCACAAAAGGCATGCAGGGTAGTGAATTGGTAGAGATGGCTGATATGAAAGCAGGAGGAGCAGTAGCTTTTTCGGATGATGGTAAAAATATTCAGAACCCGGAAATGATGAGGCTTGCTTTAGAATATGCTAAACTTACAGGCTTTCCGATTATCAGTCACTGTGAGGATAAAGATTTGGCTGGAGATGGCCTTATGCGAAGAGGCGTGGCTTCAGGGAGGATGGGATTAAGAGGAATCCCGGCCAGTGCCGAGAGTGTAATAGTGGCCAGGGATTTAATTCTAGCCGAGGAAACTGGTGGGAAGCTTCATCTGGCTCACATTTCAACGTCAGAGAGTGTCGAGTTGATTCGAAGAGCTAAGGCGAGAGGTGTAAATGTCACTGCAGAAGTCAACCCTCATCATCTAATCTATTGTGATGAAGAGATAGGCATTACGGATACAGATCTTAAAGTAAATCCACCCCTGGGTTCTATAGAGGATCGGGAAGCTTTAATTGAAGGGCTACGAGATGGAACTATCGATATGATAGCAACAGATCACGCCCCCCACACCCAGGCAGAAAAAGCTCGACCCTTTGCAGAAGCTCCTTTTGGAATTGCCAGTCTAGAGACTGCCTTAAGTGCTGTATGGAGTTACTTGGTATTATCCGGACGATTGTCCCTGGATCGTGTGATTGAGGCCTGGAGTATGGCTCCGGCACAACGGTTTGGTTTGAACGGGGGAACCCTCAAGCCTGGGGCAATAGCGGATATGGTGCTTTTTGATCCGAACTTCTCAGAGATGATCGATTCAACGAACTTAGTTTCTAAAGCTCGTAATACTCCGTTTTTAGGAAATATCATGGAAGGGTTCCCGGTGATGGTTTGGGTTGAAGGTAAGCTAGTGCAGAGGGATAGAGTTGTTCAGTAATTCCAACGTAAAGCCTAGCTCTTTACAGTGAGTAATAAGGTTAGATAGATAAAGCATTTGAAAGTATGGAGAGAGGAAGTGTCGAGGTGGCTTATCTTATTTTTGAAGATGGGACGACCTTTGAGGGAGACGAGTTTGGGGGATGGGAAAAGAGTTCCACCCAGGTAGAAGAGCAAGAAGTCGTTTTCAATACCTCAATGAGTGGCTATCAGGAGATGGTTACAGATTTATCCTATGCAGGTCAGATACTTGTCCTCACTCAACCCCTGATCGGAAACTATGGATGGCATCATGAAGAAAATGAAGCGGATAAAACACGCCTGCAAGGGCTCATCCTTCGCGAACTTTCTGAGGGAGAGGGAAGTCAGCATGGTGAGGGGTCTCTAGAGGATTATTGTTATCAGCATGGTGTACAGGGTCTAAAGGGAGTCGATACACGAGCACTAACCAGATATTTGCGGCAATTTGGAACCTTGCCAGGAGTACTTGTTCGCACTAAAGAGATTGGGCAGGAGTATTGGAGGAATTCGCAGAAAAAAATCCAAGTAAAGGAAAATGGTGAGCATTGGGTCTATCGTTCGACGGTCAAAGAGTCATTTGAAATTCCCGGATCAGGTCCAATGATTGCAGTCATGGATTTTGGCGTAAAACGAAATATCATTCGTAACCTTCAGAAAAGAGGGTTTCGAATTATGGTTTTCCCAGCTAGGACTAAGGCTGAAGAAATACTTAAGAATCGCCCCAGTGGGATAGTTCTGAGCAATGGCCCCGGCAATCCCGAAGAGTTAACCGAAGAAATCGCTACAGTACAGAAGTTGTATGATAAACTGCCAATCTTAGGGATATGTCTCGGACACCAACTTTTAGCCTTGGCTGCAGGTGGAAAAACCTACAAGTTGCCTTATGGACATCGGGGCGGGAATCATCCGGTGATCGACATCCGCTCTGGTAAAGCGACAATGACATCCCAAAACCATGGCTACGCTGTACAGGAAGACTCTTTGAAGGGTTCAGGCTTTGAGGTTACCTTGCTGAATCTCAATGATGGAACCGTAGAAGGAATGGAGCATACTTCTTATCCAATTTTATCGGTACAATTTCATCCGGAAGGGGCTCCAGGGCCTGAGGAGAACGATGAAATTTTTGACCGCTTCAAGTCTGTTGTTTTAGACAGATCAGCGCGAAAGGGGAGAGGATAAGAATGCCCAAAAAAGAGTGGAAAAAGGTTCTGGTAATTGGCTCAGGCCCTATCGTGATTGGACAGGCGGCTGAATTTGACTATGCCGGCACACAAGCTTGCCGAGCTCTTCGCGAGGAAGGGATTGAGGTTATTCTCGTGAATTCCAATCCTGCCACAATCATGACGGATCGAGAAACAGCAGATCGGGTTTATATAGAGCCTTTAACTGTAGAATCTATGGAACGGATCATTGAACGGGAGAGACCTGACGGGTTGATACCCACTATGGGTGGACAAACAGGCTTAAACTTAGCGTATCAGCTTGCTAAACGAGGGGTTTTGGAGCGCTGTGAGGTCACTCTAATGGGAACCTCGCTGAAAAGCATTGACCAAGCCGAAGATCGAGAGAGCTTTCGGGCTCTGATGAAAGAACTGGGCGAGCCGATTCCGGAAAGCATGATTGTTTCCCATGTCGACGATGCCCTGAAATTTGCGGATGTTACCGGTTACCCACTTATTGTTCGGCCTGCCTTTACCTTGGGTGGAACCGGAGGAGGAATTGTTCAGAACAAAACTGAACTTCAACAGATTGCAGAAAGTGGCCTTCAGGCAAGTCTGATCGGTCAGATTCTTGTAGAGAGAAGTGTAGCCGGTTGGAAGGAAGTCGAGTTTGAGGTTTTACGGGATGGAGTCGGTAACTGTATTACGATATGTCACATGGAAAATATGGATCCGGTGGGAATACATACAGGTGACAGTATTGTTGTAGCACCTTGTCAAACCTTAACTGACAGAGAGGTTCAAACCCTGCGCAGTGCCTCCTTAAGAATTGTTAATGGTCTGGGGATTGAAGGTGGGTGTAACGTCCAATTTGCCCTCCATCCTTCCCAAATGGAATATGTTGTGATCGAGGTTAATCCTCGCTTAAGTCGCTCAAGTGCTTTGGCCTCGAAGGCTACGGGATACCCTATTGCTAAAATCGCCGCTAAGATAGCCTTGGGTTATGCTCTAACCGAACTCAAGAATGCTGTGACGGGAAAGACCTCCGCTTGTTTTGAGCCGGCCCTGGACTATGTGGTTGTGAAGTTTCCGCGCTGGCCTTTTGATAAATTTACAGAGGCAGATCGCCATTTAGGGACTCAGATGAAGGCAACGGGGGAAGTAATGGGGATAGGTCGGAACTTGGAATCCGCCCTGCTTAAAGCCATCCGTTCTCTTGATATAAAAGTTTATGGGGTTCGCCTGGCGGAGCTTGAGGAACTTTCAGACGCGGAACTTAAAGACGCTTGTTTAAAACCCGATGATCGCCAGTTGTTTGTTTTTGCTGAAGGTTTAAGACGCGGTTGGACAGTAGATTGGTTGGTTCAAGAAACCGGTTGGAATCGATACTATTTGAATATACTAAAACGTCTTGTTGATGAGACAATTTTAGTAGAACAGGCTCCATGGGATGAGGCAGGTTTGCTTCGAGTAAAACGGCTGGGGTTTTCTGACCTGGAGATTGCTTCTCTCTGGAAAACTACTGAAGACAAAGTACATCAATTCAGGAAAGAGCATAGTATAAGGCCTGTTTTCAAAATGGTAGATACCTGTGCAGGAGAGTTTGAGGCAACAACTCCTTATTTCTATTCCAGCTATGATATGGAAGATGAAGGGGAAGTTCATCAAAAACCTAAAGTAGTCGTTCTGGGTTCAGGATCGATTCGAATCGGACAAGGTATAGAATTTGATTATTGTTCAGTGCATGCGGTACTGGCCCTAAGAAAAGCGGGTTATGAAAGCATTATAATCAATAACAATCCTGAAACAGTGTCGACGGATTTTGATACAGCAGATCGCCTTTATTTTGAACCGTTAACCTTAGAGGATGTTTCCGAGATTTTAGATAAAGAACAACCTGATGGGGTAGTCGTTCAGTTCGGCGGGCAGACGGCAATCGGATTAGCAAGCGGACTGGCAAGACGTGGATATAAGATTTTAGGTACGACGGTAGAAGATATCGATCGTGCGGAAGAGCGAGGAAATTTCGACCGAGTACTGCAAGAACTGAATGCTCAGCGCCCTCGCGGAGGCGGTGCCAGGAATATGGAGCAAGTGCAGAGAGTTGCCCTTGAGATTGGATTTCCTTTAGTTGTACGTCCGTCTTATGTTCTCGGTGGGCGGGCAATGGACATTGTATATGAAGAAAAGGAATTAGAACCGGTTATTAAGCGTGCTTTATCTGCATCCTCTGACCAGGAGATCTGGATGGATCAATATCTCCTGGGTACAGAGGTTGAGGTTGATGCAATCTCAGATGGAGAAAATGTTTTTATCCCCGGGATTATGGAACATTTGGAGCGGGCCGGAGTTCATTCCGGAGATTCTATAGCAGTCTATCCACCTCAAACTCTCGACTTAAACATGGAAGAACGTATTATTGCTTTGACAAAATCCTTAGCACGATCCTTGAAGATAAAAGGTTTGCTTAATATACAATATGTCATTTACCATCAAGAACTCTATGTTCTTGAGGTTAATCCGCGATCAAGTCGTACAGTTCCCTTTCTAAGTAAAGTTACCGGCGTTCCCATTGTTGATTGGGCTTCCCAAGTTATCCTGGGCAGAAAGTGGGAAGAAATAGGTATCCCACACGGCCTCTGGCCGGTCAGTGATCGAGTTGCTGTCAAAGCACCTGTGTTTTCCTTCTCTAAGCTGCAAAGAGTCGAACCGTCATTGGGCCCTGAGATGAAATCTACGGGTGAAGTTATGGGCATGGACAAAACCTATGAAAAGGCTCTCTACAAGGCGTTGCTGGGAGCGGGATTGTCCTTTACGACTTATGGGTCTGTGTTGATAACCTTGGCAGATCGGGATAAAGCGGAAGGGTTGGAGCTGGCAAGGCGTTTCGCAGAAATTGGCTTCCGCATTCTAGCGACAGAGGGGACTACCCGCTATTTAAAGACTCAGGGATTAAGGGTAGAAACAATTGCCAAGCTGCATGATGGTTCTAATGAAATCATTGATGGTATTCGCAAGCA
The DNA here is from genome assembly GCF_900100785.1 of Desulfosporosinus hippei DSM 8344. GTDB lineage: Bacteria > Bacillota > Desulfitobacteriia > Desulfitobacteriales > Desulfitobacteriaceae > Desulfosporosinus > Desulfosporosinus hippei. The sequence continues at coordinate 144,831 of NZ_FNCP01000001.1, read as the reverse complement.
AAAGATTCAATACGTTGTCAATACAACAACTCATGGTCGAGTCCAAGAAAGTGATGGTTTTGCGATCCGTAGAGCAGCTGTAGAACATGGAATCCCTTGCTTCACAAGTTTAGATACTGCGGCAGCGTTGCTTCAAGTACTAGAAAGTTTATCTCCGGGTCTCTTGCCGCTCTAGTGATATTTCTTGCTAAATATTCATGTTGCGAATCACAAACGATGTTGTGATTCGCAACATCATGCACGTAAGGCAGTGGACTAGATCAGGTATTATTGACGAGTTATTAATATCAAGTAAACAGTAAAATCTAGAAAATTGCGAACAACGAACTACGAATATCGAACCACGAAAAGGAGGTTGCCATGCTTACCAAAGGACAAGTGGTAGTTCATGAATCCCTGGGGGATGAAAAGCATAAGCTTAAAAGGTTAGTTCTGAAAGGACCGATTGCCAGAACTGCCCAAGCGGGACAATTCGTTGCAATCCAAGTCCAGGACTCATCAATCTCGTCATTTGATCCCTTGTTAAGGCGGCCGATTAGTTTAGCCGGCATCTCTTCCGAGAATGACGAAATTACTTTGCTCTATCGAGTTCAGGGACGAGGAACAGAAATTCTTGCGCGAGCGAAGGAGGGAGAAGCCCTCAGTATCATGGGCCCTTTGGGACATGGCTTTTCTCTGCCGGAAGCGGGGGAATTATGGTTGGTAGCCGGAGGAATCGGAATTTTTCCATTATATCCCTTAGCCCTTAGTGCTCTGAGTAAGGGGTTAACTGTTCGCTTGTTTTGGGGAGGAGAAAACCAATCCTTTCTGGAGAGTGCAGGTCTTTCCTCCTGGGAGAAATTAGGGATTCCGCTATATCTGAGTACACTTGATGGAAGTCTAGGGCAAAAGGGCCTTGTGACTGAACAAATAAATGATCAGTTAAGACAAATGTCTTTAAGCAGTAGCCAAATCTGGGCAGCGGCTTGTGGCCCAAAGAAGATGATGCAGGCCGTGACGGAGATTTGTAAAAACGTTAAAGTACCTATAGAGGTTTCGCTGGAAGAAAGAATGGGGTGTGCAGTAGGAGCATGCTTAGGTTGTGTGTGCACTTTGATCGACGAAACTGGGGCAAAAGTTCATAAAAAAGTATGTCAGGATGGGCCAGTTTTCCGGGGAGAGGAGGTTGTATGGGATGAATCCTGTTAATTTATCAACTCAGTTCGCTGGAATAACCTTAAGAAATCCACTGATTACTTGTTCGGGTACCTACGGATTTGGAGAGGAGTATACCAGCTATTGTCCTCTGGAAGCCTTAGGGGGAATAACTCTAAAAGGGATTACTCCCTTACCTCGACTGGGCAACCCTGTCCCCAGGTTAGCTGAAACTCCGGCAGGGCTGCTAAATGCCGTTGGTCTGGAAAACCCAGGATTAGATGAATTTATTCAATCCTATCTGCCAAAGATAAGGAAGTTACCAACTGCAGCCATCGCCAATATTTCCGGATTTTCCCTTGAAGATTATGTCCAGCTGGCCCGGGCACTACAAAAGGATTCCGGTTTAGCTGCACTTGAAGTGAATATCTCTTGTCCCAATGTTAAACACGGTGGAATGCATTTTGGTACAGATCCCCAAAGTGCCCAGGAAGTCATTGCAGCGGTGAAGGCTGAAACTGATCTCCCTGTTATCGCGAAGCTCTCACCCAATGTTACAGATATAGTGGGGATGGCGCGGGCAGTTCAGCTTGGGGGAGCAGATGCAATATCTCTCATTAATACTCTTTTAGGGATGCATATTGATATATATCAACAACGGCCTGTCTTAGCCAATACGTTTGGAGGACTTTCAGGCCCAGCTATTCGGCCGGTTGCCGTAAGAATGGTCTGGCAAGTTTTTCAGGCTGTCGATTTGCCGATTATTGGAATGGGCGGGATCACGACCTGGCAAGACGCCGTAGAATTCATGCTGGCAGGAGCAACGGCAATAAGTATAGGTACTGGTAATTTCGTTAATCCTCAGGCACCGTTAGAGATTTTACAAGGAATCAAAGAGTACTGTGAGGAACGTGGACTGGCCTCCGTAAGGGATTTAGTAGGATTAGCCCATCATGATAGATAAAACAAATGACACCGGTTTACTTAAACCATGAACTGTTAATAGCTTTTTCCTGCCTTGAAATGTTGAAAACTGGGGGGATATCGTTGGATGTAAGATTAAATAATCAGCTAGTGATGGTAGCCTTAGATGTTCAAAGTCGAGAGGAAGCTTTAGTTCTGGCCAAAGCCCTTCAAGGCAGTGGGTGTTGGCTAAAAGTAGGCTTAGAACTTTACTCCTATACCGGTCCCATGATGATTCGGGAGCTAAAAGCTTTAGGCTTTCCAATTTTTCTTGACTTAAAGCTTCATGATATACCTACAACAGTGGAACGAGCAATTCGAGGATTTGTGCAGTCTGGAGCTGATATGATCAATGTCCATTGCAGCGGCGGGTATGATATGATGGCTAGGGCAGGGAATGCAGTGCGCGAAGAAGGAAGTAAGCTAAAAAGTATCCCTAAAGTGATTGGAGTTACAGTCCTGACAAGTATGTCTGAAAGTCAATTCAGACAAGAGATGGGAGTCCAACGGAACCTGGGAGAGCATGTTGTAGAATTAGCGGTGCTCGCGGAAAAGGCAGGGCTTGACGGTGTCGTTGCATCGGCTAAGGAAGCAACTGATATCCGAAAAAGCACAAAAGCAGAGTTTTTAATTGTGACACCGGGAATTCGTCCAGCCTGGAGTGAAGCCCAGGATCAAGCAAGGGTTCTTACCCCATCAGAGGCTTTAGATGCAGGCAGTTCATACCTGGTCATCGGGAGGCCGATAACCCGTTCGGAAGATCCTCGCCAAGCTTTAGAACGGCTTTGGACTTAGGTAATTAAAGTTAAGATAGATAGAGGTTATAAAAAAAGGAGAGATTAAATTAATGGATAAAACCCTAAACAATAAGATGCCGCTTACAACTGAAGAATATATGGATCTGTTTAGAAAAAGTGAAGCTTTGTTGGAGGGGCATTTCCTTTTAACCTCAGGCAAACACAGTGCCCAATACATGCAGTGTGCTCAAGTACTTCAGTATCCAGATCGAGCAGCGATTCTGGCAGAGGGGCTGGCATCACAATTTCGGGATATGGACGTTCAAACTGTCATCGGACCTGCAACAGGGGGGATTTTGGTAGCCCATGAGGTTGCCAAAGCCTTAGGAGTCAGGTCTTTATTTACAGAGAGAGAAAATGGGATCATGCGCTTGCGCAGAGGGTTTTCACTATCTCCGGGAGAACGAGTATTGGTGGTAGAAGATGTCATAACCACCGGTGGTTCAGTTCGAGAAGTACTGACGGTAGTCAAAGAATTTGGGGCCACGGCCCTAGGTGTGGGAGTACTCGTCGATCGCTCAGGCGGTAAGGTGGATTTTGGTTTGCCTCAGTGTTCAGTTATTCAGTTGAATATCCAAGCCTACGAAGCTCAGGATTGCCCCCTTTGCGCTCAGGGAATTCCCGCTGTTAAACCCGGAAGCCGAAAAATTTAATTAGGATAAAGCAAGACAAGAGAACCGTCTCCCTCTTTCAGCCAGAGCTAAGTTAGGGGGACGGTTCTTTTGTCTTACCCAGAGCCTTATGTTGTCGAAGTCGAATTTCTTCCGGGTTGATCCTTCCTCTTTCGGTCTTAACTAAGAACTTGAGGACTAGGTTCTTGTTTTTCCGAATCTGCCCAAAATGGCTGCTCATACTCCGAGTAACTTGTCCGGTTGTTGACCTTGGTTGATGGCTGTTGAAATGTATTGGAATCAGAGATGTATTTAAGCACCACCGAAGTAGTTAATCCATACAGCAGGTGCTGAATTAAAGCAAAATAGTGGCTTTTAGTTGAATGTGGTTTAATACCAAATAGGTCTAATTTATGTCCTCCATTATGAAGACCGATCCAAGCTAACAAGCTTATAAAAATGCCTTTGAGAATAACGAAATCTTTTCCGGCTGCTTTAAGAAGTCCTGATATTAGGGCACCTATACCTGCCCCAACAGTCATATGCATGACCTCGCCAAGGAGAATATTCTTAAGTTTAAAGCTGCGCAAGGGATTAACTACCATTGATGAGGCAACTTTTCCGAAAAACAGCTTTTTTCCTAGTAGCACGTTAAGTAACTCAGTGACAAGCGCCCCTACAATACCGCTTATGAGCCCAATAACAAAGAAATCCTATAGGAAAATTTTATTACTTAGTTGGTGAAGAAGGTTAAAGATTTTACTAAACACTTTGAGGTACATAAATATTCCTCCTTCTTTAGAATCGATACTTTCTTATATTACCCCAATAATGCTAAATTTACTTAAGTCATTAAAAGAGTGTAAATTTGATAAAACCCTTTAACCCATCTGACATAAACTGTAATCCATCGGAATCAATGAGAAGGGCCTGAGTATTCGGTAAATCATTTATTAAGATTAATCCTTCGGTTCCAAGAATTAGAAGCGTAGTGGATAACACATCGGCCATCGTAGGACTATCAGTCAAAATAGTACAGCTGGCAAATCTATCGGTGGGACGGCCTGTCCGAGGATTTAAGACATGTCCGTATTTTTTCCCCTCTTGAGTAAAAAAACGTTCATAATTTCCAGATGTGTCGACAACTTGATTTCTAGGTTCCATATACCCGATTATACAGTCGGGTTTTTGAGGATCCTTTATACCTACCCGCCAAGGAGTGCCATCAGGTTTGGTGTTGATGGTGCCAATGTTTCCGCCGGCTACTACCATAGCAGAAGAAATCCCAGCCTGCTTTAGACTATTAATCCCTTGCTCCACAGCGTATCCTTTGGCTATACCTCCCAGGTCAATGCTCATACCAACCGTGGGTAAGAAGGCGGTCTTAAGGTCAGGGTTTAGAATGACCTTTTTATAGTCAACTAAGGTTAAGACCTTTTGTATTTCCTCAGAAGTAGGGAGTGTTTCTTTTGATTTAGCTTCTTGCCAGAGCTTAACTAACGGACCTATGGTAGGGTCGAAGATACCGTTTGTAAGCTTTCCTGCTTCCAAAGAACGCTGAATTAGATGGAATGTATCACTCGATAAGGGCACTGGTTTTTCTCCTGCAGCTTGATTTAGGGCAGTCACCTCACTGTCAGGAGAATAGATATTGCACGCCCGGTCTAAAGCTCGCATTTTCCCCATGGCTATCAAACCGGCTTCTTGTGCACCAGGTCCATGAGCTTCGATGAAAACTTCCGTATCAAAAAGAAAGTCGGTTTCTTGGTACATATCCTTTGACGGATTCGAGTTACAGGCTGTTAGTAAAAAAGACAAGGATATTAGCAGAAAAGATTTTGAGATTAGTCTGGGGAAATTTGCACACTTCTTCATTACAGAACACGAATAACTAATTTGTTAGGTAAGCAGGTAATGCACTCGCCCGATTTAGTTATAGCTCCCATCATGGAACATATCTTTTTTTCGCAAACGGTATTGTCATTGTGGACAAAGATTCGGTTTCCTTCCAAGATAACATGGGCTGTTCCATTTTGAACAGGTATTAATAGATCTTTCCTAAGGTCGGCGACAAAGGTTCCTGCTTGAACCAGTTTTCCGTCAACAGTGATTTGCCATTGGGGTTCGGTGGGGCTTTTGAGGGAGTCAGCTATGGTGACTTTTTGCCCAAGCAGAAACGCGCTTGCCGAGAGGGCGCCTGCGGAAAAACCGCCCAAGAGGAATTTGCGGCGAGTTATTTTTTGAATAATCATTGTTTCATTTTGCAAGTTCTCACTTCCAGTCTGTATAATCACAATCTCCATTGGTGGATAAAGAAAACTTGGGTTGACGGAATATTTCAGACGAACTGGGCGGCCCAGTTGCGCTGGCTTTTATCCAGCTGAATTATAACATGTGTGATTGTTCTTGTTTATCAGTGATAGCCGTATATCCATATCCGTAAAAACCACCACAGAAAGGTCTATTCATTACCATTTTAACTGACACCATTTGTAGCCAATCTACGGTACAATATAATTAAGAGACTTCTATACATTATCTTCAAGGGTGATTCGATTAATCTCATGAGGTGTTAGAATTGATGGCAAATCAATTATTATTACAACTATTAATAAAGATTACTGATGCAGTTGAAAAGAGAACATCTGAAGAAATTCCAGAGAAGGTATTTGAGTATTTCTCAAGTGCATTGGGCGCAGATGCTTGTGCACTCTATCTCCAGAAGCTTGAACATATCGTATTAGTCCGGCAAATGGATGCAGATGCAGATTTCAGCTTTGCTGATGTTTGGGGGGGGGAGGTCCTCCCTTCTAAGTTGGCTGGTTATGAGGATCAAGAGTCAATTAATCAAATTTTTCCGGAAGCGTCCTGGCAGAGTTGTTTTTTGCTGCCCATCAAAGTAGGAGAGAAGCTTGTTGGAGTTTTGGTGGCAGGATGGCAACAGTATGTCCCGTTAGATATTTGGATTGAAAAGAATCTGAGCATATTGCAGTGCATTGGCCAATTGTTGGGAAATAGTATGTACGCAGAGACAGAAATACAGCGTCTGAAATTGCGGGAGGATACTCTGGAACGGATTTGCAAACAGGCAATTGATGAACTGGAAAACAATAAGAAACAGCTGTCCCGGGAATTGCATGACGAGGTGGGACAAGCCATGACTTCGATTTTGCTTCAATTAAAGCTATTACAGCAGGAACAGGACCTTGAGCTGATTCATGATCGATTGGGTGGGCTTCGCTATATCACCCAACAAACCATCGAGGATGTGCGGCGGATATCCATGAATCTGCGCCCGGCTGTATTAGAGAATTTAGGATTGGTACCAGCGTTAGATTGGTATATTGAAGACTATCGTCGTTATTCTGGTATTAAAACGGATTTTTCCAGTCCCCGGATTAAAGAAAGACTCCCGGGCGAATTAGAAATAATAACATATCGGGCAGTCCAAGAAAGCCTAACCAATGTGGCTCGTCATGCCAAGGCAAGCCATGTTTTTGTCACACTGAATCATAACGAAGGTTGTCTGGAACTGCAGGTTGCTGATAATGGAAAAGGGTTGAATTTACGAGATGTAAATAGCGGACTAGGCTTGCTAGGTATGGAGGAACGTGTAAAGCTTGCTAGAGGAAAGTTCACAATAAAAAGCAAGCCAGAGCAAGGAACTACGATCTTGATTACTCTACCTTTGACTATGGAGAGCAGAAATGATGGATAAAACTCGTGTTTTTCTGGCGGATGATCACACACTGTTACGTAATGCTTTATGTATGCTGCTACAGGGAGAAAGGGATATAGAAGTCGTCGGAGAAGCAGGCAATGGCGCAGGCGCTGTTCGGGGGGTTATAGAGGTGAAGCCCGATGTAGTGCTAATGGATATTTCGTTGCCTGATTTCGATGGTGTAGAGGCTACCCATAAAATATTGGAAGTGCTGCCTGGAACTAAGGTTATCGCAGTTACCATGCACATGGAAGATGTATATCTATTAAAGTTCCTGAATGCCGGCGGCATGGGGTATGTGCACAAATCGGCGGCAGATCGGGATTTGCTAAAGGCCATTCAAACTGTTATGAATGGAGAGGTTTTCTTGAGTTTCGTAGGTGTGCAGGTGATGGCACGTCAATATTGCAGTACTGAAAGCGTTTCGGAGATAAAGCCTGATATTTTGTCGGAAAGGGAGCGGCAAGTGCTTCAATTACTTGCTCGCGGCTTTACCTCCAAGGAAATTGGTGAAAAACTATATTTATCTCCACGCACTATAGAGACCTACCGGGAACGAATTGCCGTCAAATTGAAATTGGAACATCGTTCCGATTTGGTGGATTATGCTATCCGTTATAAATTGCTGGGACAGTAGTGCTTTTTACTGACACTGCTGTCGTTTTTTTAGCGGGTTATTTTCAACGTAAACTAGGCTTATTCCCGACAGATTAAAGGGGATGCCTCATATAGAATAAAATTAACTTGTGCGTTTAAGCGCAAAGGAGCTGTTTTGGTTGGACAATTTAAGTTGTATTCGTAAGGCTGAGGTAGAGTTTTTAACGGTTGTTGTTGCTATTCCCCATCTCTGGCTACGGCAGGTGGTTTCAAGAATTTTTACATCTGCTAAGGTGGATTGCGTCTGTGTAGATAGTATTGAGGAATTATATCAGATCATCGATAGAAAAAAGGCTAGACTGGCTATCGTTGATGTTTTTTCGTACTCACGATACTATCGGGACATTTTTGCGCGGATTAAGGAAAAGAACTCAGGACTGTCCATCGTAGCCCTGGTGTCCACCAGCAACACCGGTTATCAGTACGAGTTAACTACCGCAGGAGCCAGTGCTGTCGTGGTCAAGGAAAACGCAGATGAACAATTGTTTCCTGCTCTGGTTCAGGTATTGCGGGACAGAAAACTCAATGAGGCCGTCGCTCGCTTAATGGAGAACCAAAAACAGTTTATGGCTCTAATGAAAGTGAGGGAAAATGGAATGGAAAAGGAAGAGCAAAACGTTGCACATAATTCTAAGTTGTCTCGCCGTACCTTTTTAAAGGCTTCGGCAGCTACTGCTGTAGCCACAGGTGCAGTAGCGGCAAATCCTTGGGGTTCTGGGATGAAAGCATTAGCGACAGGAGACGAAAGTACTGCGGCCTCAAGTGAAGAGACGTTGGTGATTTCGCCATGTCGTTCTAACTGTTTCCAAAGTTGTCTTTTAAACGCCCATGTCCGAGATGGTAAATTAACCAAAACAACCCCTGCAGCTTACCCGGACAGCATCTATACCGGGAGCTGCTTGAAGGGCTTATCTCATGTGCAAAGGACCTATAGCCCAACTCGAATCAAGTACCCTATGCGTCGAGTCGGTGAACGGGGTGAAGATAAATGGGAAAGAATTTCTTGGGATGAGGCTATTAGTGAAATTGCAGAAAAGTTTATGGCTGTCCAAGCAAAATATGGAACCAAAGCCCTGGCCTTTGATGTGGGATCCGGAAATTATGGTGTTGTCCATGGGTGCTTGGGTATCTTTAACAGGCTAACAAATTCTATTGGCTGTACCAAATTAAATGTATGTTATGACCAAGCAACAGGGTATGGTGCTGATCGTGTTATAGGCGGCAGCGTTTGGCTATGGGGTAATGAACCGCGCACTATGATGGATTCAAAAACTATTATTGTCTGGGGTTCTAATCCGGTCTACTCTCAGCCACAAAATTGGCGCATTCTGAAAGAAGCTCAGAAAAAGGGTGCGAAAATTATTACCATTGATCCAATCTACTCAGCCACTGCCAATAAATCCGATGAATACATTCCCATTGTTCCGGGTTCGGATTTAATGCTGGTACTTGCTATGTTGAATCATATTATCGATAAAAATTTGATCAATATCCCGTTTATGAAAAAGAGAAGTACAGCACCTTTCCTTGTTCGTAAAGATAATGGAAAAATATTGCGCAAGAGTGATTTTGTTGCTAATGTTCCCCCTGCTGAGGATGATTATTATGTATGGGATAGTGTTGCTAATGCAGCTGCCTTGTTAAAAGAAGGTCCCCAAGATGTAGCCATCGAAGGCGTATACACAATTCAAGGAGTAGAGGTGGAGACCACCTTTAGCCTTCTTAAGAAACAAGTGCAGGAATACACCCTTGAGAAAGCTAGTAAATACACTAAGATTCCTGTCGAGAAAATCGAGAAATTAGTACAAGCGTACGTTTCCGGACCGACCCAGATTTATACAAATTATGGTATTGATCACTATCAAAACGGTCATTTATGGTCATTTGCTGCCTTCATGATGGCTTCTGTCACAGGGAATATTGGGGTAAAGGGTGCAGGTTTCGCGGGATTATTTGTTCAAAGTACCCCCCTTAATTACGTTGGTATGTATGTTACTAACGGCAAAATGGCTAGTTCAACACTTCCACACACGGAGTTTTATAAAGCAGTGAGAGATCAGGCGCTGGAAGGAAAACCCTATCCTATCAAAGCTATGTACACCACTTCTTCTAATTCAATGAGCAACTTCGCCCAACAGAAAACATGGCTTACAGATGTTTTGCCGAATCTTGAGTTTACAGTTGTCGTGGATACTGAGCTTACGGACACTGCTCGCTATGCAGATATCGTATTACCTGCTTCCTTCTGGTTTGAAGTCAATGACCTCCGTGTGAATTATAACAACCCCTACGTTACTATGCAGGAAAAAGCCATTGAGCCCTTGTACGAAAGCAAGCCGGATGCAGATATTATCGCCATGATTGGTCGGAAAATGGGTTTGGAGAAATTTTTCCCCGAAAACATGGACGATACAGCGTGGATTAAAGTTCTATTAAATTCTGACGCCTTACGCAAAATGAATATTACTTACGAGAGACTTAAAAAAGACAAAGCAATTCGAGCAACAGGAAGTGCCGAAAAACCATTTATCCGCGGCGAAGAGTTCTTTAATACGCCCAGCGGCAGAGCGCAGCTCTATTGTGAAAATCCCTTGCCTCGTGTTAATTATGGCCAGAATTTAAAGGGTATTACGGAAAAGGAACGATTGCCGTACTTTAAAGCACCTGGGGAAGCATGGAGCGAAAATCCATTGTATTCCAAATATCCGCTGGTATTTATTCAGGAACACGCCAGGTTCCGCACCCATACTCAGTGGTACAATGTGCCTGTGTTAAGAGAAATCGACCCTGAGCCTCTAGCCAAAATCAGCCGTGCAGATGCTGAAGCCCGGGGGATTAAGACCGGAGATATCGTAGAAGTATTTAATGATCGTGGCAAGGCGGTACTAAAAGCTGAAGTCAATGATGCCATTTGTGCAGGTGTTCTCAGTATTCCAAAAGGCTGGCAGCGAGAACAATTCATTGAAGGTAGTTTCCAAGAGTTAACTAACGCTGCTTCAGATCCCATGGCTGTCAATTTCGCATTCTTTGACTGTTTAGTGGACGTTAAAAAAAGATAAGGAGGTATTGAAATCATGCGTTATGCAATGGCGATAGATCTTGATCGTTGTACAGGTTGCCATGCCTGCTCGGTGGCTTGCAAAGTCGAAAACAACTTACCGGACGGTATTTTTTGGAACCGAATTTTAACCGCTGGTGGTAAAAGTATGGATACACCATCAGGAACATTTCCTAATTTGAGTATGCAGTTCTTGCCCGTAAATTGTCAGCATTGCGAGAATCCTGCGTGTGTGAAGGCTTGCCCCGTAAAGGCAACCTATAAGCGAGAAGAAGATGGTATTGTGATACAGGACTATGATAAGTGCATTGGCTGCCGTTATTGTATGGTGGCTTGTCCATACGCTAGTGTTCGTCAGTTTAACTGGAAAAAACCTGAATATGCCATAGATGTAGCTATGGGCGACGCTGCAATCACACCTCATCAGTATAATACAGTAGAAAAATGCACGTTTTGTACCCATCGATTGGCACAAGGCTTGAAACCAGCCTGTATTGATACCTGTCCGAATCGGGCCCGAATTTTTGGGGATCTAGATGACCCGAATAGTGAAGTAAGCCGAGCTATCCAAGGACGCAGTTATTTCCATTTACTCGAAGAAAAAGGCACTAAGCCGTCTATCTTCTACTTAACGTAAAGGGGTGGGAACATGGCAGTTGTAACAAACACTAAGAAAACTAGTGCAACTAATTTGTGGATGATAATTTTTGCTGTCTTTGCTGTCCTTGGAGCAGTTTGTTGGGGCTTACAACTCACAAAGGGCTTGCAGATGACCAACTTAGGTACTGATAATATGTGGGGGCTCTATATTGTTGGCTTTATGATTTTTACGGGGATTGCTGCTGGGAGTCTGCTTTTTGCAGCGGTGCCTTACCTGTTTAAACTCGAAGAGTTTAAACCCTATACTCGGATCGCCTCCTATCTGGGGGCCGTAGCCAGTGTTGTAGCTGCGTCCCTGTTTATCATCGTTGACATTGGAAATCCTGAACGGGTTTGGTTGTTTATCACCAGCGGGAATTGGAGTTCACCGATGTTTTGGGATTTCATCATGCTGGCTTCGTATATGGTGATTTCTATAATGTTTACTCGCAAGCTCATTTTACTAAATGAAGGCAAAATCGAAGAAAAATCCGTAAAAGGATTAGCCTTGGTTGCTTTTGCTGCAGGTATTCTCGTAACGGTAACGTCATTCGTCTTCAGTTTCCAAGTGGCTCGACCCTTGTGGAATACTCCGGCACAGCCCTTGTCGTTCTTAATTGCTGCATTAGCAGCTGCTTTAGCGGTAATGATGATTCTAAGCCATATCCTGAATAAGAGCGGTTATATTAAGATGCCGATTGGTCTTCTCGCTAAGATGGGTAAACTGACGGCCGCGCTGCTTTGCATCGAGCTCATTATAGTAATTACAGAAATATTGATTGGTCTTTATCCAGGTAGTGGAGAAGACTATGCAGCCTTCATATGGCTGGTCACAGGAAAAGGGGCCGTTAGTTTCTGGTTAGAGATGGTAGCTCTTGTCACAGCGATTGTTCTTTTAGCTAAACAAGGAACCTCACCGAAGGCAGGTCTTCTTTTAGGCGGTGCGATAATTGCTCTTATAGCAATCTATCTCATTAAATCCAATCTGCTTCAGGCCCAATTATTCAATCCATTGATTACCTTGCCGGGAACACCTGTTTATGGCGGGACAACAGAACCCTATGTCCCTTCTCTGCTTGAAATGGGGTTGTCTATAGGAATCCTATCATTAGGGGCACTCCTATTGAATTTGGGATTTGGTAAACTTAACCTTGGGACAACTGCCGATACACGAAAACTGTAGTTTATCCGATGACTACCAGCCGTAAGACTCCCATCTTCTATAAGTACGAAAGCATCCAGTGACGAAATTTCGGGTAAGGGTTTAGACCATGCCGCTGCTCCAAAGAAAAGCATAACGTCGCAGGTTGCTTTCGCCGAACCGCAAACTACACAGAACAACTTTAGCGGTGAGGATGAGATAACAGCTGCTACGTCCCTGATAAGTTCTTTAAGCTTCAGATAAAGTAGGTATTCCTCTTAGGCAAACTCCATCTGAAGCTAAGAATCACTTCATCTGCAGCCTTTAGTACAAATGTAGTATATGTAGAAATGGGGCTTTACAGCTCACCTTAAACTGAGTTGTAAAGTCTTCTTTTCAATGAAGTAGGCATTTCGAAGATAAAAAAATCTCAATGACAATCAGATCTTTTGTGATATAGGAATTTTATAAACTTTTAATACACTAGGAGTTAATGAAAAGGAGAAACAATGAATACTATCGAAGAACAAAAAGTCAAAGAGGCCTGTGCAACCTCAGATTTCTTTCAACTACTATCTATTTCCTTACGTCTCCCTACCACAGAATTGGCAGAAGCACTCCTCGATGGTAGTTACAGACAGGACGGAGTCAACATTCTAGAGGAGCTTTCCTGCAGCAAAAAGGACTTATTGTTAGTTAGTGAAGCCTTGGATACCTTGAAAGGAAGCAAAGAGGGTTTAACCCCGCTCTTGATTGAGATGCGTCGAGAATATACCCGGCTTTTTGATGACCCCAAGCAGCCTGCTTTAAATATTTATGAGACGCTTTTTCTTCACAACCCTCAAGATAGCCAGGGAGCCATGCTGTTTATGAGCCCGACGGCCCTTGATGTGGAGCGCTGTTATCGCGAGGCGGGGGTTAGTTTAGTTCGACAATCTGCTGAACCGGCGGATCATATGGCAACAGAACTGGAATTTATGATGTATTTATATGGTAAGAAGGGTCAGGCCTTAAAAGAGGAGAACAATGAGGCATTGAAAAAAATAGAGCAGCAGATCCAGCAATTCGAAGGGATGCATCTCAAAAAGTGGTGCGTAGAATTTTTCAACGGTCTGAATACCGAAACGACGAGCACTTCTTATCAAGCTTTGGCAAAATTGGCGAAGACAGGTTTAGGCCTCATCTAAAGTTTCTCATCGGATAAGATAAAGGCTTATTCTCGGAGTAAAGGAAAAGGAGTGGAAGCATGCTTTTTACGAAAGGTTCACATGTGCAAGTTGAGACAAATAGGTGTTTGAACCAACAACACAATGGTGTGGAATGCAGCCATTGTGTTTCCCATTGTCCAGGACAAGCCTTGATTCTGTATAATCATCAGATTTTCTTAGATAAGGAAAAGTGTTTGGGGTGCGGCCTGTGTTTTTCAGATTGTCCCACTCAGGTTTTTGGGTCACAGCAATGGGATGAAACAACCATTATCACTGAGGTAAAAGATCAAGGAGCAAGAGCAACACAATTTTTCTGCGGGTACCATGAAACACCTTTCCTTAGCAAAGAAGAAAAAGAGAAAGGGGCAGTGCAGATTCCGACATGCCTTAGTAGTGTTTCTAGAGGGACTTGGTATGAGCTGGGTCTGCAGACAGCTGTAGAACTGCGGTTAGATGAATGCCACGAATGTCCGATGAAAAATTGTGTCGATAGAATGAAGTTATCGGTAGAAACCGCAATGGAATGGTTAAGCGCTTCAGGTCATACCCCTGATTTTATTTATGTCGATACCGCAGGGAAAGCCCAAAAGAAGAAAAAGCTTCAAGCGGTTTCCTCGGGCTTGAAAATAACTTCCCGACGGGATCTGTTCTTGTCCTTAGTCGGGCGCAGACAAAAGGCAGAACCAGAGATTACGGCTAAAGACTCTGCTGCCCCTGAAGAAATGAAGGTAAAGAAGAGAGGTAATTATCTGCCAGATTGGCAAAAGCGTCTGGAAGATAGTTATTTAAATCACTTTCGCCAAGGTGGTATTCCCGCCTTTTGGCCTACTATTCAAATGAGTACAGGCTGTGTAAATTGTGGCATGTGCAGCAGGTATTGCCCTACTCAGGCTTTAAGAATTACAGTGGAAGATAAGCAATGCACTCATTTGTTTACCAGTGGTCATTGTTTAGATTGTTGGATGTGTATGTTATCCTGTCCGACCCAAAGCATTACCCGAGATCGGCATCCTATCACTAATCCCTTTGAAGTCAAGAACATTTACAAAGCCCCCGTGGCGGAATGCAACCGCTGCGGAGCCTATACCCTAGTGAATGAACAAAACTTATGCTATTGGTGTGAAAAACAGCCAACGGAGGTCGATTTACTGTCTGATGTGAGGAAACGATTATTTGAAAAGAAAGAATGAAAATGGGAAACTATACTTTTTTACTAAAAAAGGGTAAAGCTTTTATTATAATTGTCGCCTGCAGCTTGCTTCTCTTAACGTCTATTTACCAGCAAATAGCTAACAAACAGAGTATCTTAAGTATATTACAGCAAGGAGATCCAGCTGCCGTTAACTTTAATGAAGTTAACGGGGTTTATAAAACCTATGAATTAATGGATGCCAAGGGCAACTTTTTAAGTTACGGAGTCATATCAAGTGCTTCTGGTTACGGCGGACCGATTACGATGTTGACCACGGTTAGTAGAGAAGGGCGTATCGTCAATGCTGTAATACTGGAGAACACGGAAACTCCTCTCTATCTAAAGAAAGTACGGGGATTTGGTTATCCTGAAAACTTAAAGGGGAAAAAAATTACTCAGCCATTAAATAACTATGAGGATATCGATGCTGTAAGCGGAGCAACCCGGACTACAACAGGGATTAAGCTTGCTGTGGAGAAAGGGATATACCAAGTGGGTCAAAACCAATTGGGATTAACCGTCCCCTCTCAAAAGCATATTCATTTTCAATGGCAGGATGGACTTGTTGTTCTGTTGTTTGTAGTTGCTATGGCAGCATCAGTCAGAAATATGAGGAGATTAAGAATCTGGTTATTGGTATCTTCTGTAGTGATTTTGGGATTCGTGACAAATTCTTCTTTGACCATCGGTAATTTTATAAGCATCTTAGCTTTAAAAATACCGACCTTTTTCGAACGACCGGTTTGGTACCTTATGGTTCTAGGGGTATTAGTAGTCACGCTAATCTTGGGAAATAATTTTTACTGTACCTGGCTTTGCCCTTTCGGAGCTGTTCAGGAGGGAATTTACAAGGCTTTGAATCTGATCAATTATGTTCCAAATCCTAGGCTCATCTCCATTGCCCAGAAAAGTCGCTGGCTTTTCCTTTGGTTAGCTGCCATGTTGGCACTGTTATTTAATAATCCTGGAATTGCCAGTTATGAACCCTTTTCGGTATTTTTCGATGGTGATGGAAGTACTTCACAGTGGATAATTATGGGGATAATCTTGCTGTCGTCGATTTTTATTCTACGCTTTTGGTGTCGTTGTTTCTGTCCAGTCGGAGCGTGTTTGAATACTCTGGCTTCCTGTAAACAAAGGGGTAAGAAGTTGTTCCGTAATAAGTTTATCTCAAAAGAGTCTAGCGAGATTCCAACTTCGCTAATCTCAATTTCTGGGTGTTGCCAGGATTGTACTAGCAGTAAAAAAGAAAAACCAAAGGTATCCCCTTTGAGCTCTTCTGATAAGTTGGTCGCAGGTGTTATCGTTGTAATATGTTTTTTGATTGTTGGAGCATTATTCCAGAGTATATGGATGTCTTAGAGAGTTTTCTGCCAGGCAGGAGCTCTTTTCTTATATTATTTGGCTGAAGACGCGAAGCATCTACTCATCAACGTGGGTTTATTGAGAATCAGGTAACTGGCTCTCTGAATCTGACCAAAGGAGTTGTTGAACATTAACTCTGTAATAATAGAAGTTGTGCAGTACTTGTGAAGCAATAAGAATGTTACTCAATTAACTAAAATCGTGACATAAGAGCGGAAAGTTTGATATACTTATTTTTATATTAAATTAGGGAAGGGAGTCAATCATGAAAAAGGTAATCTTATTTGTGGTAGACTCCCTTCATCCTGCTGTCTTAGGCAGGATACTTTCAGAAGGGAATGCCCCTGGGTTTCGTTTTTTAGTTAAACACGGAACCTACATTGATCGGGTAGTCTCATCTTTTCCAACCATGACTCCCGTAGCTACGAGCTCAATGATCACAGGAACATGGCCGGATCGCCATGGAGTTCCAGGCTTTATCTGGTACAATCATCAAATTAAAAAAGTTGTAGATTATGGAGCGACCTGGCAAAGTATTTTGAAAGTAGGTCTGGAGAAGGTTCTACGCAACTTGCTACAAAGACTTAATGAAGAGCATCTTAGTGTACTAACGCCGACATTATATGAGGTATTAGAGGCAGGGGGCTATAGTACAGGTAATATCAACTTTTTCATGCATCGAGCTGCAAATAATTATCAAGCAAAAGTCCCCTTTCCCCTTGCTTTAGGAACAGGTTTCCGTCTCTATAATGAAACTGTCTCTGGCCCAAAAAGCTTAACTCTAGGTCAACTTGTTCATCCCCCATTCACTGGACGCCGTACAGCCTATCCAAGAGGGCCTTTGCACCGTTTTGGGTTTAATGATACTTTTTCCGGGAGAATTGCGGCACAACTTGTTCGAGAAGGACAACAGCCAGATTTTATGGTTGTTTATTTTCCTGATAATGATAAATATTCCCACCAACATGGGCCCTTGCGCTCAGGCTTTTCCATTGAACATGCTGATCAGCAAGTATCTTTAATCCTAGATGAGTTTGGGAGTTGGGAAAGAGCACTGGAAGAAAATGTAGTTATTATTACGGGAGATCACGCCCAGTCAACGGTTGGATTAGGTAAAGAGTATCTTATTAATTTAGATCATTCTTTGAAGTCCTTTAAGAGGATTAAGTTTACTGAAGAAGCCAATGATCAAGAGCATCATGATATCGCCATTTGCCCAAATGAACGGATGGCCTTTATTTACCTTCTCCAAAGAGAAGAGGAGATCTTGCCTGAAGTCGTGGGTATATTGGCCAAAGATCCTCGCAATGCCCAAATCACTTGGAAAGTCTCAGATAATAGATATAGTATTATTCAAGGAGGGACAGAAAAACAACTGTTCTTTTCTCGCGGAGGTTCCTACCAAGATGTATATGGTCAAAGCTGGTTGTATGAAGGAGATTTGACCGTAGTTGATGCCAAAGAGACAGGCACTCAATTTATAGAGTTTGGCAAGTTTCCGGATGCCTTTAATCGTTTAATAACGGCACTCGAAGCACGTGATGGAAGACGAATTGCCGTTTCTGCCGCCTCAGGGTATGAATATTTCTCAGCTGGAGCTCCTATCCATCCGGGAGGAGGAAGCCATGGCTCTCTGGAAGAAGAAGATTCAACAGTTCCCATGATTGTAGCAGGTATACCGGTTGAGGGGGAACATTTGCGAATTATTGATCTATATCCAATGATTTTGCGTCATTTTGGACTATAGGAAGCTTCATAAAGTAGCTATAATTATAAGGGTGGCGGCTCTTTTAAGGAGTTGCCATCCTTTAATGTATCTAAAAAACGAGTTAGATCAACTACCTAGAGACCTTTGTCTATGGCTGATAGATTAGAATTTATAAATTTGATTAAATTACGAATAATTATTTAAATTAAATTTATCAAAGGCCTTAAAAAGCCTTGATAATTTTGGTAAGGTAGTAATATACTCTTGATACAAAATTTAGAAGGACTTGATATTAGCATAGGAGGTGAGATTTTGCGTAAATGGTTGGTCTGGGGCTCATCAATTTTATTAATAGCATGTGCAGTTATTGGAACTTTTGTTATGGGAAGACCTCAGGCTAAAAGCTTTATACCCTTTTTGCCATCTTTAAAGGTTCCCGCCATCGTTTGTCCAACGGATAAAGATGGAGATGGCTTAGATGATCTGAAAGACATTGTAGAGGGCGCAAAAGCCGAGGTGGAGAGAAAACCCCAATATCGCAGCGCATATTATCAAAAGGGGTACCCTCCTGAAAATGAAGGAGTCTGCACTGATGTCGTGTGGCGAGCATTTCGAGATGCAGGCTACGACTTAAAGGGATTAGTTGACCAAGATATTCGTGCTAACCTCGGTAAATATTACCGCATTGAAGGCAAGCCTGATCCTAATATAGATTTTCGAAGAGTGCCGAATCTAATCGTCTTTTTTCGGAGAAATGCTCTGGACTTAACTCAAGAGATTAAACCTGGGGATATAGAAAATTTAACTCAATGGCAGCCAGGGGACATTGTGACGTATGATGTGCCTCATGAGCACATTGCTATTGTCTCGGACAAACGCAGACCTGATGGCGTGCCGTATATTCTCCACAATTCCGGCCCCATACCAAAGGAGTCAGATCAATTAGAGAGCTGGCCGTCCAAAATGACTGGGCACTTTCGATTTCCGAAATTCTAAGAACCAACGACAAGGATAAAGAAGCTTAATAACTAGGGAGCAGAATCGTCCTCCGATTTTCTGCTCCCTAGTTATTAAGCTTTTACAACTATTAATACACTCTAAATGGTTTTTTGTCCGTAACAGAGATTAAGTCCTGAGATTAAGATTGGGGTTCGGTTCAGTCCGTAACCTCCTCGCTGGCTAACAACTGCTCTAGTATCTCCTGTTTAGGCGTGAGGTATAAGGTCCAGTTCTGATCGTAGACGACCATTCCGGGCTTTGCTGAGTTAGGCTTTTTGAGTTGTTTAACATGGGTGTAATCGACAGCAACTTGAGAAGAACCTCGTGCCTGACTATAGTAAATTGCCAGGGCAGCTGCTTCTTCGAGGGTTTTGTCATCAGGGAATTCTTCGCCGTCTTCCAGAGGAACGAGGACGTGGGAACCCGGAATTACTTTAGTATGGAGCCAAAGATCTGTCGGCTTTCCTTTGCGTAGGGAAAGCCAATCATTTTGAGCATTATTTTTTCCGACTAGAATAATTCTCCCTTGGCTGGAACGATAAACTCGGGGCTGGGGGATTTCTTTAGGAGTTTTAGACTTAGATTTGGAGGACGATTTGGAACGGCCTTTTTTAAATGGGAGATTCTCTTTGATATGTTTTCCGGCTACATATCCTTGTCCTGCAAGTTCGAGATGAATTTCATTAAGTTCCCTTATAGTAGCAGCTTGATTTAAGGTGTATTGTAAGGACTCCAAGTAACTGATTTCTTCCAGGGAGGTTTCTTTGAGTTCCTTTGTTTTGAGCAGAGTTGCTTTGGCTTTATTATAAAGTTTGTAATAGCGTTGAGCATTGTCGATGGCACTTATATGAGGGTTAAGAGGAATGGTAACGGTAGAGCCTGAAGGATCATAATAATCCTCTACGTTAGCTTCTGAGGATCCAGGTGGAATTCGATAGAGGTTTGCCGTAAGAAGTTCGCCCCATCTTTGATAGGCTAAACCTTTTTGAGCACTTTCTTCTGCTTCGCTATATATTTTTAGTTTTTTGCTCATATGAGTGTATTGTTCTTGGACAATCTTCTTTAGAGAGCCACGCTTGGATTCAATGGTATTGTTATTGGATTTTGACTGATAGAAAATTTGAATAGCATCATTTAATGATGGAACATATTCAACCTTTAAGTCTTGGTACTGTTGAAAGGGAAGAAAGCTGAAGGTAAAGAGTTGTGGGCGAGGCGTCAGTTTGTAATATAGGCAAGGCTGAATATTGGAGATACCCTCCGGATTGGAGAGCCTGCGGTAAGCTTGAAAAAGTCGAGAAAGGTCAATATCTCCGCATTGATGGAGGCGAATTTCAGTACTTAATCCGGCTTGGACAACGATTTCTCGTGCTAATTCCGGGCTGATCCCAGCAAAACGGGCTAGGAGGATACTTGTCATGGGATCCTCTAATTCTTCATTATAAAGAGTAGCTCGCCAAAGCTCTTCATCCTTCAGTGGGGGCTGTTTTCCCTGAGAGGGAGGTGCCAAATAAGTCCGCCCAGGCAACACCTCGCGATATTGGCTAAGGGCATGAGAATAACGTTTCAGTCCATCAAGAATGGTATTGGTCTGAGGATCAACGAGAATGAGATTACTATGTTTGCCCATGATTTCTAAGTGAAGATGCAAAGAAACTAAATCCCCTCGATCATTATAATTCTGAAATTCAAAGGTGATAACACGCTCAAGCTCATTTTGCTGCAAGTTTATAAGTTTGCCACCCTCTAAATGCTTACGCAAAATCATACAAAACATAGGGGGTGTAGAGGGATTCTTTTTAATTTCTTGGGTGAAGTGAAAGCGCGGAGAGGTGGCACTTGTATTAAGCAGGAGCCGTCTGGATCCTTGCTGTCGTAATTGGATATGTATTTCATCTTTTTCGGGTTGAAATATTTTATCAATACGTGCTCCGACAAGTGAAGGAGCAAGCTCTTTAACTAAATAGGCGAGGGTCACGCCGTCTAACGCCATATGAATACATCCTTTCAGCTCAAATCACTTTTTAGTATAACACACTTGTTGGGACGAGGCATTTTTCTACACCTTTAGGAATAAGCATGTACTATAAAAGGGACAAAGCCTCTCAATTGTTACTTAACCTATAATTTGAGGTTGGAGTTCCTTCTAATCGGTGTTTATAAAGCAAAAGGAGGAAAAGGGCATGCGGCAACAGGCATGGCATGTATTGCCTTGGCTGGACGTGGCTAAGGCGTTGGATGTGCATCCAGCTAAAGGGTTAAATTTGAAAGAGGTTCGGCGGCGGTTACAAGAGGTCGGGAAAAACGTTCTGGCTGTAAAAAAAGGGACTCATCCTGTGTTTTTATTCCTTGGACAGTTTAAAGACTTTATGGTGTTGGTCTTACTTGCGGCAACAGTAGTCTCCGGACTTTTAGGCGAGATCGCGGATGCAATCACGATCTTAGCAATTCTCATAATTAATGCCATTTTAGGGTTCGTACAAGAGTTCCGCGCCGAACGTTCAATGGAATCGCTCCGTTCACTTACTGCTCCCGAGGCCCGGGTCCTACGGGAAGGCATGGAACAAAGGATTCCAGCAACGGATGTTGTACCAGGAGATATTGTGCTTGTTGATACAGGGGATCGCATTCCTGCAGACGTGCGCTGGATTCAAGCTGTTAATATGCAAGTTGAGGAGTCTGCCCTGACTGGGGAATCCCATCCTGTGACTAAAAGTATTTCCCCCCTTCATGATGAGTTCACCCCTATGGCTGACCGTCAAAATATGGGCTATATGGGGACGGCCCTTGTTAATGGCCGTGGAGCGGGGGTTGTTGTAGCGACTGGAATGGATACTGAAATGGGTGTTATCGCTGGAATGATCCAAAGTGTGGAAGACGAAGAAACCCCTTTACAAAAACGTTTGGCGGAACTTGGAAAATGGTTGGTATTGATCAGTTTTTTAGTCTGTGTAGCAGTAGTGGTAACGGGGATTTTAAGAGGTGAGGATTTCTATAAGATGTTCTTTACGGGAGTCTCTCTAGCAGTGGCAGCTATACCGGAAGGCTTACCGGCTATTGTCACTGTAGCCCTAGCTGTAGGGGTGCAGCGCATGGTTAAACGACAGGCAATCATTCGCAAACTTCCTGCTGTTGAAACCTTGGGGTGTGCAACAGTAATTTGTTCAGATAAAACAGGGACTTTAACTCAGAACGAAATGACAGTGCGCCAGATCTATTCCGATGGACGACGAATCTCTGTTTCTGGGGAAGGGTATGACCCTAAAGGGGAGTTTCAGGGTGCTGATCCGGAAAAAGAACGGGATCCCCTTAACTCGGCTTTAAAAATTGCGGCACTATGCAATAATGCTACCCTTACCAAGAAAGGGGTGCAAGTTGCCGGACTCTTTCGTTCTAAGGGTAAGGATGCTCCCTGGGGGATTGAGGGTGATCCCACAGAAGGTGCCATTTTGGTGGCCGCTGCCAAAGCGGGAATTTGGCGTGAAGTTCTAGAGCGAAAACAAAAGAGAATTGGCGAGCTGCCCTTTGATTCGGATCGAAAACGTATGAGTGTAGTATACGAAACTAAACAAGGACGCAAGGCTTATGTCAAAGGAGCACCGGATATGGTATTGCGACTTTGTCAGCAAGAACTAACTCGTCAGGGGGTCGTAGAACTCTCCAATGAACGGAAGAGAAGTATTATGAGAGCCAATGATGAGATGGCCAGGCATGCCCTTCGGGTTCTTGCCGTTGCTGAAAAACCGTTGGCAGACGCTGAACCACTTGATGAAGGTGTAGAACAAGGGTTGACATTTGTTGGATTATTGGGAATGATTGATCCGCCCCGTGCCAGTGCTGTTAAAGCCATCAGAGTCTGTCGACAGGCCGGGATAAAGCCAGTCATGATTACAGGGGATCATCGTTTAACGGCTGAAGCAGTTGCTCATGAGTTAGGAATCTTGCGGGGTGAAAATGGAGGGGTAGTATCCGGGACAGAACTTGAGAGAACATCTGATCAGGAATTAAGTGAACGCATAATGGACATCTCAGTGTTTGCTCGTGTGACCCCGAAGGACAAACTTAGAATTGTCCGTGCTTATAAAAAACGAGGCCAAGTCGTCGCCATGACGGGAGATGGGGTCAATGATGCTCCGGCAGTTAAGGAAGCAGATATTGGGGTAGCTATGGGTAAGACGGGGACAGATGTCACCAAGGAAGCTTCCTCTATGGTCTTAGGAGATGATAACTTTGCAACTATTGTGGCCGCTGTGGAAGAGGGGCGTGGTATTTATGATAACATCCGAAAGTTTATTCGTTACTTACTTTCTTGTAACTTAGGAGAAGTCCTAACCATGTTTTTGGCCACACTAGTAGGTTTGCCCCTACCGTTGTTACCCATTCAGATTTTGTGGGTAAATCTTGTCACTGACGGTTTACCTGCTATGGCCTTAGGTGTCGACGGTTCTGAACCAGGCATCATGAATCGCCCGCCGAGAAAACCCGGCGAAAGTATTTTTGCCCGAGGGTTGGCTTCGAAGATTGCAGTAAGAGGGACATTTATTGGCCTAGGGACGCTTCTTGTCTTCGTAGTTGCTCTTTTTATGGGAGTCAATATGTTAGGCGCCCGTACAATGGCCTTTACTACTTTAGTTTTTTCTCAATTGTTCCATGTCTTTGATTGTCGATCTGAAGAACGAGGGATCTTTGAAGTGGGTATTTTTACAAATCTCTATCTTGTTGGAGCAGTCTGTATTTCCACAATCATGCAGCTTAGCGTAATTTATGTCGCTCCTTTACAGGTAATCTTCAAAACCACACCTTTAGTCAGTTGGCAATGGATTCTTATTCTGTGTGTAGCTGGCGGACCGTCTGTATTGATCGGTTTAGCCAGATTGTTAAAGAATAGTTGGCAGGGAAAAACGGTTATTGCTAAAGGATAAACTCTAAAGAACTCAAATGATACAAGCCGATATTTTGGGTCAACCGGTTTACACGGTTGACCCACTTCAGTTGGCGTAGTATTCTTTTAGGGAGAATTACGTAATATATATAAGTTTATTTTGAGTGAATTATTCTCCATTCTAGATGTGTTTAAAGATATTCGGGGGAACACAGGTGATAGTTACTAATATGTTCGTATGATGAATTTAACATCGAATACTGATTAGGAGGGGACGTAATGGAATTTACAAAAATGCAGGGTTTGGGAAATGATTTTGTTTTCCTTGATCGTATTTCTTCTTCAGCTGAAGATAGTGCAGAAGACTATCCTCAGCTGGCTAGGAAACTTTGTCACCGTCAATTTGGGATAGGGGGAGATGGCTTAATAGTAGTACTGCCTTCGAAAGTCGCGGATGCCCGGATGAGGATCTTTAATTCTGACGGTTCAGAACCGGAGATGTGTGGCAATGGTATACGTTGCTTTGCCCGTTATATCTATGATCAAGGGTTAATAATCTCTGACCCGATGCTAGTCGAAACTGGTGCAGGTATCCTAAAGCTTAAGCTTTTTATCAAAGAGGGCCAGGTTCAGGGAGTACAGGTAGATATGGGTGAACCAATTTTGCGGGCTGATCTTATTCCGGTATTAGGAGAAGGAGAACCGGTCATTGGACAATCAATTGAAGTGTCAGGTGAAAAGTACTTATTTACAGCTGTTTCGATGGGGAATCCTCATTGTATAATTTTTGTGGAGGATTTTTCATCCCTGGATTTTGAAAGAGTAGGTCCTGCGATTGAAAAGCATTCACTTTTTCCACGCAAAACCAACGTTGAATTTATTCAAATCAACTCGCCTCGAGAAATAACAATGAAGGTATGGGAACGCGGCGCCGGACCAACACTAGCCTGCGGCACTGGGGCTTGCGCCTCTGTTGTGGCATCTATCCTTAATAATAGGACTGAGCGTATTGTTACTGTTCAGTTACCCGGCGGAGATCTATTTATTGAGTGGGGACTTGATAATCATGTCTATATGACGGGGCCAGGAAATTATGTTTTTAAGGGTAATTGGTTAGGACTTTAATAAGGAAAAAACTTGATTTAATTAAAAAACCGTTCTGCATTGAATTGCGAACGGTTTTTTGTTGTAATCCATGTGAAATTAGAACTAAGGGGTCAATTATCTCGAAGCCTTTTTTGAATCAAATTGAAAGATGCTGGAAAAAAGAATAGATATACTGCATTTTAAGCTTTTATAGTTTCTCACTAGTGAATCAAAGGTAGTAACGCACTTTGGCAAGGAGTTACTTAATGAATGTAGTTTGTAGAAGATCTTAGATTTATCAATTACACCAATTAGTTGGTCATTATCAAGAATAGGAATATAGTTTATTCCGTTGCGAGTGAATATTTCAGCAGCAGTGTTAATATCAAAGTTATGATAGCTAATAGAGAATACACTAATTGGCCGCATTACTTCCCTTACGGAAATCCCCTGATCATGGCATTTTTTAAGATAATGCCAGCTAACATATTCAGATTTAAAGTAGGGATCCTGGACGGATTTTTTTATAATCGTTGACTTTAGTAGAGTTTTGAGAGTCAAAAGTCCTACTGGCTTTTGGTGATTATCTATTGCAACTAATACATGGGGCCCTTGCCAGGCAGATTCTTGATGAAAAGATTCTCTCATTAGTTTTAATGCTTTACGGACTGAGTCATACTCGTTAATTGTTAGCAGATGATCCATAGGAATCATTAAGCTATTTAACTGGTGGGGTAAAGTCATATAACATCACCTCCGTCTTTTATAAAACATCTTCAATATACCAGAACAAGTCTATAGTGCGAATTACCCCTACAATCTTTTGGTTGTTTGAGACCAGCAGGGAATTCAAATTGTGTTTTAAAACATATGAAATAGCATCATCCACCTCGACAGATATATCAATCAATCTACTCTTTAAGGGATTGCTAAACTGCTTTACTTTAGGGGTACTCCAGTTAGTTGGTTCGTGTTTTGATAGAACCATCAACCGATGAAAGAGGCTCGGGAATATAATTTTTCTTGTAACCCTCAAGGCAGAACGCAGAGTAAGCATCCCAGTCACTTCTCCTTTAGAGTTAGTTGTTAAAACTGCTTCATAATTATGCCAGCGATGATCTCTTGTCTTAAATTCTTCAGTCAATATATTTAGAGTGTTTTCAAGGGACTCTTCTTCAGAAACCATAGGATAATGATCCAAAGGAATCATTATTTGGCTGAGGGTAGTTTTCATAAAGCCGAGCCGCCTCTTTCCTAATTCTTTTATTATCCATTTATAAATGTAGCAAGATTTGTGCCATATGTAGAAGTGTTCATTATCAGAATGGAAGCCTTAGATGGGCAAAAAATACTCGTAGAATGTGAAAGAATATTCCCATTGTCTTGGAGATTAAATGTATAATGAATTGTAGGTTATATTTCGGAGGGGCTTTATGAGAATTAAAATTGTTCATGATGGATTTATTGATCATTTGCTAAAGATTATTGCTATACTTTTGTTAATTCCCCTAGGTTTAGCCGGTTATCTCTATTATCTGGTACACTCAACTGAAAACGGTTTGATCGATACCCAGCGTAAGGCTATGGAAATGGCTATGACGTACCTAGATGATAATCTTAATGGGACTTTTAATGAAATTATAAAGACTGTCGCAACTGAAAATCTTACTCAGAGAGATCAGGCTAAAGCTCTTAATAAAGCGTTACAACCTATTATAATTGAAGCTAAGAAGGAATATCCGAATTTGGACTTGGGTTATTACTGGAAGGATTACGATGTGATTCTAGATGGAAATAACGTTCATTTACGAGAAAATTTTTCTACTAGAAGAAAACATAACTTTGATGACGCCCTTGAGAATGAGAATACGGTATTTCAAGTTTTTGGTGGGATAGCAGAAAATGGTCAGTTGGAAGCTTATCGGCCTATCATAAGAGACGGAAAAATTATCGGTGCAGTATGGGCTAGTTCGGATTTTGAACCGATATCCCAGAAAATTGATAATCTAAAACAGATAGTCTATGGAATTATCTCTATGGGGATTTTGCTAGCCATTGGTGGCACATTTAGCCTCATTAGAAAGTTTGCTGGAAGTGTCAATGAAGTTAAGAATAATCTGACAACCATATCTAATGATCCGACCTTTATAATACCAAGGGCCCCAGGAGAATTGGGAGAGATAACCGACGGAATTAACCAAATGTACAATAAGTTAATCGATGTTCAAAACTACAATCAAGAAATACTTACTAGTATTGATGACGGAATAATTACTGTTAACAAAGACCAAAAGGTCGTGAGTGTAAATCTGGCTGCATGTAAAATGCTAAGTCTTACTAAGGATTATCTTGGATTAGACATGAAGGATATTTTCCCAGAGGATAGTCCCTTTTTAGATTGCTTAAATAATACCCTAATGAAGAATAAACCCGTAAAGGATGTACAGATTATCTACGAGGATTTACCGGGTAGCCATAGACATTTGCTGATAAGTACCTCTTTAATGGTAAATGTACGTCAAGATTTGGTAGGAGCGCTCTTGCACTTTCGCGACATAACAGAACTGGTACGTCTTCGTGAAGATATTAACCGACAGGAGAGATTCGCGTCACTGGGGAAAATTATTGCTGGGGTAGCCCATGAAATAAGAAGTCCGTTAACTTCAATAACTGGGTACATACAGTTTTGGAATCAGGGACATGTACCTTCACAAAAATCCTTAAATATTGTTAACAGAGAAATGAACAGGCTAGCTAATATAACCGATGAATTATTACAGTTTGCCAGACCATCTCGGGCTACTTTTGTGCCTTGCAATCTTAATAGCTTAGTTAAGCGACTTATTCAATTTTTTGGAGATGTTCATGGGGATAAGATTGAGTTGAAGGCTAGGGTTGAAGAGGATTTACCAGAAGTTATGATTGATGAGCATCAGATTGAGAAGGTACTCTCGAATATTATGTATAACGCTTTTCAAGCGACACAAGAGAAGGGCAATTTGGAGGTATCAACTTTCTATGATAAATCGAAAAAAATGATAGGAGTATCAATAAGGGATAACGGGTGTGGTATTCCGGCAGAAAGCTTAAGAAAGATTTTTGAACCATTTTTTACTACTAAATCAAAAGGGACTGGTTTGGGGCTGGCTATAGCTCGTGAAATTATAGAATCTCACAAAGGCTTGTATGAGGTAGAAAGTACACCAAATGTTGGTACGGTTTTTACGATCTTACTTCCAATAGCTGAAAGAGGTGAAAGTAATGGCTAAAGTCCTAGTGATTGATGATGAAGAGGGCGTATGTGAGCTTCTACGAGATGTTCTCGAAAACGAGGGATATGAGGTCTTTGTGACCTATACGGCGTCGGAGGGAATTGATGCTCTAAATAGTTATAACCCTGATGCAATATTGCTTGACATTAAATTGCCGGATGATGACGGTATTAAAGTAATGAAAAGAATTAAAGGTATAAATGTAACAGTACCCATAATCTTAATGACCGCTTTTGGTACAACCGAGATAGCAATCCAGGCTATGAAGGAAGGAGCTCATGATTATTTAAATAAACCTTTAAATCTCGATGAACTTATACTTTCCGTCCAGAAGGCTGTAAGGATGAAAAACCTAGTGTCAGAGGTTGCAACCCTCAGAGAAAAGTTAGAAGATGAAATGAATCCAACAGATCCCTTCATAGGAAAATCGAGGATAATGCAGGAAATATCTAAAATAATCGGAAGGATTTCAGATAGTGATATAACAGTTTTGATTCAAGGAGAGAGTGGCACTGGTAAAGAGGTTGTAGCTAGGTCTATTCATAAAAACAGTAAGCGTAATCATTGCCCATATATTAAAATTAATTGTGCTACTATTCCCGAAAATCTTATGGAAAGTGAATTATTTGGACATGAAAAGGGTTCGTTCACAGGTGCTATTAGCCAAAAGCTAGGTAAATTTGAGCTCGCTCACACTGGAACAATTTTTCTGGATGAGATTGGGGAGTTGACTCACCAAGCCCAAACTAAGCTTCTTCGCGTGCTGCAAGAAAGGGAGTTTGAACGTGTAGGTGGAATCAATAACATTAAGGTGGACATTCGAATATTGGCAGCCACTAACAAAGACCTCCAAAGGCTTGTGGAAGAAGGTAAATTCAGAGAAGATTTGTTTTATAGACTAAATGTGGTAAATATTAAGCTTCCTCCTCTCAAAGAAAGAAAAGAAGATATTTTACCCTTAGTTGACTATTTTGTTAATGAATTTGCATCAAAACACGCCAAGAAAATAACGAGTATATCAAAAGAAGCACTAAACCTCTTGACTAATTATAATTGGCCGGGAAATGTGAGGGAACTTAAAAATATTTGTGAACAAGCTGTTGTTTTGACCAGGGGCACAGTCATTCTACCAGATGAGCTAGGCATATTTGAAGGGAGTCGAAAGTCTTTGCGAGACTCGAATTTCGAGTTGGATCTAACCGTGAGACTAAAGAGGCCAATCAGAGACATTCTAGCAGAGGTAGAAAAGGAAGTAATTATAAGAACTTTGAGAGATCACAACTGGAACAGACAGGAGTCTGCTAACACCTTAGGGTTAAATAGACGATCACTCTATGCAAAGATGAAAGAATATGATCTATTATAGAACTAACGAGCAAAATATGCCCATAGAATGGGAAAAAATATTCCCAAAGCCGACAACAGTCAGAGTTGTCGGCTTTGTTTTTGCCCATAAATCTAGGATATCATATAAATCAATAATGTGGCATTGATTTTGCTTATATTACTTATACGTAAAGCAAATAGATAATAATAAATCCTTCATTCTCGGAGGTGGTGTCCTGTTAAATTAGGGAAAATACGAAATATTCCAATTGTATTGTTCGGCGCAATTGTCAAAAACCCTGCATAAAGTTACTTGGATTTTATCAATAGTATAGGAATTAACTATATCAACAATTTATCCAGAAATACGTGAGGGAGGAATAAACCATGACAGTGATAAGCAAGAAAAAATTAGGCAAGTTTAGTATTAAGTTAAGTTTGGCTGTATTGATGCTTTCGGTCCTATTCTTCTGGGTTGGTCTAAACTTACTTGAGTCAGAAGTTTTTACTCACTATTACAATCCGAATAAACATGTTATTGTAAGTCAAAATCAAGATACTAAAGAACTGTACTCCTGGAAAGATGCTCGGGGAAATGTTTATACTCCTGAAGATCCACAAGTCGCCAACTTCACTTGGGGTTCCACGGGACTATTGCTGCTTACTATGCTCTTAGGAATTGCTTTTCAAAAAGTAGGTATTAGGGTCTATACGAAGACATTGATTTCCAAATACGAAACCATTAACTTTCAATATAATAAGGGGGGAGAATAATGGACATTTTCTTCCCTATCGCCAGAATGCCAATTTCAATTTTTGCAATTTTGGGTATGGGTGGTTTAGTTGGCTTACTCTCTGGACTGTTTGGAGTTGGAGGGGGATTCTTATTAACCCCCCTCTTAATGTGGATGGGGATACCACCTGCAGTAGCTGTGGCCTCCGATACTAACCAAATCGTTGCGGCTTCTGTTTCTGGCACCATTGCTCATAGCAGAAATAAAAATGTGGATTTTAAGCTTGGATTTATAATTTTGGTGGGTAGTTTGGTTGGGGGAAGTTTTGGGACTGCTCTGGTAAAAGTTTTACGATCCCTTGGCAACTTCGACTTTGTACTAAAATCCACTTACGTGGTCATGCTGTTATTCGTAGGCGCCTTTATGTTCTTAGAAAGTATCAATACCTTAAGAAAAAAGGGGCAGAATAATTCGGCAGTACCTAAAGAATCCAAAGCAATGCGTTTTATGAATAAGCTGCCAATAAAAATACATTTTGAGGTGTCGGGTATCGACTGTTCAGTCATTTCGCTATTTTTGCTTGGTTTACTCATAGGGATACTTGCAGCACTTATGGGTGTTGGTGGTGGCTTTATTATGTTGCCTGTCATGATTTACTTGTTGGGGATTCCCACCATCAAGGCTGTAGGAACTAGTGTTTTTGTAATCATTTTTACAGCCATTAATGTGACACTGGCTCAAAGTACTTTAAATCACACTGTCGATGTTGTCTTGGCAATTGTTTTGTTGATTGGTTCATCCATTGGGGCCCAATTTGGAGCTAGAATTGGCAAAAGGCTTCCGGCTGAGCAGCTAAGAGTAATTTTTTCTGTGATAGTCTTAGCCGTAATGTTAAAAATGTTCTTTGATTTAGTTTTACAGCCGTCCTCTTTAATTTCTTTAGGAGGTGGCCACTAATGAAACGATTGACCTCAATTGTTTTGGGACTGATATTGATTCTTTCCTTTACTAGTCAAGTGATGGCTGATGAAACCCAATTAACGGTTTCGCCGGAAAAAGTGGAAGTTGGTTTGCGATTCCAAGGAGCAACACTCAATATCTCTGGGATTGTTCCCGACGATGCAGGAGTTTATATTAAAGTTCTCTCCCCTAATGACGCAATTCTGGATTTGAGTAAAAAAGGGAAAGTAAGTTTGTTTTGGATGAATGTTGAAAATACTTCTGTCACCAAGGTGCCAAAATTGTATCAGATTCTTTCATCCAGACCCTTAGCTGACTTAACTGAAGACCAAAAAAAAGCCTTAGGTATTGATCAAGATTTCTCAACAGTCTATCAGACAGCAGAGGTTACTAAGCATAGTGATAGCGGGCCGGTTAGGTTGGAAACGTCTGAAGCAAAAGATTTTGTCAGTTCAATGATAAGTATATTCAAGAAGGGCGGTTTGTACAGCCTAAACGAAAGTGCGGTTAAGGTTCAAAATGATCGATTTGAGACAAGTTTAGAACTGCCCGCCAATATTCCCCAAGAGGAGTGCGTGGTTACAGTCTATTTCATTAAGGACGAGAAAATTATTGGAACTAGTCGTAAAACGTTTAATGTTGAGACGGTAGGGATTGTCAAATGGCTAAATAACATGGCAATCTATGAAGGGCCTTTCTATGGCTTTATGTCAGTTATGATCGCTTTGATAGTGGGTTCAGTGATTGCATTCCTGTTTATCTTCTTTGATAATAGGAAAAAGGCGCGTCTTCATGCCAGAACATGTACGTAAATGTACAAGGGTTGAAGATTTCTCTTACCATTTCTTAGATAAATGGTCATGTGATATAATAAAAGTGCAGCAGGTTATTAACCTGCTGTACTTTTATATTAGGTACACTCTATTTTTGTGATATCATCTTTACATATAGGCGTAGCAGACAGAGGATTTTTGGTAACAATATAACTAGGCAACAAAGTGGGAGGACTGATTAAGATAAGAGAGGAAGTAATGGCTTATGTCTAACAGCATGACTGGATTTGGCCGGGGAGAAGCATGTGGAAATGGTTATCAAGTATCCTTTGAGCTGAAATCCGTTAATCATCGTTTTTTAGAAATTGTCGTGCGGATACCTCGAAACTATAATAGTTTTGAAGAACGAATACGTAAAGTATTACAAGATAATTTCCAGCGCGGTCGGATTGAAGTGCATGTTAATATGGTGGAAACAGAAGAACGAAAGAGATTGGTGAAGGTTGACAATGATTTGGCACTGTCGTATGATAAGACATTGAAAGATCTCGCCTTTGCGCTACATACGGAGTATGAAACAGATATTTATCGTTTAGTTAGTTTTCCTGAGGTTCTTACGGTGATAGAGCCTGAAATTGATCTCGCTGCTTTATGGCAGACATGTTTCGAAGCACTGTCTAAGGCAGTCGATGGATTTGGGCAAATGCGGCGTTCTGAAGGAGATAAATTAACGCAAGATCTTTTGCAAAGGTTAGACCTTATTGCTGAAAATTTACACACGATTGGTGAGCGTGCACCATATGTTGTAACAGATTACCAAGAACGCTTACAGGAACGGCTTCAGGCCCTCTTAGGTGAAGTTGAGTTAGATGGTGTTCGATTGGCAAACGAAGTTGCCTACTTCGCAGATCGAGGGTCAATCACAGAAGAGTTAATCCGATTTGACAGCCATCTTGCCCAAAGTAGAGAGGCTTTGAGAAGTGAGGAACCGGTAGGACGAAAACTTGATTTTTTAGTTCAAGAAATGAACCGAGAAATTAACACAATAGGATCAAAGGCCAATGACTTAATGATTGGTCAAAAAGTAATTAAGGTAAAAAGTGAACTGGAAAAAGTACGCGAGCAAGTTCAAAATTTAGAGTAATGGAGGATTCATCTTGGACATTAAGCTCATAAACATCGGATTTGGTAACATTGTATCTGCCAATCGGATTATTTCGATTGTTAGTCCAGAATCCGCCCCAATCAAACGAATTATTCAAGAAGCTCGTGATGCGGGCATGCTCATTGACGCTACTTATGGTCGGCGTACCCGGGCAGTGATTATCTGTGACAGCCATCATGTAATTCTGTCTGCAGTTCAGCCTGAAACTGTGGCTCATCGTCTTACAGCTAAAGAGTCGAGCAGCCATGTCGAAGACCCGACGGATTAGGGGTGGAGTAGTGGAACAAAGTCATGGATTACTAATTATCCTTTCCGGGCCTTCGGGGGCAGGAAAGGGAACCCTTTGCCAAGAATTACTCCGTCAGCTCCCTACATTAAAGTATTCCGTCTCTATGACCACACGGAATTCCCGGCCTGGTGAAATTGATGGAATTCATTATTTCTTTCGTCAGAGGGAAGAATTTGAAGCTCTGATTGAAAGAGATGAGCTGTTGGAATGGGCCCAGTTTTGTGATAATTACTACGGAACACCGCGTTTTGCAGTTGAAGAAGCAATCCAAGCAGGGCAAGATGTAATTTTGGAAATTGAGATTCAAGGAGCATTACAAGTTAAGAAGCGTTTTCCTCAAGGAGTTTTTACTTTTATTGTTCCACCCTCAATGGACGCTCTTTCAGAGAGAATTCACAAACGGGGGACTGAGAGTGAGGAAGTTATTCAAAAGCGCTTAGCCACTGCCATACATGAACTTGAATATGTGAGTGAATATGATTATGTTGTCGTTAATGATGAAGTTCCTGAGGCTGTTGATAAATTAAAAAGTATTTTGGTTGCAGAAAAATGCCGGGTAAAACGAAAACCGTTTGTTTTTGAAGGAGGAATTTAAGTGAAACAACCTTCACTCGATATTCTAATGAGTAAAGTAGATAGTAAGTATACACTAGTTATTGTAGTCGCTAAACGGGCGCGCCAGATAATGGAAGAAGCGAAGCACGAGGATTTAGCCAAGGGTGTAAAACCAGTCAGTATCTCTTTAGAAGAGATTTCTCAAAATGATCTCAGCTACGAATGTAATCCTGAACTGAATGTGCAATGTTAACAGGAAAAAAAATCCTCGTTGGAATTTCCGGTGGAATTGCAGCTTATAAAGCTGCAGAAGTGGTTAGCCGTCTACGCAAATTGAACGCTGAAGTCCATGTTGCTATGACTAAGTCAGCCACTCAATTTATTGCGCCTCTTACTCTTCGCAGCCTCTCAACAAATCCTGTGTATGTGGATATGTTTGACGAACCAAAATTATGGAACGTTGAGCATATCGCTTTGGCAGAGCATGTTGATACAGTCATCGTCGCCCCTGCAACCGCTAATATTCTCGCGAAAATGGCTATGGGGCTGGCTGATGATTTTCTTTCGACTGTGCTCTTAGCAACCCGTTCCCCGATTTTCGTTGCCCCGGCAATGAACCAGGCAATGTATGATCATCCGGCGACACAAGAAAATCTTGCTCGGCTCAAAGGCCGCGGGATAAAGGTTATTGGACCCGGCACCGGGTTTCAGGCCTGTGGCACGGAAGGTGTAGGTCGGATGAGCGAACCGGTTGAAATTGTCGAAGCTATCACGTACTTTTTTTCAGAGTCTACTCCTTTAAAAGGAAAGAAAGTGCTTGTCACAGCAGGTGGGACTCAAGAACCCTTGGATCCAGTTCGTTTTCTGGGTAATCGTAGTTCTGGGCGGATGGGGTATGCTATAGCTCAAGCAATGCAGGAAGCTGGCGCAGAGACTATTCTTGTCAGCGCACCTACAGATTTGCCGGTACCCAAGGGTGTTAAGCGTGTTTCTGTGCAGACAGCCCTTGAAATGCACGATGTGGTTCTTGATAATTTCTCGAACATGGATGTTATTGTTAAAGCAGCAGCGGTTGCAGATTACCGCCCAGCTACTAACGCCGAGCAGAAGATTAAAAAGGATGGAACTAACCGTACGATAGAGCTGGTTCCCAATCCTGATATATTAGCTGAACTTGGGCGCAGGAAAACCTCTCAGGTTCTAATTGGATTTGCCGCTGAGACTGAGAATCTCCTCGCTTATGCCCAAGAAAAAATGCACAGGAAGAATGTTGACCTGCTTGTAGCAAACGATGTTACTAAACCTGGCGCTGGCTTTGGAAGTCCAACAAATATTGTCAGCTTTCTCTTTCCGGATGGAAGAAGAATAGATTTTCCTCAAATGAGCAAATTAGAGATTGCACGTAATCTCGTTGAAGAGATTGTCAATCTCCTCGGTTAACAAAGGAGTGAAGTAATTGGCTAAAAAATTATTTACGTCAGAATCTGTAACAGAGGGGCATCCTGATAAGATTTGTGATCAGATTTCCGATGCCATCTTAGATGCCATTTATACCTTAGACCCCAATGCTCGTGTAGCTTGTGAAACCACAGTTACAACGGGATTAGTTCTTGTTAGTGGAGAAATCACGACTTCTTGTTATGTGGATATTCCTCATGTTGTTCGCGAGACAGTTCGTGAAGTTGGTTATACTCGTGCTAAATACGGTTTCGATGCGGATACTTGTGCAGTATTGACATCAATAGGAGAACAATCTGCAGATATTGCCATGGGTGTCGATAAAGCTTTAGAAGCAAAGAATGGCGAAATGACAGAAACTGATATTGATGCTATAGGAGCAGGCGACCAGGGCATGATGTTTGGCTATGCCACCAATGAAACAGAAAGCTATATGCCTCTTCCTATAGATTTAGCTCATCGCCTTGCGCGCAGATTAAGCGAAATGAGAAAATCTAATCATTTAACCTACCTGCGTCCTGACGGAAAAACTCAGGTTACTGTGGAATATGAGGATAATAAGCCGGTTAGAGTCGATACGATTGTTATTTCTACTCAGCATCACCCGGATGTTACGAATGAGCAAATCCGCAGAGACTTGCTTCAATATGTAGTTTATCCAACGGTTCCTAAAGAACTATTAAACGAAGATACCAAGTATTTCATCAATCCGACTGGGCGGTTTGTGATTGGCGGTCCTCAAGGAGATTGTGGACTTACCGGACGAAAAATTATTGTGGACACTTATGGTGGAATGGCCCGTCATGGCGGGGGGGCTTTTTCTGGTAAGGATCCCACAAAAGTTGACCGTTCAGCAGCTTATGCAGCTCGTTATGTAGCAAAAAACGTAGTTGCTGCAGGCTTAGCCGATCGTTGCGAAATCCAAATTGCTTATGCAATCGGGGTAGCTCGACCCGTATCAGTCTCCGTTGAGACCTTTGGCACTGGAAAAATAACTGATGAAAAGATTGTTGAGTTTATACAACAAACATTTGACCTTAGACCGGCAGGAATCATTAAAGCTTTAGATCTTCGACGTCCTATTTACCGCCAAACTGCTGCTTACGGTCATTTCGGCCGAACCGATCTGGATCTTCCTTGGGAAAGAACAGATAAAGTCGAAGCCTTAAGAAAGCTTGCGGGTTTGAAATAATAATCATGGGCAGTACAAAGTTGCAGCTGAAGAAAAAGATTCAATAAAATAGCATAAAAAAGGCAGGTGGTATTAATTCACCTGCCTTTTTGTTCTGTTAAAAAGAGTGAACCAGTTCAGTTAAAACTGAACAACGGGGTCAACCATTTGAATTTGATCTGTGTGCTGCCCTTTATCGATTACCAGGCTTTTGGGAACGCGGATATAAACAATCTGCTCTCCAAAATTTGTGGAAAGCTCATGAATAGCATAATTTCGATTGCTAAATTGATTTATTGTAAAGTCTGCATTAAGTTGTTTGAAATTCAGGATCTGATGCCCCGGTGGTTTTAAGGACAGCGTTCCATTTTGAAGTGTGAAAGTTGGAGGGGATATTAGCTTTGTAAAATTAACGTCGCCGATATATTGAGCTGTAGCGTATGAAGAAACACCGATTTGTCCATCATCAACAGCTTTTCGCTCAATGAAAACATGGCGACTTCCTGTACTCGCTTGTATGTTAACGGATAAGTGATTTGAATCTGCATTAAAGGTATGGCTGCTATTCTTATAGATTCCTTCGAGTTTACTCAAATCTCTTTCAGAAGGAACACGTTTATTATACAAGTCACTTATAAGATTTTGTGAGGTTGCCACAACTTGATCTTTAGTCTCATTATTTTTTATTAAGCAATTTTCTGGCAATATATATAATATGGGAACAATCATCATTAAAATTCCAAGATACAGCCCAGCTAGCGTTAACGTTATTTTCCAGGAAAGAAGCGTAAAAAGCTTAGCTCTTACTACCGGAATGAAGAATACTATTACAATCACTATTAAAAATATTAGTAAAAGAGATATCATCGCATTCATTGGACGGCCTCCCTTCTATTTGACAATAAAAAACTAAAGCCAAACAGCAGCATGGATGTAATAAGGACCTTTAGAACAAATAAGGGAAATGAAGTCTCCCTCGTGAAAAAAGCAACAAGAGTTTGAACAAAATCTGCATAAACTCTCAATAATCCTAAAATCACTGTAGGAATTACAATTACAAAAGCCATGCTTACCTTAGTCAATACGCCAATCAGGTAACCTATCGCTGAGATTAAGATCATGTATAAAGCTGAAACAGCTGCACCTAGTAATAGATCTATAAAGGGTAGGAAAAATTGGTCAACAATTACTTGGGATCTGTCAAAGGTGAAGTAAATGATAACTCTTAGGAGCACACCGGCAAGTGAGGAAGTTAAGCCCCCAAAAAAACAAGCAGTCATCAAAAAGCCTATATCCGATAGATGTCCAGTGATGTTGTTGGTTACCAGGGGTATCTCAATTCTTTTATATCGCTTTGTAGTTAACTGTATTGCAGTATAGAAAATCCAAACAAGCGAAAACACTATAACTAAACTGGCGGAATAAGTATTAACGGAAACCGATAATTCTCCATTATTAGACGACATATAACTTATTCCATTTAGAGAGAACAGCAGAGCTATAATTTGAGCGAGAATAAGTCCATACAACAAAACTGAATAGCCTTTAAGTTTGTAAAAATACAGTCTGAGAGATATGGATAGGGGATCAATCTTTTTTAAAGACATTATCAATACCTCCTTTGTTGGAAGCTGTTAAATAGACGCACAAGTCGTCTGTTGATATAGGAAACACTTCCAGTCCTTTCTGTTTCATTACTTCGCCTTCTTGTTGCAGTAACTCTTTTCGAAGTACAATGTACAAGTTGTCCTTGGCAAACTCCTCCCTATAGATCAATTCCTTGCCTTCAACAAAGGGCTGTAAGATTTGTGCATTTCCTCTTATACCTACTGCAAGCTCTTTTAATTCCATGACTGGAAGATGAAGGCGCTTGGATCCTTGCTTGATCAAGAGTATCTCCTCTAGTATTTCTTCAAGTTCACTTAGTAGATGGCTCGAAAGAATGATGGTTCTGGGATGTTTTAAATAATCCTTGAGCAATGCCTTGTAAAAGTCCTTCCTCACTGCAGAGTCCATACCCGTCGTCGGCTCGTCAAATAGTGTGAGTGGGCAGCGCGAAGCAATCCCGATGATACTATTAAAGGTGCTTTTGGATCCTTTGGACAAATTGCTGTGAAGCTGGTTGGGGTTAAAGGAAAAATAGTCAAATAGCCCATTTGCAAGAGTATTGTTCCAATTAGCATAAAAGGGCGCGACTTC
Source organism: Desulfosporosinus hippei DSM 8344 (assembly GCF_900100785.1). Classification (GTDB taxonomy): domain Bacteria; phylum Bacillota; class Desulfitobacteriia; order Desulfitobacteriales; family Desulfitobacteriaceae; genus Desulfosporosinus; species Desulfosporosinus hippei. Next base: position 105,768 of record NZ_FNCP01000001.1, on the reverse strand, counting down.
AGATAATATATCCACGAGTCTAAATGAATCGGGGTACATCATACTGTCATCAATAAGTATTGTCCCAGCAGATCTTTCTAAATTATTAAAGGGCTTTTGTGAATAGATTCGAAGCTCACCGTGAGTTGGCTGGATATGCCCGGCCATTATCTTTAAAAGGGTTGTTTTTCCGGCTCCATTTCTACCAATCAGGCCTGTGATGGTGTTCTCTTCTATTTCAAAGGTTAAGTCATTTAAAGCAGTTGTCTTACCATAAGATTTCGATAGATTATGAGATTGTATAACTTTCAAAGATGTTCCTCCTCCTTACCGACTGGTTTAAAGGCCTGAATCATTTTAATAAGTTCATTTTCACTGACATCTAGCCTTTTCGCCTCTACTACAAGTCCTTTTATCATCTGCTCTAACACCTGCTTTCTTCGCTTAGTCAAGATAAACTGCTTGGCATTTGGTGAAACGAACATGCCAAGGCCCCGCTTTTTATACACAATGTTCTCATCGGCTAAGAGGTTCAATCCCTTGGCAGCTGTGGCAGGGTTAATAGTGAACATATCTGCAAGTTGATATTGTGAATAAATCCGTTCATCTTCTTGAATATTGTTATTAAGTATTTCGACTTCAAGCCACTCTGCAATCTGTAAATATATTGGTTTAATACTATCGGTATTTAAAATCACATTATCTACCTCCAGGCATCCTTAGAGACGTAGTGCATTACTAATGTGATGCACTAATTGAATTGTATACTTAAATGCTATTCATGTAAACAGATTTTCCAATCATTAGAGGCTTTGGCATGAGGAAAAATAGGTGGTATGATATTCGAAACTGTAGTATATTAGATCATATAATTGTGTTTCAGTATGATATCTGTTATAGAAACTATATTTAGTTCAAACAAATTGAAATAGGGGATGGGGTTATGGACTTAGCAAATAATGTATCACAGGAAACGGAACGTACAGAGGAACAGTGGCTGGAGGGACTTCGAAAAACTGTAGAGATGGTTTTGCCTATACATCACTATCAAGAAAGCTATGGGGCGATAGGGATTAAGAGTGCAGCAGATATTAAATCTCTTAAGGATTTTCAGAAACTACCCCTTACTACCAAAGAAGATCTGCGCAAGAATTATCCCTTTGGGCTTTTTGCAGAACCGATGGAGAATATTGTTCGCCTACATGCCTCTTCTGGAACAACGGGTAAGCCGACAGTTGTAGGTTATACTCGCGAGGACATTACACTTTGGGCTAGGATTGTCGCTAATAGTCTTAAAAGAGCAGGCGTAACCAAAAAGGACGTTGTGCAAATCGCTTATGGATACGGATTATTTACCGGTGGAATGGGACTACACTATGGGTGCGAAGAATTAGGGGCAATTGTTGTTCCCATCTCAGGGGGAAATACCGCCCGGCAACTTATGCTTATGCGGGATTTTGGCACAACTGTTTTAGCCTGTACACCTTCCTATGCCCTATATTTAGCAGAGAGTCTCGAAGAATCAGGTATTTCCCGAGATGAGCTGAAATTAAGAATTGGGGTTTTCGGCGCTGAGCCTTGGACTGAAGGCATGAGGGAAGAAATCGAACAACGGCTCGGAATCAAAGCTTACGATATTTACGGTCTTAGTGAAACTATGGGACCTGGTGTAGCAATGGAGTGTCCTGCCCATAAAGGGTTACATATTGATGATCATTTTTATCCGGAGATCCTCGATGAAGAAGGAAATCCGCTGACTGTTGGAGAACGAGGAGAATTAGTCATTACTAGCTTAGACAAAAAAGGTTTTCCCGTTCTGCGCTATCGAACCAAAGATTTAACAACCTTGCATTATGGCACCTGTTCCTGTGGGCAAGTAGGTTGGACGATGGATCGTGTCTCCGCTCGAGTGGACGACATGCTGATTATCCGTGGAGTTAATGTCTTCCCAAGTCAAATTGAAGAGGCAATTCTCCTTGAGGGTTTTGAACCTCATTATTTGCTGGTTGTATACCGAGTTGGCAATTTGGATCAACTAGAGGTTCAAGTAGAAGTGAACGAAACCAGCTTTTTTGACGAAGTCCGGGAGTTAGAGGCCCGTCAACAACGCCTTCATAAGAGAATTGAAGACGTTCTGGGGATTTCTGTGCGTATTCGGCTTGTTGAACCTAAAAGTATTCCGCGAAGTGAGGGGAAAGCTGTAAGGGTTGTCGATAAACGAAATAAGGAGGTAAAATAATGCTTCAATTATCGATTTTTTTAGAAAATGCTAAGGGACGATTAGCGGAGGTCATAAGTCTTTTAGCGGAATGCAAGGTTAATTTGCGGGCTTTGTCATTAGCTGATACCAAAGATTATGGAGTGCTTAGAATCATCGTAGATGATCCGGAAGGAACTGCCCTTAAATTACGCGAACGAAAAGTTGTGGTTTCTTTGACACCCGTTTGGGTGCTCAAAGTTCCTGACCGCACAGGCGGGCTTGCTGAAGTACTGAACCAGCTCGTCCAACAAGATGTAGTTGTGGAATACATGTATGCCTTTGTTGAGAAAGAGAACGAGCAGGCCTTAGTTGTGCTCAGAGTGCAAGATAAGGCGATTATGGAAAAGGCCATGCAGACACTTAATCTTCCTGTACTTTAAAGAAGAAGTTATGCGACTGGGGACACCCACTTATAGTGATGGTGTCCCCAGTTTTTTGTTCTTGATCAAAAGAAAAAGGACGCTTACGCGTCCTTTAAACGATTGTTTACTGATTCAATTTCCCACTGGGGTTTTCAGAATGTCCTCTCAAAACGAGGTTTAAGGTTATTCCGACAACGGTGGCCCAGGCTACGCTATGTTCCGGAAGTCCGATTCCGAGAGCAAAGATGACTGAGGCAATAATGAGATTTTTTGTTTCGGAGAAGTCTATTTTAGCTTCGATAAGCGTACGTAATCCCGCTGCGCCGATCATACCGAAAAGGAGTATACAAACTCCACCCATTACTGCTGTAGGAATAGACATGATAGCAGCTTGTAAAGGGTTAATCATACTAAAGGCGATGGCCAGAAAGGCGGCAATCCAGATATTAAAAGTGCTGTATACTCTTGTCACTGCTAAGACTCCAATGTTTTCACCATAGGTAGTGACAGGAGGACCACCGATAAAGCTGGCTACGGCAGTAGCTAATCCGTTACCAAGGAGGACTCTATGAAATCCCGGGTTTTTAATAGGATCAGAATGAGTGATGTTGCCCAGAACTATCATGTGTCCTAAATCCTCAATGATGGTCACCATGGCTAGGGGGGCCATTACTAAGATGGCTGCTTTGTCTAAGCTGGGTAGTTGAAAGTTACTTCCTAACTGAACGGGAAAGAGGAAAAACTTTTCAGGTCTTAAAGTGGCTAAAATAGGTGCGAAATCCACAAGTCCCATGCCCGCGGAAACGATATAACCGATAATGATTGCAACTAAGATGGGAATAATCTTAAAAAAACCTTTAGCATAAACGGAAAGGAGAGCTGCAACGGCTAAAGTGAAAGCGGCGATATACCAATTGCCGGAGGCCATATCTGCAGCTACCGGAGTCAGGCTTAAGCCGATAATAGCAACGACGGGCCCAGCTACTATAGGGGGAACAATAGTATGAATCCATCGTGTTCCGAAAGCCGCCATCAACAGATAGAGGACGATGTACACAACGCCAACTGCTAAAACTCCGCCCATAGCTCCGGAAGTGTTACCGGATTGAACAAAGGTGGTTAAAGCAGCAATGTAAGCAAATGAGGAACCGAGATAGGCTGGAACTCTGCTTTTGGTCAGTAATAAGAATATAATAGTACCGATTCCTGAGGAAAGGAGAGCTACTGATGGACTCAGACCGGTTAAAAAAGGAACTAAAACTGTTGCGCCAAACATGGCAAAGACATGCTGTAAACCGAGGGGAATCGCTTGGGCAAGGGGGAGCTTCTCGTGAATCTGAACTTCTGTCGACATAATTTTACCTCCTCTTTCTAACAAAAAACCTCTTCCCCGCCCGCAAGCAAGAAAGAGGTGTCCATGTTAAAATCATGGTTCGCCATTCCCTTCTTAGTCTCACGGGACTAATTTAAAGGTTAGGAATTTAACTGTCCTAAAGCATATCACAAGTTATTCTACTTTGACAAGAGAAATTTGCTATTTGCTATGAAAGATTGTGAAATTAATCCTAATAATGTTGATTTATAGCCCACCTATAGGTGTTTTAAATTGTAATCCGAAGCTAAGATTTGATATAATGTATTTTGACCAATATTGACATTAGCGCTATTGATTTAACATCGTTTAATTAAGGAGGCCACATCATGTTTCGCTATGCTGAAGTATTGGTTGATGTAGCAAATCGGCGTCTGGATCAGAGCTATCATTATAGTATTCCAGAACATCTTAGTATAAAGTCTGGAATGAGAGTGCTGATCCCGCTTCAAAATCGAAAAGTTCAAGGGCTCGTAGTCAACCTGATGAATCATCTGCCAGAGGGATTAGATAGTATTAATCTAAAACCCGTGCTGGAAATTGCCGAGAGGGATAGTCTGGTTCCTGAAGATTTAATCGAACTTGCCCAATGGCTGGCGCAAACAACAGTTTGTTCTGTAGCCCAAAGTCTACATACAGTTTGGCCGCTCCTAAAAGGGAAGGTGGAAGAGTGGATTGTCCCGTTAGCAACAATGGAGGATACCGATATTCAGGCTCTGCAATGGCTGGATTCCGAGGCTTTTAGGGCCCTAACTGTTCTTAACCGAGCAAGAAAAAAAGCTATTCCTTTGAAAACTTTCTTAAAGCGAGCGGATGTCACGCAAGGGATGCTTGAGAAACTACTCAAACAAGGATGGGTAAAAAAAGAGGTTCGCTTTCTTACGACGAGAGAAGATTCTTCTCTTAAGCAGTCCATTGCTGAAGGGCCAAAACACGAGACAAAAAATGTGGAAACTTCGAGGGATAGAACCTACGAGTTGACTAGGGAGCAGTCATCAGCTGTGCAGGGTGTATTGAGTTCGTTAGAAGAAGGTGCGTCTCAAACAGTATTATTACATGGTGTAACCGGTAGTGGAAAAACAGCAGTCTATCGAGAATTGATTGCTCAGGTTTTGGCTCAAGGTGGAGATGCCATTCTTCTGGTGCCTGAGATATCGTTAACATCACAAGTTGCACGTTATTTCGAGAGTCAATTCGGAGAGCAAGTTATTATCTTACACTCGGGTATACGTCAGCGGGATAAGATGAAGGCATGGGCGGACATTGTGTCAGGGAATAAACGAATTGTGATTGGTGCACGTTCCGCAGTGTTTGCACCTTTGCCCAATTTGCGCCTGATTATTTTGGATGAGGAACACGATGGGGCATATAAACAGGATGAAAACCCGAAATACCATGCGCGGGATGTTGCTCGTAAAAGGATGGATCAACTCAAAGGTGTGGTTCTACTTGGAAGTGCAACACCATCCTTAGAAGCCTATGCGGCGGCGCAATCAGGTAAAATCCGTATGATAACTATGACTTCGAGGATCGGAAAGAGTGTATTGCCGACTGTTGAAATCGTGGATATGCGAGAGGAACTTCGCCAGGGCAACCGAAGTATATTCTCCCTGACGTTACAGCAGAAATTACAGGAAAGGCTGGTTCGAGGCGAGCAAGCCATGCTTTTCTTGAATCGGAGAGGGTATTCAACCTTTGTAATTTGTCGTGACTGTGGGTATGTAGTCAGTTGTTCCAATTGTGAGATTGCCTTGACTTATCATACTCAAGGGCAGGCGATGCGGTGCCATTATTGCGACCATCAAGAATTGCCGCCCCATACTTGCCCAAATTGTAAAAGTAGATTTATTCGGTTTTTTGGGCAGGGAACTCAACGTGTGGAGGAAGAGCTCCAAGGTCTCTTGCCAGAGGTTCCGATCTTGCGTTTGGATTTTGATACAACCAGGTCTGCTGAAGGGCATAACATAATCTTGAATAAATTTAGGCGCCAGGAAGCTTCAATACTTGTAGGAACGCAAATGATGGCCAAAGGCTTAGATTTTCCTAATGTTACTTTGGTCGGGGTGATTGCCGCTGATCAAACCCTTAACATGCCGGATTTTCGAGCCCGGGAGCGCACGTTTCAACTTTTGACTCAGGTTGCTGGGCGGGCGGGCCGGAGTACAAAACCCGGTGAGGTGGTAATACAAACCTACTCTCCACATGATAGTGCTATTCTAAGAGCCTCACACCATGATTTTGAAGGTTTTTTTTGGGAGGAGATCCGTTATCGCAAAGAACGAAAATACCCACCCTATACACATATCTTAAGAGTTTTATTGTTGCATGAGAAAGAGGATCGTGTTATTAAAGGTGCTAATGAATTAGGCGCTTGCTTACAACAAGGAATGCGAGAACCTAAATTTGGAAATACTGACTTGGATATTCTTGGCCCCGCGCCTGCCGTCTTAGTTAGGCTCAGGAACCAGTGGAGATGGCAAATTTCTGTCAAAGGAAAACGGCAGGATTTACTTAGAGAGTTTTTGCATCAGGGAGTACAAAGGTTTTTTAGAAGTTCGGCTAGTAATGGAATTATATTAAACATTGAGGTTGACCCACTCTCAAGTTAATGGTGTGGGAACCCAAAAATTTAATTCTGGTTTTAATTCTTAGATTATTTGTAAGGCTTTTATAATGAAAGGAGTAATCAGAAATGGCTGTTTATCAAATTGTAGAAATTGGTGCAGATGTTCTGCGTGAAAAGGCTAAAGAGGTTAAAGAAGTTAACGAATCAATCATCAAGCTTTTGGATAACATGGTGGATACAATGCGTGCCGCAGAGGGAGTAGGGTTGGCAGCCCCGCAAATAGGGGTTTCTAAGAGAGTAATTGTCGTTCAAGTAGACGATGTGCTGGTAGAGCTGATTAATCCGGAAATTTTAGAAAAAGAAGGAGCTAACAGCGCAGAGGAAGGGTGTTTAAGTATTCCCAATATGACCGGAGACGTGGTAAGGGCTGCGAAAGTTCGAGTGCAAGGGTTAAACCGAAAAGGAGAGATGGTCGATATTCGGGCGGAGAAATTATTAGCTCGCGCGTTACAGCACGAGATCGATCACCTAGAAGGAATACTTTTTGTAGATGTTGCGAAGAAAACCTATCGAGCCTAAAGTTCGAACCAATAACTACGAACAACGAACCATGAGTAGGGGGGATAGTATGCGTGTTGTTTTTATGGGTACCCCTGATTTTGCTGTACCTACATTGAGAGCCTTAGCGGAGAGTGGTCAAGATATAGTGGGAGTTTTCACCCAACCTGATCGACCGGCGGGCCGCGGAAAGAACTTAAAACCCAGTCCCGTAAAAGTTGCTGCTGAAGAATTAGGTCTATCTATTTTTCAACCCAGCTCAATAAAAACTCAGGACTGGATTCAACAACTAAAGGATTTAGCTCCCGAGAGTATTATTGTGGTGGCATACGGGCAAATTCTCCCTAAAGAGATCCTTGGATTGCCTAAACATGGATGTATTAATGTCCATGCTTCACTGCTTCCGGCTTATCGCGGAGCAGCTCCAATCCATTGGGCGGTAATGAAGGGAGAAACCGTTACGGGAGTAACCACTATGCTGATGGATGAAGGACTGGATACAGGGGATATGCTCCTAAAACGGGAAATCATCATAAAACCTGAATCAACCACGGGAGAAATTCACGATGAGTTGGCGACTATAGGTGCAGAGCTTCTAATTGATACTTTAAACCTGATTGAAGTAGGGAGAGTCATACCGACACCTCAAACAGGGGAGTCCAATTATGCACCTCTTTTAAAACGAGAGCATGAAGGATTAGATTGGTCTCGTAGGGCGGTTGATTTACATGATCAAATTCGTGGATTAAACCCATGGCCGGGTGCATTTGCTAAATTTCGAGGAGAAAACTTCAAAGTTTGGCGGAGCTTACCCTTTTTCCCACCAGGTGAGGTTGTAGAAACGGAAATAGAACATGTAGAATCAAAGGCAACGGTCAATTGTCCAGGTCAGATTATTCAAGTGCTTGGAGACAGTTTACTTGTTCAGACCGGTGAGGGGATACTCCGTGTGATTGAGGTTCAACCGGCAGGGAAACGCGCGATGCCGGCACGGGACTTCTTAAACGGTCGCCACGGTCAAGTAGGAGAAGTTTTTGAGTAAACTCGTTTAGCTAAAGTTGAACACCGAGGCTTCAAGGGGGGATTCTATCCCTAAGCCTTTTTAGCGGTTAGAAATTTTCCATTAGCATGTTATTAACTATTAACTATTAAAAGGAGGTTCGCTTATGCCTTTTTTTTGGGATCCGACGATGGTTCTTCTAATTCCGGCGATATTACTTTCGTTATTTGCTCAATTTAAGATATCTTCTTCTTATAATCGTTACTCTAAAGTTCGTGCACAGTCAGGGCTTACGGGGGCTCAAGTAGCCCGAGGTATCTTAAATAGCAATGGTCTCTATGATGTACGGGTAGAACCGGTTGGAGGCCGACTTTCTGACCATTATGATCCGCGAACCAGGATTATTAGACTTAGTGAGGACGTTTTTCATGGCAGCTCTCTTTCTTCTATCGCTGTAGCGGCGCATGAAACAGGGCACGCTTTACAGCATGCCTCAGGGTATTTTCCCATGCAGCTCAGGTCTTCATTTGTGCCTGTTGCCAATATTGGCAGTGGGGCAGGTCCGATTTTAATTATGATTGGACTTTTTATGCCGACCTATGGATGGCTTCTGGAACTAGGGATCTTTGCTTTTGCCTTTGCTGTACTCTTTCAAGTGATTACGCTTCCGGTAGAATATAATGCCAGCAGTAGAGCTTTATCTCTTTTACAAGAAGGGCGAATGCTGGGGAGTGAGGAAATCGGCGGAGCACGTTCAGTGTTAAATGCAGCTGCTTTAACTTATGTGGCAGCCGCTTTGGCGGCGATCCTCCAATTGCTGAGATTCATACTGATAGCTCGGGGTAGAAGTGATGATTAAAGAGACTGCTCGTGGAATGGCTGTCAATCTGCTGACACGTGTCGAAGTAGAAGGCGCCTATGCTAATCTGCTTTTGCAAAAAAATATCTCCAGGTTAATAGATTCTAGAGATCGACAATTTGTAACACTTCTGGTAAATGGTGTACTAAAACATAGATTAACCCTAGATTACGCTCTAAGAAAGCATTTGAGTAAACCAATGTCGTCACTTCCTCACGAAGTCAGGGCAATTTTACGAATTGGGGCTTTCCAAATTCTTTATATGGATAAAGTGCCCCCTGCGGCAGCAATTAATGAAAGTGTTGAATTAGCCAAAAACTATCCCAAATTTCCTGGGTTAGTAAATGTAGTCTTACGTAAGGTTATGGAAAAGGGGTGGGATATTCCTTGGCCGGATCTGAAACGTGAACCGGCTCGTTATCTCTCAGTACGCTATTCACATCCCGAATGGTTGATTCTACGTTGGCTGAAACGCTGGGGAGCTCAGGAAACTGAAGCTTTATGCAAAGTTAATAATGAGCCAGCTCAAACTTGGATTCGAACAAATACCTTGAAAATTTCACGAGAGGCCTTGAAAGAGCGGCTAATTAGTGAGGGAATTAGCGTGGAATTAGGGCTCTTAGTGCCTGAGAGCTTAAAGATTCAAGATTTTGGTGCGTTAGAACAATTGGCAAGCTTTCAGGAGGGGCTGTTTACCGTTCAAGATGAAAGCTCCCAGTTGGTTGCCCATGTGGTTGATCCGAAACCGGGACAGTCTGTATTAGATACTTGTAGTGCTCCGGGTGGAAAATCTACTCACCTGGCTCAGCTAATGCAAAACAAAGGTGAGATCCAAGCCTTTGATATCCATAATCACAAATTAGAACTTATTGGGCAGTTAGCGACGAAACTTGGTATAACAATTATTCAGCCTCAGTTCGGCGATGCGAGAGATTTGCCTGGGATAAGGTTGGAATCTCAAGATCGCGTTCTTGTTGACGTTCCCTGTTCCGGATTGGGAGTTCTTCGACGCAGAGCAGATTTGCGCTGGCAAAAAGAAGAACAAGGCCTTCAGGAATTACCTTCATTGCAATTTGCAATTTTAGAACGGGCTGCATCTTGTGTCAAAGAGGGTGGAACTCTCGTTTATTCAACTTGTACAATCGAGCCTGAGGAAAACTTCGAACTTGTTAAGAAATTTCGGACTGCCCATCCGGAGTTTGAACCGGTTAATCTGGTTGAAGATCTCCCCTTTAGACTTGAGGAGAAGCGAGATATTCAACAAGCTAGTAAGGGGATGTTACAGCTTATGCCTCATCGTCATGGAACTGATGGATTCTTTTTAGCAAAATTTCGGCGAACTAATCCGCAAGAATAAAACAATTTTTATTAATCAGGAAGTTTAACTGGAATGAATTGGGTGAATAATAACTATTATGGAAAGAATTGAGTTGCGCGGTTGTTCAGAAGATGAACTGATTGAGATCTGTCAGAAAATAGGGTTAAAAAGATTTCGGGCAATCCAATTGTTTCAATGGGTACAGCAGAAAGCTGTGCGTTCCTGGGCTGATATAAAAAACATAAGTAAAAGTGACCTGGAAACATTAAGCAATCACTTACATTTTTCTGTCTTAAATAAGGTTCGTGAGCAACGCTCTAAGGACGGTACGCGAAAGTATTTGTTTCGTCTTGAAGATGGTGAGACGATTGAGTGTGTCTTGATGGATTATGCCAGGTTAAAAGCTCGGGATAGACATACGATTTGTGTGTCAACTCAAGTTGGATGTCCTGTGGGGTGTGCGTTTTGTGCTACAGGCTTAGAAGGCTTTAGGCGCAACTTGAGTGCTGCCGAAATTATTAGTCAAGTATTAGATATTTCTCAAGATATTCGGCAAGAGGATCCCGATTTTCAAGTAACGAATATAGTATTTATGGGAATGGGAGAACCCATGCTCAATTATGATCAGGTTCTTAAATCAATCCGGGTTTTGAATCAAGCTCAGGGGTTGAATATTGGTATGAGGAGGATGACAATTTCTACGTCTGGAGTTGTACCAAAAATTATTCAGTTGGCTAAGGATAATTCTCAAGTGGGTCTTGCAGTATCCCTTCATGCAGCAGACGATAGCACGCGAGATAAATTAATTCCTATGAATCGCCGCTATCCTTTGAGTGAACTAATGGAAGCATGTCGGGAGTATAGCAGAATAACTCATCGCCGGATTACCTTTGAAGTTGCTTTGACTGCTGATAATTCGAAGCCAGCTGAAGCTGAGGCTCTTGCTCGATTATTAAAGGGTCAGTTAGGACATGTTAATCTAATTCCGGTCAATCCAGTAGTTGGAACTGGTATGGAGCGTCCTGGTCAAGAGAAAATTGTGAAGTTTGCCCAGGTGTTAGAAGATGCAGGGATTTCTGTTTCTTCCCGTGAAGAACGGGGTACAGATATTGATGCAGCTTGCGGTCAACTTCGCCGACAGTGGGAGGGTAAGTTAGTATGAGCCTATTGGCCCGATTTGAAGGGATGGCCGAGTTTCTCTTTACTGAAGCATTTAAAAAAAGTGCCTCCCGCCTTCAACCAGTAGAAATCGCCAAGGAACTTGTGAAGGCAATGCTTAAAAATAAGCAGGTAAGCATCTCTCAAGTATATGTACCCAACATTTATCGGGTATACCTCCATTCCAAGGATTGGGGGCCAATAGCTAGTTTTGGAGATGCTTTTCTCATTGAGTTATCAAAATACTTGTTTGCAGAGGCAGAACGTAATGGTTATACATTCCTAACTAAGCCTGCTATAGAGTTGCATTCTGATGAGACTGTTAGTCCCCGGCAAATGGCTATTGAAGTCGACTTTGATGACTCAATTGTCGTTGACTGGGGAGAGGATGATCAGGAGACAGCAAAAGATAACGAACAACTTCAACTTAATCAATCGAATTGGCGAGAAAGCACGACAATCTTTAGAGATAGTGTCAAGAATAACTTGTCAGTTGAGGGAATAGCCGGCAGGAATTCAAATTACTATATAGAAATTATAGAAGGGCCGGATATGGGGCAGAGGTTTTCACTTCAGGATGAAGAAGCTATTGTTGGTCGTCATAGCCAATGTAATTTGGTGCTTCGCGATCCTGAAATTTCCAGAAGACACCTAAAGATTGCCCCGGGAGGAGATAACGGTTGGTGGCTTGATGACTTAGGAAGTACGAATGGAACGTTTGTCAATGGTCAACGAATCACCCATCATACAACCGCTCCCGGAGATCGTATAACCATCGGACAAAGTACATTGGTTATACAAAGATCCCCTCTGCCGTGATGTTATGGAGAATTAGTGGTGTTCAACCTCTATTTTCGACTGGGAGGCTTGTATGCAATTTGTTTTAGTGATAGGACGGCTTGCTTTTGTTGCCCTTATCTACCTTTTTATTTTTCGCATTTTTACAGCTCTTTTGGCGGATCTCCAAATGAAGGGAGTTTTTCAACGCTCATCTAATGAATGTGGGCGTTTAGAGGTTCTTACCGGAGGAGAAACCCTTTCACGAGGGCGCGTCTTTAAAGTGGATGGGAAGGGGCTGCGTGTAGGAAGAGGCAAGCACAACGATATTGTTTTGCCGGATCATTTTGCATCCATTGATCACGCTGTTTTTCGGTTGCAAAAAGGACAAACCATATTGGAAGACTTGGGAAGTACGAATGGAACCTGGGTTAATGGAGAGCAAATCCATTCTCCGGTTCAAATGGTAGCTGGAGACTATGTGAAAATTGGAAGCATTACCTTCCAATACTCGAGGTGGCAAAATGAGAGTTCTAAGCTTTAGTGAAAAAGGTTGTATTCGAAAAAATAATGAGGATTCTTTTTTGGTGTTATCGGCCGAAGGTCTTTATGCTGTTGCTGATGGTATGGGAGGACACCGAGCAGGCGAAGTGGCTTCTTCCGTAGCCTTGCATGAGCTGGAGATGTGGATTCCTCGCCTGGAGGGGCTGGAAGAGCTAGCCTTGGAAAACGGATTAACTGAAGCCTTTGTTCAAGCAAATCGGGTAGTGCATGAATCGTCATTGACTGAACCGGAAAATGCGGGGATGGGGACAACGTTGACGGTATTGTTGATCCGGAATAAGAAAGTGTTTATTGCCCATGTTGGTGATAGTCGAGCGTATCTATGGCGAAATGAGATGCTGACACCTTTAACTATGGATCATTCCTTAGTTGGGGAACTTGTTAGATTAGGCCAGATCTCACTCGATGAAGCTAAAAAACACCCTCAACGCAATGTCTTAATGCGTGCAATTGGAGCAGATCCCACCATTGAAGTAGATTGCAGGAGCATTGGTTTGCAATCGAAAGATGTATTCCTCCTATGCACAGATGGCTTTTCAAATATGATCAGCGACCAGGAACTGACGGAAGAATTTCTTGAACCCAGCTCCTGGGAAGAACGGTTTGAAAAATTAAGAAATCTGACGCTGGAAAGAGGAGCCCCGGATAATTTTACAGCCTTGTGCTGTATTATGGAGTAATACTATGATTCTGCGTTTAATCTTACGAGTATTGATTTTAGGAATGATGTGGATAGGACTGGGTTTGCTGAATTTAGATGCTGATTCAAGCAGGCTTCTTTGGCAAGCATTAATTTTTACGGGCATTGTTCTTATTGGCAGCATCCTGGAGCACCTTTTCCGTTTTCAAGGAGATCCCTATATTCTTCCTGTAGTCCAGGCTATTATGGCAATTGGGCTGGTATTTGTCGTGAGAATTAATCCGGATGTAGCTTTACATCAGTTTTGGTGGGCTAATATCGGTCAGTTAATTTTCTATGCTGTGTTATGGTCAATTAGAGATTATCGCTATTTTGGCAGGTTTAGATATATATGGGGACTCTTAGCGGTGGGTCTATTGTTAGTTACCCTTTTATTTGGCTCGGAGCAAGGTGGTGCAACAAGCTCATTTAAGATCGCAGGAATTGGACTTCAGCCGGAAGAGTTTGTTAAGCTGGTCTTGCTTTTATTTATGGCTTCATATTTAGAAGAAAATGAAGAATTACTTCGAGTTGGGACAGTTCAATGGGGAAAAATCTCCTTGCCTGATTGGCGAACCTTAAGACCGTTTATGATTATGGTTGCCTTTGTCCTGGGGATTCTGGCTGCCCAGAAAAGTTTAGGAACAGCCTTAGTGTTTTATATGCTTTTTGTCCTCATGCTTTATGTTGTAACAGAACGGAAGTTGTATTTAGGAATTTCGTTGCCCATTTTTCTGTTAACGGGCACTGTTGGATATATGCTTTTTAGACATGTTCGGGTTAGAGTGTCCGTGTGGTTGAACCCCTGGCAAGATCCCAACGGCATGGGGTACCAAATAGCCCAATCATTGTTTGCTATTGGTGGTGGGAAAGTTTTGGGCACGGGTTTAGGGAATGGGATTGGCGCCTCGACAGTGCCTGTAGCAGTAAGCGATTTTATCTTTTCTGTCATTGCCGAAGAGCTGGGATTTGCCGGAGCAATGGCTGTACTAGTGCTTTTTCTGATTGTAGTTATGAGAGCCTTCTCCATAAGTCTTAAGGCTAAAGATCGTTTTGGGCAAATTTTGGCTGCAGGGATTGGAATTCTTCTCGGTACCGAAACCCTAATAATTCTTGCCGGGGTCACAAAGTTGCTTCCTTTGACGGGAATTCCTCTTCCTTGGGTGAGCTATGGCGGTAGTTCGCTGATAGTCCATTTTATTTTATTGGGGGTTTTACTGAATATTTCTAACGCAACTGCGGTTAGTTCACACAGCAGCAAGAATCGCGGAAGGGAGTATGCAACATAATGCGAGGAGTACGTCAAGTAGCATTAGGCATGGCCTTTAGTTTTTTTGTTTTAAGTCTTGGGTTAGTCTATTGGCAGGTTGTTCAGGCAGATACGTTACTTCAGAATTCCGCGAATCGAAGATTGATTCTTATGGAAAGCCGTGTGACAAGGGGAGGAATTTTTGATCGCAACGGCGAAATAATAGCCCAAACTCAAACGGTAGAGGGAAAAAAGGTCAGAACTTACCCTAAAGGTGAAATGTTTGAACCAGTCCTGGGTTATTCATCGGTAAAGCTCGGGGCAGCGGGACTGGAGGGAAGTCTGGCTGACTGGTTATTAGGAATTAAGAATGCAACTCCCACCCAAGCAGTTCAGCAGCTTTTTGCCTTGCCTCGGCAAGGGAATGATGTGGTTCTTACTTTAGATTCACGTTTGCAGAGTATAGCCTATAATGCCCTTAAAGGAAAAATGGGAACTGCGGTAGCTATAGATCCTCGAACAGGAGAAGTATTGGCCATGGTAAGCCAACCAAGCTTTAACCCTACTAACCTTGATCAAAAATGGAGTGAATTAATTAGCCAAGAGGAAAAGAGGTCTCTGGCCGAAAAGCAAAGACCCTTAGAGCATCGATATTTTTCTCTCTTTCCACCAGGATCGACTATGAAGGTTGTTACCTCTGCAGCTTTATTTCGGAGTGGAGTGAATACAACCGATTTATATCAATGTCAGGGATCAACAATTATTAATGGACAAGTGATTCCGGAGCAAAATGATAAAGCCCATGGCTGGGTCAATTATAATATGGCTTTGGCTGAATCCTGCAATACGTATTTTGCGACCTTTGGAGTTCAGGCGGGAGATAAGACTTTCCTTTCCGTTGTCAAAGGTTTTGGATTTGGTCAGAAGATTCCTTTCGAACTAAACGTACCTCGGAGTTCGATTACGAAGGAGTCTATGAATCCAACAGTTTTAAATACAAACCTGTTGGCGGCCAGTACCTTTGGACAAGGTGAGGTTTTAGTAAGTCCTTTTCATATGGCCCTAATGACAGCGGGAATTGCCAACCACGGTGTGATTATGACACCGCATATTGTTGAGAGAGTTCTAGACTCATCGCAAGATGTATTATTTGAACAAAAGCCGGAGCCCTGGCTGACTGCCCTTTCTAAAGAGGAGGCAGATAAGATTACCAGTGCTATGGTCACTGCAGTAACAGACGGAACGGCGGCGCCAGGGGCCTTGCCTAATGTTCAGGTTGCAGGAAAGACAGGCTCTGCTGAACCTGGTGGGGATGTATTGACACATGCTTGGTATATTTCCTTTGCTCCGGCTGAAGATCCTCAGATTGCAGTAGCTGTAATCGTGGAAAATGGAGGAACCGGGGGCGGGAATGCCGCTCCTATTGCACGACAGATTATTCAGGAAGCACTGAATCAGAAAGTAGGTGACAAAAAATGAGTAAAATCTTCGGAGGACGATACGAGGTTTTAGAGAGAATTGGAGCCGGAGGAATGGCGATTGTTTACAAGGCTAAGGATCTTTTACTTAACCGCGTTGTGACTATCAAGGTTCTCCGAGAGCAGTTTGTTACAGATGAAGACTTTATTCGTCGTTTTCGGAGGGAAGCTCAGTCTGCTGCTAGCTTGTCTCACCCCAATATTGTGTCAATTTATGATGTGGGAAAAGACGGAGATACAGAATACATTGTCATGGAATTTGTGGAAGGTCGTAATCTTAAAGAAATTATTCGTGAATATGCCCCTCTTTCCACAGAGCAATCTATTAATCTAGCCCGTCAAATAACAGGTGCTATTCAAAACGCTCATGAAAATCATATTATTCATCGGGATATTAAGCCCCACAACATATTAGTCACCTCAGACGGACATGCTAAAGTAACAGATTTCGGGATTGCTCGAGCAGTATCTTCAGCTACTGTTACTCATACGGGAGATATTGTAGGCTCGGTTCATTATTTGTCACCTGAACAAGCTAAAGGAATTCAAAGCAATGAACAATCTGACATATACTCTCTGGGTATCGTGCTCTATGAACTTTTAACGGGCAAAGTTCCCTACGACGGTGAAACTCCTATTGCTATAGCCTTAAAGCATTTACAACAGGAGCCCCTTCCGCCGAGTAAGCTTAACCCTCGGATCACAAAAGACTTTGAAGCGGTCATTATGCGAGCGATTGCCAAGACGCCAGAAAAAAGGTATTTGTCAGCTAAAGAATTGCTTGAAGATCTAAACCGTATTCAAGCGGGGCAGCCCATTGAGTGGTTTGGACTTTTTCCTGAGGATGATCCGGAAGCAACACGGACTCATCAAGGGATGAGCAAGGCTCTGGCGCCTTTTGATGTAAAGGATTCTGCAGCAAATAAACCCAACGATAATCCTAATAATAAACGTAAGTTTTGGATTATTGGCGGCCTTGTACTTCTCTTTGTCTTAGTTGGTGGAGGGCTTTGGTTAAAAAATTTCATTGCGGTGGAGTCCACAATTGTTCCGGACTTAGCAGGTAAAACCGTTCCCGTTGCCGAGGATTATTTGAAGCAGAGAGAATTAGTTCGTGATCCGGAGATTACCTATGAGTTTAGCGATAAAGTTGAAAAGGATCGAATCATTTCCCAGGAACCTGAAGCAGAATCCTCGGTTAAGGTTGGCAGAGCTGTAAAACTTACCGTTAGCCAGGGAATTGATAAGGGGGAATTTCCTGATGTCAAAACAGGAAATATGTCAAAGGAACACGCTTTAAATCTCATTCAGAACGCCGGTTTTACAGGGAAAATAACCTTTGTGCCTGCACCGGATGCAAATTTGCCAAAGGATGCAGTGATTGATCAGAATCCGGCACCCAAAGCTTCTTGGCCTAAAAATGGTGATATTACTTTAACTATCAGCGTGGGCCCCCAATGGCAAATCATCAATATGCCCAATGTTATTGGTCGGTCATCTGCTGAAGCGAAAACCATACTTCAGGATCAGAATAAGTTAGTTCTGAACATACAGACAGAAGGATCTAATACCTATCCACTAGATGTTGTGATAAGAACGACTCCTAACCCAGGGGAAAGTATTCAACAGGGTTCGGAGGTAAATGTGGTTGTCTCGAGTGGGCCGGGTCCATTAGCTCAAGGAATGTTTGATCAAGCAAGCAGTGGTAAAGTAATGTTGGCCCAGTCCTTGTCAAGATTTTTCAACATTATCATCCCTAACACGATGCTTAGCGAGGAAAAGAAATGATCGATGGTGTTTTACTCAAAGGATATGGAGGCTTCTATTATGTTTACGCGGAGGACCGAGTATGGGAATGTTCCCTGCGCGGTCGCTTTCGTGTTAAAGATCAAGAGTTTATCCCCGGTGACCGGGTGAAGATTCTACCGGAACAGGAGGATAAGGCGACTATTGAGTCAGTGCTAACTAGGCGGAATGTATTATCCAGACCAACAATAGCTAACGTAGATCAAGCAATTTTGGTTTTTGCTATGACCTCGCCTAAGCCTGATCTTAATCTTTTAGATCGCCTATTGATTCAAGTGACAGATGCAGGGATTGAGCCCATTATAGTTTTTACGAAATTAGATAAGTATAATGAGGATTCTGGAACTGCCCATAAAGAGGGTCTTGAGATCACGGATGTTTACCGCAATATTGGATACATAGTGTTCGAAGTTTCCAGTAAAACCGGTCAAGGGATTGCCGACATTGCTGTACGTCTGACCAATAAGATCAGCGTGCTGGCAGGCCCTTCCGGAGCGGGTAAGTCCAGCCTTTTCAATGCTCTGTCTCCTGGGATTCAGTTGAAAACGGGAGAAATCAGCAACAAATCAAAGCGCGGGCGCCATACCACACGCCATGTAGAATTAATGGTTTGTTCAGGGGGGTTAGTAGCGGACACTCCCGGCTTTTCATCGCTCTTTATGCCGGAGATGAAGCGAGCGGAATTAGCCGATTGTTTCCCTGAATTCGCCATTCGTCGCAACCAATGTCGGTTTAACAGCTGTCTACATGATAAAGAACCCAATTGTGCGATTAAGGCTGCTTTAGAGACAGGAGAAATTTCTCCTATACGTTACGACCATTATCTTATATTCTTAAAAGAAGTAATCGAAGCAGAGAGGAAGTATTAATTTGATTCAAATGGCACCTTCTATATTATCCGCCGATTTTTCTCGTCTGGGAGAGCAGGTGAATTTGGTTGAGGAAGCAGGCGCTGAGGTCTTGCATATCGATATCATGGATGGACACTTTGTACCTAACCTTACCTTTGGGCCGGCCTTAGTGAAATCTATCAGGGCTCAATCACAAATGCGTTTTGACGTCCATTTGATGGTTGATGAGCCGGAAAAATTTATTGCGGATTTTGCAGCTGCCGGTGCCGACCATATCACCTTTCATTTGGAGACGACTCCTCATGTTCACCGCGTAATCCAGCAGATTAAGGAACATGGAATGACCGCTGGAGTTGCCCTTAACCCATCCACTCCCCTTGACGGATTAAAGTATATTCTAGAAGATTTAGATATGGTGCTTTTGATGACAGTCAACCCCGGGTTTGGCGGACAAAAATTTATCACTAATGTTGTCCCCAAAATTCAGGTGCTTCACCATCATCTTACTCAAACCCGATCCGCTTGTCAGATTGAAGTGGATGGCGGCATTAACCTAGAAACGGCACCGGTGGTTGGCAAAGTTGGGGCCCATATTTTGGTGGCTGGCGCAGCTGTGTTCTCTCAACCTGATCCCCAACAGGCTGTAAAAGATATTCGCCAGGCTGCTAGCTTGAGGTAAGGTGAATAAGATTAAGATTGCCGTTTTAGCAAATGGAGCTTGGGATTATGAATGGGGGATTCAAGCTCTTGAAGACGTTAATTTTTTAATTTGCGCAGATGGGGGAGCGAACAATGCTGCCCTATCTTTGCGTATGCCAGATCACGTAATTGGAGACCTGGATTCTATTTTGCCAGAAAACTTAAGTCGATGTGAAGATTCCGGATGTGTCATAGAACGTTACCCCTGTGAAAAGGATGAGACGGATCTAGAGTTAGCTCTTTTGCGTGCTGAGGAAAAGGCTGGTCTGCTTGGTGAACAGGATATATGGCTCTATGGGGCCACAGGAAAGCGAATCGATCATTTCTTAGGGAATGTAGCGCTGATGCTTGCTTATGCTCGGAAGGGATATCGGTTGCGCGTAATTGATCCGGAACAAGACTTATGGATTGTTCAAGGACGGGAAGAGATAAAAGGGGCCCCAGGGCAGGAAATTTCATTGATAGCTCTTTCGGAGAAGGCCGTGGTTACGACAGAGGGGTTATATTATCCGCTGTATAAGGGTGTTCTACTACAGGAGCGTCCTAGGGGTATTAGCAATGTTTTTGTAGGTGAAAAGGCTACGGTTGAAGTTCATGAGGGCTGGGTTATGGTGGTTTTGCCGAGGGCGTGATGGGGGAGGGCATGATGTTGCTCCGCTCACCCATGGCGCCGTCGCTATCGCTCTTGATTCCGAAGCGAGCGTTGGCAAACCTCTGGGTTTTACTGCATGTGAACCCGTGCCACGCTGGCGCTTCGAAATCTAAGCGCGATTGACGCGACTCTGCCAAAAGGGTTCGCTACGCAAAATCACGCCCTCTGGGCTGAGGTCGACGGAAGTTTGGACGAAGTTGAGGTCGTGAAGTTGCTTTGTTTCACTTACCCTCGGCTTAATGCCGCGGAGAAGATGGAATATTTTGGAGTGGTTCTGTTTTACTTTGAATTTATAGGTGTAATGATTACATTATAGGGATAGGCTAAAGTTAATACCTGATGTTATTGTAAATTTTGGATTAAATAGATTTTTATAAAGGATTGACGATTATGCAACAAGATGAACTATGGATTGGGACTATGCTTGAGGGAAATGCTCGATGGGTTTTAGTAAAGTCCACGGATACAACAGATGAGGCTCGCAGACGTCATGGTATGTCTCCGGTTGCTACAGCGGCTCTAGGGAGATTAATGACAGGGGCTCTTATATTAGCTAGTTCCCTTAAAGGGGATGAGAGTATTACTTTGCGTTTATTAGGTGATGGTCCTTTGCAAGGGGTTGTTGCTGTGGGGAATGCGCAAGGGCAAGTGAGAGGCTATGTGCGTGAGCCTTTAGTTGACCTGCCTCTTAAGGCTTCCGGCAAACTTGATGTGGGGGCTGCGGTTGGCCTTGGCGAGTTGTCCGTTAGCAGGAGTTTACAGAATGGTGAGGTTTATACAGGGATGGTTCCCTTGGTTAGTGGGGAGATCGCCGAAGACTTAGTGAATTATCTGTTAAACTCTGAACAAATTCCTTCGGCTTTGTTGCTGGGGGTTTTAGTGGAGAAAGATTATCACGTTGCGGGGGCAGGTGGGTTTTTGATCCAGCTATTGCCGGGAGCATCTGAAGAGGTTATTCAGACGATAGAAAATCTCTTGGGTCAATTAGAGACGGGCATTAGTGAGCTAGTAGCTCAGAGTGAAAGTATGGATCAGCTATTGAGCCGTTTGATGGGGCAGCTTTCGTACCAGGTCCTTGAACGGCGTCCTATCGGTTTTACGTGTACATGTTCAAAAGAACGGTTGAGTGGTACCTTGGTGTCCTTGGGGAAAAAAGAAATAGCAGACCTAATCTCGGATGAGAAAGCCGAGATGGTGTGCCATTTTTGCAATGAGCATTATCATTTTGATGTGGATGAGCTGCGGGAGATTTGGGAGAGGGCATAATGGGGGAGGGCATGATGTTGCTCCGCTCACCCATGGCGCCGTCGCTATCGCGCTTGATTCCGAAGCGAGCGTTGGCAAACCTCTGGGTTTTCTGCATGTGAACCCACTGCCACGCTGGCGCTTCGAAATCTGAGCGCGATTGACGCGACTCTGCCAGAAGGGTTCACTGCGCAAAATCATGCCCTCTGGGCTGAGGTCAACGGGGAGCGTGGGACGTGGGGTCGGGGGAGGGCATGATGTTGCTCCGCTCACCCATGGCGCCGTTGCTATCGCGCTTGATTCCGAAGCGAGCTTTGGCAAACCTCTGGGCTTACCTGCATGTGAACCCAAGCCACGCTGGCGCTTCGAAATCTAAGCGTGATTGACGCGACTCTGCCAAAAGGGTTCGCTGCGCAAAATCATGCCCTCTGGGCTGAGGTCGAAGGGGGCGGGGGAAAAAAGAAAGTCCTCCGAAGATTTCCTTGGAGGACGTAAATGCTTTAGATTATGATTTTGGGATGAGGGCAAAATGAAAAAAGCCCGAGCAAAATGTCGGGCTTTTGATTCATTAAGCGCGTTGTACTTTTCCGGAACGTAAGCATCTGGTGCAAACTTTGATCCGGGCAGGAGTGCCGTTCACAATAGCACGAACATTTTGCAAGTTTGGTTTCCAAGTTCGCTTTGTTCTTATATGAGAGTGGCTGACTTGAAATCCAGTGACTACTCCTTTGGCGCATACAGCACAAACATTAGCCATGCGCTAAACCTCCTTTGCAGCCGAAATGACACTTATACATTCTATCAAAAGTCCTTCGGATTGGCAAGCCTTCCCTGGAGAAATTTCGGGTTATGAGGGGATAATAATTCATTAAGGCAGATTAACTAGAAACAAGTTAGTTATTTTATTTGTAAAAAGATAATTTTTTTGAAAAATTCTGGGATCTGGAAATTTTTTTTTACTTTTTCTTTGAACATTTTTCATTTCCTTGGTAGAATAAGTTCAACGTGGACGATACCGGAAGGGGAGGGTCCTTTATGGGAAAAGAAATTATTAATCATTTGGGTAAAATTGAAATCTCTGAAGAAGTCATTTCCACGATTGCAGGTGCTACAGCAGTTGAGTGTTACGGCTTAGTCGGTATGGCCTCACGTAAAATTACGGATGGCGTGGCTGATATGTTGGGGCGAGAGAATTTAGCCCGTGGAGTGGTGGTTACGGTTAAAGACAATGAGGTTGTTATTGACCTCTATATCATTGTTGGATATGGTGTTAAGATTTCTGAAGTTGCCGCCAGTGTTATGGAGCGCGTTCGTTATACCACTGAAAAGCTCACGGGATTAAACGTGTCCCAAGTGAATGTGAACGTAAAAGGTGTTCGCGTTTTAGAGTAGGCAAAGATTAGGGGGATACGGTTTTGAGACCAGCAGCTACAAAGATAATAAGTGTTCTTGACGGACAACTATGGAAACAAATGATGGTGTCGGGCGCGAAAGCCCTGGAACTAAAAAAGCACGATGTTGATGCTCTGAATGTGTTTCCTGTACCGGATGGAGATACGGGAACAAATATGTTCTTGACTATTCAGTCTGCGGCGAAGGATGCCGAGAAAAATAATAGCCAGTCTATCGGCGAAGTTGCATCTGCAGCGTCGATGGGCTCTTTAATGGGTGCCCGCGGAAATTCAGGAGTTATATTGTCTCAGCTATTAAGGGGTATCGCGAAAGGCTTAGAAGGGCTAAATACTGCAAATGCTCTTCAAATTGCGCAAGCTCTCCAATCGGGAGTTGACACAGCCTATAAGGCAGTCATGAAACCCGTGGAGGGTACAATTCTTACAGTTTCGAAGGAGACTGCACGAGCTGCTTTATCTATAGCCAAAAATGGTGGAACCATACTAGAGACTCTTCAGGAGGCCCAGAAACAGGGCTTTAAAAGTTTGGCCAAAACTCCGGAAATGCTGCCCGTACTTAAGCAGGCTGGGGTAGTAGATGCTGGGGGGCAGGGATTCCTCATTATTTTAGGTGGATGGATTGGAGTATTGACCGGAGAAACTCTAGTAGATACTTTCAACGAAGTAGATAGTTCTTCAAAGATAAGTGATGCCGGGTCTACCGAAGCTAAACATGAGTTCCTGCAAATTGAGAACTTAGACTATCCCTATTGTACTGAATTCTTGGTAAAGGGAACGGATTTACGTGTTGAACAAATAAAGCATGATTTATTAGACCGAGGGGATTGTCTGCTAGTAGTAGGAACACCCGAAGTTGTAAAAATTCATGTACATGTTAAAAACCCGGGCAAGATCTTAGATTATGCTATTCAATGGGGTACATTGCACCAGGTGCAAATTCACAATATGTTAGAACAGAATGAAAATATGGCTCACGCTATGAAAGAAGACACAGATAAAAATGGGGAAGAGATTAGTAAGGAAACCAAAGACGAAGAACAGGTGCTTAAAGAATTTGGAGTAGTCGCCGTTGCAATGGGTGAGGGAATTGCTGAGGTCTTTATGAGCCTCGGAGTTGATGAAGTTGTGTATGGTGGGCAAACCATGAACCCAAGTACAGAAGACCTTTCCGAAGCAGTCCGAAAGGTTCCGGCAAAACAAGTTTTCATCCTTCCTAATAATGGGAATATAATTATGGCTGCTCGTCAGGTAAAAGATGTTGTACAAGAGCAGCAAGTCCATGTAATCTCTAGTAAGTCTATACCTCAAGGGATTTCTGCGCTGCTAAGCTTTAATGGCGAGGGAGACGCTGAGACGAATCTTAAAAATATGGAGCGGGGACTAAAGAGTGTTCGTTCGGGAGAGGTAACGTATGCTGTTCGGGACTCTCAATACGGAGAGTTAACGATTTCAGACGGTGATATTTTAGGCTTGGTTGAAGATGTTATAGTGACCACTGGAAAATCCATCAATGAAGTGGCAAAAGCCACACTGGATAAGATGGAATGGAAAACCCATGACTTGGTTACAATATTTTATGGAGAAGAGACAAAACTTGAAGATGTTGAACGACTCCAAGATTGGCTCCGAGAAGAGAATTCGAACATCGAAGTTGAGATTCATCCCGGTAGGCAACCGCTCTACTATTATATCTTTGGTGTGGAATAGGTTAACCTCCGGAATTTATTCCGGAGGTTCTTTTGTATAAGTGAAACTAAGGTTGTGGTTTTTAGACTTGGCGTCTGCCAAGTTTTCTACATACGGGAGGGAATCATTTTGGCAAAGAGTAATGTTTTTGATCTGCTTGGGCCAATCATGGTAGGTCCATCTAGTTCACATACAGCGGGAGCAGTCCGCTTAGGTGGAATGGCTCGAAAAATCCTAGGGGAAGAACCTGTCGAAGGAACAATTTTTCTACATGGTTCCTTTGCCAAGACAGGCAAAGGGCATGGCACAGATCTAGCATTGCTGGCTGGACTGCTAGGCATGCTTCCTGATGATGAACGAATACCGGATGCTTGGAAAATTGCTGAGGAACGAGGCCTTAGCGTCAAATATGAAGTCATTGATCTAGGGGAAGTTCATCCTAACACGGTGAAGTTTGATTTGAAAGGAAAGAATGGTGTTCATCTTCAGGTGATCGGTTCATCGATTGGCGGAGGCACCATAGTCATTGGCAAAATTAATGAATATGAAGTGGATATTCGGGGGGACTATCCGACACTTGTAGTTTTGCATCAGGATCTCCCAGGCGTAGTTGCTCAAGTGACTCTTCTTTTAGCAACTGCCCAAATTAACATAGCCAGTATGCGTGTTGCACGAGAAAAAAAGGGAGCCCAAGCACTAATGATTCTAGAAACTGACCAGACTATTGATAAAGCTGTTCTTGAATTACTGAGGAAATTGCCTAAAATTGAGCAAGCAATGGCAATAGAGCCTTTATAATAATGGCAATCAATTATGGGCAGAAAGCACTGCTTACCGAATATCAGTACAACTACGGTTGTCGCCTGAGCCTATGGCTTGGCGTTAGCCAAGTTATAATAGGAGGAAAACAAGATGCGAGCCTATGAAGATTGGGTAATTGAGGCTGAATCTAAAGGAAAAAAACTTAGCGAAGTTATACTTGAAGATCAAATGGAAGAATTGGAGCAAACGGAACAAACCCTTTTCGAACGAATGAATAATAACCTAAAGGTCATGAGAGGATCCGTAGAAGCAGGGTTAAGTGGCAAACGGCGCTCTGTGTCAGGCCTGGTGGGAGGAGACGCAGCCAAAGTAGAAGAACGCAGAAAAAAAGGCAATAACTTAGTTGGGATGGAAATAAGCGGTGCTATTGCTAAAGCTCTCGCAGTAGCAGAAGTTAATGCTTGTATGGGTAAGATCGTTGCAGCACCGACCGCAGGGTCTTGCGGAGTCCTTCCGGCAGTCTTGTTGACGGTTGAGGAGGTATGCCAGTCTTCGGAGAGAGATATTATCCTAGCCCTTTTCACCGCGGCCGGATTAGGGATGGTTCTTACTGAACGTGCCAGCGTTTCAGGCGCAGAAGGTGGGTGTCAGGCTGAAATTGGCTCGGCTGCTGCTATGGCCGCAGCGGCTGCGGTTGAATTAGCGGGAGGGTCTCCACGACAGACTGCTGATGCTGCAGCGATTGCGATGAAATCAATGCTTGGTTTAGTTTGTGACCCTGTAGGAGGGTTAGTAGAGGTACCCTGTGTTAAAAGGAATGCTACAGGTGCTACTATTGCTTTAGCCGCTGCTGAAATGGCACTTTCCGGAGTGAAGAGTGCAATTCCAATTGATGAGGTAATAGATACAATGGGCCGGGTGGGTAAACAAATGCCTTGTGCTTTAAAGGAAACTGCTCAGGGTGGCTTGGCGGTAACGCCAACAGGACGACGAATTCAGGCGGATTTTCTATGAAACTTACCCAAGTTCAATTAGTTTTAAGCAATTTTCAAAGGGCATTGGTTGCCGAGGAAAGACAAGGTTTCACCAATGGGGGGGTATTAGGGGGATTTAATGCTTTTTTAAAAGGGATTATTCCCAGACTGGAAAAATTATTCCCCGGTAAGGATTTGGAGTTGCTGAGTAACCTGGCGCAAAACTATTCAAGTTTAAGTCCTCTCCGCCGTAGAGAAGCCTTTTCCGAACTTCGACGGTTCATGACAGAAATAACAGGTGAAGTAGAGCAGAACACTATAAACAGTGGTTTGGCTGAAAATGAACGTACCTCTAGCAAGAAAATATCGGAAAATGGGACGTCTAAAAGGGATAATCTTCTGATGTCCCTCGTTCAGGAAGAGCGGAATATTGACGTTAATGAGTCTCGGTCTTTTAGACAAAGCCAGCAAAGGCCGGAGAATCCTCAAGATCATAATAAACTAAATATAAGCCAGGGACATCAGTTGACTAATCCGTCTTTGGAGGATCAAAAAAGTTCTAAGAGTAAGACTATAGCCCAAAAAGATAACCCCTTACAATTTCTCAAAGGGGTTGGTCCGGAAAGGGCCAGGCTGCTTGGACAGCTTGGGATACATACGATAAAAGATTTGCTGGAATATTATCCGCGAAGGTACGAGGATCGTCGTAAGCGGATGATTAGCGAGCTGAAAGACGGAGAATTAGCAACCGTTGAGGGAAAAGTAGTCGCAGGGAATGTGCTTAGTGGCAAGCTGAGAGTGGTAAAGTTAAGCATCGAGCAATCTGGACGCTTACTTCAGGCAACTTGGTTTAACCAACCATTTATTCTCAAACAATACCCGGTAGGAACTCAAGTTTCAGTGACAGGGAAAGTGAATTGGCAGCAACAGACGCCGGAATTATTGGCGACAGATATTGAAAAAGTGAATATTAGTAGTTCATCGGATAAATCTGACCAAGGACAAACTATTTTGCCAGTTTATCCAGAGACAGCGCGCCTATCTTCAAAAGTAATCCGGAGCTTAATCCAAGGAGTACTTAAGAATGTAGAGCAAGAGTTTCCTGAAATCTTGCCCGCTGAGGTATCAAGAGATTGGATGAAACGTTCTCTTGCTCATCGAGAAATTCATTTTCCCAAGACTTATCCCAGGCTAGCCCAGGCGAGGGAGAGATTGGTCTGGGAAGAGGTGCTTTTTTTGCAATTAGCAGTCGCAGGGTTGCGCCAAGGAATTGTGCGAATGGGTAGTCCCTCTCTTACTGGTGGAGAAGAATTGCTTCAGAGCTTTTATAAAGGGTTGCCTTTTGAACTAACTGTGGCTCAACAGCGTGTAATTCAAGAGATATTCAATGATTTATCCAGATGCCAAGGAATGGCTCGCTTGGTTCAAGGAGATGTGGGATCCGGTAAGACCGCAGTTGCTATGGCAGCATTATTGCGTGCGGTAGGTTCGGGGTATCAAGGGGCCATGATGGCACCAACAGAAATTTTGGCGATACAACATTTTCAAGCTCTTGAGAAAGTATTCACCCCTTTGGGCATTTGTGTGGTTTGTTTACTAGGAAGTCAGAGTAAGAGTTCCCGAGAGAGAACACTGGAGATGATTTCCAGTGGACAGGCCCATGTCGCCGTTGGAACCCATGCGCTTATCCAAGAGACAGTTGTGTTTAAAGCCCTCGGCCTTGCTGTCACCGATGAACAACATCGCTTTGGTGTAAGGCAGCGCTCTTTGTTACAAAGCAAAGGTGAAAGTCCTCATGTTTTAGTGCTTACCGCCACCCCAATACCGAGAACCTTAGCCTTGACACTCTATGGGGATTTGCAGCTTTCAATCCTTGATGAGATGCCTGTGGGGCGAAAATCGATAATTACTAGAAAGTTGACAGAACGAGCTCGTCCGAAAATGGAAAAATTCCTAGATGAGCAAATTAATCTAGGCAGGCAAATTTACGTGGTTTGTCCATTGGTAGAAGAATCCGAAACTCTGGATCTTATTTCAGCAACCCAGAAAGCGACAGAACTTCGGGAGAGATTTCCTAATCACCACATCTCCCTTTTACATGGCAAAATGAAAGGGTTGGAAAAGGAAGAAATTATGGCAGCCTTTAATGCTGGAGATATTGATATACTGGTAGCTACTACAGTAGTGGAAGTAGGAGTAAATGTACCCAATGCCTCAGTTATGGTTATTGAATCAGCTGAGCGGTTTGGCCTTGCCCAATTACACCAACTAAGAGGACGAGTTGGTCGGGGGAGTGAACAATCGTATTGTTTTTTAATGTCGGGAGGTAAGGGGAGTCAACGCTTAGATATCCTTTGTCAGACTGAAGATGGCTTTAAAATTGCTGAAGAGGATATGCGTCTAAGAGGAACCGGGGAGTTATTAGGGATTAGACAGCACGGATTAGCTGAATTGCGTCTTGCTGATCTTTCTCGAGATGGATACCTTGTTGAAAAAGCTTATCAGATGGCCCAAAAGATTTTGCAAAGTCCTGAGAGGTATGATTTGATTCTTAATGAAGTACAAAAAAGGTTTCCTCCGGAGGATATCGGGGTACATTAGGCAGAAATTGTTAAATATAAGTAACTGATCATTGTTATTTTACTCTCTTTTTGGGAGGAATTGCCGAGTATGAACTTAATCATAATGTCTAATAATAAGAGCAAATCTTAAAAAGAATTAATAAGCATGACAGTAGCGAAGTAGGTCTGCTGTTCTAAAAAAATTAAGGAGGGGAAACTTTTGGCTAAATCGACTAAACCAATGATTCCGTTGACACCCGAGTTAGAGAGGTTCAAGTACGAGGTTGCTCAAGAGATTGGAATAGCTAATCGAAAACACAAAAGTTTCCCGAATTCGCCACAGGAATAGAATAATATGAAAGGGTCAGGTTTTATCCTGACCCTTTCATAAATTCTAACAACTATCATTACTCATAATTCCGAGAATAACTAAAATTGTTAATGATTCAATTATTCATTCTCTTGTCTATTGCAAATACCGCTCATAGTCTTCCCGATCAATTCCGGGATGTAAGCTGATAGCTAATGAGCCGGCAATAATCTTGGCAACAATTTTAATGAGAGAGTCGATCTCTTTAGGTGTTACCATTAGATTGCCTTGAAACGGGGATAGAACATCGTCGATGATTTGACTAAACACTTCGGGTTTTATACCCTTATAGAGTTTGTAGAGCTGAGGACTGGTTACGAATTCTTTAAACACACCTTCCACTGCATCGTGGGCAATGATACCTGCATTAACAACCGTCGGAAGCCCAATTGCAATTACTTTGCAACCGATTGTTTCTTCAGTGATCCCAGCTCTTCTATTACCTACGCCCGAACCGGGGTGAATTCCGGTGTCTGATAGCTGTATGCTTGTACCAATTCGTTCCAGGGAGCTAGCGGCCAAGGCATCAATGGCTATGACTAAATCCGGTTTGACATGTTCTACAAGTCCCTTAATTATTTCTGCGGTTTCAATACCGGTAAGACCTAAGACCCCTGGGGCAATAGCGCTTATTTTTCGCAACTGCCCTTTTAACTCATCGGGAGATAGTTTAAACAGATGACGTGTCACCATGGTTTTGTCGATAACTTGAGGGCCTAGAGCATCAGGAGTTGCATTCCAATTACCCAAGCCGACAATTAGTATACTAGCGTCTTCCTTGAGATTCATCAACTCAATTAATCTATCAGCAAGAACATGTGTAATATCTTCATGAACAATATAATTGTTTGTCCGTATTTCAGGAGCATCAATGGTTATGTATTGTCCTTTTGGTTTGCCTATAGCTTCTACACCTTCTTCAGTTTCAACGGTGATAATAGTAACTTTAGCGTGTTCCAGTTGTTGTTCATTCATTAAGACGCCTGGTATTTCTTCGCCACTTTCTCCACGTAACATCTGGTGTGCTTCAACTGCCAGATCAAGTTGTACGTTAAGATGTTGATAAAGTTCTGATTTTTTCATGGTTTAAACTCCTTTATTCTTTAGAATATAATAATGGCAATTTTAAAAAAGTCACTGGGGCTATTTAAGCACCCAGTGAACAGAGGAAAAACGAAGGAAGAGCTGGATGGGGGAAGGGCATTCGATGAGTTATATGGTTCATCATTAGCCAAGTCTA
Source organism: Desulfosporosinus hippei DSM 8344 (assembly GCF_900100785.1). GTDB lineage: Bacteria > Bacillota > Desulfitobacteriia > Desulfitobacteriales > Desulfitobacteriaceae > Desulfosporosinus > Desulfosporosinus hippei. The sequence goes on along the minus strand of NZ_FNCP01000001.1, from coordinate 75,331 downwards.
GTATGTGATAAAATGTAAAACGATATACTTAATACAAGGAATTTAGTCTTTGCCTGTGGTATACTAATTTTATAGAAAATAATATATATTGAGTCATAAATTGTTGAAAAATATTGAAAAGAAACTAAAATAGGATAAGTCCTTGTAGCTGTTAAATTATTACTGCTATAATGTATCTTGGAGGATTTATGCGGATTATTGCTGGAGAAATGCGTGGTCGACAACTTAAGGCAGTTGAAGGAATACATACTCGCCCAACCTCGGATAAAGTAAAAGGCGCGATTTTTAGCGTACTTGGAGAAAAGGTCTTAAATTCTCGGGTATTAGATCTTTTTGCAGGAACGGGGAACTTGGCTATTGAAGCCCTTTCCCGAGGCTCTCGTGAAGCGGTTTTGGTAGAAAAAAATCATGACGCGTATCAGGTTATTCAGAAAAATCTTAGTCTTCTTGGAGTAGCTGATAAGACAAAACTACATTTGATGGATGCTTTTAAGTTCATTGATAGATATCCAAATGAAGTTTTCAACTTAATCTTTTTGGATCCCCCCTATCGGCAGGAACTTATTCCCAAAGTAATCCAATCTATAAAGGATTTTGCCTATTTAACACCTGACGGAGTGATTGTCGCTGAGACTGCCAAAGATGAAGATTTAACAGGAGTCATTTATCCCTTCGAAATTCGCAAAACAGGGGAATATGGAGATACGAAAATATGGTACCTACAGAGAATGGATGTATGACGAGGGAGAGGATATATATGGAAACTGATATTCAAAGTTTGATCAATGAAGTCGAAGAAATTGTCGATCATGGGACTAAGATTCCTATGACAGGTAAGGTTTTGGTTGATGATGCTGTAATCTTTGAATTGCTGGATCGTGTGCGGGCAGCTTTGCCAGAAGAAATCACCAATGCCAAATGGGTTTTAAAAGAGAGACAGCGTATTTTAGATGAAGCACAGACAGAAGCACAGAAACTTATTGAACAAGGAAAAACCTATATTGATAAGATGGCTTTAGAAAATGAAGTGGTTAAACAGGCTCAGGACTATGGCGAAAACATTGTTAAACAGGCCCAAACATTTGCAAGGGAAGTAAAAACCGGCGCTGTTCAATATGCTGATGAAATGCTTAAACATGTTGAGAAAAGCCTGTATGAAACCCTACAGGCCTTACGTCAGAACAGAGAAGAGCTGAAGGGGTTAGCAAAAGAAGAGCGAACCGGTCGGTCTGAAGTGGAGGAGAGTGAGTAAAGTACTCACTCTTTTTCCTTGTGCTTTATAGTATAAGGTCGTAGATTTCAGAAGTGTAAGTACTGAGGGAGACGCCTTGCTGGGGACTTGGGCTTGAGTTTCATTACTTGATTTGAAAATATGACTTATTTGTTATATAGTAGATTCCTATCGCCTAGTTGCGAAAGCGAACAATAGCGAGAATGGAAAGAACAGACATGCAACCTAAGAATACCAGAGCACTTATCTGCCAACTATTCCAGAAAAGGGTCGACGGGTCAACAATTCGAACTGGTAGGCTTGAGGTGGGAACCTTCGCAACTGAAAGGAAAATCTGACTAAGCCCAAGAGCGATGAATGCATGAAGAGCCCTGGCTATTAAAAATGAGGAAAAGCGCAGGTCGGTGCCGCTTATCAAACCGGCAATTTGAGCAAATACGGAAAGTCCACCCCAGCCCATTATAAGGGCGAGCATGGCAACTTGCTGATTGAGTGTCGAAAGAGCTTGAATTGCTTCTTGACATCCTAGGGTCATTTCAAAGAGTCCATTAAAAAAAGCCTGTAGAACCGGAACTTCTAGAATTTGGATAATCCTGTGGCTGATGGTAGCTAATAATAAAGGAACATGCCAAAGGTTTAATAGACGAAGGATTACTGAAAAAATCGCCATAAAACCTGCTACCATAAGGACTGTGTTTGTACTTTGCTTAACGGCATCACTTAGGATTTGCCCGAATGAGCGGTTTTCTCTGTTTTGGGCATGTTTCATCTCCTGCCAAGCTCTTCCAAATGAAGGGGTTGAAGAATTTTGCAGGGATTTAGGAGCTGCCTTATAGAATCGAAAGAGAAATCCGACAATCAAATTGGAAAGATATACAGAACCTGCTAATACTATCCCTAGTGTCGGTTCACCGAGCATACCGGAAGCGACTGCCCCGAACATGAAGCCCGGACTGGGATTGTTAGTAAATGCTAAGAGACGTTCCCCTTCTTCGCGGGTTATTTCTTTGTCGTTGCGCAGCTTAGCAGTAAGTACTGCCCCCATAGGAAATCCTGAAGTATATCCCATGGCCACAACAAAGGCCGCTTTCCCGGGAAGGCGAAAAACTGGACGCATAAAAGACTCCAGAAGAACTCCTAAAAAGTGGACGAAGCCAGAGGCCATCAAAAGTTCTGAAAGAACAAAGAACGGGAGTAATGCCGGGAGGACAAAGCGCCACCAGAGAGTCAGGCCCTCACCGGCTGAGCCGAGGACTTCCTGTGGATATATAAACATTCCCAGGGCAAGAAGACTTAAAGCCAGGACACGAATGAGATTGGACATGAAAACCCACCTTCCTTCATAATTTATATGGAAGAATGGCTGTCCCTAGAAGTCTTGGGGAGGGAAAATCTGTGAATCCAAAAAAAGGGCTTGTTTTAGGTGCCGGAGGTGCACGAGGGTTTGCCCATTTAGGTTTTTTGCAAGTGCTTCAGGAAGAAAAGATAAGTATGGATCTCGTAGTCGGGTGTAGTGCAGGGGCTATATTCGGTGCCTTATGGTGCGCTGGTATGGATCTCTATCGCGTTGAGCGCCTGTTGACCTACCCGGGGTTTGCTAAAAAAATATTAGATCCTGCCGTTTCCAAAGAAGGATTAATCAAAGGGGATAGGATACTAGAAGTCCTGCGTCTTTTGACCAGAGATATGACCTTTGCTGATCTTAAACTTCCCTTAGCCATTGTGGCGACAGATCTTGAAACAGGGGAACTTGTTATATTTAAAGAAGGGAGTGTAGCTCAAGCAGTTCGGGCCAGCATTTCGATTCCTGGCTTTTTTAAACCCTATCGTTATCAAGGTCGGCTTTTGGTTGACGGGGCTGTTAAAAATCGATTACCCGTTCATGTTGCCCGGGAAATGGGAGCAGAAATAGTTTTAGCTGTCGATGTTAAAAAAGGGTTGATGAATAAACTCAACAGTGCTATGGACATCTTGCTGCAATCCATCGAGATTTTAGAGGATGAAGTATTTCGGGTGCAATGTCATGGAGCTGATCTGCTATTGCAACCTGATATTGGACATATCGGAAGTTTCCAGTTTGATCGAGCCGAAGAAGGCATTAGGCTGGGACGAAATATTGCGTTGACGAAATGTTCTGAGATTAAGAGAATAATGGCGTAAGGGGTTAAAAAAGCTTGGTTTTTATGCTACACTTTATAAATGAAACAACCTGTGTGGAAAGAAATGGCGTTATTATCTAAATGAAAAATTCTTTTTTCGGGGAAGACTATATTTTACTAAATCTTATTTATATTATTTTTAGCTTGGATAATAAAGGGGTATAGAAAATGAAGATTCTAGTTATTAATTGTGGAAGCTCTTCGCTAAAATATCAAGTTATAGATATGGCGACAAAAAATGCCATAGGAAAGGGTCTGGTTGAACGAATAGGACTTCCGGGATCGGTGCTTACTCATCGCACTGGATCTGGCGATAAGGAAGTGATCACGGCTGAGATTACAAATCATACCGTGGCTATTAAACTTGTCTTGGAAGCATTAGTATCCCCTCTCTATGGTGTTATTAAAGATCTAAAAGAAATCTGTGGGATTGGGCATCGAGTAGTTCATGGAGGGGAAAAGTTTTCTAAGTCTGTAGTCATTGATGAAGGGGTCATGAAAGCCCTTAAAGAATGTGTAGAGTTGGCTCCTTTACACAATCCTCCCAATATTGCTGGAATTATGGCTTGCCAAAAAATGATGCCGGGGGTTCCGCAAGTAGCTGTGTTCGACACCGCTTTTCATCAAACCATGAGACCTAACAGTTATATTTACGGATTGCCGTATGATTATTATAAGAAATATGGGATTCGGAAATATGGTTTCCATGGGACATCTCATAAATATGTCAGTCAACGAGCTGCAGTCCTTCTTCAAAAGCCTTTAAGCGATCTGAAGCTTATTAGCTGTCACTTAGGTAACGGTGCTTCAATTTGTGCTATTCGTGGAGGGAAATCAATAGAAACTTCCATGGGCTTTACGCCTTTAGACGGCCTTATGATGGGTACTCGTTCAGGTGCTTTAGATCCGGCTATTGTAACCTATATCATGTGCAGAGAAAACTTTACCGTTGACCAAATGAATGATTTTTTAAATACTAAGTGTGGTGCCTTAGGGGTTTCGGGAGTAAGCTCAGATTTCAGAGATATTGAAGTAGCGGCTGGCCAAGGGCACGAACGTGCACGACTTGCTTTAGATATTTTTGAACATGATGTCAGACAATTCATCGGTGCGTATGCTGCTGTACTGGGTGGTGTTGATGCAATTATATTTACTGCAGGGGTTGGAGAGAACTCTGGACCTATGCGGGAAGCTATTTGTAAAAACCTCGATTACATTGGAGTAGATCTGGATGCTGAGAAAAACAAGGTCAGAAGCGAGGAAGTAGATGTTTCGAAACCAAACGCCCGTTGCCGCACTTTGGTGATTCCGACTAATGAGGAATTAATGATTGCTTTAGAAACTCATGACTTAATTCAGTAGTTTTAGTGCATAGTAGCTATGTAAAGAGTTTTCCTTGACAAAGAAAATTGTGCCAACTATAATAATGAATGTGTATTGGGGTGGTATTATGAAAGTGAACGTAGCCCAAGTTCGTTTAAATGGTGGAGAAACTGTCCATTATGATTTAGTGGAGGATTTTTCTGCTCTCGATTTGGGAATGGAATCAATCTCTTTTCAAGCACCGGTACACGTCCAACTTCAGGTGAACAACACCAGTAGAGCTATGTTAGTAAAAGGAACTATTCACACAGAGCTTAAAGCAACCTGTGGACGCTGTTTAGAATCGTTCATTTATCCTGTAGAACTTCTTTATGAAGATGAGTGGGCATTTCGGGCGTTAGCAACAGAAGATCTCCTTGAGACAGCACTCCTTTTAGACAAAGATGAGATCGATATAAAGGATCGAATTTTTGAACAAATTGTGTTAGCTTTACCGATGAAGTTTATTTGTTCAGCAGAATGTCATGGGCTCTGCCCAACCTGTGGTGTAAATAGAAATCTAACTCCATGTAATTGCGAGGAAGGTACAGTTGACCCCCGGTTAGCAGCACTGGCCAAGTGGCAATCCAATGACTGATTAATTTCAGAAAACATAAAGGGGGTGTAATTATGGGTGTTCCGCAACATCGACAATCAAAATCAAGGGTTCGTAAACGTCGGGCTATGTGGAAAATAACCGCACCAAACCACATCGAATGCCCCCAATGCCATAAACCAAAAATGCCGCATTATATTTGCCCTAGCTGTGGGTACTATAATTCTAAGGCTGTTATTACAGTGGAATCATAAGGTATGGCACATGAAACCAAGAGCTCTTTTGAGAGGGGCTCTTGGTTTTTTGCATGTCTCACAACTTAATGCAGACTCATTTCATAATTCGACAGGGTAAATTCTTGATAAGAGAGATTATATAGTTTATAATTGTGACCAGGTACTAATTTAATCCTACTAACACAGCAAGAAATTGGTGATATAGATGGCCCGGTATAGCAAAGAGGAACGCCGAAAGCTTTTAAAAGAGGCTCTTGCAGAGAATCCGTTTTTTACAGATGAGGAGCTTTCGGAACGATTTATAGTGAGCGTTTCCACAATTCGATTAGACCGCGGAGAACTTGGGATTCCTGAGGTTCGGGAACGGACTCGAGCAGTCGCTCAGGAAGCGTATTCTACCTTAAAGTCCTTAGATGATCAGGAACTAATCGGGGAATTGATGGAACTTGTAATTGGAGAAAGAGCTTGTTCAAAGCTTGTCGTTGATGAGAGTATGGTACTCACTAAAGCTAGAGTAGCAAGAGGCCATTATTTATTTGCCCAAGCTAATTCGCTGGCCATTGCTTTAGTGGACGCCAAGATGGCTTTGACAGGTAGTGTTGAATTGAAATTTATTAGGCCCGTCCAGTTAGGGGAAGTTGTTCTAGCAAAAGGCGTAGTCCTTAAGCGCAAGCTGAATAAATATTGGGTTGAAATAAGGTTAAGTGTTGGAGCGGAGGATGTACTTTGTGGAAACTGGGTACTTTTTGCTATAGAGGATCCGGCGGGTATAAGAGGGGAGATGGAGTAGATGAAAATTGCAGTGGATGCCATGGGTGGGGATTATGCTCCTGAAGAGATTATTAAAGGAGCCATAATTGCTGCCGAAGCAAGTCCTGATTTTCAAATTATATTAGTCGGGCAAAAAGAACATATGCAAAAGTTTTTATCAGGCTCGCTGCCAAAAAATATATCTCAGTATGAAGCATCGGAAGTTATAGCAATGGATGAGCATCCGGCCAATGCAGTGCGGAAGAAAAAGGATTCTTCTATAGTTGTCGCTACACGGTTAGTTAAACAAGGTGAAGCAGATGCCGTCGTAAGTGCTGGAAGTACAGGTGCCCAAATGGCTGCTGCGCTTTTAGGCTTGGGGCGTATTAAGGGAATTGAACGACCGGCTATTGCTACTATCCTGCCAACTCCTGAAGGTGGAAAGCTAATTCTCGATGTGGGGGCAAATATGGATGCCACTCCAGAACAGCTTTGTCAATATGGATTAATGGGCAGCATCTATGCTACAAAGATTTTAGGGATTTCTAATCCTCGGGTTGGACTGCTTAATGTAGGCGGCGAAGAAGGAAAAGGAAATGATTTGACCCAAAAGGCGTACCCCTTGTTAAAGGCCAGTCCTATTAATTTTATCGGTAATGTCGAGGGGCGGGATGTTCCCTATGGCCGGGCAGATGTAGTTGTTTGTGAAGGATTTACTGGCAATATCCTCCTGAAAACAGCAGAAGGTCTTGCTGGAGTATTGTTTCAGCAGATAAAGGAGAAGATTACTTCGAACATGCTACGTAAGCTTGGTGCCTTGGCAGTCAAACCCGGGTTAAAAGAGATTGCCCAAATGATGGATTATGCTGAATATGGTGGAGCGCCACTACTTGGAGTCAATGGTATCAGCATTATTTGCCACGGAAGTTCCAAAGCCAAGGCGATTACTAATGCCATTCGGGTAGCTCAAGAATGTGTGCAAGTGCGTTTGATCGAACAAATTCGCGACGACCTCCCTAAATGAGTTTGATTTGACTAGTTAACGAGAAAAGAGGACTGCGATGCGTAGCGTTGGAATTGTTGGGATAGGGTCATATGTTCCTGAAAATATTGTAACAAACAAAGATTTTGAACAGTTTTTAGACACCAATGACGAATGGATTATTTCGCGTACAGGGATTAGACAACGGCATATTGCTCCGAAGGACATGCCTGTTTCGGAATTGTGTTACCAAGCAGGGTTGAAGGCCTTAGAGGATGCTCGGATCGCGCCTGAAGAGGTTGACTTAGTTATCGTAGCGACGATAACTCCGGATTATGCATTTCCGGCCACCGCCTGTCTGGTAGCAGATCGACTGGGAGCGAAAAATGCCGCAGGCTTTGATTTGGAAGCCGGATGTAGTGGGTTTATCTATGGAGTTGTAACCGGCAGCCAGTTTGTCGCTACAGGAATGTATAAAACAGTGCTGGTCATTGGCGGGGAAACCTTAAGCAAAGTACTCAATTGGCAAGATCGATCGACTTGTATCCTTTTTGGTGATGGTGCCGGTGCGGCGGTTTTACAGCCTGTAAGAGACGGGTTTGGGTTTTTGAGCTTTGAATTAGGTTCAGATGGCTCTGGCGGTTCGCTGCTCAGTCAACCGGCGGGTGGGTCAAAATATCCTGCTAGCCTGGAAACTATAGAGAAGAACTTACACACTCTTCAAATGGAGGGCAAAGAAGTTTACAAATTTGCTGTCCGAATTATGGGGGATGTGTCAGTAAAGGTCTTGGAAAATGCCGGATTAGCAAAGGAAGATGTGGATCTTCTTATCCCCCATCAAGCCAATATTCGAATTGTTGATGCTGCAGTTAAGCGTTTAGGTATTTCTCCCGATAAAATGGTTATAAATTTAGATAAGTATGGAAATATGTCAGCGGCTTCTATTCCGGTTGCCTTAGATGAGACATTCAAAGCGGGGCGTATTCATGAGGGGGATATTATCGTGATGGTTGGTTTTGGGACGGGACTTACATGGGGCGCATGTGTTTTGAAATGGACGAAAGTAGGCTTGAAAGTATGATAAAAACAAGGTTATGTGAACTGATCGGAATCGAATACCCCATTTTTCAAGGTGGAATGGCCTGGGTTTCGACAGGCGAACTGGTTGCGGCGGTTTCTGAAGGCGGAGGGTTAGGAATTATTGGCTCAGGTCAGGCTCCGGCAGATTGGCTGCGTCAAGAAATCCATAAGGTTAAATCGATTACCCAAAAACCCTACGGTGTCAATGTCATGCTTATGTCTCCCTTCGTAGACGAGGTTATGCAGGTTATTTTGGAAGAACGTGTGCCTGTCATTACCACGGGGGCAGGGAATCCGGGAAAATATGTACCCATGCTTAAAGAAGTCGGAACAAAGGTGATTCCTGTAGTGGCTTCAGTTGCCCTAGCCAAGCGCTTGGAAAAGGCTGGGGTAGATGCGCTGATTGCAGAAGGCATGGAGTCAGGTGGACATATCGGAGAGATCGGAACAATGCCCCTAGTTCCTCAAGTAGTAGATGCTGTTTCGATCCCGGTTATAGCGGCGGGAGGAATCGTGGATGGGCGAGGTTTAGTTGCGGCTTTAGCACTGGGGGCTGAAGGGGTGCAAATGGGAACACGCTTTATGTGTGCCGAAGAATGTACGATTTCTCAGCTTGTCAAAGACAGAATTCTTAAAGCCAAAGATCGGTCTACTGTGATTACCGGACGTTCAACCGGTCACCCTGTTCGCTGTTTAGATAACAGGTTTACTCGTGAAATGGATCAATATGAGCGAGAAGGTATGCTGGCTTCAGAACTTGAGAAGCTAGGTGTTGGAAAACTACGACTGGCCATGGTAGAAGGAGATACAGAAAATGGTTCAATCATGGCAGGACAAGTTGCTGGGGCAGTAAGATGTATTGAACCGGCAGCCCAGATTATTCAAGACATTATGCGTTCAGCTGAACTAGAGTATGAACGTCTTACTGCGCGGTTTGGAGATAGGAGGTTCTAAATTTTGGGTAAACTTGCCTTTGTTTTTCCGGGACAAGGATCCCAATACGTTGGCATGGGAAGAGAGATTTTCAACACTTCTGTTGGCGGGAGGGCTCTGGGGAAAGCGCGTGAAATCCTAGGAGATAAGTTTATCTCCTTGATCGAAGAGGGGCCGGAAGATGAACTTCAGATGACGGTAAATACCCAACCGGCCATATTACTGGTAAGTGTAGTGGCGTGGCAGCTGCTTCACGATGAGGGAATTAAACCTGACTACGTAGCAGGGCATAGCCTAGGTGAGTATTCAGCCCATGTGGCTGCCGGCAGTCTTGGCTTTGATGAAGCTTTGCGCGTGGTAAGATCCCGGGGAGAACTTATGCAAGGGGCTGTTCCAAAGGGTGAGGGAGGGATGGCGGCAATTCTTGGGCTCTCAACCGATCAAGTAGAGCAAGCTTGTCGCTTGGCTTCTGGCCATGGAGTAGTAGCCCCAGCCAACTATAATTGTCCGGGTCAAATTGTTATTTCAGGGGAAAAACAAGCTGTTACTCATGCTATAGAGGTTGCTAAAGATCTAGGAGCAAAACGTGCCTTGCCTCTCAATGTGAGTGGGCCGTTTCATTCTCGTCTCATGGAGAGAATGGGAAACGAACTGCGCTTAGTTTTAGAGGGAATAGCCTGGCAAACTCCATGTTGCCCTGTGATTGCGAATGTTGATGGACAAGAGGTTATTTCCTCGGATCGAATAATTAATACTTTGGTCGAGCAGGTTAGCGGAGCTGTGCTATGGGAACAATCCGTTCGTCATCTTCTCGAACTGGGTGTTGATACCTTTATCGAGTGTGGGCCAGGGAAGGTTCTAACAGGTTTGATTAAGAAAATTGCCCCTACTGTCCAACTCCTGCGGGTGGAAGATAATGCGTCCTTAGAAAAGTCACTTGCATATTTGAAGGAGAGTCGTTAAAATGATGCTGAAAGATAGCGTGGGTATTGTTACAGGAAGCGGGCGAGGAATTGGGCGAGCCATAGCTGTGAATTTGGCAACTGCAGGGGTAAAAGTGGTTGTCAATTATGCAGGTAGGTCTGACAAAGCTGAGGAAACCGTCGAGTTAATTCGGGCTGTCGGCGGGGAAGCAGTGGCGGTACAGGCTGATGTCAGCCAACAGGCTGACGTAGACCGCTTGATAAAAACAGCTATAGAAAAGTATGGTAAGATCGATATTCTAGTCAATAATGCCGGGATTACCCGGGATACACTTCTTCTGCGTATGAAAGAAGCAGATTGGGATGCAGTCTTGGAAACCAATCTAAAAGGAGTTTTTCTCTGTACCAAGGCTGTGAGCAAGGGAATGCTTAAACAACGTTCAGGAGTTATTGTAAATATATCTTCGATAGTGGGTCTTTCCGGAAATCCAGGACAAGCTAATTATGCGGCAGCTAAAGCGGGAATCATTGGCTTTACTAAGTCTGTCGCTAAAGAATTTGCCTCGCGTGGAATTCGCGTTAATGTGGTTGCACCGGGGTATATTTCAACTGATATGACGGGGACATTACCAGAAGGGACTCAGGCAGACATTTTGAAAGGAATACCACTTGGTCGTATAGGGAGTCCTGAAGATGTTGCTAACGTAGTTCGGTTCCTTGTGTCCCCAGAAGCCTCCTACATTACTGGACAGACCTTGAGTGTTGATGGAGGAATGGAAATGTAAATGGTTTTTGTAGTTTTTTTGAGAGGAGGTGAAGAAGCAGCATGGGAGTTTTCGAAAAAGTGAAAGCCATCGTCGTAGATCAACTGGGGGTAGATGAAGCAACTATTACCCCGGAAACCTCCTTTGAAGAGCTAAATGCAGATTCTTTGGACATCGTTGAATTGATTATGGCTTTAGAAGAGGCATTCGACATGGATATTCCGGATGAGGAAGCCGAAAAAATCCGTACAGTTGGAGATGCAGTTAACTACATCACGGAAAACAAATAAACACAAAAAGGTCCCGTATTCAATGCGGGACTTTCTTTTAAGATATTTCTCTCTCCTTTACCAAGAATTTAAGCCTTTGAAACTATCTTCAGATTTAGATTAGACTTATCCAAATATCATTAAAGGTTAAAGTCTTTCTGATTAATGCTTCTTTAAAAGGTGATTTGGGTTTAGATATTCAGCTGTATATTCGTGCCTCGAACCACGAATATCGAATATCGATTGGAGGGTTTAAATATATGAGTAAAGCTCTAAAAGAATTCATTGAGTGTGGTAGAACTTGAACAGGGGGAAAGATTGTGAAAATACCCGACCTTCGTATTGGAAATTTAGTGGCTAGAATTCCTGTTATCCAAGGAGGAATGGCCGTGAAAATATCAATGGCTCCTCTCGCTGCAGCGGTAGCTGAAGAGGGAGGGATAGGGATAATAGCAGGCAGTGGTCTGTCTGTAGAGGAGCTTAGGGCAGAAATACGAGAAGCTAGGAAACGCACGAAGGGGATAATCGGAGTAAACATTATGTTTGCAGTTCGTGAATTTGCCCAATTAGTCCAGGCTTCCTTTGAAGAAAAAATAGATTTATTAGTTTCGGGAGCAGGTTTTTCCCGAGACATGTTTACTTGGGGTAAAGAAAAAGGCATTCCGGTTGTGCCGATTGTGTCCTCGGCAAAACTTGCTAAGTTATCCCAAAAGCTAGGGGCTGCAGCTGTTGTTGTAGAAGGTGTAGAGGCTGGTGGACATCTGGGAACAGACCGTTCCATCCATGATATTCTTCCGGAAGTCATTGAGGCGGTGGATATTCCTGTTATTGGCGCAGGGGGCGTTATCGATGGACAAGGTGTAGCGGAAATGTTAAAGAAGGGGGCGGCCGGGGTACAAATGGGAACCCGTTTTGCACTCAGTGAAGAGAGCAGTGCGGCACTGGCTTGGAAATCTGAAATGCTAAAGGCAACCCAAAAGGATATTGTATTTATTCACAGCCCGGTAGGGCTGCCTGGGCGGGGAATTAAAAATCCCTTTACCGTGGCCCTTGACAGTGATGTGGATGTTGCGCCAACAGACTGCAAAGGTTGTCTCAAGAGTTGTGAAGGGAACTTTTGTATTATGGATCGCTTAATTATGGCACAACAGGGAGATGTTCAGCAGGGCCTTATCTTTTCGGGCGCTAGAGTCCACAAAATTAATGAGGTTTTGTCTGTACACGAGATTTTCGAAGATATAAAAAAAGGAATACTCAGTTTTAAGGAGGTATAAGTGTGCAGCGTGCAGTTATTACGGGAATGGGTGTAATCTCTCCTTTGGGAAATGAATTGGATAAATTTTGGAACAACTTGATGGAAGGGAAATCCGGAATTGGCCCTTTGACACGTTTTGATACATCAGATTTACCAACGAAGGTCGCCGCGGAGGTCAAAGACTTCGAGCCAACTGATTGGGTCAGTAAAAAGGAAAGTCGTCATATGGATCGCTTTGCCCAATTCGCCATAGCGGCTGCAAAGATGGCTATTCAAGATGCTAAGCTGGATTTAGACAAGGAAGACAAAGAACGCATAGGAACAGTTATGGGCTGCGGAATAGGTGGAGTAACCTCCTTTGAAGATCAAAAAGAGGTGTTGATGAGCAAAGGAAGTGGTCGGGTCAGCCCGTTTTTTGTCCCAATGCTTATTGGCAATATGGCTGCAGGGCATATATCGATTGAGTTTGGCTTGCAAGGTTCTAGTTTGACGGTTGTTACGGCTTGTGCTTCTGCAACAAATGCAATTGGCGAAGCCTTAAGGCTAATTCAACGTGGGGAAGCCGATGTTGTGCTTTGTGGAGGGACAGAAGCGCCGATTACTAAATTGGCCTTTGCGGGTTTTTGCTCAATGAAGGCAATGTCCACTGAAACGGAGTTGCTTGATCAAGCTTGCCGTCCTTTCGATAAACGTCGGAGCGGTTTTGTCATGGGTGAAGGGGCAGGCGTATTAGTCCTTGAATCCTTAGAGCATGCCAAAGCACGGGGAGCTCATATCTATGCTGAATTAGCTGGATATTCCAGTACTTCGGATGCGTATCATATTACAACCCCGGTTCCCGGCGGCGGCGGAGCTATTCGTTCTATGGGGTCAGCGTTAAAAGATGCAGGAATAAGTACAGAAGAGGTCGATTATATTAATGCCCATGGAACAGGTACCGGGCCAAATGATGTAACGGAAACTGTTGCTATTAAAAGTCTTTTTGGAGAACATGCCAGAAAGTTGGCTATTAGCTCTACTAAATCTATGACTGGGCACTTAATGGGGGCTGCAGGTGCTATTGAAGCGGTCATATGTGCATTGGCCATTGAACGAGGAGCGATCCCGCCTACAACGAACTACGGTGAACCAGATATTGAATGTGACTTGGATTATGTTCCTAACTGTTCCCGTCAGCATGATGTAAATGTAGCGATGTCCAATTCATTAGGTTTTGGTGGACATAATGCCACCATCGTTCTTCAGAAATTGCCTAAAGACAAGGAGATCTAAGCATGGTTGAAAAGAAATCAAGCATAGGAGATAATTCAAAGAAAGCAGGAGGGAGGTCAGGGCGAAAAAAATTCGCCTTGACATCTCTTAAGATTGAACCTGGAGTTAAGTTGGCTAAACGCTTAGAATTAGGTATTCCTCCGAATCGGTTGTTTACCACTGCTTTAACTCATCCTTCCTATGTATTTGAAAATCCGCAGTTTGGTCGAGAAAATAATCAGCGCCTGGAGTTTTTGGGAGATGCAATCTTGGATTTTGTCATTGCAGAATACTTATATTTAAGTTATCCGGATCGTCCGGAAGGAGAACTTACGAAAATGAGAGCTGCTGTGGTTAATGAAACAACCTTAGCACGCAAGGCCCATGAGATTGAGTTAGGGCAAGAGTTGTTATTAGGTAAGGGAGAACTGGTTTCAGGCGGGCGAGAACGGCCATCGATTTTGGCTGATGCGTGGGAAGCGGTGATTGGAGCAATTTATCTACAATACGGTTTTCAGGAGGCTAGAAGAGTAATTCTAGAGTTACTTAAACCAGCTATTGAAGAAGTGGCCAAAGGAAATTATGGAGACTACAAAACCGTTTTGCAGGAAAAGGCTCAACGGGACGAAAAAGAGGTCAGTTATCAGATTCTTTTAGAAGAAGGGCCTGACCACAATAAGTGCTTTACTGCGGGGGTTTTTGTGGAAGGGGATTTAATGGGGAAAGGTACAGGCCGGACGAAAAAGGAAGCGGAACAACATGCCGCGAAGCAAGTCTTAGACTTTTGGGGGAGTGAGAACGATGACTAAACCTGAGAATTTCCCGGTTTTCTTAAAGGGGATTCATATTCAGGGATTTAAGTCGTTCGCTGATGCTGTTAAATTAGAGCTCGGTCAGGGATTAAGCGTTATCGTCGGTCCTAATGGGAGCGGAAAAAGTAATGTTGCAGATGCAGTTCGCTGGGTCTTAGGGGAACAAAGTGCCAAAAGCCTACGTGGATCAAAAATGGAAGACGTTATTTTTTCGGGAAGTACCCAGCGCCGGCCAGTTGGAATGGCAGAGGTATCTCTGATTTTTGATAATACAACTGGAATATTTCCATTGGACTTTCGCGAGTTAACAATTACCCGCAGAGTCTATCGTGATGGAGAAGGGCAATACCTCATTAACAAGGCTGCTTGTCGTCTTAAAGATATTCAAGAACTCTTTATGGATACGGGAGCCGGAAAAGAAGGGTTTTCGATCATTGGGCAGGGGCGGGTTGAGGAAATCTTAACCCTCAAATCGGAAGAACGTCGATCATTAATTGAAGAGGCGGCGGGGATTACTAAGTATCGTTCGCGAAAACGTGAGGCTTTAAAGCGTCTGGATGCAACGACCTTGAACCTCGAACGTATTAATGATATTGTACAAGAAATTGAGGGACAACTGACTCCTCTGGCTGCCCAAGCCCAAGTGGCCGAACAGAGCCTTGCCTTGATGCAAGAGCAAAAACGTCTTGAAATTCTTGGGGTTGTTCAAGACATCTCTGAGGTCAAACAGAAACTATTAAAAGCTGGCCAAGATTTTGGTAATCTTCAGGCCAGTGCTTTGGAAGCACAAGCAACAGTAGGTCTGAAAGAAGCTCAAAGTTTACAACTAAAGGATGAATTGCAAGGCTTAGACACTCTACTTCAGCAAAAGCAAGAGCGAGTTTTTCAGTCAGAACAAGCTCTGAATTCTCTAAAACATGACCAGAACCTCCGCAAAGAGCGGTTTAATTATTTTGACGAGCAAACGGATAGGTTAACCCAAGAGATCAATGGGGATGAAGAAAGGGTTAAGCTTTTACAGGAGCGGATTAAAACACTAGTTGCGAAACAAGCCATCTTAAATCATACCGTTGAAGAAACTCGGCGCAAAGTAGCAGACCAGGAACAGAAATTATCAGGTATTAGAGAAAATACCTTAGCCAAGGATATCGAAGGTTTAAAAGCAGACCTTTTCCAAGCTTTAACTGAGCAAGCGAATTGTTCAAATGAATTGACAGGGACTCGCCATACACTTGCTTCTCTGGAGCAGGACATTTTTCGCATAGAACAAGAGCAAGAGTTAAAAAACAAAGAAAATGAATCTCTGCTTGCCACAAGCGCTGACCAGGAAAGAGAACTCAATCAGCTTGTAATCCAAGCTCAAGCTACAGAAAAAGAAGAGTTAGAGCATAGGGCGGAATTAAATAAGCTTAAAGCTTTAGGTATTGAAAGAGCAAAAGATCTACAGAAACAGAGAACTCTTAGTGATCAAGCTAGGGCCAGACTACATGCCTTGCAATCCTTAGAAGACTCCCTTGAAGGCTATCAGCGAGGGGTTCGAGAGGTGATGCTAGCCAAGAAAAAGGGATTAAAGGATTGCCAAGGTCTATGCGGGACGGTTGCTGACCTGATCACTGTTGAGGAGAAATATGAACTTGCTGTAGAAACTGCTCTCGGAGCAGGGATGCAAAATGTTATTGCAGAGAATGAACACTCCGCAAAAAGAGCTATTGCTTATTTAAAAGCCCATCAATTAGGACGAGTGACCTTTCTTCCTCTGGACGTCATTCAGGGAAATCGGATGTCTGTGAGTAAGGTTGTTGCCCAGGATGAGGGCTATATCGGTCTCGCAGTAGATTTAATTACGTATAACAATTCATACCTGCCAGCCATGGAGTTCCTGCTTGGACGGATTGTTGTTGTAACAGATATGGAGGCAGCAACTAGGATTGCACGAGCCTCTGGGTATAAACTTCGGATAGTGACCTTTGAGGGAGATCAGGTATATCCGGGTGGGTCTCTGAGCGGGGGAAGTATTCAGCGTAAAGGTGGAAATTTGCTCGGCCGCTCTCGGGAAATTGAGACACTGCGCATATCTCTGGGGAAAATGGAGAAAGACTTAACTCAGAAAGAGCGTGAATGTCTAGCTAATGATCAACGCCTTAGGGAACAACAGGAGATTCTGGAGTCCTTGGGCCTGAAACTTAGGAATCAGCAAGAACTGCAGGTCAAGCTTAGGGCCCAGCACGAAAACGTGTTAAGTCAATTACGTCGATTAGCTGGGGATTTATTGGGATTAAGGCAGCGATGTAAGGAAGCTATAACCCAGAAGGATGAATTAACTTTACGCTTAACCAGTTTAACTGAAAGCATGGGGACTGCGGAAAGAACTTCGGCTGATTTGCGCGAGGCATATAACCACAGAGAATCTGAAGCCAAGATCGTAGCAGAAGAAATTGAAACCTATACCGAGAAGCTTACTCAAGAGAAAATCCAACTTGCTAAATGGGAGCAAGAGCTAACGCAATGCATGGAGCAGCTTTCCCAAGAACGTAAAGGGGTTCGTGAAAGTGAGTTGAACCTTGCAGAGAAAAAACAGAGAAAAGCTGATATTGAGCAAACTCGATGGAGTGTTGAGCAGGAGTTAGAGTCCCTCAGCCAACAACTAGCTAAACATTCGAAAGCCCAGGAGAATCAGCAGTATGAGCTAATGCAATCCAGACAGGCTAGAGAAGGGTTGTCGAGCAGAGTCCTTGAATTGGATCAGGAGCTTCATAGTATACGGCAGGAGGCCCGTACTCTTGAACAGCGTCTTCACGCCCATGAAATCCGAGTCGTCCGTTGGGAAACTGAATGCGAGGCAGCTCTAAATCGCCTATCTGAGGAATTTTCTCTGACTTGGGAAGAGGGAATGCTGTATCAAACAGATGAAGATAGGACGGTTCTATGGAAAAGGGTTCAGGAAATCAAACGACAAATTGAAGAATTAGGTCCTATAAATCAGGCAGCTATTGAAGAATACCCTAAAATCCTTAAACGAAGAGAATTTATGTTGGCTCAGCAAGAAGACTTAATTGAAGCCAATCAAACATTACGGCAATTAATTTCTGAGCTTGATAAAACCATGAGCGAACGCTTTACTGAAAGCTTTAAGGCTGTAAATGAGGCCTTCCAAGAGGTGTTTAAGGAACTCTTCGACGGCGGTCATGCCGAACTTCAATTAGTAGATCCGGAACTTATCCTGGAAACAGGTGTTGAGATTATCGCTCAGCCTCCAGGTAAAAAGCCACAGCTTCTGTCCCTGTTATCGGGGGGAGAGAGGGCCTTAACTGCAATCGCAATTCTATTTGCTCTTCTAAGAGTAAAACCCAGTCCTTTTTGTATTCTAGATGAGATTGAAGCTTCACTGGATGATGCTAATGTTCAGCGATTTGCCCAATATATTCACCGGCTATCACATTCAACTCAATTTATTGTTGTATCACACCGTAAAGGAACTATGGAATCGGCTGATGTCTTATACGGGATAACCATGGAAGAATCCGGGGTTTCGAAGTTACTTTCTGTTAAGCTTGATGGACGAGGAGAGAGGCCGGAGAGCGCATAGCCGGACTTGTGTGACACAGCGCTCGGTGCTTACGACGCAAAGCAAACTAACCGTTCAAGCTCTTGTCTTTGGGGAGCGGGGTTCATCCTTCGGCGATAGGTATTGTTTTGAAGAACCCGCCTACGGCGATAATCTCCACCGGAGACTATCGTGCCAAAAGCGCCGTCCATGGCGCATTGGCGGCAGTGCACGTCCTGTGCACTGCCCCGTGTCTGGGGTCGCTTGAACGGAAGTTTGCTTAGCTGCTTACGTAAAGACGTCGCGCTCGTGTGACACTGCGTCCTGGGTCTAGGAACGGGGGGACGTTTGCTCGGGCGAAGGCACATATCATGTGCGCCTTCCGGCTTGGGTCTTGGTGCATGTTTAAGTCTGGAGGTAGCTCGGCGGAAGTAGCTGCTTACGTAAAGACGTCGCGCTCGTGTGACACTGCGTCTTGGGTCTAGGAACGGGGGGACGTTGCTGGGGAGAAGGCACATATCATGTGCGCCTTCCGGCATCAGGTCTTGATACATGTTCATGTACATATTAGGTTTAATTCGAATAATAGGTAACTTATTGAAATATAGTGCTTGTATTACAATGCTTATAATGAGAATATAAATACGAGGAATAATAACTGGTAAAGGCGCAAGTTACGCCTTAATAATGCCGTTCGAATTATCGAACTACCAACCACGATTAGGGAGGATCAAACCATGGCAGGTTTTTTTGCAAAGCTTAAAGAAGGTCTTACTAAAACAAGGCAGAATTTCGTGGAAAAGGTTGAAGAGGTTTTCACGGGGCGTAAGAAAATCGATGAAGAGTTATATGAAGAACTGGAAGAGGTGTTAATTCGCTCAGATGTGGGTGTTAACACTTCTTTCGAATTGGTTGAACGGTTGCGTAAGGAAGTTAAACAACGTAAAATTTCAGATCCCAATGAGCTGACTGCGGTGCTTCAAGAATTAATTTCAGAATTACTGGGAGAGAAATCAAGCATTACTTTCGCTAAGCAAGGGCCAAGTATTATTCTTGTTGTTGGGGTCAATGGGGTGGGCAAAACTACCACAATTGGTAAGCTTGCTAATTGGTTGAAACAGGATGGAAAGCGTGTTTTGTTGGCTGCTGGGGATACTTTTCGGGCGGCTGCCATTGATCAACTGGAGGTTTGGGGTGAGAGAGCCGGAGTTGAAATAATTAAGCAACGTGAAGGTGCTGATCCCGCGGCAGTTGCCTATGACGCTGTACAAGCAGCTAAGTCGCGGAGTGTTGATGTTGTGATTGTGGATACTGCCGGGCGTCTTCATAATAAAGTGAACTTGATGGAAGAGTTGCGGAAGGTTAAACGGGTTATGGAACGAGAAATTCCTGGGGCTCCGCATGAGGTATTATTGGTATTAGATGCCACGACAGGACAAAATGCTTTGCAGCAAGCAAAGCTTTTTCAGGAAGTGGCTGGTGTTACGGGAATAGTCTTAACTAAGTTAGATGGCACTGCGAAAGGGGGAGTAGTGTTAGGAATTCAAGGGGAAACTCGAATACCTGTGAAATGGATAGGAATTGGGGAAGGTATGGAAGATTTGCGTCCCTTTGATCCTGAGGATTTTGCCGCGGCACTTTTTGGAAAAAATGACGAGGGGGAGAGATTCTGATAGATTTTGCTCTTATTGGTGGAACAGGGCTTGACCACTTTGCATTGAGCGAACAACGAATTATCTCTGTTAAAACTCCCTATGGAACTGTAGAAGCTACTATTGGGAAAGATACTGATCATGATTTAGTTTTTATGAGTCGTCACGGGCAAAATCATGCAACTCCTCCACATCTTGTGAATTATAGAGGTAATATTTGGGCTCTGCGAGAGCTCGGAGTACGTAAAATAATAGCAACTGCTGCAGTAGGTTCCCTGTCCTCAAATTATCGTTTGGGCGATTTGGTTTTACTGGATCAGTTTCTAGATTTCACAAAGAGTCGGCCCCAGACCTTCTACGAAGGAGGGCCAGACGGTGTTCTCCATGTGGATATGACCGACCCCTATTGCGCCGCTGTTCGGCAAATAATTATTAATGCTTCAGAACATCTGGGACTTGTGGTTAAGAACGGAGCATGTTATGTTTGTACAGAAGGCCCCCGGTTTGAGACTCCAGCCGAAATTAGGATGTTTCAATATCTTGGAGCTGACCTTGTCGGAATGACAAGTGTTCCTGAAGTTGTTTTAGCTCGGGAACTTGGGATGTGTTACGCCTCCATTGGAATGGTTACCAATGAAGCAGCAGGGATTGCTGATCATCCGTTAAGCCATTCTGAGGTAATGGAGAGTATTAAGAAATTAGAGATAGATGTTGCACAGCTCATTCAAGCAACCTTTGAGTTATTGACACCTAGTCAGAAATGTCTATGTGCCTCGGCAAATGCCGAAGTCGGTAAATTTTAGAGAGGTGGTGGGACGTTGAAATCGATTGAATGGCTAGGGAATGCTTTGCGCATATTAGATCAAAGCAAGCTTCCAGTAGAAATCCTTTATCGGGATGCAGTGTCTTATGAGGGTGTAGCTGAAGCTGTTGAAAATATGGAAGTACGTGGTGCGCCGGCAATTGGAGCTGCTGTTGCTTATGGTTTTGTATTAGGAGCGTTAGAGTACCAAGGAGATAGAGATGGTTTGCCGAGCTTTATGGAAAAGGTACAGTCCAGATTGGCGGAAACTCGTCCAACGGCTGTTAACTTATTTTGGGCACTAAGGCGAATGGAAGATAGATTGCGTGAATGTTGGGATATGGATGACTTAGAAGATGTGCGTCGAGTTCTTACTGAAGAAGCTAATCGAATAGCTGAAGATGATCGTCGGATGAATCGACTGATAGGGGAAGTCGGTAATGAGATTGTACCTGATAAAGCAAATATCCTCACTCATTGTAATGCTGGAGCTTTGGCTACCGTAGAGTATGGAACTGCTCTGGGGGTTATCAGAAGTGCTCATTTTGCGGGTAAAATGGTTCATGTTTATGCAGACGAAACACGACCTCTTTTACAAGGAGCGCGTTTAACTGCGTTAGAACTTCTGCAAGAAAAAATCCCGGTAACACTTATTACGGATAACATGGCAGGTTATTTGATGCAACAGGGGAAAGTTGATCTTGTTATTGTTGGTGCTGACCGAATTGCTGCTAACGGGGACACAGCAAATAAAATTGGGACTTATTCTGTAGCTGTTTTGGCAAATGCCCATGGAATACCTTTTTATGTGGCAGCACCAACATCTACGATAGATTTGAAAGTAGCCAATGGTCAGGAAATACCCATTGAAGAACGGCCGGCAAATGAAGTTAGAGAGTGTTTTGGAGTAGCGGTAGCACCTGAAGAAGTGAAAGTCTTTAATCCGGCCTTCGATGTTACTCCAGCAAAATACATTACAGGAATAATTACCGAAAAGGGAATTGTAACAGCGCCGTATTCGGTTAATCTCCTTAAATTAATGGTTCGATCTTAAATTAATGGGAGTAATCCCATAGTCTACGCCGTTAATCTTTAAACTCTTGATGATGGCTGTAAGGAGACGGAAGACAATGTCTAAAATTCTAATTCGTGCTATGATTTTACCCATGACCGGAGCGGATGCGTTCTTTCCTCAGGGAGAGATTTGTATAGAAGATGATCTAATTGTTTCAGTAGGTGAGAAAGGCTCGTCTCCAGAGGGGTTTGTACCTGATCGGATTTTGGAACTACCAAATGACGTGGTTATGCCCGGCTTGATTAACACTCATACTCATGCTGCGATGACGCTTCTCAGGGGCTATGCAGATGACTTGCCGCTAATGCCTTGGTTAAATGAGAAGGTGTGGCCTTTCGAGGATAAATTGACGGATGAGGATATTTACTGGGGTACTTTATTGGCGCTTTGTGAAATGATCCGCTCCGGAACTACGACGATGCTGGATATGTATGCTTCAATGGAGCGGGTTGCTGAGGCAGTCCTTCAGGCGGGAACTCGTGCTGTTCTCTCTCGAGGACTAATCGGTAATGGGCCCAACGGGGATAATGCCTTACAAGAGAATATCGGACTGGTTCGCCAATATCACGGAGCAGGTAATGGCAGAGTCAGCATCATGTTTGGTCCTCATGCCCCTTATACTTGCTCTGCAGAGTATCTGAAGAAAGTTAAAGCGGAAGCCGACGGATTAAATGTAGGGATTCATATTCATGTAGCGGAGACTCAAGATGAAGTTAATATACTGAAAGAACAATATGGGAAAACCCCCGTCCAATGGCTAGATGAACTTGGGCTATTTGGTGGGCACGTCGTGGCCGCCCATTGTGTGCATTTAACTCAACAGGATATTGAAATACTTCATCGCCAAAACGTCTGCGTAGCCCATAATGCGGAAAGTAATATGAAGTTGAGCAGTGGAACAGCACCTATTACTGAACTGCGATCCCAGGGAGTTGTCGTAGGCCTTGGAACGGACGGTGCATCAAGTAATAACAATCTTGATCTATTTGGAGAAATGCGCTCAGCATCCTTCCAACAAAAACTTAAGGTTAATCCAACTGCACTTCCCGCTTATGAGGTTCTGGAAATGGCAACAGTTGGTGGTGCGCAAACTTTAGGATTTGAAAATGTCGGAGTATTAGCTCCGGGATTTAAGGCGGATTTGATCACAATCGATATGGATCAAGCTCATTTTTATCCGCGTTTTTCGATTCCCGCCCACTTGGTTTATTCGGCCCATGCCGGTGATGTCCGAACGGTGATGGTAGATGGAAAGTTACTGATGGAAGAGCGTAAACTATTAACCTTGGATTTAAGCAAAATTTGTCAAGAAGCAGAGATGAGAGCAAAGCGAATTGAGCTTGAATTGAATGTTAAGTAATAACACTTGACAAAGAAAAGAATTTAGTCTAATATTCCGTTGTAAAGTAAAAACGCTTTACAGGGGGTTGCCATGGAGAAACTCGCCAAAAGGGCTCTCTTAGTTGATTTTTATGGCCCGCTGCTAACAGATAAGCAAAGAAATGTCTGGGACCTTCACTATCAGCAAGATCTTTCGTTGACTGAGATTGCTGAAGTTGAAAATATAAGCCGTCAGGCTATACATGATTTGCTCAAACGTACTGAAAGGATCCTCACAGAATACGAGGATAAACTAGGGCTCGTCCAGAGGTTTTGGACTGAACGGGAGAAGCTGCTTGAAGTTCAGAGCGTTTTGGAAGAACTAAAAGAACAGGATTTTTCCTGTCAGGAAGCCTATGAGCGACATCTTAAAATCCGGATGATGATTGAAGATGTTTTTGTCAAGATCTCAGCGATCTAATATCAGAAGCTAAAAGACAAAGCCTTGTAATTAAACACAGGCTATGTAGAGATATTTGTAAGTGGATCAAATCGAAAGCGAGGACAGGCATGTTTCAAGGACTAAGCGAAAAACTCCAAGAAACATTTAAGAGGCTTAAAGGAAAGGGCAAGTTAAAGGAAGCAGATGTCAACGAGGCTATGCGTGAAGTTCGTGTTGCTTTATTGGAGGCGGATGTTAACTTTAAAGTTGTTAAGGACTTTGTTGCCAAAGTAAAGGAACGATCAATTGGTCAAGAAGTCCTAGAATCTCTTTCACCGGCACAACATGTTATTAAAGTTGTACATGAAGAAATGATCGACCTTATGGGAGGGGCATCCGGTAAAATCTTGATTGCCTCAAAGCCTCCTACAGTGATTATGTTGGTTGGTCTTCAAGGAGCGGGAAAAACTACTCACGCAGCTAAGTTGGCCAACATGCTTAAGAAACAAGGGAAACATCCTCTGCTTGTTGCATGCGATATCTACCGTCCAGCCGCGATCAAACAGTTGCAGGTTCTAGGAGCTCAACTGAATGTGCCGGTTTTTTCTATGGGAGAGGAAAATCCGAGAGATATTGCTAAAGCGAGTATTACCTATGCCAATCAGAATGGACAAGATGTGGTCATAATTGATACAGCCGGACGTTTGCACATTAACGAAGAATTGATGGGCGAGCTGCGGGATATTAAAGGGTCTGTCAAACCTCACGAAATCTTGCTGGTTGTAGATGCTATGACAGGACAAGATGCGGTTAATGTAGCTGAGTCCTTCCACGGAGACCTCGGGCTTGATGGTGTAATTCTCACAAAGTTAGATGGAGATACTCGCGGGGGCGCAGCTCTTTCGATCAAAGCAGTGACTGGGTGCACCATTAAATTTATTGGCCTCGGGGAAAAGATGGATGCCCTTGAAGCTTTCCATCCTGATCGTATGGCTTCCAGAATTCTGGGAATGGGTGACGTTCTTACTTTAATTGAGAAGGCTCAGGAATCTTTTGATGAGAAAAAGGCCAAAGAAATGGAACAAAAGCTGCGCAAACAGGAATTTACTCTTGACGATTTTCTTGATCAGATGCAGCAGATGAAAAAAATGGGCCCTCTTTCCTCAATCTTAGAAATGATTCCCGGAGTAGGGAAACAGTTAAAAGATGTTAATATAGATGAAAAAGACACTGCACATATTGAAGCTATTATCCGGTCGATGACGACAGAAGAACGCCGGAAGCCAGCAATTATAAAAGATTCACGTAAAAAACGAATCGCTAAAGGAAGCGGAACCTCAGTTCAAGACGTAGGACGTCTCTTAAAGCAGTTTGAACAAATGCAAAAGATGATGAAGCAATTTTCAGGTGGCGGCATGGGTATGCTTGGAGGCGGAAAAAAGGGCAAGAAGGGTAAGAAACCGAAATTTCCGTTCCCGACGGTGTAAGGGGGGGGGCTTCGGACCTCGAATTCGATGGACACACGCTATATTCTAGCGTTGTTTATATAATAAACTTACTTTAATCGAGTTAAATACTCTGTCTTAAAGTCTAGTTAGCTAATCTAGGGGTAAATGGGCGATGTGAGATCTAGAATGACAAACATTCGAACCTCGAACTTCGAACTACGAACCTCGAACTGGAGGAGGTGAAAACATGGCTACAAAAATTCGTCTGTGCCGCATGGGTGCTAAAAAGAATCCTTTCTACCGTATGGTAATTGCTGATGCTAAAGCTCCCCGTGATGGTCGTTTCATTGAACAAATTGGATATTACGATCCAACAAAAAGTCCTGTAGTTCTGAACATTGATGAGGAAAAGGCTATGAAATGGTTATCAACTGGAGCTCAGCCTTCAAATACTGCAAAGTCTTTGCTGAGTCAAGCTGGTATCTTAACCAAATTCCACGAGTCCAAGAACTAAGTGTAGAGTTTGGGGGGTGGTTCCTGTGAAGGAACTTGTAGAAATCCTCGCGAAAGCGTTAGTGGATCAGACAGACCAAGTTCTCGTTGTTCAAACGGAGACTGAAAAGAGTGTGCATTTACAGCTCACAGTCGCACCTGATGATATGGGGAAAGTGATTGGGAAACAAGGGAAGATCGCAAACGCTATTCGTACGCTGGTTAAAGCGGCCGCCGTTAAAGATGGGCGCCGAGTTCATATGGACATTGATCAATAACGTTGAGAAGGGCTTTTGCCCTTCTCAACGTTTTAAACCTATCTATAACCTGAAAGGGGCTGGGATTATGGATGAAGTACTGATTGGAGAAGTGTTGCGTCCGCATGGAATTAGCGGGGAGTTAAGGGTCTATCCGTTGACTAATAACGCTAAACGATTTCTTAAACTGCAGGAAGTTATTTTGCGGAGTGGGACGACCAATCAACGCTTTAAAGTTATCGAAGCCCGTTTACAAATGGAATTTGTATTGCTGGCGGTTGAGGGAATAGCTACTGCGGATCAAGCGGAAAAATACCGAGGGTGTGAAGTTCGGATTGATCGCTCAGAAGTGCTACCTCTTAAAGAGGGATGGTATTATTTTGAGCTTGAGGGAATGCAGGTTTATGAAGAAGATGTATTACTGGGAACTATCAGCCAAGTTTTGGAAACTGGAGCAAACGACGTTTATATCGTTAAAGGGGTTAAAGAAGAACTATGCATTCCGGCTCTTAAAAGTGTTGTAAAGAATGTTGACGTCTCTGGACGGCGCATGGATGTTATTCTTCCACCCGGGCTTCGAGATTAAGGAGTCCGAATCGCAAGAATTGCAAACGACATATTGAGCCATGACTTTGCTGGAGGATATCTACATATGATTAAAATAACAATTTTAACCCTATTTCCAGAAATGTTTGTTCCTTTAAATGAAAGTATTCTAAAACGAGCGCAAGAAGCTGGTTTAGTAGAGATTAACTTGGTTAACTTTCGTGATTATGCAGTTAGTAAGCATAAAAATGTTGATGATATTCCCTATGGAGGGGGAGCAGGAATGCTCTTAAAGCCTGAACCGATTTTTGCAGCTATAAGAGATTTGCCTCAGGTTAGTCATGATCGGAAGTTAATCCTTATGTCTCCTCAGGGACATGTGTTTCATCAAAAGAAAGCTGAAGAGTGGTCTACTCATCAAGAGCTTGTATTTATGTGTGGGCATTACGAAGGATTTGATGAACGCATTCGCGAGTTGGCGGATGAGGAAGTGTCCTTAGGGGACTATGTTTTAACAGGAGGAGAGCTAGCTGCCATGGTAATGATTGATGCCGTAGTGAGGCTCATTCCTGGTGTTCTAGGAGAAGAGGTATCTGCTGAGGAGGATTCGCACAGTATAGGGTTGTTGGAATACCCTCAGTATACTCGTCCGGCGGACTTTGAAGGACGTATGGTGCCGGAGGTTTTGTTATCTGGCCATCATGCCCAGATAAAGCGCTGGAGGAGAAAAGAGTCGCTCAGGCGAACATTTTTAAGACGCCCAGATCTAATCAAGAACCTGGAGTTTGGCCTGGATGATTATTCATTATTAGAGGAACTTACCCTGGAACACGAGGAATTTGCCAGATGGCGTAGGAAATGGCAGCACCTTTCCCCTCCACCAAAACGACAGAGGCGATCTTCAAATAGGAACAAATAGACGAGAGTTTGTCTCTGTTTTAGTAGTTCGTTAGGAGTGATTTTTAATATATGTCAGATGTCTACTTGGCTTTAGTTCATTATCCTGTCTACAATAAAAACATGGAGACAGTTGCTACCTCAATTACTAATTTAGATTTACATGATATAGCCAGATGCTCAACGACTTATGGTATAAAACGATATTATGTAGTTCATCCTGCAGAAGCTCAGCGTGCTTTAGCTAAGCGGATTATGGGTTTTTGGCAAGAGGGATATGGGGCAGAGTATAATCCCGATCGTCAGGAAGCATTCTCTCGAGTGAAAATTGCAGTCGATCTGGATCAAGTCTATGAAGAGATCGAAGCAGAACATGGAGTCGGGCCCATAAAGGTTGCAACGGATGCACGAAAATATGCCAATACCATTGCTTATTCTGAGCTTCGAGAGGACATAGAGAATAATGGGACTCCCATTCTGCTATTATTTGGAACGGGTTGGGGACTGCTTAAAGAGGATGTTGAAAAGATGGATCGTATCTTGGAGCCGATTTATGGACCGACAGATTACAATCACTTATCTGTACGTTCTGCAGTTTCAATTATCTTAGATCGTTTACGCGGGCATTAAAAACAACACTATCGAATCGAAATTTATTGCATATCATAATTGGTTGTGATAAAATAAATAGGTCTGATAATAGATGGTCCGCTGGCTGAAAATCAGTGTATGAACATCTAGGCAAGGAAGGGGGGTTTTTTAATGGATTATATTCGCATGATTGAAGAAGAACAAATGAAAAAGGATCTTCCTAACTTCCGGCCGGGTGATACAGTTCGTGTACATGTCCGTATTGTTGAGGGAACTCGTGAACGTATCCAAGTTTTCGAAGGGGTTGTCATTGCAATGAAGAATGGCGGCATTCGTGAAACCTTTACAGTTCGACGTGTCTTCGCTGGAGTCGGGGTAGAACGAACTTTCCCTTTACATTCACCTCGCTTGGAAAAAATCGAGGTGGCTCGTCGAGGTATTGTTCGCCGGGCTAAGCTTAACTATCTACGTGGTCTTTCAGGTAAGGCGGCTCGGATTCGCGACCGTCGTATCGGCTAGGGAAAAAATGAGCTGGAGCAATCTGGCTCTTTTTTTTTACTATCAGAAAGTATAAACTTGCCCTATATACTGCAAGAAGGATTAACCCGTGTGAAGACAGTGTCTTGGTCTAAGCATAAGTGGACTATAACGGCCGCCTGCGCCTAAAAGTTGCAAGATGGTTAATTCGTGCAAAGACAGTGTTTTTGGCGCCAGCAAAGTCTCTGATACTAAATCAGGAGTATAATTCCCATTACATATAGTTTATAGTATCCGCCCGAGAACATTTTATAAACGATTTTTATCTTTCATTGTGTATGCTCCGAAGAATCTTGTTAATACTAAAGAGTAGTTCAAGAGGGGAGCGTTAAAATGGAAAATAAAAGATCAAAGGCAAAATGGCTGCTAGGAATTATCGGCGTACTAATTTTAATCGGTGGGGGACTTCGTTTGTGGGTATTTCAACCATATTTAATTCCATCTCCTTCCATGGAACCGGGTATGGCCCCGGGGGATCATATCCTAGTCAATCGTTTGTCATATCGTTTTTGGGCACCAACTCGTGGAGATGTTGTTGTCTTTGCTTTTCCTAAGGATATAAAGAGAACCTTTGTCAAAAGAGTTATTGCTGCAGAAGGCGAAACGGTAGAACTACGAGATAATAAAGTTTTTGTAAATGGGGATGATATTCCTGAGCCATATGTTAAGCCAGGGGATTATCCACCCTATGGCCCAGAGGTAGTGCCGGAGGGTAAAGTCTTTGTCTTGGGAGATAATCGTCGGGAGAGTGAAGATTCAAGAGAATGGGGCCTCCTTCCTAAAGAATATCTTTTGGGTAAGGCCTGGTTAGTATACTATCCATTAAATCGTTTTAGATTTATATCTAAAGCGATTTAAATTAAATAGACTATAAAGTTTGTAGAGGAATGAAGAGGATTTAAATGAGTATTCAATGGTTTCCAGGACATATGGCTAAAACGAGACGGCTTTTGACAGAACAGCTAAAGTGGGTGGATGTTGTTTTAGAACTAGCTGACGCTCGAATACCGGTAAGTAGTCGTAACCCGATGCTGCATAAATTGCTTGGTAGTAAGGCAAGACTCTTGTTATTGAATAAAGCTGATTTAGCAGATCCTAATTGGACATCGAAATGGGTTAAGTACTTAAAAGAATCAGGCCCAGTTTATGCTGTGAGTGCAACCTCAGGGGTTGGTATCAAACAGATTGTACCGGAATTAGAGCGGATGGTTCTTGCTAAGCAGGCAAGACAAGCTGAAAAGGGTATTCGTCAACAGATGATACGAGTAATGATTGTCGGTATTCCTAATATCGGAAAGTCATCTTTAATTAATCAGCTGACTGGTGGAGCTCAAGCAAAAGTAGGTAATAAACCCGGTGTTACAAGAGGAAACCAATGGGTAAGAATTCACGAACGAGTAGAGCTGTTAGACACACCGGGAATGCTATGGCCAAAATTTGACGATCTGGAGGTGGGCCGAAAGCTGGCCGCCCTTGGAGCAATAAAAGATGATGTGTTTGATATTGAGGAATTATCAAGTTGGGTTATTGAGTGGTTTAATCAATATTCCCCTGATTCATTGGCACGGTACAAAATCTCAGAACCGGAGGTTACGTTAGAAAGTATAGGACGAAAACGCGGATGCTTGATCCATGGTGGGCGTATCGACACTCTTAAGGCTGCTCAAATTTTTTTAAGAGATCTACGTATGGGACAACTGGGATCAATAACCATGGATCATCTGAATTAGTACTATTGCAAAATATTCAGATTATTATGTGTATATTGAAGACTGATACCTAAATAAAGGGAAATGTCTCTGCATGTCGAACTGAATTTTTAGGGAGAGAAGAGGAGAAAAGTGTGGAACCGTTATCCCAAATGAATATTCGGGAAGTTCAAGAAGCACTCTATAAGGATCCTTCCCCTCGTATGATATGTGCTTGTAAGAACGACCCGCGTCAAGGGGTTCGAAAGCTTGCTGAAAAACTACTTAAGTTCCAGCAAGTTCAAGAACTAGAACAAGCTCGTATACAGCAATTGCTCGTTGAAGAGAAAAAACTATGGAAGCAGGGTTATTTGTTGTTAGCAGGTGTGGATGAGGCTGGCCGTGGGCCCCTCGCCGGCCCGGTTGTTGCCGGAGCTTGTATACTTCCGGCAAAGTTTGAACTACCCGGACTGAATGACTCCAAAATGCTAACAGAAAGTAAACGTGAAAAGCTCTTTATTCAAATTCAAAAACAGGCGATTGATTATGCTGTCGGAAGCGCTGAACCAGCTGAGATTGACGCTTTAAACATATTACAGGCAACAAAATTAGCGATGAAACGCGCCATCGAAGGTTTAACAATTCGCCCTCATCATTTACTAATAGATGCATTGAACCTTACAGACGTGCAAATTCCCCAGCTTCCGCTCATAGGTGGAGACCGCATAAGTGCTTCAATTGCCGCGGCTTCAATCTTAGCGAAAGTGACGCGTGATCGGTTAATGGTTCAACTCCATTCTCTCTATCCAGAATACTCCTTTTCAAAAAACAAAGGATATGGCACCAGTGACCACATGCAGGTTCTAAAGCGCTTGGGGCCCTGTCCGCTTCACCGCAAAAGCTTTGCTCCGGTGAAGCAGGAAACTTCTATTAGCTAAGAAAAGAAAGTTAGGAAAGTTAAGAAAAGAAACTAAAAAAAGGGAAAAGAAAGTAAAGAAACAAAAGAAATTAAAGAAATTAATGAAAGAAAAGAAAATACTGTTAAATTGACCTAATTCCATGGTTGTGGCACAATATCCTTAGCTAATAGAAGCATGCAATCGGAAATTTTTATGAAGGGAGGGAAGTAAATGCCTGATAATAACTTCGCTGGAGTAGGTGTGTTTCTAGTAGGTGCGATTGCAGTTTCGATAATTATGATGATTATGCCGAAACTGTTGGCACCTAATAAACCACATAAAGAAAAGTTAACGACTTACGAATGTGGTAACGAGACCATCGGAAAAACGTGGCTCGGGTTTAAGAGCAATTATTTTATGTACGCCTTAGTTTTTGCAGCTTTTAGTGTAGAAACGATTTTCTTATATCCTTGGGCCTTAACATTCCAAAAACTGGGGACATTTGCCTTTGTAGAAATGTTCATCTTTATTGTTATCCTCTTAGTTGGTTTCTGGTATGCATGGAAGGAAGGTGCTCTAGAGTGGATGTAGTCTCTGAGAAACGTCTTCGTGAAGAAGAAACATTAATGGAAAAAAACGTATTAGTTACAACTATTGACAAGGCCTTGAACTGGGCAAGAGGCCATTCCTTCTGGCCGGTTACTTTGGGCTTGGCTTGCTGTGCTATTGAAATGATGGCAACTGGTGGACCTCGGTATGACATTTCACGCTTTGGCTATGAGGTTTTCCGTGCTTCACCACGTCAAGCGGATCTCATGATTGTAGCGGGAACCTGTACCCGAAAGATGGCTCCACTATTAAGACGAATCTATGATCAGATGCCTGAGCCAAAATGGGTCATTGCTATGGGAAGCTGTGCAAATGCAGGGGGACCTTTTGTAGATTCCTACTCTATGTTGGCAGGCGTTGATAAGTTTTTACCGGTAGATGTTTACATTCCCGGGTGCCCTCCGAGGCCAGAATCCTTAATTTATGGGCTTTTGCAACTGCAATATAAAGTTTCAAATCCCGCTAAGGTGAGGTTAATGAGACATGGAAAATAAAAAATTAAGCCGATATGTAGACGAACTTGCCGCCCGGGTTAATGGTGTGGTCGAAGAAAGTCTTGGGGTACTTGTGTTAAAAGTCCAAGCGCCCTATATCATTGAAGTATTAAGGGGGGCTAAAGAATTCCCCTTTGTTCCATGTGATTTTCTGCACGACTTATGTGGAGTTGACTGTGGTGATCATTTTGAAGTTGTCTACCAGTTATCAAGTCTCCATGGCCCACAGCTTTTACGCGTAAAGGCGATAGTGGATCGTGAAAATCCGGTGATTGATTCTGCAACTCATGTTTGGGAGGGTGCCAATTATCTGGAACGAGAAGCTTATGACATGTTTGGCATAAAGTTCAAAGGTCATCCCAATTTGAAACGAATTTATATGTGGGATGATTTCGAAGGATATCCATTGCGTAAAGACTACGTGACTGAACCAATTGAGGTTCGAAATATAGTGCGTACACGAATAGAAGGGGAATAGGGGGTAAGGTCATGTCTATTGATAAAACACAAGAACTTGTATTAAACATGGGCCCCCAGCACCCGAGTATGCACGGTTTGTTCCGCATGGTGGTCCATTTAGAAGGAGAAACCGTAACTCATATTGATCCTAAACTTGGGTATTTGCATCGGGGAATGGAAAAACTAGCTGAAAGTCGTACCTACTCTCAGTTTATTCCATATACGGATCGCTTGGATTACTTGGCCTCTCCACATAATAACTGGGCTTACGTACAAGCTGTTGAAAAGCTCATGGGGGTTGAAATTCCGGAACGAGCAGAATATCTGCGGATAATTTTTGGTGAACTTGCCAGAATCGCCAGCCATCAAGTCTGTATAGCCAGTACAGCACTCGATATGGCGGGGTGGTCAGCATGGTCTTATGCTTTCCGAGATCGTGAACGAATTTGCGATATGTACGAAATGACTGCCGGAAGTCGCTTGACTGTCAATATTATGAGAATCGGAGGAATGAGTGCAGAGCCACCGGAAGAATTTTGGCCTGCCTTACAATCCTTCCTAGATGACACCCCAGAGATGCTGGAAGAATACTATGGCATCTTTTTCGGAAATGAAATTGCCATGGGGCGCTTAAAGAATGTTGGTATCTTGACCAAGGAAATGGCTGAAAACCTTTCAATTACCGGTCCGGTATTACGAGCCTCGGGTGTAGATTTTGATGTTCGAAAAGCAGAACCTTACAGTATCTATGATCGGTTTGACTTTAAGGTTCCGGTTCGAACAGGGTGCGATAGTTATGATCGTACCATAATTCGGATGGATGAGATAGTGGAAAGTATAAAAATTATTAAGCAAGCAGTGCGTGATATTCCAGGCGGTCCAATCATGGCCAAGGTTCCTAAGGTTATCAAACCTCCTGTTGGGGAAGTATATCATCGTGTAGAAAACCCTAAAGGGGAACTAGGATTCTATATCGTCAGTGATGGAACGACCAAACCTTCACGACTTCGTATCAGACCCGCTACATTCATTAACTTACAGATGCTTCCGATAGTAGCTAAAGGATGGAAAATTCAAGATGTTGTCGCTATTTTTGCCACCCTGGATGCTGTATTGGGTGAAGTTGATAAGTAGTAAATTGCGATGAGGGGAGAATAAGATGGAGACTCTAAAATACCTGATGGAGACTCTAAATAATCTGTTTTTGATTATTGCGGAGTTCATCCGTGGTCTTTTTGCGGATCCCCACTCAGTTTGGGCTAATTTAACCATGAATGTCATTAATTTTATCATTGTGGTTATTATTGTTGTCTTAGCTGCTTTAATTTTGATCTTACTTGAACGTAAAGTAGCAGGCTGGACTTCACAAAGGCCAGGGCCCAATCGTCTCGGTCCGCGGGGATGGTTTCAGACTATAGCTGATGCATTAAAACTCATGGGTAAAGAAGATGTTACCCCGGCAGGTGCCGATAAGTTTATCTTTAAGATTGCGCCGATGATTATCTTCTGCCTCCCGATGATGACCTTGGCAGTTATACCTTATGGAAGAGGAATGGCGCCAATAGATATTGACTTAGGAATTTTCTATTTTGTAGCTATCTCCTCCATTTCAACCCTATGTTTCTTAATGGCCGGTTGGGGTTCCAACAACAAATACTCCTTATTAGGGGGTATGAGGGCAGTAGCTCAAATGATCAGTTATGAAATCCCTTTACTCTTCTCTTTACTAGGGGTTGTCATGATTACTCAGTCCTTTAATTTAGGGGTTATCGTAGAAGCCCAAGACACAATACCTTTTATTGTCCTTCAACCCATAGCCTTTGTTATTTTTATGATAGCTGGCTTGGCGGAGCTCAATAGAGCACCCTTTGACCTGGTAGAAGCGGATCAGGAGGTAGTTGCCGGACCGTTTACAGAGTACACAGGACTTCGTTGGGGATTATTCTTCCTCGGTGAATACGGAAACATGACAGCCATGTCAGCACTTGCTGCGACAGTCTTTTTAGGCGGCTGGCAAGGTCCTGGTTTCTTACCTGGTTATGTTTGGTTCTTTATGAAAGTTGGAGTTATGATTTTCATCATGATGTGGGTTCGCTGGACCTTCCCAAGAATTCGTATTGACCATTTGATGCATTTAGCTTGGAAGGTTTTGTTACCGCTTTCAATAGTAAACATTTTGTTAACGGGTCTGGGGATTTACATCTATCGATTCGTGATGGGAGGGTGACACAGTGTTTGGTAAAGGTTTACTACAAGGTTTAGGCATCACCTTCAAACGCATGGTCGGTCCGAATATCACTGAGTTCTACCCGGAGGAAAAGCCTAATCTTCCGATTCGGGTGCGTAGTTCCATGGGGCTTGAAAAGGATAAGTGCATTTCCTGCAATATGTGCGCTATGGCTTGCCCTAACTCAGTTATCAAATTGACCAGCGAGAAGAATGAAGCCAATAAAAAAGTTCTTAAGACCTATCATATGGACGTAGGTCGTTGCTTGTTCTGTGGTATGTGTGCTGAAGTTTGTCCGACTAAGGCTTTAAAAGTGACTCAAGAATTTGAAAACGCAATATATGAGCCGGAAGACATGCAATGGGATATGATTAAGCGCGCCGAACGAAAAGGAAAGGTGGAGTGAGCATGGGCACTATCGTTTTCTTTATCTTTGCAATCCTATCGATTGCAGCGGCTTGGATGGTTGTCACCTCCAAGAACATTGTGCACAGCGCGCTTTATCTAGCTCTATCTTTTTCCGGAGTGGCTGTGCTTTATATCTTGATGAATGCAGATTTCCTGGCAGCTGTTCAGTTGTTGATCTACACAGCAGCAGTATCGCTTATGGTCATCTTCGCAGTGATGTTGACCTTGCGTGGAGATATTTGTGAGAGCAATACTGAAAACAAGAGTTGGTTTGCAGGAGCGTTGGTTTCTGGCTTGCTCTTTGTTGTCATTGGGTTAGTAGTTTTTACAAATGCGGATTGGAGAGTTTTGGCTGCACCCTGGACCAGCGGCGGATCAGCTGAGGACTTTTCACTCCTCTTGCTCACTCGGTATATGATTCCTTTTGAAGCAGCAGCCGTACTGCTTACAGTAGCTTTAGTGGGTGCTGTGATCTTGGCGAAGGGAGTGAACGAGAGCAAATGATAGGAAATTTTAGTGTTGGGCTTTCGACCTACCTCTTGGTTGGGGCTATGCTCTTTTGTATCGGACTGTACGGAGTATTTGCCAAGAGAAATATTATTGCTGTTCTCATGTCCATTGAGCTAATGCTAAATGCCGTTAATATCAATTTTATTGCCTTCAATCGATTTATTTGGAACGAAAAGATTGGTGTTAACTATTTGCTGACAGGACACGTAGCGGCACTTTTTGTAATTGTCGTTGCAGCTGCTGAAGTTGCCGTAGGATTGGCATTGATTATTACTATTTATCGCAACCGGCAATCGACTGACGTAGACGATTTAAACTGGTTGAAGTGGTAAGAGAGACTATGGAGAAGGTAGGTGTTCAAGGAAATGCATGATCTCTTTCAGTGGGCGTGGTTAATTCCTTTTTTGCCCTTCTTGTCGTTCCTAATCATCGCCTTTGTCACGAAACGATCCAAAAGACTATCTTCCACAATATCGATTCTCGCTATTCTCTCCTCATTGAGCCTGGCCGTTGCTATTGGCCTAGGTGTGATTCAGTCGGGTGAGAAAATTGTGGAACATCCTGCGATCGTAAATGTGAATTGGCTAAATATTGTGGGTTTACAGATCGATTTTGGAACTATCGTCGATCCTCTAAGCGCCATGATGTTGTTTGTTGTAACCTTGGTAGCATCTATGGTTCAGATCTATTCACTAGGGTATATGCATGGAGATGAAGGCTTTTCACGTTACTATGCATACCAATCCTTGTTTGCATCCTCTATGCTGGGAATGGTGCTGGCCACCAATCTCTTGCAGCTCTTTATTTTCTGGGAACTAGTGGGACTCTGTTCCTACTTGCTGATAGGTTTTTGGTTCTTTAAAGTTTCCGCACGGGAAGCCGCAAAAAAAGCCTTCATTACAACCCGGGTTGGAGATTTCGGTTTGCTTTTGGGGATGCTTTTCCTCTATGTAAAGTTTGGCACCCTTGATTTTGTTGCACTTTCGGTAGCGATGAACACAAATATCCAAGATGTTGCAGTCATTGGAACAGCCGGGTATGTAACTGTCATGGCTTTTCTCGTCTTTATGGGTCCGGTTGGGAAGTCCGGACAGTTTCCCCTTCATGTCTGGCTTCCTGATGCCATGGAAGGCCCGACACCGGTAAGTGCTTTGATTCATGCTGCAACCATGGTTGTTGCTGGAGTCTATTTAGTAGCGCGAATGTTTTTCCTCTTTGATCATGCAGACCCCATGGCCTTGCAGTTTATAGCAGGCTTGGGAGCTTTCACAGCAATTTTTGCCGCATCAATTGCAATTGCTCAAGATGATATTAAACGTATATTGGCCTATTCAACCTTAAGTCAACTTGGCTATATGATGTTTGCCTTGGGAGTCGGTTCGCTGACAGCATCTATGTTTCACCTGATGACCCATGCCTTCTTTAAGGCCTTAATGTTCTTAGGTGCCGGTTCCGTTATTTACGCTATGCACCATAAGCAGGATATTTGGGAAATGGGCGGACTTTGGAAAAAGATGCCTATCACTGGAACGACCTTTTTTATAGGGGTTTTAGCTATTTCTGGAGTCCCACCTTTTGCAGGATTCTGGTCCAAGGATGAAATTTTAGCTCATGCCCTGCATAATGGTCATCCGATTATCTATGGAGTAGGTCTGTTCACTGCTTTCTTAACCGCCTTTTATATGAGCAGACTGTTCTTTGTGGTGTTTATGGGGCCGGAGAAGAAGGAAAACCATCCTCACGAATCGCCTTGGAGTATGACAATTCCTTTGATGATTCTTGCTTTCT
The DNA here is from genome assembly GCF_900100785.1 of Desulfosporosinus hippei DSM 8344. Taxonomy (GTDB): domain Bacteria; phylum Bacillota; class Desulfitobacteriia; order Desulfitobacteriales; family Desulfitobacteriaceae; genus Desulfosporosinus; species Desulfosporosinus hippei. The sequence goes on along the minus strand of NZ_FNCP01000001.1, from coordinate 38,083 downwards.
TCAGTGTTTTCGGTGGATTTGTGGCTTTACCGGAGCATAACTTTGCTTCCTATATCCACTATGGAACATTCCATCATGAACCGATTGCTTGGGGCTTAGCTGGAATTTCTGTTGTTGCTGGACTTCTAGGTATTGGTTTGGCCTACGCAACCTATATCAAAAAAGCCATTTCGGCTGAGAAGGTGGCTGCTCAATACTCTGGAATCTATAAGCTGCTCAAAAACAAATATTATGTCGATGAGTTATATCTTTGGTTGATTCATCACATCATGGATGGTCTGGCTAAGATCTTGTACTGGTTTGATATCTATATCGTTGATGGAGTTGTCAATGGACTTGCTCTAATTACTCGCGGCAGTGGTAGAGTCCTTCGTCGAACAAATACAGGACAACTACAAACCTACGCTATGGTGTTCTTCTTTGCAGTAGTGATCATATTCATGGTCTTCGCCTTTGGGGAAGGTCAACTGTCGGCGCTTAACCCCTTAGCGACGCTAGGAGGTGTGAAATAATGACTGCTCTACCAACAGTGAGTTCAATGTCGATGCTTCTGCCCTTCACTCTGCTCGCACCATTAGCTGCAATGCTGTTGATTGTTTTCCTGCCCAAGGAAGAAACAAAAACGATCAAAATTATAGCGGCCATGGGAATGTTAGTATCTTTAGTGCTCTCTCTTTACGCCTTCTTAAACTATCAATGGGAGCCGGGTGGAATGCAGTACACTCTAACCATTCCCTGGGTTCCGGATCTGGGTGTGAACTTGGCCTTAGGGGTTGACGGTTTAAGCTTGCCTATGCTTCTTTTAACCAACCTCATTGGTTTCGCTTCCATCTACGCTTCTTGGAATATCGATAAGCGTGTTAAAGAATTTTTCGTGCTGTTGCTCATTCTTATTGCCGGAGTAATGGGAACTTTCATTGCCCGCGACCTGTTTATCTTCTTCCTTTTCTATGAAATTGTGGTTATTCCAATTTATATCATGGTTATCATTTGGGGAAGTACGAAGCGGGTTACTAAGGAATACGCTGCCATGAAGTTAACCATTTACTTGTTAATTGGATCTGCCTTCCTGCTTGTGGGAATGGTGGCTCTTTACTTGGCAGCTGGGGCTAACGGTAATCCAACCTTTATGTTTGACCAACTGTCAGCTAGGCAAGATCTCTACAGTCCGGCCTTTCAAAAGGTTGCCTTTGCTTTAATGATTGTTGGTTTTGGCTCACTAATCTCCATGTTTCCTTTCCACTCCTGGTCACCTGACGGTTATGCCGGAGCACCTACTGCTGTTAGTATGATTCACGCAGGGGTTCTGAAGAAAATCGGAGGCTATGGTTTAATCCGTTTAGGGATTTATGTCCTTCCTGTTGGAGCAAGCTTTTGGGCACCTTATATTGCAACCTTAGCGGTAATCAGCGTGCTGTATGCGGCCTTCATCGCTTTAGCCCAAAAGGATCTCAAGTATGTTGTCGGATATTCATCCGTGAGTCATATGGGATATGTTATCATCGCTGTTGCAGCCTTGAACCCCACAGCAGCAACAGGAGCAGTGGGCATGATGTTTGCCCATGGTGTTATGGCAGCACTGTTCTTTTCCATGATAGGGTTTATTTACGAGAAGACCCATACTCGTAATATTGCCGATCTGGGTGGACTGGCTCATCAGATGCCACGCTTAGCAATTGGGTTCATGATTGCCGGTATGGCCTCCCTGGGATTACCGGGAACTGTAAATTTCATCACAGAGTTTACAATATTCATGGGAGTTATTAACGTTCTACCCGTACACGCAATCCTGGGCATTGCCGGGATTATCTTCACCGCCGTATACATCTTACGGACGATTGCTAACGTACTCTTTGGGCCGCGCCGTGCGGAATGGGATCATTTAACAGACATTCGAGGCCCGGAACTAGTACCACTAGTGATATTCGGGTTCGTGATCTTCTTTGCAGGAATATTCCCGAATGTTCTGCTGGGTATGATCGATAGCGGAGTTACCTCTTCAGGCCTTGCCAAGGTACTTGAGACGGTGAGTCAGGCGAAGATTGGAGGGTTGTTCTAATGTTCAATATTACTACAGTGCTTACGCCTGAAATTGCGCTGGCCGTGCTATCCTTGAGTTTGTTGGCCATTGGACTGCTGATTCCTGCCGGTGCCCGTAAAGGCATGATGCCTCTCACTGTTTTCTCCTTAATGGGGGTACTTGGCTATACCCTGTATGACTTCTTCTATGGACCGGAAGCAGCGTTCTTAGGCGGGCTTTATATGCACGATCAGTTCGCGGTCTACTTCAAAATCCTTTTCTTAGCTGCGGCACTGCTTGTGGTACTCTCTTCAGGGGGGTATGTGCAGAAATTGCCCAAACATCGGGGAGAGTTCTATTCCTTGCTTTTAATGGCGACTTTAGGCATGATGCTCATGGCCGGAGCAGGCGAACTGATAACCATGTATGTAGGTTTAGAGCTAATGACGATTTCCTTCTATATCCTTGTAGCTTATTTGGCAGAGGATGCACGCTCCTCTGAAGCTGGTGTCAAGTACCTCATTCTCGGCGCCACTTCATCAGCAATACTGCTCTACGGGATCAGTCTCATTTACGGCTTAACGGGATCAACTGAACTGTTGGAGATTGCCAGTAAGCTTAGTGGAAACCTAACGCCTGCTTCTCTCTTGGCTACGGTTTTCATATTGGCAGGTTTGGGCTTTAAGATCTCTCTTGTGCCTTTCCACCTGTGGTCACCGGATATTTACGAAGGTGCCCCGACACCAGTTACAGCTTTCTTGGCTATTGCTTCAAAAGCAGCGGCCTTTGCAGTACTGATTCGTGTTTACCTTCTAACGATGAACAGTCAAACTTTTTCGGCTACTGGACAAACACTGTTATTCGTTCTGGCTGCAATTACAATGATTGTTGGTAACTTAATTGCTATTCCTCAAACCAACATCAAACGCTTATTAGCCTTTTCCAGTATTGCCCAGGCTGGTTATCTGATGGTTGGTATTATTGCCGGCGGAATCTCAGGAATCAAAGGTGTTATCTTTTATGCGATGATTTATGTCTTCGCCAATATGGGTGCCTTTGCAGTAGCAACTCTTGTGGCTGAGAAACAAGGCAGCAGTGAGATCAAGGATTTGTCTGGTTTCTGGCATCGTTCTCCCTTGGCAACCGTTGTCATGACAGCCTCCCTGCTATCCTTAGCGGGAATTCCACCTCTTGCCGGCTTCGTAGGGAAATTCTACCTCTTCTCAGCTGCCATGGATCAAGGGAATGTAGCCATTGCTTATATCGGCTTCGTTATGAGCATGATCTCTGTATACTATTATCTCTCGGTTGTCAAAGTTATGTTCCTTGCGGAAGGGGACGGCTTGCCCGAGGTTCCAGTGCATGGAGCGATGAAGTTTACGATGGTCTTCACTATGCTGATAACAATTGCCATCGGTCTTTACCCTACTCCTCTTGCAAAAATGGCAATTGCTGCAGCTCAAAGCCTATTCTAATTTCAAAAGATTTATGCTAATCATTGAAGAGATTCTCAGTTTTTACTGAGAATCTCTTTTGCAAGGGGTTAGGTTTTAAACGTTACGGCTAACTTGACGGCTTTAAGGGAAATATCAAATGTGCCAATTAGTAAAATGACCTATCTGATATTTTCAAGAGAAACTACCAAGTGCTGGATCAAATGAGCGATTGGAGTTGGGAAAGGAGCTTTTCTTGGTGGAAAGTAAACAATCTCTAGGAAAATCCGGCGAAGAGTTTGCATCTCGTTTCGTGATCGAATCTGGCTTAAGTATACTTGCTCGAAATTATCGATGTCCAAAAGGGGAGATGGATATAATTGCCCGTGATGGAGAAGTACTAGTATTTATAGAAGTTCGAACCCGCCGATCGTCGTTTCGAGGGTGGGGTGAAGAGAGTATTACTCCAGGAAAAGTTCAACGCATACAAACTGTAGCATCTTACTATCTGCTTCAGCAAGGCTACCCTAACTGGCCATCTATAAGATTCGATGTGATTGCTATTCGTTGGATTGGAGACAAGCCAGAGATAAATTGGATTAAATCGATATAATACATAGTTTTATCACACAAAATTCACGGATACATGTTAAACTTGATTCAAGTAGGGTAATGAACTACAATCGGTTAAACCAAAGGGGAGTAGCAAATTGGATCCGATTTTAATCGTAGATGATGAAGAAAAAATCAGAAGCTTAGTTAGGTTATATCTTGAGCGCGAAGGTTTTGCCGTCGACGAAGCGGAGGACGGCCGGATTGCGCTGGAAAAATTTCGGGCAGGTCATTATTCACTTTTGATCGTAGACCTTATGATGCCTGATATAGACGGATGGCGTGTTTGTCGTGAGGTTCGTGAAAGCTCTGGACTTCCTATTATTATGTTGACAGCGAGAGGAGAAGAATTTGACAGAGTTCTTGGTCTTGAACTTGGGGCGGATGATTATCTTGTAAAGCCATTTAGTACTAAGGAATTAGTGGCCAGAGTCAAAGCTCTCTTACGACGATCTAGAGGACAACTCCAGCCTGTGTCTTCGGAGATAACGGCAGGTTTACTTTGCATCGATAAAGAGAGGCATCGTGTATGCATTGGTGAGGAGGTTGTTAATTTGACCCCCTTAGAATTTGACTTGCTATATTTCTTGGCCAAGAACAGAGGACGGGTTTTTTCACGAGAGCAGCTTATGGAGACAGTCTGGGGATATGATTTTTATGGGGATGCCCGAACTGTTGATACACATGTTAAAAAACTTAGAGAGAAACTTAACCATCCGAGTGTTAAAGGGATGATAGTGACTGTATGGGGTGTGGGATATAAATTTGATCCTGATCAGGTTCACTAAATGATGATTATGAGAAGGCATCATTCATGGTCGATTTCCATAAAACTATGGTTTGCTATGACGCTATTAATTTTAGCTGTCTTAGGTGGATTAGGGTTTACCCTCACTTGGTTATTTGGAGATTTTTATCTTCAGCAGAAGTTAAATTCCTTGCGCTCGGAAGCTGTAGAAATATCAGCACAGCTGGCTTCCGTCCCAAACTGGAGTGGCCGGCTTAATTTGTTAGAATCTCTTAAGCTAACATCCGGGACTCAATTGGTTCTCCTTGACCCTCAAGGAAATATTATCGTATTGGCAGGATCAATTTCCCAGAAAGGTTCACAGAACACAATAGAATGGTATCCTAGGAGTTTGTTGGGTGGATCTCTGAATGGGTTGTCTAGGGATTTGCGCCCGTCGGATTTTTTTACCGAGGACTACCTAGCTCAGGTGCTGTCAGGTCAAACAATCTCGATCAAGGCCTTGCCTATTAATGGTGGTGCCCAGGCTATGTTGCTGGCTGCCACCCCTGTAGGCCTAAACCCCGTCAAAGGAGTTGTACTCTTAGGGAGTTCTCCAATCCCCATTCAAGAGAGCATTGCAACTTTTAGACGCTTAATTCTCTATGCATCTTTAATAGCGGTTTTCCTGGCTACAGTGGTTAGTTTGATTTTTGCTCAGCATGTTACACGTCCCCTCGGTTTAATGCAGCGAGGAGCGTCTAGAATGGCTAAAGGAGATTTCTTGCCTATTCAAGGTGTGACGAGTAAAGATGAAATAGGGGAGTTAGCTGAGGCCTTGAATTGGATGGGAGAGAGCCTGAAAAATCATATGGCTTGGCTTTCTCAAGAGAAAAACTTACTTCAGGGAATCGTGGAAAGCATCAGTGATGCTGTCGTAATGTTGAGTATAGATGGCTCAATATTATATGCGAATGATTCCGCTAAGGCTTTATGGCAAGAAAATGAGATAGTAGTTCAGGAACGCAAAACTCAGATCGTAACCATTCTTCAAGCTATGGCAGTGCGTGAAAATCAGTCTGAAAATTTTGAAGTAGTTACTATAGGAATTCAAGTGCTGCAAATTGTTATGGCTCCGATGTCCGAAAATGAAGGAATTCGAGGGCATGTTGCAGTGCTTAGAGATGTTACAGCTTCCCTAAGGGCAGAAAAAAACCGGCGGGAGTTTTTAGCTAGCGTTACACATGAACTAAGGACACCGCTGCATTTAATTCAAGGTTATTTGGAAGCGATCCAAGACGAAGTGATACCAAAAGATCAAAGTGAAGAATATATTGACCTCGTTCTTGAAGAAGCTAAACGATTGGCTCGTTTAGTCCAGGAGTTACAAGAAATTAACTGGCTCGAACGGGGACAGGTTATGCAGCCGACGGCAATAAACATGGAAAACTTTATGTTAGAACTGGATCATCGTTTTCAAGGCAGAGCACAAGAATTGGGTGTGAAACTAGAAGTTTCAAAAGGATTTGGAGAACTGTATGCAGATCAGGATCGTATCTTACAAGTTTTTATCAATCTTTTAGATAATGCATTGAGTCATACCCCCAGCGGAAAAACGGTTAGAGTTTTTATGTTGGAAGAGCAAAATGAAATGCGTTTGGTAGTCCAAGATGAAGGAGAAGGAATTCCCAAAGAAGCTTTGCCCTACATTTTCGATCGTTTCTTTAGAGTCAATAAAGCTAGGACTCGAAAGGACGGAGGTATGGGGTTAGGTCTGGCTATCGTTCGTCAAATCGTTGAAGCCCATGGAGGCAACGTCCGAGTGGAAAGTGACATGGGAAGAGGGACTGCCTTTTGGATTTCTCTTCCCCGGTTATGATTAAATGTTTCGGTTAAAAGAGGCAGTCTCATAATGATGTTCTAGGACATTCACGAAAAAGACAGATCCGAGGGGTTGCCATTTAAAGGAAATTAAGCATGTCCCAGAATCGTCAAGGTTGACGATTCTGGGACATGCTTTGAATGAGGTTTGTTTTTGCCTTCAAATTAGGGTCTATCATTGTACAACAAATATTATTCATAAACACTAAGGCTGTCTTATAATGAATGTCTGAGGACTCTCATTATGAGAGAGCCTTTTCTATATAGTATTTGGAATTATATTGCTAGAAAGTTATTGCTTGTTACTATAACTGAATATTGAAGGAAAAAACAGAATAATCACGAATTTATTTATACAAGGAGGAGAACAGTATGTTTGCTGCGGTTTATGGGATGACAGTCCTTGGTTTACAAGCGCATTTAATACGTGTTGAAGTTGACGTAGCGAATGGTCTTCCATGTTTTGACATTGTTGGTCTACCAAATACAGCTGTTAGAGAGGCTAGAGATCGAGTTCGGTCTGCTATCCGTAACTCAGGCTATCAATTTCCATTTCAGCGGGTAACCGTCAATTTGGCTCCTGCCGATTTACGAAAAGAAGGCTCGGGACTCGATCTCCCGATAGCGATTGGTATTCTAGCTGCAACCCAACAGTGCTTATGTCCTTCAGTAAATCATTATGTTTTTTCCGGTGAATTATCCTTAGAAGGAACTCTCCGTCCTGTACCCGGTGTTTTGACTATGGCCATTACTCTCAATCAAGAGCATTCCCAATTAGAATCTGATGAGGAGAGGAATTCAGAAGGGTTAGCACTAATAATTCCCCCCGATAATTTAGCTGAAGCACGCCTGGTAAGTGCTATCGAAACACATTGCTCTTCTACACTATCGAAAATAGTTATGGCTCTTGAAAACAAGATCAACTTTGAGGATAAACCAGTTGGTCAGCTGAATCAAACTGAAGGATATACCGACAAACAAATAGACTGGTCTGATATTCATGGACAACAACATGTTAAACGTGCTTTGGAGATAGCTGCGGCGGGTGGTCATAATACAATTCTCATTGGACCACCGGGATCAGGCAAGACTCTATTGGCAAAAGCTTACGCAGGGATACTTCCCCAATTAAATGAGCAAGAGAGTATTGAGGTTACACAGCTTTACAGTGTTTGTGGGTTGTTAAATACTAATGGTTCTCTAGTGCGAAAACGACCATTTAGGAATCCTCATCATACAGTTACTAAAGCTGGTATGATTGGAGGAGGACGTAAGTTACGCCCGGGTGAGCTCAGCTTGGCAAATCATGGCGTATTGTTTTTAGATGAACTGCCGGAATTCTCACGTGAAGTTTTAGAGTGCCTCCGGCAACCTTTGGAGGATCGGGAATTAACGATTACTCGGCAATCAGGAAGTATTACCTATCCAGCTCATGTAAGTGTTATAGCCAGCATGAATCCCTGTCCGTGTGGCTATTATGGCGATCAGGGGAAAGTCTGCCAGTGTACGCCTTTTCAAATACAAAACTATAGAGGTAGAATTTCAGGACCGCTTTTAGATCGATTTGACATCCATATCGAAGTTCCCAGACTTAGTTTTTCGGAGTTGAGAAATAGCAATAACAAAGTATCTTCTCAAGTGGTCAGGGAGCGAGTAATGGCAGCCCGCCAGCTTCAATGGAGTCGCCTCGGATCGGTAAAAACCAATGCAGAAATGACAGCCAAAGAGACTAAAGATCATACTCAACTAACTTTGATGGGTGAGTCACTTTTGCAGAGGATTTTTGATGCTCAACATCTTAGTGGTCGCGCACATGACCGGATTTTAAAAGTTGCACGTACGATTGCTGACCTAGCTGGCATGAGAGAGATTCTTCCAGAGCATTTAGCAGAGTCAATACAATTGCGTTCTTTGGATAAACGAATGTAATAGTCATTAGAAATTGTTATGGATAAATTAGAAAGATCAAAGAGGACGTTGTGTGAGTTTTCGCAGCGTCCTCTTTATGTTCGTGCATAGTAACAATCGTTTGTTATTTTAATTTACAATATTAGTGTACAATTGTCGAAATTTTAAAGTATACAAAAGAATTATTGTAGAAATATGTTGTCTAAGATAAGAGGAAAAAAGACAGATTTGTTGAACTAATTAAATAATAATATTACAAAATAAAAGTGTTTATTAGAAAGTATAATTTTAAAGAAAATGGTTAATTTTTTAATGATTTCTGAGAGGAATGACCAAAGATCCTGAGCCCAGGCGGAAGGCGATTGGTCAAACGCTAGTCGACATTTTATTTGCAAGGTTGGTGAAATAGATGAAAACCATGGAATACAAATTCACTGAGTTCTTTGATCTATCTGAAATTCAGAGACTGCAGGATCTTTTTTCGGAAGCGATGGGTGTAGCTTCACTCATAACGGAGCCTGATGGAACACCAATTACCGAACCAAGCGGCTTTTGTGGTTTATGTAACGAAATAAGAAATACTGAAATAGGTCTTAGAAATTGCCTTATCTCGGATTCGATCATTGGAAGTCCTAATGAAGAAGGGCCGAATATCAAGCATTGTTTAAGCGGAGGACTGCTTGATGGAGGAGCAAGTATCATTGTTGGTGGTAAACACATTGCTAACTGGCTAATCGGTCAAATCGTTGATGACGAGTGTGATATAAACCTAAATAATTATGCGGATTTGATAGGAATTAAGCGGGCTATTTATGCAAAAGAATATCGGCAAGTAAAGCGTATGAGCAAATCCCAGTTTGTAAAGATTTGTAATTATCTTTACTTAAATGCTCAAATGCTATCCAAATACGCTATCAAAGGAATTTCCTTAGAGAATGAAATCGCCAGGAAAATTAATACGGAATTAGAAATGAAAGAGTTGAATAGGGAACTTGAACTAAAAGTAAAAAGAAGAACTACACGGCTCGAAGAGCTTAATATAGAGTTGCAAGACAGCAATGCTATGCTGGAAGAAACAAATGCTGTATTGGAAGAAACAAATGCCGAACTTGAAGAGATTAATGCAATGCTTGAAGAAGAAATCGCTAAACGGCAAAGGGCTGAACTGGAAATTAGGCTATTAAATGAAGACCTTGAAAACAAGGTGATTGAGCGAACAAACCAACTGCAGGATATCAATGCAATGCTTGAAGAGGAGATAATTGAGAAGATAAGAGCTGAAAATGAGTTGAATCAAGAAAGAGTTTTCACCGATGCCTTATTTGACAGTGCTCAAGGAATGATTTTTCTTTACGATGATAATCAAAGGCTAATTCGATGGAATAAGAAGCATGAGGAGATGACGGGGTATACTTCTGCAGAGTTAGCTCATAAGAGTTTATTAGATTGGTACGAAGGAGACGAGAAGAGCAAGAGTGCTGTTTTAAAAGGAATCAGAATGGTTTCTAAGAATGGCTTTGGAACCGCTGAAGCCAACTTACAAACAAAGGATGGTACAAAAATTCCTATGTACTTTACAGCAAGTACTGTAATTATAAATGGCAAACAATATTTTGCAGGATTAGGTATTGATACTACAGAGTGGAAGCAGTTAAATGAAAGGGTTAAAAAGTACCAGGTTTTAGCCGAAAAGGCTAATGATGCAATGCTGTTTATCGATAAGGAAGGAAATATTCTCGAAGCTAATGATGCCGCGGTTAGGATCTATGGCTATACATATTCTGAACTCCTGAACTTAACAATATTTGATTTAAGGCGTGTTGATACCTCAAATATTGTTGATCAAATGTCTTTGGCGGATAGCGAGGGAATTATTTTTGACGCAATTCATTACTTAAAAGATGGAACTCCGATTAATGTTGAAGTAAGTTCGCAAGGTACCTACTTAGGAGAGAAAAGAGTTCTTCTTAGTATCGTGAGAGATATCACAGATCGCAAGAAAAAGGAAGATGAAAACCGCTATTTGAGCTATCATGATTCTTTGACTGGTCTTTATAATAGAAGATTCTATGAAGAAGAAATTAAACGTTTGGATACAGAGCGTAACATTCCAATTTCAATAATTGTAGGGGATGTGAATGGACTTAAGATTTTAAATGATGCATTTGGACATGATAAAGGGGATGAACTTCTAGTAAAAGCAGCTAAGGCTATTCAGAAGGCATGCAGAGCAGATGATATTGTCGCCCGCTGGGGCGGAGACGAATTTGTTATCCTTTTGCCAAAAACAACGATGGAAGGCGCGGAAAGAGTTGTAACCAGAATTAGAGAAAAATATGCCAATGTACAAGTAAACTCAATACGTGTCAGTATTTCATTTGGATGGGATACAAAAACAAAATCGGATGAGAGTATAATTAAAGTTCTTAAGAGTGCTGAAGATTCGATGTACAAAAATAAAATTGTTGAAAATGAAGGCATAAGAGGAAATACGATTAATACCATCATTAATACCTTACATGAAAAGAACCCTCGGGAGGAACAACACTCAAAAAGAGTAAGTCAAATATGTCAAGATATTGGAAAAGCAATAGGCTTACCTGAAATCGAAGTAAGTGGTCTAAAAGTTATAGGCTTATTGCATGATATAGGGAAAATCGCCATTGAAGAACATATCCTCAATAAACCCGAAAAGCTTACCAAGAATGAGTGGGAACAAATTAAGAGGCATCCTGATATCGGTTATAGAATATTGAGTACATCCTATGAAATGTTAGAATTAGCCGAAGGTATTTTGGCTCATCATGAACGATGGGATGGCAAGGGTTATCCGAAAGGGTTAAAAGGTGAAGAAATTCCTAAAGTATCAAGAATCATTGCTCTGGCCGACAGCTATGATGCAATGGTAAGTGAACGCCCCTACCGAATAGCTTTGAGTGAGGAAGCAGCCTTACAAGAGATACTTAAAAATTCGGGGACACAGTTTGATCCTGAACTAGCCCAAATATTTGCCATGAAATTAGGCGTTAAACGATGATCAAAAGGTATCTATTCTTAGAAACTTATTTCTTGGATAGATATCTTTATGTTTTGTTGTTATTTGCTTATATGGCGAGATACTAAAATAAGCAGGAATTCCTGAAAATATTAGACAATAGTGTCCAACCTTATCTGGATTACATATATTGACATTAGGTAGAGGAAAAGGCAACAAAAAATTTCTCTATAAATATATTTAGGGAGGATTATAGAAATGGCCCTCTTAAATTACAACAGAAGTATTCTAACCAATGAAGCTTATACTTCTGCTATCGTACTCAATGATTTTGAGCAACTAATTTTACAGTTTGGACTATTTGTTCCTCAATCAACAAATTTTATCGAACTGCTGACAACGATTGGTTGGACTGTCACTAATGTCACCCCCCTGGAACCAGATCAACCGATTATTGCTCTTACCATTCTTCAAGATGGCTTAGTCGTTGCCTCAATCAATCAGGAATCAATAGAAGATGGATCCGATACACCTCTGGAGAATTTAAGCACATTTCAAGCTGTCCTAACAGATGTTGCTGCAGGGCATCATGTCTATCAATTATTTGCTCGTAACCTTCAAACTTCTCAAGGGACAATAACAATTATTGGACCAGCTAATATTTCCGGGAAAGTCATCGGTTAAAGCTAATAGAAGGGGGTGTTGCAAACTGCTTTTTTAAGTCGATTGCTTCGCCCTTTTAATAATTAACAATTAGTTCGTTTATCATAAATCTCTCTATACCTGGCAAGAATAAACAGGGTTAAAAAAGTGTATCCTAAGCTAAAAACAAGAGGTGAGTAATATGTCATCGTTGATTCCCAACGAACCATTCCGTTTGTCGGATCCTTTTTGGAATGAGATGGATCGATTTTTGAAGCAAGGAAAGGAACTATTTACAGAAGGTTTGTATCGTATAGATGTTGAAGAAACCCAACATAAAGTAATTGTAGTTGCAGAAATTCCTGGAATCGAAAAACCGGAGGATCTTAATATTACGTTAGATGAAAATCGATTAACAATTCAAGGAGAGGTTAGAAAATCGACTTTTGATGGCGATAAAGAAAGTATTTCTCGACATTCGGAAAGGCATTTTGGGAAATTTTCAAGGTTGTTAACACTTCCCGCTATGGTTAAAACTGATGGTGCTCATGCCAGTTATAAAAACGGAGTATTAAAACTGAGTTTTTTAAAAGATGCTCACCCGGCAGCACGTAACATAGAAGTAGATTTTCATTAGTCCAGATTCAGAGTTAGAGCCGAGCATATTAATTGCTCGGCTCTAAAATATTACGTCATATTTTTTCCGGGCAGATTACGTTCTGCCATTTCAATAGCCATCTTCACCATATTGCCACAATCCCTTGAAGAAACACCGCCAAATCCTTCTTGGTGAAGGGTTCCCGCAAAACCTAACTCTTGAGAAATCTGTTCTTTTAAGGCATTAGACATAATACTGCTACGATGTCTTGACATAAGGGAATCCTCCTTTCAAAGTGGGGTCAGTTTCTTTCAACATTTATGATGAAAGTACTATTAGTATAACAATATTTCAAAACACTATGTAGGTAACCTATCAACTATTATTGGAAATTGAGCAATAATTAGGGCTTAAAATTTAAAAATATTGGGTTTGAACACTAGGTACTCTTCTTAAGGTTCATTGGCTTTTTAGAAGAAAAAGGATATAATGTTTAGAAAAAACAGCAATGGAGTGAACCTTTTTGCCATTATTATTTGGAACAGCAGGTGTCCCGCTCTCTTCTAAAGATCGTTCCAGTGAAGGAGGGGTGCGTCGCATACGAGAGTTAAATCTCGACGCCTTAGAATTAGAGTTTGTCCAGGGAGTACGAATGGGGGAAGAGAAAGCAAGAAAAGTTGGTATGATTGCCAAAGAAAACAATATTGCTTTAAGTTGTCATGCTCCTTACTATATTAATCTGAACTCTCGCGAACCTCAGAAAATTTCGGCAAGTCGGGATCGTATTTTACAAACTGCAAGAATCGCAAAAATTTTAGGTGTGCGTAGTGTAGTATTCCATCCAGCTTTCAATCACGATAATTCATCTGAGATAGTCTTAGTGCGAGTAGTTCGTGAACTATCTCTCGTGCGAGAAATCCTTGATGCAGAGGGTAATGAGGTCATCCTTCGTCCAGAAACTACTGGAAAAGGGACACAATTTGGGGATCTGCAAGAAACTATTTTGATCGCTCAAGAAGTACCTGGAGTTTTACCTTGTATTGACTTTGGACATCTTCATGCCCGGACAAATGGCCGGTACAATTCCTATGACGAATTTTGTGAGATCTTGGATGTAACCGCCGAGAGTCTAGGGGATCGGTGGGTGAAGAATGTTCATTTTCACATTTCCGGGATTGAATATGGATTAAAGGGTGAAAAACGCCACCTTCCCCTAAGGGAATCTGATTGCCGGTATGAGGAACTTATTAAAGCCTGTCATAGCTTTGGTGTGGATGGGTTGGCGATCTGCGAAAGCCCCAATTTGGAGGATGATGCACTCTTATTACAAAAGGTATACACGGCACAATAGAAATCAGAAAAATGTATTTGACAGGACGCCTTAGTATCTATAGAGAGATGTTCAGCTTTCGCTGATTAGTCACTACAATCAAAAGAAAAGAAAAAGATATCTTGGTTTGAAGAAGAACGAGTAGGAGGAGATTGAATGAATTACTCTGCAGCTCATGAGGTAGCCCTAGATAAGTTTCAGTCTTGTTCTCTGGAAGAAATGTCCCGCTGTTCAGGCTATCCAATAAAAGACAACTCTTTACTGATAGATTTTTTAGGCCAGCATTTTGAATTAGACTATCCGAGGGGTACTTTTAAGCCAATACAGGTTTCAGACGGAGAACTTCCGATAGCAACTCAAATATTAATTCTGCACTACGTTTCTAATCTTAGCGAACCCTTCGAAGTAGGTTCATTTATTTCTTACAAGGAATTACCCGGAGGAGCTATTTATATTAAACCATTTACCGGAAGGGCTATAGACCCACTGGTAAGAATTTTTGGGTCTGCCCCGGAGAGCCTCCTTGCAGTAGCGAAGCACTTAGGAGGACAAGCCAATGGATTGGGAGACGTAGGAATTACATATAAGGTATTTCCCCGCGTTCCGATAGCGTTGATCCTTTGGAGAGCAGATGAGGAATTTCCTGCCTCAGGAAACATCCTTTTTGATGCGTCTGCACCAACTGTTTTGCCAACTGAGGATTTTGCAGTCTTGGCCAGTACGGTTGTTTTTGGCTTTAAGCGGATCAAGGCAAGGTTATAAAGGATAATTTAGTGTATAAAGAGCTTGTATTTTAAGGCCCAGGCAAACTTCAATTTGCTTGGGCCTTAATAATAAGAGCAAAGATTTTTCGGCTATTTATACCGAAGGAGGCTCCATACCGAATTGAGACCACTCTTCACGGGACGGCCCCATAATCCCGGGAACTTTAATTCCTGCCTGACGCATAAGGACAGTCATCTGCCCACGATGATGGATTTGGTGATTAATAAGGACACTTAATGTGGTACCGATCGTCCAGGATTCTCCATACATATCTCGTTTTTCTGAAAGAGTTTGATCATTCCAATGTCTTTTTATTTCAGCAAGCATTGTCTTATTAACGTCAGTGTACGTTTGAGCAATTGTTTTTGCATCCTTTGGCACGGGGGCATCTTCTTGAATACCCTCAAATTCCAGACCGGTCTTTGCGAGCATCTCAGGAATTGTTGTCACAATATGCCAAGCAATGCGACCTAAAGTGCGATCATTAACTGTTATAGATTGTCCAAGGGATTTGTCAGTTAAACTGTCTAATAGTTTTTGGGTAGATTCCGATTCCTTTTCCCAGCTGAGAATAAATGTTGCTAGAGAAGTAAACATATGCATAGTCCTCCTAGAACTTTAAATTAATCTTAATATTACCAGTTAATCACCTGCCAGGTCAATCAAACACATGCATTATTAACTCCTTTGCAGATCACAATAAAACAGGGAGGAATGTCAAATGCATACATTATGGAAAGGCTCCATTAGTTTTGGCTTAGTTAATGTCCCAGTGAAAATGCATGCTGCCACGGAAGCACGAGATTTTAAGTTTAATTATCTGCATAAAGAGTGTAAAAACCGCATTCGTCAAATCAAAAAATGTCCCGTTTGTGATTTAGAGGTTGGGTCAGACGATTTAGTTAAGGGATTTGAATATGAAAAAGATCGATATGTTGTGTTAGACGAGGAGGAGCTTACTTCTTTAGAACAACCTATGAGCAGATCCATTGATATTCTTGATTTTATTAATCTTCCGGAGATTGATCCTATATATTATCAAAAATCATATTATCTTTCCCCCGAAGAAACTGCTTTGAAAGCTTATCGGTTGCTGTGTCAATCCATGGAGGAGAGTGGAAAAGTCGCCTTAGCGAGAGTAACAATGCGCTCTAAACAACATCTAGCTTGTTTGCGTGTATTTGAAAACGGCCTGGTGATGGAAACCATGTATTACCCGCAAGAAATTCGTCACATGGATGTAGTTTGGGATCGTGTGGTTCCAACTGAAGCAGAACTAACTATGGCTAGGCAATTGATAGAGAATCTGGCTCGCCCCTTTGACCCCGACAAATATCATGACGAATTACATGAGCAAATGGTTAGCTTAATAGAAAGCAAGGTCACTGGAGAAACTTATCAAGTAGAAACCCCTAGCAAAGGTGGAAAAGTTGTCGATTTAATGGAAGCTCTCAAAGCTAGCATTGCTTTAACCGAAAACGAAAAAAGCCAATCACAGCCAATAAAACCCAATGAAACAATAAATTTAATTAATCCAGTTAACGATGGTGATGGCCTTGAGGAAAGAGATGCAGACAATTCACAAGATAAAATTATAAACAAACCAAAATCCACATTGACGCCTCGAAAAAGAACTTCCCGGCGAGCAAAGGAAGCATAGGGAATGGTTTAATTAATAGGGTTCGTTTCAACCCCTAACGGTAGATCACTTGCAAAAACGTTGAAAAAAATTGAGGATAAAGTTTAATTATGGCTAAAACCAATGATTTCCCCTAGATCTTACGCTATTTTGCATAAAAGCTGAAAATGCAACAATATTCTGCGCAGGAGAAGTAGCCTATTGTCCCGAAGAGGAGGCTAAGGGAGGAGGCGCGGGTATGGGGATGGAACGAGAAAAAATAGTTAGGGCGTCATTTCGAACAGTTAAGGGTCTGGGAAGCCAGCACTTACGTCAGCTTATTGCCTGCTTTGGCAGTGCAGTCAAAGCTTGGGAAGCTTCCACGCAGGAATATCTTCATATATCTAATCAGGAAAAGTGGATTAAGGAATTACTAAAAGCCAGACAATCAATTGATCCTCAAAAGGTAGGGGATGCGCTGATAAGACAGGGAATTAAGATAATAACGCCAGATGAGAAAGAATACCCTCCTTTGTTAGCTGAGTTATCGGATGCGCCTCCTTTATTGTATTATCGTGGGCAATTAAAAGGGGATGGGGATGGACTGGCCATTGTAGGCTCTCGAAAGGCGACTCCTTATGGAAAAGCAGTTGCCAAGATGCTTGCTCGGGATGCTGCTACCAAAGGAATCATTGTTATCAGCGGCCTGGCACGAGGGATTGATACCGCTGCCCACCAAGGGAGCCTGCAAGCAGATGGAGTAACCTGGGCCTTCCTCGGTTGTGGCCTTGACAAAATATATCCTCAAGAAAATAAAGGGCTTGCTGAAGAAATACTGAAAAATGGTGCATTAATCAGTGAATTTGTACCGGGCTCACCACCTAATGCTGTACATTTCCCCGCCCGTAATCGCTTAATTAGCGGTTCTTCCCGAGGAGTTGTGGTTGTAGAGGCAGCGGAAAGAAGCGGTGCCTTAATAACAGTTGATTTTGCCCTAGAACAAGGGCGAGAAGTATTTGCGGTTCCGGGACCGATTTTTAGCGAGGTAAGTCGGGGGTCTCATCATTTGCTTCGCCAAGGAGCAAAAATTGTTGAAGGTATTGATGACATTTGCAACGAACTGCCTGCATGGTCAAACCATGTAGGATATAGTTCGTTGCTTAGAGAGCCTTCAGGCACAAGAAAAGAGGGCTCTGGTCTTGCAAAAGAGGAATTAGACCATGAGTCTCTCTTAAGTCAATTAAGTGATGTGCCAATACATATTGACCAACTTACAATGAATTCTAGCCTCACGGTATCGGCAATCTCTTTGGCTTTATTAGAACTTCAATTAGGGGGAAAAGTGACTCAATTACCGGGACAACATTATGTATTAGCTCGAGAACGCTAGACATACTACGAAAAAGGCGTTAAGATAGGGCTTAGTTTTATGATTTTTATTCTTAAGTACTGAGAATAAACTATTCTGGATATAAGTGTATATAAGAAAGCAATTAGGTTATTACTGTTTTCTGAAAGAAAACATTCAAGTTCGATTCTCGGTGTATCGGGATTCGAAACTCCAAAGAGTTTTCTTTATGTTATAGAGGTGAAATAATGTCAAAAACGCTTGTAATAGTGGAGTCTCCCGCTAAGGCAAAGTCCATCAGCAAATTTCTAGGAAGCAGGTATACAGTTAAAGCTTCAATGGGACATTTACGAGACTTGCCAAAAAGTCAATTAGGTGTGGATTTAGAAAATGATTTTGAACCAAAATACATTGCCATCCGCGGACGAGGAGATCTGATTAAGGAATTACGTGCCGCTGCTAAAGGAGCGGACAAGGTTTTTTTAGCCTCTGACCCGGATCGAGAAGGAGAAGCAATAGCCTGGCATTTATCCCATTTGTTGGGACTTAACAAAGAGGATAAAAATCGGATTGAATTCCACGAAATTACTAAACAAGCTATTCAATCTGCGATCAAACATTCCCGTCAAATTGACCAGGATCGAGTGGATGCTCAACAAGCGAGAAGGGTATTAGACCGTTTGGTGGGATATCAACTAAGTCCATTACTCTGGCGGAAGATTAAGAAAGGACTGAGTGCCGGACGGGTTCAATCTGTCGCAGTCCGTTTAATTGATGACCGAGAAGAAGAAATACAAGCATTTGTATCGGAAGAGTATTGGAGTTTAAATGCGAACCTTCAATCTGCCGGAGGAAAATTCTTCGCTAAACTTATGAAGAAATCCGGCAAGAAAATAACTATTTCCAGCAGAACAGAAATGGATACTGTGTTAGCAGATTTAGCTGGAAAAGTGTTTGAAGTTTCTGATGTGCGTACTAAAGAGAAAAAGAGACTTCCTGCGCCACCCTTTACTACAAGTAGTTTGCAGCAGGAAGCTCATCGGAAATTAGGGTTTTCACCAAAGCGCACCATGATGTTGGCTCAACAGTTGTATGAGGGGCTTGATCTCGGCAAAGAAGGTACCGTCGGTTTAATTACATACATGCGTACAGACTCAGTTAAGATTGCAGAAGTTGCTCAGGAGGAGGCTAAGGAATGGGTTCTGGCTAACTACGGTACTGAGTATTATCCGCCGGAACCACGTCAGTTTGCTAATAAAGGGAGGTCTCAAGAAGCCCATGAGGCAATCAGACCGACCCTCCCTTTGCGAACTCCTGATTTCTTAAAGGGTATTTTGTCCCGTGATCAATTGAGATTGTATCGTTTAATCTGGGAGCGCTTTATCGCCAGTCAGATGAGTGTGGCCATTATTGATACCTTGACTGTGGAATCCCAAGTGGATAATTATTTATTTAGAGCAAATGCCTCCAGTGTTCGATTCCCGGGTTTTTTAGCGATCTATGAAGAAGGCAATGATGATGCTGAATCGACTGAGGACGAACAAAGCGCTTTGACCCTTTCAGTTACGCCAGGAGAAAAGTTGCAGGTCATTAAACTCCAAGAGAAACAGCATTTTACCGAACCACCTCCACGATACACGGAGGCATCTCTTGTTCGAAAGATGGAGGAAGAGGGGATCGGAAGACCAAGTACCTATGCCCCAACCATTGAGACCATTCAAACAAGGGGTTATGTTCTTAAAGAGGAAAAACAGCTGTTGCTTACAGAACTAGGTGATATCGTCATAACTTTACTCAAAGAGCATTTTCCAGATATCCTAAATCTGGAGTTTACAGCGAACTTAGAAGAGCGACTTGATCTTATTGAAGAAGGCAAAGCCCCTTGGAAGGCTGTAGTTCAAGATTATTATGTTCCCTTTTCGATAACCTTGGCCGAAGCTGATGAGAAAATTGGCAAGGTAAAGATAGAGGATCAGGTCTCAGAAGAAATCTGTGAAAGCTGTGGCCGCAATATGGTCATAAAAATGGGGCGTTATGGTAAATTCTTAGCTTGCCCAGGCTTTCCTGACTGCCGAAATACTAAACCTCTGTTTGAAGAGGTCGGAGCCAATTGTCCCTCTTGTTCCAAACCTCTCGTGGTTCGCCGTTCCAAGAAGGGACGTAAGTTTTACGGGTGCCTCGGTTATCCGGAATGTGACTTTGTTTCTTGGGAAATGCCGGCTCCTGACCCTTGTCCAGAGTGTCAGCAACTGATGGTTATCAAATCAACAAAACGACAAAAGAAGCACGTTTGTACAAATCCGGAATGTCGACACACAAAAGTAATTGAGGAAAGTGAATCTAATTAAACTTTAGGAGCGAATAAATTAAATGCAAAAGTCAATAACTGTTATTGGAGCAGGTCTAGCAGGTTCAGAGGCTGCTTGGCAGCTTGCCGAGCGCGGTGTTCAGGTCGAGTTGTTTGAAATGCGTCCGACTAAAATGCCACCTGCTCATCAAACAGATGGATTTGCTGAGCTTGTTTGCAGCAATTCACTAAGAGGAGCTGCTATTGAGAATGCCGTTGGTTTATTGAAAGAAGAAATGCGCCGTTTAGGATCCTTGATCATGAGTGCGGCAGATCATAATGCGGTTCCCGCTGGCGGCGCCTTAGCTGTCGATCGGGAACTGTTTTCAAGTGAAGTTACAAAAAGATTAGAACAACATCCCAATGTGAGTATTCATCGTAGAGAAGTGCATAAACTACCGTTAACAGGAATTACAATAGTTGCTAGCGGTCCATTAACCTCAGATGATTTAGCAGAGGATATATTAAGGACAACCGGTGAGGATGCATTATCGTTCTATGATGCGGCTGCTCCAATAGTTACCTTGGAATCTATTGATCTAGAGAAAGCTTTTTGGGCTTCCCGGTATGATAAAGGAGAAGCAGATTACTTGAATTGTCCAATGAGTAAGGAGGAGTATGAGTCCTTTTATCAGGCCTTAGTTGAGGCAGAGATGTCGGAAGTTAAGGGTTTTGAACAAGGCAAAGTTTTTGAAGGTTGTCTGCCTATTGAAGTGATGGCCAAGCGTGGACCACAGACACTTACATTTGGCCCCTTAAAGCCAGTGGGTTTAGTCGATAAGAGAACCGGAAAAAGATCATATGCTGTAGTGCAACTTCGTAAAGAAAATCAGGCGGGAACTTTATTTAATTTGGTAGGGTTTCAAACTCATCTAAAATGGGGAGAACAAAAGCGAGTATTTGCTTTAATTCCAGGCTTAGAAAAGGCCGAGTTTGTACGTTATGGAGTAATGCACCGTAATACATTCTTGAATGCTCCGAAAGTTCTAAAGGCTGACTTTACCTTACGTCTTAACCCAGAGCTCTTCTTTGCCGGTCAAATGACAGGAGTCGAAGGATATGTCGAATCTGCAGCCAGTGGGCTACTGGCAGGACTTAATGTGTGGAGGAGGCTAAATGGGTTGGAGACCTTAGTTTTCCCGCCTGAAACGGCTATAGGGGGATTAGCTCGACATTTAGAAGGATCCCCGAGTCAAAGTTTTCAACCGATGAACATAAATTTCGGCTTACTCCCGCCTTTGCCTCAGAGGATAAGAGATAAGCGGGAAAAGAATACCAAGATTGCCGAAAGGGCCTTGGCTGCCATAGAGGAATTTTGCGTTAAAGTGGATATAGGGAGGTAGAGATGCTTATCGATCAAGCGTTAAGTTTGTTTATAGGCTACCAAAACTCTCAAAATCGTTCAGAGCATACTATTGTTGCTTATCAAACCGATTTAAACCAGTTCTTCAATTTTGCGGCATCTGACCTGGGACAAGAACCTGAAGCACTCACCGTGGATCAGATCGATATCTATACTGTTCGTAGTTTTCTTGGTATCCTGTCAGAACATGGTTTAGCAAGAAAGAGCATGGCTCGAAAACTGGCAGCTCTGCGTTCATTCTTTAAATTTTTGTGCTACAAGGGCATCCTAGAAGATAATCCGGTACGGCGGGTGGCAAGTCCGAAGCTCGGACGAAAACTCCCGCATTTCCTATATACAGATCAGATTGGAGGGCTGCTTGGGGCTCCGGATGAGTCGGATCTTTTAGGCTGTCGAGATAAAGTGATTCTTGAGCTCCTTTACGGTTCGGGGCTTAGGGTGAGTGAGTTGATTAGCCTTGATCTAGACAGTTTGGATTTAGACAGCGGCCTGATACGAGTGCTTGGCAAGGGGAATAAGGAGCGGGTGGTACCGGTTACAAACTACGCTATTCAAGCTATAAAAACCTATCTGGAGATGCGAGCAAATAATAATAAAGCACTGTTGCTGAATTATAAAGGAACTCGGCTCTCGGAGAGATCGGTTCGTAGGATCTTAGATAAACTGGTTGCTAAAATTAGCCTTGAACAACATGTTCACCCTCATATGTTGCGTCATTCTTTTGCTACTCACTTGTTGGATGGAGGAGCGGATTTAAGAAGTGTACAGGAGCTATTAGGGCATAAGAAGCTTTCTTCCACTCAAATATATACTCATCTAACTCGGGAACGGCTTAAAGAGGTTTTTAGTCAAGCTCATCCTCGAGCAAAACTCTCTATAAACAACGAGAAATGATAAGTTTTCTCAAAAAAATGTAAATTACCTACAATTCAACTTGACATGCTGAAATTGCCCTAGTAAACTTGATTTAAGGGGGGGTTGATTATGTTTCATGCAACAACTATTGTCGCTGTGAAGAAAGGGGAACAAGTAGCTATAGCGGGTGACGGTCAAGTAACTATGGGGCAAGCGACCATTATGAAACATACGGCCCGCAAAGTTCGTCGCTTATTTCATGGGAAAGTCATTGCAGGGTTTGCCGGATCCGTTGCGGATGCGTTTACTCTTTTTGATAAGTTTGAACAAAAACTCGAAGAGTATCATGGAAACCTTCAGCGATCAGCTGTAGAGTTAGCGAAGGAATGGCGAATGGATAAAATGCTGAGGAATCTTGAAGCCTTATTACTTGTTGCCGATTCACAAAATCTTTTAATTGTATCCGGTTCAGGTGAAGTGATTGAACCAGATGATGGAATCGCAGCTATTGGGTCAGGTGGAAACTATGCGCTGGCAGCGGCGCGTGCCTTAGCTAAACATTCGGATCTACCAACATCCGTTATTGTAAAAGAAGCAATGCTAGTAGCTGCGTCAATATGTGTTTATACCAATGATCAAATAATCGTCGAAGAGTTATAGGGGGTGTGACTATGGAACACTTGACTCCGCGTCAAATTGTCTTAGAATTGGATCAGTATATAATCGGACAGAATGCAGCAAAACGAGCTGTTGCAGTTGCTTTGCGGAATCGTTACCGACGCTCTTGTTTGCCGGAAGATTTGCAAGAAGAAGTTATACCCAAAAACATTTTGATGATTGGCCCAACAGGCGTTGGTAAAACAGAGATAGCCAGACGGTTAGCTAAGCTCGTCAGAGCCCCCTTTATAAAAATTGAGGCAACAAAATTTACCGAAGTTGGCTATGTGGGCCGGGATGTTGAATCAATCATCAGAGATTTAGTTGAAATATCCTTACGCATGGTCAAGGCCGAGCGAATGGAACAAGTACTGGCTCAGGCAGCGGTCAATGCCGAAAAACGCTTGCTCGAATTACTTGTTCCGGAAAAACGCTCCGAGAGTACATCGAGCAACCCCTTTCAAATGTTATTTGGTCAGGCATCGAACCAGGAAAAGGAACCTCAAGTGACTCCTGAAATTGAAAAAGAACGGAAGCTTGTTAAAGAACATTTACTGCGTGGAGAGCTTGAAGAGAAAGTTATTGATATTACGGTTGAGGAAAGTACGCCTCTATCGGATATGTTAGGTAACAATAACATGATGGAGATGGGGCTCAATATCCAGGATATGATGTCCGGGATGCTCCCCAAGCGTCATAAGAAAAGAAAAGTTAACGTTCGCGAAGCGCGAAAGATTTTGATTCAGGAAGAAGCCCAAAATTTAATTGATCAAGATGAAGCTGTGCAGGAAGCAATTCGTAGAACTGAACAAGAAGGAATTGTGTTCTTAGATGAGATCGATAAAATTGCCGGACGTGAAGGTACAAGTGGAGCAGATGTTTCTAGAGGTGGAGTTCAACGTGACATTCTCCCAATCGTTGAAGGATCGACAGTTGTCTCAAAATATGGTCCGGTTAAGACAGACCACATCTTGTTTATTGCTGCAGGGGCCTTTCATGTAAGTAAGCCTTCAGATTTAATTCCTGAGCTGCAAGGGAGATTTCCGATCCGGGTTGAACTTGAATCCTTAAGTGTAGCAGATTTCAAACGAATTCTTACAGAGCCTCAATCATCACTTATTAAGCAATACAGTGCTTTATTGAGAACTGAAGGGATAAACGTTGATTTTACAGAGAATGCTATTGATGAATTAGCAGAAGTTGCCTACAAAGTTAATTCAACCACAGAAAATATTGGGGCTCGACGACTCCATACGATTGTCGAAAAAGTTCTGGAAGAATTATCTTTTGAGGCTTCTGAACTCCCTGAAGATTATACGGTAACTATCAACAAGGAGTATGTGGAACATCGCTTAGGCGATGTCATTAAAAACCAAGATCTAGCGCGGTATATTTTGTAATAATGATTGAACTAAGACTTAAAGTTTAAAGGGGGATATTAAACATGGAAACAACATTATTAGAAAAAACAAGAACTATAAATAAATTAATTCAGAGGGCAGCCGGTAATCCTGTAGATTTTGAAGAGATGGCCAAAGTATTAAGGCAGGCTGTTACAGCGAACTGTTACATTGTGGGACGACGTGGAAAGATTCTAGGTTACAGCTTTATGGATGGTTTTGCTTGTGGAATTATGGAAGACATTGTTGTTCATAGCGAGCGATTTCCGGAAAGCTACAATGAAGGTTTGATGAAGGTTACCGGAACAACGACAAATACTACTCAAGTTGCTAATGGCTGTATTTTTAATAGCACCGAATCCTGCGGTTTCACCAACAAATTGACCACCACTGTACCTATTTTAGGTGGAGGAGAGCGAGTTGGGACTCTAGTACTTGCTAAGTATGATGTGGAGTTTAATGAAGATGATTTAGTGCTTGCTGAATATGGAGCAACTGTCGTCGGTATGGAGATTTTACGAGTGAAGGCAGAACGTGCTGAAGAAGAGGCGCGTAAAAAAGCTGCTGTCCAAATCGCAGTAGGAACCTTGTCGTATTCTGAACTAGAAGCTGTTGAGCATATCTTTGCCGAATTAGGAGGCGGAGAAGGTCTTTTGGTCGCCAGCAAAATTGCTGATCGTGTAGGAATCACTCGTTCCGTAATTGTTAACGCTCTGAGAAAATTTGAGTCTGCCGGGGTCATCGAGTCAAAATCTTTAGGGATGAAAGGAACTTATATTCGCGTTCTTAACGATTACTTACTTGATGAATTGGAAAAACACACTAAGCACATGAAGTAAAGTTCCACAGCAATCTACACCAGCCAGTATTCTTTAGGAGGTGTTACGATGGAAGAACATGATGAGGAACAACATGATTATGTTTACCAACTGAAGCCCCTTATTGTACAGGGCCTTGTGTTTCTTATTCTGTATCCCTTGATTATTGGGGGTATACACACTTTTAGTAAGTTGCCTCCTTTAGAGCTTCGAGTGCTGATTGGAATCTATGCTGTTGCAGTACTCGGTATTATAACCTTGTGCGTATTTGGAAAGAGTAAACATGTTATTATCGATAAGGGGCAAATTATCTTTCAATCCTTACTTGGAGAACGTGTTTTGGAGCCACAAGATATTAGACGAGTTGCCTTTTATTTTGATGATAAAGGTCAAGAAATCGCTCAGATACGGACAGGCCAGGACTTATATTATGTGAGCGAATTCTATTTCCCCTTTCCTGAACTTATGAGTGATTTGGAGATCTTTATTCAGAAATATGATATCCGGTCAAATCTTTCCAGACATGCTGCCTGCTAACTTAGACAACACCAAAACATTAATATATTTCGTTGCAATGAAAAAGGGAATATGTTAAGCTAGTAGCAGTGTGATTTAATGACACACGCAGTGGGATGAAAGTATCAGTTCCTTGTCGGGAGGCAAGGGGTACTTTGAGATGAACCTGCGGTGGACAAAACAAAAAGAGAGTAGGTATTTAAAATGGCTGTAATTTCAATGAAACAATTACTGGAAGCGGGTGTTCACTTTGGACACCAAACTCGTCGCTGGAATCCGAAGATGGCACGTTATATTTTTACTGAGCGCAATGGAATCTACATTATTGACTTGCAAAAGACCGTTAAAAAAGTAGATGAGGCTTATAACTTTGTACGGAATCTTGCCACTGAAGGCGGTACCATGTTGTTTGTAGGTACCAAGAAACAAGCACAAGAGTCAGTTAAAGAAGAAGCTGCTCGTTGTGGCATGTACTTTGTTAATGAGCGGTGGCTCGGTGGAATGTTGACTAACTTCCAAACTATTCAAAAACGTGTAGATCGTTTGCGTGTTTTAGAGCGTATGGAGGCAGAAGGCGTTTTTGAAGTGCTTACGAAAAAGGAAGTCTCAGCACTGCGTCACGAGATGGAAAAATTGGAGCGCTTCTTGGGTGGTATCAAAAACATGAAAAAACTCCCGGATGCTCTGTTTATTGTAGATCCTCGTAAAGAGCGTATTGCTGTCGCAGAAGCACGCCGTTTGAATATTCCTATTGTAGCAATAGTTGATACCAACTGTGACCCGGATGAGATTGATGTTGTTATTCCAGCAAATGATGATGCAATTCGTGCAGTCAAGCTGTTAACAGCTAAAATGGCTGATGCTATTATTGAAGGACAACAAGGTAATGAAGAAGAAGCTGAAGAAGCTGGGGAAGCTGCTGAGGCGTAAGTCAAGTATTATTGAAATGCGAGGTTCGAAGTTCGAAGTTCGAACCTCGCATGTTTGATATTACTTACAACTTATTTGATATAACATCTACTTAAAACGTTTGGCTTTGTAGAAAACACATATAATATAGTTGGCGTTGAACATCGAGTGTCGAGATAAAATCGATGATCGTCCCTCGCATCTCGCGTTTTGCGCTTCGAAAATAGGAGGTTAAAACAATGGCAGAAGTAACTGCAGCTCTAGTTAAAGAACTCAGAGAACGTACCGGTGCAGGCATGATGGATTGTAAAAAGGCACTGATAGAATGTGGTTGTCAATTGGAGAAGGCTTGTGATTATCTCCGTGAAAAAGGACTTGCTGCAGCAGCGAAGAAGGGTGCACGTGTTGCGGCAGAAGGATTAATTGAAGCCTATATTCATGGTGGCGGACGGATCGGTGTACTGTTAGAAGTGAACTGTGAGACGGATTTTGTGGCTCGTGGGGACGAATTTAAGACATTGGTTCGTGATATAGGCATGCATATTGCAGCTGCAAACCCACAATATCTAAACAAGGAAGAAGTTCCGGCTGACGTACTCCAACATGAAAGAGATATTTTGAAGGCTCAAGCTCTTAATGAAGGTAAACCGGAAAAAATCATTGAAAAAATGGTAGAAGGTCGAATTGAAAAGTTCTATAAAGAAGTATGTTTATTAGAACAAGCTTTTGTCAAAGATCCAGATAAGAGCATTAAGGATCTGGTTCTAGATAAGACAGCTAAGATTGGTGAACGTATTGTCATTCGTCGCTTCACTCGTTACGAGTTGGGTGCAGGTATCGAAAAGCGACAAGATGACTTCGCAGCTGAGGTAATGAAAGAATTAAATCGATAATTGACATAATCAGCAATCTAGAGAACACCCAGGTGTTCTCTTTTTGAAATATTCCAAAATGAAAATAAAAGAACTTAAATAGAATAATGGAGGTTAATCCATGGAAAAACCACGGTATAAACGAGTTGTCCTTAAGATAAGCGGGGAAGCGCTGGCAGGGAATCAAGGATTTGGCCTTCAACATGATATGCTGGTTTCCGTAGCAGAGCAAGTCGCTGAAATCCGAGACATGGGGGTTGAAGTCAGCCTGGTTGTTGGTGGAGGCAACTTATGGCGTGGTATTACGGGTAGCGCACAAGGAATGGATCGCTCTCAAGCTGATTACATGGGTATGCTGGCAACAGTGATGAATGCCTTGGCTTTACAGGATGCTCTGGAAAAAGCAGGATCAGATACCCGGGTTCTATCTGCTATTGAAATGCGACAAGTCGCTGAACCATATATTCGCCGGCGAGCCATCCGACATCTGGAAAAAGGGCGGATTGTGATTTTTGCAGCCGGGACTGGTAACCCTTACTTCTCAACGGATACTACGGCAGCCTTAAGAGCGGCGGAGATTGAAGCTGAAGTGATCCTAATGGCTAAACGCGTTGATGGAGTTTATGATTCTGATCCGATGACAAATCCAAATGCTCAAAGATTTGAGAAATTGAGCTATTTAGATGTACTCAGTAGAGGTCTTGGGGTAATGGATTCCACGGCTACATCACTATGCATGGATAATAATATACCAGTAATTGTTTTTGACCTTACCAAACAAGGTAATATTCGTCGAGTTCTTATGGGTGAATCGATTGGAACATATGTTGGGAGGGATAGTCAATGATTTCTGAGGTTATTAAAGACGCTAACGAGCGAATGCACAAGGGGGTTGATGCATTGCGCAGGGAATACACAACAATACGAGCAGGCCGGGCCAACCCGAGTGTCTTGGATAAGGTAATGGTCGAATATTATGGTGCTCCTACGCCGATTAATCAACTTGCTAATATTTCTACTCCCGAAGCAAGAATGCTGCTGATTCAGCCTTGGGACAGAACAGTTTTACCGGCAATTGAAAAAGGAATTATGAAATCTGACCTGGGCCTTAATCCCTCCAGTGATGGAAATGTTATACGCCTTATGATACCTCAACTGACTGCCGAGAGAAGAACGGAATTGGTAAAGACCGTTAAGAAGAAGGCAGAAGAAGCCCGGGTTGCTGTACGGAATGTGCGTCGGGATGTTAATGATCAGTTGAAAAAGTTAGAGAAGGATCATGAAGCTTCTGAAGATGAAGTTAAACGTGCTCAAGATGAGGTACAGAAGATAACCGATAAGATTATTAAAGAGATAGACCGTGTCATGGAAACAAAAGAAAGTGAAATCGTAGAAGTATGAGTCAGACTTGGCTCGGTCGAGATTGGAATGAGGTCAAACCCGAAATTGAGAGGTTATCGAAACCTTACGCTTTCCAAATCACACGTCCTCATGGTAATATAGAATCGTGGGGAAACTACCGAGTTGTTCGGATCAGAGAGTTTTGTGACCATCTGGATTTCGTATTAGCACATGAGAATTTCTCGATCAGACAGACATTGACCCCCTAAGTTTAAGGGGGTCAATGTCGTAATTTGAGGTTCGTAGTTCGTGGATCGAAAGACCTTGAATGGAGTAATCTGCCTTAAGAAGCGGTACAAAACTTTTTGTTTAGGACGTAGTATAAGAGTATTGCTTCAAAATATGAAACCACGAACAACGAATATCGAACGACGAGTTAGGGGTGTAAATGATGTGGCTCAAGGCTTGGAAACAAAACAAAGAGAATTCCATTGACCAGATTGCCCTCGAACGTCTTCCTCGCCATGTTGCCATAATCATGGATGGGAATGGGCGGTGGGCTAAAAAGCGTGGGCTTCCCCGGTCAATGGGACATCGGGCGGGAGTCGAGGCTTTACGGAAGATTGTGAAGACCTGTTCCAACTTAGGAATTAAGGTTTTGACAGTCTATGCATTTTCTACGGAAAACTGGAGTAGGCCAAAGGATGAAGTCGGTATTCTTATGACTCTTCTTACAGAATACTTAAGAAAAGAACTGCAAGAACTTCATCATAATAATGTAGTTATTCGGGCTATAGGGGGTATTTCAGCTCTGCCTTCGGAAGCGCAGAAGGAGTTAGAAAACTCAATTAAACGTACTCAAAATAATTCGGGCCTTATACTTAATATTGCCTTAAACTATGGTGGACGATCAGAAATTATAGATGCTGTTAAAAAAATAAGTAACGAAGTCTTAAATCAGAAACAGAAAATTGAAGACATTAACGAAAAATCCATGAGTGATGCACTTTTTACAAAGGGCTTGCCTGATCCTGATTTAATGATTCGGACTTCAGGAGAGATGAGGCTAAGCAATTTCTTGCTCTGGCAGTTAGCGTATACTGAAATTGTAGTTACCGAGGAGCTTTGGCCCGATTTCGGGGAAAAGTCATTACTTGATGCAATTAAAGCGTACCAACAACGGGATCGCCGCTTTGGTGGAATACATACAGATTGAGGATAGTACATGTTTAAACGAACCATGAGTGCAATTATCGGTGCGCCAATATTACTGGGTTTAATATATTTGGGGGGATCTTATACAGCATTTCTGATAGCTGTGTTGACATTTCTGGCCTTGCGAGAATTTTTACAAATTGGTGTTCAGATGGGAGTAGCCCCTTGGTATATACAAACTTCTACAGCCACAGCTGTATGGCTGACTAGTTTATTCATTGGTAGGGAAGAATGGATAATGGCGGCCCTTATATTTTGGTTTCTTATTTGCCTGGGACGCCTTGCCTTAACATATCCTAAGACTCAGCTCACTGAAGCAAATTTTAATTTATTAGCGGTTCTTTATGCAGTAGTCATGCTGTCTCACCTCTACTTGCTTCGGCAACTTCCGCGAGGAATCGAGTGGACAATGCTTACAATCTTTTTGGTATGGGCTACAGATACTGGTGCATATCTTATAGGGAGACAATTTGGGAAACATCTTTTAGCTCCTAATGTAAGCCCAAAAAAAACTATAGAAGGTTCAATTGGAGGCTTGGCCTTCAGTGTCATTGTAGCCCTTGTCAGCTGGAACATAATCGGAGGAGCACCTTGGCATATCTATATAGTCATAGGCGTAATAATTGGAATTAGCGCTCAAATTGGAGATCTATTTGAATCAGCCTTGAAACGCAGTGCAGGAGTTAAAGATTCTGGGAACCTTATACCAGGGCATGGGGGAATTTTAGATCGTTTTGATAGTCTTATATTTGCCTTACCATTGGTATACTATGGAATAATATTGCTGTCATGAGGTGAAAGTAATGAGTATTCAAAAACACCCTCTATGGGCAAATATCAATAGGCTGGCAATAGTAACAAGTCTGCTTATCCTCCTGAAACTTTTTACATACTTTTTCCATGATTTCTTACCGATTTTCGTTGGAGTTGTTAGCGAGTTGTTTAGTGCTTTTCTACCCTTTATTATTGCTCTAATCATTGCTTTTTTACTTGAACCACTTCTTGTCAGGTTAATGAAAGCCGTAAGGATTGGAAGGCCCTATGCAGCGGTGCTTTCGCTACTTATGGCAATCGCTGGCTTAAGCCTTTTTGTTTTTCTAATTGTTGCCCGCCTCTATACTGAGTTATCTGAGTTAGCCATCAGTCTACCTAATTATGGCTACCTGGTGGATTTGGTATCCAAGCAAGTGGAGACGGCAGAAAGGTTTGTAGAAGTAAATCCCCAGATACAAGATACTTTGTTTACCGCGACTCAATCACTGGCTTCAACCCTACAAGCTTGGGCAAAATCTGCCAGTACATTGTTATTGTCGTTTTTAACTGCTTTGCCTAGAGTATTTATAGTATTAGTGGTGTCAGTTGTTGCCACGTTACTGATAAGTTCAAGCTATCCTGAAGTAAAGCGATTTATATCCAACTTGTTTCCACGACGATGGCATGTAAGTGCCCAGGCAATCAGCTCAGATCTGGGAGCAGCTGTTGTGGGTTACTTAAGGTCTCAGGCAATTTTGGTATCGGTAACTTCACTGGCAACCATAGCTGGATTATTGCTTATGGGCAATCGTTATGCAGTCACCCTTGGCGTTATTGCTGGCCTTCTGGATATTGTGCCAATAGTTGGGACAGGAATGTTATTCGTGCCTTGGGCTGTAGGACTAATTATCATGGGTTCTTTTGGAGAGGGCCTAAAGCTTTTAGTTATGTGGATAGTTATAATGACTATACGACAGTTACTTGAGCCGAAAGTATTGTCTAAAGGAATTGGGATTCATCCTCTGCCAACTCTTATTTCAATGTACGTGGGGCTTCAATTGATAGGGGGGTTTGGTCTGATTATTGGGCCGGCTCTGGTAATATGTTACGAAGCCGTGCGGAGAGTTGGTGTATTTGGACCTCCGAAAGACTATTAATTATCGTGATACCGGGTATTAATAGAATAAGCTTATGAGCAGGAAGAGATGATTCGTCTTGAAAACACTTACAATCTTAGGATCAACAGGGTCGATAGGGCGCCAAACATTAGATGTTGTCAACCATGCGGAAGGACGCCTTAAAATTTACGCCTTGGCTGCAGAGAAAAATGTACGGCTTATGGAAGAACAGGCTCGGTTGTTTCGACCTGAAGTTGTAGTAATGATGGATGAATCTGCTGCCAGTGATCTGCGTAGTCGGTTGAGAGATTTACCGATCAAAGTGGCTCAAGGAATGGAAGGGATAATTAACTCTGTTGTTGCAGAGAAAGTCGATATAGTTGTTACTGCACTATCAGGCAGAGTAGGCTTGGAGCCTACGCTAGCTGCAATTGCAGCAGGGAAAACTATTGCACTTGCCAATAAAGAGACACTTGTGGCAGGCGGAGATTTAGTAATGTCAGCTGCTGAAAAAAAAGGCTGCAGAATTCTACCTGTGGACAGTGAACATTCCGCTATATTTCAGTGTTTAGAAGAAAGTACTGAAACTATTGAAAAGATTATTTTGACAGCTTCAGGAGGGCCTTTCTTTGGTTGGACAAGAGAAAGCTTAGAAACTGTCACTTTGGAGAAGGCTCTTTGCCATCCCAATTGGGAGATGGGTGCAAAAATCACAATAGATTCTTCAACAATGATGAATAAAGGATTGGAAGTTATTGAGGCCCATCATTTGTTTAATATGGAGTATGATGAAATTGAGGTGCTCATTCATCCCCAGAGTGTAATCCACTCTATGGTAGAATATCAAGATGGTTCCGTACTGGCTCAGTTAGGCAGGCCGGATATGCGATTGCCAATACAATATGCCTTAAGTTACCCAACACGATGGAAGAATCCCTTTGAGCGACTCAATCTTCGGGGGAAAACCTTGACATTCCATGAGCCGGATTTTGAAGCGTTTCCGGCCTTGGCTTTAGCCTATCAAGTCGGACGACGAGGGGGAACTCTTCCGGCTGTAATGAATGCAGCTAATGAAGTTGTAGTTTCGGCATTTCTCCAAAAGAAGGTTTCATATTCGGCAATTATCGATATTGTTAAAAAAGTTTGCTCGGAACATTGTGTTTTAGATAATCTGGATTTGGGTAGTATACTCGATGCTGATAATTGGGCTCGTCAACGGGCCGAAGAATTAATTTCTAGATTCTAAAAGATTAACAACACAATTTCTAAATTAAAGATTGGCACATAAATATCATTCAGTGGAAGTAAGATCATAACCTTTCAATCCACGAACTACGAACCAGGTTCCGATCTGGAGCCGCGAATATCGATAAAGGGGGGGGTTAAAGTGTTAACGACACTAGCCATTGTTTTTGTCTTTGGAAGCATGGTCATGATTCACGAATTTGGACACTATATTGTCGCAAAGTGGATTGGAGTTAAGGTGATTGAGTTTAGCTTTGGTTTTGGTCCGAAAATCGTGGGTTATCAGGGGAAAGAAACACTTTATTCTCTACGGATTGTTCCTCTTGGGGGGTTTGTCAAACTGCATGGTATGGATCCGGAAATCAATGATAATGGTCAAGCTGTAATTGCCTCAAACAAAGATGCCAGAAGTTTCATGAACAAGCCCATATGGCAACGTATGGCGGTAATAGCTGCCGGTCCTATTATGAATTTTGTATTGGCAATTATTATGTTTGTCAGTGTTTTTGCCTACATGGGGATTCCGGCTCAGAGCAATACTAACTCGATTGGCTCATTACTAAAAGATAAGCCGGCTGCAGCATCTGGGCTCCTTGCTGGGGATAGAATTATTGCTGTCGATCAAGCCCCAACTCCAGACTGGACACGTTTAACTGAAGTAATTCATTCTAAACCAGATCAAGTGATAAACCTTACTATTGAGAGAGGTGCCGATCAGCAACGGCATACTGTTTCCGTAAAGACCGAAAAGGATGCTCAGACTGGGTACGGAATGATAGGGATCGCACCTGAAGTTAGTTATGTTCACGCCTCTATTATGGAGGCAACAAGAGTCGGAATTGAACGATCTGTTGATTTCACTAAGCTGATCGTTGTAACCCTAGTACAAATGATCACTGGAAAAATTCCTGCAGACGTGGGTGGCCCGGTCATGATAGCCCAGGTTATTGGAGAAGGTGCTAAAGAAGGTTTCTCTAATTTATTAGGCTTAACAGGTGTTTTGAGTATTCAACTTGGTCTCATTAACCTTTTCCCAATTCCGGCACTTGATGGAAGCAGACTGGTTTTTCTTTTGATTGAAGGATTAAGAGGCAAACCCCTTAATCCAGAAAAGGAAAATATGATTCATTTGGTGGGTTTTGTCTTGCTTATGGGTTTGATGCTGGCTGTAACTTATAAAGATGTCTTGAGATTGTTTGTTAAAGCAGGTTAGATCTTGGCTTGATTGATTTACAGGGGGAACGGAATTAATGATTCACAGAAAAAGCACCAAAGCTGTGCAGGTTGGATCTGTAAAAGTAGGCGGAGGGGCTCCGATCGTTATACAATCTATGACTAATACGGATACCAGAGACACTGTTAGCACACTTGCCCAGATTCATTCTTTAGCGAAAGCTGGGTGTGAGATTGTGCGACTGGCAGTTCTAGATCAGGATGCGGGCGAGGCCTTAAAGATAATTGCAGTTGATAGCCCACTTCCTGTAATTGCTGACATACATTTCGATTACCGTTTGGCTATTCAAGCAGTTGAGCAAGGGGTTCATGGCCTAAGGTTGAATCCGGGGAATATTGGAGCCCGCTGGAAGGTGCAAGAGGTTGTTAGGGCAGTTAAAGAACGGCAAATCCCTATTCGGATCGGAGTTAACGCCGGCTCCTTAGAAAAGGAACTCCTGGAAAAGTACGGGGGGCCTACTGCCGAGGGAATGGTCGAAAGTGCCTTGGGACATATTCGTCTTCTGGAAGACGAGGGATATGACAAAATTAAGGTCTCTCTAAAAGCATCCTCTGTTCCTTTAATGCTTGAAGCCTATCGAAAAATCCATGAAGTTACCGAGTATCCTTTGCATTTAGGTGTCACAGAAGCCGGGACGGTAAGTTCCGGCGTAGTGAAATCGGCAATAGGAATTGGTACTCTTCTAGCCGAAGGGATAGGGGATACCATTCGGGTATCATTAACCGGCGATCCCGTACGAGAAATCCCGGTGGCTTTAGAAATCTTACATGTTTTGGGCTTACGGCAACGTAGTGTCGAGTTAATCAGTTGCCCAACCTGTGGCCGAACTCAAGTTGATCTGGCCGGATTGGCAGAGCAAGTCGAGGAACGGCTAGCTCAACTCCCCCCCCTGGACAAGCCGTTAAAGGTAGCAGTTATGGGGTGCGCAGTCAATGGGCCTGGTGAGGCTCGTGAAGCGGATTTCGGGATTGCCGGCGGAAAAGGCATGGGGCTCTTATTTCGCAAGGGGGAGATAGTAGCTCGCCTTCCGGAACATGAGTTACTGGCAGCCTTGCTTCACGAAATTGAAGAGTATGTTACGGAACACCAGAAACAATAGACACAATGAATTAGCTATTAATGCTAACTTAAACAATAAATTGATGATTATAGAAGGGAATGGATACAATGCTCGTCAGCCAATTATTAAATCCTACACTTCGCGAAGTACCTGCTGAAGCAGAAGTTATCAGCCATCAGTTAATGCTCCGGGCAGGCTTAATTCGCAAGTCGGCCTCCGGATTTTACACTTATTTGCCTTTAGGCTTAAAAGTCTTAAAAAAGATCGAAGCTATTGTTCGAGAGGAAATGGATGCCAAAGGTGGACAGGAAGTTCTTATGCCAATTATGCAACCGGCTGAATTATGGAAAGAAAGTGGTCGCTGGGATGTTTATGGTGCAGAGTTATTTCGGCTAAAAGATCGTCATAACCGTGAGTTCTGTCTAGGTCCGACTCACGAAGAAATTATCACAGACCTAGTTCGGGGTGAAATTCGGTCTTATAAACAGCTCCCGATGCTTCTTTATCAAATACAAAATAAATATCGGGACGAGCGGCGTCCTCGCTTCGGATTAATGCGTGGCCGTGAATTTGTTATGAAAGACCTCTATTCCTTTGACCGTGACGAGGCTGGACTCCATGAAAGCTATCAAAAAATGTATGATGCTTATTGTAGAATTTTTTCCCGCTGTGGTTTAACCTTTCGTCCTGTTGAAGCAGATGCTGGTGCCATTGGAGGTACAGGGGGAACCCATGAATTTATGGTTCTAGCTGATTCCGGAGAGAATGCCGTCGTTCATTGTTCTGGGTGTGATTATGCAGCTAATATGGAAAAATCTGAGTGTCGCCCTCAGGTGATTGACGATTCATCTCCGGAAGGAAAGAGTAAGTTAGTGTCTACACCGGGAGTAAAGACCATTGAAAACCTGAGTGAGTTTTTGGCAGTTCCGAAGAGCGCTACCATTAAGTCGCTGCTCTATCAAGGAGATGATAAAATCTTTTTGGTTTTAATACGAGGGGATCGCACACTCAATGAAATAAAGCTGAATAACACTTTAGGCGGATTTGTGTCCCTTCAACTTGCCTCATCTGAGTTAGTTCTGCAGACTTTAGGGTGTGAACCTGGGTATGTAGGTCCAGTTGGAGCACCTGATGGACTTTTGGTAGTAGCTGATCAAGAGGTTCCCTTGATGAAGAGGGCTGCTTGTGGAGCGAATAAACCGGATCATCATTATGTAGATGTTGTTCCCGGTAAAGATATCCGTATAGACAAGGTTCTTGATTTAAGAATGGTCGAGCCGGGCGAAGCCTGTCTTAAATGTGGGGCTCCACTTAAAGAGGCCAGAGGAATTGAAGTCGGTCAAGTATTCAAACTTGGTACTAAATACAGCAAAGCACTTGGTGCGAACTTTTTAGATGAGAACGGAGTCGAAAAAAGCTGTGTAATGGGTTGTTACGGCGTTGGGGTAAGCAGAACAATTGCCGCTGCCATTGAACAAAACCACGATGATAATGGGATTATTTGGCCAATGCCAATTGCTCCCTACCATTGTATAATCGTACCGACTAGTAATAAAGATTCATTGGTTGTTGAAACTGCTGAGAAACTTTATCAAGAGTTAAAACATTTAAGAGTCGAAGTCATTCTGGATGATCGAGATGAACGTGCTGGCGTGAAATTTAAGGATGCAGATTTAGTGGGTTATCCAATAAGGGTAACTTTGGGAAGTAAAACCTTGGCCAATGGTCAAGTTGAACTCAAAGAACGAAAATCTGGAGAAACCTACCTGGTACGAGTAGAGGATCTCTCTCAAGAGGTAAAAACAAGAATTGAAAAAGCTCTACAGTGCTAACTAAAAATGTCGGAGCATAAAACTTGCGAGTGCATCAATTTGAGAAACATGGAAGGTTTGAAGATTTACAGTTCAAGTGAATCTGCCCTTTATATGAGATGCAATATAGTTAAAGCAGATTCACTCACTAAATAAATACAAAATTATTATTGGTTATTTTATTAAATCCTTGAATAATTTTGAAATTGAAATTATAATATAAGTTAGCTCGTTAAAAACTTAACTAAATAATTACTGGATGATATTTACGGGAGATAGGCAAATTTGCCTGCCGAAGAGGTTGTACTTTCAGGAGCTTACATTTAAGCAGGACCGTAAATTGACAGGACTCTGGAGAGATCCATTAATGGGCGCCGAAGGGGCAACGCAAAATGCTTTGCTAATCTCTCAGGCAAAAGGACAGAGTATTGAAGTTTAATGGTCAGTCACATTTGTGATATCACCATAAACTTGTACTGTTTACTATTTAAATCCAGAGTCAAATCGCAAGATTTGGCTCTTTTTCTTACGAAAATACTCTCACTTTGGGTTCTGAGGCCAAGATCGAGTATCTCAGCGTAAAGTCTCAACTACAATAGGATGCCCGAGAGCCATTTCGGATCTCTTGATATCACCTAATTTATAGCTGCCTAGCACACTTTCAGAACTTGATATCCTTTCAATTGAAGCTG
>NZ_FNCP01000071.1 GCF_900100785.1 Desulfosporosinus hippei DSM 8344 | reverse complement strand
TTTAGCTTTTTGTTCTAATTCAAGTTGTTTGGCTTCAACAAGTTTATCAATATTATCTACCCAATTCCCAGTCCCGATTACCCAATTATAGGGTTCAAATAGCAAGGTATAAC
This sequence comes from Desulfosporosinus hippei DSM 8344, assembly GCF_900100785.1. Classification (GTDB taxonomy): domain Bacteria; phylum Bacillota; class Desulfitobacteriia; order Desulfitobacteriales; family Desulfitobacteriaceae; genus Desulfosporosinus; species Desulfosporosinus hippei. The sequence goes on along the minus strand of NZ_FNCP01000071.1, from coordinate 1,453 downwards.
TTCTCTTTGGCAAAGCCTCTGTTTCATTAGGCTTAGCAAATGTATAATCTGTGTAACCACCACCAACTTGAGTTCCATTCTTTATGAACTCCTGAACAAAGGATACTCCGGCGCTATCTTTGGCTTCATAGCGGGATTTACCTTCAGTATCTCTTCCCAACAGTACAACGTTTATCCCCTCTGTAGTATCAACCCAAAAATAATTTCCTCCATCAAAGCGCAAATTTCTTACTAAATCCGCCGCTTTCTTTTTTGCTTCTTCTGGAGTCAATTCTCCTTTTTGCTGGCTATTGTAAACATCCTGTACTAGGCTGTGGGCAGTCTGTACCTGCAGCATAATCGTCCGATCGAATTGATCGTACAAGGTATCGTTATACTGATCAAGATTAGCTTTTTCCGCAACAACCAAATTATAAATGCTGTACCCGCCGAGAATAGAACCCATAATAAGTGCTAACGTTATTAACATAAGAATAATTCGGTATTTAATCTTTGTCATCTCTTACATGTCCCCTTCATCCAAATAATTTGAGTCCATTACCTAAAAGAAAAAACTGTTGCAAGAATGTTATTGATTTTTAGAAACGAAAAAACCGCCCCCTTTAGACAAGGCGCGTTAAAATTCTAATTGGTAACTCGGCCATCTTTACCCCTAAGAGTGGAAGATCCGTAGCTTTGCGTCCTGAGCTTTCGCTCAGTTTGCCTTGTCAATAACTTTATATAATTTAAAAAATCTTCTTCTTATTTGCTTTTATTTGACTATAACATACAAAAAGCAAATATTATATATATTTTTTCAATTTTCATCAAATTTCTGTTATTTCCTTTAGGTTCCAACCTTTGTTTAACTATAATTAGACTAATATATAACAAAAAAAGACAGAGACCTAAAATTTAAATTTAGTCCCTGTCTTTTTATGATCACTATTTTAGGGCTGTAAACCCTTTCGAATGCCTTTGATACACTTAAATAATTATTTGGTGAGCCATCCGCGACTCGAACGCGGGACACCCTGATTAAAAGTCAGGTGCTCTACCGACTGAGCTAATGGCTCGTATTGGTACCACGAGTTATGATTCTACACGAAAGTACCAAATGTGTCAAGATATTTTTGTCAAAATTATAGGTATAGGTTTTTCTATAAAAAAACATAAAACATGGACATTGCTATATCGTGAATTTCTTCAAAGTTTCTTGCAACTCTTCCGCCATATTAGCCAACACCTGGCTGGAAGAGGCAATTTCCTCCACCGAGGCTGATTGTTCCTCTGTGGCTGCCGATACGGTTTGGGTCTGTCCTGTAATTTCTTTACTCGTCTCATAGATCTCCGAAACGGAGGCGACTATTCTTTCACTGCCTACAGCCATTTGTTGAATCTCTTCAGAGATTTCTTCAATCTGTGCGGTTACTACATTAATTAAACCCGTTATTTCGCTAAAGGCTTGTCCTGC
>NZ_FNCP01000004.1 GCF_900100785.1 Desulfosporosinus hippei DSM 8344 | reverse complement strand
TCTGCTTATCCAATTGGATTATAACCAGCAGGGGTCACTTTCATAAATTTTTGTGCCTTGAGCATAGCGAAAGGAATGGTACTTAAAATGAAAAATAAAACTGCTTTGATCACCGGAGGCGGTACTGGGATTGGCAGGGCCATTGCATTGATACTAGCTAAGGCGGGAGTTAATATTGCTATTAATTACTCCCGTTCGGAAGAAGATGCCATAAAGACGTGTCAAGAGATAGAGCAGATTGGGGTTCGCAGTTTGTACTATAAGGCTGACGTATCTAAGGATGAAGAAGTCCGGGCAATGGTCGGTAAAGTAGTGACTGAATTCGGAACACTGGATATTCTGGTCAATAATGCCGGAATTACTCATTTTGTTGAACACTCTGACCTAGAAGGAATGAAGGACGAGTATTGGGATGATATTTTCGGAGTTAATGTTAAGGGAATGTTTTTTTGCTGTAGAGCAGCAGCCGCAGAGTTAAAGAAAAGTAAAGGATGTATTATTAATATAACTTCAATAGCCGGTCTGACCGGGTTAGGGAGTTCCATCGCCTATTCCGCTTCTAAGGCCGCAGCTACCAGTGTTACTAAATCGCTGGCCCGAGTTTTAGCACCTGAGGTAAGAGTTAATGCTGTAGCCCCAGGAATTGTCCAAACTCGTTGGGTTGAAGGTAAGGATGAGCACATCACTCGTCTTGCTGCGGGAACACCCCTTGGTAGAGTTGCCGAGCCGGAGGATATTGCAGAGGTAGTGTTTGCATTAATCGCTCAGGCAGGTTTTGTGACCGGACAAACAATTGTGGTTGACGGAGGAAATTTTATCTAATAATTAGCCTGCAAGCTGAATCGATTTAAGCTGGCAGAGATCTCAAGTCCTGAAAGCATAAGTATATAATGTAGGGTGGCGATAGTGTTCGTAGACATTATCGCCCTAGAAAAATACAACCATTTTGATGATGTAATTTTCTTTTCGTTTACTCTTGACAATACATTAATTATGGGTATAATAAAGTCATAAGAACACAATAACAGTAATTCAGATCCAAAAAGTTGTTGGTCGCGTGCTAGGCAAAAGTTTTCGATTCATCGAAAGTTGGCATTGCAATCAGTCAGAGAATGCTGAATTTCGAGAATTGAAACCACCTAGATAGGTGGTTTTCCTGTTTCTCAATAAAGAAAGATTTCCCGCAAAGTTCCTCCTATCGATCAGTCAGTCAATCGATCAATAAAGAAACATTTAGTCAGGTAGTTAGTTGTTTAGTTAGTAAGGTCGTTTAGTAGTTAGTCGTTCAGTTAGTAAGGTCGTTTAGTAGTTAGTCGTTCAGTTAGTAAGGTCGTTTAGTAGTTAGTCGTTCAGTTAGTAAGGTCGTTTAGTAGTTAGCCGTTCAGTTAGTAAGGTCGTTTAGTAGTTAGAGTGCAGTTAGTTAGGTCGTTTAGTAGTCAGTCGTTCAGTTAGTTAGGTCGTTTAGTAGTCAGTCGTTCAGTTAGTTAGGTCGTTTAGTAGTCAGAGTTCAGTTAGTTAGGTCGTTTAGTAGTTAGTCGTTCAGTTAGTTAGGTCGTTTAGTAGTTAGTCGTTCAGTTAGTTAGGTCGTTTAGTAGTCAGAGTTCAGTTAGTAAGGTCGTTTAGTAGTTAGTCGTTCAGTTAGTTAGGTCGTTTAGTAGTTAGTCGTTCAGTTAGTTAGGTCGTTTAGTAGTCAGAGTTCAGTTAGTTAGGTCGTTTAGTAGTTAGTCGTTCAGTTAGTTAGGTCGTTCAGTAGTTAGCGTTCAGTTAGTTAGGTCGTTCAGTAGTTAGTCGTTTAGTAGTTAGTGGTTAATAGTTAACGTTAAATTGTCAGTGATCAATAAGATTTTCGGTGATCAGATAAGAGAATTGGAAACGGAAACTGTATAGAATTCAGGTGATTTAAGACTTACCTTATCAATGGTGAATTATAAGATTGACCGCAGTAAGTAGATTAAAGTCAACAGATAGTGGAGGATTTGTCCAGATTAGTTTCCCATACGTTACCAAGAAATGTTTAGGTGGTTTACTTTTTAGTAGGCAGTTTCTATCCTTGAAATGTTAGTCTTCAGAAATATGTTTGTAAAGAGTTTTGATTAAACCAACTGGTATCTGGTTTTGGTAAAGTTTAGTTGAATATTAATCTTGAGCCGTGTATCCATTAGTTGTGAGGAACTTTGCGGGATTATTTTAAATTGGCCACTCAATGAGTGGCCTCTTATTTTTGTTTATAGATGGGTACCATGTTACCCGTGGAAATAATGAGAACCGGACAGCCCCTTTATACCTTGGAGGTAACGTGGTATTATGTAGTATAATAGAATATAAAGCAAAAAATTAAGAGTTCTCAGGAGGCAAAAAACTCATAATGAAATTTCAAAATTTTTTGGAAAGTAATTTGTTTAAAAAGGGGTTGTCCTTACTTCTTTTATTTGCAATCATCATAGGGGTTCGACCTATGATGAATTTACTTCTTCTGACCTTCATGTTTTCTTTCATTTTATACGGGATTCAGAACTACATCTTTTCCAAGATTGTTAAACTAATCCCTATAAACAGAACTTGGGTAACTGTCGTAGTCTTTGCTTTTGTAGCGTCATCAATTATCTTTGGAATATACAGATATATACCCATTCTAACGAAGCAGTTAATGTTCATAGGAGTTCAGCTAAGTAATTTTGATATCAATAATTATGAGGATGCGATCAATCCGCAGTTGAGAGAAGCTATTAGCACAAGCATCCAGTCCTATGTGGTCGAAGGAGGAACATTTTTAATCCATTCAGTAACAAATATCTGGAATTTTAGTTTAAATATTTTTATTGCCTTAATTTTGAGCCTGTTTCTGATACTTGAAAAAGATAAAACTATTAGGTTCTTAAATAAGTTCGAATCCAGTAAGGCAAGCTTCGTTTACATTTATTATAAAAAATTGGGCCAAAATTTTGTGAACTCCTTTGCAAAAGTAATGGAAACACAAATTTTGATTTCCTTTATAAATTCGATTTTATCGGCGATCTTTTTGAGTTTGTTAGGGTTTCATCAGGTCATAGGATTAGGATTTATGATTTTTATCTTAGGATTAATCCCTGTGGCTGGTGTAATAATCTCACTTATTCCCTTATCAATTATCGCTTTTAAACTGGGTGGATTTTTAAAAATACTTTATGTTATTGGTATGATAGTATTATTGCATGCCATTGAAGCCTATTTTTTAAATCCAAAATTAATGTCCATAAAAACCAAACTGCCAGTATTTTTCACCTTCGTAGTTTTATTGCTCTCTGAGCATTTTATGGGTGTATGGGGGCTATTGTTTGGAATTCCGCTATTTCTATTTATGCTTGATTTACTTGACGTAGAAGAATCAGATAATAGCTAGCTAATTATAAACAGTGTCTGGATTTAATAAGAAGATGTCTCAGCAGCTTGAGGCATCTTCTTATTAGTGTTCTTAGTTTATAATATTAATTTTCCGGCTGAATGGAAGATAGTTTATGTGAGTCCAATTACCCTCCAGGACTATGGTCGCTATATTATCCTTAAAATCTACACTCTCAACTTCCTTTGTTTCAGGCAATTCAGCTAGTTCTTGGAAATCATTTGGTTTATCCAATTCATCTATTTCTGCGAATTCAACTAGCCTTACATCATCATTAACGTCACCATCGTTAAGAGCAGCATTTTCGGAGAGTTGGGGGATTATATCTTCTTCTCCTTCTTCGGCTTCGCTGTCAATTTCAAAAGTCTCCCCATTAGTGTATAGGATTATAACCTTTTCAATTTCAAGCTCATTTTGTAATGCATCATTAAGTACTTCTAAGATTTTCATTTTATTCATCCTAAAGCATCCTTTCTAATCAAAAATAATCTGAAATGAATCTGAACAAAATTCAGTTGCCAATTATATAAGTTATTATATGATCACTTCTTGAAATGTGTATTTGTATGCTTAATAATATAAGCTAGGCGTGAAGAGAGTGGCCGTCTTAACTAACAAGCATATATTTGTATAAATTGAAAGGTGTTGCTGCATGGAACGAACCCGTAAAACTATAACTGCCTATGACAACAACTGTGTTGCCTTTAATGACAAATTTACTGACTATCCACCTTACCAACAAATGATTAAAGAGTTTATTAATTTGCTTGAGCCAGGAATAAAAGTTTTGGATCTAGGGTGTGGACCAGGTAATGTAGCGAGACAGTTAATGTTAGTAGGTAAAAATTTTACTCTTAAAGGAATTGATCTTTCCGAGGAAATGATTAAACTAGCCCGAAAGAATGCTCCAGCGGGAGATTTTAGTTGTGAAGATATACGAGACATTAGTTTTAAAACCGAATCATTTGATGCGGTATTCTTATCATTTTGTATAGTTCATTTAAATCAATCAGAAGTGCTTTCCCTTCTGCAAAAGGTTTCAAACTATTTAAAGAGGGAAGGTAAACTATATTTAAGCTTTATGGAAGGGAAAAAGGATGGTTTTGAGAAAACCAGTTTTTCTAAGGAGGAAATATACTATTTCTATCATCCCGCACAAAGTGTCAAGAAAATACTAGAAGATAATCATTTTTCTATCATTGAGATCAAAGAGCAAGACTATCCGGAGAGCGATGGGTCTATCACTACAGATGTGTTTATCTTTGCAGAAAAGTAATTTACTTCCAATGGTAAATGTACCTGGCCCGTCCCAAAAGACCACTTTAAGTGTCTTTCAAGAATTGATTGGTTCTTCCCATTTTATAGGCAAGTTGAATCATCTCTTCCTCTTCTTTGGTTATTTTGCGGGCATACATTTTTTCAAATTGCTGAAGAAGTTTATCCGTGTCTATCACTCTTGATGGGCGTTTTGCTCTAATTGTCCTATAGGATAGGGCATAGGGCTTTGGTTGAATTGAGGGATTGTATACTTTTTTAAATATTTCAGCCGTATAAAAGGCATCATGAAGGGCATTGTGAAATGCATTTGTTATTGGAATATGTAGCAACTCTACTGCATGTTGAAGACGTAATAAGTTTTTTTGAGAAAGATTGAAATGCGTGGAGACATAGGGTTGTATGTTAATAACCTTTTCGGGTGAAAACTTGGGGCTTAATTGATGGGCTTCGACATTTCTGAATAGTTCTGTTATATCAGACATGCCCCAAGTACAGAATATTGAATCCCTCTCCTTGATAAACGCTGTATAGGCCTTATAAATCTCCGGAAAGGGTTCTTCAGTTAAAAGCTGCTCAGTGGTGATACCCGTTAAATCTGTGACAAATGGATTAATTCTGGTGTAGAAGGTTGGCTTGACGTAACGGTTAAAAGTGCCTACAGTGTTAAATTCCAAGTCTAATTTGATGGCACCAATTTGAATGATTTCAAAGGGATAGGGGGATCCTTTTCCATCAAAGTTCTGTAAAGAAGCGACGTCTTGATTAAATTCTAAATCAAATATTATGAAATACATATTATAACTCCTCGTAATTCACCTGATTTCTTTATTTTTGGCTGGATATAAGGATGCTATCCGCACCTAAATAAAGGGTTTTTCGGCAAGTAATTTAATAAGAAAAAAACCAGTAGTAACGGGAATTTTTTATCCCGTAAACTGCTGGTTATCTTTATTTTCGTTCAGTACTAATCTAGCTAATTCAAACGCGTTCTTAGAAATTGTTTGCACAACAATTAGTAAGCACTAAAGAGTAATCAGTATAATGTAAGTTAATAGTTCATCCCGATCATGCTGCCGGCATTTGTGTTTAGTACTTCATCATTGGCAAGAACGATATGCCCATTAATTATCGTATAGTTGATACCGGTGGGATGCTGGGCAGGGTTAGTATAGTCTTCAGTAGCAGCAATCTTCTGGGGATCAAAAACTACTAGATCGGCCATAAAGCCTTTTTTGATAAATCCTCTGTCTCGTAGATTCAAACGTTGTGCAGGGTCTCCGGTAATTCTCTTAACCCCTTCAGCCCAGGTCATTGTATTTTTATCGCGGACATACTCTCCTAAGAATTTAGGGTATGTGCCAAATAAACGCGGGTGGGGCTTACCGGTAGGAATGCCATCTGAGCCAATTTGACATAAAGGATGCTTGAGTAAAGCAATAATATCCTCTTCGGAAAATAGATTCTTCATGACCATGGAACAACGACATTCCTCACTGATTAATAGGTCGGCAATAGAGTCAATGATTTGACTATTTAGTTGGGAATCAGGAAAACTCTTTTTGGGAACTAATTGATCTGCAGTTAAGCCCTCTGCCCATTTATTTTGGGGCTTGCTGACAGAGCTGATCATAATATTTGACCACCCAACCATACCGACAAAGTTATCCCAGCCGGGGTAGTCGGGGCCTTGACCCTGGAGGTCATTCTTTAGTTTAGCCCTTAGTTGAGGGTCTTTTAAGCGACGAATGATCTCCGGGCTGCCACCTTCTTTAGCCCAGGGAGGTAAAGTCTGAGACAAGAGGGTACTACCGGCGGTATAAGGGTGTTCATCAAAGGTTACATCCACACCATCCATCCTGGCTTTTTCTACTATCTCAATCAATTCCACGGCTGTTATGCCAAAATCTCGATTGGCATAGGAACGCATATGAGAAACCTGCAACTTAACTCCGGATTCTTTGGCGACAGAAATTGCTTCTGACATTCCTTCACGAACCTGACGAGAGTGACTGCGGATATGAATCATCATAATCCCCTGATAAGCTGCAACTACCGAACTCAGGGCAATTAGTTCTTCTTTAGGAGCAAACATCCCGGGGAGATATGCTAAACCATAGGATATCCCTAAAGCTCCATGAGCCATTGCATCCTCAACAATCCCGCTCATGGCTTCGATTTCTTTGGCCGAAGGCTTGAGGTTATTTAAGCCAAGAATTTGGGCTCGAACTGCCCCGTGACCAATTAGAGCTGCCAAGTTATTAGGTTTTTCTGCTTCAGCGAGTTCCCTATAAAACATAGAAAAGTCTTGCCAATCCCAGGTTAGCGGCCCGGGACCTAAGATTGGGATAAGATAATTGCGCCAATCCTCCATTCTTTGGAGGTGGGGGGCCGAGCCCAATCCGCATTGGCCAATAATCTCGGTGGTTACTCCTTGCCTGATTCTGCTCTCCCGAATGGAATCAGACATAAAGGGTACTAAGTCGCAATGACTATGAACGTCTATGAACCCCGGAGTTACTATTTTATTCGTCGCATCAATAACCCTTGAGGCCTTTGCAGACAGGTCGGGGGCTATTTCTACAATCAGGCCACCCTGTATCCCCACATCACTTTGATAGGGGGGAGTACCCGTACCATCTACTATTAAACCACCGGTAATTACTGTATCAAACATTTTAAACAGACCTTTCTTAGTTTCTGGATTTACTTGTTGAGATCACTTTACCAATAAATTAATTCATTGCTAAAAAACTATTTAGAAAAAGCGGCTTAGAAATAAATTTCCATGCACCCCTTTCTCTTGAATGTGAAAGCGGTACATGGATTAATCAATACTTATCCATCTTTGTTAGCTTAACAAATCTAGTTGAACAGGTAAAGTTTTTAAGGATTAAGAGATAAACTTTTTTTCTCTTCCAGAGAGTTTAGATCATTAGCTTTTATTTTTCCTTTTGAGACGGTGTACAATGTATTTCCGATATAAAGAACTCGTTCAATTTCCTTGATTCCATAATAATGCTGACCGGCTTTCAATAAATCTGGCTTATCAAGATGAGTAATTTTACCCCTTAGGGTGAAACCGCTATGCAAATCAAAATTATAGACATAGGCCCCCTGGAAGGTAAATGAGCCATATTGGGGAACCCCGGAAGGACTTTTGACTGAGTTTTTGACCTCCATCACCGTGACGGGGAAGGATAGTAGCCCTTTCTCTTGATCGAAAAGTAAAGCTTTGTGATTATGAAGTACTTCTGAATCAGTCCCGCGGTCGCCGATTGTGGTTTTATACATTTCCACTGGCTTGCTTACATCGGTTACATCAAAGACAGCCAGTTTCATCCCTTGGTAGTAAGCATTGGAACCCATGGGGGAACCGGGAAGAATCCCTGGGTTATTGGTTGAACTTAGCTCTATGGTTTCTTTACCAAAGCCTATAATGTGATTCTCATCATAAGGATGGAGATAATCACTGTAACCCGGAATTTTTAAAGCACCTAGGATTTGGGGAGCAGAGGGATCCTTAAGATCTAGGACAAAAAAGGGATCAACATTCTTAAAGGTCACCATATAGCCGCGATCCCCCATAAAACGAACCGAGTAAATCCTTTCACCGGGAGCTATATCCTCAATCTTACCCATTAATTGGAGGTCTTGCCCTAAGATATAAACATTGTTCTTTGAAGTGGTTTCATCCGAGCGCCAGATCTCTCCTGTGGTAGTAGCAATCCTGAAGCAGTCATTGTATTCATCCATGGAAAATTGATTGAGAATGTTTCCGGGCACGGTTCCTTTAGCTTGCAATTCAATTCCGTCTGGATCGAGACTGAACCGGTATAGAGCTGTGGCCATGCTATAGGGTCCGGAGATTACATGCTTCTTCGGAGTGGTGCCGGAGGGATCCTGTTCAGCCCTCTCATATTGAGTTACAGCGATATAGAGATCAGAGGGGGAGGCATAAACATTCTGCCCGGAACCCAGAAAGGTTTGCACCTGCATTTCTTGCTGGGCTTGATCAAGATTAAGACTGGCGATCATTAGATAGTTGGGTTCGATACAATCTGGAAAGTAACGAATTTTGGCGTAATCCAGACTGACAAATTCATTATTCAGCGCTGTATCACGATAACTGGGTAAAGTGGGTTCCATATCTGAGTTCATGATTCGATATAAGTCTAGATACTGGTTAGCCATTAAGTATAAATTTGAACCGATCTTTCGAGAAGAGACATAATCACCGTCAAGCTCGACTTCCCGAAGTTTGGTTATATTAGCTTTATCGGCTAGGTTATAGATAATCACCTTAGTCGTGGATTTGTGGAATATCGGCGGATAGATCATAGCCTTAGATTGATCTTTTTCTGCAGCTGAGGGCAGGGTTTCCGGATAGATGGCATTGCCTAAGACAACCAGGTACTGATTGTCAACATATAATTCCTGGGGCGAAAATTCGTTTTCATCAAAACTGATTCGTTTAACAATGTGCATTTGATCAGAGGGGTCTGCCTGAATGACGAGAAGTTCCTGGTTGTTCACTTGGTAAAGATAGGTACCATCACTTTTGACAATATCAGCTTCATCAACTTCTGCTACTTGAAGGTTGGTCGTGGAATAGTTTTTACTTTCCTTAGATGTAACTCCTGAATTAGTTGGAGAAGCCTGATCTACAGGTGGGGCACCAGCTGACTTCGTCATTCCATCTAAGGCAATTGCTCCCATCAGCACACCTTGCCCCATTAATCCTCTGGAATTCTCGGCATCTTTCAGGATACTGCGCAGATTATCCAGGGAGCCAAGCGTAGGGAGACCAAGGTTCTCGGGTTGGGCTTGCTCTGGTTCCTGGGCAATGCTTTGCTTGGGCGGTTCATTTAGGCCAGTCATGATAATCATACCTGTGAAAACTGCCAGCACGGCGAGAGAGTACCATAGTTTTCTTTTCACGTATAAATCCCCCCAGTTATAGATTTGATATGTAGCCTTAATTAAATAGACGAATGAAGGACTATATATCTGACGAATAGTTGTTTAAGAACAAGTTAAATCTTATAGAACTATTTGTCATCCATGCTGGTGCGCGTTTCTTAACTTAAGACAGACAAGTCGGCGTTAGTCTCCTCCGCCACACCCTCCTGAATCGCACCCTCCGGAGTCACACCCACCTGAAGAATCACATCCGCCGTGGTCGCTGGAAGAATAATCAGAGTCATTGTAATCATGGCCATCAGAGAACATGGGATAATTTGAATGAGAAATAGAGTTTGATCTGTGTTGAGAGGAGGAGGAGTGAGGAGCTCGAAATAGGGCAACTGCGATAAAGACAATAAAAATGGTCAGGAAAATTCCCATAATACTTCACCTTCCTTATAAAAAAGAGTCCGTCTAACCATGACGGGCTCCTTTAAATCCTTCACTAGAAGGAATAGCTATTCAACTTTCTTAAAGATTGACCAAGGAGTATCCACTGCTAAGCCATCTTCTAACATCTTTTGTACAGTTCCCGGAATATAGAAACCAGCGGTTTCTGTTTTAAATAAGCACTCTTCTAAGGAGATTTCTTCCCATGTGTCTTCACCTTTTAGTTGTGTTACAAATTTCATATGACTAATCCTCCATCATCGAATTTTAAAGTCAAACCTATTATAGCAGGAAATAGAGCTCAAATAAATCCTCATTTCCAACCTTTTTGAAAGGTTAACAAGAAGAGAGGGACAAATCAGTTTGTTCTCTAGTAATTCGCTAATATTATAGTTTGTGAAATTAAGGAATAATTAATAGGTTTTGCAGGATATGAATAATCCATAGGGAAATCATTGATAAGTTATTCTTTTCGGAGTATTGAGCGGATATGCTGCCGGGCATTTAAAGGAGGGAGTAAAATGACTAAGCTAAAAGTGACAATCTTAGTTGAAAACACTGTTGGGGTTCCCTTAGGGTTGTTAGGGGAGTGGGGGTTGTCCATGCTCTTAGATTTTGGAGATGAGAAGATCCTGTTTGATGCGGGAGAGCAGGGGAACCTTGTCAACAATGCTCAAATTCTGGGCCATGATCTGCGCCAAGTTGATAAGGTAGTCTTAAGTCATGGACACTATGATCACACGGGAGGACTCTACAAGTTATTACAATATAAAGGGATAACATCTGTCTACGCTCATCCGAATTTATTTGCAGGCCACTTGGCTAAAGTTTCCGATATTCAACCAAACCGCTATATCGGTGTTCCTTATTGTCAGCAGCAATTAGAAAGCTTAGGTGCCAGGTTTCACTGGCATAGTAAACCCTTTGAATTGAGGCCGGGACTATGGTTAAGTGGGGAAATTCTGCGAGAATCATCCTTTGAGCACATAGATAACCATTTGGTTGAATTGGCAGGAGAGCAGGTTGTTCAAGACAGTCTTAAAGATGATTTAAGCTTGTTTTATGTGACGGATCAAGGTTTAATCATTCTGCTGGGCTGTGCCCATTCCGGATTGGTAAACATTGTAGAGCAGGCCAGGCAGGTAACTAAAGAAAGTAAAGTGAGAGGGATTATTGGCGGAACTCATCTTGGACCAGCTTCCGCGGATCAACGGCAGCAAACCATCGACTATCTTAAAAGCCTTGATCTTGAGTGCCTGGCACCCAATCATTGTACAGGATCTGCTATGTTAACTAAGCTAGCTGCAGAGTTTCCGAAGGCCTTCAGATGGGCCTTGGCTGGGTCTGCTTTAGAATTTTGATAAACGGGGAGGATACCTGCGTGTCTATACCTACTTCGCGGACTAAAGAGTCAGCCGATATTTTGATTGATGAGAAACTGTGTGTTGGCTGTGGTTTATGTGTTGAAGTATGCAAGGGATTTAACCTCTCTCTCCAAAAGGGTAAGGTTATCAGGATAAATTCAGTTTATGGATGTATTGCCTGTGGACATTGTATGGCAATTTGTCCTAAAGATGCTATTAAAATTAGTGGCCGTTGTTTGTCTTCCGAGGATTTATTCAGCCTGTCAAAAGAAACGAAACTCCCAACCTATGAGGGAGTGTTAAACTTATTTCAGCAGCGACGAAGTATTCGTGAGTTTAAAGCTGTCCCTGTAGAAAAAGAGATTCTGGCAAAAGTCATAGAAGCAGCTCAAACATGTCCCATGGGTCTGCCTCCTTCGGATGTAAACCTACTAGTCTTTGACAGTCCGGCAAAGGTGCGTAAATTTGCTGAGGACTTTTGTGATTATTTAAAAGGCATAAAATGGCTGGTATCTGAATGGTTTTTAAGGCTGATGCGTCCGTTTTGGGGAAAGGCCAACGACGAATTATTCAGAGGATTTGTTCGACCTACCATTAACTTATACTTAGACAATATGGAAAAGGGCATCAACCTGGTTAATTATGATGCCCCTGCTGCCCTCTACTTTTATGGCTCTCCCTATTCTGACCCTGCCGATCCCATAGTTGCAGCTACCTATGCTATGATTGCCGCTGAATCCCTGGGATTGGGGACGTGTATGTTAGGAGCTGTCCATCCCTTGATTCAAAACGGTAAGGCTGCCCAGAAATTTAGAAAAAGCTATGGTATTCGCTGTAAAAGCCGAGAAGGATTATTTGTCATCATGGGCTATCCGAAAGTTGAGTATGAGAAAGGAATTGGCCGGACTTTTGCTTCAGTAGATGTTAGGTGATGAAGATTATCTTCAATCAACAAAAATTCCTTGTTCCGGCACGGCGATTTCCTCAAAGTGATGAGTCAGCATATCTAAATGCAGGGTCAACTCTTCACCCTTCATTGGCTGACCATGGCTGGGAATAACTAAGGAAGGCTTTAGGTCTCTTAATGTCTTGACGGATGATTCCGCTGCTTTCCAGTCAGTGGTTAGATAAGCGGTGGACCACTTATTTGTTCGCTTTGTGTCATCACAGACAACAGGGATTCTTGTTTTACTGTCGTAAAGGCATCTCCCGGGATAAGTATGCTATCTGATTCGTGGAATAGAGCTATATGACCGTCAGTGTGGCCGGGGGTTAGTATCCATTTCCAACCGGGCATACCCGGGACGCTGTGGTCTGAGGGTAGGGGATTAGCTCGAAAGCCAATGTCTATACTGGTGTGTGGAAAGGTGGGAGACATTGCTGCCACCAGGCCGCCGCCTACGCTTGGATCGGCCAGGGGATAATCTTTTTCTCCGGTAATGTAAGGAAGTTCGAACTCATGGGCATAAACGGGAATATCCCAATGCTGAGAAAGCTTGCTTAGCGAGCCCACGTGGTCAAAATGTCCGTGAGTAAGAATAATGGCTTGAGGACGAGCTCCTTTGCCAAAACGTTCCTCTGCTGCTTGAATAATAAAGTCTGCTGAGTTTTCCAGACCGGTATCAACTAGAGTCCAGTCACTTTGGTTTGGTTTTCCCACCAGATAAGCATTGACTATCGTGAATTGTAGGATAAGAATATCAGGAGTAACTTCCTTTGAAGAGGTTGTTAGCTTAGATAAGAACTCAACCAGCTTATTTCCCAATTATAATCCCTCCAGATTCTGGTTTTAAATAAAGTTAGCCCATTCATCTAAGTTCTCTTATACATTTTAGTATTCTCTGTCCTTGGTCGAGTATATATGCATAAACAATCAGGGGATGGGTCACATGTAAAACTATGTGTGATCTATCCCCTGACTGTTTAAATTGAGATGAAAGTCATTCTTTTTGCTTACAAGCCACAAAGGCTAATGAACTTAGTAATGACATTCTAACTTTGAGAACTGCCATATGCTCAAGACCGGTAATTGAAAATAGAACCCTTAAAAATCCCATTTATATCCTGTGAATTTCATTGTAATTTAAGTTAATATGGAGATTATGAGATAACTAAGGAAAAGACTGACCTAGTGCGTGGAAGTAAGAACTTGTAAGGAGGGTTAGAAAATGCCCCTCGTAGCTCTAAATCAAAAGCCGTCCCAAAAACAAGAGCTAAAGGAACCTTTGGCCTTAAGATATTCACTGGCTGCGGTGCTTGTGGCAATTGTTCTTTTCGTGCTTACAATTACTAATCTTGGTGCGGGATTAAAGCTGTTCGCCGAAAGGTTTATTCTTAAACCGGGTGTCGTCGAGGCTATGGGGGTTAACCCTAATTTCGACACATTTCAAGGAAGCATCCTGCAGCAGGAAGCGGTTGACACCCCGGGAGTGATTCCTATGTATGGATCCTCTGAAATGTCCATGATCAACAATTATCACCCGGCTAAAGTGCTAACCCCTGAGACGGGCGTGACCCCCTTTATGATTGGTAGGGGCGGAACCCAAACGATTATTAATGTACTGAACTTAGCTTCCCTTGAGGACTTAAGAGGAAAGAAAATTGCTATCTTTATAACCCCCCAGTGGTTTGGTCCGGGAGGAATCTCGCAATCAACTTTTGAAGGGAATTTTTCAGCCCTTCATGCCTATAACATGTTTTTTAGCGCTGATATTTCTCCGAGTTTAAAGCATCAGATTGCTGAACGGATTCTCAATTTTCCGGAAGCTTATAAAGATTATCCCTATCTTAAGAAGATGTTGGAAAATGAAATCAACTCAAGTATTATGGCTAAAGTAAATAAAACTTTGAATTGGCTCCCTGCTCGCATGGAATACTCGGCCTTAGAGTTTAGAGATTTTTTAAAAGTGAGATGGCAGGTTAAAGACCTGGCAGATAAGCAAGTGGCAAGGTATTCGGCTAAAGCAGCGAATCCGCCGGCAATAGAATGGGATAAGCTTCGTGAAGAAGCGAAAGTCGATGCGATTAAATCCACGGACAATAATCCATTTAAGATGGATAATAAGTTTTATCAGGAGTACCTGCTCCCGAAATTAAAAGAAAGCAAAGATAAAGATAAAAACGATTTGAATTTATCTTCACCAGAATATAATGACTTAAAGCTCCTATTGCAAGCGCTAAAGGAAAAAGGCGCCAAACCTCTATTAGTAATTATTCCCATGAATGGTCGATGGTACGATTATACCGGCTTGGACCGTTTACAGAGAGAACAGTGTTATCAAAAGCTGGCAGCCCTTGTCCAAGCAGAAGGGTATCCTCTGGCTGATTTTTCCTCTCATGAATATGAGGATTATTATCTCAAAGATCTTTGGCACCTGGCTTGGAAAGGCTGGGTTGAAGTCGATCAGAAGCTTTATGAATTCTATAGGCAGTACTAAGAGGCAGAGCTCCGAGCCGGAAATTTTAGGTTGGTACGTTATCCATAAAGGATTGGGGCCGCATCCCAAAGAGTCTCTTCTAGTATGAAGTTTGTTTAATCAGGCAAGAAAAGGGCGGTTTTGAGGTTTGGTTAATCTGGATTAGTCCACCTCGAACCGCCTAATTTTCAAAATAAAGCTGATCGAAGCAACCGTTCTTAAAAAAATCAGGGATGAATTGAATAAAGTTACAAACTAACCAAGTTGTATCCTTTTTTGTTAATCCGGAGCGGCTGGGGCGGATCGGCCAGCTGGATAACTGGAAGGGAAAATCCAATTGTACTTGAGAATACAAGTGGATATAGGGGAATAACTTAAGTTAGACTGTTTCTTTAAAACAGCCTAACTTCTTAGAACATGGCATTATTTTTGCTGTTAGTGGAAGAATGTAAGGGAAAGAATCTTGATAGGTTAGCTATACATCGCCAATGCCTATTAATTAAAGAGGTGCTAAAATTTGGAGATAGCTTCGATCCTAATGATTGTACTTGGTTTATGCATTTTTGAAGTCGTTTCAGGCATTGATAATGCTGTTATCAACGCTGAAGTTCTGGCGACAATGTCGGCAAAAGCAAGAAGATGGTTCTTAATTTATGGTATCTTGATTGCAGTTTTTTTGGTCAGAGGCCTGTTGCCCTGGGGCATCGTCTGGGTGACCAACCCAGATATCGGTCCTATAGGAGCCCTGCTGGCTTCTTTTTCCAATGATCCGCATATACACGAATCGATTGAAGCTTCTGCACCAATCCTCATGCTCGGCGGCGGAGTATTTCTGCTCTTTCTGTTCCTGCATTGGCTGTTCATGGAAGAAAAGTCCTTCGGTCTGCACAGCGAGAAACTCTTCCTGAAATACGGTGCATGGTTCTTTGCTGTTGCTTCTATAATATTAGTTGTCATTGTTACTATGGCTCTAAAAACTAATCCTATTCTGGCACTTTCTGCAGTTATCGGCTCGTCTGCATTTTTTATCAGCGATGGATTTAAAAGGAACGCCAAGGAGAATGAACAACGCCTCTTGAGTAATTCTAGCAACATGTCTGATATCAGCAAAATTATGTATTTGGAGATTATTGATACTACCTTCTCCATAGACGGAGTTTTAGGAGCCTTTGCCTTTACCATGTCCATACCCTTGATCATCCTTGGCAATGGTCTGGGGGCTATCGTAATTCGTCAGTTAACCATTGGAAATATCGATAGGATTAAGAACTATGTCTATCTTAAGAATGGTGCCATGTATTCCATCCTTTGCCTGTCTCTGGTTATGATCTTCGAAGGTTTTCATGTCGAAGTTCCAACAATGTTATCTCCTGTAGTAACTATTGCGATAATTGCCTACTTCTTGCTTAAGTCCCTGTCCCATGCCAAGAAAAACGCTATTTAACCATTTCCAAAACTGTACCTTAGTTAAAATCAGGTACTTTCATAGTGCCTTAAACCCCTAAATATAATCTGGTTTGATCAAGATTCGTTCACAGAACTACAAAGTTTATGTCTGGGTGGTCAGGCTACAAAGGGCAGGGAGAACCAGATATCAATGCTTAGGTAATCAGCGATATGTTTTCTCAGGTAAGAAAAAGGTGTATACCTTACTGAGAAAACATATTTTTTTATATTCATATTATCCTTACTAAGGCAGGTTGAATTAATTTTAAGAACATTGATTCATTCTGGGTTTGTGGGAAATACCTAAAAATAAGGCCTTCATAAGGAAAACTTAAGAAATTTATAAGTACTTATTTACGAAAGCCTACTTCATTTTGGTAGAATGAAGTCAGTGAAATAGATTTTACTTCTCATCAATTTGAAATGTAATACAAAAAGGAGTTTAGATGAAATGACAGCCTGCAATCAATCAACTGAAGACAATTCTCAAAAAAGAGCTAGAAGAGACTATATAGTAAAAATATTATCAAGAGGATTGCTAGCCGTATATTTAGTAATACTAATCTGGTTAGTATTATTTAAATTACAATACGATATTTTGTCAGTATTTAATTATAACCATAGAAGTCTTAACTTGAATCCATTTGCTGCTCCTTTAAAGCTGAATGGAAGTATTAATTTCGGAGAGATGATAAACAATTTTATAATCTTTATTCCATTTGGCATGCTCATGAATGTCAATTACAAAAGAGTTGGATTTTTACCTAAGTTTACTATGATTCTGGGTTTTAGCCTTACTGCCGAATTAATTCAATTTATCTTCGCTATTGGAGCGACAGACATAATTGATGTAATTACAAATACTGTTGGAGGCATTCTGGGATTGATATTATATAGTTTATGCAATAAGTATATTAGTAGTAAAAAATTAGACAAGGTTATAATTGCTTTTGGTACACTTTTGCTTGTGTTTTTGCTCTATTACCGTATCTTTATACTGAGACTAATTTATTAATTAATAAATACCTTAAGGTTTTCATAAGGAATTCATTATGATATAAATTATGTATGCAGTACAATAATAAATGAGTGTTTATCCAGGAAGAAGGGATAGAACTTATGAGCATCAATATTTTAATTGTCGACGATGAAAAGTCCATAGCGGATCTGATCGAAGTTTATTTGGGAAATGAAGGGTTTAGAATATACAAGTTTTATAACGGTCAAGAGGCGTTACGGTGTGTTGAGTCGGAACAGTTAGAGCTCGCAATACTTGATGTTATGCTGCCGGATATTGATGGCTTTACTATCTGCCGGAAAATTAGAGAAAAGCATAACTTTCCGGTTATCATGCTGACAGCTAAAGAAGAAGAAATCGATAAGATTACTGGGTTGACATTAGGTGCAGACGACTATATCACTAAACCCTTTCGCCCTTTGGAACTCGTTGCCCGTGTAAAAGCACAACTCCGGAGATTTACCAAATATAATTCTGCGGTGCGAAACCAGGAAGAGCACTTGATTGCCTTTTCCGGCTTGGTAATGGACATGAAGACCCATGAATGTACACTAAATGAAAAAAAGCTATCTCTCACGCCTACAGAATTTTCTATTCTTTGGGTTCTTTGTTCCAATCGCGGTCGAGTGGTCAGTTCGGAAGAATTGTACCATGAGGTATGGGGAGACAAGTATTTTACCAATAGCAATAATACGGTAATGGTTCATATCAGGCATTTAAGGGAAAAGATGCATGACAGCGCGGAACATCCCAAATATATCAAAACCGTATGGGGGATTGGCTATAAAATTGAAAAGTAAGAGAGATCAAAGAAGGAATGATTATACAAAATTAAAAAGGAAAGTATTTTTTCAAATGCTTCTGATTACAGTTGCCGCTGCTGTGACTGTTTATCTATTGCGCTATATCCTGCGTGGACAGATCGGAAATCGTATCGTTCGATTTTTAGTCAACACCTTTAATTTTGACAATTCGGAGGCACAGACAATCTATCTGTTGGTGATTCGCAACAATATGGGCATGATCCTTTTTGTTGTAATCCTAATATTTTTAGTTATATTTTTTCGGTTTTTTATTTCTTGGCTCACAAAATATTTTGATGAAATCAGCGTTGGAATGGATAGACTTGCTGAGGAATCCAATGATGAAATTACATTATCATCGGAATTGGATTTCATGGAAAACAAGCTTAATCAGCTAAAATACAACTTAGAAAAACAAAAGAAAGCTGCTCTTGATGCCGAACAGCGCAAAAATGATTTAGTAGTTTATTTGGCTCACGATATAAAGACACCTCTTACCTCCGTTATAGGATACTTAAGTCTTCTGGATGAAGCTCCTGATATGCCTCCTGAACAGAAGGCAAAATATGTCTGTATTACCTTGGAAAAAGCTTATCGATTAGAGCAGCTTATTAATGAGTTTTTCGAGATCACAAGATTTAATCTTCAAGCTATTGTTTTAAATAAAGAAAAAATCAATTTATTGTTCATGCTTCAGCAGATGACCGATGAATTCTATCCAATGCTCACGCCACAGGATAAGCAGGTGTCCATCAATGTGCCTGAGGGCCTCACTCTGTGGGGAGATGCAGACAAACTGGCTCGTGTGTTCAATAACATTCTGAAAAATGCGATAGCCTATAGCTATGAAAACAACGTCATTGACATTTCTACTAAACAACAGGACAAAAATATGGTTATAACATTTACTAACCAGGGAAATCCAATTCCGCGGGAAAAGCTTAAAACTATTTTTGAAAAGTTTTACCGATTAGATTCTGCACGTTCCACAAACACCGGTGGAGCAGGACTGGGTTTGGCCATCGCACAAGAAATTGTTAAGGCTCACGAGGGTACAATCTTAGTGGAAAGTAGTCTGGAAAATACTACATTTACGGTAAAGCTTCCGTTATAAGAAAATCTTAAGAAGTTCATAAGATGGAATTCTAACATAGCTCCTTGTTCTGTGGTTGAATAATATCAGCACAGAATAAGGAGCTGTTTTATTATGGTACGAAAAGTAACGAATAAAAAGCCAGGAATAAGCCTATTTGTAAAAATTCTGATGATGGGTGTTATTACTGCTTTTGTTTATCATTCCATTATTACTCTAGGAGACCAACATACGTATGAGAATGAATATGACAATAGAACAACATCGGTTCCTCCGGCTAAGATAGAATCCGCTCCCTCTGTTCCTATATCTCCCGATAAGCTGAACAGTCCTAATGCGATTCTGATTCGGTTAAAAGATCATACCATCATGATGCGAAAAAACAGCGAAGAAAAAATCTATCCTGCTTCTTTGACTAAGATCATGACAGCTATTGTTGCGATAGAAAATTTACCTGATCTGAAGGACGAAATCAAACTTACCAATTCTACGTTTCGGGGACTTTACGAAGCAGATGCCTCAATGGCCGGTTTCCAACCAGGTGAGGGGGTCAGGGCAATCGATTTGTTATACGGAGTAATGCTGCCGAGCGGAGCGGAGTGCTGTAACGGACTCGCTGATCAGATTGCGGGATCAGAGCAGAATTTTGTAAAATTAATGAATCAAAAGGCGGCAAGTCTGGGTATGAAAAATACCCATTTTGAAAATTCGACTGGACTTCATAATGCAAACCACTACACAACAGTCAAAGAACTGGCTATTCTTTTAAGCTATGCTTTGCAAAATAATACTTTCCGAGAGATTTTTACTTCATCCCGTCATTCCACACAACCTACTAATAAGCACCCTGGGGGGATAACCTTTTACAGTACCATGTTCGAAGACCTCAACAATCAAAATATTACTGGAGGGGAAATCTTAGGAGGGAAAACTGGATATACCGATGAGGCCGGTCTATGTCTCGCGAGCCTAGCCAGAGTGGGTAAGCAAGAATATATTCTGATTTCAGCCGGTGCAAAAGGAGATCACCATTCGGAACAGTATAATATTACCGATGCATTAGCTGTATACAACGGTATTGGAAAACAATAAGCTTTTTGTTTTTGGAAAAGAGGGATTGCCGCTTATGTAAAGGCCATTGCCATGAAAATAATCAAGAGTTACAGTTTGTTTCTTAAGAACGAAAGAAGCAGAAAATCGTTGAGAGAACGATGACAATTTCACACTTAAAACAAAGGCTCCCTAAGGGGCACTTTGTCAATACTCTTTAAATACCTATGATAAATCTATGCGTATCGATCTAGATATCTCAAATTGTATTAAATCAGTTTTGCAATAGATGTCGGGGCGACCAAATTTTCCTTCTTTGTCCAATCTAAAAACTACGACAGTTTTTTGTTCGGGGTAGATAATCCAATATTGATTTACCCCCGCTTTTTCATAGAGATAAAACTTATCCTTAATATCTTTACGTAAAGATGATGGGGATATGCGACCTGGAAATTTGGACATGGGGGTTTATACGATTCATAGATTAAAAATTGCCTGTTTTGAGGTGGCCAAGTTTATTTATCCGTTATCGTGCAAAGGATAGTTTTGCCACAGGCATCAGGGATTTTATTTACCGCTGATCCCCTTACTTCTAACCGAAAGATGCAATCAATCGATGCTAGTTTTGGACTGGGAGAAGCACTGGTCTCCGGCTTGGTCTCTGCCGATTGTTATAAAGTCAGGGAAGAGGAAATTGTTGCTAAGTTGATAGCAACTAAAAAACTGCCTATCTATGGACTTAAAGAAGGCGGAACAGAGACTCAGGAGATCGATCCTGCTTGGCAAAAGACTCAAACCCTTACCGACCTGCAAATTTTCAGCTGGCTCGCCTGGGAAGACAGATCGAAGCTTATTTCGGTTGCCCCCAGGACATCGAATGGTGTTTGGAAGATAATACATTTTTTATTGTCCAGAGTAGGCCGATTACTACTTTATACCCCGTCCCTGCGGCAGAGAGCCATGAAAATCACGTCTATGTATCTGTCAGTCATCAACAAATGATGACTGACCCTTTGAAACCATTGGGAATGTACATATTCCAGTTAACATCGTTTGGACCCAAGTTTGCAGCCGGTGGCAGGATGTTTGTTGATGTTACACCTCTGCTGGCTTCCCCTGACAGCAGAAAAACCTTATTGAAGACCATGGGAGAACACGATCCCCTTATGAAAGACGCACTTATGACCATTGTAGAGCGAGGAGATTTTATAAAACCCTTAGCAAGTGATCAGACAGAAGTTCCCGGCAAAAGTAAGAAAGGGATATCGTCTGCGGGGTCTCCAGCCAATGCATTGAATTTTTAAAGATTTCAAGTCACGGCGAAAAGAGCTTTCGCTCAGATGGTAAGGATATTATTTCCAATTATACATTAAAACAAAAACGAATGTTTGGTACCATGTGTTATGCTTAAATCATAGAAGGGAGGATTAATAAGATTGGATGGCCAAGTAAGAAGTAATATTCATTCTGGAATCACAGTAAATATTGTTTTAAAAGAAGACCAAAGAACAGGAAAAAGGACGCGTGGTATTGTTAAAGATATCCTAACAAACTCCCAGAAACATCCGAGAGGAATTAAAGTAAGACTTGAGGATGGGCAAATTGGAAGAGTTCAAGAAATTATAAAGACAGTTTAAAATCATTAGGGCATCTGCTGAATGAAGGCAGATGCTTTTTAACTTTCAATATTCAATACATGTACCTTATGATAAATTTCCTTTTATATTGCAATGCATAATTGAGAAACCGTATCACATAATTCAGTGGGGATGGGCATTTCCTGTAATGCGAAGCTCAGTTATGCCTTTGTCTCTGATTTCCGGGTTACCTTTTCATTAAACTTAGCTGCATTAATGATGAATCTCTCATGAGTACCTTCAGAAATTTGGTTTACCCCATCATGGGCTTCTACATGAAACAGTAATTTTTTACCCTCGATCTTTTCTAAACGTAGTTTAACTGTAACAGTAAAACCTGGCGGTGTAGCGGCAATGTGGCTTAATTTAACATCGGTGCCAACGGTTTGTTCGTTAGGCCAATCCAAATGAGGATTGATAGCTTTAATACATGCCCATTCAAATAAGCCCACCATAAATCCCGTTCCAAACACTTTAGGCATTGCTTGGAATTCTTCCGATTCTGGGTAAAGATAAGGAACAGTTTTGTCTTCTGGAACAGTAAACTTAAACTCATAATACAAACCAGATTGTAAAGTGCTTTTCATTTGATGCCCTCCTTAATAAAGTAAATATATCGAAGTATTCTTTGACTAAGCAAATCAATAAATTTTTCTAGGTGGTCAAGAGCCCCCTAATAGCGTTGAACATTCTATATTTTCTGTCTACTTCCTGCAATGTGAAATAAATAATTAATTAAGAATATTATGAATTAAAAACGCAAAACGAAACAACACCGTTCATTAGAGAAACCTTCCTGGGCTTTAGAGACTGGGAAGGTTTTTTATTGTCCACCTTTGATTATAACTAATTTAACACGGAATTCGACCCTAGCTCATCGGAGGACAGTTCCGTTATGTAGCAGAATGCTTTCTAACAAGTATTTTGCTAGCAAAGTAATCTATTAAAAAAATAGGCTTCATCAGCCATTCTTTTATAATTTTCGTTTAAATTCGCTCTAAAAATTTCTTTAATTGATTTTGTTCTTCTGAACTAAATTGTTTTAATACTTCTTTATTTACTTCTTCAATAATTTTACCTATTGGATCACGCAATTTGAATCCCTCTTCAGTAAAATCAACATTGATAGTTCGCCGATCTCCTTTACAAGTATTCCTCATAATCAATGCTTTGTTTTCTAATCTATCCAGGATTCCAGTGATAGTTGAGCTATCTAAACCCAAAACATTCCCAATTTGCTTGGGAGTTTGACTGCCCTTATCCCAAAGACATTGTAACACTCCATATTGCACAGGCGTTACGTTAAACGGTTCAAGTTCTGACTTTAAACATTTAAAAACTTTTTGTTGTGCATGAGTTAGTAAGAAATTGATACATTCAGTCATTTCCATAATTACAGCACCTCTATTTATTAATTATATTACCACTATATTTCAAACTTATTTATCTTGTCAATTAAGTCTACAAAGCATCAGAGTGAAGTATGATTTTCTAGACGAGCATAGTGTAGTTAACAGGTTAATTGCTAATGCGACTTGGAATTTTTTGATAGGAACCTTAAGTATAAAATACTATATTTATACATATTTATTTGTTGACAAAATACTTGCTAGCAAGTAATATTCAATTATCAAAAGCTTTTGAATATTTAACTAAATCAAAAATTTAAGGAGGTGGTATGGAATTTAGTATGCGCTATGGAAAGGTCAAGTGAACCTATATTTAAGTAGAGGACAGTCATCATGGTCAACAGTACAGATCCCGCCGGAATAATGCTCGCGGAGAAGTAGGAGAACGGAATCTGATACGTTCGTGAGAAATTAGTATAGGTTTCAAAGCGACACCCAAAAATTTAATAGAATAGTCCCCTTGCCAATCAAATTATGAGGACGTTTTGTATTTATTTCACGTGAATTTTCCAGTTTAGCTCGATAAAAAAACATCCTCCCACTAAAAGTGGGAGGACTGCAATAAAAAGTTGGTTCAAGGAAATCCTTGTCCCGACTGCCTCAGCGAATGCCGAAGGGCTGTTTGAAATTTAGGAGGAGGCAATAAAATGAATTTTAGTTTAACAGAAGAGCAAGAGATGATTCAGAAAGTGGCCAGGGATTTTGCACAAAAGGAACTTTTACCTATCGTACTTGAGAGCGACGAAACTAGTACATTTCCTGTAGATCTTTATAAGAAGATGGGTGAGATGGGTTTATTGGGCTTACCGTTCCCATCAGAATATGGTGGTTCCGACGGAGATTATTTATCCTACATCTTAGCCGTAGAAGAAATTTCCAAGGTGCATAGTGCCGTTGGTATCTCATATTCTGTAAATACCTCTCTCTGTGCAGGAGGAATATATCAAAACGCTTCAGAGGAACAAAAGAAAAAATATCTTCCAGATGTATGTTCCGGAAAGAAATTTGGCTCTTTCGGATTAACTGAGCCAAATGCGGGCTCAGATGCAGCCGGTGTAAGAACTAGAGCTGTAAAAGATGGAGATCACTATATATTAAATGGTTCCAAATGCTTCATCACAAATGGCCCTCTATCAGAGACCTTCTTAGTATTTGCTTCAACGGATTTAAGTCAAGGAACAAAAGGATTATCAGCGTTTATTCTTGAAAAAGGTTTCCCGGGATTTTCAATAGGCACTATTGAAAACAAATGTGGGATAAGAGCAACTAAAGTTTCAGAACTGCTTTTTGAAGACTGTATTGTCCCAGCTGAAAACTTAGTAAAACAAGAGGGAAAAGGTTTTGGGATAGCAATGAAAACTCTTGATGGTGGGAGATTCGGAGTCGCCGCACAAGGACTTGGTCTTGCAGAAGGAGCATATGATTGTGCGGTAAAATATCTGAAAGAAAGAATACAGTTTGGCAAGCCTTTATTTAAGAATCAGTATTTAGCATTTAAAATGGCTGAATTAGCGATTGAAATTGAACAAGCTAAGTATCTATTGTATAAAGGAGTTCTTGATAAACAAGAAGGAAGACCTTATTCAGTTTCAGCAGCTAAGGCAAAAATGGCTTGTACAGATGCAGCCATGCATGTAACTGTAGAATGCGTTCAGATGCTTGGTGGAAATGGCTTCATGAAGGATTATCATGTTGAAAGAATGATGAGAGATGCTAAGATAACTCAGATCTATGAAGGAACAAATCAAATAATGAGAATGATTATTGCTGGAGAAATTTTTAAAGATTAGATCCCCAATATAATAGATTTGCGTTTATGGCAGAGGGCGGAATTAATACACTTAGATATTTTCGTATTAAAAAACCACGGTTTTATCGTGATTGCTCTTTTAATCACTTTCCATTTTGAGTTATGAGATTTCCATAAATTCGAGGTTGAATGAGAAAGAAATATAAAGACCAACCGACGGTTTATGGAGTGATATCGTTATGTAGAAAGGAGAAATATGAAAGAGTGTATTGCTTGTCATTCAGGACAAATAAAACAGGTGGATATCAAAACAAGAGATGATGTATTTACCTTAATTGAGAATAGTGAAGTGGTTGTTAATCCACAAAGTCAAAACATCATAAAATTTGTTTGCTTAAATTGTGGATTTATAAACCTTTATGCAGAGGACTATTTTTAAGAAAACATTCCCACCAAATAGTTTGCAACATGAATCTAAGGCAGCAAGTAGAATTAAGAGGAACCATATTATCATATAGTGTTCATGTTTGCTTCAAAACAGAAAATTGATCCTGCTGAGTACTTATCAAGATAGATTAGTCGTATACTCAAGTCAAAAACATTTTGAATATTGCAATTAATTAGAAATATCATTATAAGTGATTTTTTGGTACTCAGATCCTTCCGGCCGGCCAGATGTCTTTAGTCTTGACTTGATGAAGTCTAAATAACAAAGCAAAGCCGGAAGTTCTGAGTTAGCTTTTATTGAAGAGCAATTTTATACCCTTTTTATTTGTACTGTTTAAATGCCCCGCAATTTGCGGGGCAGGTTATATCACTGAGGATAACATTGGAGGAGGACAAATATGAAGAAGGTTATTATTCTTACAGCAGAAGAGGCTGTTGATTTAGTTAAAGATGGGGAAACTCTTTGTACCAGTGGATTTGTTGGAAATAGTCTTCCGGAATCACTTTTTAAGGCAATAGAAAAGAAATTTTTAGAGACTGGCTATCCTCAAAATATAACTTTGTTTTATCCAGCATCACAAGGGAGCAGGAACGGCACTGGCGGTGATCATTTTGCTCACGAAGGTTTGGTTAAAAGAGTAATAGCAGGTCATTTAAATACTGCTCCAAAGTTAGGCGAACTGTGTCTAGCTAATAAATGTGAAGGTTATAATTTACCACAAGGTGCTTTGGAATATGTTATTAGAGATGCTGCGGGTCATAGGCCTGGTACAATTACACATGTTGGATTAGGTACTTTTGTTGATCCAAGAAATGGCGGAGGTAAAATAAACGCTAGGACGACAGAAGATTTAGTCGAAGTTATAAAAATCGGCAATGAAGAAAAGCTTTTCTACAAAGCTTTTCCTATAGATATCGCCTTCCTTAGAGGTACTTATGCGGATGAGTATGGTAATGTAACCCTAGAAAAAGAAGTAGCTACTATTGAGGTTACATCTATAGCACAGGCAGTTATAAATAATGGTGGAAAAGTAATTGTTCAAGTGGAAAAGGTTGTAAAAGGTGGTACTTTAGACCCCAGACTGGTACAAATACCAGGCATTTATGTTCATGCTGTTGTAGAAGTAGTTGATATGAAAGATCATGAACAAAGTGTTGGACATGAATATAATCCAGCCCTTTGTGGGGCAGTAAGAGCACCTGAAGGTAATGTGGAAATGACCCCATTGAGTATTAAAAAAGTTATTGGCAGAAGAGCAGCTATGGAATTGGTGAAAGATACAGTTGTTAACTTAGGTGTAGGAACACCAGAGTATGTTGCCCAAGTTGCAAGTGAAGAAGGAATAGCAAGTTATATGACATTAACTGTTGAATCAGGAGCAATAGGAGGTAGTCCTCAAGGTGGAGCTAGATTTGGTGCTACTTTAAATCCTGACGCTATTATTGACCAAAATAGTCAGTTTGATTTTTATGACGGCGGCGGTCTGGACATGGCATTTTTAGGCTTAGCTGAATGTGATGAACAGGGTAACATTAATGTCAGCAGATTTGGTCCCAAAATACCGGGATGTGGTGGTTTCATCAATATCACCCAAAATGCTAAAAAAGTATTCTTCTGCGGTACATTTACAGCAAGAGGCTTAAAACAAAAAATTGAAGATGGCAAGTTAATAATAGAACAAGAAGGAACTCAAAGGAAATTTATTAAACAAGTTGAACAGGTAACATTTAGTGGAAAATATGCAAATAAAACTAAACAACCTGTTTTATATATAACAGAAAGAGCTGTATTTGAATTAAAAGAAGAGGGACTTAACTTAATTGAAGTTGCTCCCGGAATTGATATTCAAACACAAATTATAGATTTAATGGATTTTGTCCCTACCGTTGACAAAAATATTAAAATTATGGATTCAAGACTTTTTAGTGAAGAACTAATGAACTTGAAGAAATAATCAAAAAGGGGATTAATCTATGTTTACAATGGGGATTGATATTGGGTCCTCATCCTCAAAGGTTGTAATACTTGAAGATGGAGCTAATATTATCGCTGGAGAAGTTATTCAGATTGGAACAGGTTCGTCAGGACCTAAACGTGTACTGGATGAAGCTCTTTCCAAAGCAGGTCTTAAATTGGAAGACATGGCTAAAATTATTGCAACAGGCTACGGAAGATCTTCTGTGGAAGAAGCACACAAACAAATTAGCGAAATCAGTTGTCAGGCTAAGGGAGTTTTCTTTTTAGTTCCTTCAGCAAAATTAATCATTGATATCGGCGGTCAAGATGTTAAGGCAATTAGACTTGACAGTAAAGGCGGCGTTAAGCAGTTTTTTATGAATGATAAATGTGCCGCCGGAACCGGACGTTTTCTAGATGTTATGTCACGAGTACTTGAAGTTAATCTTGATGATATGGCAGAATACGATGCTCGTGCAACAGAACCTGCCACAGTCAGCAGCACTTGCACAGTTTTTGCAGAATCTGAGGTAATATCTCAGCTTTCCAACGGAGTTGCTAAAGAGAATATTATTGCAGGGGTTCACCAGTCAGTTGCTAGCAAAGCCTGTGGACTTGCCTATAGATGTGGGGTGGAAGAGGACATTGTTATGTGCGGAGGTGTTGCTAAGGACTTAGGGGTTGTCCGGGCAATAAGCAAAGAACTAAAAAAACCTGTCATTGTAGCTCCTAATCCACAAATTACAGCTGCCCTTGGAGCTGCTATCTTTGCCTTCGAAGAAGTTAGGGGAGCTAATAAATAAAGGAAAGAGGTATGAGAGATGACTGATACAACAGCTATGAGCGCCAAAGAATTGTTAGGTTTCTATCAGGAAGAATTGTATGAAGAAGCGAGACAGGCAAAAAAAGAAGGAAAACTTGTTTGTTGGTCTGCATCCGTTGCTCCTTCGGAGTTTTGTGTAGCTATGGATGTAGCGATGATATATCCTGAAACCCATGCTGCGGGTATTGGGGCCAGAAAAGGTGCCTTAGATGTGCTTGAAGTTGCGGATGAAAAAGGCTATAACGTAGATACTTGCTCCTATGCAAGAGTAAATCTGGGTTATATGGAACTTTTAAAACAAGAGGCTTTAACAGGAATAACACCGGAAAAGCTTGAAAAATCCCCAGCGGCCAGAATACCCCTTCCCGATTTTGTCATAACCTGTAACAACATTTGTAACACCTTGCTTAAGTGGTATGAGAATCTTGCCGTTGAATTAAATATTCCTTGCATCATCATTGATGTTCCCTTTAATCATACAATGCCCATTCCACAGTATGCCAAGGATTATATTGCGGAACAGTTTAAGGAAGCTATTACTCAGCTTGAGGAAATTTGCGGCAAGAAATTCGACTATGACAAATTTTTAAAAGTACAGGAACAAACCCAACGATCTGTTGCCCAATGGAATAGAATCGCTGCTTTGTCATCACATAAACCATCCCCTTTAAATGGTTTTGATCTTTTCAACTATATGGCCCTGATTGTTTGTGCAAGGAGTAAAGACTACGCAGAAATTACCTTTAAAAAGTTTGCCGATGAACTTGAAGAAAATCTTAATAAGGGGATCTTCGCCTTTAAAGGAAATGAACAAAAGCGGGTAACTTGGGAAGGCATAGCTGTTTGGCCGCACCTGGGACATACATTTAAAGGCTTAAAGAATCTTGGCAATATAATGACAGGTTCAGCCTATCCGGGTCTGTGGAATGTTAGTTATACACCAGGTGATATGAGTTCAATGGCGGAAGCTTATACTAGAATTTATATCAATACTTGTCTCGATAACAAAGTTAAGGTTCTTAGTGACGTAATTAGCGGCGGAAAGTGTGACGGTGTTATTTATCATCAGAACAGAAGCTGTAAGCTCATGAGTTTTCTGAATGTAGAAACTGCTGATATCCTCCAAAAAGAAAATGGTTTACCCTATGTAAGCTTTGATGGAGACCAAACTGATCCTCGTAACTTTTCTCCTGCCCAGTTTGACACACGTATCCAGGCCTTAGATGAAATGATGAAGCAGAATAAGGAGGGAGTTTCCAATGAGTAGAATTGAAACTATTATCAGTGAATTATCTTCAATTTCAAATAATCCCCGCAAGGCTATGGAAGATTATAAGAAAGAAACCGGCAAAGGGTCGGTAGGGGTTATGCCTTATTATGCTCCTGAAGAAATAATTCATGCTGCAGGTTTTCTTCCCGTAGGTATTTGGGGAGGACAAAAGAGTATTTCAAAAGCCCGTGCCTATTTACCTCCATTTGCTTGTTCAATTATGCAGTCCGTTATGGAAATGCAGCTTGAAGGGGTATATGACGATTTAGAAGCTGTACTTTTCCCCGTTCCTTGTGACACTTTAAAATGTCTTAGCCAAAAATGGAAAGGAACATCACCTGTCATCGTATTTACTCATCCTCAAAACAGAAAACTGGAAGCAGCAAATAAGTTTCTTGCTGAGGAATATAGGCTTGTTCGTGAAAAGCTGGAAACAATATTGAATGTAAAGATTACTGATGAAGCACTCAACCAAAGTATTGAAACTTATAACGAAAATCGTAAAGTAATGCGTGAATTTACGGACCTAGCTGCTAATTATCCTCAGATTATTGATCCCAAAAAACGTCATGCGATTATAAAAGCAAGATTTTTTATGGAAAAATCTAAACATACAGCTATGGTAAAAGAATTGAATTCAGAGCTTAAATCGTTACCTGTTGAAGCCTTTACAGGTAAAAAGGTTGTTTTAACAGGAATTATGGCTGAACCCAATGAAGTATTAGACATTTTAAAAGATAACGGTTTTGCGGTTGTGGCAGACGACCTGGCCCAGGAATCCAGACTGTTCAGAAATGATGTTCCGTCAGGTACAGACCCACTATATCGATTGGCTAAATGGTGGCAAGAATTCGATGGCTGTTCTCTTGCTACAGATGCGAAAAAATCAAGAGGTCCCATGATGATGGATATGGTTAAAGGGTCTAAGGCCGATGCAGTTGTGGTTTGCATGATGAAGTTCTGTGACCCTGAAGAATTTGACTATCCAATCTACTATAGACAGTTTGAAGAAGCTGGAATTAAGAGCTTATTTATAGAAATTGACCTGGAAACAACATCCTTTGAACAGACTAAAACACGAGTTCAAAGTTTTAG
This sequence comes from Desulfosporosinus hippei DSM 8344, assembly GCF_900100785.1. GTDB lineage: Bacteria > Bacillota > Desulfitobacteriia > Desulfitobacteriales > Desulfitobacteriaceae > Desulfosporosinus > Desulfosporosinus hippei. Next base: position 213,619 of record NZ_FNCP01000004.1, on the reverse strand, counting down.
TGAAATGCTTTGATTTCTAAGTTAATAGAACCTTTAAGTTATCTCTCTTGTTGCTTATTTGTAGCATGACTTGGTGGGAAGAGGTAGTATAGTATTTGCGCCCCTTCCCACTTTGTTTGTTCAGCAGAGAATTATAGTTACTTTATTGAAGTTTCGCTTAAATTGATTATTTTAAATCAAGTGGTCTGACAGGCGTGCCATATTCGAAGCGTTATAAAGGAGGTATAAGGATGTTAGCTCGTGAAGTCTTGGAAGAACTTGTTCGAGTGCTCGGTCGTGAAAATGTCCTCACAGAGCAGGAAGACTTATTGACCTATGCTTATGACGCAACTGCGGCGATGAAACATCATAAGCCGGATGTTGTGGTTGCACCTCTATCGACAGAACAGGTGGCAGATGTCGTGAAAATCGCCCTGCGTTACCATGTCCCTATTTATACACGTGGTTCAGGAACGAACCTTAGTGGGGGAACTATTCCCGTTGAAGGGGGTATGGTTCTCTCCATGCTCCACCTCAACAAAATTCTGGAAGTAGACCAGGATAATTTAACGGCAACTGTTCAACCTGGGGTGATCATTCAGGCTCTCAATGATGAAGCGGCGAAACACGGCTTATTGTATCCGCCGGATCCCGGTACAGTTACCACAGCAACTATGGGTGGCTCCGTTTCGGAGTGTTCGGGTGGATTGCGTGGTCTGAAATACGGTGTAACCAAACATTATATTATGGGCTTGCAAATGGTCTTGGCGAATGGAGAAGTTACTCGTTGGGGAGGAAAAACTGTAAAGAACGTGACAGGGTATGATTTAGTGGCTCTCTTTACCGGGGCAGAAGGAACCTTGGGGATTATCACTGAAATAATCGTCAAACTCATTCCGGCACCGGAAGCACGTAAGAGCATGTTAGCGGTCTTTGATGACGTGGATAAAGCTGGGAGGGCCATCGCAGCCATTATTCGCAATAAAGTTATTCCGGCCACACTGGAGATCTTGGATAATGTGACGATTCAGACCGTGGAAAACTTTGTGCATGCGGGACTCCCCATGGACGCGGAAGCAGTTCTCTTATGTGAAGTGGACGGCTACAAGGAAGTTGTCCAACGGGAAGCTGTATTGGTGGAACGGATTATGAAAGAGGAAGGAGCCGTTCAGTTAAAAATAGCTAAAGACGATAAAGAGCGCGACCTTTTGTGGTTGGCTCGTCGCAGCGCCCTTCCTGCCCTTGCTCAAAAACGACCGACCACCGTACTTGAAGATGCCACTGTTCCCCGGAGTAAAATTCCGGATATGCTTAAAGCAATTCGCAGAATTGCAACAAAATACAATTTGCAAATTGCTACATTCGGGCATGCAGGAGACGGAAATCTGCATCCCACAATTATAACAGATGAACGCGACGCAGAAGAAATGAAAAGAGTCCACCTAGCAGTGGACGAGATTTTCGAAACGGCGCTAGCCCTGGGAGGAACTCTTTCCGGTGAACATGGGATTGGTATCGCCAAAATGAAATATCTTAACCGGGAATTTGGAGAAGCAGGTGTGGCGGCCTTGAAGCGCATTAAAGAAGCCCTGGACCCCAACTATTTGTTGAACCCTGGGAAGATTGTAAGGAGGGACTGATCGTGTCCGTATATGATTCACTGGATTCGATTACCGAAGAACTCCATAAATGTATGAAATGCGGCAATTGCATGGCGGTATGCCCCATTTACAAGGAAACACGCCAGGAAGTCGGAGTTGCCAGGGGAAAGATTAGTTTAGCGGAATACATTCTCTCGGGCGAAACAGAGATGACTAAGGGAATGGGGGATCGTTTTTCCCTGTGTACCACCTGTATGGCATGTAATACAAACTGTCCCTGTGGGGTTCGGTTTGATAAAATTATTCTTGCAGCAAGAGCGGAAGCCGTCCGTAAAAAAGGGCTTCAGTCGGCCAAAAAAATTGCCTTTACTGCCTTGAAGATGCAGCGAGTGTTTGATTTCGGGATGAAGGCGGGAAGTATCTTCCAGGGTATTGCCTTAAAAAACATACCGAATCGACACAGCAAATTAGCACGTATGCGCGTGGATGTGGGGATAGGTAAGGAGAAAGTCTTCCCCATGTTGTCCAAGAAGACTTTGCGTTCCGAGTTCCCTGAAGTGATTAAGGTTAAAACCCCCAAGATGAGAGTTGGGTTCTTCACGGGTTGCATGATCAACTATTTTTACACGGACATCGGCAGAGCGGTGATCGCGGTGCTTAGGGAAAATGACATAGAAGTAGTCATTCCTAAGTCCCAGGCTTGTTGTGGTATCCCAGCCTCGGTCAATGGAGATGTGGTTTCAGCACGTACTTTGGCTAAACGTAATTTGCGGGCTTTTGAGAGAATGGGGGCAGATGCCTTAGTTGTCGCCTGTTCTTCTGGTGGTACTGCTTGGAAGCATGTTTTTGGAGAGCTGCTGGAAAATGATCACGAACTTAAAGCCTTGGCGGATAAATGGGCTAAAAAATCCTATGATATTTCTGAGTTCCTGATTCATCAAGTTCCCTTTAAGAAAGAAGGTTTGGGTCGAGTAGCGCGTAAAGTGACGTATCACGAACCTTGTCACTTAAACCGTGGACAGGGGATTAGTAAAGAACCGCGGGAAATTTTAAAAAGCATTCCCGGTGTAGAATTGATTGAAATGAAAGAGCCGGGTCGTTGTTGTGGTATGGCTGGATCATTCAGCCTTGTACACCCGGATCTCTCCGGACAAATTTCTGATCGTAAAACAGCAGATATCCAGACGACCAAAACTGATACAGTAGCAACGGGTTGTCCGGCTTGTCGGTTGCAGCTGCAAAGTGGGGTCGAAAATGCTGGATTTGACGAAGAAGTATTGCATACAGTTCAAATTTTGGCTGAGTCTTATCGAGTCGGAAGGAAGAACTAAAACGTTCTAAATAGTTGGAATGATGGAAACGCTTTAAATAAGTGTTTCCATGTTTTTTGGTGCGCCTTCAAGGAACTGAGTATTGAGGCGGACACTCTTTTGTTTTGATTTGGTCATAGATCTCAAGCAAACTCATTTTCCTAAAAGCCCGGGAGAAAGAGTTCGAGGAATGAGTTGTGAAATGGAGCTGCCGGCAAAGGTTACTGGATGGTTATCAATGTGAATGAAGGTGAGGAGCGGGGCGAGATGAAGGAAGAATACATTCGTATTCTCAGCGAGATTGCGGATGGTAATGTTGATGACTTGGAAAACAAACTGAATAAAGCCAAATGGATCTGTAATTATTGGATATCCGATGACCCCTGTGAAGAAATTCTTATTAAAGCTTACCAGACAATTTTCAAGAACGCTGAGCTGGTTCCGAGGGCTCTCGAAAGCATAACTTCCTTCATATATATGTACTTTAATAGGTTTGTCGAACGGTCGGAGGAGATTGCGTCTCTGCTTGATTTGGCTGACAATTATTTAAAAGAGCACTTGGCATCGAAATATGAGACACCCATTATTGGTGCTTACAAGAGTGAATCAATCCGGTTGAGAGCTGTGATTGCTGAGCGACGCAGAACAAAAAATCCCTACGGATTGGAGTTCGTTCTCAACGACGATGAGTCGATAGATAGAATTCTTTCAATGTTCAGGGAGGTTTACGATACTCCTGAGGATTTCATTTCTGAAGTTGTGGAAGGCCTGAATTTCTCTTATGGAGTAAAGGATAAAAGTTGTAAAGTTTTCCTGACGGGTCTAACATATGGTGCAAATTCTATTGAGCATTATAACTCTTTCGACCTGATAAGATTTGCAATAATAATGGGTGAGGAGCGGAATGTGCTTATGCTGGATTGCAGGCGTGACACTTCCGATGGCTCAATCCGCATACATAGACCCTACGAAACGACTATGGCGATTCCTGCTAATTTTGACGAATACCGTGAAATTCTCACACAGATGATTGCTTTTTACCGAAGTAAGCCCGAGCGCGATAATTTTGGGAAAATGGTTAAAGCCTTATTAATTGTAGATGAATTAATGCCGCCAATAAGGGACGAGACAACGGTCTGTCAGCGCAAATGCCGATGGTAAACAAAACATCCCCTCTAACTAAAAGCTTGACAGGGAAAGCAACAAGAGATAGTATATGAAAAAATTAAATAATTTTGCGGGGGGACTCTTAGGAGTTGAGAAGGTAAAACCTGACCCTTAGAACCTGTCAGTTAACACTGGCGAAGGGAAGCAAGCCACTATCAATTATGAAAAAGTGCTTTTCTTACTAAAGGAGAGCACTTTTTATTTTAAAAACTGAATAAATTGCGGGGGGACTCTTAGGAGTTGAGAAGGTAAAACCTGACCCTTAGAACCTGTCAGTTAACACTGGTGAAGGGAAGCAAGCCATTATCGATAATGAATAAGCGCTTTCCTTGCTAAAGGGGAGCATTTTTTTATTATAAAAAACTGAGAAAGGAAGATATGAATGGTTAATAAAGGGGAGATTCATAACCAAATAATTCAGGCCGTAGAAACTGTAAGACGAACAAATCCTCTGGCAGGGTCGATCACCAACACAGTAACGATGAATTTTGTGGCTAATGCCCAGCTTGCCGTCGGGGGATCGGCGGCTATGGTTTATCTGCCTGATGAGGGTGAGTTTTTGGCAAAAGCCGGCGGAGCTGCCTACATAAACATGGGTACGCTTCTGCCCATATATGAGGAGACTTTACCACATACAGCCAAAGTCTTGTACGAAACGGGGAAGCCTTGGGTCCTGGATCCGGTGGCTATCGGTATCGGTGCCCTTAGAACTCAGCTGCTGCGGCAGTTTAAAGCTTATAAACCATCGGTGGTCAGAGGGAATGCTTCGGAAATTATCGCTTTGGCTGGTTTGTGGGGTTTGGACGGAGGTACGGAGGCATCCAATGTTCGCGGCGTTGACTCTACGGATTCGGTCAATGCCGCCAAAGCTGGGGCTGTCGCGCTGGCTAAGTGGACAGGCGGGGCTGTTGCCGTATCGGGGGAAACGGATTTAATAACCGACGGTGACCTCATGGTCTTCTCCCAGGGAGGGTCTCACTTTATGGAGAAAATTACCGGGTTTGGCTGTTCCTTAGGAGGAGTGGCCGCAGTCTACGCAACCGTCGCCTCTCCTTTTATTGCTGCGCTTACTGCATCTGCGGTTTACAATTTAGCGGGAAAGCGGGCTGCAAACAAGGTGGACGCTCCCGGAAGTTTTCAGGTCCAGTTCCTGGATGAACTATATAAGGCAACCGCAGAGGATATTGCTAACAATCCATTGGAGATTGAGGCGGTTTAATCCATGAATACGAAGTGAGCATTAAACATAGTGCCACTTATCCCACTGCTTAAAGTAGCGGGATAAGTGGCAGTTAGAAGCGTACCTCTTAACCACAGTGAAATATCTATATGAAGGAGAAATAGCCATGAGAGAATATGCAACCCAGATGGAAGCGGCAAGAAAAGGAATTATCACCGCGGAACTAAAAATCGTAGCTAAAAAAGAGCTGATGACGGCAGAAGAGCTGATGCCATTAGTTGCAGCCGGGAAAGTAGTAATCTGTGCGAACAAAAAACATAAATGTATCGATCCGCAGGGCGTGGGCTCAATGCTGAAAACAAAGATCAATGTAAACCTTGGTGTTTCGAGAGACTGCAAGGATTATGACATAGAAATGAAAAAAGTGCTGGAAGCCGTTAATATGGGTGCTCATGCAATCATGGATCTGTCCTCACACGGAAATACCATTCCTTTTCGCAGAGAGCTTACCTCAAAATGCCCGGCTATGATCGGAACGGTGCCGGTCTATGATTCAGTTATCCACTACCAGAGAGAATTAAACACCCTGACAGCAAAAGATTTCATTGATGTAGTAAGACTTCATGCCGAGGATGGGGTTGATTTTGTCACCCTGCACTGCGGCATTACCAGAAAAACCATCGAACAGATAAAAACCCATAAACGAAAAATGAACATTGTTTCCAGGGGCGGCTCTTTGGTATTTGCCTGGATGTCTATGACAGGTGAAGAGAACCCTTTTTATGAATATTACGATGAAATTCTTGATATCTGCCGAGAATATGATGTGACTATCTCATTGGGAGATGCCTGCAGACCGGGATGCCTGGCAGATGCTTCGGATGTGTGTCAGATTGAGGAGCTAGTACGGCTGGGCGAGCTTACTAAAAGAGCCTGGGAAAAGGATGTCCAGGTAATGGTGGAGGGACCTGGGCATATGCCGATTGATCAGATTGCTGCCAATATGAAGATCCAGCAGACCATCTGCGATGGAGCACCATTTTATGTCTTAGGACCGCTGGTAACGGATATTGCACCAGGCTATGACCATATTACCTCGGCAATCGGAGGTGCCATTGCCGCTTCAGCCGGTGCTGCTTTTTTATGCTATGTGACCCCGGCAGAACACTTGGCGCTGCCGAATTTAGAGGATGTAAAACAAGGCATTATGGCCTCAAAGATTGCTGCCCATGCAGCAGATATTGCCAAAGGTGTAAGAGGGGCAAGGGAGATTGACGACAGGATGGCGGAGGCAAGAAGGGTGTTTGACTGGGAAGCACAGTGGGAGTGCGCCATAGATCCGGAAACGGCAAAAAAAATCCGCGCCGACAGGAAGCCCGGGCATGAAGACTCCTGTTCCATGTGCGGAAAATTTTGCGCTATACGAAGTATGAACAAAGCACTTGCCGGAGAGTTTATTGATATTTTGTAATTGAATACACAGTGATGGAAGCTCTATCTGGCCTACAAATGCCCCGGTTGTTGATTACTCAATTTCGCGCAATCGTTCTACAATGCTCTGTTTTTCGGTTGTGTGATAAGCAAGCAAAGGAACCAAAATTCCCAGGACAAACAGCAACGGCAAAACAATCAGCAACGGCCAGAAAACAAAGTGATAACTGGTAAACCAGATTTGCCCGCACAGCGGACGCACAATCAACAGGGAGCTAGCGATACTCAAGACAACGGAAATCGCTGCTGTCAAAGCTGCATAATAACCGCCTTCAAAACACAACATTTGCACAAGCTGTTTACGCGTCATGCCGATGCTTTGCAGCACAGCAAATTCTTGGCGACGGGTAAGGATACTGGTCAAAATGGCGTTGATAAAGTTCAGAACCCCAATGAGTCCAATGATCAGCGCTGAGGCTCCGCCAATCAAAACCGCCGTATTCTGAATGCCCTTCAAGCTCGTCAGCGCAGTAAACTTAGACTCGTAATTCATGGTTGGCTCAACGCTGTCTGTATACTGCTTCAAAAAGGTTTCCATATCGGTCTCTTGATCATCGCTAATGTTAAAAGAGTAGCTCATGACATAGGTGCTGCCGGTCAGTCCTTTGTACACCTCACCCGGCAAAAAGAAGACGGATCCCATCCATCTGCCATCCGTATTAGTCTTGGGATTCTCAACCACATGGCCAAGCACAGTCATCTCCCGCACCTGATCGCCGCAAGTCAGTGTGAGCACATCTGCAACCTGATGGTTGGCACTGCTCATTGCCGCTTTGCCATGATCATCCGTCTTTACCCCCTCCAGGAGATAGTTGCCTGTGGCCAGTTTATCCATATCAAGTTCACCGTCCACAAGGCGCAGGCGGCTAAAAGGAAATTCGTCCAGACCGTAGAGGGCGGTGGAGAATGAACCATCCGGCTGCCGGTTCATGGTCTGCGCGGAGGTTTCGCTTTGATAGCTGCCCCAAGAGCCGTACAGGCGTCCGCCGGTTTCAAAGCCCTTCCGCCCGTTGACGGCGGCGATGAAGCTCTCGCTCAAAGCGCTTTCCTCGCCGTCATATTTGTAATTGAACAGGTCGGCATGACCAACCAAAAAGTCGGAATCGCAGAAGTTATCCAGAGCTTTGTTGACATCCACACTCTGAGAAAGGGTGAATACCGTGTTGGTCAGCACAATGCTCAGGCCTAAGCTCAGGATTACCAGAAATGGAACACAATTTGAATTTGAAAAAGAAAGCCCTTTTCTTATCAACCAGGTAAAAATGGATGCCTATGCTAATAAATATTTGATAAAAATCATCCAAACGGAATATAAAAAACCACTTTCCCCCGGAGAGCAAGATTTTTCTCCTTATGTAAGCAGATATCGAGGCTGGTTTAACCTTTTAGTCCAGGACAGCAGGGGCGAAATAACCAGTCGGGTTTCGATCAACAACTACTTCGGGAATGAAGACCTGGCTTTTGGCGGACCAATCGATCTTGTATTTAATGATTACAATCAAGATGGAGATGAGGATTTCGCCATTGGGCGGCCAAGAAAAGACAGCCCGGAGTTTCAATATGTTCTATTCAGTATCAATTCAGAGGGAAGGGTATATAACCTGCCGGCTGGTGGTTATAAGGAAGACGGTTTTATTTACAGCGCCGGTACAAATGCAACGTTTACTTCGGACAATGGAGAAAACAGAATTGTAGTTACCCTATGTGATCTCATTAAGAAATATGTGCGGGGAAAGTATTTATGGAATGGCAATAAATATGTGTTTTCCAACTAAATTACGAGAAACTTTTTTGATTATGCTGTTAGCTCAGTATATCTGATCTCCTGATCCAATATTCGGTGGCAGTAATAGAGGATTCCTTTGATAAACTTCGGGCATATGATTCCAAATTTCTCTGTGCAATGGGTCCGGGGAGATGAGTGAAAAATTGGTGGTTTTGAGATGGACTAATCGGATTAGCTCATCCTCAAAACCGCTGATTTTTAAACTGGGGCTTCTTGATATTTATGGGCAAACCTTGCAGGTGAAAAAGACTTCCCTTTAAACACAGTCAAGAGAAACCGCTCGAATCCTTAAATTCGGCGGTTTCTCTTCAAATTATGCAACGTTGCATAATTTGGGGTGATGTCCCTTGAAGCCCCTAATTTTCTCCTGCGACAAAGGCATTGATCGTAACGAAGGTAATATCCTCTGATTGGTATTTTGTCTCGTTAGTAACCGTAATGTCATTTGAGCAAATAAATAAGCTAGTTGAATTAACGTCGGTAGCATTTTATTAGTTCTTTATGGTTTCTGAGTCTTACCAATAGCGGTTATAGCACAGCTTGCATACGGGAATTGTTTGCGATTAATTTAAATCATATATTCGATGATTGGTTTGCTTGGGAGTGTGGGATTTTGTTTTGTTAGTCATTAGGCCTAGGTGGAATTCAGAGGATGTGGCATTTTCTGACTGGCGGTAGAGATACAAAAATAACTTCCATTTTGATCAAATCAACCACTGGCATTTTTTGAGGAAATACTTGACAAAAACCGCCTACAAATGTAAGCTTCAATTATTAAAGGGATTACGAATGTAGGCAGGTGAAGAAAATGAAAAACATTCCGCAAATATCCGATGCTGAATGGCTGGTAATGAAAGTATTATGGAAGGAGTCTCCTCTTGGTTCAAGTGATGTCATTAATGAATTGAAGGGGACAACAGACTGGAAACCAAAAACGATTAAAACATTGCTTAGTCGATTAGTTACTAAAAGAGCTTTATCCTATGAGGTTGGAAGTCGAGGATATTCATACTATCCTTTAGTTTCTGAAAATGAATGTGCCAAAGAAGAAGCGAGGTCATTTTTAGGTCGTGTTTATAACGGTTCTCTTAATCTATTCGTTAAAAACTTTATCGAAAACAAAGAGTTATCGACAGAAGAACTAGAAGAGCTCAAGAAACTTTTAGAAGATAAGTAGGACGGGGGTGATTTTATGGAATTAGAATTAGTTTTCAATTGGGTTATTAAATCGTCTCTTATGGCTAGTGTTTTGGCAGTTCTAATTTTGCTGGTAAACTATGCCCTGCGAAACAAACTGGATGCCAAGTGGCAATATATGCTCTGGATGCTGCTGATCCTTCGCTTACTAATACCTTACGATATTCAAAGTCCTTGGAGCATTTACAGTTTATTACCCAATAATTCAGTACCAATCTCGATGGTCAATCAAGCAAATAAATCAGAGATCGATACTCAAATCGATAGATCAGGGCAAGAAATCCAGTTAAAGAATGATCAAGCTATTTTCAACCAACCAAGCAATACTAAATCGGAAGAACCTAGTGTTGAGGATTTGTCTAATGTCTACATCTCCATATTAGCTGTTCTATGGTTAGTCGGGGTTTTAATTTTAGCGATTCTGACCATTGCTGCAAACCTCAGATTCTATTTCAAAGTAAGACGAGAACCTTCTGTAACAGACTTGCGTCTGTTCGCAAGGATGTCCAACCTCATGCAAGAATGTACCGGCAAACTAGGTATCAGAAAAAACCTTCCGATCATAATAACGAATCTGATATAAGCACCTTGTCTTTACGGAATAGTTAGTCCCAAACTTCTTCTTCCCGAATCCCTAGTCAATAGGCTAACGGAAGAAAATATCCGCCATATTTTTATCCATGAACTAGCTCATTATAAAAGGAAGGATATACTTATTAATTGGCTGGCCGTCGCCGCACAAATAGTTCATTGGTTTAACCCCTTAATTTGGTACTCTTTTGCTAAAATGCGTGAAGACTGCGAGTTAGCTTGTGATGCCGATAGCTTAAGTGTTTTAAAGCCTGAGGAGTATCAGAGCTATGGTTTATCCATCATCAGTTTAGTAACCCCTGCTCAATCTTCATGGCTCCCAGGAACAACCGGTTTTTTGGGGAACAAAAACAATCAGCAAATTAAGCGGAGAATCAAAATGATCAAGTTTTTTCAGAAACCCACTTTGAAATGGACATGTACTGCGATCGCTATAGTCATTTGTTTAGGTTTAGTCGGTTTTACTAACTCAATATCAAACGCTACTCCTGTAGCGGGAGCAGGTAATCCAAAACAAATGTCCCTGTCTGATCCGTTCTCTACTGTAAAGGATGGAAGTTTTGATTATAACAAGTCCCTCTCTTTTACCCCCTTACTCCCAAGTTTCACCGCAGGGTACCAGCTTACAGATTCGACAGCATTTAAGGAAATTACTCCTCCAAGCAATAATGTTAGTCGTTACCTGGCCAGTTATGGCAGCAACAATAGATTTGTGATCCACGAGACAACAAGCCCAGAAGGGATGCATCCTTTGTATTTTGCTGGTATAGATCAAGGAACAAAAACTCAAATCAAAATTGGTGATGTGTCAGCAACACTATATGAAAGTGAAATTGCCAAAGTAAATGCCATTCAATTCATAAAGAATGGTGTTGAGTACACGGCTGCTACTAGATATGTGGGGGGCATTTCCCTTGATGACTTGAAGAAAGTTTGCGCAAGTATAGTTGTTCCTGTGAATAACCCTCCTGCAAACTTTTATATTGATAAAACAGGTGCTACAGCTTCTGAGGGGTTAAGTTTTAAACCCCTTCAACCGGGGGATATCGTCGTTCCGGAGGGGCATAAGTTCCAAGTCGCATCTTCCAGAATAAGCACCCAAGGGGACAAAACGTCAGAAGTTTTTACATTGTCCTATACTACTGCAGGAGCATCATATTTAGATGTAGAGATAGGTAAGGGAGACAACCCCTTCGGAGAACCGACTCCAGTGTTAATGCCAGACTCTGATTTTGATACAAAACAAATCGGCGGAACTGAAGTTAAGCTACGGTTGAAAAACAATATTCAAGGGTTGCCAGCTGCTAAGTTTACAATTCCCGAGAAGGGTTTGGAATGTATGCTTTATTCGACGGTGCAGGAATCTGAAGTAGAGAAAGCGGTGGAATCAATTTTAGAAGCTTATGCAAAGCTGTAACAATGAGGCATCACTTTAACTTTAATCAAGAGATTAAGTATTCAAAGTAACCTAATCACTTTATTAGGTTTTCAATGGGGCTAACTGGAAAGAAAAGAAATGAACCACAAGACCAAAAATCTTGTGGTTTTTTGATACACCGAGAGACCTGGCACCCGATATAAAAAGACTTAGAACCTACTACAAAACCTAGGCCTCTCTTTTATACTGTTAGAGGTAATTAATTGATATTTTGCTGTCTTTAAGTCTCTCTCACCCTAAGATCCGTCACCGGATAGCCGATAGCGATTTCCATCAGAGGTCGCTAAAAGGAGGAAGCTTGTACCAATAATCTTACGCGCGTGAGATTCTTGGTACAAGCCTAGGAGAAGGTTCACTCTTGCCGGGTTAAGGTGATGCGAAAGGCTTACAGTATATTTGGCTAAACAGCAAAGACACATTTACGGAAACCACCGCGCAGCGGTTTAGTGGTATTCTTTTTTGGTGGATGGGCAATCTGAGGTCAAGGAAGGTTGTATAGAAATTGAAGATTGAATTTCAGTGTAACAATAGTCAAGTAATTAAAGTGAGTAATATACGCTCATAAAGGGGGCTATACAAGGGTAAAGAATAAGACGAAATTGTCGTTGGTATTAATTGGTATAGTGCTGGTCGTTGGGTATTACGGCTTTTCCATTTACGCTAAGAACAAAGATTTATCGTACAATGAACTGACAAACTATATTGACCAACTCTATTTTAAAGGTCAACCAAAGAATCTTACTATTGTGTTAGAAAAAGATGTTGAAGACTTGCATTTATTGCTTTTCTCCTACCAACTAGCCCCCAATTCTGGGCAACAGACTGTACTAGCGGCATTCAAACGTCTGCAAAATGGTAAATATAAATATTTTGGTTTACTGCAAAGCTCCAGCACGGTATTGCCGAAAGAGTTGACTGGTTTTGAGAGAAATTACGGAGTATTTTACGGTATCATTACTGATAACCAGCCAACTAAGTATTTAATTGATAGAGAGTTAATGGATACTTTTGAAAAGAACACGTATTTTATTAGGGTATATAATTTGAACTCAAAATCAGGGTTCTCGATGCAAGCAATATATGATTAATCATGGTCGTAATCGCAGCTGAGGGATAGCAAAGGAGCAAGTACTGGATGGCGATGCTTCTGTTTTAGAACTGCTCTACGATAGGGTATAGTTTTTTGTCTTCCTTATTTAAGCGATTCCTTAGCTCTAAAATAATTGAACGTGTGTCTGCTATAAATTGTGTACATGCTTCCTTGATCCGAGTGCTTGACATATATTTGGTTTTATAGTCTGAAAAGGATTGGGCGATATGACCCATTTCCTGATTAAATGAAAGTGATATTTTCTTTAGATCTTCGTCTTTAGAAATAATGAGAGATGGGTAAAGAAAATCATCTTCTGACTTGAGATGGAAAGATAATTTTCCGGCTAGTGTAGCGATTTTTAAGGATATATCAAAAGCCTTAGCCATCACATCCTGATTTAACAAGGATTCGATGTCATCAACTAATTGACGTATTTCTTGGTGTTGTCTTTTTAGATTGTTAATGTTCATATGAGCACTTCCTTTAGAAAGATATTAGACAAGCCAACAATATTTAGTCCATCCATCCCGTTCGCCTCTCTATTTACATAATAACTCTTGGAAGAAAAAAGAGGTGTGATCCAGGTCTAGTAATTATGTGATAAGTATCACAATTTGTTAAACAAAAAATAAAGGGGTGACCCGTCGGGCTTGTACCAAGAATCTTACGCGCGTAAGATTCTTGGTACAAGCCAAGAGAAGGCTTTCATTCGTGACCTTCATATATTTCAAACGCTATTCCCTGTCATCTTAACGGATAACGGAAGTGAGTTCTCTAATCCAAAAGCCATTAAGTATGACCTTAAGAAGGATGATGGTTTACGTACACGGATTTATTATTGCAATGCCGGATGCCTGCAAGTCGATTACAAAAGCTGCATTTCGATTTACAAAATAGCCTCTCGTCTTTCAAGTAAGTTTTTTAATTTGTCCCTCAATTGCAAACCTCAATTGCAAATCAAAGAAATACAATAATAATATAATTAATATCAATATTAATTTATTGATAAACAATAAATCGTGTGTTAAAATCATTTTGTCATGAACGTTATTAAATCAGTGAGGTGTTTAAATGAATGTTAAACGAGGTTCAACCACTTTCTTAAAGGTAATCATTTTTCTGATCGGGATTGCGGTGCTTGCTTTATGTTTCTTTTGGTTACCTTTGATAGCCATTAGAGAACCAAAAGCACATCCAGGGGTCTACTCACTTTATCCCTTATTGGCATATGTGTATGGATGCTGTATTGCGTTTTCTATTGCATTGTATCAAGCATTTAAACTATTAACCTATATCGAAAGGAACAATGCTTTCTCTGATTTATCACTTAAATCTTTGAAGGTTATAAAGAAATGTGGTTTAACAACCATTTTCTTCATCCTGTTAGGGATAGTAACCTTAAAAGTAATTGCTAAAGTCACAGGAGATGATCCAGCAGGTCCTATATCATTAAGTCTAATGGGTATTTTAGCAACAAGTATCATCACCGCTATTGTGGACGTGCTTCAAAAACTATTAAAAACCCTTCTGGATACATAACCAGAATGAATAAAAAGAAAAAATGATGTGATGCTGCATTTTTTTATTTCGCGCAGGGGTTATGTATGAAAGATGATTTTATAGCTGCACAAAAATATTGTCCTAACCACTACTTTCACTAATTCTTATTTTGGAGTATACGTAAGATTAACGGAAGAAGTTCCGCTGCTTCGTTATTTTGACAGGTACGGCTTTACCGCGGCTTTTATGCGACATACTTGGAGTGGGTGCGGAGCAAGGCGGATGGCTGACTATATTTTTGAAAGTGATTGGATTGAACTATTACTATCGTTCGATTATAGGTATAATCTAAACGACGAAATATAGTTTAGTTTTTAGCTAAAATAATAAGATACGATGAAGCAGGTGCTAAAGCAGGTGCTAAAGCAGGTGCTAAAGCAGATAAGTATGGTCTGCTTATTGTACATGGAATAAAAAGAGGTGGTAGAATGGATATTTTTTTGGATAAGATCTTTAAGCCCCAGCAAGATACTGTAGATAGCCTGTGCACCATTGATTTCCCAAGAGTTACCGTTGATTGGCAGATTTCTAAGGTCTATAAAGTATTTAGTCACGCGTTAGAGTATATTTATGTGGAAAATAAAGAAGGGTTATTAGTAGGTGTATTGGACCAGGCAACGATGTTTAAAGTCCAATCTCAAAAGGATATGCAAAAAGATGTTGGTGAGCTTGCGTCTCGAGTAGCAGTGTGTTTAGTTACTGGACAGTTGGTTAAAGATGCTGTTTCCCTTTTTTTAAAAGAGAAGGTAAACGAAATTCCGGTGATCGACGAGGAGGGTAGGATGATTGGAGTATTAAAGCTCTGGTCACTACTCGATAACATGTCCAGCATATTGTGTAATTCGTACCAAGAAATTAGCGAATTCAAGAAGATAACGGCAACATTGGAGGCGGTTATAGAAAATCCATATGAGGGTATGGTTATTGTCGACGAAAATAGTCATGTGGTTATGATTAACAACTTTTATTTAGAGGCTCTTGGGATTAGTCGGGAACAAGCTTTAGGACGACATATCCATGAACTAACACCACAGTCTAAACTTCCAGACATTATACGTACAGGAAAGGCTGAATTTGGGGAGTACTGGAAAGTAGGGAACCGAGAATTTATGATTATAAGGGCTCCTATAAAAAAAGATGGGAAAATCCTTGGTGCAATTGGCAAGACCCTCTTTAAAGATATGGGTTTGGCTCGTGTCTTCGCGAAGAAACTAACTCAGTTGGAAGATGACCTGAAGTTTTATAAAGGAGAATTGCGTAGAATCCACAGTGCATCCTATACTTTTGATGATATTATTGGGGAAGGGCCAAAATTTACTGCGACTGTTCGCTTAGCACAACGGGCAGCTCGTACCACCTCAAACGTTTTGATAGTGGGGGAAAGTGGTACCGGAAAAGAGTTGTTCGCTCATGCTATCCATAATGATAGTGTGCGTTGCCATGGCCCATTCATTAGGGTTAATTGTGCAGCTATACCGGAACAGCTCTTGGAGTCCGAGTTATTTGGGTATTTTGAAGGGGCTTTCACTGGGGCGCGTAAAGGTGGGAAACCAGGTAAATTTGAACTGGCTAATCATGGCACCATCTTTTTGGATGAGATCGGAGATATGAGTTTGACAATGCAGGCCAAGCTTCTTCGTGTTATACAGGAGCGCGAAGTCGAAAGGATAGGTGGTACTCAACCCTGCAAAATCGATGTGCGCATTATTGCTGCTTCAAACAGCAAATTATACACTATGGTGCAGGAACGAACGTTTCGTGATGACCTTTTCTATCGATTGAATGTTATGGTCATAAAGTTACCATCCTTAAGAGAAAGGTCAGATGACATTGAATTACTTGCCAATTTTTTGGTGACCAAATTAAATCGTAAATTGGAGACAGATGTGGAAGGCATTTCTCGAGAGGCCATGCAAATATTACAAAGCTATGGGTGGCCTGGCAATGTGCGGGAATTGGAGAGCATTTTGGAACGAACAATGAACATAGTTGATGAACCGGTTATTTTATCTGAACATTTACCGGCTCGGCTATTGCAGACAAAAATAGATGTTAGCCGATGTATAGACGCGAACCCGAACGATGAACAAAATAAATTGGAGAAAGGTTTAAATATAGCTGAAAAGGAACTGCTGATTGACGCACTGAGGCGTGCTAATGGCAATAAAGCGCTAGCCGCTAAAAGCTTGGGAATTCACAGATCGGTAATGTATAAGAAATTAAGTAAACATGGACTTGATAGCGAGGCTTTGTCTCTGGAGTTAAAAACTGAATAAACATCGAGTCGCCAAGTAGAGACAGATGTCTCTATTTGGCGTGTATCGTCTCAAACTGGAGACATGAAAGTGCTTGTTTGGTATAGTTTGGTTTATATTCAAGTTGAACAATGACTAAATTCAATTGTCGAAATGTCAGCTGAAACTGGTACGAGTCAAGCAAATAAAATATAAAAGGATAGCAGACCCGGATTATTTCCCGGGGATTTTTATTTCTTCGGAAAAGTTAGAAAATTGGATCTATTATTGCATAGCTGTTTATTGTAAGTCGAAAGGAGGGTTTCTGAAAGTAGGTTTAAGTGAACTATGTCAAGATGGACACCTAGGAGTAAAGACTGGCAGAGGATTCTATGACTATACCAAGTAGGCATGAATGAGGAGAAAGTTAATCGAAGAACGTAGC
Source organism: Desulfosporosinus hippei DSM 8344 (assembly GCF_900100785.1). Lineage (GTDB taxonomy): Bacteria > Bacillota > Desulfitobacteriia > Desulfitobacteriales > Desulfitobacteriaceae > Desulfosporosinus > Desulfosporosinus hippei. The sequence continues at coordinate 196,547 of NZ_FNCP01000004.1, read as the reverse complement.
GGAAATGAGGTCGTTCTCAAGATCTGGAGAAATCTTGGTTCAGAATAGCCAACGCTAGTGGTGAGCCAAATCCTGTGGTGAAGAAAGAATGTGGAGGGATTAACTTGGATTATGCGAGTGAATTCAAGTGGAAACTCGTATCTGCTGACGAAGCTGTCAAGGTTGTTAAATCCGGTGATGTTGTTCATTACGGTGAATTCATGATGAATTCTCATGTTTTAGATGCAGCCTTGGCTAAAAGAAAAGATGAAGTAGAAGGAGTAACTATCAGAACGGTATGCTGCCCTTTTCCGCCCCAAACTGTTCTTAATGATACCGAACGAAAACATTTTATTTTTAGTGACTGGCATTTCAGTGGGGCTAGTAGAAAGCTACATGATAGAAATTTATGCAACTATGCTTCGCTTACTTATCACGAAGCTCCCAGTTTCTTTGACCGGGGTTTTGTACCTGTTGATGTAGCAATGATCAAGGTAACTCCGCCGGATCGACATGGCTATGTAAGTCTGGGAACATCAAATTCTATTACTCACGCCCTCTGTGACGCAGCCAAAATAGTTATTGCCGAGGTAAATGAGTCCGTACCGAGATGTCTGGGGGGCTCACGAGAAACTTTACATGTATCTGAAATCGACTATTTCGTCCAGGGCGACAATCGACCTCTTATTCAACTTCCCGAGATAACTATATCTGATGTAGATAGAAAGGTTGCAAAAATTATTCTGGAACAAATCGAAGATGGTGCCTGTCTGCAGTTGGGAATCGGAGCTATGCCGAATGCAGTTGGGGCAATGATCGCCCAATCAGATTTGAAGGATTTGGGTGTTCATACTGAAATGCTGGTAGATTCATTTGTAGATATGTATGAAGCCGGAAGAATTACAGGTCTGCACAAACAGCTTGACAAAGGTAAGATGGTCTATACCTTTGCCATGGGTACCAATAAGCTCTATGATTTCTTAGACTATAATCCAATTTGTGCAAGTTACCCAGTCGACTATACGAACGATCCGGACATAATTTGCCAAAATGACAATATGATTTGCGTTAATAACGCGATAGAAGTAGATCTCTATGGGCAGGTGGCATCTGAATCATCTGGCATAAGACATATTTCTGGAACCGGTGGCCAGTTAGACTATATTTATGGATCTTATAAGTCCAAAGGTGGTAAGGGTCTGATCTGCCTTACTTCGACCTTTGTTGACAAAGAGGGTAAGTTGCAGTCACGTATCACTCCTTTCTTGACGCCTGGATCGACTGTAACAGTACCGAGAAGTATTAATTATTATGTAGTCACTGAATACGGTATAGCCATGCTTAAAGGTAAGAGTACTTGGCAAAGAGCAGAGGCCTTGATAAATATTGCCCATCCTGATTTTCGTGATGAACTCGTCAAAGAAGCGGATGCTCAAAAAATATGGGTAAGATCTAACAAGTTATCTTAACTCGACGATCACCCGAATTCCCGAAAAAGCTGAAAGGGGAAATTTAAGATGGCAATCGAACTGAACGAAATTGTAATGGTCAGCGCTTGTGGCGGAGCAGCTATGGCTTCTCTGTGGACTAGAGAAATATAATAATGGTAACGGAGGGAATATAAAAATGGCTTCTAACTTTGCAGTTAATAACATTAGAGACTTTGAATTCATTATTCAAGAATGGCTTCCGACTGAGAGAGTTTTTAACTACCCGCAGTTTGCGGACTATTATTCCAAAGATGATATTAAATCAGTTCTTGAACCCGTTCTAAAAATGTGCAAAGCAGTTATTGAGCCCACCAACGCCGAAAACGAGACTTACCCAGCTACTTTTGCAAACGGTAAGGTAACTACCCCACCTAGCTTCGGCCCTCTTTTCCACAAGTTGCAGGAAGAGGGGTGGGGTACCAGCAATATCGATGATTCCCCCGATGCCATGGTTTTACCGGAAATGCTGCATGCAGCCGCGTGGGAACTTATTTGTGCCGCTAATCCTACCTTTATGCCGTATATTCTTCTGACTAGTGGGGCAGCCGGCTTAATTCAAAGCTTTGGCGATGATAAAGTAAAAGCCATGTTTCTTCCTAAGATGATGGATGGAACATGGGCTGGAACGATGTGTCTGACTGAGCCAGGCACCGGGTCTGATGTAGGTGATATTCTTTCTAAGGCTTATCCCACCGACGATCCGCGAATTTTCAAGATTAAAGGCAATAAGATATTTATAACTGGCGGAAATAATGATTTTACCGAAAACATCATCCACCTCTACTTAGCGCGTGTCGAAGGTGCCAAGCAGGGTACCAGTGGCATCTCATTGTTTGTGGTCCCTAAGTTATGGGTCAACGAAGATGGTGGCCTTGAAGATAACGATTTTGTAAACACAGGGATAGAGCATAAGATGGGCCAGCATGGTTCTGTCACTGCCGCATTGGCCGCTGGGGAAAACGATAATTGTCGCGGTTGGTTGCTGGGTATTGATCCTCTTAAAAACGATGGCAGGGGCGAAGGGATGGCCCAAATGTTTCAAATGATGAACATGGCCCGGATGGAAACAGGCCATATGGCTCTATCCTGTATTATCAACGCCTTTGCTAATGCTCGCGATAATGCCAAAGAAAGAGTTCAGGGCCGCCTGATGACCAATCCCAAAGCCGGTCGGGTAGCCATCATCAATCATGAAGATATTAAGCGCACTCTGATGATGGGCAAAGCACACATTGAAGCTATGCGAGCCATGATGTACAGAGTTTATCTGGCGTTTGATCAGCGACATCGCGATCCGGATCCGGCAGTCAGACAAGCTGCCAACGACCTGATTGAAATATCAACCCCACTTTGCAAGGCCTATCCATCTGATGAAGGCTGGTGGCTGATTGGTGAAGCTCTTCAATCTTACGGCGGCTATGGATACTGCGAAGAGTATCCCGTATCTCAAATCGCTCGCGACATGAAGATCTACTCTATCTGGGAAGGCACTAACTTCATCCAGTCCATGGATCTGGTTGGCCGCAAAATGAACATGAAGAGCGGCTCGGTATTTGGCGCTTGGGTACAGGAAATGGTCGATTTCTATGAAATTAACAAGGGCAATGAAGCCTTAAGCAAGGAATTTGCAAACTTGGGCAAGGCTCTTGATGCTTACCAAGATATGCTCAAGGCTTTGGCTGGATATTCCAAGACGAATATGAGTATGATTCCCCTGTATTCCCGCCGTATCCTGACAGCGACTGCCCAGCTATTTTGTGGCCGGCAGATTCTTGATCAGGCAATATTGGCTGATAAAAAAGCCAAAGAAGTGGGATCTGATCACTTTGATTACAAGTTCTATACTGGTAAAGTAGCCACCGCCATATACTACCTGCGCAATGTTGTACCTAATGTATGGGCAGTTGCGGAGATAGTAATCGATGGTGATACATCAGCTATTGATGTTCCAGTTGATGTTTTCGAATACTAAAATATAATAGAGCAATCAATAATAGCCTTCGCCTAATAAGAAAAAATTTAAAAATGAGTAGAAACCGATTTCATCATAGTAGCGCAATGTGCGTGGGTGTTCTATTTCACGCCCCCAACAAGGGGGCGTTTTTTGTCCTCAACCATGAGTCGAATGAAGATACTGTTCAGTCTCCAAAACTTTCCTCTACTAATTTTGCGTTATTCGGCTTATAATAAGAACGGGTGTTCTTATTGGAGGCGAATGTATGTATGCAAAACAGAATTATTATGCATATTGATGCTAACTCAGCTTATCTCTCGTGGGAAGCTGTTTACCGTCTTCAACATGGTGATTTCCTTGATCTCCGTACCGTCCCCTCCGTGGTTGGAGGCAACGAACAGACCCGCCACGGTATTGTACTCACCAAATCCATCCCTGCTAAAGCTTTCAGCATCCAAACCGGCGAAACCTTATACACTGCCAGGATGAAATGCCCTGGCTTACTTGTCGTTCCCCCCAACTATTCCCTCTATATGCAGTGCAGCATCGCTATGGGCGATATCTTAAGGGAATACTCTCCCTTTGTAGAACAGTATTCGGTGGATGAATACTTTCTTGACTTTACGGAGAGCAAAAAGCTCTTTGGCGATCCTGTTCAGGCAGCTCACAGCATCAAGAATCGTATTCGTGATGAACTGGGATTTACGGTTAACGTTGGTGTTTCCTCAAACAAGATCCTGGCTAAAATGGGTTCTGAGCTTAAAAAGCCCGACAGAGTACATACCCTGTTCCCGGAAGAAGTCGAGCAGAAAATGTGGCCGCTGCCGGTGGAGGAGCTCTTTATGGTAGGCCGGGCTACAGCGAAAAAGCTCAGGGATCGCTGTGTTAAAACCATAGGGGATTTGGCTGGCTCTGATCCCAAGTGGTTGGAGCTCTTTCTCAAATCCCACGGCCGCTTGGTCTGGAATTATGCTAATGGCCGGGATATTTCTCTGGTTCGTGTAAATCGGCACCCCGTCATCAAAAGCATGGGCAACTCCACCACCACGGCTTTTGATCTTATTGACCGGCAGTCTGCTCACCTTTTACTCCTGTCCCTCGTGGAAACAGTTAGCGCCAGGCTCCGTGCTGCCGCTTATTGTACCAAACTTGTTTCCATCTCTTTTCGGACCCGCGAATTTTATCAATGCTCCCATCAGCGCAAGTTTTATACGGCCACGGACAGTACTAAGGCCATTCATCAGCTGGCCTGTGAGCTCTTTGATGAACTATGGGAGGGCCATCCTCTCCGGCACATGGGGGTCAGTGTATCAGAATTATGCGGGAACGATTTTATTCAAACGGCTTTCTTCCAAGAATATAATGAAAAGCAACAGCGTCTTGACCGGGCTGTCGATCTCATTCGCCAGCGTTACGGTTCGGATTCGATTTTCAGATCCTCTTTCATTCAAACCGGATTAAAGCCTATGGCCGGCGGAACGGGGGAAGAGGTAGATTACCCTGTCATGTCCAGTTTGTTGTAATACATAATTTATTCGGCAATAAGGCACTGGTTTTTTGTGGAGCTTATTCCTTCTAAACTGTGGGCAACTTCCTTCAATTTTGTAAGAGAAAAATTTCGTTTTTGGGGACTCTTTGATTCCTTATTTAAGAGAACCTGCAAATAATCCCAAAAGGCAGCGCTAGTGGGACAAACATCGCTGTTCTTTTCCCTATTTAAGATAAGCCTATGGCAGTGACAATTGAATCGAAATCAAGCAGAAACCGAATAGTGGCAAGGGCATGACCAAACCCCGTGTTATCGACGACATGGGGTTTGGTGTTTTGATGCTGAATGGAAGGTCGGCAGTGAACGCTTCAGGGGCCTTTTTTTACTTGGGATATATTCTGAGTTATAATTGGTTATAAGCGGAGGATATGATCATGGACTTATTAACCATTGTCTTCTTATTAGTACTGGGACTCCTGATATCAAATATTGTCGGTCATTATATTCCCTTTATTCCTATGGCATTGACTCAAATTGTACTGGGAATCATTGTAGCACTTGTCACAGGGAATTATACTTTTGAAATCGGTGCAGAATGGTTTTTGCTATTGTTTGTGGCCCCCCTTTTGTATAATGATGGTCGGCATTTCTCAAGGGACGAATTATGGGGGATGAGGTTTCAGATTTTCGGCAATGCATTCATCCTTGTCATACTGACCACTATACTTTGCGGCTATTTAATTAATCTGCTCATACCCGGTATTCAAATCGCCGCTGCCTTGGCGCTGGCAGCGATTCTCTCGCCGACGGACCCTGTCGCTGTCAATGGCATTGCCAAAAGGATAAGGGTACCCGAAAAGGTGATGGTTCTTGTCAGGGGAGAATCACTGATCAATGATGCTTCCGGTCTTGTGGCCTTTAACTATGCCATAGCAGCGGCTGTCACCGGGTATTTCTCCCTCAGGGAGGCGATCCTGGATTTTTCTTATACCTTCCTGATTGGCGCTGCCGCCGGGATATTCCTCGGTCTGCTGATTATCTTCGTTCGCTTCAGACTGCGCAAAAGCGGGATAAACGATCCGGTGTTCCATTCACTGCTGCAGATTCTGACTCCCTTTGGCGTCTATATCGTTACCGAGGATATTCTCCACGCTTCAGGAGTCATAGCCGTTGTAACTGCCGGAATCATCCACTCCGTTGTCAGGGAACATACGGAAACCTACATGGCCGAGGAACAGCTGCTCACTGAAAACACCTGGTCCATCCTTTTGTTTGTCTTAAACGGATTTGTCTTCTTATTATTAGGATTGAATATTCCATCGGCAATGTTTGACACCATTTCCAGTCCTGATCTGGGCAATTGGCTGGCTTTTGGCTATGTAGCGGCTATCGGACTTGCAATTCTTGCCATTCGCTTTATCTGGTCTTTTGTGAGCAAAGCAAATAATTATTATTTCCGGAAAAGAAGCGGTGCTGAAAAGCCGGAAATAAAGACCGCCCTGATCACAACCCTGGCAGGTGTGCGCGGTACGGTGACCATGGCTGGCGTCCTGACCGTGCCGGCTTTTTTAGGAAACGGAGAGATATTTCCGGAGCGTTCGCTGCTTATTTTTATTGCTGCGGGAGTAATTCTTCTGCTTTTAATTCTGGCAACCCTGTTTTTGCCCTTGCTTTGCAAAAAGGAAGCACCTGTCGGAGGAGCCGGGGAGCATGGGGATTTGACCTGGGCCAAGAATAAACTCCTGCTCTCGGCAATTAAGAAAATCAAAGCGGAAACAAATGGGGAAAATGAGTTGGCGGCTTTGCAGCTGATCAACGAATATACTGCCAGTTTTCAGAGGAATCTTTCGGGACAGAAATCTGATCAACAGTATGCGGAACACTATAATAGGAAAATCAATGAGGCACGTTTACTGGCTTTAAACCTGCAAAGAAAGTACGTCAGCAATCTTTTGGCCAATGAGGAAATAGACATATCGGTTTTCGACATGCTGAGCCAATTTCTTGATTATCGGGAAGAAGCCCTGAACAATAATTTGCATTTCGAAACAAAGTTCTTCTTGAAACGAGCCCTGCGTGATTTTGGCCGCTTGGGCGGCAAACAGCACAGGAGTGGCAGTGCCGGCTTAGACGATCTGCATTTCGTCAGGGATATCCAGATAAGTGCTATGCGCGCAGCTGTTGAGGGTTTGGCGGAATACGCCAAAACCCAGGAACAGCCGGAGTACGTTTATGCTGTGCTTCTGGACTATGAAAAAATGTTGCAGAGATTCAAGCGTACGGACCGCGATAACGACAGATTCGAAGTTCAAAAGGAAGAATTGCGGTTTAAAGTATTGGATGCTGAGCGTTCTGAAATGCGCAGAATGTATGAAGCCGGAGAAATAACCGCAGCCCAGGAGAAGGAACTGAGGAGATTTACAAACTACATTGAGAGTATCCTTTTGTATGAACATAATGAATAACACTTGGACGACGAGTATTTATTGGATTGGAGAAACACTATGCCTGATCTACAGTATTTTGATTATGGAGAAAAGGAAATCCAATGGCTGAAAGCCCGTGATCCCATACTCGGTGCCGCGATGGATGAGATTGGGCATATCAACCGTCCGGTTATCCCCGATATGTTCACGGCTTTGGTAAATGCCATTGTCGGACAACAAATATCCACAAAGGCCCAAGCGACAATCTGGAATCGAATGCTGGAAAAATGCTCATTTATTACACCGGAAAGCCTGAGGGCAATATCGGCGGAAGAATTACAATCTTGCGGAATATCTATGCGCAAAGCGTTATATATCAAAGAAATTGCTGATTCCGTGCTAAAGGGCAGCTTGAACCTGAGGCTGTTACAAACAATGTCGGATGAACAAGGGATTGGTGTCTGGACAGCGGAAATGCTGCTGATTTTTTCCCTGCAGCGCCCGGATGTCATGAGCTGGTACGACCTTGCAATCCTCCGTGGTTTACGGATGCTGTACCATCACTGTAAAATTACACCTCAGCTTTTTAATAAATACAAACGCCGTTATTCGCCTTATGCTACGGTAGCCAGCCTTTATCTGTGGGCCATAGCCGGTGGTGCCTGCCAACATCTTGTAGACTATCAGCCTAAAAAAGCAGCTCTCAAAAAAGAAACTGAACTTAATCCGCTAAACTGATTTATCTGGTTTGTAAGATTCTTGGTACAAGCCCGGGAGAAGGCTCTCTTATTTATGGTGATGGAATAAATTTTAATTGATTTAAACTGAAAATGGTATAAAATAACTAAAAGCACTTTTACAATAAGCTATTACAAGGGGGAGGACACTTTATGGAAGAGTTTAGTTCTAAAACGGAAAAAAATTTATGGGAAGCTTTTCTAGGAGAATCTCAAGCTCGTAATAAGTATACCTACTTTGCATCCATAGCCAAGAAAGAAGGGTATGAGCAAATCAGTTCATTTTTTTTGGAAACGGCAGAAAATGAGAAGGAACATGCTAAACTTTGGTTCAGAGAACTTGGCGGTCTTTCAAATACTATTGAAAATATGAAAGCGGCGGTAGCCGGAGAAAACAGCGAATGGACGGATATGTATCCGAGAATGGCTGCTGAAGCCCGGGAAGAAGGATTAGAGCATATTGCCAAGCTATTTGAAAGTGTGGCAAAAATAGAAAAAGAACATGAGGAACGTTATAAGCAGCTTTTAGAGAACCTGGAAGAGGGCAAAGTCTTTAAAAAAGATGGCAAGGTTTATTGGAAATGCAGAAACTGCGGTCATATTCACGAGGGAAGAGAAGCGCCTGAGATATGTCCGGTCTGTGAACATCTCAGAGCATACTTTGAAGTTCGAGGAGAAAACTATTAGGATGTTTCTTGACAAAAATAGCAGCAACTAAAATTCCTTTAAACCTGCGACGGCGGAAGTAATATAAAATAACAAACGAATAATATAAAACATAAAATAAATCATAAACAGTCTATGAAAAGAGGGGGTCCTTATGAAATGGGTCGTTCTCCTCATATTCGCTTCGGCTGTTATAGTATGGTTTATAGAACTGGCAAAAAATGAGTGACGCCCCTACAAGGGCGTTTTTTTTATACAGTCAGAAAGTATAAACTTGCGTTATATACTGCAAGAAGATTTAATACGTGCGAAGACAGTGTCTTCGTCCAAGCATAAGTGCAACTAAGCTACCGCCTGCGCCGGAGGCTTGGCGCTAGCCAAGTTTTCTAATGCATTGATCCGCGGTGTCAGTTTTCACAAGGTCTGAAACGGCAAAAGAGCTTTTCCCACGTTTTCGTTGAAACAAAGGGAATCTAACCTTGTTTATTAACTTTTGAATAGAAGTGGTCTTAGCTTGATGATGTAGCGCTTTCCGACAAAACACGGACAATCTCTTTAATTTCGTCGTTATCATCCGCGGGCGGATATTCTTAATCTTATCCATCATGACTATCAAAGTGGCTGAAGGACGAAATTATGTTATTAAAAAAGTTGAGGTAAGTATTAAACCTACCTCAACTTGTGTCAGATAATAAGTTACACATATAAGCTGGAATCGATTATTTGCTGGCCAAATCGGCAGGCTGAGGAGATGATGATTCAAAGGACTGCTCTAATTTATCCGGTTTGGTGTTCATTCTGGATAACTGCAGTACAGCCAGCCAGACAATGGTAAAGCCAATCCATTGCCCAAGGTCAATGGTCTGGTGTAAGATCAGCCAGTTAAGAAGCAAGCCTGTTGCCGGGAAGGCAAGTTCAGCAATGGTGGCATGAGAAGCTTTCACTCCATCTAACCCATGGTAGTAAAGCAATAGACTTATAAGGCTTGGCACGAGGGTTTGAAATAGGAGGTTAGACCAAACGGGTGTCAAACTAAGGGCTTTACCCATGCTCTGCCAGTCTGGGTGCTGTGCCAAGACCATAACTGTCAACAGAGGCAGGGCTACGGCGAAGCGAAGAGCAGTTAGAGTAGTAAAGGATACTTTGCCGGCCAGGTGTTTGCCCATAACGGTGGATCCTCCCCAAAGTGCAGCAGCTCCGATGGCAAACAGTGATCCAATGAGCTGCGAAGTATTCTCGGCAGCTGAAGGAATGTGCAGTCCGAAGGTAAGCAAGTAGGCTCCGATGAGTGCAGCAATGAATAATTTCCAGTAGTTTTTCTGCAAACGCTCTTTTAAAATTAGTGTGGCGAGGAGTACAGCAAAAAGGGGCTGGATTTTTTGTAAGATGAGCACAACGTTAGGATTGCCGTAAGTAAATCCGGCTGTAAATAAGACTGAGGCTAAGGCTGATCCTCCCCAGCCTATGAAGAGGACTGCCAACCAGTCATTAAGTTTAAGTTGCTTGAGTTCATGGCGTTTCCGGAGAAGCACCGGGAAAGCGAAGAAAAATAGTAAGACGTGTTCCAGCCAGACAATCTGTGAGGATGTCAGATTGTGCAGCAGTGAAACGATAAAGACACCATCAAGTCCCCACAAAGCTGCTCCAAGGGCGATCCACCAAATACCCAATGAAGATGACTGTTTGTTTTGAGTCAAGTTCGAACCCTCCATATCCTAATACTGTATTTGAATTGAACCTTCTCATGTTAAAAGAAAGAATTATTAACATGAAAAATACCTCGTAAATAATTTCTATTACGAGGCGTCTAAGAGGAACCAGGGAAGCAGTTTGCAAAACCCTGGTTTTTACCTTCTCTCGTCCGGACTATACCGTCGGCCTTGGAATTTCACCAAGTCAGTCGATCCAGCATTAATAGCTGCACCGAGTCGCGGGCTGAATTGCACGGGCAATCATCACCGCCGGTAAGGAATTTCACCTTGCCCCGAAGGTTCATATTCAGTTAAGAAAAGTATAACAGAATTTTGTGTTTCTGGGTACTTTGATTTTTCTATGGAAAGGGACAATGCCAAAACCCTGGTGATCTCCGATACAGGGATCGGTCTCTATTGCCAGAAGCCGTCTTTTGTCGTAAAACATAAGTTGATGAAAGCTAATTAAATCATTTCTAGCCTGTTCGTGTAAAGAAATATAATCCCAATACGATGAGAAGGCCGCCGCTAAGTAATGTAATATAGTGGCTCCATCTTTGTAAGCGCGGTAAACTCTTTAGCACAGCGGTAAAGGTTCCGGCGATAATCAAGGGTAACCCATGCCCAAGTCCATAAATAAAGAGCAGCAATCCTCCATACCAAAGAACACCCTGACCGGCTACATAAGTCATCAAAACCGCTAATACAGGAGTGGCACAAGGTGAAGCAACTAACCCAAACAATAAGCCCACTCCAAAAGATCCCAGAACTCCGCCCTTTTTCTCGGGCATAGCCTGTAAACCCGGCAAATTGATATTAACAACGCCAATTAGCTGTAGCCCCATGATAATGGCGAAAAGAGCAATGATATAAAGCCAGGCGGAGCCTATCTGGCCAAAGACTTTACCTAAAAGTGAGGCTGCTATGCCCAACAAAGCAAAGGTTGCGGCAAGGCCCAGGACAAAGGACGTTGAGGTGATAAAACCTTTGGTCTTAGAGGGCTTTTCCAAGCCGCCGATATACCCTAACATGACGGGTAACATGGATAATATGCAGGGGCTTAGGCTGGTCATTAATCCCCCTAAGAAAACGAAAAGTAAAATGGTTACACCGCCATTAGACAAAACCCGGGGCAGAGTATCGTTAAAGAAGGATTCGTACCAAGCAGAGTTTGGATTGCCGGAATTGAGGGCATTATCCAAGACGCTTTTGCTTTGAGGGCCAGAAGCGCTGTAAGTGATTTGGCCTTGCTGATCCAGCACAAAAAAAGCGGGGATATAGTAGATGTCAAATTGTCGGGCAAGAGCCTGCCCTTGAGGATCATCGATATCAACGACAATAAAGTTAACCTTATCTCGGTATTCTTTCTCTAGAGCCAGCACCACGGGCTCCATGCTCCTACAGCTGGGTCACCAGTCGGCATAGAATTCTAAAAAAGTCAGTTTCCCAGATTTTTGAGCGTCTTGGAAAGCAACCATTGGTTGATTGGTTGGGTGGAACTCCGAAGGGCTTGAGTATCTGGGAATTATTAATGCCATTATGGACAAAATGGCAACCGTTAGTACGATTAGGACCTTGGTTTTTGTCTTCATAATCCACACCCTTAGCATTTTATCAAGGCTGCAGCCCTTTAAATTGAGATTAACTCCTATTATGACAGAAGCACCGATTGCGGTCAAAGCAAGGAAAGGGTGAATCCAAGCTCAAAAACAATTGGAACTATAGTAGTTGCCCCATAACCACACTGAATTGACGGGGATAGGAATCGAATTCCCAAGCCGAAGACTTGGGAATTCGATTCTTTATCTTATCTAAATCATTTCTATTTTACTTTTAACGGTATTCCGTTAATCATTTGCAGGACACACTGGTATCCTGTATATACTTAAATAAATTAATGGGCGGGGCAAAAGGAGATTCAGCATGGGAAAAATATCTCTGGATGAGAGGCTGAAAAGAGAAAAGGAAAAACTGCACAGGCTTGTTGAGGAAGCCATAAATAATGGAATTCCGATTATACAGGATGAAGCCGTTATGAGACAGAACCGCAAAGTTGATGCCTTGGTGGTCAGACTGCAAAAAGAACTGGGGCATCACATGAGAAAGGAATAAGACATCGAGATAAATAGCTTAGCTATAGGAAACCATACTTGCCCGCTGTGAAGGTGGTCAGAAACGGGAAGAAGTTATTTGGATCAATCCGGTTGCAGCGAGGTCGATAGGGACAACGTTGTTCTGGATTTTTCAGTTAATATCAAGAAGTCGTTTAAGAAGCGACGAAAATTCAGCAGTATCGACGTTAATCTCAAGAATTGTTTCGTCCTTGGGATCATCGGGATACATCACAAAGGTGAGTTTACCGGGTTCCGATTCAAAGATTTCTAGCACATTTTTATCATCAAGGATTTCAATCTTAAGCTTACCGGACATATAAACAACCCCTTTGTGATGATAAACGAAGATTAACGCAACTCAATATTTTCGCGGGTTGACCAACCCATGATGTCATAAACAATTCAGTAACCAATAGCAGCTTCTAGTAGGTTGAAGAGACCCCAGATACTAGCTGCGGTTGCTATCCATCCATTGATAAATCCCATGGCAGCCAAACCGAATAAAACCAAGCTAATAACAACACGTATTCCTCTGTCTAAAGCGCTTAGATTTCTCTGAAAGTTAAGTTCCACAATACGTCCCTCACATTAAATTAAAGTTATGTTAATCTTTCCCCCAAAAACTTAAAGGTATTCCTTGAGACTGATAGGCGAAATGGCAGAAAATGAAAATGTCATTCTTCCCTTGGTATAACGATTTCTTATCCGTGGGAGCCCCGAACTTGACGCTGTGGTCATTAAGGTCCGAGAGGTTGAGCGCAAAAACCACTACATAGGCACTAAGGGTGGTTCCACAGATAGGTAGTGCAGCAGGTTGATTTAGAAAAAAATCTTTATAGTGAAGAGGACTGCCGGCAGCTATGACGCTGTCGGCAGTTTCCTTTTCCCTTTGAACAGTTAAGCCTGGGGAGGGTCATAAAGATCATTCGTTGTCGTATCGACGACCTTTATATCCCTTATTCCCGTCAGGGCACCACTGGGTGTTATGAATATATAGCTGGCGATAAGGGAATTCATAGCAGGGCTGATCAAGTATGGGGATGGCTGGATGTTGAGGAAAAGACCATGGAGAATAAGAAGCTAGCGGAAAATTCGAATTTAAAGAGCTAGCAAAGGGTGAATAATGAGCTGGCGGCTGCGCAGATCAAGCTGCTCACGTTTAAAATCGCTTTTTGCTTCGAGAGCTTGGAGAAGGCATTCAAGGAACTGAGTTATGAGATGGATTTGCTGGCAAAGGTTGATGACAAGGTGCATGGGGAGTATGCTAAAAAGCTGAATGGTTTTTTGATTAAGACGATGGAGGAGAGGATGGGGAAGTAGAGAGGGAGGAGTTGTTAATTATTTTTGTTGTTAGGATTATGAAAAAGCATTATTTGAGCTAATTTACGGCTTAGCCAGAACCTTCTCTAAGATAGCTTCAATGTGTTCCTGAGTACTGGGTTTGCTTACGATACGTAAAGGTTTGACCTGCATGAATTGATCGTGATCCTCTGCGGATGTCACAAATACTATACTGCAGGCTGAGGTGGACTTAGATTGCCGTATTTGTCTGGCGGTTTCAAGACCGCTCAGCTTTTTCATACTGTTATCAAGAAAGAGGAGGTCAAAAACCAATCCCTGCTTTTCGATTTCTGCGAGAAGCTCCTCGCCGCTGCTGAATTCGTAAATATTAAATAGAACATCCTTTTCTTCTTCATATAGATGAATTAATGCCTCCAATAAGTAACGGGACAACGGCCTGTCATCGCAAATGCCGATGGTAAACAAAACATCTCCTCCAACATCAGGCGTTTTGACTAATTTTAGGACAAATAGTCCAATATGTCAATAGGACTAAGCGTCCTAAGATATACTTGCTTTGGTGATGATAATGCGCTTAAAAATACGTGATGTTCGAGAAGATCATGATCTAACCCAGCAGCAAGTTGCACAATACCTGATGTGTGATCAATCTTTGTACTCTAAATATGAGCGAGGAGAGCGTGATGTTCCGCTGAATATCATGATTAAACTCGCCCAGTTTTATAAAACCAGCATTGACTATTTGGTCGGGCTGACAGAGAATAAGAAGCCTTATCGCTGAGTGAGAGCTGAAGTTCGGGAAATCGATGCTGTGCGACTAATCTACAGAGTAATTTTATTTAATTTTCAAAAAGGCTGATGATTTTCCTGGCTTTAAACTAAGATATGTTATACTTTGAAAGCAATATTTTACGGGGGCGTTTTTAGATTCGCTCGGGGAAATGGTGACAAAAGTTGCACGTCGATATTCCACCTGGTCTCGCTAAATGGTGGACAAAAATAGTTAACAAAAATAATTACGCTCTAGTAGCCTAAGTGCCGCTAGCATCCTGCCTTCAAGACCTATGATGAGGGTCAGGGTGTCAAATTAGTAGGACGCTCTAATGTCAATGCTCGTAGATATAGCTAAGATCATCAAAGCTAGCCTGATATGAATCCTTGCCTTTAGGAGTCAAGAAAGGCGAACTTAATTTAAATGCTACACGCGTAGACGCTTTTTGTGGTAGTTCTTCCATACAAGGGTGCAATTCCCCTCGCCCCCACTAAATAAGTACTCAATCTTTGATACAATTGATGAACATACGAAGTCCAGCAATGCAGGCTTTTCGGCTTTACTGGGTGAATTAAGCATTGTTCAAAAGACGGTGCTTTTTGTGTTTTTGGACCCCAATAATTAAAAGATGCACCCCCCTGAAGGGTGAAACCTACCTTTCATTAAAAAGTATAGGCATCGTTAAAAGGTTTGAGGAATCGTTGTAAAGTTTAATGCATTCAATAAAAGTGTAAGATGAAATAGTTAAGCATTGAAATTGTTGGAGAAGTAACCCATTAAGTATAAAAGATGAGGAATAATCAGATTTTATGATATGGCAAAAGGGTAGGGTATTGACAAAATATCTCTCTTTTGCTAAGCTAGTGAAGAAATGAGATATGATTTTTCACAAGATGCGCATTCACGAAAACGCTGAGTGAGGTCATAACCAGTACAAAGTCCTTAACTTACGAGGATTCCCTGTATGCGGCAATCAAGAGGCTTTGAATTGATGCTGTGCATACTTGCACAGCTTTTTAATTATCAAAACCTCCTTGTTGGAAGTCATATCTCAAAAATTCCAACAAGGAGGTTTTTTATATGAAAAGAAAAGAATTTGCTAGGCTTATGCCGTGCGAAGCGTTGAAGCGCAGTAAGTCAGCACCGACAATTGTGGTTATTGGGCCATCGACATCTGGTAAGAGCACCTTAATTTACGCATTAGTAAACCATAGAGTAATTGGATTTATCAAAGTGGGAATCGGAGACAAGAGCCAAACCACAATCATTCCATGCAACTTTGTATTCGACGAGCGTATTGCAAAAGACGAGCATTTTGCGATGCGTATACGAATCAAAGATTTTTCGGCAAAGGACGTACACATTGAAATACTTGAACAACTGGCGAAACTGTTCACGAGTAACGAAATGTGCGCGGAGGATACCTTGGATTCCATTGATAACGATTGGTTCCAGAATATTTTGGAGCCGGAAGATGCAGCATATCATCTGGGAAAGATTAAGGAGAAGATATCGGTCGAGGAATTCAAAGAATCAGTTGCTGCTGCCTTAGATACAATTGAAAACGTAGAGCCATCGTTCTCTGAACGTGTGAAAACAAAGAAGAAGGAACTAACTCAGCAGAAAGTAAGAATTTCTGAAATAAGAAAAATGGTCTTTGAGGACATCTGGGAATCTATAGATGATGATCTGCTAGATAGATACTTTAAATGGCTTAATTCCATTGGAGAGCAGATTTCCAATGAACTGAATATTTTGATGAGTGCAGGTAATGCGCTTGGAAATATTTGTGAGTATAGTGCAAATGAGGATGATATATTTGCGTATGGAGGAACGATTCTAAAAGCACTGTTTGATCCGTTCGAGCCATTTAGCTTAATTGTTGAGGATATTACCTTGGCTTGCAGACCCAGAGCGGAGATTATAGCTAGGTCAGAAGAGAACATTCCACTGAGATTTTGTTTGCGTGATACAATGGGGCTTACTCAGATTGGGATGGACGGCAATTCAATTAAGGATGCATTGGATATGGCATTGAATTGTAGTCCTGATAGTATTCTGTTGCTTATGAACCTTGAAGAACGTGATGATGTAATTACCGAAAGCTGTACTGCAATTGAAGAGAAGCTTTTTAAGGCTAACAAGCTTGATGTGCCTGTACACGTTATATTCACAAAAGCTGACCGAATCATCGGAAACCTTATTAATAAAGCTGACAAAGATACTGTTGTGCTTAAGCAGGATGATTATCACGCAAATATTCTTTGTGCGATAGATGCGATGGAAAAATTAATCAAGGGCTATCTAACGAAATTTCCCCAGAGCAATGTGACGTGGTTATCATTAAGATACTTGGAAGAGAACATAGACCCGATACAGCTTGCGCTAAAGAATCATGGCAGTGATAGGCTTGTGCGGTTTACGCCAGACGGATTATATCGGAATATAGACGAAATAATCCGTGAGACACAGAGGCGAATTCTCCCTGCTGGTATAACAACCCCGCTCTTTGTTACAGCTATTGACGCAGATGCTCCAGCAGTTGAAATGAAGATTGCAGGGGAATTGATTTCTAGTATTTTTAATTCAATACAGGCTACCCTTACTGAGGATAAGGCTACCGTGAATGGATACACAATTACAACGAAGTATACTCTGAGTGGAAGAAGCGTCGTTGCATATTATAACAAGCTGCAACGAGGACAAGGTCATACGACTAGAGCGAATGTCTACGGAAACTTCAGCATCAATATGAAAGCTATGCTGAACAATAGCCTATGTAAAGAAATTCCCGATTTCCTTACGTTATACGAGTCACAGGCTATTAGCACGGTTGTTGATAATCTTACAGAAACAGAAGTGGAGCATTTGGTTGAAGAATTTGACAAGAATCAACAGTATAAGGAGCTTGCATTCAACGATATTAATCCCGCACTAGTAAATAAATGGTCAGATAAGCAAAAAAATACGCAGATTTTGCACTTAGCACTAAGAAATTATTTTGGTTCAAGCGAGAAGTTTAATATGGTTATGGATAAAGTAGCCTTTAATTTGTCCTATGGTAATGAACGAATTAGGAGAACTATTGATAGGGTATATCAAAAGCCTATCAGCTACGACCAGACCATGCGTGAGATGCAGGAAACCTTCAAAAAGATATTCGCAACTCAGGCTTTTGCAGATATTATTGCAGAGGAGATTGGTAAAGCTATGACTGATCTTGTTAATAAGATGATTATTATAATTTAACATGGAATATAGTGGCTTCCAAAAAAAAGATGAAGTCAGTGCTGAAACATTGTGTAAACCTCCATAGTCCGGTCAGATAAAGGATGATGGAGGTTTAACGGCATTGAAAGAAAATAATCCCTTGCCGCCAAGGCCCCACCAGGGCTCAACCCGCATCGTTATTGTATCCTCAAGACACGTTGGCGTTACTTTATTTCAAAACGCAACACTAAATAATGTAAATACCTAGCTTAATTAACACGAGGCAAACTTGCATGAAACGATGAGTATATCGGGAATTCCGACATACTCATCAATTTTTATAAAGGAATATAATTACAGTCTGTCGAAATATAAAATGGAATTTTTAACGATTTGAAGGTAATTGTATGGCAATGAAACAAAACGAGTTCTCGGAGCACATGTCCTTTGAATTTCTAGATTTATCGTGAATGCCGGTGCCCATGTGCAAGAGACGGTGGCTGCGCTGTCCCAACAACTAAGACGGTATGTGGACGAGAATTTTTTGGAAGAAGAGCGCCGGATCAATCAGATCGTACGGGAGATCGAAGGGAAAGCTGTGGCCGTTCGCTTCAACCTGCCGCAAGAATGGAAAATGGCAATAGACGGGGGGTCGCCCCGGAAATTTCATTTCCTTTGGACAGGACCCTGTTCACTCCTCGTTGCGGACTATATATGCGTCAGGTGGATATCCCCGGAATTGCCACCAAGTTCATTGAACAGCGAAAAGGGGTTTTTAACGGAACTATTGAATATTATTTTGCCTGAAGAAACGATTGACCACAATACCCCGTCCTTCGAGCAGCGATTTGGATTGCGGGTCAAACCGGTGCAGGCGAGAATGAGGCTGCTGGATCAGGCACAATATATTCAGGGCCTTTCCGATCTGACAATTCCGGTGGAGCAGCTAAGGTCACAAAAACCTGCAATGACCAGGGTCTTTATTACAGAGAATGAAATCAACGGACTATGCTTTCCATCTATCGGCAGTAGCATGGTAATCTTTGGGCTAGGCTACTGTGTGGATGTTTTGAGGGCTGTCACCTGGTTAAGAGAGAAAGAAATCTATTATTGGGGTGATCTTGATACCCATGGATTTGCTATGTTGGACCAAGTCCGAAGCTTCCTGCCTCAAACCTATTCGATGCTCATGGAGGAAAGCACCCTGTTTAAGTACCGTGATCTCTGGAGCGTGGAAGATAAACCTTTTCAGGGGCAACTGACCCGATTAACCCCGGATGAGCACTGCCTGCTCTGTTCACTGCAAAGTAATACCTGGGGCAAGGGTGTCCGGTTGGAGTAGGAGCGGGTTAACTTTCAGGAAATCAAGTAGTTTCTTTTGGCTCATTGGTCCAATCACAGACCAAACTGCAGATCTATTAAAAGGTCAAAAAAGACTATTTTCCTTAAAAAGAAACTATAGCTATAATGACGCCCGGTAAAAAAGCGCGGTTATTCATTGCCAAAAGGAAGTCAAGCTAACAGATGATGAACTCAAAACAGTGGTGATTGATCGGATGAACTGCTTGAGTGCACCGTTACATCTTTTAGGCCAAAAGGATATGTAATATTGATTTAATGGAGAGCCGCGAAGATCCTGAATCATTAAGAAAAATGTATTAGGGTATTGGGGAAATTGATAATGTGCTATATATTCCCACGGACGTTTTTTCTGAGGGAATTTTTTGTTTAGGGGGGGCGCACTATACACGGAAAAAAGAGGTATTTCACGAATTTATATAAGAAAAAATTGTAAATACCCTCTCTTAATTGTAAATACCCTTCAATCTCTTAAAACCAAACACTTTCTGCACAATCATATGTTACAATATGTAAATATGCTTCTCGAATAAATAGACGTTTGGTCACAAAGGGGAAGATAATTATGAAAACAATACGATCAGCATGTCAGTTACATCCCAAGGCCCTTGAAATAAATGTTGGTGATCAGATCGAGCAACTGGATCAGATCATTCATGATACCAACGGACAGGAATACTTTAAGAAAACATTCATTACAGATGGAATGAAGACTCTTCTTTCCAAAGGTATGGCTCGTCTAGCCGGAAAGTCAAACGATACCGTGTTCCATCTTAAACAAGCCATGGGTGGTGGTAAAACGCACTTGATGGTTGGATTTGGACTCTTGGCAAAAGATTCTGCCCTTCGGGAGATACAAATAGGCTCCATTCCATATCAGTCAGATTTTGATACCGCAAAGATAGCCGCTTTTAATGGACGTAACAATCCTCATACTTATTTCTGGGGGGGAATTGCTCGTCAGTTAGGCAAAGAGAGTCTCTTCAGGGAATATTGGGAATCCGGCGCAAAGGCTCCGGATGAACAATCATGGGTAAATCTGTTCGCTGGAGAAGAGCCCATTCTTATTCTCTTGGATGAGATGCCTCCATATTTCCATTATTACAGCACACAGGTTTTAGGACATGGAACAATTGCCGACGTGGTTACCAGAGCATTTTCCAATATGCTGACTGCAGCTCAAAAAAAGAAAAATGTCTGTATTGTCGTGTCTGACCTGGAGGCCGCCTACGATACTGGCGGGAAGTTAATACAACGCGCTCTTGATGATGCTACACAGGAGCTGGGACGTGCGGAAGTTTCTATTACTCCAGTTAATCTGGAATCCAATGAAATCTATGCAATTCTTCGCAAACGCCTTTTTCTTTCGTTACCGGATAAAAGTGAGATAGCAGAAGTTGCCTCAGTCTATGCGTCAAGGCTGGCAGAAGCCGCAAAGGCAAAAACAGTTGAAAGAAGCGCTGAGGCTTTGGCCAACGAGATTGAATCAACCTATCCCTTCCATCCAAGCTTCAAGAGTATTGTTGCCCTGTTTAAGGAAAATGAAAAATTCAAACAAACGCGTGGATTGATGGAATTGGTTTCGCGTCTTTTAAAGTCCGTCTGGGAAAGCAGAGAAGACGTGTATCTAATTGGTGCTCAGCATTTTGACCTTTCTATTTACGATGTCCGCGAGAAACTGGCCGAAATCTCTGAAATGCGGGATGTGATTGCAAAAGACCTCTGGGATTCTTCTGACAGCGCCCATGCGCAGATCATCGACATCAACAGCGGGAATCATTATGCAAAACAAGCTGGAACACTATTGCTTACTGCCAGCCTTTCGACTGCAGTCAATTCGGTAAAAGGGCTTACTGAAAGTGAAATGCTTGAATGCTTAATCGACCCTACTCACCAAGGAAGTGATTTTCTAACCGCATTTAGTGAGCTTCTAAAATCCGCCTGGTATTTACATCAGACCCAGGAAGGACGTAACTATTTCAGTCATCAAGAAAATTTAACAAAGAAACTTCAGGGGTATGCGGATAAAGCTCCTCAAAACAAGGTGGATGAACTGATACGCCATCGCCTTGAAGAAATGTATAAACCGGAAACTAAAGAAGCTTATGAAAGAGTGTTACCTCTGCCAGAAATGGATGAAGCAGAAGCTGTTCTTAAAACAGGACGAGCACTTTTGATAATCAGTCCAGATGGAAAAATTCCTCCAGGCGTTGTTGCGAATTTTTTCAAGAATTTGGTTAATAAAAATAATGTGCTAGTTTTGACTGGCGACAAGTCATCTATTGCCAGCATTGAAAAAGCCGCCCGCCATGTCTATGCAGTAACAAAAGCGGATAATGAAATTCCCGCTTCACACCCGCAGCGAAAAGAGCTGGATGAGAAGAAAGCTCAATATGCACAGGATTTTCAAACCACTGTTCTTTCAGTTTTTGACAAACTTTTCTTTCCGGGAAACAATCGGGGGGAAGCTATGCTGCGGTCGAAAGCACTAGATAGTACGTATCCATCGAATGAACCCTACAAAGGCGAACGGCAGGTTGTAAAAACACTGACTTCTGATCCTATCAAATTGTATATCCAGATCAGCGAAAACTTTGATGCTCTTCGCGCTAAAGCTGAGTTGTTGCTTTTCGGCTCTCAGGATGAGGCTCGCAAGACTGATTTGTTGGACAAAATGAAGCAGAATACTCAGATGCCGTGGCTACCATATCGTGATTTTGATAAATTGTTCATTGAAGCGTACCAGCGCGGTGTATGGGAAGACTTGGGGAATGGCTACATCACCAAAAAGCCGAAACCCAAAACAACAGAGGTCATTATCAGTGAAGACTCATCCCCTGATGATTCGGGCAAGGTGCGTTTGAAGATTGATGTCGTGAATGCAGGCAACAGCCCTCGAATCTACTATGAAGAAGACAGTAATGTTTCCGAAAGCAGCTCAGTACTAAGTGACAATACATTGCTAACCAAAGCACTGAGAGTTCAGTTCCTTGCCGTCGATCCTACAGGAAAAAATCTTACTGGTGCTCCAAAAACATGGAAAAATCGATTGACACTGCGTAACCGATTTGATGAAATTTCCCGAACCGTAGAGCTGTTTGTCGCGCCGAAAGGTTCTATTAAGTACACCTTGGATGGTTCGGAAGCCCGAAACGGAGCTGATTATACCTGTCCTATTCAATTGGGAGATGGAGAAACGACAGTTTATGTCTTTGCCGAGTGTGACGGTCTTGAGGAAAAGCGGAACTTTACCTTTTACAAGTCCGGCTCCAAGGAAGTTCCCATTATTAAAGATGCCCCTGCGATTTTGTATAGCCCGTCACCAAAACGCTTGGATAGTTCCTCGAAAACGTATGAGGGACTGAAGATAGCTAAGGAGAAAAGCATCGAATTTGAACAGGTGATGCTGATGGTGGGCTCTGCCCCTAAGGCGATTCATCTATCCTTGGGGGAAATTAAGGTTAGTGCAGAGTTTATTGAAAAGGCGCTGGCACAGCTTCAAACCCTCCTTAGCCCGGACGCACCTGTGATTATGACATTTAAAAAAGCCTACACGCGAACTGGTTACGATTTAGAGCAATTTGCCAAGCTGCTAGGTATTGAGATAGGCAATGGAGAGGTAGAACAAAAATGAGTGGAACTACAGATTTTGGAGCGCCAACGGAATTTGGTATGCATCATTTTTATGTGGAAATTCCCGCATCTCCGCGGGAAGCTATCGTTATTTATGAGGATTTTGGCTTCAATGGGGATGAAGCTCATCGTGAAACGGTTGAATCCAGACTGGTTCTTGCGCGTGAGCTTTGGAACAAAATCCGGGATGACGCCAGACGAGACTTTAATGCACGCTTAAAAAACAAAAGGCAAAGCACTGGCAGTTGGACAATAGGAAAAGTCAAGCTGGATCGTTTTCTGGGTAGAGAGTTGTGTGTCCTTGGCTGGGCAGCTGAGCATGCCTCACCGGATGAGTGCCTTGTAATATGCCAAAAGTGGCTGGCATTGCGTCCCGAAGAACGTTGGTGGCTTTACAGCAAAACTGCCTCTGAGGCAGGGCTTGACAATCAGTCCGGGCGAGGCTGGCGCAAAGCACTCTATTGCTCCTTGTCTGATGGTACCAACATCAAACTGGAAAATAAGTGTAAACCAAAAATGAAACAAAAGAAATCAGAAAATCAAGAGACCCTATCTCTTTTTGATTTTATGGATA
Organism: Desulfosporosinus hippei DSM 8344; assembly: GCF_900100785.1. GTDB lineage: Bacteria > Bacillota > Desulfitobacteriia > Desulfitobacteriales > Desulfitobacteriaceae > Desulfosporosinus > Desulfosporosinus hippei. The sequence continues at coordinate 173,151 of NZ_FNCP01000004.1, read as the reverse complement.
AGGGTGATATCTAATGGCAATTGCACCATTTGAATGGAAAGATAAACCCGCCCTGATTGAACATCTCTTTCCAGTGCAGAAAATATCCGCTGAGAGCTTTAAGGAGCAGATGGCGGGTTCAGGAAAAACCCTCACTGCACTTGGAAGTTACTGGAAAGGGAGAAAGCCGCTTATACTGAACAAAGCTTGCATACTAGGTTCATTGCTACCTGCCACTGAGGATTGGATTAAGGATCTAGAAATATTTGAGCTTTTGATGGGGATGGCCTCTGAGTCTATGCAAAAACGACTTGAAGAAAAACTTTCTGCTTCAAAAAGAGATACTATTAGTCAATTTTTAGTTCTTCCATATAATGAGCAGGTTAAGATCGCAAAACGTCCTGAAGAGGTTGGCGAACACCTTTTCCTGCATGTTTGGGATCGAGTGAATAGACACCTTGGTACTTCAGCAACTTCCTTTCCTGAACTTATAGAACAGATGGGGATTGCTCGCTTTGGGCGGCGTCCAAAGGTTGCAGATGTTTTCTCTGGTTCTGGTCAGATACCGTTTGAAGCGGCAAGACTTGGCTGCGATGTCTATGCCTCTGACATTAACCCTATTGCCTGCCTGCTCACTTGGGGTGGATTTAATATTGTTGGAGCTAGTAGAGAGAAACGCGCTGAGATTGAAAAGGCTCAAAAGAAGCTTTCAGAGCATGTGCAAAAAGAGATTGATGTGCTAGGTGTTGAAACTGATGGCAAAGGATGGCGGGCTAAGGTTTATCTTTACTGTGTTGAAGTAAAATGCCCCGAAACTGGTTGGATGGTACCACTATTGCCAGACAGAGTTATCAGCAGTGGATATAGGGTTATTGCAGAATTAATCCCCAATCACCTTGATAAGCGCTACGATATTGAAGTACGATATGTTGATTCTTCTGAAGAAATAAACGCAGCTCAGGTTGGCACAATTCTAGATGGTAATGTTGTTCATTCGCCTGATGGAGTTACCCAATATCGGATAAACATAAAAACCATTCGAGGAGATTATAAAGAGGGCAAAGAAACCAAAAACCGCCTGCGACTATGGGAAAAATCAGATTTTATTCCCCTTCCGCATGATATTTTCCAGGAACGGCTTTACTGCGTGCAATGGATGAAACAAAAACCGAAAGGAAAGAAATACGACTATGAATTTCGCTCAGTCACATATGATGATCTGGAGCGAGAACAAAAGGTTATTAACTATGTCCGGGATCATCTCGATGAGTGGCAGGAAAAGGGTTACATCCCAGATATGGTTATTGAATCCGGAGATAAAACAGACGAGCCCATCAGAACTCGTGGCTGGACCCATTGGCACCATTTGTTTAATCCGAGACACTTACTCTATCTCGGCACCATAAAGAAAAATATTGAAAATCCTTTTATATACCCACTATTACCTTCAATTTTGGATTTTTCTAGTAAATTAAGTAGATGGACAACATCGGGCGCCAGAATTGCAAAAGATGGAAGTGGTAAGCAAATCGGTGGGGCTAGCAATAACACTTCTAATGTTTTTTATAATCAAGCACTTAATACATTCTACAATTGGGGTTGCCGTTCTTTATTGGACTTATTCGCTGTATTGGACAAGCCTATAAAAAGCATACCATTCACATCTAATACAAAGGTTGGAAATGGCACTGCCTCAGAAGTTCAAATTGAAAATGATATATATATAACCGATCCCCCATACGGTGATGCAGTCAAATATGAAGAGATTACCGAGTTTTTCATTGCCTGGCTCCGTAAGAATCCTCCCAAGGAATTTGAACACTGGACCTGGGACAGCCGTCGTTCATTAGCTATTAAAGGAGAGGATGAGGGCTTCCGCCAAGGTATGGTGGATGCCTACCGTAAGATGACCCAAAAAATGCCGGACAATGGCATTCAGGTTTTAATGTTTACCCATCAAAGTGGGGCTATCTGGGCAGACATGGCAAACATTATCTGGGCAAGCGGCTTGCAAGTCACGGCGGCTTGGTATGTTGTAACAGAAACTGATTCAGCTTTGCGTCAGGGAGCAAATGTCAAGGGAACCATTATTCTGATTCTCCGCAAGCGCCATCAAGAGCTGGAAACCTTCCGTGATGATCTGGGCTGGGAAATAGAAGAGGCAGTCAAAGAGCAGGTGGAGTCGTTGATTGGACTGGATAAAAAGGTACGAGCTCAAGGTTCTGAAGGACTCTACACCGATGTTGACTTGCAGATGGCTGGATATGCTGCCGCTCTGAAAGTCCTGACAGCCTACTCCCGCATTGACGGCAAGGACATGGTCACTGAGGCAGAGGCCCCTCGCCAAAAAGGGAAAAAGACCTTTGTTGATGAACTGATCGAATTTGCAGTCCAGACCGCCGTCCAGTTCCTTGTCCCGGTGGGATTTGAAAAAGGAGAATGGCAGAAACTGCAGGCTGTGGAACGGTTTTACCTTAAAATGGTTGAGATGGAGCATCAGGGTGCCAAGACACTTGATAACTACCAGAACTTTGCCAAAGCCTTCAAAGTCTATCACTTTGACCAGTTGATGAGCGACAGCTCCAAAGCCAATTCTGCACGTTTGAAGCTATCGACCGAGTTCAAAAGCGCGTTGATGTCTGGAGATGCTGAAATTGTGGGGACTCCGCTGCGAGCCTTACTCTACGCTCTCTTTGAACTCTTCAAAGAGGTGGAAGTGGATGATGTGCTGTTACACCTGATGGAAAACTGCCCCAACTATCTAGCCAACAAAACATTGTTGGCCAAAATGGCTGCCTATCTAGCAGAAAAACGGGAAGGTATTAACGGCGCAAAAACCTTCAAACCCGACGTGGAAGCTAGCTGCGCACGCGTACTCGCGGAATCCATAAGAAACCAGAGGTTATAAGATATGACGTTAAAGCGGTTTTCATCTCGAACGGAAAGATTGGATACTGAGTTTTTGGCTAAAACTCTGAAAAGTGCATCAAAGTATTTCCGTATTGCAGGCTATTTCAGGAGTTCTATTTTCGAGCTGGTTGGTGAGGAAATCGCTCAAATTCCAGAAGTGAAGATTATCTGTAACTCCGAACTGGATTTGGTCGATTTTCAGGTGGCCACTGGTAGGAATACAGCCCTTAAAGAACGCTGGAATGAAGTGGATGTGGAAGCTGAAGCGCTCTTGAAAAAGGAGCGTTATCAGATCCTCGACCAGTTATTGCTGTCGGGTAATGTGGAAATTAGGGTTGTGCCGAGGGAGCGTCTGTTTCTGCATGGCAAAGCCGGATGTATACACTATCCGGATGGCAGCCGTAAATCGTTCATTGGATCTGTAAACGAGTCGAAAAGTGCCTTTTCTAACAACTATGAACTGATATGGCAGGATGACGATGAGGAAAGCGCTGACTGGGTAGAGAAAGAGTTCTGGGCCTTGTGGAACGACGGTGTTTCTCTGCCGGAAGCCATTTTGGCAGAAATCAATCGTGTGGCTAATCGTCGGGAGGTCACAGTAGAAGTGTTAAAACCAGATGAGGTTCCGGCTGCTGCAATGGCGGAAGCTCCGATATATCGGGGAGGAGAACAATTGCAGCCATGGCAGCGTTCCTTTGTAACTATGTTTTTGGCGCACCGGGAAACATATGGTAAAGCCCGCTTGCTTCTGGCCGACGAGGTTGGTATTGGTAAAACACTCTCAATGGCAACCAGTGCTCTGGTGAGCGTCCTTCTTGAAGATGGTCCGGTTCTAATTCTTGCTCCGTCCACATTAACGATTCAGTGGCAAATTGAGATGATGGATAAGCTGGGGATTCCCGCAGCTGTTTGGTCTTCTCAAAAAAAGGTGTGGCTTGGTACTGAAGGCCAGATTTTATCCCCACGTGGAGACGCATCTTCTATAAAAAAATGTCCATACAAAATCGCTGTTATCTCTACTGGCTTGATCATGCACCAACGGGAGAGATCCGACTTTGTCAAAGAAGCAGGAATGCTCCTTAAAAATAGATTCGGGACAGTCATTCTGGATGAAGCACACAAAGCACGAGCAAGAGGGTGGCTTGGCGATAAAGCAGCTGAACCGAACAATCTCCTCGCTTTTATGCAGCAAATCGGAAGGCGTACCAAGCATTTGATACTAGGTACTGCAACCCCCATTCAGACGGACGTACGGGAACTTTGGGACCTTTTGGGAATCCTAAATAGCGGTGCAGAGTTTGTTCTTGGGGATTCATTATCCCCCTGGCGAGATCATGAACAAGCGATTCCACTGGTGACTGGAAAAAGCCTAGTCACCTCTGAACAAGAGGTCTGGCGTTGGTTATACAACCCACTCCCACCGGCTAATGAACACCATATTGTTCAGCAGATTCGCGATTATTTGGCGATTGACTCCAAGTCTTTCTTTTGCGCATATAGGTATGAGGACCTGGACTATATGATTCAGAACATGTGGCTTTCTGAATGTCTGGATCCCAAATTCTTCAAAGAAAATAACCCTGTATTGCGTCATACCGTTTTGAGAAAACGAAAACAGCTTGAAGACGATGGTCTATTAGAAAAAGTCGGGGTTAATACGCACCCGGTAACACGAAACCTTGCCCAGTATCAGTCTCGCTTTGTTGGCTTGGGAATACCAACCAATACGCCCTTTCAGGTTGCGTATGAAAAAGCCGAAGAGTTTAGCAAGCTCCTTCAATCCAGAACTAAAGCTGGTGGCTTCATGAAAACTTTGATACTTCAACGTATTTGTTCAAGTTTTGCATCCGGTTTGAAAACCGCACAGAAGATGCTAAAGCACTCTATTTCAAATGAGGATGAGGAGCGCAGTGAGGAAGTAGAACACATCCTTTCTGAAATGACTTCCGCAGAAATCGCCTGCCTCAAAGAAATAGAGACGCAGCTTTCACGCGCTGAAGCGGTTGATTCTAAACTCAATACAGTAAAGTGGTTCTTAACTGAATTCAGGACTGATGGGAAAACATGGCTTGAACACGGCTGTATAATCTTCAGCCAGTACTACGACACTGCGGAATGGATCGCCAAAGAGCTGGCCAAACTTTTTAAAGGTGAAGTTGTGGCCGTATATGCCGGTGTTGGAAAAAGCGGTCTTTTCCGAGACATGCAGTTTAACAATGTCGAACGTGAAGTCATCAAGGCTGCTGTTAGAACCCGTGAGATCCGGCTGGTAGTAGCAACCGATGCGGCTTGCGAAGGGTTGAACCTTCAAACGTTAGGCACCTTGATCAACATTGATCTTCCTTGGAATCCGTCTCGGCTTGAACAGCGATTGGGTAGAATCAAGCGGTTCGGTCAGTCTCGTAAGTTTGTTGATATGCTCAATCTTGTCTACAGCGAAACTCAGGATGAGAAGGTTTACAACGTATTATCAGGACGCCTGCGTGACACCTATGATATTTTCGGCAGCCTCCCTGATATAATTGATGATGAATGGATTGAAGACGAAGAAGAGCTTAATGACCGAATGAACGAATACATTCACGAAAGGAAAAAGGCTCAGGATGCTTTTACTGTGAAGTATCGTGAAACGATAGACCCCGAAGCTCACTTATGGGAACGATGTGCGTCTGTTTTATCTCGGCGTGACATTGTAAACAAACTCACTGAGCCCTGGTGATAAAAGTTTACGAAGTACTTGCTTTTCGTATAACTGCTATTGATAGTTTGTCGGCGGGCTGAACCGCGAAATTATAAGGCTGTAACTTGTAGTTATAATTTTCCTAACCATTTTATGGGAGATTGACTGTAAAATCGAAAAGTAGAAAGTAATAATAGGCTGATTATTGGATCTTTAGGTCTTTAGGAATCACCAAAAGGCAAAAGGCAGGAAATAGGAAGTTAATCTTATAAGTTGGATCAATAAAGACCTTAAGTATGATATTGGCGTCGCCGGATCATTCCAGATAAGGGGAAAGGGCCGTAATCGGCTTGCCAAAGAGGCTCCTGTACCAGTTGGAAGGTGTGCTTGGGTGGGTATATCTCCACTATAGTTTTACTTGCATTACCAATAACTTTGACGCTGAATAGCGTCTTTTTATTTTAACTAATACAACTTGGAGGAATTTAGTAATTAGTAAAGAATTATTAGAATATTGCCCAGTTTGGTTGTTAAAAAATAGTAGTCGGATTGATTTTATTAAAGGAAGTGTATTTGATGGACCAGCATGATCTTTTAATTCCGGATTTTCAAATATGGAGATGTGCATGGGAAATAAATGCGCATGATGATGATCATTTGCCCTCAATTCCTCATGGACATTGTATAGATAAAAAACGTGGTTATCTTAAATTAAATGTTTTTACTGGAGCGGTTATAGATGCCCGAACTAATGATCAAGCTGGTACAGCTAAGGCCAAAGACATATCTCGTTTACATAAAAGTAAAGCATTTCGTAAAATCGTTATGACCGCTAGACAATACCACGCAGAACACTTTCCCTATAGACCACTTCCGCCTCTTCCAGCATTCGCAGTTAAGATAACTAATAGATACAAGCGGTGCAAACAACGATTGAAGTCTTCTTTCACTCAACATGAACCAATATTGATATTTAGCCTAAAAGTTAGTCTAAGAAGGAATGGAGAGCGCCCTTCTAATCGTTCTCGTATAAATCGACATTCAAATAGAGTAGTATCAAGGTCCAAGTATTCAAAATTCTGAATGTTGTTATGGAACGATCGTTTAAAAGATAATCTAGGATTAAAATGCAACTGGATCCAAGGTGGATAAATATTAACCGACCAATGATATGGGACTAGTCATATGCGAACACAGCAAATATTTTGCATATTGTAAAGTATCGGTTTCGGGCATGGCTTATTTTGATATTGCAAAGAGAACTTTATCTGCAATTGGGCTAGATTGTCCGGTTTGGCTGCCGGATTTAATAAATAAGGTATGACATGAATAATAGGTTAGGATGCGAATTCATGTGAAAATATATGTTGGAATCACAGACTTTGACTGGTTTAAGACCCTTAAACAGGCGAATTGCGAGGAAATAAACTTTTGGAAACCTGGAGGCCGGACAAACTTTAAGGCCCTAGATGAAGGAGACCTTTTTTTGTTCAAACTCCATAGCCCTAAGGATTATATCGTTGGTGGAGGGTTATTTCTGAAGTTTTCCATTTTGCCATCTTCTTTAGCTTGGGATGCTTTTGGCATTGCCAATGGTGCTACCAGTCTGATAGAACTCAATAACCGGATCTACAAATACAAAAAGACGAATCGATTATCAAATCCTGACCCATACATAGGATGTATTATTCTCTCCATGCCATTTTATTTTAATGAACAGGACTGGATTCCAGTTCCTAAAGATTGGAATCGTAATATAGTTCAAGGTAAAACATATGATACCCGAGATATGACCGGCCAAATGCTTTATATGCAAGTGCAAGAAAAGCTTAGATTCAATAGTATTTCTCAATCAAGTATAAGGGAGATTAGCTTTCAGAACTGTTACGGAAAAGAACATATTATTAAACCTAGAATCGGCCAAGGAGCATTTAAAGTTTTGATTACGGATGCTTACCAACGACGATGTGCAATCACAGGCGAGAAGACCCTACCGGTTTTAGAGGCGGCTCATATTAAGCCCTACAGTATGGCTGGACCCCATGAGATCACCAATGGATTGCTCCTTAGAAGAGATTTTCATACCTTGTTTGATAGAGGATATATCACCGTCGATAAAATCTTAATGTAGAAGTTAGCCATCGAATAAAAGAGGACTTTGGAAATGGCAAAGAATACTATGCCCACCATGGAAAAAAATTAATGATTTTGCCTGAGCGAAAAGAACTATTGCCGGACTTATATTATTTAGAGTGGCATAATGAGAATGTTTATCTTGGATAGGTAAGAAAATTGTTAGGGTACGGTCTAGATACCCTTTTGTAAAGTGTTACATTGGAAAGGTTAAGGCTCGCAGCCTTCGATTTACAGCTATAGAACCCGTCAAAAACAATTCATACTCGTCTAAGTCGTCGAAGACTCATAGAAGGGGGCGGTCTCATGAGTAGAACTTCGAGTCAAAGCAAAAATACTGAAATGGCATTAGCTGGGATAGTGGAGCAAATAGATGTACAGCGAAACTCCCTCAAGTTTTGGTGCCGAAAAGGAGAGATTAGGGTTACTTCTAATTGTGACAATATTTAATGAAGGAGGAAATTTGGACGAAAACGACGAAGACATAAAAAATAATATAATAAATCTGCTGCCTAAATAGCTGTAAGCTTAGAATATAATACAAAAAAGCAAAGGATAACCTGTATCGTGCAGCAGGCAGCGCCACCTATGGCACAGTTAGGTGGATAATAGTTGATTATTTTACTCAAAGCAATATTTAAATTGAAATAAAATTAATGTTCAGTATTCAAAGGAGGAGTAAAATGGGATGGAAATTGCCGGAATACTCAAAAGGTCAAATCATTAATGCGGGTAAAAAGATAAAAGATACTGCTACAAGTTTTGAAGAAAGCAAAGAAGCGTTAATGATTATTGATAACTGGAGAGCTTCACATGCATTCCCGCTTCAAGTAATTTATTGTCACTTGAAAAGAAAATATGACAAACCTAATTTTATTGTTGCGCAGAGGTTGAAGCGACTTGATTCAATTGTTAAAAAATTAGAACGAGAGCCTACTATGAGCCTTTGGACTATGCAAGATTTGGGTGGATGTAGGGTTGTCGTTCCTACTATTAATGAAGTATACGATGCAGCAAAAAAATACAAATCATCTCGTGTTCGCCATATTCTGAAAAAGGAATGCGATTATATACAACAACCAAAGCGCTCTGGCTATAGGAGTTACCATCTAGTGTATCAATATCAAAGCGACACTAAAGAGACATATAACCGCAATATGCTCATTGAAATTCAAGTACGTACACACTTGCAGCATTTATGGGCAACTGCAGTGGAAACGATGGGGTTGTTTACTAAGCAAGCATAGAAAGCCAGCAATGGGGAAGAAGACGCATTACGCTTCTTTGCACTAATATCCTCGTTGTTCGCGTTAAAGGAAAATATGCGAATTGTACCTGAAACTCCTGAAAAACCAGAAGATATTATTACTGAATTAAATTTACTTGAGTCCAAGCACAACTATTTAGCTATGCTAAGTGGAATCCGGGTAGCAGTTGATCGTTTGGATGAGAAAAGTAATAAGCATTAGGGGCTATAAACTTTAAGTTCTTTACTTTTTTAGATACTTGCTGAGGACATGATCTTTGGTAGGACTCTTTCCGGAATCAATATCAGCTAAAATGATGAAATTAAAAATTCGGCGGTTTTGAGGTCGACTAATCTGGATTAGTCCATCTCAAAACCACCGAATTTTTTAACTGAAGGTTGTGTGTGATGTCTGTTGACGAAAATATTGAGGCCAACGATAACTACTTCCTTAGCCCTTTGATCAACTCGTGAATGTTCATTATTTGCTTTTCATCCAATTGATTTAGGTCATCAATGACCGCCTTTATTAAAGGTGGATTAATTGTCTTCTCATCAAAGAATTCCTTGGGGGAAATGTTGAAGTATTCACAGATATAAAAGAATACTTGCATAGAGGGCATAGATTTACCATTCTCAATATGATTAATATAATTTTCATTTTGTCCAATGGATAAACTCATATCACGAGCAGAAACCTTTTTCATTGTTCTCAGTTTTGCAATTCGTTCAGATAAATACTTCTCATACATATTATGTGATCACCGCCTTGTATACAATATTGTACATTTTAATAAGTTGTTATTCGCAACATCTAAAGTCTTATTTTGATTGACATACAATTTGAAAAGTTGCAAAATAAAATAAATACAATGTCAAATAGTGTGAAAGGCGGCAAGCTAACATGAGCATGAGAAATATATATCGAAAAATTGCCAAAGAGCATGGCGTTACTGTTCCTGAAGTTAAAAGAGAAATGCAAGCGACTATTGATTATGTCTACAAAAAAATAGATAAATCAGAGAGTGAAAAGATTATGCAGAAAGTTATACATCGTAAGGGTGGAATCCCGACTACAGAAGAGTTTATAAAATCATTAGCCCATAAAATTGAAAATAAGTATCGGAGTACTTAGCATGCTGGTGAAGAGATGGCATTCGAAGAATGGGCAGACTTGGGGAATGACGTGAACAAATAGAGAGGCGCAAAGATAATGGCTTGTACCAAGAATCTTACGCGCGAAAAATTCTTGGTACAAGCCCGGGATCAGTCTCTCTTTTATGGGGAAGAACATATGGTTTGAAATAACCGCAAAAGTAAAATGTAAAATTATGAACCGCTTCAAACCATCCGCTTAAAGAGCCGCTTCCTTCGCGGGAACCATTTTCTCCTTCGTCTTAACTGTTCTTCTCTTGATAAATAAAAAGACACAGGGAATACAGACAAACAAAGGTATAGCAGAGATCAGAAAAGTATCCGCAATGGCAGAGTTTAAGGCTTCTTTTTGCATAATACCGACTAAAACAGCACTGGCACCACCCGTCGCTGTGGCAGCATCCGTACCCATTTGGGCAAGTGCTGATGAAATCTGACTAAGAGCTTGTGTCGCCAGATAGGAATCGGAAGGAATACCGTCCGCGATGTTTCTGACATGAAAAATCTGGCGATTGGTCATGAGCGTGGTAAATATGGCAATGGACATTGTCCCCGCAACCTGACGCAAGACATTGGATAAGGAGGATCCCCGTCCGATAAGTTCTTTAGGAATCGAATTCATTCCGGCGGTGGTAATTGGCATCATACATAGCCCAATTCCCATTCCCCGCAGGGCCAGAATCACAGTCAGCCAGGGAATGGGTGTATTAATAGCCAGGTGCTGCAGCTCATAGGTGGTCGTACTCATTAAAAGCAAACCGGCTATAGCAACAGGGACTACCCCTAGCTTATCAAATAGCCTGCCGCTGAGGGGCATCATTAAGGCCATTAAGACACCTTGAGGTATCATAATAATCCCCGTGTCAATGGGAGTTAACCCCTGCACATTTTGTAAATAGAGGGGAACAAGAAAAGACCCTCCCATTAACCCTGCCATGACCAAACCGCCGCAGATCACACTTAAGGTGAAAATCGGATTTTTAAATAACTGCAAATCGAGGAGGGGGTCTTCCGCTCCGGCTTCCACCCAGATCAGCAGCAGCAGGCTAAAGAAGGAAACAAACAACAGGCCTACGATATATAAGGAAGTCCAGCCTTCTTTATTGCCCTGACCTAAAGCCAGAAGCAGGGTGGAAAAGAAAATAACGGATAATACCGCTCCCCCCAGATCAAAGCTGGCTTGCTTCAGCGGTGATTCTTTAAGCAGGAATATCCCTGCCGTAACGGCAAAAATCCCAAAGGGAACACTGATGAAAAACAGCCAGCGCCAGCTAAAGAAATCAATTAAATAGCCACTGATGGTAGGTCCTACTGCCGGGGCTGCCATAGCCGCAATTCCCCATATGCCCAGAGCTGTTCCGATTTTGTTTTTAGGAACAATCCCGTAAATGATCGTCATGCTTAAAGGAGAGAGTACCCCCCCTGATATGCCCTGCAGGACCCGAAAGGCAATCAGGCTGATATCACTCCAGGCCAAACCGCATAATACCGAAGTTATGGTAAAGCCGGCTAAGGAGATGATGAATAGTTTCTTAGTCCCAAACCGGTCACCCAGAAAACCACTGAGCGGTATGACAATTGCGGCAGCCAGGGAATATCCCGTTAAAACCCACTGCATTGTATCGGTGGTAGATCCAAACACATTGGTCATTTCGGGAATGGCCACATTAATCAAACTATTATTGAGAACCGTTACAAAGGTTCCCAATATGACCGCACATAAGGCTAACCACATTCTGTCGTCCCTCCTAATTAATCTGGACTTTAACCCCGTCGGTCAATTGGGAGCCTGGATTAATGACGATCTCATCATTATTGGCAACTCCGTTTATGACGTAATTCCAGTTAGAGTCTTTTTCCTTAACTTCCACTTGGACGAGACGAGCCACATCATTATCTACCTTGTAAACATAATATTTCTGGTCCTGCTCTACGATAGAGGACTTAGGTAGTTCTGAGATTTTCCCGTTCATGGAATCCAGGGAGATCCTGGCAATCATGCCAACCCGTAATACAGCTGAAGTATTGTCTATCCTTATTTTTACAGGGAAGGTATTGTTGGTTGAATCGGATACAGGGCTGATCAAGTCGATGGTTCCGTTAAATTTCTGGTCTATCCCGTCTACAAATACTTCTACAGGAGTCCCCGGCTTGACCTGAAAAACTTTATCTTGAGGAACGCTTACCTGCAGCAGAACTTCCTGCATGTTAACGATCGTCAGCATTGAGACCCCGGGAGAGGCCATTTCCCCCGGATTAATCAGCTTTTCGGTTACGGTACCGTTAAGGGGAGAATAGATGGACGCATCCTGTACGGCACTTTGGGCCAGGGCTAAAGAAGCTTCGGCTCCTGGCAATCCGGCCTTTGCTTGTTCGTAGGCTGCTTCAGCTGTCTTCAGCTTCGTGTTGACAGCATCCAAATCACTTTGCGGAACGACTCCGGATTCCGCTAGGGCTTTAGTGCGATCGTAATTGGTTTGGGCGTAGTCCAGGGCAATTTTAGTCTGAACAATGGTTTGTTTTAAAGTTTCCAACGAGCTTTGGGTTTGGATCACTTTATTCCCACTATCAAAAGTATCCAACTGAACAAGTAAGTCGCCTTTTTTGACAAGGGAGCCTTCCTTTACGTTTACCTCGGTCACCTTGCCAGCCACCTTGGAGAAAACTTTCGCTTGTTGGTCCACAATAATCTTACCGCTTAAATTGGCATCATTGGTGGTGCTGCCGACTTTCATTACTTTTACCGGTATGGCAGTCGGTGCCGGATTGCCGGACGATGTAGTCTTTGCAGCGCAGCCGGTCACTATTAAAGCCAATGTTGAAGATAAGAGGGTAATTGCTAATAGTCTGTTAATCATGCCTTTGCTCATGTTTCGTTCACCTGGTTAACCTTTCGCTTGGATTTTTAAGACGACGTTCATACCGGGAGATAATGAAAGCCCCTGTTGGTCATCAATGGATAGTTTGATGGGAATCCGCTGGGTTACCTTGGTGAAGTTGCCGCTGCTGCTGAGAGAAGGCATTAAGGAAAAGCTGGAAACCGTCCCTTCACCGATTTCGATTATTTTTCCTGTCAGGGTATGTCCGGGAAAACTATCCACGGTAAATTCCGCTGTTTCTCCGTTTTGCAGGCGGCTGATATAGGTTTCCTCAATATTAGCGGAAATGTATAAGTTGCTTTTATCCACCACTAAAGCGATAGGCTGGCCGGGGGAAAGAACTTCCCCTTCTCTGGCCAGAGTTTTGGTTACGGTTCCCGTGATAGGAGCCCGGAGGCTGGCGTTATCTAATAAGCCTGTGGCCAGATTGTTCGTATCCTGCTGACCGACAATCTGGTCTGCGACTACCGTATCACCCTGTTTTATCTGAAGGCTGAGGAGCTTTCCCGATATCCGCGGCATAACCCGGTAAGTATCCCCGTCAATACGGGCGTCTTCAGTAGACACGTAATGGGACCCTTCATACCAGTAGTAGTAACCAATACCTCCTCCGACAACAACCATTAAGGCTAAAATGACATACAGCACTATTTTTCGTTTCATTCTTATAACTCCTTGCTCCTTCTAACTGGTTAATCGGGTGTTTCCTTTTATATGTAATGATAGTTTGAGGCTGGCTGCGTCCCTAATTGTCAAAGCCCTGCAGAAGATCCTTGAAGCAGTGGCGGATCACATCCCCACGGCTAATGATGCCAACTAATACTCCATTTCGCTCAACAGGCAGTTTCTTAATTTTCTTTTTCCCCAGAATAGTAGCGATGTTTTCAACGTCTTCGTCCCAGGAAACTTTAATGACCTTACTCTGAGCAATCTTAAGTACCTCTAAATCCAGCAGGAGTTTGATTCTTTCCGGGAACTCCTCATCATCCTTAATGACGGTAAAGTAGTAGAGTGAATCAAAGATTCGATGTTCATGGGTGCCGATATAGCGCATGATATCCCCGTCGCTTATGTAACCAACAATTTTATTTATACTGTTGATTACCGGAACACCGCTGATCCTGTGAGTAATGAACTTAGCAATGACTGCACCGACTGTATCGCTTTCTTTAACGGTATAAACATCACTTATCATAATTTCATGAGCCTGCATAATTACCCCTCCTAACCTTTACTTGTACGCTTTTTAATATAGTTGTATGATGAAACTATGTAATTGTATTATACAACTAAGTTGTCTGATGATCAATTCCTGATTTTGTATGAGATTTGCTTCGTTTTTTAAAATCTTGTGGTTATGATAGAATAAATCGTGTTATAAATTCGGTGAGGCAGTAAGGAGGCAAGACTGAAATGAATGAAAATTGGCTGGAGACCATTCTATCTGAATTAGCCGTCCTTCACCGCAGTCTTGGATCGGCAGCTAAATATAAAAAGCCCGGAACCATTGAACGGTCCGCCCATCTGTTGCTTGGACAAATTACTTCTCAGGGTCCAGCCGGTGTCAAAGCTTTGGCGGAGGAATTCCAGTTGGATATTTCCACCGTAAGCAGACAAGCGGCAGCCCTGGAGAAAAAAGGATATGTCTATCGTATGCCGGACCCTTTAGATAAAAGGGCGTATTCACTTCAGATTACGGAACTGGGAATGAAAGAACTTATGAACTATAAGCAAAAACGTTTGGCTGATATGGGGGAACTGCTCAAAGATTGGTCTGCTGAAGACTGCGAAGCTTTCGGGCAGCTTTTGAAAAAATTCAATCATACCTTGTTGAATTTGACCAGCAAGTAGAAAATCATCAAGGCCCGTACCTTCTATTATGAGGAGATGAAAAATCGGCGGTTTTGAGGTCTGACTAATTTAGATTAGTGACCTCAAAACCGCCGATTTTTTAAACTGAAGAAGGGCTTTCCTTATCAGGGGGCAAAAAACGACAGAGTGTTAGCGAGATTTTTTTAATTACGAGGGGAGGATATTGAGGAAAAATGTGGAAATAAGCTATGACACTTATATTGGAGGTTAACAACAACCCATGTATCGCTTTATTGCAATCATGAGCTTACTTGCGGCGGCTATTGTTTTTTTAATTAACTATGTACTCCTAATGCAGCCGCAGTATCCGTCACAATCGACAGTTCAGCCTCAACAATCGCCTGAAACACAAGCTCACCTAGAATATAGTCAACAGGATCATGATGCATCTATAAGAGAAAGAGCACTGACCAAGGGGGAAAGAAGATGATAACCAAACAAAAAATTCCTGGGGTATTGAAAGTTATAATATCCTTAATGTTTGTAATAATACTCCTCTTTCTGATACAGGGCTGTTCGGAAACCGGGAATTTGGGAGAATCGGCACAGTCTCAGATACCGGCAGCGCCAAGCGCGGCTCCAAAAGCAATCACTCTAACCCCATCGGAGGAGGCCGCCGCCATCGGCATCACAGCGGCAAATTATCCGCGCATCGACGGCTCGACTTCCACGCTGCCTCTAGTACAGAGAATCTACAAAAGGATGTTCCATCCCTCTGACAACATGGAAGACAGGTGGTCGGGCCTTACGGAAAGAGCCTCCAAAACCATGAAGTCATATGAGCTGCTCATTGCGGGAGACGTTGATTTAATCCTTGTCCCAGATCCATCAAAAGAGGTCGCGGAGGTTGCGGAAAAGGCCGGAACGGAGCTTGAATATATCCCTGTTGGCGCTGAAGCCCTTGTGTTTATCACACACGAGGACAATCCCGCAAGCAATATTGATGCCTCTCAGGTTCAGAAAATCTATGCCGATATGTCTATTACCAACTGGTCCAAGCTGGGAGGTAAAGACGGGCGGATCGTACCAATTTGTCGCAACGCTGATTCCGGTTCCCAGGCGCAGTTGGAGAATTTGGTGCTCGGGGACAAAAAGATAAACCCTGCCGTCGAGGAGAACTATATGGAGCGGGACATGAACGGGATGCTGCAAATGGTGGAGGAATACAGGCATTTCGCCCATGACGGCGAAGAAAACGCATATACGTTGGGCTACACCCTTTACTACTACATACAGCTTTCCCAGAGTGTGATCGGCGAAATGAATATCAAAACTCTCGCCTTTAACGGAGTTGCTCCGACGCCGGAAACGATTTTGGCCAAGGAGTATCCCCTTGCCATCAATTACTATGCAGTCATGCGGAAAGACCTGCCGGAGGGCCATCCGGCGCGGAAGATTGCCAAATGGCTGCAATCGAGTGACGGTCAATGGGAGGTCGCCACTGCTGGTCTGGGCTCCCTCAAGACGTTGTATGAGCCGCCGCAATAAGCGAACTTGGCCCCTGGTACCAGCTATGCAGGCAAAATTCAATCTAATGCGGGAAGTTTTTGTGCCTTTAGATCTACAAATAGTTTCCATTGAATATCCCGGAAAGTATGGATATGTAGGTCTTGATTCTCCTCCGCTGGAATACAAAAAGAACTATGAACTATGGTGTTAATCCGTATAAAGCCATGTCCCTCCATGTGAATTTAAGGAATCTGGCGATGGATATCTCTTGAAAGATTATCTGCATTTGAACGGAGAGAAGAAGTGCCTGATGGAGATGAAATATTGATCCTTGCTGATTTTTATAAGTGTGATTTTAGGTTTTTTATCTCAAACGAATTATTTGTCCGAATGTGAGGCATTTTTACTATGAAATTGGTCGAGAAAAGCAAAAGGAATTTAACTTTGTTAAAGAGGGTAACTACTTTAAAGGGCATGGTGAAGAGGCGGCAATTGAGTTAAGAAGGTGGTTAAGATACAGTCCGATCCAAGTACCTGTGGACATATACTCGGATTTTAGAAGTATAGGTATTCATAACTTCATTCTCTCAAGTTAAAGAATTACACTTAACTTCGCTAAAGACTGCGAAGTTGTTTAGAAAAAGGCGCTTATTTGCGCCATTAATTATATTATGCCTGCTCCATGCTTATCACTCGTGCAGAATACGTTCCTTTTTTAGCTTGCGCTTTTTGAAAGATATATTTGCAAACCCGCTAAGAAGCAGCAATCCCAGTATGGGATCGAAAATTCCAAAATACAGGTTGCTAGCAATCCGCCGTTCAAGAAGACTGACAGATTAACCATTCGCTGCGCTACCAATGAGCTATATCGGCATGTATATGACACGGTATTCTAATAGTTATAATTTCAATAATTTGAAATTCCAGTATGTGAATGAATATTACGGTTTTGTAGAATTTAGTTCGGATTATTCAAGTATGTGCACCTTTTATCCAGGCTACTGCTAATTCTTATACTTTGACACATCGGTAGGATAATTTTGGGGTTAAGAGTTGAGCTGCCTGGAAGGCATTAAAAATGGAGGGTAAGGCCACTGGCTTACCCTCTATGATTTACTACTAACTGAACCGTAACACACTAAGCTAGTACAGTTCCATGGATAATAACTTGGCCCGTTGCTAGTTGCTTTCTCACTAACTATTCTCTTAAATGGGAGTTTAGCGAACCAATAATATTCCAATGTGTTAAGTTTGGCCCCGAAAATGGAGAGATAAGCGGTGCTTGCACTTGACAAGATATCCATCAAAGAAGGTAATTCATGCCAATATGACGAAAATATAATATAATAAGTGGAAACTTTGCGTGCGTCATGGAGAGGGCATTGGATAAGTTTTTTAATTAGACGTTATAGAAAATGGAGTAGCTCAAATTGTTTAGCAGGGGTGAAAAAGCATAATGCAGCAAAAGACAGTACAAATATCACGCTTGGTCATTGGTGCTCCGAAAGGTCGCTCAGGTAAGAGCATGGTAACCATGGGACTGCTGGCAGCCTTGATGATCCGAGGATTGAAAGTTCAACTCTATAAAAATGGACCTGATATTACTGAACTCGGTTGGTTGGCTAGTGCGACTGGACGTCCCTGTCATAATTTCGATAGTTTTCTCATGTCCCGGGAAGTGATTAGGCAATCCTTCATTCGGCACGCCGTCAGCGCGGATCTTGGGATCGTCGAGGGGGTAGATGGCCTATTTGACAGTGTAGACTTGGCGGGCAGAGGCAGTACGGCCGAAGTAGCCAAAGCAATACAAGCGCCGGTGATACTGGTGGTGGATACTGCGCGTATAACCCGTAGTGTGGCTGCCGTGGTAATGGGTTTTATGCGCTTTGACCCAGATATCCGGTTGGTCGGCGTAATTTTAAACAGGGTGGCCGCCCGTCCCCGTCACGAAAATATGATGAGGTCTGCTATTGAACAATATTGTGGCTTACCGGTATTAGGGGCGATACCAAAGGGAGTCCTGTTAAACATCCCCGACCAGCATTTGGGGTTGATTCCCACAGATGAACGAAAAGATTTGGACCAGGCGGTGGAAGAAATAGGTCAAACGGCGTTGAAATATCTTGACCTAGATGGGTTGTTGCAGGTGGCCGCTAATGTACCGCCCTTGGAAATTACCGGTGGAGAGGGAGTCGTTTTTCCTTAACATAACCTATTTCACCGGGCTCAAATAAAAATGTTTTAGCAACTAAACTTCGCTAAAGACTGCAAAATCCTCATGAGAGAAATAGAGGATTTTGGACGTAAGAGAGATTGTTTTTATATGATGTTCGTGTCCGGTGGTCATAGAAAAGAAGTCCGTAAATTTTATAAGGCAATTGAATACGATTTAGATTATGTTAAGGGATTTAAAAAGTTCCTTTAAACTATAATAACAAATTTACCTGCCGGAGTGCTTTGGGTGTCTCTGGTTTTATTACAATAAGCAGGAAAGGAAAATGCAAAGTGAAAACTATCGGTTTGATTGGTGGAATGAGTTGGGAATCAACAGTTACCTATTATCTTGAGATTAACCGTTATATTAATAAAAAATTAGGTGGATATTATAGCGCAAAGTGTATTTTGTATAATGTCCAATATCAGGAGATAAAGGATGTTCATAAAAAAGGCGACTGGGATCGTGCTGGTGACATACTGTCGGAAGCGGCATTATCCCTGAAAGCGGGTGGTGCTGATTTTATAATACTGGCTACCAATACGATGCATATTGTTGCCCCAAGAATCAAGGCAGCCGTTGAGCTTCCTTTTTTACATATAGCAGAAGTTACAGCTGATCGACTTTGTTTAGATGACATAAAAACAGTAGCGTTATTGGGTACACGCTTTACAATGGAAAAAGATTTCTATAAAAAGGTGTTAGAGGATCGCGGTATCAATGTCCTGATTCCCGAAAAGGATCACATTGAAAAAATCCACGAAATTATAAACAAAGAGCTGATATTGGGTAAAGTTGAAGCGTCATCGCGCGAGTGTTTCAAGAAAATTATTATTTCACTCCAAAAGCAAGGCGCACAAGGGGTTATTCTGGGGTGCACTGAAATTGGTCTGCTAATCAAGCAGGAAGACAGTATATTACCAGTATATGACACGGCGCTTTTACATGCTGATGCTGCGGCAGATTATGCATTAAACGATTGAATAATTGGGTCGAGGGTGACTGAACAATGGGAATAATCTTTAAAAATATGAAGAATACTCACAAACTGATATTTGTCTTTATATTAGCTCTGATAGTTTTGTTATTCGTAAGACCTAAAACACCGCAAGAGCAAGTAATAGCTAAATACATAAAAGAAACAAACAGCAACTCATATACATTAGCAATGATAGTAAAAGAGTCAGATTTTATCGATCCATATCCAAAGTACGGAAGACTATATCATGTTTGGGGAGTTATAGGTGACTTTGCAGATGTAAACTTTTTTTACCTATATGAAGATATTGACGGATGGAAAGTTGATAAATGTGGAACAGGACCTTAAATACGACAATTAATAACTGGTTATTGGAGTGAAAGCATGAGGATTTTGAAGAGAGGAATAAGTTCTGTATTATAATTATTTTAGCATTTATGAGGTTCGTTACATTGCCTCCAGGTGAAAGGAAAATGATTCCAAATTCTTTTGCATTTCATCAGAGAAAGGGACCTTTGAGATAGGTTTGGTGAATGGCCCCAATCTAATTTTATTTACCGATGATGAGAGCAGAAGGGTTGGTAATAATCTTTGATTAGCCTTCGAAGCCGAACCACGGCAAACAACAGACAATTCTCTAAATCTGAGAGGATATGAACGTAATAACCAGCTTCTGGATACGCGAACAGTTCTGCGACATATCGTGCAAGAGACGTGCCATTTTTGGCGCGGACGAAAAGAATCTGCGGTATTTCTTCGCATTTGGTTAGTAACTGGAAGTTATAGCCAATTCAGACATGGGCACAAAAAGTAGGATCATGGGAAGAAATGGATTGTAATAAAATGTGTGTTCATGATTCTTAAACTGTAACGCATTCGTAGGATTATGCGCAACAAAGGAGGGTGAAAATGTTCTTTGTTATCATATGTATAATTGTTTGGGTATTGTACACATTTGTTATGCAAAGAAGATTAAATGAAGAATTCAGACTGTTTAACGCCTTGCTTCCACTTGTAATATTAAGTCTAATTGTATCTTTAAGTCTTGGGGTAAACTATGTAGCCTCTGCTATTCCAAGTATCAATGATGGTATATCGATACATACTTCTTTGGCTCACTGGATTATAGGGGAAGATAGTTGGAGTATTAATCTCTTTAAGAATTACTTTGATTATTCGATTTGGATAAGTCTAATTCTGCTGGCATTGTACTCAGGGTTGAGGATTTGGAAGGATTAGTAATAGACGCATCATTTTTATGTTGCGACCCATTCGTTGGAAAGTGTGCCTACAAAGAAGGAGTGAGAATTTATTGAGAAAGATGATTTATTTACTACTAATTTTCTGTTTGGTGCTTACTACTACTATGGGGTGCAATAAAGAATCTGATTCGGAGTTTTCTAAAGTCGTGAGGCAAGATATCCCTAAGAGAGTTCAAAATTTTATTGATACCAATAGTGAAAAAAATGGCGTCTATCTTTATTCTAGTAATATTGATAATGATGACTACAGCTACTTCTTTTTAAATGCAATTAATGTTAATCAAGGAGACAGAGCATCTTTTTTCACAGATGTAAAATTTGAAATAGAAGAACAAGAACAAACACTTAAAATTAGTTTTAATGAAGAACTGACTGATGATTCGTATTATACTCGAAAAATTGACAACATGTTGATTTATAAGATTAAATAGTCAGAAAAATTTGACACTATCAAAGTTTTTAAGAATGGTGAAGTAATTCCTATAGATGTAGTTGGTGTTTAATTCGCATCATTCCGATTTAGCGTCACAGGTTCCGCTAATTCTTATTTCGGAACCCCAATGTCTATTAGCAATGCATTGTTGTCAGGAGTTTTTTTTAGCGGTGATATAGTAATATTGTAAAATATGAGGTAGGACGCAGGCCGTTTTAGATTAGTTGATTAGGGGATTCTTTATGAAGAAATCTTTAGTGGTTTTGTTTATATTTTTAAGTGTTATTATCTTTATCGCAGGAAGTTCTGAACAGATAAATTCAAATAATAGGCTAGTGTTTTTAGAAAAGGAAAATAAAGAGTTGCAGATGAAGTTAGAACAAGTTAATTCGATATCTATGCTCTTTCAAGATTACAAAGATAAACAAAGGTTAGTACCGAAAGAATCCCAAATTTATGCTCTTCCAATTAATGGGTTGAAAAAACTGAACATGATTGAACCGAACACAGTTATTCAAGTAATAGATGCGGCACAATGCCAAAATGAACAGTTATGGTTTTATGTGTCGATACCAGTCTACGATTCCCCAATTAACCATAAGGGATGGATTCCAGAATCCGAAACGGTAAAATTAACCCAAGACAATGTAAAACAAGTGCAGGGAGATGTTTACCTTAAAGAAGGAACTCCAATCTATGAGGTGGAGCAGTTTAATGAATTAAATTCTGTAGCACTTAATAAAACTCCCAACGACGTTAGAGGAAGAATAGAGAAAAGAGAAGGTTCTTTCGTAAACTTAATGGCACCTGGTGGATGGTATTTTTGGGTAGAGGATAAGTATTTGATTTTTCCAAAAGTAGAATAAGAGAAAATTGGTCATATCTTCCCCCCTATACTAATCTTATTGCCATCTTCCTTGTCCCTATAATATCATCTTCATTTCTTAATAATATCAGACAAAAGGACAACACCGTTTCTGATTACATCAGGTTCCAGATGCCCATAGCCCATAAGCAGCTTGCTTTGATGCCTGCCTTTCTCAAGGCAGTGGCTTTCTACAGGAGTAATATAGATTCCGTTTTTTAGACAGCTGCTTTTAAACCCCTCGTCAAATCGCCTTCCTGGAAAATCTATAGCAACATGCAGCCCGGCGGAATCTCCATAAGCAATCCATTCGCTGCCAAAAGCTTCTGCCAGCGAATCCAACAACACTTGCCGGCGCTGGCCATAAATTTTACGCATCTTTTGGACATGCCTGTCCAGCTTGCGTGTTCTAAAAAATTCTGCCAGAGCAGCCTGCTCAAAGATTGGATTTTGTACATCCGTATGAGTACGCAGATCTCGCCAGCGCTCTTGAAGCTGATAAGGCAAAATTACATAACCTATTCTCAGTGCCGGAAAAACTGCTTTACTGAAGGTGCCGACATAAATCACACGTTGCGGGTCTAAAGTGTAAAGGGGAGCAATGGGCTCGCCGCTATAGCGGAATTCGCTGTCATAATCGTCTTCGATGATATAAAGATCCTTTTCTCTGGCAAAGCGAATCAACGCGGCACGGCGTGAGGCAGGAAGAATTCCGCCCAAGGGAAACTGATGAGATGGCGTAACATAGATTGGGCCTGTGCTTCCGCATTTTGACAGGTAATCAGTTTGCATCCCCTCGGCGTCAACGGGGATAGGAATAATGGAGCAGCCCTTGTTTAGGAACGTGCCTAGCATTCCGAGATGACAGGGGTCCTCCATCAATATTTTTTGGTTCTCCCTACAGAGAATATCCGCAATGAGATGCAGTCCCTGGGTTGCGCCGGCGGTAATAAAGATATCCTCTGATGAAACCTTAAGCCCGCGACTTCTGAACAACCAAGCCGCAATTTCCTCGCGAAGGGCAGGAAATCCCTGGGGTCCGGTATAACCAAAATCCTCAAGGGGCAGTTCTTCGGAGGCCTTATGCAGCAACTGCTGCCAAAGAAACCGGGGAAATTGTCTTAAGTCGGGTCTGCCCGTCCGAAAGCTTACGGAAATTGACCGGACTGCCTTGCTTTTTAGCTTAGGAGAGGATGCCGGTTTAACGGGTTCAAGGCATAAACCCTCCGAAACCCGTGTGGAGGCTCCCTGACGGCTGAGGATAAAGCCTTCAGCAATCAGCAAGTCATAAGCCTCGCAAACTGTATTGCGGGAAACCTTCAGCTCCTTCGCTAATTCTCGTGTGGAGGGCAGAGCTTCTCCCGCTTTCAGCTGCCCGGATAGCATCAGTTCTTTTAAGTGCTGGTAAATTTGACGCCATAACTGCAATTCATTGTTCCGGTTCAATTCAATTCCTAACATAACCCCTCCAACTGGCTCTGTAAAATCTGCTCTATACTGGCTCTTTAACAGAACCAGTGATCTGGGTAGAATTATACCATCAGGTTAAAAGAATGTAATGCATTTTTGGAGAGATGTTAGAATGGATGGTTTGAGCGGGAAATTATATTTGATTTGCGCTTTTTCCCTGGCAGGAACCAGCGTCATATCGGCTAGGTTCGTTACGGGAAAGCTGGGCACATTTACAATCACGGCAGTAAGTCTGTTTTTTGCCCTCGTGTTTTTGGTTCCATTATGCAGAAAACAACTTGTCCGGTATCTTCGCTTAATGTCCTTGCGCAATTTTCTCTTTTTGTCACTTCAGGCCTTATGCGGTATTTTTCTGTTCCGTATGTTTTTACTATGGGGCCTTCATTATACCGGCTCCGGAGAAGCGGGCATACTCACCGGCGCGACGCCGGCCATAACAGCGCTTCTGGCTATGATTGTATTAAGGGAGCCGGTCAGCGGCAGAAAACTTGCCGGAATACTCTGTACTGTGGGAGGTATTGTGATCATTCAAGGAGTATTAACGCCGGGAAAGGGTTTATCCTTAGAACACATCGGCGGCAATCTGCTCGTACTTTGTGCGGCGGCTTGTGAGTCGGCCTTCAATACGCTGTCACGTATTTCCGCTGTCAAAGCGGCGGCGGACTTGAAAGAACCAGCAAGTCCTCTTGCTCAGACCGCCATTGTATCGGCAATTGCTCTGATTCTCTGCCTGATCCCGGCAGCCTTTGAGCATCCCTTGAAGGAACTTGCAGGAATCGGCATGATAGAATGGACGGCTCTTCTTTGGTATGGCGTATTTGTAACAGCTCTGGCATTTATCTGCTGGTACTCTGGCATAAAGCGCTGCGGCGCGTTTACAGCTGCGGCTTTTTCGGGCATGATGCCCGTAACTTCCATGCTGCTGGCGACTGCAGTGTTGGGGGAAAGGGCCGGCTGCCAGCAGTGGTTAGGCGGTTTTCTTGTAATCCTCGGCATGTTCCTTATCGGGACTGAAGGGATTGTGATAGAATAGTAGCATGAAAAGGGAGGGTCTGCTTCATGCATAAGATCCTGATTGTTGAAGACGATGCCGTCATTGCCAAAGCGATTAAAAATCATATCGGGACCTGGGGGTGGGAAGGGGAATGTGTGACGGACTTCGAGCAGGTGATGTCTCTGTTTATTTCTTTCAATCCCCAGCTTGTACTCCTGGATATTTCGCTGCCTTTTTACAATGGCTACCACTGGTGCAGCGAGATCCGCAAGGTGTCCAAGGTACCCATCATCTTTATCTCCTCCGCTTCCGATAATATGAACATCGTCATGGCTATCAATATGGGCGGTGATGATTTTATTGCCAAGCCTTTTGACCTGAGTGTTCTGACGGCTAAGGTGCAGGCCATGCTGCGCCGGACCTATGATTTTGCCGGACAGACGGATTTGCTGGAGCACCGGGGAGCCATCCTCAACACCAGCGATGCTTCTTTAACCTATAATGACATCAAGGTTGAGCTGAGCAAGAACGATTATAAGATCCTGAAAATGCTCCTGGAGAATAAAGGCAAGGCTGTGGGCCGTGAAGCAATCATGGCCCGCCTGTGGGAAACGGACAGTTACATCGACGAAAACACCCTGACAGTAAACATGACCCGTCTGCGCAAAAAATTGGAAGGGGCAGGGCTGGCAGGATTTATTGTGACCAAAAAAGGGATAGGGTATATGGTGACGTGATATGCACGAGATCAGTCTATGGTCGGCAGGGAAGCAGTACCTCCGGGGGCAGAGCCGGGGAATCCTTTTGTACTGCAGCTTTGCCGGTATCTTTGCCTTGGTGTTTTATCTGTATCATCTTCCGGTAGAAGCGGTGCTCTATGCTGCTTTGCTCTGTGCCGCCCTGGCCCTCCCGGTCCAGACAGCGGATTTCTATAGCTATTATCAACGCTGCAGAGTGCTCCGGAATTTGCAGAAACAAATCATCTTCAGCCTGGAAGGGCTCCCTGAGGCTAAGGGATTAATGGAAGAGGAGTATCAGGAACTGATCACCGCCCTCTACCGGGATAAGATCAGGCTGGTTTCCCGGGCGGATAATGAGCGGAGGGATTTGGTGGATTATTATACCTTGTGGGCCCATCAGATCAAAACCCCTATCGCCGCCATGGGCCTCCTCCTCCAGTCCCTCCCCTCGGCGGAGGACGATGGGAGTACTGCTCAGAGTATGGAGCAGAATAGGGAGCTGGCCATGGAGCTGTTTAAAATTGAACAGTATGTGGAAATGGTGCTCCAATACCTGCGGCTGGAGAGCCCTTCTTCCGATTTTGTGCTGAAACGCTATGCTTTGGATGATATCGTCCGGCAGGCGGTGCGCAAATATGCCAAGATGTTTATCCGTAAGAAGATCAGCCTGGATTTCTCTCAGCTAAACTGTGAGGTGCTGACGGATGAAAAATGGCTGGTGTTTGTCATTGAGCAGATCTTGTCTAATGCTTTGAAGTACACCAACCGGGGGAAGATCTCCATTTATCTGGAAAGGGACGATGCCAAAACCCTGGTGATCGCCGATACAGGGATAGGCATTGCCGGGGAAGACCTGCCCCGTGTCTTTGAAAAAGGCTTTACCGGTTATAACGGCCGAAGGGATAAAAAGTCCACCGGGATCGGTCTTTATCTGTGCCAGCGGATCCTGACCCAGCTGTCCCACACCATTGTGATTGAAGGGGAGCCGGGCAAGGGCACAAAAGTGAAGATCGGTCTGGATAGGGTGGATATGGTGATGGAGTGAATCTATGCTATCGGCCGGAATGAGAGCTGGTTTTCTGGTATGGCAAGAAAAGGTCTGCATTTAAAGAAAATTGGTCGTCTATTTGTCTATTTTGAAAAAGGAGAACCAAAGGAAACCAAATATAGAATCGATTATCTAAAGGAAGCACCTTCCCAGGAACAACTTGATGTTTATCATGATTGCGGTTGGAATTTTATCGCAAAGAACGGTTATTTCTATGTCTTTTCTGCCTATTTGGATAATCAAGTAGTTCATATTACCTATTATGGGGAAGAGGGAATAGAGGATATTATACCGCCCCTTGCTCAAAAGATGAAAGAAGTGATTCCATGAAACCAATTTCACATACGGAAATATTTACCTTTTCGTGATATAATGGTATTATCTCATTGATAAATGTCTCAATGGCTAGGTGCAGAGAAACGTTATTTTGAATAAAGGTGAGTGCCATTATGCCATTACCCCAAAATGAAAGACAATACACATATGCAGACTACCTAGCATGGCCTGAAGATGAAAGAGTAGAAATCATTGAGGGTGTACCGTATATGCAAGCAACCCCTTCACCAGAACATCAGGAGATATCAATGAATTTATCTACTCAGATTTCAGTCTACTTAAAGGGGAAACCCAGTAAAGTTTATGCAGCACCATTCTCTGTTAGGTTAACTAAGGGTGACGAAAAGGAAGACGAAGACATTAAGAATGTTTTTGAGCCTGACATTACCGTTGTATGTGACCAATCTAAAATTGATAAACAAGGATGTAAGGGTATACCCGACTTGATAATTGAAATTATTTCTCCATCTTCGATTAAACATGACAGGGTTACCAAGTTTAATCAGTATGAAAAAGCTGGAGTTTTAGAATACTGGATTGTGGAGCCAGAAGGTAAACTTGTAAGTGTATTCTTATTGCAAAGTAACGGTAGGTATGGTAGGCCAGAAATATACACAGATGAGGAAAAAATAAATGTATCGATATTTCCAGATTTAACGGTAGATTTGAATGCGGTGTTTCCTTCTGTTTAATAAGGGTAGGATACATTGACGGAGTGAACTCGTTTGGCTGAATAAAATGATGATCTACCTTAGAAAAGGGTAAGTTTAAACTGGAAAATGTAAGCCAAAGTTATGGCAAGGCATTTTCCAGTTTTGCTATACTGAACCTACTCAGCAAAGGAGGTTCTTCTTGATAACCATGTCGGCACCTTTTATAGATTCCAGACAGAATATCTGTTCAAAACTGTTCTCTCCATGGTAAATAAGGGCAAAGAATGTTAAGATGGCAATTAATCCATTTTTTATTGGGCCTATCCAAAAGATGATGTGGAAGCTGATACCAATTGAAATAAGGAGCTGAGACTATTTGCTTCTTTTTAAAGATCTTATGTGGTTTTTTAAGCAGGAGAAAAAAGGCTATATCTTAGGGATCATTGTCTTAGTCCTCGTCGCTTTGCTAAATTTATTACCTCCTTATGTTGTTCGTGTTATTGTCGATGAAGTCAGTCGCGGGGCCCTAAGGTCGGAATCCTTGCTTTATTGGACGCTGATCCTTGCCGGGATAGGTTTGGCCGTTTATGCTTTGCGCTTTTCCTGGCGGTTAATGATATTTGGGGCGGCAAGCCGTTTAAGCAGGTTGCTTAGAAAGCAGCTTTTTGATCACTTTACCCTGATGTCCCCGCAATTTTATCAAAAGCATCGCACCGGTGATTTAATGGCTCATGCCACCAATGACATCCAAGCCGTTGAAATGACTGCCGGCATGGGGGTATTGACTTTTGTGGACTCCATAACAACCGGGGGGTTAGTGGTTTTATCAATGGCGGTATTTATCAGTTGGAAACTAACCCTTATTGCCCTCTTGCCAATGCCGCTGATGGCTTGGTCTACCAGCCGTTATGGGACAATGCTGCACAACCGGTTTCACCATGCCCAAGCCGCCTTTTCTGATCTTAACAATAAAGTGCTGGAAAACATTAATGGGATGAGAGTTGTCAAAGCCTTCGGAGAAGAAGAGGCAGAATTAGAAGCTTTTCGCGGGTTATCCGAGGATGTGGCGGCGAAGAACCTGGCTGTGGCCAAAGTAGATGCCCTCTTTGACCCGACAATCCAGCTGATTATTGGGCTTTCTTTTTTTCTGGCCCTTATTTTTGGCTCAATTGACGTGATTCATGGAAAATTGACCTTCGGGCAGCTTACTCAGTTTACCATCTATTTAGGCCAATTTATCTGGCCCATGCTCGCTTTCGGCTGGCTGTTCAACATTCTTGAACGGGGCAGAGCCTCCTATGACCGAATAGAGAAGTTATTGAAGATTAAGCAAACAATCAAGGAAAAGGAGGAGGCTCTTAGCCGCTTCAACAATGGGGATGTCATCTATAAAGGAGCCTCTTTCACTTATCCCGGAGGGAATACACCCATTTTGCAAACTATCAATGTTCGGGTGGAGCAGGGGCAAACCCTGGGGATTGTCGGTAAAACAGGGAGCGGGAAGACAACCTTTCTGCGCCTGCTTCCACGGGAGTTTGATCTTAACCAGGGAGATCTGCAAATAGGCAGCACGTCGATTTACGATGTAACCCTGGAATCTTTACGCAGTAAAATAGGTTATGTGCCTCAAGATAGTTTTCTGTTCTCCACGACCATTGCTGAAAATATTGCCTTAGGCAAACCGGAGGCCTCCCTGGAGGAAATTCATCAGGCAGCAGAAATTGCCGATATCCACGCAGACGTGCTGAGTTTTCCCGAGGGGTATGGCACCTTGGTTGGTGACCGGGGGGTCACTCTTTCCGGAGGGCAGAAGCAGAGGATATCTATTGCCCGGGCCCTTTTGCTGGAACCGGAAATTCTCATTTTAGACGACTCATTATCGGCAGTTGATGCGAAAACGGAGAAAAAGATTTTAGAGAGCCTGGGGAAAATGCGGGTCCAAAAAACCACCTTTATATCCTCTCATCGTCTTAGCGCCGTCGAAGAAGCAGACCTAATCATCGTGCTGAAAGACGGACAAATCACGGAAGAAGGTTCCCATAGGGAGCTGATGGCTCTTAAGGGCTGGTATGCCGCCACCTATCGAAGGCAGCAGTTGGAATCCTTGCTAGCAGAGGGGGCGGAGCATTGAGATGGTGATCCGACGCTTACTGAACTATCTTATCCCTCATAAAAAGGCCTTGACCTGGGCTTCTTTCATTCTGATCCTGGCTACCTTTGCCGATGTTATAGGTCCTGTTCTGGTTAAGGTTTTTCTCGATCAGCACTTAGTTCCCCGCTCCTTTGACCGGGGTGCCTTGATCATTCTGGCCTCAAGCTATCTGGGGCTGAACATACTGTCGGCAATATTACACTATTATCAATTAGTCAGCTTTAACGAAATTGCCCTGAAAATCGTCCGGCAGCTGCGAATTGATGTTTTCTCTCATGTACAAAACCTGGAGTTTAAGGTTTTCGACAATACTCCTGCCGGTGCCTTAATTTCGCGCATAACCAATGATACGGAAGCTATTAAAGAGCTGTTTGTAGGGGTTTTAGCGGCCTTTGTCCAGAATATGGTTTTCATGCTGGGTGTTTTTGTGGCTATGTTTTATTTAGATGTTCGTTTAGCTTGTTTTTGTCTGATCTTGCTGCCGATGATTATCATCCTCATGATTTCCTACCGCAAAGTAAGTACCAAGGTTTACCGAAGGCTGCGCCAGGAACTTAGTCATCTTAATGCCAAACTGAATGAATCCGTCCAGGGAATGAATATCATCCAGGCTCTGCGCCAGGAGAAGCGCTTTCGCCGGGAATTTCAGACCATCAGCAATAATTACTATAGGGAAGAGATGGTGAATATTCGTTTAGAAGGCCTTTTTGTCCGGCCGGCGGTTGACCTGATCTATACCTTGGCCTTAGTCATGGTTTTAAATTATTTCGGGTTCCAATCTTTGACGGGGCCCATTGAAATAGGGGTGCTTTACGCTTTTATCAACTACCTGGAGCGTTTCTTTGAACCTGTCAACATGATGATGGAGCGTTTGACCCAATTCCAACAATCTTTCGTTGCTGCCGAGCGGGTTTTTGAATTATTGGATGACCGGCGCATAGCTCCCAAGGGCAGCTCTGTGGATTCTCCTGGGATCAGTCAGGGAGAAATTGAATTTAACGATGTCAGTTTCTCTTATGATGGCGACAAGGGGGCAAAGGTCTTAAAATCAATCAGCTTCACTGCCTACCCAGGGCAAACTGTCGCTTTAGTCGGGCATACAGGCAGCGGTAAAAGTACCGTTGCTAACCTGCTCATGGGGTTCTATCCGGTCACTCAAGGAGAAATCTTTATCGATGGAGTTTCCCTTTCCCGGCACTCCCATCAAGAGCTGCGCTCAAAAGTAGGGCTGGTTGCCCAAGACCCCTTCTTATTCGCAGGTACTATTTCCAGTAATATTGCCTTGTCCCGATCTGAGATTACCGAAAAGGAAGTTCAGGAAGCTGTTTCTTTTGTTCAGG
The DNA here is from genome assembly GCF_900100785.1 of Desulfosporosinus hippei DSM 8344. Taxonomy (GTDB): domain Bacteria; phylum Bacillota; class Desulfitobacteriia; order Desulfitobacteriales; family Desulfitobacteriaceae; genus Desulfosporosinus; species Desulfosporosinus hippei. The sequence continues at coordinate 142,361 of NZ_FNCP01000004.1, read as the reverse complement.
CCGAAGACTTTATTGGCAGGCTGCCCCAGGGACTTCAAGAGCCCATGGGAGAACGGGGGACAACGTTATCCAGCGGACAGCGCCAACTGATCTGTTTTGCCCGGACTATGGCCGGCAATCCCAAGATACTTGTCTTAGATGAAGCAACAGCCAGCGTGGATACGGAAACAGAGGAAGCTATTCAAAAGGCTTTAAGAAAGATGCGCCAAGGCCGGACAACTATCGCTATTGCTCACCGGCTTTCAACCATTCAGGATGCCGACCTGATTTTAGTCCTGCACCATGGCAAAATTGTGGAGAGGGGAACTCATGCCGAACTTTTGGCTCAAGAAGGGTTATATTATAAGATGTTTATGCTCCAGCATGGGAGCAAAGAAAAAGAATAAGAAGTAAATACGGAGGAAATCTTTTGCAAAGCTTGCTCAAAATGCAAAGCTATGACTTGTTGATTTCTCATGGCTATGCAACCAAAGTGTGAACAGAAATATGCCGATGTCGGCGCTATCTTCATTATCGTGATTATGTCGGGAGTATCGAGTTTTCCGAAAAAGATGAAGTTTTTCACGGTAAAGTCCTAGGCATAAAAGACATGATTTCATTCGAGGGTGACAGCGCGAAAACACTCACAGAGGATTTTCACAATGCAGTTGACGAGTATTTGACATTCTGTGAAAAAAGCGGCAAACAGCCCGAAAGGCCATTTAAAGGGTCTTTCAATGTCCGAATTCAACCTAAATTGCATCGCAAAGCCGCCCTCGCGGCATGTCCCTCAATGCTTTTGTGGAAGATGCCATTCGACACAATGTCAATCAACTTTAACAGCCCAATATGGAAAGGGCTCTAACGGACAAGAAGCTGCAACTCCTCTGAGAGGGATGCAGCTTTTTTTGTTATCTAATTCCTCAAGAGCCTGGTTCTTTTCGCTGACTGCCTGCTGCAGCTCCCGGGCGGACATATTTTCAATATCCTTGTCCTTGACGAATTCATCCCGCTCTTCTTCAGGAACCCCTAAGAGGATAAGGGCTTGGGAGTAAGTCAAATTGTGCAGCGCTGCATAATTTGAAAGTAAGGTATATTACTCCATAGCCAGAGCCAAAAAAGTGAACTAATTACCTATAAATCGAGTTGGCCACCAAAGCTTTGTATTGAGCTTCCGTTAATTTGCAGTGATAGAACAAGTCGTAATAACGGGCGGTCTCTTTATAGAGATCATAGTTAGCTTGTTCGGGATAGAGCAACTGAGTAATCCAGATCATGCCCATATAACGGTTGACAGAAGGAGGGAAGCCCATCCAGTTATAGGGTCCCAGGGGTATCTCGTAATATTTGCCATTCTTGATAGCCTTTACTTCCTGCCAGGATTTATCTTGGCCGATTGTGTTGTAAATGCTGTCAGGCGCAAAGACAATAACATCAGGGTTCCAGAGGAGGATTTGTTCCAGATCCACAGGATTTCCGCTGCCCTTGCTGGAGATGTCTTTGACCACGGCCACATTGTTGCTGATCCGATCAAGGATCTCGGCGTGGAATGAGCCTTTGGCCAGGACATTAAGGCCATTGTCACCCAGACAATAGAGGAGATTGGCTTTGCCCTTTTTCCCGACCTTTTTCATAATCTCATCGGTATTCTGCTTGATTTCTTCGCAGTACAGGGCGAGGACTTCAGCTTCTTTCTCCCTGCCCAGCAGCTTGCCCAGCATCCGGTAGGTGTCCCCCATGGTTTCGGTGGTGGCGGTGATATGAACTGTGGGGATACCTACCTGCTTTGAAAGTCCGTTCATATCGTCCACGATGGTGGATTTAGGTTCCCCTACGTCAATGACAAGCTGAGGGTTAACTTTGGCTAGTTCTTCAAGATTCAGATCGGAGCTTCCGTACAGCTGGCCTAAAACGGGAAGGTTGTAGTATTTGGTATCGAGATATTCCTCGGCTGCCGGAGCCCATTTCGAGGAAAGGCCTACAAACATATCCGGGGCCAGGGCGAAGAGGACGATTTGGGCCATAGAGCCGGAAGGGGCAATACGGGTAATATTTTTAGGGATTTCAACGACCCGCCCGGCTGAATCCGTAAAACTGACAGTCGCCTTGTCATCCGAACCGTTGCCGGCGGGGGCGGAAGCAGGCTGGTTGGGTTCGCCGGTGAGTTTTCCGCAGGCAGTTGTCATGGTCAGGGCCAGACAAATAAGGATGAGCACTGCGATAAGTTTTTTTCTCATGGGAAATCCTCCTTAAAATTTAATTTTTATACTAGATCCTCATGTTGCTATGCAGCACGAGTCGGGCAGCTTCGCCCACATCTGAACACTTTCGCATGGATTTTTTAGATTTCCTATGTATTAAGAGCAAAATCGCTGCGGGGAGCCAGCTTCGATAATGCTCTTCGGAATACAGACTCGGGCTTTATCGTCGTAGAGACTTTGCAGCTCAACGTCTATTCCGTAAAGCTGGTGAATCAGTTCTTGGCTAAACACCTGGCAGGGGGGACCCAGAGCCAGCACTTTGCCATCCTTCATTGCCAGGACCTTGTCTGAGAATAAAAAGGTCTGATCCGGATTATGGGTGGATTGGATAATGGTATACCCTTCTTTGGCCAAGGATTTGATCTGGGTGAGAACCCTGATCTGGTTGCCGAAGTCCAGGTTGGCTGTGGGTTCATCCAAGATCAGGATTCGGGCTTCCTGAACCAGGGCCCGGGCCATTAAAACCAGCTGCCGTTCTCCCCCGCTGATCTGGGTATAGCCCCGCTCTTTTAAATGGAGGATGCCCAGGCGTTCTAAGGCAGACTCCGCCAGTTTGCGCTGTTTGACGCCGGGGCTGGAAAGGGTGGAGAGCTGAACGGTGGTGCCCATGAGAACCATATCGAAGACCGTATAGTTAAAGGAAGGGTAGTGACACTGAGGGATATAGGCGATGTACTGGGCCATTTCCCTGATTCCCAACTTGCGGATGTCCCTGCCGTTTAAAAGAGCCTTTCCCTTATACTTGCTGAGCAGGCCGAGGATACAGCGGAAGAGGGTACTTTTTCCGGTGCCATTAGGTCCCAGGATGGATAACAGTTCCTGATCCTTGGCTACAAAGTTGATCCTATCAAGAATAAGCCGATCCCCATAGCTGAAACTCAGATTAGCAACCTCAATACTCAAAAACTTTCCCCCTTCCTGGTTATTAAGTAGACGAAAAAGGGTGCCCCGATAAACGCCGTGAGTATGCCCAGGGGGATTTCTGTTGTAAACAGATTTCGGGAGAAATTGTCTACAAATAAAAGAAAAATTGCCCCTAGCAGCATGGATGCTGGCATAAGGTGAATGAAATTGTTTCCTACCAGCTTTCTTGCTAAATGGGGGATGATCAGACCTACCCAGCCGATCATGCCGCTTACGGATACACTGGCGGCTGTGACAAAGGTGGCGCAGATAATGACCAGCAGGCGGATTCTTTGAGCATTGACCCCCATGGTCTTGGCTTCTTCGTCCCCTAAGGTGAGAACATTCAGGCGCCAGCGCAAGAGGAGCAAAGGAATTAGCCCGAGGATCATGGGGATGATGGAGAAGATAATATCGCTGAACTTTGCCCCCGCCAGGCTTCCCATCAGCCAGTAAGTGATGGCGGGAAGCTGATCCGTGGGATCGGCTACTAATTTGATAAAAGAGGTGCCTGCCGAGAAGAGGGAGCTGATCATGATTCCTGACAGAACTAAAGCCAGAAGGCTTTTTCCCCGGGCGCGCCGACTGATAAGAAAGACTAAAGCTACCGTCAGAAGTGAGAAGAAAAAGGCGCTGAAGGTAATAAAAGTACTGCTTCTGTAATAAAGGATCGCCAAGGCAGCTCCAAAGGCAGCCCCCTGTGAGGCTCCCAAGACATCCGGAGCAGCCATAGGGTTTTGAAAAACCCCTTGATAAGCTGCGCCGGCAGCAGACAGGCAGCAGCCGACCAGACAGGCTAAAAGGATGCGCGGCAATCTGATATTGAGCAGCACGATTTCAACCTGATCGGGCCAGAATTTCTCTGCGGGATATAATTTCTCAAGCAAAATTCCCAGGAGTTCTCTGCTGGGGATAGGATAGCGGCCGAAGCGAATGGAGATGAAGATTGAGATGATAAGCAGAATGCCCAGACCGCAGACTACTGCTTGATTCCGGTTCATTTTCCTCATAGTCTCACCGCCTTTAAAAAGAAACTGACATAAAATTGGCTAGCATAAATTAACATGCAGAAGTGGTTTAAGAGAAGAAAAAGCCGGCAGGAAATGAGGAATCTTCTGATTTGTTAAAAATTATACAAGGGGAAGAATGCCTTGTCAATGAATAAAAACAAATAAAACTATATAAAAACTAATAAAAACTAATAAAAACTAACATAAATTAACTGGACATGGAGGTCGTAAATGGTTAAATTAAAGATAAGCTAAAATAACATAACGAAAACAAATAACTTATTAATGGAAAGCGTTTGGAGGTTGTTATGAAACTGATAACAGTTGCCGGTCCGCCCTCTTCGGGCAAGACATCGGTAATACTCAGGCTAATTGAAGGGATGAATCGTCCTCAAGGCAGTATTGGGGTTGTGAAGTTTGACTGCCTGACTTCTTTTGACAATCTCAGCTATGCAGAAGCGGGGATTCCTGTGCATACCGGGTTTTCCGGCAAGGTATGTCCGGATCATTTTTTCGTAAGCAATATTGAAGATGCGGTTCAGTGGGGAGTGCAGTCAGGTTTTGAGGTGCTCATCACGGAGAGTGCCGGTCTCTGCAACCGTTGTTCCCCCTATATCAAAGGGATTCTGTCCGTCTGTGTCATTGACAATCTCTCCGGAGTGAATACCCCTCGCAAAATAGGCCCCATGCTCAAATATGCGGATATCGTGGTGGTGACCAAAGGAGATATTGTTTCCCAGGCCGAACGGGAGGTCTTTGCCTTCAATATCCGGCAGGTGAATTCAGCGGGGAAACTGATTTTTTTGAACGGGATTACCGGACAAGGGGCCTTTATTCTGGCCAAATACCTGCAGCAGGCCGGGGAGATTCTCAGCCTCAGAGATACTAGACTGCGTTTCACCACGCCTGCCGCGATCTGCTCTTATTGCACCGGGGAGATTAAAATCGGAGAGCCTTATCAGATGGGAATGATGAAGAAGATGGAGTTTAAAAGCCTATGACAGCAGATTTTTTGAGTATCCTGACCAGCCGGCCTCTGGCGGAGGTCTTGAGGGAATATCCCATTGGCTGGGATTTTCTGGCTAATTACCGGCTGCATAGTTTAGGGCCGGAGCTTTCTTTCTCCCAGGCCTTGCTGGAGGTGGAAGAGGAAGCTCTGGCAGAATTCGGCTTGGATCGGTTGGGAGCTTTAGAGAGCTTTGCTGAGTTTCTGGAGCAGTTTACTCCCAAAGAGAATCCTTTGGCCGAGGTCAAGTCTATTACGATTATCGGCGGATGGAATAAAGCCAAGAGCCCGGAAGCTGTCAGTCTGACGATTTCCGCCGGGGAAATCATCAGCATTGTCGGGCCCACGGGATCGGGGAAAAGCCGGCTGCTCAATGACATTGAGTGCCTGGCCCAGGGGGATACCCTCACGGGCAGGAGAATTCTGGTCAACGGGGCGGAACTGGATGACCTGCAGCGCTTCGAAATGGAAGGGAAACTGGTGGCCCAGCTTTCCCAAAATATGAATTTTGTCATGGATTTGACGGTTTGTGAATTTTTGGAGATGCATGCCAAATGCCGGCTTACACCTAATGTAGGAGAAGTGACAGCAACTTGTTTTCAGTGTGCCAATGAGCTGGCTGGGGAAAAATTCTCTGAAGACACTTTGGTAACCCAGCTTAGCGGAGGGCAGTCCCGGGCCCTAATGATCGCGGATACTGCCTTCATGAGTGAATCTCCCATCATCCTGATTGATGAAATCGAAAATGCCGGGATTAACCGGCGGCAGGCGATAGGACTTCTGGCCAAAAGGGAAAAGATTATTTTAGTCTCCACTCATGACCCTCTTCTGGCCTTGAGCGCCGACAAGCGGATTGTGATTCAAAACGGGGGAATCGCCAAAGTTATTGAGATATCCGAGGCGGAGAAAGAGAGTTTGGGGATCATTGAAGACCTGGATAATACTATGCAGAGGCTGCGCACAGCGCTGCGGGCCGGGGAAGTGATTAGCATGAGAGATTTGGAAGAGCCTGGCTGATAAGGATTCAGCGGGGAAGTCATTTGTTAGTTGAATATTGCCCAATCTAAAGGAGGGATTACGGTGTGGGAGTTATACGATGCTTTAATCGAAGGGATACCTGAAGATTACTGGGTTGATGAGCTGGTTTGCGGGTACCATTATACTTATGTCCGCAGCGGAGACAGTTCAGGAGTGGCTGCGGGACGGCCCTATAATCAGCGGATGCCTATGTTTAACAAGAACCTCTTGGGCTCGCCCCTGCGGGAAGCGGCATCCTGTGTGAAATCATGGAACCTGATGGAGGCTGCTCTGGGGTCTGCAGCCCTTAACGCTTACTACAATAATCCTCAGGTGGCCAGAGCCAACGGTGTGGAATTTTCCGATGCCCAGCGCGTGGAAGACCGGCGCTATGATCCCTTTATCATGTCTCAGAATGCGGTTAAGGGAAAAAAAGTTGTGGTTGTGGGGCATTTTCCCTACCTGGAGAACCTGCTGGAACCGGTCTGCGACTTTTCCATTATTGAATGGGACCCCTTAGAGGGGGACTACACGATGCCGGCCTGTGAGTACTTGCTGCCTGAAGCAGATTATGCCTACCTTACCTGCACAACTTTGGTGGATAAAACCCTGCCCCGGCTCCTGGAACTGACCAGAAATGCTGCCCAGGTCTGTCTGGTGGGGCCCGCTACCCCCTTGGCTCCGGTGCTTTTTGACTACGGGATTGATGAACTGTCAGGGTTTCTCATTAAAGATAATGCTCAGGCTTTTAGGGTGGCTGCCGGGGCGGAACAGGTGAAGATTTTCCGAGCAGGCCAAAAGGTGGCTTTTAAAGCAGAAAGGCAGCAGGATCATGAATTTTGAATGGAATGCCCAAACCATTCGCTGGTATGAGGAGGCTAATGCCTATTCAGGGTTCTTCAGAAAAGTGGCTGACCTGATTGCTCCCATGCTGCGCAGTTGTACCACCCTTTGCGATATAGGTTGCGGTCTGGGTCTTCTGGATCTGGAGCTCAGCCCCAGTATCTCAAGCATTACTTGTATAGATATTAACCTCAATGCCTTGGGTGCTTTGCAGAAACAGGTAGATGCCAGGCAGATCAGCAATATCCGGCCTAGGCTTATGGACTACAGGGCTCTAAAGGAGGACTGGGACGTTATCTGCGTAAGTTTTTTTGGCAGCAGAGAAGTTGAAGAATTTCTGCCCCACTGCCGGAAGCTGATTGCCGTGGTGGGCAAGAAACAGCAAACAGAGCTTTACCCGGAAAAATACCGGAAATTCCTGAAGAATACTCCTGAAAAGGTGGAGGAGTTTCTCAAGGAGAAAAGGATCGACTATGTCCTCACGGAAGCAGCCTTTGAGTTCGGTCAGCCCTTTCACTCCCGGGCCGATGCAGAGGATTTCCTCCGGACCCATTGCCCAGCTATCAGTGCTGAGGACTTGAGCAATTTTTTGTTAAAGTCTCTCAAAACCACCGGGGACTCCCGATTTCCATGGGTCATACCCCGCTTGAAATCCATTGGAGTATTTGAGATTAAAGGGAGTCTGTGAGAAATGCATATCTTTTTGACCGGTGAAATCCAAATCAGAGAGCACGCTCAGGTGGCCCTGCTCACGGTGACTCGGGAAAACAGAGATTGGCTGCCGGGGCTGCTCGCTCATTTTCTGAATACATTTTCACAGTGCTAAGCGCCAAAGAAAGATTGAGAAAGAAGTTGGTTATCTGAAGGCACTCTTGGCTTCTCAAAGGTACATTTCTGCTAAAGATCAGTTGAAAAAGGTGAAAAGGCTTTTGAAGAACAGCATAACTACACTATAGAGGAGCAGCAGGATTTTGCGGAAATAGGGCCTCACATTAGCAGGAAATAGAAGGGTATTAGTGGAACTATCATATAGTAGAGAGTCAATTAATTGAAAGTTTCACAAGTGGGTAAAATAATCCTAAAATTGGTTTACGGAGGGAATTACAGCATGAAAAAAGTGGTCGCGTTTATGGGGAGTCCAAGAAAAAATGGCAACACGGTCACCCTTGTTAAAGAAGTTATTCGTGGAGCACAAGAGGCTGGGGCCGAAACAACTATTTTTGATCTGTATGATATGAATCTTAACCCCTGCAAAGGCTGTTTAGCTTGTCGCAAAACCGGAAACTGCATCATGCAAGATGATTTTCAGAATATGTTCAAACATATTATCGATGCCGATGTTGTGGTTTTTGGATCCCCCATCTATCTTTGGCAGATTACAGCTCAAATGAAATTGTTCTGGGATAGGCTCTGCGGCTTGTTCGATGAAAACCATAAGCCCAGGTATGCTGCTAAAAGCCTGATCATGGTTTATTCCCAAGGTAATCCCAACGCCCAGGCTTTTCAGACATCCTTTCAGAGCTATGAAGCTATGTTTAAGATGTTTGGTTTAAATGTAGTTAATACCATTTTACAAACCGGCGGCACTGACCCCAGCACTGCAGCTAATAATCAAGAACTCTTATCTAAAGCTTATGAAGCAGGAAAGGCCATTTAGTGAAATATAATCTACCTTACAAAAGGGTAAGCTTAAACTGGAAAATGTAAGCCAAAGTTATGGCAGGGCATTTTCCAGTTTTGCTATACTGAACCTACTCAGCAAAGGAGGTTCTTTTTTCATGACCATTCTCGAGGTGAATAATCTTAAAAAAGTCTATACTACCCGCTTTGGCGGCAGCCCTGTTCAGGCCTTAGCCAATGTGTCCTTTTCCGTGGAGGAGGGTGAATATGCAGCGATCATGGGTGAATCGGGGTCAGGCAAAACCACCTTGCTCAATATTCTGGCCTCCCTGGACAAACCCACCAGCGGTGAGGTTCTGCTCAAGGGGAAAGGGCTCACCACCATTAAGGAAAAAGAGATTTCCGCCTTCCGCCGGGAAAATCTCGGCTTTGTGTTTCAGGATTTTAATCTGCTGGATACCTTCTCCTTGCAGGATAACATTTTCCTGCCCCTGGTGCTCTCCGGCAAGTCCTATGAGGAGATGAGCCGGCGGCTGGAGCCCATTGCCCGCAAGCTGGGCATCGGTGATATCCTGGCCAAATATCCTTATGAAGTGTCGGGAGGGCAGAAGCAGCGTTGTGCCGTGGCCCGGGCCCTGATTACCAAACCCCAGCTGATTCTGGCGGACGAACCCACCGGTTCCCTGGACTCTCAGTCCGCTGAGGGCTTGCTCCGCCTGTTTAAGGAAATCAATTCCGAGGGGCAGACTCTGCTAATGGTTACCCACAGCGTGAAAGCGGCCAGCCATGCTAAACGGGTACTGTTTATTAAGGATGGTGAGGTCTTCCACCAGCTTTATAAAGCCGGAATGTCGGATGAAGCCATGTACCAGAAGATCTCTGATACCCTGACCACCATGGCCACAGGCGGTGGGCACCATGAGTAGATTCTTTTATCCCAAGCTGGCCGCCACCAATCTGAAGAAAAATGCCCAAACCTATCTGCCCTACATCCTGACCTGCATCGGTACGGTGATGATGTATTACATCATGGTTTTTCTGTCTAAAAATGAGGGTTTGGGAAAAATGACCGGCGGCTCCGAGGTGCAAACCATCCTTAACCTAGGCTGCTATGTGATCGCGATTTTCGCGGCGATTTTTCTCTTCTATACCCATAGCTTTCTGATCAAACGGCGTAAAAAGGAATTTGGCCTTTTTAATATCCTGGGCATGGAGAAGAAGCATATCGCCAGAGTATTAGCCATCGAAACCCTGTATGTGGCGGGGATCAGCCTGGGGGCAGGCCTGCTGGGCGGGATACTTCTCTCCAAGCTGATCTTCATGGTTCTGCTGAAAATCCTCAACTTTGAGGTGCCCCTGGGCTTTGAGGTGTCCGGCCCCGCTCTGGCTGCCGTGCTGGTCCTATTCGCTGGAATTTTCCTGTTGACCCTGCTCAATACCTTGCGCCAAATCCATCTGGCTAAGCCTGTTGAACTCCTGATGGGCGGTCAGACAGGGGAGAAGGAGCCGAAAACAAAATGGCTTTTGGTGGCGATGGGAACCTTGAGCCTGGGCGGGGGTTACTATATCTCCCTCACTACCGAATCTCCTCTGGCCGCCCTGACCCAATTTTTCTTTGCCGTCCTCCTGGTGATGGTCGGCACCTATTGTTTGTTTACCGCCGGCAGCATCGCAGTGCTTAAACTGCTACGCCGGAACAAGGGGTATTATTATCAGACCCGGCATTTTACCGCTGTTGCGGGGATGATGTACCGGATGAAGCAAAACGCCGTGGGGCTGGCCAATATCTGCATCATGGCCACGGCTGTGCTGGTGATGGTGTCCACCACCGTGTCCTTGTATATTGGGATGGAGGACGTGCTGCGCACCCGGTATCCTCAACATATTATGATTTCCACCCCCGTGCCTGCTCAGCAATCCGTGGAGGGCTTGCAGACGTCGGTTAAGGAGGTCTTGGCGAAGCATGGGCTGGAGGGGAAGGATAGACTGGACTACAGGTATGCGGCCTTAGTCGGCAATCAAGAGGGGGACAGGGTGATCACGGATATGAGCAACATCTCCGACGACTCTTCTTCGGTCAGGGAATTCTATCTGATTCCTCTGGAGGATTATAACCGGCTGGCCAAGAGAACGGCCAGCTTGGGGGATGATGAGATTCTGATTTATTCCAGCAGCAGCAAGTATGAAGAAGATACCCTGACGGTATTAAACCGGACATTCACAGTCAAGGAAAGGCTGGACTCGTTTTTTGAAAACAGTCCGAATAGGGTATCCATCTCGGGCAGCTATTATGTCGTGGTCAAGGATATGGATGTGGTCAAAGCCATGGAGGAGGCCCGGGCCAAAGAAAATGGGGATGATCCCTCAGGGTATCGATATTATCTGGGCTTTGATCTGGAGGCCGGCGAGGCTGACATCTCGGCTGTTTACCAGGACATCCGCACTGCCGTAGGCAGCGATTATCCCGGCAGCAGCATCGAATCCCCGGTGGCAGCCAAGGAATCCTTTTTCGCTATATATGGAGGATTGTTCTTCCTGGGAATTTTCCTGGGGGCGCTGTTCATCATGGCCACCGTACTGATTATCTATTATAAGCAGGTCTCCGAGGGGTATGACGATAAGGCTCGCTTTGAAATCATGCAGAAGGTGGGTATGAGCCGTGAAGAGGTCAGAGGCTCCATCCGCAGTCAGGTTCTGATCGTATTTTTCCTGCCCCTGGTTGCCGCTGGGATCCATATTGCCTTCGCTTTTCCCATCATTACGAAATTGCTGGCCGTACTGAATCTCACCAATGTAGGTTTGTTCGCCTGGTGCACAGCGGGTACCATCTTGGTTTTTGCCCTGTTTTATGCTATTGTCTACGGGCTGACGGCCAAAGTGTATTATCGGATTGTCAGTTGGGGGACGTCTGGATAAGCATTGGAGGTCTGAAGGTGAAATACAAAACTAGAATCAATCCTATGGCCAGCGCTGAATACAGCCTGAATTTGCGGAGGGGACTTTTCAATATACTCTTCTTAAAGAACAGAATAAAGCGATGTGATATCTCAAGAGCACTAATTACAGAGGACCGTGAGATTGGGCGATATTCGAAAGAAGAATTCTCCTGCCATTTTCATTCACCCGCCAACACAATATTCAGGGCTTTGATTTTTCCGTTTTCAAGATTAAAAAGGAAATCTAACGGAATTGGGCTGCCCTCGAAATTGCCGGAAAGCGTGGCGGTGACAATCGTCTCACCGTTTTTCTCTACGCAGTCAGTGATTTCCGTCATGACCTTAGCATCCCGGTTTGCCTCCAGAATATGCCCACTGACGGCTTCGGGACCGTGGTATTCCTTTCCCTCGTCAACCAACACTGCATCCGCTGCGAAGCAGCCCGCAAGCAGGGCTTTGTCATAAACATCAGAGGCATGATAAAAGGCTGCAATCGGTTGCGGCAACGGGATTGACCTGCCGTTGGAGGAAAGGACGTTGCGCAAACGCGTGACTTTATCCCCCTCCACCGTAAAGTGAAAATCAAGATATAGAGGGTACGGCAACCCGCTCTTGTCGTAGTCTCCATCTGATTTTGCAGTTACGACAATTTCTACGGCATCCTGAACGGCATTTGTGACTTCCAGTCTCAGATGGACGCTGAAATAGTCGCGGTCGCTCCACTCTTTGATGGCGGTTTTCCCGTGATATTCTTTACCGGCGTCTATTACAACGGCGTCATCGGTAAAAATTGAAAGGAAGGTCACAGGATCGTCCGCGTTTGTTGCCTGAAAATGTGCCTCAATCGGTTTTGATAATTGAAATTTATTGTTTATCATAATCATCATTCTCCTTTATATTGTGCGGACAATGCCGCCGTCAATTGTATGCTCCGCTCCGACAATGTAAGAAGCGCGATCGGACACCAGAAAAGCGATGAGTTCCGCTACTTCCTCCGGACGTGCGGTGCGGCCAATCGGGATACCGCCGAGAGAGTCCATCAAAGCCTGCCGGGCATCGCTATAATCGTATCCCCGTTCCTGCGCTATTCGCTCGATGAGTCTTCCGGCGGCTTTTGTTTCCGTGAACCCAGGTGCAACGCTGTTAACACGGATGCCCTTTGGTGCGAGTTCTGTTGCCAGCGCTTTACTGTAATTTGCGAGCGCGGCCTTGGCCGCTGAATACGCCATAGTGTTTTCTCCTGGGAAGCGGCGCTGAATAGATGTAACATGAATAATAACGCCATAGCCCTGTTTAAGCATCGGAGGCAGCAACCCCCGATCCAGTCGGACAGCAGCGAATAAATTGGTCTCAAACGTCTGCTGCCAGCCCGCGTCAGTTTGCTTAAGAACACCTCCTGTCGGAGTAGAAGATCCTCCTACGTTATTGATGAGGATATCGACGCCGTCAAAGCGTTCAAGTATATTTTCCACAATTTTTGTGGTGCCATCGGGAGTGCTGATATCAGCCTGAATAAATAAATCTGAGTCCGTTAACTCATCCGGGGTATTGCGTGCTGTCGTGATGACCGTTGCTCCGGCATGAGTAAGCCGATTTACAATCGCTTCGCCCATTCCTCCCTTAGTCCCGCCGGTTACAAGAACGCGCTTTCCGTCAAGTTCCTTTGTGACGAATGTGTCTTTTGATGGTTCTTCCATGTTCTTATCCTCCTTGACTTCATTTTGCCTGTGATATTACGTGATTCCATTATACAGACCATAACCTGACAACATTGGGTCAGGTTATGTTTCGATATACATACTATTGAGTATGGCAGAAATACAATTGGACGTACTTGCGGAGGTATGGAATGAAAGAAATATATAAACCGATAATAGTTGAGTTTCCTTTAAGGGGAGAATGGTTGGCTCCCAATACGCCGGGCAAAAAGATTCCAAGCCACGGAACAGATCAGTTAGGGACACGATATGCTTACGATTTTTTACAAGTGGATTGGAAAAGAAAAGGCTGGCCCAGTTATCGTGCTCACTGGCTGCGGTATCTCCTTATAGGTGTTCCTCTAAATGAGTGTTACTGTTGGGGGCAAGATGTATATGCGCCTTGCGACGGGGTAATTGTTAGAGCCGAAGATGGTTATAAGGAAAGAGCCAGAGCGCATTTACTTTGGGATTTGTTTGTTGCTGTAAAGAGCGCGTATGCCTTTAACCCGAGAAAAGACACTATACAATCCGTTGCCGGCAACTATATCATTATGAAATGTAGTAACGATGTATATGCCGGATTAGTCCATCTTCAAAAAGGTTCAATTAGGGTTTCGATTGGACAAAGCGTAAAAAAAGGTGATGTTATAGGTAAAGTAGGGCATTCAGGCAATTCATTTTCTCCACATTTGCATTTTCAGCTCATGGATAGTAGTGACATACTTTCAGCAAGGGGACTGCCTTGCGCTTTTGAGCAGTATGAATCAATCAAAGACGGTGAATGGCGAAAAGTGTATAACGGAATCCCCACAGATAAGGATCAAATACGTTTTTGTGCTTCATAATTTTAATTGGATAGTGAAGCAAAAAAAGGTAACCTATTGCAAAGAAAACGATGGCGACAGGCGGCAATAAATTTGCATGAGGCAGACAATGGAACCTGAAAAAAGTTTTGAGGTAATTAATAACTTGTACGCATTTGGCAATTAAGACGAAAAAGCAAGAACTACAAGTTTAGATTTGAAGGGAGGGTACTTATGAATACTGATTTTGTAAACTTAACAACAGAAAACCTTGTCAATGAGCATTTATGCTGCATTATCCGCAGTAAAAAGCCCCATCAAGGTATTGACGCCAAGCGACAATGGCTTTCAGACCGGCTAAAGGACGGTCATGTCTTTAGAAAGTTAAATGCAAGGGCTACGGTTTTTATTGAATATGCTCCTCTTGAAACAGCTTGGGTTCCCATAATTGGTGACAACTATTATTATCTGTATTGCTTATGGGTTTCTGGTAGTCACAAAGGAAAAGGGTATGGGAAATCGCTGATGGAGTATTGTCTGGCTGATGCCAAAGAAAGGGGGAAATCAGGAATTTGTATGCTTGGAGCAAAAAAACAAAAATCTTGGCTTTCTGACCAATCATTTGCGAAGAGGTTCGGCTTTAAGGTTGTTGATACTACCGATAATGGATATGAATTGCTTGCACTTTCTTTTGACGGAACAACGCCAAAGTTCGCCCAAAATGTTAAAAACCAAGAAATTGAAAGCCAAGAGCTAACCATTTATTATGATATGCAGTGCCCCTATGTCTATCAAAACATTGAGATGATAAAACAGTATTGTGAAATGAATGACGTACCTGTATCTTTAATTCAAGTGGATACGCTCCAAAAAGCAAAGGAATTGCCTTGTGTTTTCAATAACTGGGGTGTGTTTTATAAAGGAAATTTTGAGACAGTGAATTTGTTAGATGTCGACTACTTAAAGAGAATACTCAAAAAATGAAGAAATACAGGGAGATGAGCATGAATATTCAACTCAAGCCTTTTACAGACAGTGACCTGACGTTGTTTGTCAACTGGCTTCACAGCGAGCATATTCAGCGCTGGTATGCGCCTGTGGAAGCCTGGGTCGACGAAGTAAGCAAGCGGGAAAGCGAATACAGCTGGATACGGCATTACATCATTTTGGCCGAGGAAACACCCATTGGGTTTTGTCAGTATTACCCCTATTGGCGAAGCGGAGAGGATTGGCAGGGCAGTATTCCTGTCGAAGAGACCTACAGTATTGATTATTTAATCGGCGAAGTGGATTTTTTGCGTAAAGGCTGTGCCTGTCAAGCCCTGAAGCTGCTTCAATCCCAC
Organism: Desulfosporosinus hippei DSM 8344; assembly: GCF_900100785.1. Taxonomy (GTDB): domain Bacteria; phylum Bacillota; class Desulfitobacteriia; order Desulfitobacteriales; family Desulfitobacteriaceae; genus Desulfosporosinus; species Desulfosporosinus hippei. The sequence goes on along the minus strand of NZ_FNCP01000004.1, from coordinate 126,940 downwards.
ATCTTTGCCCTTCCCAATGGGCAAAGAATTATTGCCCAGCCCGACGAGGATAACCTGGCCTCACGCCAGACGCTGCTGGCGGCGGGGTATACCTATGATGAAGAAAATGAATTGTTTATTGTCAACAGATAAAATGAAGTGATCGTCCCATCGATTATTGCCATGGTGCTTAATTCCCGTTGGGTGAAGAGCCGATCTATGGGATGAGCTTCTTCGAAGATATCGCGGAGGTTCAACTTGAAGGCATTATCGATTTTGAGTCCGACAAAGACCCCCTCGAAAAACTTATGGGAGAAGGTGTAACCCATAATATATTTAAGCAACTTTTCATTGTCTAAGGAGTCAGTAAGTAATCCAAATATATATCCATATAATGTATTTATTGATAAAATAGAGAAATCATTATTCTTCAGATCAATTACAGTTTTATATGGTAATAATGCATCTGGAAAATCTACGCTGCTGAATATTATTGCAAATAAGTTGCAGATTGAAGGATATGAGTATGCCTCCTGCAATAAGTACGGAACTACACCTTATTTCACAAAATTCGTAGATGAATGCAGTTATACTTTAGGTGAAGATGAAGGCGGCAGGCAGATTGGCAGACTTCCTCAGAGAAGCAGGTATATTAAAAGCGAAGATATTTTATATGAAATAAAAAAAATACAACAGGAACAGGTTCTAGGTGATGGGTACATATATGAACATATTAGAAGAGGGATGAATAAGGAACAAATAGAACCATTAAAAAACTCCGCTAAAATGCGAAAACAAATGGAAATATTAAAATTTGCACAGGAAAAGTATTCGAATGGAGAAACAACTTTGCAAATGTTGGATGATTATATTGAAACTGATGCACTTTATTTGTTGGATGAACCGGAGGTATCCTTGTCCCCAGCAAATCAAACGTTGCTAGCTGAGAAGATAAATGAAATGTCAAGGTTTTTAGGATGTCAGTTTATTATTTCTACGCATTCACCATTTATGCTGGCGACGTTAGATGCAAAAATCTATAATCTTGATTCAAGGGAATTAGAGGTTGTAAATTGGGCAGATCTTGAGAATGTGAGATATTTCTATGATTTTTTTCAGAGGCATAAAAATAAGTTTGAATAAGATAAGCTCCACTAAGGGGATACCCGATAAGTACGACATTTTATTGACTACTCAAGGCATCTGGGGCTGACGGCTAAAGTGTATTATCGGATTGCCAGCTGGGGGACGTCTGGATAAGCATTGGAGAAATATTCAATGCGTTGGCTGAGATGATAGAGATTCTCACACCAACACGTGCTTTGTTCAAATGGACGCAGAATCATCTTTAATGGTATAATACAATATATTAAACTACCAAAAGGAGGGTTTACAGATGGCGAAATCTCATAATGTAAAAAAACATGGCGTATCCTCAAAGAGTACTTCCAGTTCAAAAATAAACTCTTCTAGTGGAAATTGGATTGTTCGCAATAGTTGTTCGGGAAGAATTATTGATAAAAGTGCCGTGGCAGATAACTTAATTACAAGATATGATAAGACTTTCAGAGAGCTTCGTAATAAATGAGCAGGTTTCAAAAAAAACGCTTTAATAATCTTTTACCAAGAGAAATACTTGACTTTCATGATAAACTAATCGCCCGGCATGGTGGTGCTAAGGGACATTATACAGATTCATTAGGAAAAGCAGAATCAATTGTAGCTCAATTTCATTATGCATCCTCGCGCTATAAAGCAGTTGAAGCCCTTGCTGCTTATTTAATGTATTTGATAATAAAAGGTCATATATTTCCAGACGGAAATAAAAGAACTGGTCTTTTGTCAGGAATGGTGTTTCTTAATATTAACGGGTTCCATCTCCACGCAAATGAAAAAGAACTAGAACTTTTCGCTATAAACGTTGCTGACAGTGATTCGCAACTAAAAGACATGATAATTTCGAGAATGAAAAAATGGATAGGTGCAAGACTTAAAAGAGCTTGAGGATGTTTCCTCTAGCCCTTTTAATTTAACTTAAGAAATCTGGTACTCCATTACTCAGGAGTTAATTACCCTGGAATTAATGAGGTTCCAAAGAAGCTATTAAAATGTTTGAGAGCTTGGTGCTTAGGCTGCTTTATAACAAATATATCAGATAAAGAGAAGCATACCAATGATCGAGAGGTGATAGTATGGCAACAACAACAGATTATATTGAATATGTTTGTGAACAGATCAGCGGCGTTGGTGCTGTTAGATATAAGAAAATGTTTGGAGAGTATATGGTTTATGTGAATGAGAAGCCTATACTTCTCGTCTGTGATAATATGGTCTTTGTGAAAATACTTGACTGTATCAGTGAAAAGATGAAAGATGCAGAGACAGGCTTTCCTTATGACAGAGCAAAAGAACATTATATATTGGACATAGACAATTCCGTATTCAGCAAAGAAGTCATCGCTTTACTGGAGCCGGTTATTCCGATTCCAAAACCTAAGAAGAAAAAAATCGACCGGCTTTGTAATATCCCGTAAACCATTTTTTGAGTTCTGAACGGTATTGTTGACATTTGTAAACCCTGTCGTTATCCTGGGAGCCAATGGTATGTCAAGTAAACTCTCCATGACGAGGGGTGCTTATAAGACCCTCCGAATATGGAATAAGAAAAGCACTTCAGACTGAGTGCTTTTCTTATTCCATATTCCCTCAAAATTACAATTTCAGGCAGAAAAAAACAACGGCATCAGGACAGCAAAATCTTGATGCCGTTGTAATTTATATACAGGTCGAAAAAATAAAGCGAATTTCAGGGTGCCGAATAAAAAATAGAGTATGCTATATTGTAACAAATCCAAACAATTTGACACTAATCTTCTGAAAGGGGGAAACGTATGGCAAAAATAAACATCCAAACCATTTACGAACATAATAAACAGGATGTATATTCCTACTTGCTGAGCCTTACGCATAACAAGTCCCTTTCAGAGGATTTGACCTCAGATGTTTTTCTTGGTGCAATAAAATCAATGCCTGCCTTCAGGGGTAATTCGAGCATAAAAACTTGGCTGTTTTCCATTGCTCGGCACAAATGGTATGAACATCTAAGAAAAGGCAAAAAGGAACTGGCCCCTGAAGATTTCCTGAGAATCTATTTATCAGATGACACAACTTTGGAAACGGCCGTGATAACAAAGGAGCTGGTGGGTCGAATCTATGAGTTGTTAGAACAAGAATCTGTTAAAAGCAAAGACATTGTCTTAATGCGAGTGGATGGATATTCGTATTTCGAAATTGCACAGAAACATAATATTTCGGAAAGTTCGGCAAGAGTCATTGATTTTCGTACCAAAGGCAGAATTCGAGCAAATCTACTGAAGGAGGGATACATCAGTGAATCAGATTTCCTGTAATGTTTGTATGGACTTAATGCCGCTTGTAAAAGATGGTATTGCCAGTGAGGAAAGCTGTGCTCTGGTAATGAACCATATTGAGATCTGTGAAGATTGTGCGAAGGCCTTGGGCGGAAAAACGGCGGCAAACCCAGCTATGGATGATGTGGTTGTATTGATTAAACTCAAAAAGCAGATCACATTATTTTTACTCAGTGTTATTTTTGCTGGGACACTGATTGGCATGGTACTCTCCGATGGTATGAGTATGTTCTACAATGCGCTTATAATGCCTGCAATCGGGGGCTTTGGCTATATGCTCTTCAAGAAGAAATCATATTTTGTGCCGCTTGGTTTGTTTTTGTTTTCATTCGTATGGGTAAGTATTCGTGAAATAGTGAAAGGCTTTTTAACCTACTCGACTGTAGTAGACTTAATCATCATGTCAGCTTGGTGGTCTGGGGTATTTGCAGCATTTAGTGCCGTGGGTGTTCTGATTGCCGGACTATTATGCTATGCATTTAAGAAGTAAGAGGGAGAGATAAAATGAATTTAAAAATGAAAAAGATATTGGCTGGAGCCCTTGGATTTGGGCTTATTATCTTATTGCTGCTTTTTGTAAACAGCTTTGTCGGTAATCCTGTATCTAATGCCTTAGCCAAAAAAGCCGCTCAACAATACATTGACACAAAGTACAGTGATCTGAATCTGAAAATTGAAAAATCCAATTACAATTTCAAGTTCAGTTCTTATTTTGTGTTTGTACAGTCTGGTACGAGCGAGGACACTGCCTTTAGCATCTATGTTGACAGCTATGGAAATGTCATACGCGATGACTACGAGTACGAGGTTGCTAACAACTTTACCACCTTTCGGAGATTGGATGAAGAGCTGCGGGAAATCGCGAAAGAGATGATTGGCGGTGAGCTTGATTATGACTTTGATCATATCGCACTTCCTTTTGTCAAGGAGGGAGATTCAACGAAACTTGAACGGGATATGACATTGGATATTCACAATCCTCCGCTGCCACTTACGGTTGATGTGACATTGTTTAGTGATGATGTTTCCTTTAGTAAAATTGCAGAAGTCGCCAAAGCTTTAGAAGCTGTTTTACATGAACAAGATATTCCTGTCCGTGAGTATAGCATTCGCATTTTGCCCCTATCTAATAAGCCGCAAAGTGAAAATCAAGCAGTCTCATGGGTCAATTCCCTTGCTGTTTCTTATTTTCCTGCAGAACGAATGGGGGAGGTGAATTTGTCGCAAGTTATGGAGCAGTATGAGATCGGTCGAGTTGCCGAGGTGAATGCAAAGGATAAAAAATAAATAATAGCCCACAGCAACTCGTATCTGAGTGGTTGTCGGCTAAAGGAGGGCGAAAAAACTGCTTAAGGCTGGATAGAGATACGGAATGTCGTAATTGGATTTGGGGTTCTACAGAGCGATGGATACCTGGGAGCTAAGGTGTAGCCGGTGGGTAGAAAAAACCCGAGAACAATTGAAGATTGTTCTCAAAGCCAAGTGATAAGCATCTGGTCATGGACGAAATGCAGATTTACACGCCGATTCTATTCTACATTGAACTTTCAATATTCCCTACGCAAGAGCCGCGTTGAATCGTTGATGTATCCATTTCCTTTTGCTCAGATGTCGGACGCGGATCAAATTTGGCATAGTTTTCAGCGGGCTTCGTCTTAATTCCCGCAAAGGAAATGGGCAATCCTGCCGAGGCAAGGAAGCTTTGGCCATCCTGAATTTGAAAATGGATATGCGGCTCAGTTGTATTGCCGGAGTTGCCGCATTGCGCGATGGGTTCGCCGCGCTTTACCTGCCGGCCCGCCTGGACCTTAATGCTGTGGGGCAGAAGGTGAGCCAGCAAGCTATACTCTTTTGCCGCGTGCCTGATTACGATGTAATTGCCGCGAATGTCTTTGGCGGCATGATCCACGGAACCGTTGCCATAGGTGCGGGAATCAGGGTATTTGTCGATTGCTTCCACAACAACTCCGTCAGCCGGAGCTAAGACTTCCTTGCCGTAGCAATAGTAGTTAGGCAAAAGGGTTTTGTCGCCGGAACAGCTTTGACCGTTGTCATCCAAGATCAAAAAGTCATAGGCGTAGCGCTGGGCTAAAATGCTCCAGGAATGAGAGGTTTCCTTGTCCGGTCCGCCGTTGACCACTGTCCATTCCCCGCTGAAGGGTAGGGAATAGCGTATGGCAGGCTGATAGTTATTTTGATCCGGCAGTCGGAAGCCATGGGAAAGATAGATATAGGGTATAGCAATCAACTGCTGTAAGGACTGCACAAAAATTGAGAAAGAGGCGAAAATCTCCACAAAAGCAAACAGCCAGAACAACCAAAGGTATTTCCAGATCGGCGCATCCGAAAAGAACATTGGCAGGCCCAAAAGACCTATATATTTTAGTTTGCCGGATATAGAAACAATTCGGTTCATATAAACCTCCCGATTGAGTACTTTCTTTTCAATTATAACATAAGTTTGTGAATTCAGAGGCTGAATCGAGGCCAAAATGCTCTGCAGGAAAGGCAAGAGCAAGAAGCCCATTTGTTAGAGGGCTTCTTGCTCTTGAGAATTTTACTCCGTCTGACAGATCAGTATTATATACAACCTTCTAAAATTTCGGAAATATCGAGAGCTTTTAAGGCTTCTCCCGCTTCATGAGACGCTATTCCGTCGACGATCATGGTTAAGCAGAAAGGACATGCGGTACCTACATAATCTGTCTTAGCGGCAATTGCTTCCTCGCTACGCATGACATTAATTCGTTTGCCTTCATGTTCTTCCAGCCACATTCGACCGCCGCCGGCCCCGCAACAGAAGCTTTTTTCACCAGTATGAGCCATTTCTTTTATTTCTAGGCCAACAATTTTGAGTAATTCACGGGGTTGAGCATAGATCTGATTATAGCGGCCTAAATAACAAGAATCATGATAGGTAATTGATTTTCCGGAAATATTGTTCAGCTCAAGTTTTCCGGATTTTACGAGCTCAAGCAAGAAGGTTGAATGGTGCACAACTTCGAAATTTCCGTCTAATTGGGGATACTCATTTTTAAGAATGTTGAAGCAGTGAGGACATTGAGTGATGATTTTCTTAACCCCATATCCCTTCATGACTTCAATGTTTTCTGAGGCTAATGTATAAAACAAGTATTCATTGCCTAATTTACGGGCAGAGTCACCACAGCATTTTTCTTCGTTGCCTAAGATTGCAAAATGAACACCAGCTGCTTGTAACAGTTTGACTAAGGCAGCGGAGACTTTCTGGTTACGTGCATCAAAGGCACCTGAACAGCCGGGCCAATATAAATATTCAGCTGCAGGATCTTCTGCGCAGGTTTTTACGCCTAATCCTTTTAAAAAGTCGGCCCGTGTTGTCCAACCGATACCCCAGGGATTCCCGTTATTCTCCATATTTCTGAAGGCTAACTGAGCCTCAGCAGGGAACCTACTTTCCATTAAGACTAAATGTCGTCTCAGATCAATCGTTTTATCAACATGCTCGACGAAGACAGGGCATTGCTGTTCACAAGCACGGCAGGTAGTACAGGACCATAAGTCTTCCTCAGGAATAACTTCACCTATGAGAGAAGGTACCGGCAGTTCGACGGTCTCTACGGTTGCAGCAGTTTCCGCTTCTGCCGTTTGATTGGCTAAAGCGTCTTTCTGTACAGCTTTAACGGCCGTACCTGTTTCTTCCATCAAAACCCGCATATCCTGAATGATCTTTTTGGGATTTAAGTGTTTGCCACTTAAATAAGCCGGACAGTTATCCTGGCAACGTCCACAACGCAAGCAAGCATCCGTATTGAATAAAGTTTTCCAAGAAAATTCACGAAGCTGACTTTTCCCAAAGGTTTCCAGACTTTCATCTTCAAAATTAATAAGCTCAGGGATTCCGATGGGTCCTCTGTTACGGAAAACCATATTTAATGGACCCAATAGTACATGGAACAGCTTCGAATAAGGGAAGTAAGCGATGAACGACATTGCTAAGAGCAGATGGAACCACCATAAAAATCTATGCAAGGAAAGTAACTGTGCCTGGTTGAGATAGGCTTTGAGGGGAATTGATATCCATTGGCCAATAAATCCCCATCCGGCCCAGGGATCAGGTGCTGCAGCAATCCGAGCTCCTTCAATTAGGAAGCCGGTTAGCAGTATTACAAATATTAAGCCTAGTGTGATTGCGTCATCCGTTTTATTGTCTAGGCGATCGGGTCTTTGGATATAGCGACGATATGCTGCTATTAGGATACCGAGGATTGCCGCCAATCCAAAGAGATTTGCGGTCAGCTTTATAAACAGATAAAGCCAGCCGTGGAATATTTGCAAGCCAAAATCAGCTTGCAAAGTAATTATTGCTGTGGCAAAGGCTAAGAATACAAATCCCCAAAAAATACAAAGGTGCATAATTCCCGGATAAGAATCTTTGAGGATTCTCTTATGCCCGAATCCATAGACAATAATATCTTTTAGGCCTGGCCATAGATTCTTCCAGCGATTCTCAGGCTGACCTAATTTCCAAAGTGACACTCGTTTGTACACTCCGTAGCCGAAGAAAATAAGGGCAATGATGAAGAACAAATAGAGCCAATGCTCTCCTTCAATGTTCCAATACACTTGACGTGTGGCCATGCTCATCTCTCCTCATTTGATCTGCCCGCACCTGAATAAGTGCTTTGCCGATCGAATTTATGGTTCAGAAGTTTCTGTTTTTGTTATAGCTAAGGGTAAAACATACTGTGGAGTTCATCTTTATTTCATTTCCTTTTTAGCACAAAGATCACAAACCCCATTAATTTCGAAGGTGTACTTTCCAAGTAATGGTTTGGGTACTATTAAAATATCCAGGGGTAAGACCATTGACAATGCTCTTCTTTTCATTATTTAATAACTCCTTTCCATAAATATAGACTATGATGATAACGGCATTTTTTACTTAAAAACTATTAACTTTTTGATGAATAGAAGAAAGCGATCGCAAAAAAAGCCCTGTTTTAAAGGATTGTATCATAACGGACTAATTGTTCTGATAATTCAAACTAGTTTTACTGCGTTTATTATACCCTTAGGCATAATAAACTTCAATGGCATTTGGCGCTTTTAGAAAGATTCTACAAACGAATATTCGTATTTGAATATTATTAATATTTATGGCTATCGAGCATTACCAAAGCTATTTGAGACAAATTTAACCGTGACCGGAGTACTGCTCAGAGTATGGAGCGGAACTCCCAGAGACATCCCAGGGGAATTAAAGTACGACTTGAGGATGGGGAAATAGGAATCATTAAAGCATCTGCTGAATGAAGGTAGATGCTTTTTATCTTTCAATATTTGACACATGTACTGTATAATAAAGGAAGGTTTCACATGTCGGAACTGTGATACATCATTAGAACACTATCAAGGATTTTTTTTATACACTTTTTTATATGTAAGGATTAATAACTGGACATTAGGGTGAAAACATGATGATTTCGAAGAGAGGAAAAATCTCTGTAGTAGTACATTAACTTTTACAAGATTGAAATTCGAGGTGAAATAATGCCAGAGATAATTAAGATTAAGAATATAGGTTTTAATGAAGCAGAAGAAATATTGAGTACATTGACGGACGATTTCTGAATGAGCACGGAATGCCTATCGCATTTGTTAGGAGTAAAAATTGATGGACATAAGTTTGAAATACCAACAGGCCATGAATGGTGGCATTCTTTTCTTTCCTTACTGCTAATGTTAGACAATATTGTCAATGAAGAACCTGATTTCAAATTCAAAGCATTTTTAGAAGTGCTTATTGAAGTGCATAAGATAAGTGCTAATACTATTGCTAAATTTGCAAACATCAAAGAGCAGGATGTTTTAGATTTTATTAACGACACTAACACAGTACCAATTGAGATGAAGTATAGACTTGCATCTGTCATTATGACATTAAGATTTATATTCAAAGCAGTTGAGCCAAAATATAATTTCTGGGAGAGATAGGACTTGTTCGAAATCGAGCTATTTTAGAATTTAACAGGGATTCCAGACTTAACGATTGGGGGAACCTTTAATGGGCTATGAAAGTACAGAGAGCCAGAAGCCAGAAATTCTTATGAATGAACTTCGAGCTGTGCTTGACTCAATCTACAGTGGAATTATCGCTGTTGATATCAATGGAAAAATAACCTATATCAACGAAACTGCCAAGAAGTTTATGGTCTGCGGTGAAGAAATTATTGGCCGTGATGTTAATGAACTTATTCTTTTATCTAGGATCAAAGATGTTTTACATAGTGCTAAGCCCCAATATGGGGTTAAGCTGCAGATTGGAGATAGAACAGTATTAACCAATCGCACTCCCATTATCATTAATAGGCAAATAACCGGAGCAGTAAGTTCTTTTTTAGATATTACTGACCTGGAATTGGTCTCTCACCAAATACATTCTGTTCAAGAACTGAATAGCGAACTCAGCGCCTTGATCGATTCATCGGCTGATGGTTTAGTAATTTCAGATGGTCAAGGCTGCATAATCCGCATGAACAAGGCCTACCGCTTAATGCTTGGTATTCCCCTTGAAGAGAATTTTACTGGAGAACCTGTAACAGAACTTGTCACAAGAGGTTACTTATCGGAACTTGTCACAGCCAAAGTCCTCCAAACCCTTAACTCAGCTACTATGGTTCAAGAAATTAAGGGCAGAGAAATTCTGTTTACAGGGACCCCTGTTTTCAATACTAAGGGAAAGGTAGTACGTGTCATTGCCAATATACGAGACCTGACTGAACTAAATTCCCTAAGACGAAGTCTTCATAAATTTTCTCAAGAGATGGATAACTATCGCTCTGAACTATCCCGCTTAAAAATAAAAGCCCTGGAGGACGGCTTTATCTTTAATAGCCCTGAAATCCGAAAAGTTGTGGAATTATCCATTCGTGTGGCGCGAGTGGATACAAATGTACTAATCACTGGGGAATCCGGCGTAGGCAAGGAAATTATAACTCGGATGATTCGCGAAGCAAGCCAACGATCTACCGGACCTTTTATTAAAATTAATTGTGGAGCTCTCTCCCCGAGTCTGATAGAGTCTGAGCTATTTGGTTATGAGGAAGGAGCCTTTACAGGGGCAGCCAAGAAGGGGAAGCCTGGAATCTTTGAACTTGCTTTCAATGGAACCTTATTCCTCGATGAAGTGGGTGAACTTCCTCTTGACCTTCAAGTCAAGTTACTAAGAGTGATTCAAGAAAAGGAGATTACCCGCCTGGGTGGGACTCAGAGTATTTCTGTTGATGTGCGCCTGATTACAGCGACAAACCGAAATTTAGAGCAAATGGTTAAAGAGGGGACGTTTCGCCAGGATCTTTTTTATCGCTTAAATGTTGTCAATATTTATGTCCCGCCTCTCCGCGAACGTGTAATCGATATTCCTATATTAGTGGAGTACTTCATGCGAAAATTCTCTAAGAAATATAACCTTAATCGCAAAATTTCTCCGGAAATCATGCAAGCCTTTACGGAACACGATTGGCCGGGAAACATTCGTGAACTCGAAAATACCATTGAACGAATGGTGATTCTAAGCCCTGATGAAGGGATCGATCCTTCTTTATTTAAAGGCAACGGCTCAAAAGAAACAACTGCAGCTCCGCCTCCGCTAAGACTTTTAAAAGATGCCTTAGCCGAAACAGAGAAGAAAATGATCTTACAAGCCTATCATTTGACCCAAAGTACCAGGAAAGCTGCTTCAATGTTAGGCATAAATCAATCTACCGTAGTACGCAAGCTGAAGCTCTATAGGAAAGAGACTTTGGTGATGCCAAGAAGCATCACTGATTAGCTGGTGCATCAGGGATTGCCGGTAAAATGACCTGAAGCGATGCAATAGAGCATCGCTTCTTTTTATTTAGCTATAATTGTCTGAAAATATCAATAAAAATGCCCGCCATATTATCTGAATATTTAAAATATAGTGGCATATGTTTTGCATTAAATCTAGATGAGCCCTCTAAAGGTCTAAAAGAACAGGCAGACTCGTCTCAGCCAGTTGCAGTTGAAAATGGGCGAGCAGAGAGGATTTAAGATCAGGACGAAAGGAAGGTAAGCCATGAAAATTAAAGACAGAGTTGCTCTGGTAACAGGCAGCGGTCAGGGATTAGGTAAAGCAATTGCTTTCGCCTTAGCAAATGAGGGGGCTAAACTGGCAATTAACGATATCTCCCAGAATGAAGTAAAAGCCCGGGAGACCGTCTCAGAGCTTCGTAAAATAGGAACAGACGCTGAGGTTTTTCTCGCGGACGTGACTCAAGAAAATGAAGTCAATAAGATGGTTGAGGAAATCCTAGCACGTTTCGGTCGTATCGATATCCTTGTTAACAATGCCGGTATTAATCGTGACGGTTTGATCCATAAAGGCAATTTACAGAATTGGAATGCGGTAATGAATGTAAATCTTACCGGGCCTTTCATCTGTACAAAAGCTGTATTGCCTAGTATGAGGCAAAATAATTATGGCCGAATTGTCAATATCTCATCTCTTACGGCCAGACTAGGTATTTCTGGGACAGGGTATTATGCGTCGGCAAAATCTGGTTTAATCGGCTTAACTAAAGTTACAGCGGTTGAGAACATGTCCAAAGGAATTACCTGTAATGCCCTGGCCCCCGGTTATATTAAAACGGATATGATGATGAAATATCCTGAAGAACAACTTCAGGCACTCATTGCCAGGATTCCTGCCGGTCGTTTGGCAGAACCGGCTGAAATCGCCGATGTTGCGGTGTTTGTCGCGGCTGATTCTGCATCCTACATGACAGGTGCGGTGATCGATATCAATGGAGGGTATTTTATTTAGAGCTCATTCAAAAGCCTATTTACAAAGTTGCTATGGGAGATGCAGAGATGGAGAAACTTATTGAAGGCTTAGTCCAAAAAGACCGCATAGCTCTTAGTAAGCTAATCACGATGATCGAGAACGATAGCCCTAAATCCCTGGATATTATGAAGGCAATCTATCCCCTGACAGGTAAAGCGTATGTTCTCGGGGTTACCGGTCCTCCCGGCGCTGGAAAAAGCACCTTAGTTGATAAGTTAATCCGTAATTTCAGAAGTAAAGCTTATAGTGTCGGTGTGCTCTGTGTAGACCCTAGCAGTATTTTTAGCGGGGGAGCTTTTCTGGGTGACCGGGTGCGAATGGAGTGGGCTTATCAAGATGACGGTGTCTACTTGCGGAGTTTAGCCACCCGTGGAGCGCTGGGCGGTTTGGCTCCTAGGTTAAGTGAAATTATTAAGCTGATGGATGCCTTTGGGCAAGAGGTTATCATCGTCGAAACCGTAGGAGTAGGTCAAATGGAAGCGGATATCATTCGTTATGCTGACACAAAGATTGTTGTTTCTGTACCGGGATTGGGGGATCAGATGCAGGCCTTAAAAGCCGGGATCTTAGAAATTGCCGATGTGTTAGTCGTCAATAAAGCTGATCTTCCTGGTGCTCGGGAGGTTGTCGATGACCTGCAAATGATGCTCTATTTGAGGAAAGACAGTGACTGGACTCCGGAAATTATCTTGACGGAAGCCCTCAATGACCGAGGGATCTCAGACCTCGATGCAGCCATTCAAAGGCATAGAACATTTTTAGGTCAAGGGGGATTAAAAGAACAACAGACCCATCTGCAGCGTGAACATGCCTGCTATGGTGCTGTAGAAGAAAGATTGAAGAACTACTTGCGTGAAAGTTTTTTAGAAGTTGAGGAAGTTAAAAATATTTTAGTAAGGGTTCAAGAGGAGGGTTTAAATCCTTATCAGGCCGCGGATGAAATTCTGCAATTGTTTTTTACCAAGAGACATGAGGAAGGTGACTAATTATGCAAAGTGAGCAACAGAAAACAACCTTAGAAATACTTAAAGAGACTCTGAAGAAAACTGAAAATTGTCAAGTCTATGACCCAACTTATCTGGCCAAAGTTCAAGAAGGTCTTGAGCAATGGAAAAAAGAAAGGGTTAAACCCCAGGATCTCGCCAATTGGGAAAATATTCCCTTAACAGTTCTAGGTTCTGAAATTCCCCGGGAAATGATCTATACTCCATTGAATATTGCCGATACGGATTACTGTGATCAACTGGGAAATCCAGGCGAAGCTCCCTTTACTCGGGGAATTCATAGTAATATGTATCGCGGCCGTACCTTTACCCAACGTCAATTGGTGGGTTTTGGCGGTCCGGAGGACACGAACCTGCGCATAAAGTATTTGCTGAATCACGGAGCTACAGGAATTAATCTCCTTTTTGATATGCCAACGATTCAGATGTATGATTGTGACGACCCAATGGCCCAAGGTTCTGTCGGGTCCTGTGGAGTCAGTGTCAACCATGTTCCTGACTGGGAATTGCTTTATGAAGGGATTGATCTTGCGAAAGAAACTTCCTCCATCGTTACCCACTACCCTTCCAATACTGCCTGTCTCTTTCCCATGTATTTGGTCATGGCCGAAAAAAGAGGGGTACCTTGGGATCAACTTAAAGGCAGTTCCCAAAATGATATGACCCTTGAAGAACTGGTTCGTAATTCTTCTGAATATATTCCGCCTAAAGATTGTTTCCGGATTGAGTGTGACAATATTGAATTCATCCGCAAGAATGTGCCAAAATGGAATTTCATTACCCTTAATGGTTATAATTTCCGGGAATTTGGGACATCCGGTGTCACAGAGATGGCTGTAGCAGCAACTCACGGGATGGCAATCTTGGATGAAATGATTCGTCGCGGTTACGAAGTGGATTGGGTAGCTGAGAGATTAGCCTTTTTCTGGTCCGGAGGGATGGATATCTTCGAGGAGGTCTCCAGACTGCGGGCCATGAGGAGACTTTGGTACAGAATCCTTAAGCATAAGTATCAGGCTAAGAAGGATCGGTCAACCTGGATGAGATGTCATCTCCAGACTTCCGGTATAAGCTTAGTAAGGGAAGAACCCTATAACAATGCTATTCGCTCGGCTTTTGAGGCGCTGGCTGCTGTTCTGGGCGGGGTCCAGTCTTTGCATGTCGATTCCTATGACGAGGCAATTTCGGTTCCTTCTGAGGAAGCATCCCTGCTTTCTTTACGGACCCAACAAATTCTTGAACATGAAACAGGAGTTACCGCTGTTGTTGATCCCTTGGGAGGTTCTTATTACATAGAGGCTTTGACCAATCAGATGGAAGAGAAAATCTTAGCAGAAATCACCGAGATTGAGAACCAAGGGGGCTATGTGGAAGCTATTGCTAACGGCTATCTCAGCCGGAAAATATACAATTATATGTACAAAGAACAAATGAGAATTGAAAAAGGTGAAATTAAAATTGTCGGTCATAATTACCAAAAAAGTGGTGAAGGAAAAGATTTTGAAGCCTTCCATTATCCTGAGGAATGTGAGGCCAGACAATTACAACGCCTTGAGGATCACAGAAAGAATAGAAATGGTGTCGAGGCTGAAGAAGCCCTTAATGAATTAAGAATAGCTTGCAGAGAGGGTAAGAACGTCATGGAATATACAGTGAATTGTGCTCGAGCAGGTTGTACGGTGGGTGAACAATGGAAGATTTTTAAAGAAGTTTTTGGCCTTTGGAAACGGCCGGGTGTATTTTAAAGGAAAGGGGTGGACAACATTGGAAGCTAAAAGAATTAAAGTTTTAATGTGTTGTCTCGGACCCGAGACGCATAATCGCGGAATCATCGTCGTGAGTACGATTTTAAAAGAAGAAGGTATGGAAGTAGTCTATATGGGCAACACCACTGCAGAAAATGCCCTCAAAGCAGCCATGGAAGAAGATGTACAAATTATTGGCGTCAGCTCACTATCGGGAGCTCATTTGCGTACAGGCAAACACCTTTTGGAATTAGCCAGACAAAAAGGCCTTGCTAAAACTATGGCCTTTGTCATTGGTGGAGTCATTCCGCCGAATGATGTTAAAATTCTTAAGGACATGGGTTTTTATGATGTTTGCGTTAGCGGCACGAAAAGGGATGAATTAGTAACTGTCATAAAAAATGCGGCTAATATTTTATGATGATCCAGCCATTACAGATGTAAAGCAGTGTTTATATCTCTATTCAAGGAACTGAGTATTAAGGCAGACACTCTTTTGTTTTTGCGTAGAGGAAATGCTCCATGTTTTTTCCGTTATAATGCTTAATAAAGGTTGTCTTTTTTTCAAAGCCTGCGGATTCAGCAACAGCTATGGAAGGGGCGTTATTTGTTTTGATCTGGGCATAGACCTCAGGCAAACTTATTTCCCTAAAAGCATAATTTGTCAGTGCCCGGACACCCTCTAAAGCATAGCCAAAGTGCCAGTACCGGTGCTTGAGCATGTAACAAACTTCAAAAATACTTTGCTGATTGAATTCACAGCGATGGAGACCCATCTGGCCCACAAATGCCCCGGTTGTTTTCTCAATAGCAGCAAAATAGCCAGCGTTGTCTTGCTTGTAGTAGGATAATTGAGTTAGTATCCAATCATGAATTTGATCATCAGTAAATGTTGGAAATAAGATTAATATAACTATTAATCCAATGTCTTGATAGTAAATGTATCATCCGCATTGAATATTAGTCGATACCTTTCATTAAGGTCGTAAGAAATAATCAGAGGACTATAAAGCTCGACAGATTCACACGTACTTCTGTGAAAAAACTCCTTTTTCAAATAAATAATTGCGTCGTCATTTTCAGACGTTGAATAAATCCTTACATCAAGATTATCCAATTCAACTGCAAATGTATCGTTATTCTCATTAAGGTTTAACAAATGCTCACAAATGAGTTTTTCCCTAATTTCTTTCAAGTCATTTTTAATAATCTTCATTTAAAATTACCTCCTTGAGTTTATATTAATTCTACCCAAAGAAGCACAAATTAATTATATATGGTAATTATATAGTTCAATCCTTATTGAACATGTCCCGCTGTCATAGACATAAAAAGTTCGTCATGCTTCCATGGTTTCGGCAAAAACCATTTTAACTATTTTCTTGACCGAGGGAATAAAAACTTTTAACGAGGATGAGCGAATTAAGAGTGTTATTGATTTACTTATACAAATTTTCGGACTTGAAATGGAAGCTTTATCGCTTTATGCTGGACTAGAAAAACAAGATATTGAAAAATTCATGAAAGATACTACTTCGATTGACTATGAGAAAAAATTTAAGTTAGCAACCGCTAGTATGATGTTGCATTATCTTTTCAAGAAATAAATACTCATATCTTGATTGGTATTTTATAGAGAATTTAAGCATAATATAGATATTGTTCTTACAAGGAGGTAAGTTATGATTTGGGGATATGGCATTTTCGATAACGAAATCGCTTCAAATATTAAAGACCAGTTCAGAGAGTTCCTCAGTAAAGGACTATCCAGAGAGGAAGCTCTATGTGAAACCGTGTCTATTTTTAAAAACTACATGGAAGATGAATTAGCTTGTTTAGCACTAGCTTCTTTGCAAGTTCGTCATAATATATTGGTTTCCCTGGATAATCTGGAAAAAGCTCTTAAACTAGCCAGTGGAAAAGGCAGATTAAAGTGGGAGAATGAAGAAGGACGAAAACTAGTCTTGGAGAAATTCGCTAAAGAATTAAAAGAGTTTATATCGATGACTGGAGCTGAAAATAAAAAAGAGGTAGACTGTAAAACCGATGAGATAAAAGAAGATATAGATAATCTTTGGGAGCATACGCCTCAA
Organism: Desulfosporosinus hippei DSM 8344; assembly: GCF_900100785.1. Lineage (GTDB taxonomy): Bacteria > Bacillota > Desulfitobacteriia > Desulfitobacteriales > Desulfitobacteriaceae > Desulfosporosinus > Desulfosporosinus hippei. The sequence continues at coordinate 109,840 of NZ_FNCP01000004.1, read as the reverse complement.
TGCCGTAAAAGATTACTTGCCGGTTATATCATACGAGAAATTGCGAGATTTACGATTACTGGTGGTACACTAAAAACTCTGAGTGAACAATTAAAACTAGATGATGAAGGTTATACCTTTTTACTTCGTTGTGGTGGCCTAGCTGTAACCAACGCAATTGAAGACTTACTTGAAACAAAGCAGATAAAATTAGTTTAGGTACCTATCATTGTAGTTCAACCCATAAGCGTCAAATAACTCGGTGGATATAAAAAAAGCAAAAACTCGTGTAAACTGAGTTTTTGCTTTATCTTTAACTGATTTGCGAACTAAAGATTACTAATGTAAAAGGTTCTTGACAATTTACACTTTCATGATACACTAAATGTAAAGAACTCTTTACATTAGGAGGTGCACTATGAAATCATTTTTCTCAAAAGTAGGCTTTCACAAAATGGATGAAATGGAAAAAAATATTGCACTTAGCGCACAACGAAATGCTTTGATTTATGTTTTATTGGCTTTAGCAGCGTGGTCTTTCTATGAATCTTTTAAAGCGTATACACAATACACATCTATCAATTCAGCACCAAGTTTTTTATTAGTTACTACAAGTTTGGTTCAAATTTTCTCACAACTCGTGCTGCAAAAAAGAATTGTAAAAGACGATGATGAGTATAAAGACGATAATCCACTTTTGAAAATTATCATAGTAGGTGCAATTATTAGTACGATTATTGTTTCGATTGGCGCTTGGTTAATCGTTTCTGGAATTTAAAAAATGAAGAATAAAATCAAACAATTAAGGAAAAACAAAGGTTTGCGACAAGAAGACATAGCTGTGCTATTAAATGTTTCAAGGCAAACAATAGTTGCCATAGAAAACGATAAATACAATCCTACGCTGGAATTGGCTATGAAAATGGCCAGGTTATTGGATACGACAGTAGAAGAATTGTTTATATTAGAGTAACTTCTAGGTAGTCATTAATAGCGTAACAAGGTAGCTTCCACAAATTCTTAATACTGTTCTGGTATGAGGAGGCTAGCATTTCCCACATAGCAGTTTTTATCGTAATTTTCGTATCGGACTCAAGGAGTAACTGCGGCAAGTCCGTCAATGGACTTTCGTCAGATTTCTGTGTAAAATCTATATTTAGAAAACTAAAATGGATTGAGTGATTTGAGATGGAAAATAAAATGAAAATGGGAGAACATCCGCAGGGTAAAGGTGGTCATCCAGGTGGGCACCCAGGAATGAACGTTGACTACAATAAGAACCCGTTCATCGTAATCTGGGAAACTACTCGTGCATGTGGGCTTAAGTGCCAACACTGTCGTGCAGATGCGCAACCTGATCCGCACCCAGAGGAGTTATCCCACGAGCAAGGTATCGCGCTAATCGATGAAATCTACGAAATGGACAACCCGATGCTAGTTTTCACTGGTGGGGACTGCATGCTTCGAAAAGACCTTTTTGAATTAGCAGACTACGCTATTAAAAAAGGAATGCGTGTTTCGATGAGCCCAAGTGCTACAGTTGAAGTAACAAAAGAGCGCATGGACATGGCGAAAGATGTTGGGATTTCTCGTTGGAGTTTCTCAATTGACGGTGGAGATGCTAAGACCCACGATGCTTTTCGTGGAATCGAGGGAACGTTTGATTTAACAATCGAGAAACTTAAATATTTAAACGAAATTGGTATTTCTCACCAAATCAATACTTGCATTAACAAAGCAAACTTACACCAACTTGAGCAAATGGCGGAATTGATGAAAGAGTTGAAGACGTCGGTTTGGTACATTTTAATGATGATTCCAACTGGACGTGCTTCAATGGATGATTGCATAACAGCTGCTGAGCACGAAGAAGTATTCAAGTGGCTTTACGAGTTAAGTAAAAATGCGCCTTATGATATAAAAACAACTGCCGGTCAGCACTATCGTCGTGTTGTATTCCAACAACGTGCTAAGGAAAACGGTACTATAGGTGAGGAAATCACGTTCGAAGGTACTAAGACACGTGACATGGCTCAGTTCATTGACGGTCTGGCAAGAGCACCAAAAGCAGTTAACGATGGAAATGGTTTCATCTTCGTATCACACACTGGTGATGTTACACCAAGTGGATTTTTACCTTTAGTAGTTGGCAACGTTAAGGAAAATAGACTGCGCGACATCTACCGCGAAAGCCCTATTTTAAAAGACTTGCGTTCACCAGATAAGTACGAAGGTAAATGTGGTATCTGTGAGTACAACAAAGTTTGTGGTGGATCAAGAGCACGTGCCTACGGCGCAACTGGAAACTATATGGCCTCAGAGCCATTCTGCGTGTATACTCCAGAGAAGATGAGAAAGAAATAGAATTATATTGTGAACGCCTGCGATTTTTGTGGGCGTTTTTTGTTCCATCCCTACCAGCGCCCAGTGGCAAAATTATTAGAGCATCTGCTGAATAAAGGCAGATGCTTTTTAACGTTCAATATTTGACACAGGTACTATATAATAAAGGAAGTATTTCACATCAGAGATGATAATTGATAAAGCACAAAGCTCAAAGGCAGGGATGGAAAGGGGGCAGAGCATTGCTGAAAGCCAAACTTCAGGCACCGATTGTGATTCAAAGGATTATCAGCCGAGAACAACTGCAAAGGAAATTTCGGCGCGTCCTGGAATGCCATCTGACCCTGGTCACCGCCCCGGCAGGTTCCGGAAAAACCACCGCCGTCCTGGAATGGCTGGGTAAATGCGACCTGCCTTGGGCCTGGCTGTCCCTGGACGGGGGAGACAATCAGCCCGTGACCTTTTGGCGTTATGTCTGTGCTGCCCTGGACAAAATAGTCGGCGGCATCGCCAAAGACACTGAATATGTGTGGGCCTCCTCGGAAATGGTCAAGGCCCATATCCACCTCAACATCCTCATCGACCGCTTGGCGGAGGCTCCAACAGATTTTTTGCTGGTCTTGGATGATCTCCATGAAATCAGCGAGCCCTCGATTTTGAAAGGCCTATCCTATCTGATGGACTATCTGCCTGCCAAAATGCACCTGATTTTGATCAGCCGGAGAGAGCTGGAACTGGATCTGGCCAGGCAGCGGATCAAGTGGCAGGCTCAGCGGTTGGGGGAACAAGATCTGCGTTTTCAGGAAGAAGAAATTTCCCGCTTTTACCAGGCCAGGGGCTATAGCCTCCCAGAGGATGAGCTGAAAAAGGTGGAGAGCTATACGGAAGGGTGGGCCGCGGCAATGGTAGCTGTGGCCATGTCCATGGAAAATGCCGGCGGGGATAACGCTCTTGCCGCCCTGCCCCAATCCAGCCGGGATATTGAAGAGTATCTCCATGACGAGGTTCTCAGTACCTGGATGCCCGAGCGACGGGCCTTTGCCCTCAAAACATGCCTTTTGGATACCCTCTCCCCAGCTTTGTGTGAGGCAGTCACGGGAGAGGTGAGCAGTGCAAGCCTTTTGGAGGAAATCAGTGAGGGAAGCGGCTTCCTGAACGCTTTAGCCAGGCAGGATCAAACCTATCAATACCACCACCTGTTTAAAAGCTTTCTGCATAAGCTGCTTAGAGAGACAGCTCCCCATGAGATACCCTGCCTGCACAGAAGAGCAGGCTGCTGGTTCCAGGCCCAAGGTCGGATGCCGGAAGCCATTGAACATTTTCTCAACGGCGGCTTTTACGGAGAAGCCTTTGAACTGATGGAACACCAGAGTGACGACATTATCGATAAAAATGATTTCGGCAGGCTACTGTCCTGGATCGAACGTCTGCCGGAAGGATACCGCAGGAACAGCTTTAAGATTGCCGTCATTTATGTCCTGTATTATGCGGAAAACGGCAGATTCGACTTGTCTCGGCAATGGCTGAACAGAATGAAGGATATCCAAGTTAAGCGTCAAGCTGTCTCCAGCCCTGAATGGAGCGCCTACAGCCGTACCTTAAGCACCATGGCTGAGGCCAATGCATTTAATACGGGTTCCATGGTCATCCCTCCTAACGTCTCCTAATATATTGTAATAAGGACAAATTGTACATATTAGAGTGGACAAAGGGACGGTTTTTCTGCTTGGCTCTGGGGGGAGCGCTATTCAGCACGCGTCTGCGAGTTCCGCCCCTGGCTCGCTGGACGGTTCGCGAGCGCGTCCGAACCTCCGAGTATTTCTGCATGTGCGCCGCTCCTTGCCATCCTGCAAGAAGGCTAATACGTGCGAAGACAGTGTCTTCGGGCACCGCGGCATCAGTCCATCCATGGACTAGTCCCTGCGGCGCGCTACGGGGACGCGAACCGTCGGCGCTCACCTTAGCGCGGCTCCACTGACGCATCCGCTTAGCAGAATAGCGCTCCTCCGGTTGGCTTGTTGGGAGTGGGAGTAGGACTTTGGGGGACGGTACGACCCAGGCAGGCTTTGCGGAATCTTCAGCGGTCGTCAACCAGGTTTTCTTTGTCCATCATTTGTGCTGTACATCTGGCTGCGCCTTATTTGCAGTACTTTGGTACGATGTGCGCCGGGCCGCTCTATGCTACCATTTTCTATAAATTAGGCTGTCCCATCCATAGAGTAAACTCTGTGAAAACTCTGTCGAGCTGATTTTTGAGGCAACGGCAGGAACAGGTTAACCTCTTGGAACAGATTATTTTTGAAAAAGGTAGGAGAGAGAACGATGAAGCAGCGATGGAAATCCAAATTTCTGGCCCTGATTTTAGTTGTGATCATGACCCTGGGGGTGCTGACGGCTGCGGTTCAGGCAGCGGGAGGTACCGGTACCACCGGTGTATGGAAGTGGAAGATTCTTGACGACGGTACCCTGGGCATCACCGGATGTACTACACCCTCCGGCGGCGATTTGATCCTTCCGGCTTCCCTGGAGACCGGTTCCGGTCCGTTGGCTGTAACGTCGATTGAAGCCAATGCCTTTAAGAGCAGTAGCCCGCTTTTCTTTCCCTCGGATATCAAAACCTTTGTCATGCCCGACAGTGTGACGAGGGTGGGAGACAGTGCCTTCTACTGGTGCAACAAGCTGACCTCCGTGACTCTTTCCGCCAATCTCCGCACAATGGGGGCCTCGGCCTTTTTCAATTGCACCGAGCTGACGAGTATTGCCCTGCCGGATACGCTGGAAAGCATCGGGGCCTCGGCTTTAGCCAATTGTTCAGTGCTGAGTGAGGTCAGACTGCCGGACAACGCCGGTTTTACCGCTCTGCCGGAAAAACTGTTCAACGGAGACACCCTCCTGAAGACAACGAATATCGTGTCGTTAACCCATCTGACTTCCATCGGGAAGATGGCCTTCCTGGGCACAGGTATTGAAAATATAACCTTGCCCAATTCCGTCACGGTCATCGGCAACGGCGCTTTTAATGCCTGCTGGCATCTTGCCAGTATTAACCTGCCGGACAACCCCGGCTTCACAGCCATACCGGACAGTATTTTGGCCGAATGCAAGGCCCTGCAAAGTCTCACCATTCCCGCCAGCGTGACCTCCATCGGCGCAGACGCCCTTAATGGCTGCAACGTGCTGAGCAGCATCACAGTTGCCGGAACTAACCCGGCCTTTACCAGTGAGGGGGGCGTCCTGTACAATGCCGCTAAAACCATCCTCATCTGCCACCCCGCCGGGCGCTCTGGATCCCTGACCATTCCGGACAGCGTCACAGAAATCGGGAACTACGCCTTTCTCAATTCCAGTCATCTGACTGCCGTCACAATCCCGGACAGCGTAGAGCGGATCGGTGAGGGTGCTTTTTTCAACTGCAGCAACCCGTCCCTGACCCGAATTACTCTGCCGGACAGTGTTCAAAGCATCGGCTCGTATGCCTTCAATGCCTGCGCCGGCGTGACACAGATGACTATCCCCGAGGGTATTGAGGTCATCGGCCCTTATACTTTTAATGCCTGCGGCAGCCTGACGGGTATTGCTCTGTCCGACAGCCTGCAAGCATCGGCGACTTCGCTTTTTTAGGCTGCGACAGTCTTCCTGAAGTGAGCATTCCCGCCAATGTAACCGGTATCGGCAACGGTGCCTTTCAGTTTTGCACCGACCTGCGCAAGGCGGTCATTTTCACTGCCGGCACGTCTTTCGGAAACGACGTTTTTAAATATACGCTTCTTTCCAATGACGGTATCTACGGTTTTGAGTCCTCGACGGCGCAAACTTATGCCCAGGCCAAGGGCTTTCCGTTCCACACCTTATATACGGTTTCCTTCAGCGTTGGTGAAGGCTCTCCCGTTTCGGATCTTTTAGCCGCAGCGGGTGTTAAAATAACTAAACCCACCGACCCGACCCAAGCGGGCTATCTCTTCGGCGGCTGGTATAAAGATGCGGCTTGTAGTGACGATTGGGATTTTGATAACGACAGGGTGAACGAGGATACCATATTGTACGCCAAATGGACAGGGGCACGGCTCCCACCATCACGACAACATCTCTCCCGGGGGGAGCGGTAGGTGTCACTTACAGTCAAACCCTGGCAGCAACAGGGGATACGCCCATGACCTGGTCCATGGCCAGCGGCAATCTGCCGGTTGGTCTGACCCTCACAGGCGGTGACACTATTTTTGGCGTCCCTACAGCCAGCGGGACTTTTGATTTTGCCTTTAAGGCGGAAAATATCACCGGCAGCGATACACAGGACTTGAGCATCACTATAAGCAAGACGCTCCTGAGTATCACTATACCCGCAGCCATCACAGGTGTGGCCAACGGTACGGAGAAAACGGCTGCGGCGCTGGGTTTGCCTGCTGCTGTATCGCTGATTACCGCTGAGGGTAATGTGAGCGGAAGCGTGACCTGGGATGTAGCTTCCAGTTCCTACGATCCGGCGGATACCGCTGAACAGACTTTCGTCGTAGATGGTACAGTCAGTCTGCCCAGCGGCGTGGTGAACCCGGATGGGGTTTTCTTGGATGTGAGCATTAATGTGACGGTTCTGGCAGCAGTATCCACGGACAAAGTCTTAATCAGTGTAACGACACCGTCAGCCATCACCGGTGTGGCCAACGGTGCGGAAAAAACAGCATTGGCGCTAGGCTTGCCTGCTACTGTGACGCTGATGACCGATGAGGGTAATGTGAGCGGGAACGTGACCTGGGACGTAAGTACCAGCTCCTACGACCCAGCGGATACCAATGAACAGATTTTTATGGTGAACGGAACTATAATCCTGCCCAGCGGTGTGATCAATCCGGATGGCGTTTCTCTGGACGTGATCGTTAGTGTGACGGTCTTGGCAGCGGTCTCCACAGAGAAAACCTTAATAAGTATTACACCACCCACAGCAGCTATCACTGGCGTGGCCAACGGTACGGAGAAAACAGCATCAGCGCTGGGCTTGCCCGCTACTGTGATACTGGTCACCGATGGGGGAGAAGTGAGCGGAGACGTGACCTGGAATGTGGCGTCAAGCACCTATAATCCGTCTTCCGGCTCTGAGCAGACCTTCACTGTGAATGGAACTGTGAGTCTGCCCAGCGGTGTGATCAATCCAGCTAGCGTTCCCTTGAATGTTACCATCAGCGTGACGGTAAAAGCCAGGTCGGGGGGCGGCGGCGGCTCCGGCGGCGGCAGTACTCCCGATGATCAAAACTATACTGTAGATGTGGAAGTGAAGGATGTGGCAGGAAACGGCACGAAAAAAACTACTCTGCCGGTCACGGTTGATAAAACTGCCGGCAGTGCGGTCGTAGATATAGGCAATCTTTTCTTAGAGGTTGGGACCTCGGTGATCAACCTGCCGTCAATGCCCGGTATTGATACCTATTCCTTCGGCATACCCGTTCAGTCTTTGTCATCACTCGACGGGCAGGGGGCGCTGACTCTCCATACAGATCTGGGCAGCATCACCGTGCCTGCTGATATGCTGTCGGGTGTTAAGAATGTGGATGGGAGTAAGGTGCAAATCACCATCGGGCAGGGAGATCCATCCGCTTTGTCGGAAACCGTCAGAACAGCCATTGGAAACCACTCATCCAACTTACCCTGTCGGTGGACGGAGAGCAGACTGCGTGGAACAATCCGGACGCGCCGGTCACGGTAGCCATTCCATATACGCCCACTGCTGAAGTACTGGCTAATCCGGAGCATATCGCGGTCTGGTACATCGATGGGTCGGGTAGTGTGGTCACCGTACCGAATGGACATTATGATCCTGACAGCGGAACCGTTGTCTTCAGCACCTCCCATTTCAGCGATTACGCCGTGGTCTATGATCCCGTTATCCGGCTGGCCGGAGTGGACGGAGTCGAGACTGCTCTGGCTATTGCCCGGGCGGCTTATCCTGGCAAGGTATCCACTGCCGTTCTGGCCACAGCCGGCAATTACCCGGATGCTTTGGCAGGTAGTGTCCTGGCCCATCGGCTCAATGCTCCCATTCTTTTAGTCGGCGATTCGGAAGCCGCACAAAAGAAAGTCCTGGATTATCTCACAGCTGAGCTGGAAACAGAGGGTACGGTGTATATCCTCGGCAGCACCGCTGTTATTGACCAAAGCTTCGCAGACAGATTTAGGGATGCTGGCATTAAACAAACTATCCGGCTGGCCGGAAATGACTGCTATGCTACCTCCGTCAAAATAGCGGGACAGCTGCAAGTTGAGACCGGCACCCCAGTGGTCTTAGTCAGCGGGGAGAAATATCCCGACGCTTTGTCGGTGAGCAGTATAGCGGCTCAAAGAGGATATCCTATCCTCCTGGTGCAGAAGAATGGGATACCTGATGTGGTTAAGGAGAAAATTGAAGCAATCAAGCCGGATAAGGTCTACATTATTGGTTTGCAGGGAGCAGTCAGCGAGGACGTGGAAAAAGAGGCTGGGCTGCTCAGTGGATTGCCGGCGGAAGATCTCATCAGGATCGGCGGAGAAAACTGCTATGACACTTCGCTGGCCGTGGTGCAATATTTCCTGCCCAGCTTGAGCGATAACTCCGGCTCCGGCTATCCTTCAAAAGTTCAGACCGTCTGCATCGCTACCGGCAATAATTTTCCTGACGCTTTAGCCGGTAGTGTCTATGCCGCACAACATAAGGCGCCGATCATTCTCGTGGATGTTAATTTGCCTGAACAGGTCATCCTTTACCTTGAAGCCGGAGGGTTAAGCAAAACCGCTATTTTCGGTGGGGAGTATGTAGTGGGGAAGGGCATTGAAGATCAACTTAGGAAGCTGGCTGGTCAATAATATACAAAATGATAGCTGCAAGCCAAGGTCTAAAGGTCTCGGCCAGCTTTTTATTACGAAAAAAATTTAGATTTCTCATGCATATTCGTAGGTTTTTTAACCAACTTCCCTTTTAGGAGGAAGAATAAGCATATCAACAAAGGCTTCCCCGAGATTCTTTTCTCTCAGGGAAGCCTTTGTCTCATTGGAGGTCGGTATAGTAAGAATTTAAATAGTCTTCGACACCTTTTATTACCATTTGAACATCTTCAAGGGTTTTTTCAGCGTCTTTTTTACTAGCAAGATAGAAATCATCATAATCACTGGCTAATCTCAGGTCCTGAGAGCTTGCGATAATCTTTCGTATTCTTTTGGAAATATTCCTGTCTTCACAAAATTAATATTAAATGCACTTATTATCCCAGAATGTTTCCGCGAATCAAGTTCTAATGTAGCCAAAGCCGCTCTAGCCGCCTGAAAGAGGGTGTAGTATGCCTTGGATAAACAATCCCGGTAATGTTCCAGCTTAAAAAGATCCTCGGCAACTGCTAAACGTTCTTTAGCAGATTGCAACCGATAAAATGGCAAATCTTTGGTTTCTATACGGTCCACAATGTTTCTCCTTCTTTAAGGACATTTTTAACAAAAGGTACGTGCATTGTTGACAACTGATTAAAGTATTCCCCTTCATAAATATTGAGCGAAATATTAATGTCATAACCCACATCGTCAAGTAAAAGAAAATCATAAAGTTTATCTCTGTCTACTTCATCGCGATGGCGGACCAGAATCATAATATCAATATCGGATTCAGGCTGAGAATCCCCTCGGGCTTTAGAACCGTATAGGATCACAGAAATTAAGTTATCCCTGCAAACATCGCGTATATGTTTAATTGTTCTGTCTAAGGCCGTTTGTTCTGTTTTAGTTAGGGATGCCATTGAATCACTCCCGACTCAGAGTTAAATCTATCCGAATTATAGCATGCAATATCGCTTTGCTCAATTCGTTGCGCCACCATATGACAGTAAGTGTCAAATACTTTATTATCCGGAAATTAGGATAACTTATTATTTGCCGTTTATGGTGTGGGAAAAATTGGCATACTTAAATTTGTTAAACTGTGTAATATTTTTTATCTGAATGTGACTCATTATATGAAAGGGGGGTATTAATGAAACAAATTGAAACACTGTATTTTGAATATAAACAAGATATCTATAGCTATCTGTTAAGCTTGACTCATGATCCTACCCTTTCGGAAGATTTGCTCTCAGAGACTTTTGTTAAGGCGATATTCTCTATCGGTAATTTTAAAGGCAATTCCTCTATTAAGACTTGGCTATTTGGGATTGCCCGCCACCTATGGCTACAAAACCTGCGTAAAGCTAGAACTGCGGTGGAATATAATGATCTTTTAGATGTCTATGTGGCAGACAGAAGCCTGGATCGGGTCATTACCAAACAAATAGCCGATAGAGTCTATGAGCTGCTAAAAACCAAAGATGAGCGAACACAAAAAATAATTAATATGCGTGTAAATGGGATAAGTTACTTTGAAATCTCCGAGAGAATAAGTATTACGGAAAACTCAGCAAGAGTCATTGATTATAGAACAAAAAAATGGCTTAAATCAGTTTTGGAAAGGGAGGGATTGATTTGAAGGTATCCTGTGAGATAATAAGGGATTTGTTACCCCTTGTGAAAGATAATGTTGCCAGCGAAGAGAGTATAAATTTAGTTTCGGAACATCTAAAAAACTGTGAAAGCTGTAAACTTGAGTTTGGACATGAGGCATTGCCAATCCAAAAAGAAGTTGATGATAAAAGAGTATTGGTTTCAATTAAGAAAAAACTTTTTCTTATCTCGTCGGTTCTATTATTCTTTGGAGCATTTATTGGCATGGCAATAAATAAAAACACGTCTTCAAACTTTATGCCCATAGTAGTGGTTCTCCTAAGTACAGTATTTGTAGGGATAATGATATTCAAGTTTAAATGGAAGGGGGATAAAAGGGTGAGTAGATTTTTTGTAGGAAAAGCTATTGGGACAATGATTGTCTTTGCAATACTGGGTATTTATCTATTGCTGAAATATCTGCTTCAGTTTTAAGAAGTTTAAACTTAAATAACATCGCCTAAAGGGTAGTGAAGCCGGCTGTTGCAGGTGGTTAAACTGCCGGGATCCCCCCTGTGAGAGGATAGCTGCAGGCCAAGAGACCTTGGCCGGCAGTCCAATGGAATCCTTTTGAGCCCCAGAGGGCACTCGGTGCTTTTAAGTCTGAGGCGGGTCGAGTAAATCATTGATGACGGTATCAATGACCTTCGCATCCTTGACCCCGGTGATGGCACCGCTGGTTGTGATTAGAATGTCTTTCGTTATGAGCTTATTCATGATTGTGAGAATTTCAGCTTGGCTCAAATCCTCCCGGGGATTGGGAATCGACAGAGTGAACGTTTTTCCGCCTGCCGTAGCGAAGCTGATCTTAAGGATCTTATTCGTTGAAATACCCATGGGGCTGCCTCCTTTCTCTGATTGTCATACCCCTTATTCTTCCAGCAGACGGAAATTCTTTTTCAGCAGTACATCTTGGCCGAAGAACGGGATAGCCTGAAAGCCGAAACCCATGAGCTAAAGTTGGAGAAAAATAGATTGGAGCAGGAGATTGAAAATAAACAAGCCTCCTACGAGAAGCTGAAAGAGCGAACGAGCTACAAAGCCATTAAACAAATGGAGGCGACTCTGAATGAAGCCTATGGCAGGGCTGAGGCCAATAAAATCGCCTTTTTATATGACAATCTCTTCAAGATCTTTAAGGAATTAGCCTATGAAATGACCCGGTTTGCCGGAATAAACCCGGAGCTGCATAACATATACAAGGAAAAGATCGATGATTTTCTCCACAAAGCGTTGCGGGAAAAGCTCTGATCGGAAAGTTACTCATGGCTCCGCCCGTTATGTAAACTTGTTCGAGTAGTCATAGAAGGGAGGACGCCCTTACAAGGGCATTTTTAATTGTGATAGAGCAAGTCATCGCTGACAAAAACGGGCCGCGTTTTCGGCCCGTTTTTGCTTCGCCTGGTGTGCTATTTTAAGATTATTTTTTGCAGAGCCTGTTTTTGTGCCTCATCGATGAGGGGAAGCATTTCTTTCATCTTTAACTTTTTTTCTGCCGGAAGGTCTTTGAGGAAAGCTCTCATTTTTTCGGCCAGCTCAGGTGTTATATAATTACGTCATTCAGGCGGATCAACTCCTCGAAAATAGAGATATGCATAAAAGCTGACCATTCAAGTTGAAGACCACGATTTTGAATAGAAATGCAGTTCGAATTGTATATATTGTGCAATTAATGTGCCTTTTAGACCATTAACTTCTGGGACAGCGACCCGTCCGTCCACATAGTTTAAAATCTTTTTTAATACCCTATAATTCGGAAACCGAAAAGCAGGACGTTTTACTGTACAGTTTATCGGTTATGTTATATAATATTTGCTGAGGTGATTCTAATGGAGAGGTTGAAGATGTATAAAATTGGTGAAATTTCCAATTTAGCGGGTGTCAGCAAACGGACGATCGACTATTATTCCACCATGGGCTTACTTAAACCTGTCCGTGCTGAGAGTAATTACAGGTATTATTCAGAAGAAAGCCTTGTTCGTCTCAAGTTCATCGAAGATCTGAAATCTAATAGGTTTACACTTGAGGAAATCAAAGAACAACTTTCCCTCCTGGATAACAAGCTGTCCCAAGTCAAACAAGAAGGTGTGATGATAAATACTGATTTAATAGTGAACCAGGTGAAGCAGCTTGAGAATCAGATTATTCGGCTCCAACCAAAGTTAATTAATATGGAATCAAATCAGGTTGCCCTGTCGGCAAAACAAAGAATGTTGCAAAGTATGACGCTTATCCAGGCACTATTGTTGTATATTAATGAAATCACTTCTCTTATTTAAAAAAACTATAAGGGGGAGGAAAAGTTAAGTGAACACAATTAAAGTCTGGCTTTTGATGGGTGCTCTTTCTATGTTGCTGGTGCTGTTAGGCAACGCCATTGGCGGCCAGTCAGGTGCGATGTTGTTTTTCATTATCGCCATGGCTATGAATTTCTTTAGCAATTTCTACAGCGACAAAATAGCTATAAAAATGACCAGATCATACCCGGTAGCTGAGGCTGAGTCGCCCGAGCTTCATGATATGGTGAAAAGGCTGTCTCAGAGGGCAGGCATCCCCATGCCTAAACTCTACGTAACGCCTTCAGACCAACCTAACGCCTTTGCCACAGGTCGCAAGATCTATAAGCCGGGGATATACTCAAATAGTTGAAAAACAACCCGTTATCACAAACATCTGGCGGTTATCATCTTGGACCTGGCTTTGGTTTATGAATGTTTCCTGCTAAAAAACGCATTAAGCTTATTGCTTATCTTGCTGTGAGAGGCACCGTGGTATCCCTTGCCGCCAAGAATGATGTATTATTACTCTCTTGCCAAACTACAAATATCACAGAATATAGCCCATAATTTCTCAGGAATAAAAGGAGGATACCAATCATAGACGGTCTTTGGAGTGTCATATTAATTTTAATTGCATTATTGTTAGTTGGATTAAATGGATTATTTGTGGCGGCTGAATTTTCTTTGGTTTAGGTACGTAAGACCCGTTTGGCAGAACTTTCGGAGGCTGGTTCACCGAGGGCAAAAGTTGCCCTGGATGTTGCCTCGCAATTGGATGCCTATCTTTCTGCCTGTCAGCTCGGGATCACGCTTTCCTCCTTGGGCTTAGGTTGGATTGGAGAACCAGCCATTGCATCTCTTCTGGAACCGTTGTTTGCTGGGATCGCAGGGTGGAACCCCATTTACACACATACGATTGCTATAACAATTGCCTTTTCGATCATCTCGTTATTACACATTGTTTTAGGTGAACTTGTTCCTAAGTCAATAGCCATTCAAAAGGCAGAGAGTACAGCACTTGCTACGGCCGGTTTTTTAAAAGCCTTTTACTGGATCTGTTATCCAGTTATTCGGGCGCTGAATGGCTTGGCTAACCTTGTGTTGCGAATTTGGGGAATTGAACCAGCCAATGAGGCTGATTTATCCCATAGTGAAGAAGAACTGCGGATGTTGGTCGATGCAAGTCAAAAGCATGGCTATTTAGATAAAATGGAAGGTAAACTCTTGGATAACGTCTTCGAATTTTCAGATCGTAACGCGAGTGAAGTAATGGTACCTCGCCAAGATATGGTGTGTATCTTCATTCAGGACACGTTTGAGGAGATTCTTGGAGTTATAAAAAAATACGGACACACACGTTATGTGTTGTGTGATGATGATAAGGACCATGTTCTGGGCTTAATCCATATGCGAGACATCATTCGGTTACAAGAAACGCCGGGGGAGAAAGATATTACTAAGATTATGAGAGAAATCCTAGCAGTTCCAGAGGGAATGCCGATTTCTCACCTTGTCCAGAGAATGCGGAGTCAACGAAGCCACATGGCCATTATTGTGGACGAATTCGGTGGCTCAGCCGGGCTTGTCACGCTTGAGGATATGCTCGAAGAATTAGTTGGTGAAATTTATGACGAATTTGAGCTAGAACAACCGCAGATTCAGAAAGTGGCAGAACATGAATATATCTTAAACGGACGGGTTTTATTGGAAGAAGTCTCAGAGATGTTAGAGATCAAGCTGGAGGAAGATACTGTTTCAACGATAGGGGGATATGTGTTTGCACGGGTCGGTCGAAAGCCGGTCAAGGGGGATCTAGTCTCTTTTGATGGGTTTTACTTTGAGGTTATGGAAGTTATAGGGTATAGAATTGCCAAGGTTAAGGTCATGAAAAAATCACGCGAACTTAAAATCGCTGAGAGCACAACGGAAATCAAGCAGTAGGATCACGCCACAGGGAAAATTATTTAATGTTTTGGATGAGAAGAAAGAAATTCTCACAACAACGCATTCTGTTCCGTTGGAACAAGCAATCTTTCAGAGAAATATAATTCGTAAAGGGGGCTTCCCCGATAATAAAATTTGGAGGTATTCATATGTTTGAACGCAACAACAAGAGGAAGAGGAATATTTCGCTTAGGAATCTGCCGCCTCATGTAAGAGCCTTGATCACCACCTTAGTTTTTGCGGCAGTCTACTTTTACGTTGCGCTGCCTGCCATCAACCTGCAAAACATTGATTTTTACTTCTTCCTGGTGATCTGCCTGGCTCTTTACTGTTTTATTTTCCTTAAAGCCAATGGCACAGTAAGACAGTTAGCAGAAATAAGAACTATCATGGATATAAGATCTGTTTGGCTGGTGCTTAAAAAGCATTGTACCGTTCCTGCCTTAATCTGCGTCGCCCTGGTGACGGCAGTTCTGATAGGAAGCGTGATCTCCAGCGTCTTTTTGCGCGCCAGAGCCTATTCCGAGATCCTGCCGGTTGCGGAGGGTGACTTTGCGGCCGACATGAAGCAAATCTCCTACGACCGAATCCCCATGTTGGATAAAACCTCCGCCCAGCGTCTCGGCGACCGCAAGCTCGGGGAGCTTTCTGATTTAGTCAGCCAGTTTACGGTGGTCAACGACTACACTCAGATGAACTACAAAGACCGACCGGTGCGGGTCGCCACCCTCGCCTACGGAGATATCTTCAAATGGTTCGGCAACCGCTCCCAGGGTATCCCAGCCTATCTCCTGATCGACATGGTGACCCAGAATGTTGAACTGATGCGGGTAGAAGAGGGGATCAAATATACCGACGTTGAGCACTTTGGCCGTAACCTTAATCGCCACCTGCGCTTCAATTATCCGACCTATATGTTTTCTATTCCCCACTTAGAAATTGATGAAACCGGACATCCTTATTGGATCTGCCCTAAGATTGAGAAGACCATCGGGCTCTTCGGAGGGATTGATGTCAACGGCGCTGTGATTGTGGACGCGGTGAGCGGCGAGTGCACCTACTATGAAGATGTGCCCAAATGGGTCGATCAGGTCTACTCAGCCGAACTGATCATCACGCAGTACGATTACCGCGGTATGTATGCCGGTGGCTTCGTTAATTCCATCTTCGGCCAGAAGAACGTGACCGTAACCACGGACGGGTACAACTATATTGCCCAGGATGGCGATCTCTATGTCTACACCGGGATCACTTCGGTCACGGGAGACAAGAGCATTGTCGGCTTCATCCTTTGCAACCAGCGTACCAAGGAAGCGCACTATTACCCCTGCGCCGGCGCGGAGGAGTATTCGGCCATGAATTCCGCTCAGGGTGTGGTCCAGCATCTGGCTTACAGCGCGACTTTCCCGCTGCTCTTAAATATCGCCGACCAGCCGACCTATTTCGTAGCCCTCAAGGATGACGCCCAGCTCGTCAAAATGTACGCCATGGTCAACGTCCAGATGTACAATATTGTGGCCACAGGCGCGACCGTGGCCGAATGCGAGCTGGAGTACATCCGCCTGCTCAACCAGAACGGGCTGACCGATCAGGTGCCGAGTATCACGAACGGTGTCGAGGGCGTGGTCCAGGACATCCGGGTGGCGGTCATCAACGGCACCAGTATCTACTATTTGAAGCTTGATTCAAATAATTCTTATTATACGATCTCGGCGGCCGAAAGCAAAAATGTTGTGCTGGTGAACGCGGGAGAACGCGTGCGAATCCAGGTAGCGGATACTGCGGCGGCAGGCGTGATCGTGGAAGCTATTGGCCTGGAGCGGCTGCCCTAAAAACTTATTCAGTAATGTATAGTCGCTCTAAGCAGACAATTGTGAAATAGAGCAGGGTCCGTTCACATCCCTTCGTTGTTCCATAGAGTATAACGGAGGGCTTTTTTGTTGCATCATCTCCATCACCAGCACCCGTTATATCAATCAGCGTATAAACGATGGAATTAATGATAAATTCTGGCGGTTCGTGTTATTTTAGCAGGCAGTCTGACTTTGGACTGGGCCCTTTCATCGATGATGCTTGAATCGGGAGCCTGGGACATGCTCGTGCTGGCTGTCACATTCAGCGGGCGAATCGTATGCTATGGTAGAACCGACAGAAGATTTGCCGGGTGCAGGAGAGGGTGGATGGAATGATGGATGAATTGGCGGCTAACCGGACCCCCGTGGTGATTGCCTCGGAGATTAACACACTAAAGCGGCAGATGGAGAAAAATTTTTGCCTTTTTATATGACAATCTCTTCAAGATCTTTAAGGAATTAGCCTATGAAATGACCCGGTTTGCCGAAACAAACCCGGAGCTGCATAACATATACAAGGAAAAGATCGATGATTTTCTCCACAAGGCGTTGCGGGAAAAGCTCTGATTGGAAAGTTACCCAAGGCTCTGCCCGTTATGTAAACTTGTTCGAGTAGTCATAGAAGGGAGCCTATAGTATAATATTTACAGGAAGGTGGGTGAATAGATTGCCCAAAAAGGAAGCCAATCAAGAACGGGTAAAACTGGACGAAATTCTGAAATTGCTATTTACAGTATCAAGTAAGGTGCTGGTAAACATGTTAAATAGTCTATTTAAGGAAAATTATGTAGCAGAAGCAACTGAGGGAGCTTCGCTAGCAATGAATTTGTAGACGATGCGTATAATATACTAAGAGGAGACCTGTTTCTTAAGCTCAGCGATGCCAACAAATTCAATCATTATCACATTGAAATACAGACTCTAAACGATGATAGCATGGTCATCAGAATGTTTGAATACGGAATCAGCAAAGCCAGAGAACTAGCCAAATACGAAAGAGACCAAGAAGAAACGGTATTCTACATACCCAAACAACTGGTCATCTTCATAGAACAAAACCTGAGTATAAAAGATGAACTAAGACTAAGACTGATATTTCCTGACGGACAGGAAGTAAACTACCAAGTACCTGTCATGAAATACTGGGAATACAGTCAAGAGAGGATTTTAGAACGAAGGCTCTACCCACTCTTGCCATTGCAGGTATTTAAGTTGCGCTATCAAATGGAGACAATCAAAAATAGAAGGAACCATACAGAACAAGAACTTAGGGAGCTAATCCAAAAAGCCCAACAGATTGTTGAAAGCATATCCAATGAAGCAGTTAGACTATTTCAAGCTGAGGAAATAGACGGAGAAGATCTGCACAAAATGCTCTTAGCAAATGAAGAACTCTTCAGATATTTAAACAGCAGATACGTAAACGATGAAAGGCTAAACGAGGAGGTGCTGAGCATGACGAGAACCTTGTATGATCCTATTGTGGCAGAAAAGGCCAAGCTAGAAGGTAAGCTAGAAGGCAAGTTGGAAGGTAAGCTGGAAGCTGCTCGAAACGCATTAATTGAAGGAATAGAACCAACCATCATTGCAAAGATAACTGGGTTGTCTTTGGAAACAGTGCAGAAGCTCAAAACAGAACTAGCAAACTAAACTAGTACTGTCGGGGAGAACTATCCCAACGCATTGTCGATGAGCAGTATAGAGGCCCAAAAAGGCTATTTTGCTGGAAAAGTACGTAGTGAGGAAAGGCATCGAAGATCAGCTTAAGAATCGGGCTGGCAATAAGCGTAAAATGATAGCAGCTGCCAAGGTCTAACGGCCTCGGTGGCTGCTTTTTTAGCCTCTTCCATATTTACAGGGGTCCACATATTCTGAATACTTTTGTTTCCTAACTGAAGGAATACATGTTATTTTGTTGAATTAAAATTTGGTATGTGATGTAGTGCATTATGAAGTACTAAAATATTTAGACTGTGTTTCGCGTTAGCCATATACTGGTTGGAATATAGCTGAAATTGGTAAGTTGAGTGATTTCTGAGGGGACAACACTTATCAGAGATAGCTTTTCATAAGAAAAGAGGGTGCATAGTGTTGGGCAAAGTTGATAGGGATTCAACGGCATATTGGTTATTGTTTAAAGGGAATAAAATTCTCATTTCCGAAGATAAAGTGCTGGAATTTACTTTACCGGAGCTTGATTTCTTTAAATTAAGCGAGAAGCTGGTTCGTAGTCAATTCCTGGGCCAGGTGGAAGGACGTTCTTATTATGCCGCAGAACTTACCCCGGATATCGCTGTTCCGGAAAATATGTTGTTTTGCAACTTGTATCGTTTATTTGGCAAGATCCCGGATGCTTTGTTTTTCTTAGCAGGTAAAGCCTATCAGATTTTACATTGGGATCGTACCCATCAGTACTGCAGCCAGTGCGGAGCTGGGACAGAAAACAAAATCGATGAAAGGGCTAAGCTTTGTCCAGCATGCGGGCGAGTAAACTATCCCAGGATTTCTCCGGCAATTATAGTAGCGATTACAAGAGACCGGGAAATATTATTAGCCAAGGGGAGTCGCTTTCAAGCCGACTTCTATAGCGTTTTGGCTGGTTTTGTAGAACCGGGGGAAACATTTGAAGAGTGTGTGCAAAGAGAAGTCAGAGAAGAAGTTGGCCTGGAAGTTAAAAATATTAGATATTTTGGCAGCCAGCCTTGGCCCTTCCCAGATTCTCTGATGGTTGGCTTTACAGCGGAATATGCTGGCGGGGACATAAAGATTGATGAAAATGAAATCTTAAATGCCGGATGGTTTGACGTGGATCAGCTTCCGCAGATACCAGGAACCAGAAGCATAGCCTGGAGTTTAATTGATTGGTTTATAGAACTAGCAAAAAATGAGTAACGCCGGCAACGACCAAACAAGACAGGGTAATCAAGTTCAACAAGTATGAAAAAGCCGGTGTACAGGAGTATTGGATCGTAGAACCGGACGGTAAATATATAAGCGTATTTATATTGCAGGAAAATAAACGGTATGGTCGCCCGGAAGGGTATACAGAGGAAGACAAAGTGAAAATGTCCGTCTTCTCAGATTTCAGGGTAGAGTTAAGACCTGTATTTGCTGGGATTTGAAATTGGAAATGAACTATGTAATTTGAGGACATAAAAAGGCATAAAAGCAGGGTATTTTCCATTAATGAAAATACCCTGCAAATTTTTATATGCGCCTTTGATCAAAAACTCTTTTAGCATAGCCCTTTCCGCGCATACAGCTAGGCTCAAATATGGAACAGTGTTTCTTACAAAAAGGGCATTTGTCAGAAAAATCTTTGTCATGATCGCTGCAATTTTGAAGATTTGTTGCTAGGCAATCAGTGTGGCTAAAGCCTTTACTATTCTCATAATATTTTTTTGTATTCAGTAATTTTAGTTTCAGATAAAATTGTTTTAAACTATTCATTGTTTTTCTTTCTAAGAGTTCATTATTTTATGATATTAATAATTGTATTACTGAAAGATTTCTGTTATCACTCGTGTAGGTAGTCCAGTCGAACCAACAATCAGAATTGGATAGGTATACACAATAAATTGGTTGTCTTTGAATTCAATAAGTTTATTCAGGTTAGTTAAATTTTCAATTATAAATACACCATTATCGGCGCAATATTGATCTGCGATTGCATGTTCAGATGATTTTCTAATTCCTCCCATATCAAAACCTATAAGACTTACCTTCTTATCAATCAGGTAACGAATAAGTGTATTAGACAACTCAGGATTATTTTTCATATATTCGGGCGTAGCATATTCGTTCTTTTCCATAATACCTGTATAGAAGATTATAAAATCGTTTTCTTCAATTTTTGATATGTCGATATCTTCCAGGTTAACTTCTCGTTCCCTTATAGAACTTATATCAAATATTTTTCCATTCCTTTTGCAATTATCAATTGAAAATTCATGTCCCATACAGTCAAAATGAGTTCCAAAGTGCCCGAATTTTTCAGAATACTTAGCTGTTGTCGCTAATTCCAGTAACTGCTCCAATTTTTTCTTGGGTAAAGGGTAAGTCAAATCAATTATCATCTCTGTTTTACCTCCGATATAATAGTTTCCGCGTCAACTATTATGAGTATACCTCGTAATAGTTTCCTTGTCAACCATCATTAAACGTGATGTTTTCAAATGATTCAAATCTGGTATAATGATAATAGTTTACAGAAATGTAGCGTTTCTTTTCTAAATATACCCGATACTATTCATTGTAAGGAGAAAGCTTATGAACAACTTAGAGAGAGAACAAAAATTGAAAAGAGAGCTTATTGTAAACTTTGACCGTTTTATAAACAAAATTAATATGGAAAATCACGAGAATGAATATCTTAAAGAATTACTAGGAGAAGAGCAATATAAAAATATATCAGATATTACGTTAACAGAGTGCCATGTTATTGATTGTATTGAAAGAAATCCGTTAATTAATGCAATTGGAATTTCACAAAAGATGAATATAACAAAAGGTGGCATTTCAAAAATTAGTTCTAAATTGCTAAAAAAGAAACTGATAAAAATATATCGTCAAGAAGGGAATAAAAAGGAAATATTTTACTCCTTAACTCCACTTGGAAGAGAAGTATTTTTAGTTCATGAAAAACTCCATGAAAAATTATATCAAAGGGCTAACCTGTTTCTAGATCGTTTTACTGATGAAGAATTAAAAAAAATTATTGAATTTATTAGTGGTCTTTCTGAAATAATTTAGAAGCATTAGAGGTATATACACTGCGTGTAGGTAGACGCGATCTGCCACAGGCACCGCTAATTCCGGCAAATTGCAGAAGGTGGTGGCGAGTGCAGCCGCCAGCTATCTGGATGCCTTTGCTGGCAGCGTCCCATTTAGAGGAATCTTATCTTAAGAGGAAATATAGACAAGATGTGGAATTATATCTTGGAAATTTGATACTTAATGTCTGGAACAAGAAATTAGCGAAATGTTCAAGGGAATTTGAGAGGAATTTTTGAACTTTAGTTAATTAGAGGATGATCTTAATGGAATTTATAGCTGAACTAAAACAATTCGAAGTTTTACAAAGTAATCAAATAGTATTATTCAGAAATTATATTCATAAAAAATATCCTTCTGCCAGTATACAGGAGAGAGCAATAATTCTTGCTGATTCAATTGATAAAGTCATTGAAAAGTATGTACAGGACTTCAATAAAGAAATTAGAGATCAAGTGAAGTATGAAGTTCTTCAACGGGCGGTATTAACTGGAAATTACAACATTAACGGGTCAGATATATTTCGGGCCTGTCTATTTATAAAAGACCCTGGGGAAAATTTTAATGCCTTACTAATTAATTGGCTTAATAAAAATTGCTCACATCCGGTTGAAGAAAAACATATTGAGCTATTACTGACAAGGGTCTCTGATTCTTATAATCAGTTAGAGTATGAATTAGAATACATAATCGCTAAACACATAATTAATCTGGAAGCTGATAACTATTCTCATCCAACCGCTTTAAAGGATACCTCCAATTTCATGGTTGTTGTTGAGAGAGTTCGTGCTGCTCATAAATATTTAACAGGAAAGATCGTTAAAGAGACTATTTCATATCGAATTTTAGTTGTTTCGTTATTACTGATGGTCTTATTAACTTCAGTTCAATTTTTTATAAGGCAAGATAACAGCGTTAATGGTCATAACCTTCAAATGATATTTGCTGGGCTACAAGCTAAAGAGGATAATGATGAAGCTTTAGCTTCCCAAGAGATTACTCATCAACAAAGTATCGTTCAAGAGCAGCCGGTGTATGAACTCCAATATAGTCAAGTAGATGAGGCCAGTTTAATTCAGTACCTATCAAAAAGGGAGTCCTTGCTTTGTGGGGAACCTTATTTTTCTGCAATAATCCAAGCTTCTCGAGAATATGATATTAATCCCTTATTACTATTTGCAATCACAGGCCAAGAACAATCTTTCGTTCCTAAAACTACTAAAAATGCTAGACTGATCGCAAACAACCCATTTAACGTTTATGGTAGCTGGCAAGTTTATAATACCAATATACTGGATTCGTCCCGAATCGCGGCAAATTTACTAGCAACTCTTAGTAAAAATAGACCATTGTCGGTAGATCCGATAGTTTGGATAAATACAAAATATGCCGAGGACAAGATGTGGCATGTTGGAGTTGCGAAACTATTGGCAGAGCTAAATAATGAAGTGCTGGTTGAGGACACAATTCAAAGGGCTTGGTGAGGTAATCGTCTGTCCCAAGTTCATAGCCCTTCATAACTGCAGCCCCTGTAAATACCTTTTTGTATATAATGGCTAGAATTGCTTATGCCTCGTGAATAACTATTTCCAAGCAATGGAAATGGTGTTAGAATGGTGTTCAAAAGGAGGGGGATTTTGTGAAAATAGCTATTGTATATTACAGTAAATCTGGTAATACCCAAAAGGTTGCAGATCTTGTAGCTGAAGGTGCAAAGAAAATTGAAAAAGTCGAAGTCAAAAGTATGTCCATCGAAGCAATCGACGATGACTTCTTGACCGAAGCCAAAGCAGTTATCTTTGGGTCGCCGACGATTGCGGGAACCTTTGCAGGGCAATTAAAGCAATGGTTAGATACAGCTAAAAATGTCGGAGGAAAACTGGGAGCTGTTTTTGCTACAGCAAATTATGTCGGCGGTGGTGCAGAGGTGGCGGAAATCTCCATGATTGCTGAGATGTTGGTAAAAGGTATGTTGGTCTACTCTTCAGGAGTTGCTGAGGGACAGCCTTTTATTCATTATGGAGCTGTCTGCATTAAAGATGGGGATGATGGTCAAAAAGAGCGAGCAAAAATATTTGGGGAAAGGATCGCTAGAAAAGCAGTGGAATTGTTTAACTAACATGAAAAGTCACTTTGGGTCAATTGGGTAGATGCCAAGGTATGGATGATTAAAAATTCGGCAGTTTTGAGCTGACTAATCTAGATAGTTATTTCAAAACCGCCGAATTTTAAGTTGCAGTACTTTATTTCTGAAAAACGAAAGATGCGGGAAACCGAGCATGATGACAATTTCACACAGAAAAAAACAAAGGCACCAAGATAGTCCACGGATGCCTTTGTTTTTTATTTCTTTTCCTTTATCCCAAATAAGCTATGTAAAAAATAAAAAGTAAACCGTAAAAATAGTCTGCTTCATCTTGACAAGGAGAAGTTATAATCGTATAATTCTTAATTACAATAATTTTAATTATAACACATATAGACTGAGTTGTCAACACTATTTTTAAAGTAGGAGGATTATTTTTTATGGCCTTTGAATTATCCTTGTTTAGTGGCGCTCTGGTAGAAAAGCAAGCTGTCAACGAAGTCATGAAATGCAATGACCTGACTGTGAAATTTGGTCTTGTTCTGACAGAGGCACAGGCTCTCGCCTTGGTTGAAACTCGCTCTTTTGCATTAAAGGAAAATGGCCGGATTGAATTCGGTGGCGGCGTGATTGACAAGATAATTAAGGAATTTTGCAACTCACCTTATCTTTCAAGGCATAACTATGAAGAAACCTTGCATGAGCTTTTAGAAATATTTTATTATTACAAGAATGAAACTCTTGATCTGATGGGCGATGACGACTTGATCAAGTATATGAAAAATGCTTTTAATGGAATATGCCAAGGTTCTCTTGAACTGCTATCGGGGCGGGAACTATATAAGCTTGCCCGAAACTTGCGCTATGGTTACGCTCCGGATTATGCAGACGATGCTATCCAATTGGATGCGGATAAGGAGGATGATGAATATGGCAGATATTGATAAGATCCGCAGAATCAAAAGAGAAACATTAAGCAGTGAATATTATTTCAAATCGTTACTTGAGCAAGCCTATATGTCGGGGATGTTGTCAGAGACACAGCTTGAGAAAATACAATTTGACTGCCTCTCACTTTTGGCCAAGCAAACTGAGAGGTATAACAGCGGGGGCAGCAGCTCGATCCGAGTAGAAGGAGCACAGAGTCTTCTAACCTCCATTATGTTCACCATTGGTGTATGGTTAAAGACCTATCCTAACCCCGATGAAGCAGTGGCAGTAATCCAAAAAGAAAGCATGTACGCTCTATATCAAGCCGGACGTGAGCGTATAGACGGACTGATAAAGTCAACAAAAATCCTGCACTCTTCAATTATCGGAGATTTGCTGCAAACCGAAAATGTGTTTTACCGCTCCACTATTGTGGAGGGCATAAAAGGCTTTTTCAAGCTATATTACCCTGAATTTGCCGCACAGGAAATTCATATCACTGCAGACTATCCTGTTCATCATCTAATGGAACGGTTGGTTGGGATTGAGTTTATACAGAAGTATTTAGAGTGTATCTACTACGAAAATCTATTTTGTGCGCAATTCTCTGCTGAGGATGTTCATCATCTGCTTTATGGATACGATGAAGATTATGAAGAGCTGCTCGTTAATATTTACGAGCCGGTGTTATCTGCGGCAATCGGATGCATCCTTTCCGGCAAGGATGTCCACAGGCTGGAGATGGCACCTTCGTCCATCAAAATTCTGAGTGATTTATTTCGTGGCAAAAGAAGAACCGAAATCGTGGAAATTCTCAGGGGAGCCGTAAGTCAACTGAGCGAACTGCTGGAGCTGACCGAGCCCTTAAAAAGGTATCTAAGGGGCAGTCTGCCTCAAATTGCTGCGGTAATAGAAAACGCAGTCCTGCTGCAAACATTGGATCGTGTGTTCATCCTCCCCAAATATCCGGAAAACAACAGGCAGCTCATCTTTTCCTTTGGAGAGAAGATGGACGATGAAAAATATCGTAAGGTATTAGAAGAAATTAGGCAATGCCGTTATCTGACTGACAAGAAAGCCCTGATCAAGGGTGAAATACACTCCCTTGCCGATTTAGAGGATATTTTACTGGATGCGGAACTTCGCGAAGAAGAAATTCTCAGCATTTTTAGGGAGTTAAACCCTGCTGAAATTGCAGCGCTGGTAAGAAAACATCCGATGCCCTCTGCCTTAGATCGATATGAGCTTAGGGAAAGCCAAATTGTGCTAGGCGAGTGTTTGCAAAAGTTCCTTGCTGCGCTTCCGGCGAAGGGGAGGGATTTGATAAAACAGGCAGCAGCTATGCTGGATTGTATAGAGATATAGCTGGGGGACGATACTGTCGTTTCGCGTAGGTTCCCGGTTATGAGGATTAATATTGCAAGTTATATCAAATTTTTGATGACAGAGGATGATATAATGTTTTGCAGCAGGGAGTGATAATAATTGTCATTAAAAACCATAGAAAATATGATTGAGTGGATTGAAGATAATATAACGGGTAATCCAACACTTGCTGAAATGTCCAATTATGTTGGGTATTCTCCATTCTATTGTTCGACTAAGTTTCATGAAAATGTTGGAATTACTTTTAAACAATATATATCAAAACGTAAATTATGTCTTGCTTCGGTAGAAGTTAAAAATACGCAAATGAGGTTTTTGGATATAGCAATAAAGTATGGGTTTTCATCTCAAGAAGCTTTTACGAGAGCTTTTGTGGCTGCATACGGATGTACCCCTTATCAATATCGAAAAAACTAAGATTCAATCATAAATGAAGCCTGATATACTCCCAGTGCCGGATGATGAATCCTTCACTCCCTATAATATGCTTTAACAATGAAAGGATAGTTAGATGCTCAATAAATTGGAAAGAAATGATCTGTGTTGGTGTGGTAGTCACATAAAATATAAAAAGTGTCACGCAGATTTCGATGATAAAATCGAATTTTATAAAATGCAAGGGCATGCAGTTCCGCCTAGAGATATTATTAAGATGCCGGAACAGATAGTAGGAATACGTGAAAGCGGAAAAATAAATATTGCGATTTTAGACTGTATCGCAAAATATATTCGAGCAGGATTGACAACAGAGGATATAAATCAGCTTGTATATCAAAAAACAATAGAATTAGGCGGTTTACCGGCACAGCTTGGATATAATGGATTTCCCAAAAGTGTATGCACTTCTGTTAACGAACAGGTGTGTCATGGAATACCCTCGGAAAATGTGGTATTACGTAATGGGGATATTATCAATGTGGATGTTTCAACGATTTACAAGGGATATTTCTCGGATTCTTCCAGAATGTTTTCTATTGGGGATATAGACGAAGGAAAGAGAAAACTGGTTCGTGTTGCTAAGGAATGCATCGAGTATGGATTAAAACAAGTAAGACCTTGGGGCTTTCTTGGAGATATGGGGCAAGCAGTGCATGAACATGCTATAAAAAATGGATATTCTATTGTAAAAGATATTGGTGGGCATGGAATTGGTTTGGATTTTCATGAAGACCCATGGGTAAGCTTTGTTTCAAAGAAAAAAACTGAAATGCTGATGGTGCCAGGCATGATATTTACTATAGAGCCGATGGTTAATATGGGTACAGACAAAATTTGTTTGGATAAACAAAATGGTTGGGCTACTTATACCAAAGACGGCATGCCGTCAGCTCAATGGGAGGTTATGGTGCTGGTAACAGATGAGGGTCATGAGGTATTGGCATATTGACTTGATTGTTTAGAAAAACCCATTAGTCATTTGACGTTTTTTGAGGTTCGGGTATGCTAATGCCTTAAAAATGTATCAGACTCTTGGATATGAAAAGGTTGGAGGAGTAAAGTGGAGAAAAGGATTATTTTATTTACTTGAGAAGAAATTATAAAGGTGATGCTAGAATAGAAATAGGACAACTTAAATAGAGATTTTCCCTAGTTTATTATAAAATTAAATTAACTGAACTAGGGGGAACTGTATAATGGGAAAACACAAACAACAATATAGTGCTGAATTCAAGCAGGATGCCGTAGAGTATTATCATTCATCTGGCAAAAGCTTAGAACAAGTAGCCGGAGATCTTAAAGTTAGCAAGTCAGCCTTAAGTAAGTGGGTGTCAAGTGCTCAAACCAATCACGGTACTGTTAATCACAGAGGATCGGGTAATCTTAGCTCAGACGCAGAAAAAGAAATTGCTCGCTTAAAGAAGGAATTAAAAGATTCAAAGGATGCACTGGACATCTTAAAAAAGGCTATAAGCATACTGAACAACTAACAGAATCAATATATTTAGCAACAAGATTAGCATCGAAGGAGCGCAAGATTTCTGTTAACGGTGTGCTCAAATTATTGGGCGTTTCTTCATCAGGATATTACAGTTGGGTCAAACGAACTCCATCTGATCAGGAAATAAGGAAGCAAAAAGTCAAAGCTGAAATTGCAGAGATTTATAATGAATCTCATCAAATATATGGGGCCCCAAAAATAACCTCAATTCTTCAATCAAGGGGGCATGTAATCGCAGAGAAGACCGTCGGTAACTACATGAGAGAAGAAGGAATAAAAGCCATCTGGGTACGTCCCTACACTAGAACAACCATAGATCCTGATTTTGATAACAAGCTTAAAAACATTCTTAATCGAGACTTTAATCCGAAGGCAGCCAACACTGTTTGGGTTACGGATATAACCTACATTTACACCCTATCTGGATTTGCCTATCTGACAAGTGTGATGGATTTGTTTTCTAGAAAAATCATAGGCTGGCAGGTATCAGATAGTTTATCCACAGAGCATGTATTGAAGGCCATTGAAAAAGCTAAAATGAATCGAAAGATTAGTCAGCCTGTAGTAATCCATAGCGACAGAGGCGTTCAATTTGTATCTAAAAGCTATTTGGAGGCTACTCCAGCTGCCCATTTTATTCACAGTTACTCAAAGAAGGGAACCCCATGGGACAATGCATGTATAGAAGCCTTTCATGCTTTAATTAAGCGAGAATGGCTCAACCGGTATGTGATTAAAAACACTAGACACGCTCAGGAATTAGTCTTTGAGTATATTGAAGCTTTTTATAACACCGTTAGAATTCATGAACATTGTGGCATGATGTCACCCTATGATTTCGAAAATACTTTAGTGTGTTAAATTAATAAACTGAGATTATTTCTACTTTTAACTTGTCCGAAATCTTGACAGAAGACCAAAGGACTTTTTGTTAAACATTATTCTGATACCACCCAGGAAGATAACAATAGCACCAGCGTTTCATGATTAGAACGCTGGTGCTATTGTTATAAGGTCATTTTTATAGGACTCATTACATAAAAACGCCTGTCCGGTTCTATGGTATAACAGGAAAACTATTCTGCAGCAAATGCGGATAATGCTGTGATTCCCTTACTCATTACTATACATAAATATGATTTGTATAGCGAAAGCTACACTATGGAATTAAAGAAGTGCTAATATCTGAGCAATAGTCACCTTTCTTTATTATGTGAAGTATGAATTTTGCTTGAGAAACAAGGGAGTAATATTATATGAAGATACAGTATGTCCAAGGAGAATGTATTTTTAGGAGAATTAGTCCATTGCCTAGGCAGTATGATTATTTAACCGAGAACGTTGAGACCGATGTGATCATAGTCGGAGGAGGCGTAACCGGAGCGATATTAGGGTATTATTTCTCTAAACAGAAGATTAAGGCCGTCATACTAGAGAAATCAAGAATTGCTCATGGAAGTACTTGTATCTCTACGTCACTTCTGCAATATGAGCTTGATAGCAATGCGATGGCGTTAAAGTCATATACCTCAATCCCAAATATTTTAAGATCGTATGAGTTAGGAATTAAGGCATTAGATGAAATCGAAGAGTTTATCGCCGAAAATGGCAATACCTGTGACTTTAAGCGAGTCGATGGTTTGTACTATACAGCTAAAGATACAGAAACAAAGGAGATTGAGCAAGAGTATAAGCTGAGAAAGGAAAATGGATTTAGGGTGGAATTTATTGAAAAGGAAACTAATCCATTTTCCTTTGATGTTAAGGCTGGTCTATTAAGTAAAGGTGGAGGAGCCCAATTGAATCCTTATAAATTTACGCATGCTCTGTTAGAGGTGGGCTCTAGTATGGGGTTAAACGTGTATGAAAACACAGAGGTTTTGGATGTGAGGTATAGCGAGCAGGGGGTTACGGCAGAAACAGTCTTTGGCCATAAAGTTAAAGGTAAACTGATAATTGTGGCGACTGGGTATAACACGCATCTTTTTACGAAAAGGGTCTTCGGAACTAAAACGACCGCCTTTAATGTTGCCACAAAACCAATCGATAATCTAGAGGATATTTTAAAGGGAGTCATCGTTAGAGACAATGAAGTTACTTATCATTACTTCAGAACAACGAGTGATAATAGAATCATCATTGGCGGAGAGGATACTAAATTTCTACCCGATATATTAAATGAAGAATTATGCACCAAAAGTTATGATAAGTTAGAACAACGCCTGAAAAACCTATTTCCGAAGTTGAAGATTGCGATCGAGTATCGATACTGTGGGGCTTTTGCATCCACTGATGACAACCTGGGTTTCCTGGGAAAAGATCCTAAGAATGAAAGGCTATGGTACTGCTTAGGATACGGAGCCAATGGCATTTTATTCTCCATATTAGGTGGAATGATGCTCAGCAATTTATATTTGGGAGAAGTGAATGAAGATCTAAAGCTGTTCAAAGTAGATAGGTTTGAATGATCCATGTTGCATTGGATGGAGCTGGTGATGGGAATCGAACCCGCAAGCTGATAAACTAATCAACTACTCTTCCAATCGAGCTGCACCAGCGTGTATTTTCTCCAGAGTATTGAATAATTCCTGCCTATTATAAAGGGGCAAAAACTAACAGGTAGCAAGGCCTGCTTTCAATCAAGCAGGGCAATTTCGACTTTCAGAAGCTGTCCAAGTTTTTGACGAGTGGTGTTTTAATTTGAGGACTCCCAAGGATTACTCAGTAAGCTAGGCAATATCAGACGCAAATTATCTAGGTCAAAAGGTTTGGTTAAAAAGTGTTTAACAAGACCACTCTGGACAGCGGACGTCAAAGCATTATCTTGGGTATAGCCACTCATTACCACCACTTGCGTCTTTGGACGTATTTGTAGCAATTTGTTCAGAGTTTCCAATCCACTTAAACCAGGCATTTTCAAATCTAAGAATGTTAGTTTGGGTTTCTCTTCACTAGCTATTTGTAAAGCAGTATACCCATCGGCTGCTTCTTTAACGCGAAAACCTTCCCGAGATAAAAATTCACACATAAGTTGCCGTACACCAAAATGATCATCTACAACCAAAAGATAATCGTTACTCAAAGATAACCATCTCTTTTCTTTATAGAATGAGAAAGACCTATACTAAGAATAGAAGCAAGATTTAAAGTGGAACCCAGTAGCTTACTACATAGAATACTTCGCTATATACAATGAATAATCCTCTAAAAATTCAGATTATTTGCACAAGTATTTTGAATACATGATGACGTTCAGGCGATCATTTGGTGTTTTTCCTTTGCCTGATCTGGAATAGGGAAATAAATATAGAATGTTGTACCTCTTGAGCTGGAATTGACACAAATCTTAGCTCCATGTGCTTCGACAATTTTGTAACATGTAGCTAGACCTAACCCAGTCCCGGTATCTTTAGTAGTAAAGAAGGGGGTTCCGAGTTTTTGGTTATTTTCAGGTGGAATACCGCATCCTTCATCCTCAATTGCCAGTACCACTTTATCATCCTGTAAATAACTTTCTATAGTCAGGCAACCTCTTTCTGCCATTGCTTCGAGCCCATTGCGGGTTAGATTGAGAATGAGTTGAGTGATTTCTTTGGCATTTAATTCTAGATCGAAAATCTCTCCCAGAGTGAAGCGGATTTGTTTATTTTGAGAAAACGCATCGGCTTCTAAAAGAGGATATAACTGATCAAGAATATCGTTAAGGTTTTGTTGTTTCAGTTCGCTTTTTTTTGTTTGAGCCAGGGAAAGGAATTCCGTAATTATGGAATTTGCACGATCAACTTCCGAAATCATTAGGTCGAAGGTTGGCTTCAGAATTGCATAATCTGGTTTAATGCCAATCAATTGGAGATAGCCCCGAATTGTTGTCAGTGGATTCCTTATTTCATGTCCAATCCCTGCAGCCAATTGTCCGACAAGATTAAGACGGTCGAGTCTGGCCATTTCATCTTGAGCCATCTTTCGGCTTGTAATATCTCGAAAATAGCAGGTTAGGCCGGTTCCTATAGGATAAGCACTTACCTCTAACCATTTATTACCTAAGGCTTCCGAAAGAATTTCAAAAGTGACCGACCTCTTTTCGCACATTACTTCATTAAACCGCTGGAGAGTGGTGTCATTGGCCTCAAAAACTTCAGTCAATTTCATGCCTATCAATTCTTCACGTGATTTTTCCATCACCTTTTCTCCTGCGCGATTTACATAAGTGAAAAGCCAGTTATTATCAATGGCAAAGAAACAATCTGTCATACTTTCAAGGATGTAGGTCATTTCTTCTTGAGAAGAAACCAATTTTTCCTGTACTAGTTTTTGTTTGGTAATATCTCGATAATAAACGGTCAACCCAAATTTGGAAGGATAAGCAGTGACTTCATACCATGTGTCGTTATGTAAAAAACTGGGGTATTCGAATGTTATGGGTAGGCAATCAATGATCGACTTTTGATAAATTAATTCCAGCAGAGTTCCTCGGGCTTGGGGGATTGTTTCCCATAAAACTTCACCTAAGAGCTCTTCTCGTGTTTTGCGGAACAACTCTGAGGCTTTTTTATTGATATAGGTAAAGCGCCATTGATCGTCTAATACGTAAAATACGTCCGGCATACTATTGATAATGTCTGCTATTAGTTGGTTACTTCGAGAAAGCTCTGCCTCTAACGTCAAATATTTTGACAGTTGATCAAGTCTTTCTGTTTGCAGTCGTTTCATTTCAGTAATATCATTATAAGCAAACAGAATACATTCTTGATCGTCAATTTCTATCTTTTCAGCAGAAAGAATTACCGTACCCATCGAACCGAATTTCGTTACTAATGAACATTCAACATTTTGAATAGACCCTTGTAGATCGAGGATTTCCATGATTCGCCCAAATTCACTCTCAGGCAAGCCCAACTCGATGGGCGTTTTACCGATTACATCTTCACGGTTGAAATTTCTTTCTTCAAGGAAACGATCGTTAACATCTATATATCGAAAGTCAGACATCTGAACTATAGCCATCATATGAGGACCTAACTGAAATGCTTTGGCAAATCGATTAGTTGCACCTCTGAGATTTTCTTGTTCTCTCACCCGATCAGTAACATCGTTAAGGATAGCTGCACAGGCAAATTCCCCACAGGGCAGCTGAAAACTACACAAGTCAGCGACATAGTGTCTCTGATCATCTGTACAGATTTCTCGATGCTCCTGTTTTGTGGCATTCAAGAAGGTTCTTTTGCAATCCGGTGATTGAACAAAGGTTTCTGCAATTTGGGAAGTTTGATGTTGCATTTTTAGATTTTTACTTTGCAGAATTGGCCCATTGTTATCGAAAACCATTAAGTTTATTGGACTAACGTTAACAATTGTATTTAGGATTGAGGCTTTGCCAAAGAACTCGGATATCAAGAAGTAGAAGTTAAATAATATGGTTGTGGCAATTGGATTGATGATTAAAACTGGGACAGTAATGACACTAAGAACAACTGTCCTATTATCCCCCCACGGGGGCGTAAAGGCCACAACAAATAAAGAGATACATGACATAACCATTCCGATGATATACCAAAATAGAAGTTTTTTGCCATTTTGACTACTCTTCACCTGGTTTCTTAAGATACTTCCAAAACAAGCAAAAACGATAATACTGAAGACGCCGCCCATAGATCCGTTTCCACCTACAAAATATCGATAAAGCCCACCTATGAAAGCTGCAATTATAGCAGTGATCGGACCACCAATAAATCCTGCCATCGTCATAGTGATATTTCGGAAGTCATAAAAGTGATCTTCAAAAACTTCAATTCTGCCCTTAATAACAAAGATAGTTATAAGTCCGAATAGAATACCTAACAAAAAACGAGAATATTTACTTTTGAGAGATAAGTTAATCCAGATCAGAATACCACATAATAACATTACATCGAGTACATTGGATGCAAGGTCGTAATACAAAATAAATCCCTCCGATATATCAAAATATTTTCTAATAATTAGATTGTACATCCAATGTTCCTAAAAATTTGTCGCATTTATTTGTCGGATAGGAGCTATAATTTGGTATATTAATCACTTCTGTATATAATAATTCGATATGGGTTTTTATAGCATAATATTATGGTAAAATTAGCCTAAAAGAATTTGAACTGCTCGACAGATTTTAGGTGGGAGAGATAGGTTTGGAGAAGAGATGGATAGAAATTTTAGGGCAATTACAGCCCATATCTCCAAGTACTGTAGACGCTTTTGTTACAGATAGTATGGGTGTTTTTATAACTAAGAAACCTATGAACTTTAACGAGGTTGAGCATATTCATCGAGGGTATGAGTTCATTATTCCCTTCGGAGCTACCACCACCTATAAGTTTCACAAGAAAACTGTGAAACTTGAATACAATAAAATCTTACCCGTAAATTGCGAACAGCCCCACATAGCCGTAGATGAAACTTCCATTAATACACTTATTGCTTTATTCCTGGATGTTCAATTCCTTAACAATATAGCTAAATCCATCTTCAACACTATGGAGTTATCCTTTGAAAACATTAGTTACGCCTACGATGCCTACCTCCAGAATATGCTAACAGACTTTGTTAACGAGTTAAAGTTCAAGCAATCTGGATATAACCTAATAACCCAAAGCATAGCCATCCAGGTAGGAGTCTATCTGCTTCGACATCTTAAAAGTAATTGCCTTCTTCCGGTTAATGAACGATCTTATGCTGAGAAGAAACCTATTGCCCGAGCCATAGACTATATTCATGCGAACTATCAAACAGCCTTTTCCCTAAATGACCTTGCTATGGTTACTAATTTGAGTCCGTACCATTTTTCGAGAGTCTTCAAGGCAGAAGTCGGAAAAACACCTATGGATTATATGTTAGATGTTAAAATCTATCATGCTAAGGAACTCTTTTTAAAGTGTAGGGATAAGTCAGTCACCGAAATTTGTTTTGAAAGCGGTTTTAACAACCTCAGCCACTTTAGTCGAACTTTTTTAAAAAAGGTTGGGATAACCCCAACTGATTTTATAAGGCAATCACAATAGCAAATATGGAAAAACAATAAGCAAAATTAGCAAAGACCTTCTTCTGGGATTTTGGTAGAATATACAAAAGTCAAAAGGAGGTATAGAAATGGATTTTGGAGATTGCATTAGATTTATCACCGAGAGTCAAGCAACGTGTACTTTGTGTACTAACGATGGAGGTCAACCTAGGGGTAGGGGAATGGTTCCATTGTGGGTAAAAGAGGATGGAATCTATTTTACAACTGCCAGTTCTAAGAATTTATACTCTCAACTGCTAGCTAATTCTAATGTGGAACTTTGTTTTGTAACATTGCAACATGTGAAGCATTTACGGATAACAGGCCGTGTAGAGTTTGTTGAGGATATTGTTTTAAAGACTAAAGCTTTAGACGAAAGACCTTTTCTAAAAGCCCTCGGTATAAATACGGCAGATGATCCTAACTTTATTCTTTTCCGGGTGGACAACGGAGAGGCTCATTTTTGGACATGGGAAGACAATCTTAAGGAAGCGGACATACCCAGAATTAGATTCTAGCTTTAGTTTTATCCGCAAGAACCGGTAATTGTACAAACCCCGGCAATTAATGAACATAAGAAGTTCAGTATTATCGGGGCTTTCGGCTTTTTTGATACAAATTGAGCATCGTTTTTAACGGTGCTTTTTTTGTTTTCTTCTTTTGCATCCTTTGTAAATAAATGCACCCCTTGGGAAACAAATATGACGTTGACTTAGTTCCGCTCATGCACAAAATTAGACTCGAGAAAAAACGTCAGAATAATAGGACGTTTAAAAAACCGCCTAATCGCTTTGGCGTTTCCAGCGATTAGGCGGTTTTTTACCTTATCTTCTAAAGTCAGGAGTTGAAGAGTGATAAAGCTCCATTATGTATTTAGAATCGGCGGCTATCAAAATACCGTAACGGTGGTGTGGGCCAAAATCAATTTATCACTTTTGGAGATTCAGTAGAGTCAGCATTTACATCTGAGTATATAGGTTGAACAGATCGAACTCTATTTTTTCCCTGTATTAACGCTTGAGTATTTATGGAGGATTTTTTAGAAAAAATTGTTGGGTCAGCTAAGGCAACTATAGCATTTGAAGTAACAAGACCATATACGAGGTGTTGCCATATTTCTGAATAACTGCTTTTAGTTAAACGTGGATTCATTCTATAAAAACCCATTTTTTGTCCGAAAATATATAGAAATCCCCAGGTTAGCACTGACAAGAAGCCACCTTTAAGATTATGATTGTCTTTGCCATATTTTTTGAGTATTTCGACCATCCCGACACCAATACCTGATGCTACTGTCATATGAAATATCTGACCAAGTATGAAATTTTTCCGCTGATTTAATTTGATTGGACTCATTATCATAGAACCTGCAATATGACCGTGGAGACTTTCAGTTTTCTTTGTACGCCATAATATCAAACTTGATACATCCATACAAAGTGCACCTATTAATCCACCTAATATACCAACCGACATAGAATCCCTAATTTTTTTCATATTATATGATCACTTCTTTCGTCTAATTGTAGTAAATAAATTTGAAATGCTCGTTGCTCTGATGTGTAACATCAGTCAGAGATTAACGTTCTTAAAACATAAGATTTCCCTGTTTAAGAATTAGATACTGGAAAATTATGTGTTAATGTTTAGCTATTTGACCAGGTACTTTATCAAATGTGAATTGCTTTAATAAGGCTCTGTCTCGTGGTACTTAAATTTCATCCTTGCTTGTATATGTAAATAAAAGAATATAGAATAAGGATTATATAATAATTATGGTAGAAAAAGAAAATTATTTTCTTGAAGTTTCTTCCCTCTTTACAAAAGTGTTTTCTATTATTTATAGAGGCGGATTGAATATGAACAAAGATCAAATAGTCAGTATTTGTGACAATTTAATTGACCATTTAACAGTTCTTAAAGGATATGTAGAACTGGGTAAGTTGAATAATAAAGTCAATCATTCACTAGTTATATTAGATGAAATAAATAGTATGGAAATAATGGTTACTGAACTGGTTAATAAATTACTATCGCTTGACGAATAACGATTACCATATTCGTATTTTGCTGGCAAGGGAGGATGGAATTTTTGTTGAGGAATAATAGATATATTTTAGTGGTTGATGATAATTGTGGTATACGCCGACTTTTGTGTGAGTTTTTAACTCAAGAAGGTTACTATGTTAAAGAAGCATCTGATGGATTAACGGCTTTAGGACTTGTTATGGAGGAGAAGCCTAATCTTGTGTTGCTCGATTTGAGGATGCCTGGATTAGGAGGTTTACAAACCGCGGATAGATTAAGGGATTTAGTTCCAGAAACAATAGTAGTAATTATGAGTGCTTACTTTGATGCACAAGATTTACAAAAGGCAGTCAAAGAAGGAAAGATTAAACACTTTGTAATTAAACCGTTTGAATTGACAGAACTAGGGGTTCTTATAAAAGATTTATTAAATAACGTTAATATCAACCAAAGCATAATTTCATAACCCTCATTGTGTTAGGAAACATGTCAATAATTAATTCAAACATATCTTACAGCTAAATAAGAAGAGTTAGATTATTATGACTAAGATTTGCTCAGTTCTGATTGGAATACAGAACAATGGAACATCGTTTATTAGTGGGCGATCAGCCGGAAGGATATTCGGGAAGTAGACGTGATTGTCGGTAAGCCCAATTCCTAAAATAATTATCTCACTATTGTTGAATAGCAACAAAAATCTAAGATAATATAGTTAATGCACCAACGGGTGGGAGGCAGGCATGAACAAAGAAGAACTGGTCATAGCGGGTTTCAGGGACTTATTTAACAAGCTGGTTTGGCTTAATAAGTCTAAGATGGAAGACAGTCTCAAGGGTTATAAGTCTTCTGAAGTACATTGCATCGAATACATTGGAAGAAATGAAGATTCCAACGGGACTAAACTTGTAGAGTCCTTTTATATGACTAGCGGTGCTATAAGTAAAATGACTAAGAAGCTCATAAAAAAAGGCATTATCGAAAGCTACCAGAAGCCGGATAACAAGAAAGAAATCTATTTTCGCTTGACTCCGCAAGGGAAAGCAATTTATGAAATCCACGAGGAACTGCACAAAGAGTTTCAAGAGCGGGATAAGGCCGTATTTGAGCAGGTAACCGAGGAACAATTTGACAGTATGCTTAGCTTCGTGGAAAAGTATAGCAGGCATTTGGATGCAGAAATAAAGAAACTGGGTGCAGATATTAAGTCGGAATCAAGGGATTCTTAGCTTCAGATGGAGTTTGCCTAAGAGGAATACTTACTCCAGCTGAAGCTTAGAAGAACTTATCCAGGGACGTAGCAGCCGTTATCTCATCCTCACCGCTAAAGTTGTTCTGTGTAGTTTGCGGTTCGGCGAAAGCAACCACTGGATGCTTTCGTACTTATAGAAGATGGGAGTCTTACGTCTGGTAGTCATCGGATAAATTTGAATAATGAAAACCACAGGCAGCCCAACTCTATTGAGAACAGGCTGCT
This sequence comes from Desulfosporosinus hippei DSM 8344, assembly GCF_900100785.1. Taxonomy (GTDB): domain Bacteria; phylum Bacillota; class Desulfitobacteriia; order Desulfitobacteriales; family Desulfitobacteriaceae; genus Desulfosporosinus; species Desulfosporosinus hippei. The sequence continues at coordinate 71,306 of NZ_FNCP01000004.1, read as the reverse complement.
TTTTCATTGCTATTATTTTGTTGACAAGGAAGGAAAACTATAATAGGATAAATATGCTTCCAAGGAAGCAAAAATACAACTCTTGAGGGGAGAATTTAATGTTCAAATTTAGATCACCCAATGAACAGACCACAGAACCAACCGTCGATAAAAAGGCTTTAATATTCGGTCTTATGTCTGTGTTTCTTTGCGGAATCGGCTTCACGATCATAGCACCAGTCGTTCCATTCTTAGTGCAGCCTTATATAAGCAATCCGGGAGACCAAGCTATAGTTGTCACGCTGCTGACCTCTGTTTATGCAGTCTGCGTGTTTTTTGCGGCTCCCGGACTTGGAGCTTTAAGCGACAGATATGGCCGTCGTCCGGTACTCTTAGTTTGCCTTTTGGGTTCCGCAATCGGGTACGTAGTTTTTGGCTTAGGAGGGGCTCTATGGATACTATTTGTCGGGCGCATCATCGATGGTATAACAGGCGGGACCATAAGCACTATCTTCGCCTATTTTGCAGACATCATTCCTCGGGAACAGAGAACCAAGTACTTTGGGTGGGTGAGTGCGGTTGTAGGTGTAGGCACCGTCATTGGCCCCACTTTAGGTGGATTACTTGCTAAGTTTGGCTATTCTGTACCTTTATATTTTGGAGCAATAATAACTTTATTGAATGTTGTTTATGGATTCTTTTATATGCCTGAGAGCCTTGACAAGAATAATAGACTGAAAAAGATTACCTTTACAAGACTGAATCCATTTACCCAGCTGGCAAACATACTTGCCATGAAAAACTTAAACAGGCTCCTTGTCTCAGCCTTCTTACTTTGGATACCCAACGGATCTTTACAGGCAGTTTTTTCGCAATTTACAATCGATACTTTCAGTTGGAAGCCAGCCCTAATCGGACTTATGTTTTCAATTATGGGCATCCAAGACATCATCTCCCAAGGCTTGATAATGCCAAAGCTGTTGTTGAAACTTAGTGATGCTCGCATTGCAATTCTTGGCATGGCTGCGGAGATCATAGGCTACAGTCTTATTGCAGCATCGGCTTTGTTTTCATTCTATCCTCTTTTAATCGCTGGAATGTTTATATTTGGTTTTGGTGATTCGATCTTTGGACCTTCATTCAATGGGATGCTCTCCAAGTCTGTCGATTCCAGTGAACAAGGAAGGATTCAAGGAGGCAGCCAATCTATTCAGGCTTTGGCAAGAATGATTGGGCCGATCATTGGAGGTCAAATCTATGTATCACTTGGTCATGCCGCACCCGCTTTTATGGGTATGATCCTTATAGCGGCGGCAATACCGGTTTTATACAAGAGAACGCCTGTAACAATATAAACTGCCTGCTTTCTTTAGGCAAGACGAAAGGCCAGCATTTTTGCAAGTTGCAAAGTGCTGGCCCTTCGAGCCTGTGAGTCTTGCTAAGATTGAACTAACCTATGTCAACTATAATTGAAGATAAATTTAATGCTTTCCCGCCAACTTTGACTCCTTTGATTTCCGTGCCATCAACAGCCAGGGAAACCAGTATTTCCGACGGTTTTTTCATAGAATAACCCTGTTCAATGATAAGATGTGAAGCTTGATTAAAATCGAGCTTGCCGTATTTATAAAGGTAACAGCCAAGAGCGCCGTTTGATGTACCTGTAGCGGATTCTTCCGGGATCTCAAACAAGGGGGCAAAGTTTCTGCAGCAGGCGGTGGAGTTATTGATTGATTCAAGTGTGAATACATGATAACCGACTGCATTGTACTTTCTGCTGATTTCTCTGATTTTTTCAAAATCCGGTTTTATGGTGTGTAAAATATCCAAGCTTTTTATGGGCACTATAATATCCCTCAAACCTGTGGATACTATTTGAACCGGCAGATCTTCAAGAATGCTGGCTGTTTCAATGTTTAATGAATAGGCGATTTCGCTCTTTTCAACGGTTTCAAAAAAAGAGGGGAGCGGCTGACACATCATAATCGACATGTCTTTCGTTATTTCAACTCCCAAAATTCCTGCTTTGGTTTCCTGCAGGTAGCTGCCCGGCTTTAGATAGCCTAGAGCTGCCAGAGTATAGAAGGTTCCTATTGTAGCATGTCCGCATAGATCCACTTCTTCCCTCGGGGCAAAGAATCTTACCCTGAAATCTGCCAGATTCGATTTCAGAACAAATGCTGTCTCACTGAATCCGAGAATGGCAGCAATTTTTTGCATTTGTACATCTGACAGAAAATCAGCATTTGGAACTACTCCTGCCGCGTTACCTCCTTCGGTGGTTTTTGCAAATGAATTAATTGCATACGCGTTCACTTTCATAGTTGTTCCTCTCAATCCTTCAGTCTTTTTACTCGAAAAATTCGAATGGGAAAATTAAGATCAACGTTGATATTTCTAACTAAGTCGGAGAAATTTTCACAATAAAAAAATAAATTAAACAATTAATAGATTTAAAGCCCCATTATATAGAAGGAAAAATATTTCTGCAATCGATGAAATTAATGGTATGAATTCAAAGATACTCTATCACATACAACCTATTAAATAAACTTAACCAGCAGGGGTTGAGTCAAAGAATGCAAAAAAAAGTCACTTACTATTGAGAACTTGTCCAGAAAGAAAGATCTGCCCCAACCTTTTTGATTTTACCCTAAAAGCAAAAAAAGAGGGGGCTAGCCCCTCTCGTAGTTAATGAAGGTTGTAAAATTCTAGGTCAAATAATTTTCGATAGTATACTCGGTTAATCGTTCTTGAAGCCAAGGATCAAATTCTGTAGTCAATTTTTGATCTAACAAGATCTCTTTGATTTTATCGCTGCTTTCCTCAAGAGTGGCTGCCTTTGCTTCCGTTCTGGCTTCAATCTTAATAATGTGATATCCGTAGTCTGTCTTGACCGGATCACTGATTTGGCCAACTTCTAAAGAGAAGGCCACCTCTTCAAATTCTTGTACCATTTCTCCTTTAGCAAAGAAGCCAAGGTTTCCACCTAGCTCTTTGGTACTTTCGTCCGTTGAATATTGCTTAGCTAAGTCAGCAAAAGCCTCACCGGCTGCAATCTTTGCTTTAATCTCGTTGGCAAGTTCTGCGGTCGTCACTAGAATATGGCTGGCGTTTACTTCCTCGGCAACGTCAAGACTGTCTTTATTCGTATCAAAGTATGCTTTTATTTCGTCCTCAGTTATAGGATTTTGGGCTTCAAGCAGTCTGGTCATTTGAAGATTGGTTAGGATATTTGTCCTAAGAGTATCCAGAGTGATCCCATTTGTTGCCAGGGCTTGGCTAAAGTCTTCTTCACTAGCAAAGGATGCTTTCACTGTGGCAAGTTCCTTATCAATATCCGCCTCAGTAACTTGGATCTTCTGTTTTTCGGCTTCTTGCTCAATGATACTCTGTTGAATCAAAGTATTTAAGGCATCACTGCCCCCTTGCTGAAGCAGAAACTCCTGTAGCTCCGTCTCAGAGATGGCCACCCCGTTGACCTTGGCAACAATGTTGTTTTGAGTAGCATAAACAGATCCGATTCCAATTACAGCAACTAAGAGGATGGTGAACAGCCCTACATAAATCGTCTTAAGTTTTTTAAATGTCATTGCTTTACTCCTTTAAAGTTGATTATTAGTTAGAACGTTGGTTTACAATACTCCGGTCCTTTGATCATAACCTGTTCAGAAGAACCCTTAGGATCCTTAAACACTAGTCTTTTTTGTATCAAATAGCTGAATAGGAATAAGATTGTCTCAGTGAGAAGTTTGGCATAAAATAAGGGGACACCGAGTTGGAGATTGATCATGTGCAGAAGTGCATAATTCAAAGCCATTACGACCAGTACGAGGGTGAAGTACTTTTTCAGTGAACCTTGGAAGCCGGTTTGATTGTCTTTAGAGAAGACAAAGGCCCTATTTAAAGTATAATTACAGATAGAGCTGCAAACTCTCGCTCCTACTACAGCAAGTAATAAATTCGGATATATAGACTGTATAAGCAGCAAGAGGGCGATATCAAGCAGACCTGACAGCAGGGAAGACGCACTGAATTTTAGAATCGGAAAATATACTTTAGCCGAATCGATAAAGGTTCGGAAATGTGAGGAGTGGTTGTGATGGTATACAGTATGGATATCCACCTCACTGAAGGAGTAGCCTTCCTCCTCAGCTGCGAGCAGACAGTTCATTTCGTACTCAAAGCGCTCTCCCGGAACACTGCAGAGCCAGTCGAGCATAGCTGGGCTGAACCCACGCAGCCCTGTCTGGGTATCATGAATCCGTTGACCTGTGGAAAAGGAATAGACCATTCTGGTTACAGTATTTCCAAAACGGCTGCGCAGGGGGACCTTCCCTGTAAAACGTCTGCAGCCGAGAATAATGTGTCCTTTTGCCCCCTTGATTGCTTGAGATATCTTGATAATATCCTGGGGTAAATGTTGCCCATCACTATCAGCGCAGACAACCCCTTCATTTTCTCCTGTTTCCTGAATATATCGAAACCCTGTCTTCAAGGCTCGTCCTTTACCTTGATTTGTTGTATGAGTTAACACAGTACAACCATAAGCTTTGACAGCCTTGAAAATCTCATGGTAGGCCTTGCCGCTGCCATCATCCACAACGATGATCTTAAAGTTACAGACAGCCTGTAATTTCTCGATCAGGATCAATAGTCTTAGATCTGGTTCGTATGCAGGAATCAGTATCGTCATTACTCGACCTCCTACTTAATGAGTTTGGAGTTTTAATTAGCTATCAATCACCCTTTTATATATAAAATATCACTAACTGAACGTTCCTCTTGCTTACCTAGAGGGTTGTTCACAACTCTGCCCATAAAATACATGGTTGAGGAACCTCCTCCGTCAAGATTATAGGCCTCGGTACAGCCCAGGTCGGCGAATACAGCGGCAAACTCAGATAAGGTCATACCTTTGCTGTAGTTTTCCTTACGCCCATCCACAACTACGAAGACATAATGGTTAGCAGAAATCAGGCCTATACCTGTTCGGGGATTCGAGCCTTGAATAGAGCGATTTCCAAAATTGCTATCGATGGAAACCTTCTCAAAGTCCTCAAGGATTTCACTATTCTTAATCAGGACCGGACCAAAGGATAAAGTGTGAAGGGCTCCTGAGGCTAATAGGGAAGAGGAGGCTACTTCTGTTTCAGCAAATGTTTGCATCGTCCCATCTTCAAATAAGGCGGCACCAACCCGAGCCGGTTCATCCCTGTACAGAACGCCATTCCGGATTAACACCCCATCGCTGCGAAAACCGTAATAGTCTCCGTTTACCGCGAAGATGGCCTGGTTATCTGCAGCAATTTGAGAGGTTTTTTCAACAACGTTTCGTCCGAAGATATTCTTGGCAAAGGCTGATTTCAAACTTGAAGCATCACTCATTTGAACGTCTGCCACAAAATAAGTGACCATGTCTTCACCTTGACCGGTTTGTACTTTTTCAATGTTGATAGTCACATTGTCACTTTTGTAGTTCCAATCATCGGACTCCACATTACTTTGAGTTTCTGTAACGGCACTTTCAGCTGTTAATATCTTGCCTTCCACATGTTCGATCAAATAACGATCTGCCAGGAGGTATAACCCGAAAGCTGTGGCTAATAATATAATGAGTAGGATGTATCTGGCTTTGTTCCTTTTAATCTTAGTATCGACGATGTTTAGCCTCCCTTACTGAGTTAGGACTCTAGGTATACTTTACAATGCTATCCTTAAATGACCCTGAGATGCAGCTGAAATTCAGCTGAAATAATGAACTAATTGATCTACAATAAGAAGTAATAAATGGAAAAATGGGTCTAACAACCATAAGAAAAGCGCTCTCACTCCACTTGGACAGTGGAAGGAGAGCGCTATTTGATGCTGAGGGAGATAATCTTCTTGTGTTGACCTATTAACGTTTGCGTTTAAAAAATGTGATAAACAAGCCGGTAAGAAGGAGAACAACCAGTGAAATCCCTGTCGTGATTAACTCGGTGACGCTACCTTGGCCAATTGTTGAGTTCATATCACCGTTGGGGCCCCCCATGCCACCCATGCCATTTGGTGGGCCGCCTTGCCCCCCTTTAGCAAATGGGGGTGCTTCATTTTGTTGGTCATTAGGCTGTTGTTGGCCGATAGCCTGATTTGGGTCAGTCTGTCCGTTAGGACTCTGCTCCACTTGTGCCGGGGCGTCCGGGTTTTGGGCGTTGGCCACGGGTTGTCCTTCTGCTGCGGTTGGTTCGTTCCCTGGGACATTATTTCCTCTTTGCCCCCTGCCCATAGCACCTCCGCGAGTGTCTCCGCTTCCTGAACCGTCTCCCGAGGAAGGAATTGTTCCCTCAAGCTGCTGATCGATGCTTTGAACATTAGAGGTATTGAAGGACAGTAATTGAGTTACCCCTTGCTCATATTCTTCGTAAGTGGAGAAGGCGGAGGGATCTGCCTTGACGTAAGGATCGATGAGCTGAGTCAGTTCTTGCACTCTGGTTTGGAACTGGGCATCAGACAAGTAGCCTTCGATGGCTTCACTAAGCATTTCATGATAAGTTGCTTTATATTCCTCTACTTGAAGCAGCTTAGCTATAAGGGGTCTTTCAGATAAAGCACCTTGCGTGGGCTCATCAATTAAGATATTAGATCCCCCAAATCCTCCGAAGGCCATATTATAATCCCAAGGCAGTATGGAAAAGACGCCATCATCTTCATACAAATAATAATTATGCTTGTTTTGGCCCAAGTAGCTATCCATATTTGCGGTGAGCACGTTTAGAGCAACATAGCCAAGTGCTTCTTCCACATCCAACACCTTCGCGTAATCGCTGCCGTTATTGAGTTCATTCAACATGTTAATCAGGCTATCGCTATCAGATGACTTTGATTTCTCGACCAGGCTGGAATAAGATGAAACATCCTCTCCTAACCAGGTGAGATCACTGCCTGCTCCATTCATTTCGGCCTTGTACAATTCACCGGTGGTATTATCGAAATTCCGCTCCAGGTAGGCATCCCCGATCTGTTCCACTGCGAGATAGAAGCCCCAGAGCTCGTCATTGACGTAGATATTGACGTAAGAGTATTTAGGGGTCGGCAGGCCCATTGCCTCGGCTAATTCATAGGTGAGGAATTCTCGCAGATAGGAGGCATCGCTGTACATGTTGTTGAGGTTAATTTTTGTCAGTCCGGCTAAGGTCTGATTGTCCATATATTCATCGAAGGACAGCTTAAAGCTATAACGCTCGGAATCTGTCCGGGAAACACTCTGTAGAGACAAATTGCCTTTGGCCCGTATGCCGATATTATCAAGCTTTATGCCGTTATACTCCACAGAGGCGGTTTTAAATTCCTCCTCCGAAGCATTTTCGATGAGATCTTGAAAATCATTGTCATCTATGGTGATTTTCACATCGACGACTTTGTCTTTGGGAAACACCGTTTCGTCGAGGACAGCGTTGGTGTCTATAACTTCTGAGTAGTTTGCGGAGGTCTCGGAGGTATAAGTTTGAGTGAATCCACCGTTACTGATGACCCCGATAATCAAGAGGATAACAAATCCGAAAAGTAGAAACGGTACTGGGAGTTTGAACTTCATTCCTTAAACACCACCGATCATGATACAAAATCTCCGCTGTAGCTGATGAGTACAGCGTCTTTCACGCCAACAAGTGCTGAAATTTCGTTGACAAAACTACTTTCTTTATCTTTAATTCGAACTTCAAGAGTTATTTCAAGATTGTTTGGGGATACGTTTTTCTGTTTCAAATTATATCGTTTGGCATGTTTGTGGACTAGGCTGAGAAGGTTTTTTTCGCTCTCGTCGCCGTCGCAATTAACCACTAGCAGGTAGGGGGTTTCAAAGGAGGACTTCTTGATAAAGATAAACATCACTAAACCAATCATAATGGATCCCGTAATGGCCAGGGAATAGAACCCAGCGCCCACTACAATGCCTGCGGCGGCACCCCAGAAAATAAAAATCAGGTCGGTAGGGTCTTTAATAGGAGTTCGAAATCGCACGATACTGAGTGCACCGACCATACCTAGGGAGAGGACCAGGTTTGAATTGATGGCAATGATAATCATGGCAGTCACCATCGTAATACCGATTAAGGTCACATTAAAGCTCTTCGAGTATAAGACGCCACTGAAAATTCGCTTGTAAAGCAGATAAATGAAGAAGCCGACAAAGAAGGCCATGGTCATGGTAATCAGGACTTGAGAAATGGCGATATCGGAAACAAAATTACTCATGACAGAGTTTTTAATAATATCCGTAAAGGTAAGAGCAGCTGTATCAGTGTTCATTATTGGTCCTCCCATGAATTTAATTTAATATATTTTCGGCAGATTACATATTTCGAGGCGGACTGACGCTGCAAGCCCTCCAACTGTAAGGCGTTTCGAATAGGGCTGGGTAAATACTCATCGTATTTAACTTCCAGGATAATGTGGTTTTCTGACAAGGCCCGAACCATACTCAACTCTTGATTGAAGAGATCGGTGCGCTGCAAACCACTTTTCAGGTCTTTATCAAAGGTGATGCGAACATTACCTTTCGGCTGAATATAAGGCTCTCTGACATAATCTACAATCACTTTTGGGCGCAACAATTTATGAGCCATTTCATTGTGTAATTCCAGCAAAAACGGGTTGCTCGGGTTCTTAAGTCTCTGATAGTCCCCGGCCAGGATGTTGTCAGTCATTTCTCTGGTGAGTGACTCTTTGACTTTGGCAATATAGTCCCCGTTCTTAATCTTTTTTTCAAAGTGAATCACCTTGTCTTCTAAATTATAGATGCGGATCCGGTATTTCTTACGTTGACTTATCCCTCCTAATTTTTCAGCAAGGGCCTTGTTGCCGATGTCATCAAAGTATAAGCTGCGAATATGGTACTCTCCGGTAGGACCGACGTGCTCATCTTGTTCCATCAGGTTTTTAAGGCGCTGCCGCAGGGTGTAATATTGATGAAAATTAACAAAGAATTTTAACTCATGACGATATTTGATAGCTTGGTTCAGTGTTCACACCTCGTTTCTCCTCATGTGTAATGCTTCACTGGGATATTGGCATTATAACGAAGCTTGCTGAATTGGAATTGAGGATGAACTGAATGTTTGCTGAAGGAATGATCTCAAGCCTCCAAATTTGACGGAGTAATTTCCATCAACACAAAAAGAGAGCAGGGCTCCGTGAATATTCGGCGGATGCTGTCTGGATTTAATTTGTTGAATTGGAAGGAATGTTCAGATCAGTTGTGGAAATCTATAGACAACGACATCTGGCTATTATAGAGTGATTGAAATTATTAAGTTATCAGAAATTTAGGGTTAAGAGGGGAGGATCAATGATTTTGAAAATCATAGGTCTTTTGTTTTTGGGAGTCGTATTACATTTAGCTACAATTCTGTTGTCTCGTCATGTTGAGCCAGTTGACGAATCGAATGCAGTAGTACGATATTTGGCTTCAATTGTGATTATGGGATTTAATATTCTTAAGGTTTTCATTCTCTTTGCCATTATTTTGCTGGTAATTAATATCACTAGTTTGTAAACTTGATTTTCGTGGGATTAAGGGGTGAGAATTTAAGTATTGGATTATTATCGGATTGCGAATTCAATGAGGAAGAATTGACCCGTGGCTAAATTTTCGGTCGTTTTGCATACTTGTTTCAGTTTGAATTGTGTTATAATGGAAATAATCAGTGATTTGAACCATCGTCATGAGCAACACATAGAATTCATTGTTTATAATAAAAATAATGTTAATTGTGGAATGATTAAAGGTTGAAGGATGGTGAGAGATTATGAATCAGATAGCGATCAACATGTATCTGCCTGAGGATGTGTTATTGGAGATAAACTCACTGCATATAGAGGGCAAGACCCTTGAGGATAAACTAAAACTCAACCTTTCCATAGGTCTCTTCGTATCCAAAGATATAAGTCTTGGAAAGGCTGCCCAACTTGCAGGCAAGTCTTTATCAGAATTCATCAATATTCTTAACCATTTGAATATTCCTGCTATCGATTATACAGAGGAAATGTATGAAGATGACATTAAATTTATCCAACCACGAAATTAAGAGGCCCAGTGTATGAATATTGTCTCAAATTCCAGCCCGCTGATATAACAGAGCTAATGAATGTCGATTTTAGAATAACGCCTACCTTGCTTCAAAGAATACTTGATGATTTAAATTGAGGCGGGACTGAGACCTATTTTTACTCTCCCGTCTATGCCAGCTGACCATCTGCAATTATCAGAAATGTTGCGGGCGGTCATTTGTTTATTTATCAGAACAGAAGAAAGTCGCCTAAATTCCCGTCTATATAATTAAGAAATGACGTGAAAGGGTGATGAAGAAATGAAACGAAGGATTTTTATAGGGCTGATTATCATGACAGCGGTCATTACCGGGTTGCTTGCCGGTTGTAGTTCGACTGAGGAAAATGCCAATAATGAGGGCAATAAAACTACTGATCAAAAAATCAGTGCCGAAGAAAGAAAACGAATAGATTTATATCTTGCCGTGATGGAGGGTGCCTTTAGAGAGGAGAATGGTGGCGACCTATTTGTTGCCGTAAAATTAGACACCTTGGCAGGGCTGGGTGATGAGGCTAAATCAGAGGTGCTAAAAGAGTTGAAGAGTCTATCTGCGAATGTCTACGGCTTTGATAAAGATAAGATTGACAATAGCCACTTTAAGGTAGACGCTGACGTTAGGTTAATAAGAACCTTGGACGGTTCCTTGTTGTGGGTAGAAATAAAGGAATATAGTGAAGATAAGGCGATAATAATCGGAGTATCCTGGTTCGGAAATACAGGAGCGGTTTTTCCCAGGTATGATGCAGTATTTGCCGACGGAAAGTGGCAGCTAAAGTTAATAAGCATGGCTATATCTTAACAATAATCATTCCTGGGTTTTTCGGAATCAACTGAGGCAATACGAGCCTATCTTCATCATAAAAACGGTTATGGCGCTTTAGTTGTAATGAGCATCGAAACCTACGAAGCAATGCAGGTATTGTCAGGGAGAGATATTTTTAGTATAATACATCTTGAATATCAAACAATAAGATACTATAACTAAACTTGGAGGATGGCTTATGAGAGAGGAATTAACCAATGAACTTTTATTTTTCTTTAACGGGTTTTCGTCTTGGGAAAATTCAATAGTACGTGCCAGTGATTTGACTATTTCAGAGGCCCATGCCTTAGAAGTATTGGGGGAACACGAAAAAATAAATATGAAATCTCTAGCTCAAAAACTGGGAGTTACTACGGGAACTACGACGGTTACAGTCGATAGGCTTGAGAAGAAAAATTTTGCAAAACGTGAATCAACGCAAGAAGATAGACGGGTTAACTTAATTGTATTAACAGAAAAAGGGAAGCAGGCTTTTGAAGAACACCATAACTACCACATACAATTAACGGAACAGATGGTCTCAGTTTTGAGCGAAGAGGAAATAAAGCAATTTCATGATACCCTTAAAAAGATAAATATGGAGACTTTCTAATCTGAGCCAGTAAAGTCAACACTCAATTAATAACAAAACCATTCTAGTCAATTTTTCTTTTACATATCTGCAAAATTGCTGAAACATGGCTTTTGGGAGGGATTTTTTTTGTCTATATAGCTTGAGTTTCAAATAATAAGAAAGTCTTACTAAAGTTGAGAGGCTAATGATTTCGGAACTAACTAATGAACTCTTATTGCTCATTATCTGAGAAAATGCAATAGAATCAACTCAGGAAGATAGAAGGATTAACTTAATTGCTCTAACTGAAAACGGTAAAAGAAATAGGTATCTGAAAGGATGATATAGATGATAAAACTATTGAAAGATGAGGAAAAAAGGACAGTCCTATTCCTTGCAATATCGTTCATTTCCGTGGTAATCAGCTTCTTAAATGTAGGGGATTTACCCTTTGATGTCGCATGGTTGGCAATTTTATTGTGCGGGATACCGATCATCAAGGGGGCAGTTGTCGGCCTCGTTACCGAATTTGATATTAAAGCCGACGTGCTGGTATCCATCGCCTTAATTGCCGCGGTTATCATTGGCGAAATTTTTGCCGCTGGGGAAGTTGCCTTTATTATGGCAATCGGTGCGTATCTGGAAGAACGAACTGTGGCAAAAGCCCGAGCAGGTATTGAAAAGTTGGTGCATCTAACTCCTACAACGGCAAGGGTCGCTAGGAATGGGGAAGAGGTTATTGTCCCTGCCGAGCAGGTCAAGGTTGGTGACATCCTCCGGGTGCTTGCCGGCGAAACCATTGCTGTAGACGGCATCATTATCAACGGTCAAACCTCGGTTAATCAGGCAGTGATGACCGGAGAGAGCCTACCGGTGGACAAGAGCGAGGGCGATGAGGTTTATAGCGGTACGGTCAATCAGTACGGCACATTCGAAATGAAGGCTACAAAAGTTGGCGAAGACAGCTCCCTGCAAAGAATGATAAGGCTGGTACAGTCGGCGGACGCCGGCAAAGCGAAGATTGTCGGGATTGCGGACAGATGGGCTACTTGGATTGTAGTGATTGCCTTGCTTTCAGCCGTCGCCACCTGGTTAATGACCGATGAAATAATCCGCGCTGTGACCATCTTAGTCGTATTTTGTCCTTGTGCCTTGGTGTTGGCAACGCCAACCGCTATTATGGCCGGCATCGGCAATGCCACGAAATTTGGTATCCTGATCCGCGAAGGCGACGCCTTGGAAAGACTATCTGCGGTAAAGCGAATTGCCTTTGACAAAACAGGCACCCTCACTTATGGAAAACCTGACGTCGCAGCCGTCGAGAGCTTTAATCCCAGCTTGACTGTTGCTGAATTGCTGTCTCTGACGGCTTCCGCTGAGCTGCGTTCCGAGCATCCCTTAGGAAAAGCCATTGTCACTCATTACAAGCTTGCCTCTAATCCATCCCTACCGGAACCCAGCGATTTTCAGATGCTTGCGGGGCGCGGTGTTTCCGCTCTGGTAGACGGCCGCAGGATACTGGCCGGGAATGTAGAACTGCTGGGTGATAACTCTATCCTCTTACCCCCAACCATAGTAGACAAGGCGGATACATACAGAAATGACGGCTGCACCATCATCTTTGTATCTGTGGACGGCGAGCCTTCGGGTTTTATCGCCTTGTCGGACACGTTACGGCCCGATGCCGTGAATGTGGTTAGGAAGATTGAGAAATTAGGGGTTAAGAACGTCTTGCTAACAGGTGACAATCGCCAGGCCGCGTCTCATATGGCAAAGATCGCCGGAATTCAGGACATCCATACGGATTGCCTGCCCGAAAATAAACTGGCAATTATTGAAGAGTATCAAAGCCGCGGCGACTTGGTCTGCATGGTAGGCGACGGTGTAAACGATGCGCCTGCGCTAAAAAAAGCCCATGTGGGCATCGCTATGGGAGGTATCGGCAGTGATATCGCCGTGGAAGCAGCGGACATTGCCCTAGTCGGTGACGATATAAAGAGCATTCCCCATTTGCTAGCTTTAGCAAAACGAACGATGAATACCATCAAGTTCAATATGGCGATTTCCATGGCCCTTAATTTTGTCGCAATTATTCTGGCGATGGCAGGGGTTCTCGGACCTGTTGTGGGTGCGCTGGTACATAATGCCGGTTCAGTCGCGGTGATTATCAATTCATCCTTATTATTACACTGGAAGGAGAATAAGAAATAAACCCGTTGATTTTTGCCATCGATGGTTCCACTTGAGTCTTCATAGGGTAAAACAAAAAGGAGTCGTGGATAACTCCTTAATCTTGAGAAATTTTAAAAAGAACTATTTTCATGGAATAATGGTACACCCAGTAAAATGATTAACAATTGCCTGTTTTGAGGTCTGACTAATCTAGATTAGTCATCTTAAAACAGGCAATTTTTAAACAATAGGCTGTGAAATTTCTCCATGTACGCCATTGTTGAATATAGAGTTCTTCCTAGTTCGAGTTACGAATATTACATAGACAAGGATCGATTGAAGATGAAGGAAGCCAGAACCTTGTCCAATATTTCATCAATACTTTCCTGGGTACCGGGCTTGCATACTACCTGTAAAGGCTGAACCTGCGTGAATTGATCATAATCATCTGCAGATGTCACAAATACTATGTTGCATGTTGACAGGGACTCGGATTGCCGGATTTGTTTGGCGGTTTCGAGACCGGTCAGCTTTTTCATACTATTATCAAGAAAAAGAAGGTTGTAAATTATCCCATGTTTATGAACTTCTTCGAGAAGCTCTTCCCCACTGCTAAATTGAGAAATGTGAAATAATAGTCCCTTTTTTTCTTCATATAAATGAATGTATGCCTCCAATAAATGACGACACAACGGCCTGTCATCGCAAATGCCGATAGTAAGCAAAGCATCTCCCTCCAAAGTCTAATTAATATACAACTGAAAAGGTATTTGAACCATTATATATCTATAAAAATACAAACACAAGTGTATATATACCCTTATAGTTTGTTAAAAATAATATTTGTAATTGATAAAGTTAAACAGGGTGATGACATTTGGAGATTAATTATAAAGAATTAGGAGAACGGATTGCGAAAAGGCGTAAGGTATTGAACCTGACCCAGGATGACGTCGCAGAAGCCACGGGACTAAGCAATAACCACATTTCCAATATCGAAAACAATCATTCTATTCCCAGCATTGAAACATTGCTTAAAATATGTGGGGTTCTGGATGTTACGCCGGATTACCTCCTGCTGGGTATTTTCAGACAAGCAAAGGACAGCCTGCTTTCTCAAATTAATCATAAACTCAAGCTATGTGATCCGAAAAAGCAAGAATTGGTTGATCATTTTATAAGCTGGATCGTTGATGAAAAACTATAGTTTCAGATAGGAACTTCCGGGAAGTTGGCACAGGATCTGAGGATTCCGCAGAGCGAGGCGATTGTCAAGAAGAGTTTAAAACACCTCATGATTCTGGGCAGGATTTTTTCAGGAATCATCAGTAGTTAAATAATGAAACGCTTAAAAATTCGGTGGTATTGAGATGGCTAATCTAGATTACTCATCTCAATACCACCGAATTTTTAAATTGGATATGCCAAAAGAAGCGAGGGCAGTGAGTCCAGCCTGGCAGGATGTGATTTGTAACAATGGTGACACAAGCCTTCGCCTTGGCATAGATTTCAGACTAATGGGTGTGGTTTTATGGATGAAGAATATAGTTGGATGAAGATATTCTAAATATTGTTTGAGGATGTATCAAAAAAACCACCAAGGAACAAGGTTTTGCAACCGGGGAGACAGAACCGGAAATTCCAATGAGGGAGGTTCCGGTTTAGGACTTGCCGTTGCTAAAAAAGCAGTAATTATTAACAAGCTCTAGCGAGTAATGCAATAGGAAAAATTCTGATTATTAGAAGAGGGGCGGTATAGTCTGCTAGTCCTCTGAACCAAAAAAGCAAATTTGTCCTTCTTCTGACAAGTCATCCGTAATACTGCCTTCATTGATCACCGCATGGCTGAAATCCGGTGTCCCGTACGCGAAGATTGCTTCTACGGCAGCCTTGTTGTTTACCATTATATTTGTGATAGCCAACGCAACTTGCTCTACCAACTTCAGTCTTTCTACCCACTGAAAGAAATAAAAATGGGTATTTGGATGACGTGATCCATCTTGAGCCGGTGTAGCGAACCATATCGTATAACTGTACCCTTCATAAGACTCATCACTACAACGATTAAATACGGCAGTGTCAGGAATTGAAACCTTATTCCTCCTAAATTTAAGCGAGGCATTCCGAGCATCAAGAACTTTCTGGGCATCAATATTCTTTTTCAGGAAATTAATAACCTCAGCATCGGCAAGGGTAGTGGTATCGCCTATTGTCCGACCCTCTGCAATGTCCTTTAGAAGACGCCTCATAATCTTTCCGCTTCGCGTCTTAGGTAATTCAGCCGTCAGGAAAATGTCATCAGGACGGGCAAGTGCTCCGATTTTCTGGACTACATGCGCTTTTAATTCAGCAATCAGCCCATCGTAAATTTCGATCCCTTCTTTTAAACTAACGAAGGCGAACACCGCTTGACCCTTAACTTCGTGGGTTCTGCCCACACAGGCTGCTTCAGCAACTGAGAGATGATCAACCAAAGCACCTTCTACTTCCGCCGTCCCAATCCGATGCCCCGAGACATTGATCACATCATCTACCCGGCCGATCACCCAGAAATAACCATCTTCATCCCATTTCGCTTCGTCCCCGGTAAAATACACATCTGCAATCTCGCTCCAGTATGTGTCCTGATAGCGTTTGTCATCCCCATACACGGTTTTCAGCATCGCCGGCCATGGCTCACGAACCACTAAATATCCGCCCTCACCCTTCGGTACTGGGTTACCGGCATGATCCACGATTTCTATATGGACCCCGGGGAAGGGTATCGTGCACGAGCCCGGCTTTAGAGGAGTAATCCCTGGAACAGGTGTCATCATAATCATCCCCGTTTCCGTTTGCCACCAGGTATCTACGATAGGGCAGTGCTCTCCTCCGATGAATTTGTTGTACCACATCCAAGCTTCTGGGTTAATCGGTTCTCCCACCGAACCCAAGAGCCGTAAACTTGAAAGATCTCTGCCTAGAGGATAGCTTTCCCCCCATTTCATAAACGTGCGAATAGCAGTGGGCGCAGTATATAAAATGGTGACCCTATAGTCCTCGATGATTTTCCAATAGCGATCCTTTTCCGGAAAATCCGGGGCTCCTTCATACATCAGGATCGTTGCACCATTCGACAATGGCCCATACACCAAATAACTATGCCCTGTTATCCAGCCCACATCCGCAGTACACCAATACACATCTTCCTCTTTGAGATCAAATACCCATTCATGGGTTGTTGATACCCCAACCATATAACCCCCAACAGTATGAACAACTCCTTTGGGTTTTCCCGTTGTTCCACTTGTGTAAAGAATAAACAGCATATCCTCCGCATCCATTGGTTCCGCCGGACATACGATAGAAGCATTCTTCATGACCTCGTGATACCAAACATCTCGTCCTTCTAACATATCGACAGGCTGACCGGTCCGCTTGACGACGATAACACTTTCTACACAATTGTTGATACAAGTTACAGGCAGGGCAAGATCAACATTAGCCTTCAAAGGGATACTATTTCCACGTCGATAGCTCCCATCCGTTGTCACCACAACTTTTGACAGAGAGTTCTGAATCCTGTCCTTCAAAGCTTCTGCACTGAACCCACCAAATACAACACAGTGCACAGCGCCTATCCTGGCGCAGGCCAGCATGGCGATCACAGTCTCCGGGATCAGGGGCATATAAATAGTCACCCGGTCTCCCTTTGCTACATCAAGAGACTTTAGCACATTGGCAAACTGGGATACCTCACGATAAAGATCTTGATAGGTTAATACCCTGCGATCTCCCAGTTCTCCTTCAAATATTAGGGCCGCTTTATTCCGACGGGGGCCGGCTAAATGTCGATCTAAGCAATTATAGGCAGCATTCAATTTTCCGCCGACATACCACTTGGCAAATGGTGGATTCCATTCTAGAACTGTGTTCCATGGTTTAAACCAGTCCAACCGTCTCCCTTGTTCATTCCAAAACGTTGCCCGATCCGCCCCTAGTTCGTGAATGTTAGGGTTTTGAATGATGGCTTTTGCACTAAACTCTGTTGGAGGGAAAAAGAACCGTTTTTCCTCCAACAATCCTTCATTGTGTTTCTCTGTCATATAATGCCCCCCCAATCTTTAATAAATTATACATCTTTCAGGTTAAGAAATTAGTCACTTGCAAGACAATTTAGAATATTTAATTTATTATAAAAATAATGACTCAAATCAAATTGCTTCCTTCACAGATCGTCCTGACAAGTATCTGAATTATGTTAGAATATAAGTATTAAAGTAAAAATTGGAAGTCGTTTATATGAGCGAGTTTCTGATCCACGCGGGAAGGAAAAAGTGGTAGTGGCCTGCGGAGATTTTACCGAAGGCGGCAAAAGACTCATTGAGTTTGCACATCTGAAGAATACTTGTATTAGCAATGAACAGAATGGATATGGTAAAGAACTTTCATCCATCATGCAGGCAATAGATGAACAGTCTAAGACGGCTGAAATTGCCCCCCGTTTAAGACTGTGGCTCCTGCGTCTACCCGCAGATTAGTACTTTTTAGAATAGTGAGAAGCAAATCCTATATACAGAATTACTTTGATAATTAACACGGCCCCAAGGGTTAGGCATATTTCTCTGAACCCGAGAAGTCCTGTTACTAGAATTCCGGCACTTTCAACATAGATCATGACGGAATAAATTGCAGCTGCAGTTTTCATCCTGAGGAATTGAGTTCGTTCCTCGTTTTTGGACATTTCAACTTCCGCTGCTTTTTGGGGGTTATTGATTAAGCGTAAGCTAACAACTATCCCTAATACTCCCGTTGTGATGAATCCTCCGATTATACCTGATATTATTCCTTCTTTGGCCCCCCCTGAGAAAGGGCTAAAAAGGGCATATAATAGTGCAATAATACCAACGGAAGTGTGCCCGATAAAATATAGCAGAGTTTTTTTAGCGTAGTTCATGAATATCCTCCTCAAAAAGAAATACTTCTTCTATTGTCAAATGAAATATTTGAGCAATTTTGTGTGCCAAAAAAATGGAAGGGTTATAGCGGCCATTTTCTAATGAAATAATTGTTTGTCGAGTGACAGTGCATAATACGGCTAATTCTTCTTGCGTGATGCGTTTATCTTTACGCAGTTCTTGAATACGGTTTTTCACTTGTGGATCCTCCAAAAAGTAAAGTTAACTTTACGCATAAGTATAGTTAGCTTTACGTACAATGTCAAGCGTGTTTGACATTTTTTTGAGTTTATCTCACTGGCATTCCTGCGATGTTGTATGCTCAAATCATAGAAGGGAGGATTAATAAGATTGGATGGCCAAGTAAGAAGTAATATTCATGCTGGAATCACAGTAGATATTAAACCTTTTTGTATTGGAGAGACAAAGTTCCCCCTATTTCGCAGAAAAGTTATGAGATGATTAGGCATATAGAGCAATGTCGTAAGGAAGAAGCTACTAGCGAATAGACTTTGCAAGGAGAGTGAATTCATGCGTTATGAAGGAACGGTCTATCGTCCACCCAGTGAAGCCGAAAGTTTGCTGATTCAAGCGACTATCGGCTGTCCCCACAATGATTGTACATTTTGTGGTATGTATCGGAACACAAAGTTTCGAATCCGATCTGTGGCCGATATAAAAGAAGACCTTCTCATGGCCCGAGATTTTCATGGCAACAAAGTAAGGTCGATCTTTTTCCCCGATGGGAACACTATTTTAATGAAAACAGATCAGCTTTTAGAGATTCTTCACTATGCTCGGGAAATGTTTCCCTACTTGAAACGTATGACCGTCTATGGCTCTGCGAAATTCATGAAGTTAAAAAAACTCAGTGAGTTTCGCCTTCTAAAAGAGGCAGGCTTAACCCGTATACACTCGGGAATGGAGAGTGGGGATGACGAAGTTCTTCGTAGGATTAAAAAAGGCTTCACTGCAGCTGAAATGATCGAAGAAGGTCTCAAGGTGAGAGAGGCCGGTCTTGAACTGAGTGAGTATATCCTCCTTGGGATCGGTGGACGTGAACGTACTCAAGAACATGCTTTAGAAAGTGCTCGGGTGCTTAATGCCTTTACCCCGGATTTTGTTCGGTTCCGCACTTATGTTCCTTGGAAAGGGACGCCCCTTTATGAAGACTACCAACAAGGGCGATTTCAGCTTCTCAGTCCCTACGAAGTATTAAGGGAAACCCGACTTCTGATAGCTAACTTAGAAGGTCCTTTCGAGCTGCTCAGTGATCACATGTCGAATTATGCTCCAATTAATGGGAATATTCCTAAGGATAAGCCAGAGATGATTGAAACCATAGATAGACTTTTAGTGGTGCCAGAAGATAACTTTACACAAATGGATTCCGGTCTTCTTTAGGTGGGTTGAACAAGAACATTGCAGCGGCAGTAAAAGCATACAATGGATTTACTCCTTCAATGTTGAAGATAAAGTATTTAAAATGAGCATCATTATATAGTGTGTTAATGGGCGTGCACTTTTTAGCCCTGAAGAAGCCCTCGCCATGGGGCTCTTTGTCTCCTAGATTCAGAGACTTGGCCAGGGCTGGGATTTTCAGAGCAGGGGTACCGGGTGGTTGTGGTGACGGTTGACATGTTTCCGTGGGCGGTGTATGTTAAGAGTATAATAATGATGACGTATAGTGGTCAAAAGGACAAATAAGACGGTTTGAACACCATATATAGTGTTTTGGGAGCAAAAAACAGGCAAAAACGGCGATGGAAAAGTGCATTTTTTGGCCCCGTTTTTGAGGGCATTTTATAGATTGACATGACATTTTTGAAAATGACGGGGCGAGTGCAGTATAGATTGAGTGATGAGGTGATCAGATGGAAATCCCAAAAGAGGAAAAAAGAAAGCTAAAGACATTTCAATTAGATACCAAAGGGGCCTTTATTTATTATCTATATCAGCTCATTTGCAGATGTTATAAACTATTAAAGAAACAAGACAGGTATTTAAATGAACTGAGGGTCTATATCGAAGATGTCCAACGTAAGAACATGCTAAAACAAACATCAGCAATAGACATTCCGTACGATGATTATAGTGATTTTTTGGCTTTACAAGGACATATCGAAACGCACTTATTAAATGTGATAGGTGATTTACAGGACAGTTCGCTCTCATACTATAAATTTAGAGAATTAATAAAAAAGAAAAAGAAGAAAAAAACTTTGTCTTTTGAAATGAGAGAAATTGAAGATGACATTCTTAAAATACTGGTCGGTATAAATAGAGCTAGGAACTTTCAAAATCATGAGCCAGAATCGTTAATAACAGCTGAGGCAAAAATGATTGATGAAAAGCAATTGTTGCCTGTTGAATATAACCCAATCGAGATTATAAATTACGAAACTTGTACATTAGAACTTTTAGCGGACTTATATAATTCATATAAACATACATATGATGGGGCTAATAAAGTGTTTAAAAGCATGATGTTAGATTATGAGTTTTTGTTGGGAACTAAGGTTGAGATAGTAGATGTTATTTCTGCGAATAGTAAAGGAATGTCACATTTAGAGACTATTAAACTGGCATCAGATATACAAAGATAGAAAAAACAAAGGCATTAAGATGTAAAGATTTTGATACCTTTGTTTATATATAAACTCAACGTAATTTAATAATGCTGCCACCAGGTATGAGCTTATGAGGCAATGTTTTCTTTTCGAAAAGCATGGCTTCTTTTTTATTGCCTGGGCTGCGCAGATCATCACCTATCTCCTAAATGACTATGATTGGGATGATGAAAATCGGCCCTACCGCCAAGGGGATACCAGAAGGGTACGGCATCTTTATTGTATCCTCAAGGTGTATATTCCGCTCCTTGAGCCACACTTGCACGGACAGATAGCCCCCTCACCGGACAAACAGCCACACCATGCCGGGGAGGGAGCCTCACCGAATATTTCGGTTCAAGAGCCGCCATTCCGGTGGCCACTGAGCCACCTCTCACAGGAGAAATTGGGCCATCCCTCCGCTGTATTGAGCCACGCGTATTTTGTTGACCCCAGAGCAAGACTTGATATGGGGACACCGGATGCTACCCTAAATCAAGGGATGGGGCTTACCCAAGAGGAATACATCATAATGAGCCACAGCCCTCGACCCATTGAAGCATCCCATGTGGGGTCCCATGTCAAGTCTACCCCAAAAGTAGCTCTCTATCCGGGCGGCATGGTGTGGCTATTTTACCGTGCAAGTGTGGCTCTCACGCCGGAATATACACAAGGCACTGTGAGGTTGTATGCCTTTTGCAACGTGTTGAGGGATAAAATAGAATAGAAATTAGCAAAAGCCGTGAGTTGAAATCCAGTTCATGGCTTTCTTTATATCCTTATATTTGGAAAGAGATTATTATAGAATGCTTAGAAGAATAGAACCTGTCATAGAAAAAGATTAGGTATGATAAATTGCAAGGAAATATATTGAATTAAATAATTTTGTCCCATATATATATAATTTTGTCCCGATTCATGATATAATAGAAAAGAAATCGGAGGTGCGATTATGAAAAAGCAAAACGTTTTAAATCTAATAAAATATCATGTTGAAAGAAACGAGAGTGCTTTTAGAAATGAATCTATAAATATAGCAAGACACTTTGATAGTATTGGGGACTATCAGTTGGCTGAATATATTATGAGTTTAATTTCAGAATCAAATTTGTATACGCCGCAAAGTAGTGATTTTGAAAGTAAGTTTTTAAAGCAATTAGATACTAGAGGAATGGAGCCACTAAATTTACCTGTGGAGATATCTGATGATATAAAAGGTATTATTAATGCTGTAAATCACAATATCGGAATTAACAAGTTTCTTTTTGAAGGGTTGCCTGGCAGCGGGAAAACAGAGGCTGCTAAACATGTAGCTCGTTTACTGGATAGAACATTGTTTTATGTTGATTTTGATAACTTAATTGACAGTAAATTAGGTCAAACTAATAAAAATATTACAAGCGTGTTTAATGAAATAAATACAATTCCACATTCAAATAAAGTTGTTATTTTATTCGATGAAATAGATGTAATTGCATTGGATAGGATTAATTCTAATGATGTACGTGAAATGGGCAGAGTTACTTCAACTATTTTGAGAGAACTCGATAGGTTGACTGATTTAAATAAAGAAATAGTAATTATTGCAACAACAAATTTATATTCAAGTTTTGACAAAGCATTAACAAGGCGTTTCGATGCAGTCATTAATTTTAATCGATATAGTAAGGAAGATTTGATTGAAGTTGCGGAGCATTACTTCTCATCTTTTATTAAAAATTTTAAAGGTATTTCAAAAGATTCAAGGTTATTTAAAAAAATATTGAAAGCAACAGAAAACCTGCCGTATCCTGGAGAACTAAAAAATATTATAAAAACATCTTTAGCATTCAGTGATGTGAATTTTGAGCATGACTACTTAAGAAGACTTTATAATAATCTAATCGGTAATCTCGAACAAACTGACATTACCCAACTTTATGTACAAGGTTTTACAGTGCGAGAAATAGAAAAACTTAAAGGAGAATCTAAAAGTGCGGTATCAAGAAAGCTGAATAAGGAGGAAGATCAAGATGAATAATGTACTAGAACTGAAAGGTAAGCGATTTGTTCAAGCTTCAAAAAGTGGCAATGGCGGAGGAGCTGCCATGAACAGTAAAGAAGTAGTGTCAAGTGACCAATTGCTTAGACTGAAATCTAAACTAGGTCAAATTAAAGAGTTTTGGAAACTAGAAAAAAGACCTTTTCAAGGTATTTTAATTAGTGTTTATTATAATAAAATAGTTGCAAAAAGTAATCGGATATCTGGCTTATTTAGAGGAAAAGATTCTAATTTTGCTATTGTAGGGGCTAAATTCAATGAAGAAAAGAGCAAACATATCATTACTTATTTTCTGGATCTTAAAGATTTAGATCAAAGTATTGATTTGCTTTCTGAAGCAAGTGAAGTTTTAAAATCTGGGTTTCGAGATGGTATAAGTAAATCTATTTTTGAAGATAAAAAAATAATCGATAAGGTTCCATTTAAACAATTTTCGATAAGCAAATCTGTTTTTAAACAAGTGGTAGCTGATGTTTCATACATCAATGATTTTGAGGTGGAGATGGCAACACCCCAACTCAAGCAAAGCATCGTTACACTATATAACACCGGTACAGATACAAAAACAATATTTAAAAATATAGGAATTGATATTTTAACAAGTAGAATATTAGATAACCAGACAGTATTTCTAGACGAAAATCAGTTAAAGCTTTTATTTGAAAAAGCTCCTTACCTTGTTTCAATGGCAACGGTGGATTTAGCAGAATTATCCCCTGAAGATTTTATTCAAGAATACCGGCAGGGTATGTTGTATATCCCTTCTCCGAGCATTGAACCAATTATTGGAGTCATTGATACCTTGTTTGATAAACGTGTTTATTTTAGTGAATGGGTAGAATATTATGATATGGTTGACGATAATCTTCCCAAAAGCACAAATGATTATCGTCATGGTACGGCTGTGTCATCGCTTATTGTAGATGGTGCTAGATTAAATCCATGGTTGGATGATGGATGCGGTAGATTTAAAGTGCGCCACTTTGGTGTTGCGGCTGGCTCAAAATTCTCTTCTTTTACAATTACAAAGCAGATAAAAAATATTATTGCTAATAATAAAGATATAAAAGTCTGGAATATTTCACTTGGAAGTAATCAAGAAGTTAATGATAATTTTATTTCCGCAGAAGCTGCGGTATTAGATCAAATTCAGTATGAAAACGATGTTATTTTTGTTGTAGCAGGAACAAATAAACCGAGTGATGATATTGTAAAAATCGGTTCGCCTGCTGATTCAATAAACAGCATGGTGGTGAATGCCGTGACGAGAAGAGGTCTATCAACAAAATATGCAAGAAAAGGGCTTGCATTGTCATTTTTTGCAAAACCTGATATTAGTTATTATGGCGGGAGTGAGGAGCAATATATTCAAGTTTGCGAACCATTAGGCGCAGCAAATGTTGCTGGTACTTCGTTTGCTTCTCCTTGGATTGCCCGTAAATTATCCTATTTAATTGATATTTTAGGTTTGAGCAGAGAAGTTGCTAAAGCAATGATTATTGATGCTGCAAGAGATTGGAATGAAAAGCCAACTCCAGAAGAAGTCGCTCTTTATGGACATGGTGTTGTGCCTATCAAGATAGACGATATTGTTCAAACAAAAGAAGATGAGATTAAATTTTTGGTATCTGATATAAGTGAAAAATGGAACACGTATAATTATCATTTCCCGATTCCAATTAAAGATGATAAATATCCCTATATCGCGAGAGCAACCATGTGTTATTTCCCTATATGCGATAGAGCACAAGGTGTTGATTACACTAATACTGAACTTAATCTTCATTTTGGAAGAATCAGTAATCAGGGAAAGGTAAAAGATATTACAGGTGATAAGCAAAATCAAGAGGAAGCATTAAATACCGAGAAAAACTATCTCCTAGAAGGTGAAGCAAGAGACAGATTTAGAAAATGGGACAATGTAAAATATGTTGCTGAAAGACCTAAAGATAGAATGATGCCCAAAAAATCATATAATAATAAAAACTGGGGGATGGAAATTAAAACAAACAATAGATTGGATCCTAAAGATGGAATGGGGATTCGTTTTGGTGTAATAGTTACATTGAAAGAAATCAATGGTATCAATAGAATTGACGAATTTATAAAAAGCTGCACTTTAAATGGTTGGCTGGTTAACGTAATTGATGTTGAAAATAGAATTGATATTCATAAAAAAGTAAATGAAGATATTGAGTTTAAGTAAAATCCAGTTAATTGGGTCTAGAGATGGTCTGTAAAGAACTTTGTGCTTTTAGAATCCAACCCACATGATAAATGTTGAGTAACTCGATCCGGAAAAAAGCCAGACAGCTTCCGCCAAGGGGATACTAGCTTCTTCGAGCATCATTTTTGAATCCTCAAGGCACGTGGAGACCCCAATAGTGCTATATGTGCCGTGAGCTGAAAGGCTTGGTATGAGAGGGTGTAGAGAGTGTATAACGGTGTATTCCACTCAACCTCTATATCTAAGCCTTCGCCATTTCGCTCATATACCACAATCTTGTCTATCAGTATAACCAAATCCGCATGGGTAAGTAGGCAACAAGGCTTGGAGCTGTGATTCAATTTATTCATCTTACGAAAGATACGAGTGGCCATTTAAATGTACCGATCCTGTGACTGGCGGCGTTTAATCGATAAGACGTGTGAAGAAAATCAGTCCACTCTATGTGGCTTGTCTAATGGATTGAGGCAAGGCGTATTGGAAAAGGATAGCGAAAAGACACAGGGTTACTGTTTGTCAATCTTAGTAGCATCTCGGAAACTAAGTGACTGAACTTGGGTAATGTGGGGATACCAACCAATTAATGCTCTTTGACAACTTCACATAGCTAATATAAGCAAAAGAAGAAGTTCGCTTTCCCAAAAAGGCAATAGGAAAGAAGCCGGTGTTCCAAGTAATTTTTAAAACCCGGTTAAGCAGAGGGGGGCTTCTTTTAAGCCTGGTTAAGCAGCTTTTGAAATGGTTAGGAGACTATGTCAGAAAGAATAGAAGGCTTTAGTATTGCAACTTGCGCATCCAAGTGCTGATTGACTGCCGCCAAAGTTGCTTGCCAAAACCAGCGCTTTTTACTTCGACATCGGGCATTTTCAATTTTATGGTCAACAAGAATTCTCTTGAAAGTACGCTCAACAGTAGTTCTTCGGGTATAAATCCCCTTCCACGCCTTGGAGTCGCGGGGAGTTGGAGTAAAAAGACGCAAATCCCAGTTGGGTTTGGTGTAGATGACACGACCATAGCTGCTTGGAGAACATTCCTGTTGTTTAGGACATTGACTCTTGTCCTTGTAATGAGGGCAACGCCACTTAATCCGGCATCTATTATTGTTAAATCCCCAATTGCGCATAGGTAGGTTGGCCATACAGATAGGAACTCCAAAGGCATTGACAGTAAGCGGCCCAGAATAGATTGAATGGCCTTTGTTACGGCCATTAAGGTCGATGAAAGGTTCCGTTTGATTGGCCCATAGCAGGCGATAAATATCATAGACATCGTGGGCCGAATCTAAAAGAGCTTTACTAAATTTAAATTCGGGATAGAGATTAAGGAGTTCAACCCAAGAGAAGACAAAGGTGACACTATCATGCCGAGAACCCTGTACTAAACATCGGAAGGTCATTTGGACTATCTGCCGAAGTAATAGAGTACAGGGTGTGTCCATAAAACCATTGTTCATGATAACTATCCCAACCCCAGTTTGCAGCGGGGTCGGTAAAGGAGCGCTTACACTTGCAGCGGTAAATGCCTTGGGTGTGGCATTTGCAGAGCCTTTTGCAGTAGGGACTGGCACCGGTTAGGAGTAGAGATCCGTCACCGGAAACCGCCAAGTTATCAGGATTACCGAGCAGACCAAGCTTGGACGATGGTATAACGGCACACTCTTTTAATATTCTCTGCAAAATGCGCACAGGTCTTTTTTCAATAAGCCGACCTTGCAATGCCTTATCGACAAGTTTTTTGACGATACCAGGGTGTTTAGGTTCAATTTATCACCAGACTTGGGGCGTTTTTGGCCTTTGGATTTGGGTGTTTTGATCTCTTTTTGTGGAGCATCAGCCAGCCACAACCGAGCAAGTAAATCGTAGAAGGTACCGACTCCAGGCGTTTGACCCTCGAAACCGCAGATAGCAGATAGGACCGGAGAAGACCTTAATAGATAACAAACTTAGTAGGATCTTGGGTTTTGCAGTGAACCATGACGACTAAGGCTCTAAAGAGCTCGGGTTGGTTTTGGGCAGGGCGTCCGATAGAGGAATACAGAGGAACAATAACATCTTTCAAAGGATCGAGGTTTAACACATAAACCTTTTCAACAACAGAGCCATAGTAACGAATTTGGGCTTCATGCTCCGGCATTAAAGAGATAAGTTTAGATTTCAGCCAAGTCTGATACTCGCCATGTTTACGCCAATTGCCTAACAAAAAATCGCCTCCGTTAATCAACTAGAGAAAAAATCTCTAATTAATTGTGACGCGAACAAATGTTTGCGAAGTCCTAATTCTGGAAATTACCCACTTTATCGTAAGTTTATTTTGGGATCCATAATATTGCTTATTTTAGCTATGTGAAGGTGGGAGAGGTAGGTGGGGGTGAACCAAATATATCCAGGCAGTGACCAGTTGGTGCAACTGGGATAAGAGTTTCCGAGAATCTACTCTTAGAGTGGGGAGGGGTGTTACCAAAGAACCAAGGGAAAGTACTTAAATTGGGCAAGGAACTTTGATCACTGGAATAGCGAATGCGTAAGCTGTAAGCTTCTTAACAACATTGAACCCTAAGTTTTCACAAGCTAAACAATAAGTTAATAAGTTAGTAAGTTAGTGTCAGGCACCGGAACCCATTTGCGGAAACCAAACTGCAGAAAGAGCAGCGAAAACTATCGAAACGAGTGAAAGGTAGTAAAAACAGAGCCAAGCAACGTCAAAAGGTCGCTGAACTTCATGAAAAGGTTGCCAATCAACGCAAGGACTTTTTGCATAAGCTGTCAAGGCAGATAGCCAATGCCTATACGGCTGTAGCAATTGAAGACTTAAACATGAGAGCGATGGCGCAATGCTTAACGTTGGCGAAATCAACGAATGACAATGGCTTTGGAATGTTGAAAACATTTCTAGCGTACAAGCTGGCAGAGCAAGGTAAGCAGCTGGTTACGATCGATAAATGGTACCCATCTAGTAAACGGTGCCGCTATTGCCAGGCCATCAACGAGGAGTTGACGCTGGCCGATAGAATCTGGAGTTGTAAGTGTTGCGGTGCAGAGCTTGATCGGGATATAAACGCCGCAATAAACATCAAAAATGAAGGCTGTCGAATACTAGGCATAGCCTAATACTAGAAGAACCGTTGGGCAAACGGGAATAGCTTGGTAATAATATCGACATAAGTCGGTACGTCCCAAGAAGCCCCCACCTCTTAGGTGGTGGGAGTATGTCACACAAATGGATTCAGGTCTGCTTTAGGTGGGTTGAACAAGAACATTAAAATGAGCATCATTTTGATCACTCTAAATTCCTGAATTTCAGGCATTATGTCAATAAGCGAAATTCCTCCAACTGATATTTTGCCTCACAACATATTTTTCAAATTAGGTGACAATACTACAAAGAAAAATATGTTGCGAGGTATGTTATGGATAATAAGCTATCAAAAGATGCATATGGTGGCGTAGCTGGAAAAGACTATGTACCTTTTATTTCCGGCGGTTCTAAAAAATCTGGTGGAAACGGCGTAGTATTAACAATCGGCATTGTTTTGGCGGCTTTGTTTGCAGCTTCTACTGCCTATTCAGGGATGAAATCGGGTCTTACAGTTGCAGCCGGTATTCCAGGTTCGATAATAGGCTCCGCACTTATAGCTGCCTTTGCCAAACAAAAGGGTATTCTTGGGAAGAACCTAATTCAAGGGATGTCAAGTGGCGGGGAATCAATTGCCAGTGGGATGATATTCGTTTTACCGGCCATTATTTTAATCGGTTCAAAAGCTTCTTTTTTAGAAGGTTTTGTAGTTGGTGTAGGCGGCGTCTTATTCGGTATAGCCATAGCTTCCCTAGTTCATAATTACTTAATCGTTGAAGAACACGGTGAATTAATGTACCCTGAGTCAATGGCTATATCTGAAACACTTGTAGCTTCAGAAAGCGCAGGAGAATCTCTTAAGTACATGGGAATAGGGTTCGGAATAAGTGGGGTCATAATTATTATAACGGGATCATTTTTGAATTTAGTTAATAACGTTATAAGCTATGTCAACGAATCCTTTTACAAGTGGAGATTTCAAGTTGAAGTAAATCCCTTATTACTAGGCATAGGATTCATAGTTGGCATGGAAGTTTCTTTAACTATGTTTGCTGGTTCGATTTTATCGAACTTCGGTATTTTGCCTCTAATAGGTTACTTCTCTGATCTGGCAAAAGGTGACGTAACCGTATGGAATAATCCTGGAGTTGCGATAAACGCTATGAAAGTTAGTGATATAGCCGGTAGTTATGTAAAATATATCGGCGCAGGTATGATGCTTTCCGGCGGTTTAATTGGTGCTGTAAAGTTAATACCTACTATAATATTTTCAATTAAAGAAACACTCAACGCTAAGTCATCAAACAATGATGATAGCTCATCTGTCACAAACTTAATCCTACTTTGTGGTATAATCGTAGGTCTTATTGCCGGTTTCTTGGTATCCGGCGGTAACATACTAATGGCCGTAACTGCTTCTGTTTTGTCATTATTCTTATCATTACTATTTGTCATTGTTTCAGGTCGTTTAACAGGTACTATAGGAACTTCCAACCTTCCTGTATCTGGTATGACTATAGCTTCTTTAGTTCTTGTAACATTTTTATTTGTTGTAATGAGATGGACAAATCCTGAAAGCAACAGATCTTTACTTCTCTTTGGTACATTCATCGTTACTGCTATAGCAACAGCCGGCGGTTACTGCCAATCCCAAAAAGTTGCCTTCATAATAGGCGGAGACAAAAATGAAATGCAAAAATACTTCGCCATAGCGGGTATCGTTGGCGTTGTAGTTGTAACCGGTACTATATTATTACTTTCCAATCAACTTGCCATGACCGGTGATAACGTTCCCTTTGCCCTGCCTCAAGCTAATTTAATGGCAACCTTAACGGCTGGTATAATCTCAGGAAAATTACCTTGGGTCATGATTATTTTTGGTGTTATTATGGGAATCGTTTTATTCTTTCTAAACCTGCCTATAATGACAGTTGCTATAGGATTCTACTTACCAATTTCTACAACTTCTATAATTTTAGTAGGTGCCTTAATTCGTTCCTTCGTAGAAAGAACTTCCAGATCGGAAAAGGAAAAAGAAGTTAAAGTATCTAATGGAATTAGCTTATCTTCAGGACTGGTAGCTGGTGGTTCTATAGTAGGACTTATCGGTATAATACTTCAAGTATTAGGTGTTATAAAAGGAAGTGAGCCAAGGGGCTTCGCTGCTTCTAACGGTATGGCAATTATGATATTGGTGATTCTGGTAGTAGCTACCATAATACCTATAATTACCAGTAAGGTGAAAGACGCTAAATAACAACGAAGGAAATCAAGTTTCAACTTCAAAATTTGGAAAATACGGTATGGTTTACTCATCTTAAGAAGATGAGAGCAATGCCCGAATTATAGGGTAACAATTCTAATTTAAGGGAGGATTAGTCCTATGAAGTTCTGCTGGAGCACATTAAGGGTCGCAAATCTAGAGGAATCTTTAAAGTTTTATCAGGAAATAGTGGGCTTAAAATTAGTTAATAGGTTTCCTGCCGGACCGGGGGTTGAGATAGCCTTTTTAGGAGACGGA
The DNA here is from genome assembly GCF_900100785.1 of Desulfosporosinus hippei DSM 8344. Taxonomy (GTDB): domain Bacteria; phylum Bacillota; class Desulfitobacteriia; order Desulfitobacteriales; family Desulfitobacteriaceae; genus Desulfosporosinus; species Desulfosporosinus hippei. Next base: position 40,282 of record NZ_FNCP01000004.1, on the reverse strand, counting down.
GAAACAAAGATTGAATTGCTCTGTAACGCAGCCGATACGAAAATTAATTGTGGGACAGATATTTCTTGGGGATTTGAAGTAGAGTCTGTGGATGAATTTATGACATTCCTTAAAGAAAGAGGAATAGAAATTCAAAGCGGACCGTTTCAGCCCAATCCTCACACAAAGTTTTTCTTCATTAATGATCCCAATGGATTTAAACTTCAATTTGTAGAGAATATGTAATTTAGTAAATTCACCCCGTAATCACTGTTCATTTTTCATTTGCAGCAATTTATCTTTTTCGGAAAAGCAAAAAAGCTTCCTTGAGGGAGCTTTTTTGCTTTTTACTATATGACAATCAATAAAAGGAATCGAAGATGTCTATACCCCGTATCATTCTTAGGTATTTGACATAGAGTTGGTACCTTACTTATAATGGGGCTCTTGAATATCGTGTAATATGTAACAAGGAGAAGGGGAAATAATGAAATGCTAAATGGTTATTTTTTAATAATTCTCGCAGCCATAGGCTATGGGGCTTTACCCATATTCGTAAAATGGGGGTATAACCTGGGTTTAACCATGGATCTCATGTTATTCTCGAGATTTCTCATAGCCAGTAGCTTAATGGTTTTTATCCACTTGGTCAGTCGAAAAAAGGGCTTAAAAATATCCAAATCATGTCTTTTTCTATTAACCCTCCAAGGGTTACTGTTTTTTGGCTGTTCATATACCTACTTCCTATCCATTAAGTATATGTCAGCTACCATTACTAATATATTGCTTTATACCTATCCTCTAATGGTTGTACTTATGTCCGCCATGTTTTTTAAAGAGAAAATATCCTTGGTTAAGGGCGTAACTTTACTTATTGCCTTTTTCGGTTGCTTGCTGGTTGTAGATGTTGTAAATATATCCGGTCAAAAAATCAGCATGCCGGGCTTTTTTTATGGCGTTTTATCAGCGCTATTTTATGCGCTTTACAATATCCTTGGACAGTATCTTTCCGAAAAGGCGGATCCATTTACCGTATCCGCTTCTACAAGCATCATTTGTTTGTTGGCTACTATGGTCATTTATCCGCCGACCAATGTCTTTTCAGGTCACTCCCAGTCAGCCCTGTGGGTCGTAGGTCTTGGAACAGCAATATTATGTACCGTTATCCCTCTTTTTTCTTATCAAAAAGGGCTATCCCTTTTAGGAGCCAGCCAAGCTTCTATCTTAAGTACCATAGAACCTGCAATAACCATCGTATTAGCTGGCTTTATTCTGGGAGAAACACTGACAAGCAGCCAACTGCTCGGAGGCTTGCTTGTTATATGCGGAGTTTTGTTGCTTAAATTAGATAAATTGGAACGACCCTATCCTTTCAAACGTCATTTGAGCCATAAAGCATAATAATTGGCTACCATTTCAAATGGTAGCCAATTCAACCAACACACGTTTAGAATATGACTCCTAAGGCAATAAGAATTAAAATAGCAATCGCGATAATTCCTGCACCGACACCGACTCCGCCATACCCACAACCAGCGACTGGGGCAACGGGAGGAGGACAGCATACATTACTCATTCCGTACATAATGTTTCCACCTTTCTAACTTATATTAGAATACAATTCCTAATGCGATGAGAAGCAGAATTATTACTACAACAGCTGCAATGCCAGCTCCAAATCCTTTTCCATGATCACAACCGCAAGCGACTCCATCCATGTTACCAAATGCCATTTAACTTACCCCCTTTAACTTTGACTTAATCCATAATATGGAAATAATATCCAATTGAAATTTGTCTAAGAAAAAGTTTTTGGATTATGATGAATCTACAATCCTAAACGATGATTTAAACTTGCTATGTAAAAGTTATAACCCATGGCTGGTTACTCAAAAAAGTAAAAGCAGGAGAAATATTGGCATGATCCGGTACATGCACAACAAATATTTGTCTCTCCATAAAATAAATAAGTAAAAATATGGATATAGAGAGGTGTCTGTGATGTACCATACAACCCAACCGGGAGATTCTTTATACACTATTTCAATGCAGCATAAAACAACCCTTCAACATTTGATCGATATAAATCCTCAAATCAGCAATCCAAATATGATTCGTGTTGGCGAAAAAATTGAAGTTGGCAATCCATGGGTTCTCAATCCATGGCGGGGTAACCAATGGCAGATGGGCATGGAAGAGTATCAAAAAGGTATTGAAGATTACCGAAAGGGCCGTGCCGAGTATCGTAAGGGTCGTAAAGAACAGCTGAAATATAAAAAACGGTAAATAAAGAGGAAGACGGCGATAAAGTGGTTCCCATGTCAAGGACATTTTGAAAAAGGGGCATAATAAAATTAAAATATTTCATATACACTCCTGATAAGGTGGAGATATGACGAAAGCACTGGTTGTTGCATCCTTGTGGATTACAATTTCCAGTGCTTTTATACAAAATCATAGCTATATAGCTTATGGAAAATTTAAGAGTCAGAGCAGCTTCTTTCGTCTAACATTGTTGGTCTTGTTTACACTCTGTTTACAAACCTATATTATCGTAAATAGGTGTTTTACGAAAATGAGGTGTGGCAATGATTAAAATATTAGTGGTTGATGACGATGCTTATATTCGCAGACTGGTAAGTACCATATTGAAGGATGCCGGTTTCGAGGTTTACGAAGCTGCAGACGGCCGGGACGCACTTCTGAAACTCGACGAAAAAAGAATAGATCTTTGCGTTGCCGATATAATGATGCCTAATATGGATGGCTTAGAGTTTTGCCGGAATGCCCGCAATTATTACAAGGATATGCCGATCCTTATGTTGACAGCGAAAAGTGAAATAGGCTCAAAAATTGAAAGCTATGGAGCGGGTGCGGATGATTACCTGACAAAACCTTTTGAAGCGGAAGAATTGCTGCTGCGCAGCAGAGCCCTGCTGAAACGCTATAAAATCGCATCCCAGCAAACCATTGGGATAGGCCTTCTTACCGTGGACAACACCAGCCATACAGTTTCCGCCAACGGAGAACGCCTAAGTATTCCCCTGCGGGAATTTGAACTTCTTTTTAAGCTGGGCAGCTTCCCGGGAAAAACCTTATCCCGCAATCAGCTGATTGAGGATATCTGGGGGTTCGATTTTGACGGCAATGAACGCACTTTGGATGTTCATGTCGGACGGCTGCGGGACCGATTTCCGCCTGAAAGATTCGGTTTTCAAATTCTCACCATCCGCAGCTTGGGTTATCGTCTGGAGGTGATCTCTTGAATGAAAAGAGCTGGTTGCAAAACTTCCTTTGGCTGTGTTTTGTTGCGTGCATGCTGGCGGCGTGTTTTGTAGCAAGCTATCTGCTGATGCTGCTAATTTACCGGTTCATAGGAAGACCGCCGGAACCGTGGTCGGATATGCTCTACGGTACTATCAATTTAGTCCTGATTGTCGGAAGTATTATGGTAGTTGCTATTATACATAAAGACGATCGAACCCGCCTTGCGCGGAGAACCCTTGAAGCTTTGGAGAGAATAGCCCAGGGTAATTTTGATGTGTTTATTGAGCGGGATAAACATGGGCATTTCCTTGAAATCACTGACAGCATCAATAAGATGGCCAAAGAACTGGGCACGATGGAGCAGCTGCGGCAGGATTTTATCTCCAACATATCCCATGAGTTTCAATCGCCGCTGACATCCATCAGCGGCTATGCCGCCCTGCTGCGCAAGGACGGAGCGACGCTTAAGCAGCAGGAATATGCCGCGATCATCGAAGAGGAAAGTAAGAGATTATCCAAACTGGCGGATAATCTTTTGCGGCTGTCGGCATTGGAAGGGCCGGACAGCTCTATCACCAAAGCCCCGTTCCGGTTGGACAGACAACTCGAAAACGTTGTCTTACTCTTAGAACCGCAATGGAAAGCAAAAAATATTATTCCCGAAACATCCTTGCCAAAAATAACCGTCTCTGGAAACGAGGATCTGTTAAAGCAGGTTTGGATCAACCTCTTGGTGAATGCTTTAAAATTTACACCTGAAAATGGGGAGCTTAACGTCAGCTTAAAACAAGACGGCGAAACCGCGGTTTGTAACATTTCCGATAACGGTATCGGTATAGCGCCAGCTGAGCAAATGCATATTTTTGAGCGATTTTATAAAGTAGATAAATCCCGTGACCGCTCATTGGGTGGAAGTGGGCTGGGACTTGCCTTGGTGAAAAAGATTATTAATTTACACCAGGGTAAGGTTACTGTGGAAAGTGAGTTAGGAAAGGGAACAGTATTCCAGGTTAAATTACCCATCAACGAGTAAACAGAAATTGAGCAAAAACGGCGTAGGAACTATCCTGCAGCCGTTTTTTTATTCAATTACAAAAGTGCAACTAAGGCCGCTGCCTTTTCCGCCAAGTTTCTTAATGTTTTAAAAGCTTTTCGGAAATTGTATTTCCGTTTACGCTCCGTTTAAATTCCTATTCTATGCTGAATTCAGCAATGCGCCGATTTTTGAGGGGAGCGAGTTACGGTGCTCAAACTAGTGTTCAATTCATACAGGGAGGAGTCAAACAATGCTAACGAAGAAAAAAGTGATTATTTCTATGGCTGTTTTGGTTGTTCTGATGACAGGTGTTATGTTGTTCGGCAATCAGGAGGGAGCAGCTGAAGCAGAAAATAAGCAAGTTACTATTGAAGCTGTAAATAATAAGGTTTATGTCATGGTTCAGCAAGTGAATTTTATTGAAAAAGCAGCAGAAATTGAATTCAAGGCTTCCTTGGAAGCGTCGGAGGAAGGTATCGTAAGCAGTAAAGTCGGAGGAAAGGTTGTACAAATTCTGTTTGAAGAGGGTGAGTACATACATCAGGGAGAGCCGCTGGTTAAACTTGAGGAAAAGGAGGCCAGAAATAACCTTAGAGCAGCAGAAAGTCAACTGTCTGCCGCTCAAGCAAGTTTGACAAGTGCGGAAGTGAATTTGGAATCGGAACAGGGTAATTTTGAGAGGCTGAAAGTACTATTTGATCATAATGGAATTGCTAAGGTTGAGCTGGAAAAGGCAGAGATAGCTGTAAAGGTGGCGAAAGCAAACCTCGAGGTCCAAAAGGCTAATGTCCTTACAGCGCAGGTCAATGTAGAAAGCCTTACGGATTCTTTAGCCTATACCACTATCAGTGCACCAATCAGCGGAATGATGGATGAAAAAAGTGTGAGTCTGGGTCAGAATGTGGATTCGGGAACCATACTTGGGAAAGTTAAAAACATTTCCCCGATTAATGCAGTTATAGAAGTGAAGCAGACAAACCTGGAGGATATCAAAGTCGGGCAAAAGGCTAAAGTAACCATCGGGGAGAGGGACCCATTAGTCTATGAGGGAACGCTGAAAAGTATTAATGGGTCCGCTGACCCATCCTCACGGGTTTTTAAAGGCCAGATTCAGTTGGATAACCCAGACCAGGCCCTCAAGCCCGGAAGTTTTGCCAAGGCGGAAATAGTTAATGACCAAAAGGTTGAAATAGCTACAGTTCCCCTAGCAGCTTTAGCAGGCAATGAAGACAGTTGCTACGTTTACGTTAATGACCAAGGGATTGCCCGTAAACGTAGTGTAATCATTGGTGAAACGGAGGAAAATGTGGTAGTCATCAAATCCGGTGTGCAAAAAGGCGAGAGTGTAATTTGTACTAATGTTAACACATTGCAGGATGGAGACGTAATAGAGGTAGTTGCGGAATAGGGGGGATAAGGATGATTTTAGCTGATGTCAGTATTAAGCGACCTGTTTTTATTACGGTTATTTTCGTAGTCCTCCTGGTAGTTGGTATTCTCTCCTACGATAGGTTGACGGTCAATGATATGCCTCAGGCGGATATACCTTACGTTACAGTAACTGTTGAGCAAAGGGGAGCATCGCCGGAGCAGCTCGAAACTAAGGTGACGAAGCTTGTAGAGGAAGCAGCAGGACAGATTTCCGGAGTAAAGCATATAAGTTCAACCATCACTGAGGGAGTGTCTAATACAGTCCTGGAGTTTTCTATGGATAAATCCGCAGATGTAGCGGTTCAAGAGGTGCGGGATAAAGTCGGCTCCATACGAGGGCAGCTGCCTCAAGAGGTTGAGGAGCCGGTTATTGCTAAATTTGATATGTCTGCCGAAGCTATTTTTTCTCTGGCAGTATCCGGGACAGGAGAAACTGAAGAGTTATCTCAATTAGTCAATGATGTAGTAAAAAAGGGTCTCTATACGGTTAAAGGCGTTGGTGCAGTAAACATCCAAGGTAATACAGAACGGGAAATACATATTCTGCTGGATAAGGAAAAGCTCGCTTCCTTTGGCTTAACTACGTCAGAAGTAGTCAATAGCCTGCAAAGTGATAATCTTGAGATGCAGGGCGGTAAGGTGACGGATGCCAGCACAGAAATTTCCCTTAGTACAACCAGTAATATCAATAAAGTTGAGGATTTTAATAATATTCTGATTGCCAAACGGGCAGGATCTGAGATTAGGGTGGGTGATGTAGCAGAAGTGAGGGATGGAATGAAGGATAGGGAATCTCTCTGCTTTTATCAAGGCAAGCCGGCCATAGGGATTGATATCATCAAACAATCAGGTGCCAATACAGTGTTGGTATCAGAAAACGTTAAAGAAGAATTGACGCGGATTGCCGGACTGCTGCCTGAAGGAGTAAAGGTTGACATTGTTCGTGATAATTCCCAGGCAGTAAAGGACACGGTCAACAATGTTAATAAAACTGTCCTGGAAGGGTGTATCCTGGCAGTTGCCATTATCTTTCTCTTCTTGAATAAATGGCAAAGCACCTTGACCAGTGCAATTTCTCTGCCTATCTCCATCATTACCACGTTTATTGCCATGAAGCTCATGAATTTTTCCATTAATACCATGTCAATGATGGCCATATCACTATCCGTCGGACTTCTGATCGATGACGCAATTGTTGTCATAGAAAATATTGAGCGCCATCTGGGTATGGGTAAATCTCCCTTTCAAGCAGCCCAAGATGCTACTTCTGAAATTGGTCTGGCAGTCCTGGCCACGTCCCTGTCCGTTGTAGCTGTCTTTCTCCCCGTTGCCCTGGTTAGCGGATTTATCGGGAAAATATTTATTGAGTTTGGCTTGACAGTTGTTTTTAGTATGTTGGTTTCATTGTTCGTTTCCTTTACTCTGGTACCCATGATGTCTGCTAAACTGCTTAAGGCAGATGATAAAAAGGAGAAATGGATTATTGGTAAGTTTTTAGGGTGGTTTAACCAAAGGCTTGATAAACTTGCCGGAAATTATTCGCAATTACTTAAGGTAGTCCTCCGCCACAGGCTGAAAACCCTGGTCTTGGTTTTCGCCATGTTTGCGGGAAGTATCGCTTTAGTTCCCGGGCTGGGGTTCACCTTTCTTCCTGCCACGGACTTGGGGGAACTTACCATCGATGTGGGGCTGGACTCAGGTTTATCCCTGGAGGCGGCAGGACAAAAAGCTAAGAACCTGGAAAGTATTGCTTTGAAATATCCTGAAGTACGGAGTATGTACACTACAGTAGGAATGGATGAAGTATCAATTTACCTAAAGCTATCTGATAAAAAGGAACGCAAGGACAGTGCCAAAGACATCGCTGAGAAAATGAGAAATGACTATGAAAAAGTTCCGGGGATAGAGTTGGCCATTTATACAGCTTCAATGGGGTCGGGCACCGCTAAGGATGTCACCTTTAATATCAGGGGGAATGATTACGAGCAGATGCAAACTATTGCCCTGGCAGCAAAACAGATGTTGAAGGAAGATCCCAGTGCTCGGGATGTAAGCATTAGTTATAAGGCAGGAAAGCCTAAGTTACAGCTGGATGTGGATCGTGATCAGGCAGCAGATCTGGGAGTCAATTCGGCTGCAGTAGGAGAAACCCTAAATACACTGTTTGACGGTGTCGTCGTGAGCAAGTTTAATGGAGCAAAAGATCGCTATGATGTGAGGGTTTCCCTGGAGGATGATCAGCGTGTGGACTTAGGCAGCTTGAGCGGGATCTATGTCTCAGGATCAAATGAGCGTATGGTTGCCCTGGACCAGGTGACCCGCAAGGTTTTTGCAACCACCTCTTCCACCCTGCAAAGGTATGACAGGACTGGACAAATTGAACTCTCAGCCAATGTTACAGGGATTTCTACCGATGATTTTTCAGCTTTAAATTTGCAAAAGCTCAATCATGAACTACAGATGCCCAAGGGTATTTCTCTTGTGCTGGCTGATGATCCAATGGGAGATGGCTTTATTGAGCTGGTGATAGCCTTGGGAATGGGGATTCTCTTTATATTCCTGGTTATGGCAGCCCAGTTTGAGAGCTATATTGACCCGGTAGCGATTATGTTTGCTCTGCCTTTGGCTATTATCGGAGCAATACTTGGACTGTTTATTGCCGGCAGTCAGCTAAGCGTCATGTCTTTGATCGGGGTCATTTTGTTGATGGGCCTGGTTGCCAAGAATGCCATTTTGCTTGTTGACTATGCCAGACAGAGGAGAAGCGAAGGAGTGGAGATTAATAATGCCTTGGTGGAAGCTGGGCTGGTAAGGCTGCGTCCCATCGTGATGACCTCTTTGGCTATGATTTTCGGCATGCTGCCTTCAGCATTTGCGCAAGCAACCGGCTCGGAGATGTATGCGCCAATGGCTCATGCAGTTATCGGGGGATTAATTACTTCAACGATTCTTACATTGTTTGTAGTACCGGTTATTTACACCTTGTTGGATGATTGCAAAAAAATGTTCAGAAGGGAATCCTCGGTAATCAGTCTCAAAGGATAGGTTGACATACCATACTCCTATTGACAATAAATGAATGATCATTTAATATAGGAATATATCGAGGTGATTGCATGAGAAAAAAGGATGACGAAAAAGAAAGAAGTATTAAAGAAGCAGTAATCAAGTTGATCCTTCAAGAGGGCTTTCATGGTGCATCTGTCTCAAAGATCGCCAAGATCGCAGGGGTTTCACCGGCAACAGTGTATGTTTACTATGAAAATAAAGAAAACATGCTGCAGGATATCTATCAGGAATACTCGGAAGAAATATATGGCTATTTAATCGATCGGGTAGGTCAGGGGGCTCGAGGGCGGCAACAGATTGAGCTGATCATCCGGGGTTATTATGACTATATTCTGGAGCACAAAGAAATCTTCAGCTTTGTTGAGCAGTTTTCCAATTGTCCGGCCTTAGCCAATAGCTGTAACGGGAAAAAGGGGATTTGTCATCTCCATAAACTAATTGGGGAGATGAAGCAGAACAAAATCCTTAAACCCTACAGTGAAGATAATTTGCTGGTAGTCATTCTTTATCCGGTCAAGGCGATCGCCCTTGACATCCATAAAAGTTTAGAGGAAAAAGAGGTTTTGCTTCAGGAGCTGACAAAAATAATCCTGAGCGCAATATTATTATAGAGTTCTGGTAAGCGGGATGATTTTGTGAGATCGATTGAGAGCGAATAACAAAAGAATCTCGCAAAATTTTACGATTTAATAAATGAACATTCATTTAAGAAGTGAGAGAGGATAAAAGAAGATGAGTAAAATCGATAACACGCAAAAGAGAGCCATTGTTTTCCCCGTATCCCATACGGTTTTATTGCCGAAGGTGGAAACCATCATTCAGCTGAAAACCCTGGATGATATCCAAAGAAATTTTTTGGAGAACGATGAAATCGCGAAGATCGCATTGCCATTGAAGCAGAATTTCGGTCAAAAGTCCCTTGAGGAAGACGATTTTTACCGGATTGGCGTAACCTTCGCGGTCAATCGAATTGAGGAGTCTGAAAAAGCTTTGCACGTAGCGGTCAGTATAAAAGACAGAATTGTAATTCGGGAACTTCAATTGGAAAATGGTCAGATCTATGCTCAATACGAGCTTGAACCGGATCAGACGGACTTAACCGAGCAAGGTCGGGAGGAAATGCTGGATTACCTAAAAAAAGTTGTCTATGAAGTGAGTGAAAAATTCCAAGGGGGAGAGAGATACAACAAAGTGGTGGAACCCTTTGCCGACTTGAATCTGCTCATTGGGTATTTGAGTCAGTTTCTGCCCATCTCTAACGAAGACAAATATGAACTCTTAAAAATAGATTCCCTGAAGGAACGGGGTTTGCGCTTCATGGATCATCTGCTGAAGCAAAAGGAAGCCATTGAATTGCAGATCCAGATGTCCGAGAAATTATCTGAGCGAGCCAACCGGTTCTACCGAGAATCCGCGCTCAGAGAGCAGCTGAAAGTCATTCAGGAGGAATTGAATGAAGGGAAAAAAGGCAAAGGCGGGAAAAAAGAGAAGGATTATCTAAGCAAAATCGAAGATGCTCAGATGCCGCCCGATATCAGGGATGCCGCCCTTGAAGAATTAGATAAGCTGGAGTCACTGGGGCCCCAAAGCTCCGAATATAGCGTGATCCGCAATTACCTGGAGCTTCTGGTACAGCTGCCCTGGGCAAAGGCTGAAGTTAAGCCGGTTAATCTTGGAGCGGCAAGGCGGATTCTGGATGAACAGCATTATGGACTGGAGAAGGTTAAGGACAGGATTATCCAGCATTTGGCAGTGATGCAGCTGAAAAACGGCAAAAAAGGCTCCATCATCTTGTTGGTCGGGCCTCCGGGTACCGGAAAGACCAGTCTGGGCAAAAGCATTGCTGAGGCGCTGGAGCGGAAGTATATCCGTTTGAGCTTAGGAGGAATCAGGGATGAAGCCGAAATCCGGGGACACCGCAGGACCTATGTAGGTGCCTTGCCGGGGCGGATTATCCAAAGCATCCGTAAGGCAGGCACCAACAATTCCGTCATGGTTCTCGATGAAGTTGATAAACTAATGACCGGCGGTTTCAGCGGCGATCCGGCCAGCGCCTTGCTGGAGGTGCTTGATCCGGAGCAAAACAACAGCTTTACCGATCATTATCTGGATCTGCCCTATGATTTGTCCGATGTGTTCTTTATTGCCACGGCCAATTCAACCGAAACCATACCGGGGCCGCTATTGGACAGAATGGAAGTCATTCAGGTTTCCAGCTATACCATTGAGGAAAAATTCCATATCGGCAAAAATCATCTGTTCCCGGCTATCCTGGAAGAACACGGACTGACCACGGAACAATTGCTGTTGGACGATGATGTGCTGCAAAAAATAATCAGTGAATATACCTTGGAAGCCGGGGTCAGGGGGCTGAAAAAGCAACTGTCTGCCCTGGCCAGAGTAACTTCGGAAAAAATTGTCTCACACAAGGTCGATTTGCCTTACCGGATTAAGGCCGAGGAATTGGAGGAACTGTTGGGCAGGCAGGTGGCGCGGCATGACCGGGTTCAGCAGGATAATCCTCCCGGCGTGGTCACGGGGTTGGCCTGGACTCCCGTCGGTGGTGAAATCCTTTTTATCGAGGCCACCGATATGCCCGGAAGCGGAGAGGTTATCCTCACCGGCAAGCTGGGCGATGTGATGAAAGAATCGGCCAGAATTTCTCTGAGCCTGTTAAAATCGCGCTTGCCTCTTAATACAGTTCCTTTTAAGGAACGGGATCTGCATATTCATGTCCCTTCCGGAGCGGTACCCAAAGACGGTCCTTCCGCAGGAATCGCCTTATTCACCGCCCTAGCTTCCCTGATCACAGGCAAGAAGGTGGATTCTCAAATCGCCATGACTGGAGAAATTACCCTGAGAGGGGCCGTCCTGCCGATCGGCGGGCTGAAGGAAAAACTGCTGGGAGCCCAAAGGGCCGGCACCAGCAAAGTGTTGATTCCCAAGGACAATGTAGTGGATCTGAAGGATGTACCCGAAGACGTAAAAAAACAACTTACGGTGATACCCGTAGAAACCGTGGAAGATGTGCTCCGAGAAACCCTGGGGATTTCCCTGCCAAGAATAGAGCGTTTGCTTCAGCAGAAGGAAGGGCCGGGTTTTTTAGAGATATAAAGTATCCAGCTCACAAAACGCGAGGCGTGGGTTGTTGTCTTCCTCCCGAGAATTAAATAGAAAATGAAAACTTGGAAAGCGCCCTATCTTGGGAACTATAAGCATTGGTATGCTCCCCTTGAAAAATATACTGAACCTATCGATCCGTTCATGAAGTTAGCAGGAAGATATTCTTCCTGCTGTTTTTCTCCATTATTATAACAACTTTTACATTAGCTTGATTTAGAATATGACCCCTAAGGCAAGAAGAATTAAAATAGCAATCGCGATAATTCCTGCACCGACTCCTGCGCCGACTCCGCCATACCCATAACCAGCGACTGGGGCAACCTGAGGAGGACAGCATACATTACTCATTCCGTACATAATGTTTCCACCTTTCTAACTTAAAATTAGAACACAATTCCCAATGCGATGAGAAGAAGAATTATTATTACAATAGCAGCAATGCCAGCTCCAAATCCTTTTCCATGATCACAACCGCAAGCGGCTCCATCCATGTTACCAAATGCCATTTAACTTACCCCCTTTAATCTTGATCTAATCCATAATATGGAAATTATTGCAATTTGAAATTTGTCTAAGTGAAATTTTTTTTGGATCATCTCTGAAATCCTAAACGAAGATTTAAACTTCCTCTGCATAATATCCAGAAATATCAGGAAATGATTAGACACAGCCTATCTTTACGATCTGACAACGGGAATTCCCGAACCATATGACAGTGTTTCTTTGAACTTGGAAGCATCCGAATAATTAAACAGGCATACCTTCTTACTTATGGGAAGGTATGCCTGTTTAATTTAATAGAGGAATTTAGCATTTATTGTAGAATCTTAGTATATCTTCTGGAATATCGAGAGCAGTGTTATTAAACAGTGTGTTCAGTATGAATGCTTATTATGAGGTGAACTATGGCCTTTTCTCCTTTAAGTCCCGATTCAGAACAGATTCTAATAGAGAAAGCTAGATCTGCAGGATTAAAAGCAGTTTGCAAAATTCTTCCCTTTGCTCAGCTTACAACGTTGATCTGTAATTTCGGAATTTTATTGATCTTCCCCAATGTTCAGATTAGGTTATCCATGTATCTCTGCGTTGGCCTGATTACTATTACTGCTTTTTTTTGGAGTGTATCAGCCATACTCGATTACTGCAATGATAAACTACTCGGAAAAATGTGTATTGTAAAGCATATGGTTCTGACAGGACTCTCAGCTGGTTTTTGTGGGCTTTTGGCATTTATAATTTATCCTTATGCTGAAGGACTGCAGTTAGTCTTCTTGGGATCATATATCGTTGGTTTTATTACATCGGGGGCCTTTATTCTGGCGACAGCCCCGTACCTGTCAATGATTTGGGTTGGTGTCCTGGGGAGTATAATAACAGCTACTTTAGCAGGAGAACACAATTTCTTGTTCCTGGTTTTCACAGTGCTTTTGTTGATTTTTTATGGGCTGATATTATTATCTGCTAACTCCATTTCTCGCTTGTTCCAGAAACAATTTGTTTCCGAAGCCAAAATGAAAGAAAAAGAAGAAGCGCTTAAATGTGCGTTACATGCTGCAGAAGAAGCTACAGCGGCTAAATCACAGTTTCTTGCCAATATGAGCCACGAAATCCGAACACCCATGAATGGGATTATCGGTTATATAGATATTCTCTCCGCCATGCCATTGGAAAAAGAACAAGCCAGTTATCTGGCAGAAGTCAAGACTTCAACGGACGCTCTGCTTTTAGTGATTAATGATATATTAGATTACTCGAAAATTGAAGCGGGTCAGATGATGGCTGAAAGTATATCCTTTAATCTTCATAAACTAGTGGAAGAAACTGTTTCGCTATTCTCACCTAAAGCACATGGAAAAGGTATTGAGATACTCTCCTATATATCGGCTGAAGTCCCTGTTGGAGTTCGTGGGGACCTGGGCAGATTGAGGCAGGTTTTAAATAATTTGATAGGTAACGCTGTCAAGTTCACAGATCAAGGGGAAGTGGCGGTTAGAGTAAGGTTAATGAAAGAGAATATAGAAAAAGTAATTATACTACTTGAAATACAAGACACAGGTATCGGAATATCAAAGGAGGCCAAGCAGAGGTTATTTCAAACATTTATGCAGGCAGATGCTTCTACAACACGAAAGTATGAAGGAACTGGTCTTGGGCTGGCTATCTCAAAAAAAATATTAGAACTTATGGGTGGCACTATTGAAGTTATCAGCGAACCGGAGAAAGGCAGCTCCTTCAGCATAACTTTAGAACTAGAAAAAATGCAACTGGAAGAGGAGGAACCGAGACTTAGATATGATAACTTGAGCAATCTTAGAGTTATGATTGTTGAAGACAATGATAGTAATCGAATGATCATCTGTGAATATCTGCTTGAGACAGGTTGTGAGATTATAAGTGCAAAGGATGGAATAGAGGGAATTGAAATCCTTCAAGGATTAGCGATAGAAAGTTTGCCTCAGATTATACTTGTGGATTACACGATGCCTAGGATGAATGGGCACGAATTTGGGCAACATTTGTTGACAGAGGAACGGTTCAAGGATATTAGATTTATTCTGATCACCTCCGCAGCTCAGAAAGGAGACTGGAAGCTGGCTCAGGGTATAAGATTTGCCGGCTATCTTTCTAAACCTGTCCGACGAAAGGAATTACTTGAGGTTGTTTCGGAGGTTTTTGTTTTAGGAGTATCAGAGATCAAAGGAAATTTAACTACAAGACAAACAGCCCCAAAGAAACATCCTGATTTGAGTAATGGATACATCCTACTGGTAGAAGACATGGTTCCAAATCAGAGGTTAGAACTAATAATGCTGGAAAAATTAGGATATTTAGTAGACTTAGCCATAAATGGACAACAGGCAGTAGAGTTATGCAATGCCAAAAAATTCAATCTGATATTAATGGATTGTCAAATGCCAGTCATGGACGGCTATGAAGCGACTGAACAGATTAAGAAAATGGACTCATTAAATAAGAATACGCCAGTTATTGCGATGACGGCTCATGCAATGAAGGGTGATCGAGAAAAATGCCTTGCTGCAGGCATGGATGACTATATTAGCAAACCGATCTCGATGGTAGTCCTCGAGGCAACACTTGCGAAATATATGGTTAAATAATGATAAAACGTAATCCAGTCATTCTATCCTTTCAAGCGGTCATTTGAGCCAAGCATATGTTTTTCTGCGGTGCACCAGGCATGGTGAATAACTAGACGGTGAAGTCCGTTATGGGGGGATGTTACGATATGGTATCAAAGTGAACGGTTCGCCATCTGCAAAATCTGCAAATCTAGGGAACTTTAAGCATCGTTAACAGCGGTGCTTTTTTATGTATTATCAATTTTGACTTATAGTTGTTCACAAAAAAAAGTTAGATACAAATAGTTAATAACATATTGTAATTAAGTAAAAGTTGATATATAATTAGCTCAAGAAAATTCGAAAGGATTATGACCAATGAAACATGATTTTAGCACACACCATCGAATGAGTGTAGCAACAGACGTAGTGGTACTGACAACGGATAATAAGCCCCTCAGTAATAACCGGAAAGTAGCAGAAAAAGGGCTGCAGCTACTCCTGGTTAAAAGAGATGAAGAACCCTACAACGGATGCTGGGCCTTACCGGCAGGCTTTGTAAATTATGATGAGCCCTTGCTGGAATGTGCCAAAAGGAAACTTCGGGAAAAGGTTGGCCTCGACGATATTTATCTGGAGCAGTTATACTCCTACGGAGATGATGTAAACCGGGACATCAGGGGCAGGGTTATTAGTATAGGTTACATTGCCCTGGCGCCCAAAGAGAAAATCCTGCTCAATTCAGAACGGGCCGGCAAGGAAGCGGAATGGTTCTGGATAGAATCAGCAACCTCCGAATGGGAGCCGGATAGGCTAAGTTTCATTGCGGTAAAGGACCCAAGTGTTCGGATTACAAGCCTGGCTTTCGACCACAGGATGATTATTGCTGATGCTCTTAACCGGATCAAAAATAAAATCATGTATACCGATGTAGGGTTTCACCTGGTCAATGAACTCTTCACAGTTAAGGAGCTGCAGACAGTTTATGAACTGCTCCTCGGCCGTGAAGTCCAGGCCTTTAGAAGGGTATTAAACGATAAAATCATTGAGACAGACCAATGGACAGATGGGAAAGCCCACCGACCGGCCCGGCTGTTCAAGCAAAGATAGTATCAATTAAGGGAGGAAGGAGGTGACACCATGGTTGATATCAATAATCCCCAGGGGATCTTGGCAGCAGTAAAATGCGGGGACCTCTACTCCAACCACCCCCTTAAAGCCAAGGAAGAGTATCGGTTACTTGTACAGAAGTACCATCCGGACCGCAACAAAGAGACTATGGCTGAAGATGTTTTTCTAAAGATCAGAGATCTGTATGCCCAGGCCGAAATATTGTTTGAGTCCGGACAATGGGAAGAAAGCAATGTTATCGAATTTAAAACCAAAGAAGACAAGTTCAAAAGGTTGAAATTCATCAAAGAGTTCCCCTTTGAGCTGGGCCAGCAATACGTGGCATCCTCTGTGGTGGTTTATGTACTTGAGGCAGAGCACAAGAGATATTTTGAGAACGCCATTAAGCGGGTGAGTTCCCTAAGATATGAAAACCAAGCCATGGAAGATGAGTTCGAACGGTATTTCCCGAAATTCATCGATAAGTTCGAGACAGCCGAAGGGAAATGGGTTTTGGTCATAAAAAAGACCAAGGACTTGGTTAGATTGCATGATTTGCTCGATTATTATCTAGGAAGGATTGAGCCAAGGCATGTAGCCTGGATGCTAAGCCGGTTAGGCAATATCTGCTGTTACCTGGATTACAATGGCCTAGTTCATAATGGAATTAGTTTGGAAAATTGCTTTGTATCACCTGAAAACCACGCAATCGCCTTATTCGGCGGCTGGTGGTACTGCGTCGGGCAGGGGGAAAAGATGCTCGGTACCCAGAAACAGATTTACGATGTGATGGGGCCCTTAACTAAAACAAACAAAACAGGCAGTATTACAACGGATCTGGAATCCATAAAACTCATCGGCAGAGTATTGCTAAATAAGGCACAAGTGCCGGATAGTTATCAAGCTTGGTTGGAGAAGGGGGCTGCAGACTCGGCAAGAAAAGAGTTCCTGCGTTGGAACAAGGTTTTGCGAAACTCCTATGGAGTTAGGAAGTTTATGAGAATGGAAGTGGGAGAGAAGGAAGTCTACAGCCTTTAATGACTGCTTAGTTATTTTAAGAGAACAATTGATTACTAAGGAGGAATGGTTTATGGGACATGGTGGTTGGAAACCAGCAGACTGGGCTAGGTACTCAGCTAAAAACGTGGCAGGACAATCCACAAGTGCAATTTATGCTTCCAGAATGATGACCTCAGAGTTCGATCCTAAGCAGGTTGCTTTCAGAGAAAGCCGGGACAGCAGCGAACATCCCAACAGCACGCCGATTATTATCGGACTTGATGTAACAGGCTCGATGAGTCGTCTTCTTCAGGTGGTTGCTGAGAAACTGGGTGTTCTTGTTCAGGAAATCCTGGACAGAAATCCTGTAACGGACCCGCAAATTATGTTTAATGCCATCGGAGATGCTCCTGCCGGTGATAGTGCACCTTTCCAAGTCACGCAATTCGAATCGGATATTCGCATTGCCGAACAGCTGACGAAGCTTTACTTTGAACAAGGCGGCGGGGGCAATGGATTTGAAAGTTACCCCCTGGCCTGGTACTTTGCCGCTCGCCATACAAAAATCGATTCCTTCGACAAGCAGGGAAGAAAAGGATTTTTATTTACCATCGGAGATGACGGTTACCCGGAAAAACTTACCCAACGGGAGATTCAAAGGGTCTTTGGCGATATTATTGAGGCCGGCATTCCCGTCGCAGAAATGCTGGCCGAGGTGAACCGGAAATACGAAGTCTTCCATCTGTGCCTGGCTCAGGGTGGGTCCCACCGGGACAGCGACCTGGAAAAATGGCGGGATTTACTTGGGGAAAGAGCCATTAGAGTATCGGATTACCAGCGCATTCCTGAAATTATCGTCTCAATTCTGGAAGCTATGAGGGGCAGACCCATTGACTCGGTTGTGAATTCCTGGGATGGCACAACGGCTTTAATTGTTAAAGAAGCTTTAAAGGGTTTAACCGGAATCACAAAATCCAAGGGACTCATCGAATTTTAGAGGACGGGGGTAGGCGGGATGAAAAACGTTAAGATTGTGATTGGAGCAAACTTTGGAGATGAAGGCAAGGGCTTGTTAACAGACTATTTCTGTTCCGCATTCCCTACCCGGGAAAAGGTGCTGAATGTAAGGTTTAACGGCGGAGCTCAGGCAGGGCACACTGTAGTTAAAGCAGACGGGAGAAGACATGTCTTCAGCCATTTTGGCTCGGGCAGTTTTAACGAAAACAATCTGACCTACCTCTCCTCTTATTTCATACTTAATCCAATGCTCTTCGTTAAAGAGTACAAGGTGCTGGAAAGTAAGGGAGTTGTTCCGAGAGTATATATCCATAAGGATTGCCTGGTCACATTTCCTGGCGATGTCATGATCAATCAGATGGTCGAGGCTCATAGGGATAAAAATAGGCATGGTAGCTGCGGGGTAGGGATTTATGAGACCATCAAGAGAACAAGCAACCATCAGAAAACAACCATTGGGTATATCCAAGAGAACTTTGACCAATTGGCTAAGATGATTGCGGGCACCATTCAGCTATATGTTCCCCAACGATTAGACGAGCTGAATACGGAATTAACGGATAGCGAATGGGAGCTGATCCGGAACGAAACTATCACGGAAAATTATATCTATGACTTAGGGTTTATGCTTCAGCATACGGAAATTGTTGACAATGATATCATCAAAGAATACGACAACATTGTCTTTGAGGGCGCTCAAGGATTACTGCTGGATGCCGATAATATAGAATATTATCCCCATCTGACACCATCCAACACCGGCATTAAAAATGCCATAGATATCTTAAGCGGTGTCGATGCTTGTGACCTTTCCATATGCTATGTAACCAGATCTTATTTTACGAGACATGGGGCCGGACTCTTTAAGACAGAGTGTGATAGTACTGACCTTAAACCGGCGGGTTTAAGGGATAAAACAAATCAGACCAATGCCTATCAAGGTAACTTTAAATATGGCTATTTTGATGTGGCTGCTTTCCAACACTCAGTAGAAAAAGACCTGGGGTTTTTAAACCGGACAGCTGCGGTAGAGTTAGCCGTTACCCACTTAGACGAGACGGATGGATACCTAATCCTGGATAGCGAAAAGCTCGAAGTAGCAGATTTGCTGAAGATTATGAACCTACATGCCGGTTATACTTCATATGGAGAAAAGGCGGAGGATATCCAAGGCACTGTGCTTTGCCACCAATATGCTGCCCGACATCAGTATTAAAACCAAAATGGATGAAGAGACGGATATTAAAGGCTACCATTTTATAAATGGTAGCCAATTCAATGTGCACTTTTCTTTTAGAATATGACCCCTAAGGCAATAAGAATTAAAATAGCACTCGCGATAATTCCAGCACAGACTCCGGCACATACTGCGTCCAAATAAGAGTCCTATGTCCCTAGAAGGAACCATTGATGAATCAATCAAAGAGAACTCGTTCTAATAATCCACAGGCGTTGCTCTTGACAGACTAAGTTATAAGTTCTATATTATATCAAGTAACTAACTAGTTACTTACTTACTTGGATGTAAATCACTAAGCGAAAGCAATCTATCAGCTAATGAAAGTGGTGACATGAAAAATGAAAGGTAACCCGACACATCAACTTAATACCGAAAAAAGTGGTGACCTTACTCGTTCGGAGGAAAGTAAACAAAGAATACTTTTAGCCGGAACAGCTATTTTTGCCCAAAAAGGACTGGAAGGTTCAAGAGTAGATGAAATTGCTGATGAAGCAAAGATTAATAAGCGGATGATCTATCACTACTTCGGGAGTAAAGAAAACTTATATGTGGAAGTACTTCGTTACAATTATACCAAGCTCTATGCAAGAGGGTCGTCAGTAATCCAGTCAGGGGCCGACCCTGAAACAGTGATTAAGCAGGCGATTCGGGAATACTTTTATTATTTGGCAGCGCACGATGAGTTTGTGCGTCTAATGAGCTGGGAAGCTTTGAACCAGGAGAAATATGCCAACAGAGTCCTTCCCCAACTAATTGATCCTGCTGAGCCTGTGCTTCGCCAGTTTTTGCAAGAAGGCCAGCTGGCGGGTTTGATACGTAAGAATATTGATATCCGTCATCTTCTGGTGAGTGTTAATGCACTATGTCTAGTCTATTTTTCAAGACGGGAGATGCTTCAGACCTTCTGGAAGGAGGATATGATGGCTCCTTCTATGCTCGAAGAGCGCTTGATACATATCCAAGACATTATCTTTAATGGAATACTAAAACATGGGGAGGAAGAAATGTGAACTTGCAATACATCAAAAAGGTAACAAGAATAATCGGTTTGTTGACCTTGGCTACAACCCTAACTGGGTGTGCTTCCTATTTTCCGGTAGGAGTAGCGATTGCTAATCAACAACAATCCGCTACAGATTTCACTGGAAATGCAGAAGCACAAGAAGTTAGCGTTAATACCAAAATTCCCGGCCGAGTAGTCAAGTTAAATGTCCAAGAGGGTCTGCAGGTCAGGGCAGGAGACATAGTGGCCCAAATAGACGACAGTGATCTTAAAGCAAAGGAAGAAGCAGCACAGGCTGCGGTAAAGGTCGCTCAAGGAGACATTATCAAAGCAACAGCCGCAATGTCCGCTACAAACAGCGCAACCACTGCTGCCATCACTAAAGCACAAGTTGGAGTTGAGAAAGCTAAAACCGACGCGGAATTAGCTCTAAAGACGTATCAACGGATGCTAGATCTCCATAAAGCTAAGGTTATTGCGGATCAAGATATGGATGGAGTGGAAAATAAATATAAGCTGTCATTAGTAGGGGTGGAAGCTGCTGAAGCCGACTTAGGAATGGCTCAGGCGGCACGTGCGCAACTCGACGTTTATGCTGCAGATATTCAAAGAGCACAGGCTTCCCAGGCTGCTGCCGAAGGGCAACTGAAGGAGATCGAAAATAATCTTGCGGAGGCTCAGATCAAAGCACCTTGTGATGGGACAGTTACTTCGCTTAACGTAAAAGAAGGGGAAATGGTCTCCCAGGGACTGCCCCTTATGAGTGTCACGAATTATTTGGACAACTGGGTTAACGTGAAGGTAAGTGAGAGTGTGTTGACTGATCTAAAGTTAGAGCAGGAAGCTGCCATTCTGATCTCCAGCCAGGAGGATAAGAAACTTAGTGGGAAAATTATAGACATTAGCCGCAAACCAGAATTTGCGACCACCCGAGCTACCAATGACCGGGGGGAAAAGGATATCGTTTCTTATAATGTTAAAGTTCAGGTTAACTCGCCAGACTTAAGGCCGGGTATGGAGGTTAGTGTAAAATTTAATTAAGGGTGAGGAGTCTGAACAATGGGTATTCTAAAAGTAGCCCTCCGTGAACTCAAGTATATTATTCGAAACAAACGAATGTTGGTAGTGATATTCATGATACCGCTGCTATATATGATACTATTTGGTCTGATGTATAGTACTCATGTGGTCAAGGACATCAAGACTGTAGTTCTGGATTATAATAACACGGCCACTAGCAGGGCTATTGCCCAGGGGTTTCGGGATTCTGAGAAGTTTGATGTTGTTGGCCAGGTGGCAAGCGAAGCTGAACTACGCAGCGAGATGGAGAATCGTAAAATCACTGCGGGCATCGTTATCCCAGCAGATCTGGACGCTAAGATAAAAACCGGGGAAGGCAGTACCGTTTTAGTGATTGTCAATGGAACGAACCTATTATTCAGTAATGCTGTACTTTCTGCGGCTAATGAAATTGTAGGCACTTTTTCCGCAGGGGCAAGTATTAAGGGCCTGGAGAGCGGAGCCGGCCTGCTTCCGGACCAGGCAGCCTCAGCCGCCCTGCCTGCTCGATTTGCTCTTAGAATATGGTATAATCCAACCTTCAACTATGCGAATTTTTTGCTGCTAGGCTTAGCGGGTACAGTGGCACAGCAGATTGCCTTGCTCTATGTAGCAAGTGCTTTGTCAAGAGAAAAGAGCCTTGGAACGATTAATGAACTGAGGCCTTATAATGCAATCGAAGTGGTCTTGGGGAAGTTAACTGTCCACTTTCTGCTTAATATGTTGAGCGCTAACTTAGTCTATTATCTCTGCATTAGTTATTTCCAAGTGCCCTATCACGGCAGCATATGGACCTTTGAGCTGCTGCTTTCCGTCTTTCTCCTGACCATCATGTCCTTAGGAGTGATGCTATCTATTATTTGTAAAAACGAACTTGAAGCCACCCAATTAGCTATGCTTTTTGCGGTTCCTTCCTTCCTGATATCCGGCTTCACTTGGCCGCTTCAGGCAATGCCTGATTTTGTGCAGATGATTTCGAAAGTTCTTCCCCTTACCTATTTCGTCTCCGAAGTTAGGGATTTGGCCTTGATGGGAATTAGTTTGGAGCAGGTTCTACCTAACATCTGGACACTGCTAAAGATGACAGCTGTCTTTCTGCCGGTAGCCATAGGATTAGTCCATAGTCAACTTAAAAAGGAATTTCGGCAGGTAGAAGAAAAGATCACGGAAATAATAGCGGGATAAATGCGAGGCCCTTGAAATATGTTGAAACAGCATATTTCAAGGGCCTTAATGTAGCATTGGCTAATACAATTATATAGAGATGGGAATATATCGGATAGTTGATGTCTGAAATATCCCGACTTGACTAGGGATAAGTACTCTGGGCTTTTAACTATTGTCAGGGATGGATATTTATAATATAATACAACTTTATTATCAAACAATAAGTTATTGTAACTAAATTTAGAGGTTGGCTTATGCTTAAGGAATTACCAAATGATTTTTATTTTTCTTACGGGTTATCATCTTGGGAAAATTCAACATCGGTGGGTGGGGATAACCTTGTCAATACTCTTTAAATACCTCAGATAAATCTATACGTATTGACCTTGATATCTCAAATTGTATTAGATCAGTTTCGCAATAGATGTCGGGGCGACCGAATTTTCCTTCTTTGTCCAATTTAAAAACTACGACAGTTTTTTGTTCGGGGTAGATAATCCAATATTGATTGACCCCCGCTTTTTCATAGAGATAAAACTTATCCTTAATGTCTTTACGTAGAGTTGATGGAGATGTTACCTCAATAACGAGATCAGGGCCACCAACACATCCATGATTATCCAGCTTATTTCGATCACAGATAATAGCTAGATCAGGTTGTACAACAGTGAAGATATCGTCACTGTTTTTTTCCTGTTCTGGCAATCTTACATCAAAGGGGGCACCAAAGACTTGGCAAGGACTGTCTTTAAGGGCGTTGTAAAATTGAGCTATGAGCGTAGTAACAATTTTCTGGTGTTGTGTCGATGGAGAGGGAGTCATATTATAAGGAATTCCGTTAAGGAGCTCCCACTGTTCTTTTTCCGACCAAGTTAGATAGTCTTTATAAGTGAATTTACGGTCAAGATTTTGTTCAGGTCGGCTCATCAAGGATCATCTCCTAAGAAGTTGATTAAAGAGTTCTATTTCTATTCAGTCAAGTTCCACATTTTCCCTTAATTCATCATAACATAGAGGTTACCTAGCGGCAAGCGCCAAAATTCGGGTTTAAGCAACACAAGGGTATGTAGAAGTATCATAATTGCGCCTTATCAAAATCATTGATTATCTTTCTTATCGAAGAAAAGAGCAGACATAATGCCCCAAACAAGTTAGAATTAAACAATGGAATTCAAGAAGGTATTACCTTATACTTAACTCAATTATTAAGCACCTTATGAGGAAGGGCCTTAAATGATATGCTTACAAAAGAATTACTAAGTTACATATTAGATATTGGAGAGCTAATGCTTGTCAACGGTGCTGAAGTAAATCGCGTGGAGGACTCCATCAGTCGAATCTGCAAAGCATATGATGCAAAGCGGGTGGATGTATTTACTATCACGTCTAGCATCGTCGTATCTATTCAGTTGAAAAGCGGAAATACCCTCACTCAAACCAGGAGGATTTTAAGTTACTCAACGGATTTGGATAAGCTGGATAGACTTAATAATCTTTCCCACTACGTTTGTTCACACACACCCGAGGCAGAATATATTAGAAATGAAATAGAAAAAATCCGAATAAGACGCAAATATGGTGCAGTTGTCCAATACTTGGTATATGGTATGATCGCTGGAACGTTCACGATTTTTTATGGAGGCGACGTGAATGATGCAGCTGTTTCTGCGGCTATCGGCATGATATTGAAATTAGCAATCACTTTTATCCAAAGAGTTGATAAGAATGTTTTTTTTGTAAATATACTATGCTCCTTCGTTGTAGGCATGCTGGGGTTTCTGCTAGTTAGAATCGGGATAGGTCATAGCTTCGAAATGATTGCAATCGGAAATATCATGCTTCTTATACCTGGATTGGCTCTCACGAACTCAATAAGGGATATTATAAGCGGAGATACGATAGCAGGACTACTGCGCCTTTGTGAAGCTATTCTTGTAGCTTCGTCCATCTCTTTTGGATTCGGTTTAGTATCGGTTTTTATTGGAGGCATGTTTAAATGAACCATACATATCAGATCATTACGGCTTTTATGGGTTCACTTGGTTTTTCGATTCTGTTCAATATTAAAGGAAGGAAATTAGGGTATGCTGCTTTCGGTGGTATGTTAGCATGGGTGATATACTTACTGGGTGGTCTCTGGCTAAGCGGGGAAATGATGCAGTACTTCATATCCTCCATTATAGTAACCTTTTACTCGGAGATCTGCGCCCGCATCGAGAAAACGCCAGCCACTACTTTTTTAACAGCAGCTATAATTCCACTGGTTCCTGGTCGGGCCTTATACTACACAATGAGCTATGCGATCGATGGTAAGTTTGGAGAGTTTGCCGAATATGGCTCTTATACGGTGAGTATTGCAGTTGCCATAGCAGCTGGCATTATGGTCGCATCTTCGCTGTCCAGAGTTTTTTTCGCATTACGCTCTTATGAATTCCGTCATCATTCAATGTAAAAAAAAGGGACATTTAATGCTTGGTTGTGCTGCGATTATTAGCTAACTTTGAGATGATTGTTGACCGATTAGCTAAATATATGCATAATGGAATATATATAGCTAAAATGGAGGGATTATTTTGAGAGTTCCTTCGACGGAAGTACAGAATAATTTTGGCAAATACTTAAAATTTGTGGAGGTCAACGAAGAAATAATCGTGACCAAAAATGGAAGGGATATTGCCAGAATACTGTCATGCGATGACCCGAATAAAAGCTTCGTGGCTGAAGGTGCCGCAGAATATCAAACTCGTGAAGGAAGGGTTATTTATGAGGAGTTTCTGGAGCTCGTGGAAGCTTCCGAGCAGCGGTTTGAGCTGATTGACGGCGTCGTATATAATCTCTCATCGCCCTCGTACGAGCACCAATATGCTGTAAACAAAATTCATGGCACCTTTTATAACTGGTTTAAAAATAAAAGTTGTATCCCTCTCACATCGCCTTTTGATATTACCCTTTTTAAGGCAGAGGACAACATTTGTGTTGTTCAACCGGATATCATCGTTATCTGCGACAGGGATAAAATAGACAAAAATGGTAAGTACAAAGGAGTCCCAACCCTGGTGGTTGAAGTCCTTTCACCCTCTACCAGAAGTAAGGATACGCTTAAGAAGTTGGAGCTTTACAAGCAATGCGGTATTAAGGAATACTGGATGGTTGATCCCAAAAATAATCTAGTATATATTTATATGCTTGATAAAAATGAAATAACCGACAGCATCGCCTTTCAAAAAGATGCCTATGAATATGTTGAATCAGCATATTTCAAGGGTCTGAAGGTAACATTGGCTGATATGTTTTTATAGAGATGGGAATCTCGGATAGTTTAGGTGTTGAGAAATCGGCACCTTTTTCTTTTGGTTTTGGGTTTGTCACCTTTTTTTAACCAGTTCATATGATGAAACATGGACTGGCTTTTACTCATAAGAGTTTGCCGCCGCTGGAAAAGACGATCAAGCAGAGATGGGGAAAGGAGAAAATAATGTCTATCAATTCAACACACGCTGAAACGGCTATGGTGGTGCGCTATCAGACCGGATTGAATGCCGAGGGCCAGCCTCTTATCCGCCAGAAATCCCTGGCAAAAGTAAAAGAAAGCGCTGCTTTAGAAGAGGTTTACGCCGTTGCCACAGCACTTTTTAGTTTACTGGAATATCCCATTGTCGAGATACGCCGCAACAGCAGTTATATTCTCACCGAAGAATAAGTGTGTCAATCAAGATAAAAAGGAAGTGATTATCCATGCCAACGGCAACTCAGAAAGTTGTTCGCCTCGTCTTCACCGTCGCCGGCGGAGGTACGTTAACTGTGACACTGCCTTCGCCAAGGGCGGACCTGACCCAGGCGGAAGTTGAGCAGGTCATGGATCTCCTTATCGAAAAGAATATTTTTGAGCTTCCCGACGGCGACCTCGTCGCCAAACGGGATGCTAAAATCATAGAAACAGTGACGGAAGATATTTTTGACCCACCTGTTGCTTAAAATGTTTTGATATCGGGGCAAACCCGGTAAAAGCTAGTCCACACCCAAATTGAATGAGTCAAATCAAAAATGGCGGCCGGCTGAAGGAGTTTCAACCGGCCGCCATTTTAAAGAGCGGTGTTTCTTCCGGGGTTCTTCCGACAAGTCCTCACCTTCATATGCCCGGGTACATATTGTGAAGAAAGTAATCATGAAGGATTGATGCGCCAATGACTCCCACAGCAGAACGCACCCCGCGGATTATCGCGGCTGAAATAAACACAATCAACCATCAGACTGGAAGGACTTTGCTGACTAACGCCATTGAGATCGGCGGGCGGCTGAAAGAAGCTAAGGCTCTGGTCAGGCATGGAGAATGGGGAAAATGGCTGGTTGAGTCAGTCCGTTATTCCCAGCGTTCAGCCGGAAGGCTGATTCAGCTATATGAGGCCTATGGCCCATTCCCTGATCTTGAAACCGATCCGAATTGGTCAGCGCTGTCTAATTTGACCTACACCAACGCCCTCATCCTTCTCGACGTTCCGGAAGAACTGCGGGCGGACTTTATCGCCCACAACGATGTGGAGAACATGTCTTCCCGGGAGCTTAAGCGGGCCGTGGGATTTACCGGGGCTGACGGAGACGGGGAGCATGCCCCGTCTCTGCCGAAACTAGACCAGGCCCTGCGGAAGATCGACGAACTGGAAAAGGCGCTGAACTCCATGATCGCTAAAATCAGTGTCCTTGCCGACCAGGTCTGGAGCCTGGAGCAGAGGGTAGAGGAGGCAGCGTCAAAATTCCGGGCAGGACGGAAGAGTGCTGCGGGGAAAGAGGCGAATTCGGACGACAGCCTAAAAGAAGCAGCGCCGGCTGAGGCCCAAAACCTCCCAGTCGCGGGTCCGCACATACCCGTTCAAGGCGCTGAATTTTCAGGATCCCCTCAAGTCCCCGAAATGACGGAGTCAGCCGCTCCGGAAGTGGTGCCTGCCAAAATCCCCTCTGCCTCCTCGCGATCCTCAGCTCCCGTGCTCGTTACTTCTAATTTATCGGTGCCCGAGTTTCCAAAGTTTACAGCATCAGGATTTGAAAACGCCGATCCTGAATACTATACCCGGCAGGCCGAATCGCTGTTTAAATTTCACCGCAACAATATTAGAAACTCCTTTGAGCAGCTCACCCTGTTGTTGACCGTGCTGACCAGGAAGGACAAGGAGATGAAGGAGAGACTGCGTAAGCAGCTCAAAGCCTTCCTGGAGAACATGGCCAAAAGCATCAGTCAATGGCCTCCCGGGATTAAAATGTCATAATTGCAATGGGTTAACCCTTTATTTAAATAGTTATCAAAGTTTCCCAATTGGGCAAATAAAAATACATTTTTGGATTAACCAATCCTTCCTCCCAATCTGCTGATTTCTGCCAAAACCAGCAGATCGGATTTGGTCATAGGGTGGTCAAGTACCGACCATTGCATGCAAATATTAAATTTCTTCAAATTGACTTTTTCTAAAATTCAATGCTATAATTTAGTCGAACTCAAGATGAGTAAACTTGAGAGAGGTCATCGGAGGGCTTGTAATCGTAATTACAATGCTGGATAAGATGTCGGGTGCGCCCGGTGTTTTGTTTGGCATTTTTTAGTTTGGGCAGCAATTAAGTTTAACTGTCCGAAAACAATGCGTGGGTGCCAACTAGGTTTATAGGAAGGAAAGGGGAGTGCCTTCTTTTGAATTGGAAAAGAACAAATTTAGTGATAGCAATCATGCTGGTCATGTTTTTAGCGGCTGTTGAGGGAACAATTGTTACTATGGCAATGCCAACCATCGCCAAAGAATTGCAGGGATTTGAACTGATCAGCCTGGTCTTTTCGGTTTATCTGCTGACCTCAGCCGTATCGACCCCTATTTATGGTAAGCTGGCGGATTTATATGGCAGGAAACATGTGCTTTCAATCAGTATTCTCCTCTTTTTAGCCGGAAGCTTTTTATGCGGTTTATCTCAGAGTATGGTCATGCTCATCGCCTTTCGTGCTGTTCAAGGGCTGGGGGCAGGAGGGATCTTCACCGTCTCCTTCACCATTATCGGCGATGAGTTCCCCCTGGAGGAACGGGCTAAGATCCAAGGTGGTCTAAGTACGGTCTGGGGAGTCGCCACCCTTGTGGGTCCCTTCTTGGGAGGATTTTTAATTGACGTGCTTTCGTGGCACTGGATATTTTTTATTAATCTTCCCTTTGGTCTGGTAGCCGTTATTTTGCTGCAAAGGTCTTTGCGGGAAACCTTTTCGAGGGAAAAACAGAGCATTGATTATGGGGGAATCATTACCTTATCTTTGGCGGTAATTTCTTTCTTGAGTATATTTGTCGTTGATCAAAACGCCCATTCTCAAGGCTATTCTATTTTTATCGGAACCGCTCTAACGTCAGCGATTCTGTTGCTGGTGCTCTTTTACAAAATCGAAAAAAAGGCCAAAGAGCCAGTTTTGCCTTTTGCTATTTTTACCAGGACAAGTGTGATCGTTAATTTGTTATCCTGCCTGATTTTTGCTGTATTGATGGGCATTGATGTTTATATTCCTTTATATTTGCAAACAGTTTTGGGATACAGCCCTACAATATCCGGACTGGCCATGCTGCCCATGTCGATTTCCTGGCTGATCTTGTCCATTACCCTTGGTAGAATCATGTCGAAATATGGCGGTAAAGCTGTCATAGTGGCTGCTAATGTAGTTATATTTATTAGTACATTATTGCTGACCACCCTGGGAACGGCTACACCCGTACAATTCGTGTTAATGTATTGCTTCATATTGGGTATAGGTTTTGGCGGAGCGTCCACGGCCTTGACAATCATTATCCAGGATTCTGTAGATTACCACCAAAGAGGCAGTGCGGTAGGCGCTAATTCTTTGCTCAGAACCTTGGGACAGACCATCGGCATTAGTGTTTTCGGAAATGTTTTCAACTCCCATATCTCCAATTATTTTATCAAGCAAGGAATTGAGGGAGTCAATTCAGGCAATCTCTATCAGCTCTCGTCGTCTGGTCTAGCCCTTACTTCCGAACAGATATGTTTATCCTTGAATAGTTCCACTCATGTTTTGTTTATTGCCTTTGTCGTTATCTCCGGCTTATCTTTGATACTCTCCCTGGCAATGCCCGGGAGATGAGAATTTTATATAGATTATTAGTTTTAGAAAAGTGTGTATTGAAATGATAATCCGAAAAATATTACAGGGACCATGAGGTCCTTTTTGTATATCAGACAGAAACGGTTCATCTACTTAGCACATGATAAAAGAGATTAAAGATAAGCGCAAAAAAAATGCGGTATCTTGCAGTGCGATTTTCGGTGCAAAATTACTTGAATCGTTATAAAGTGATTACTTAAAGATTATCACAGCGCATAAATGTCGGAACCTATTTCCAAGCTGCTCATTTTCTCAGCTTTGTGGTAAAATGTGGTTAGAAAATGAGGTGAGGGGATATGTTTAAAATAGGGGAATTTTCTAAATTGGCCCAAGTGTCGATTCGAATGTTGCGATATTATGATGAAACAGGATTATTAAAACCTGCTGAAATCGATAAATTTACAAATTACAGGTTATACTCCATAGAGCAAATTCCTGTTTTGAATAAAATCATCTTTTTACGGGATTTAGGGTTTAATGTTTCTGAAATTGCGGTTGCTCTAAACCATTGGGAGGATGAATTTATAGCAAATCAACTTGACCATAAACGTCTGGAAATTGAGAACGGAATTAAAGCCGGGCAGGAAAAACTAGCTAAAATTGAACTGGCTAAGAGGGATATCCGGCAGGAAAAGATTAGAATACATTACAATGTTTCTCTTAAATCCATACCCAGTTATCAGGTGTTTTCTCTAAGGCGGGTTGTCTGTAATTATTATGCCGAGGGCCAACTATGGAAGGAAATGTCGGCTTTTGCAGGTCAAAATAATATTCCCATTTCCAACAACACCTTTACCATTTATCACGACACGGATTATCGGGAAACAGATGTCGATATGGAAATATGTGCTCCCGTGGCCCGCATAGGCAAGGATAGGTGTGGTTTTACCTATCGGAATACGGAACCTGTACCCATTATGGCCTGTTCCATGGTTTATGGTTCTTTTGAAAACATTGCCGGTGCCTACCTTGCCTTTGCAAACTGGCTGCAAGGACATAGTCAATATAAAATGAGCGGGCAGAGCAGGCAAATCGTTCATCGCGGGCCGTGGAATGAGGAAAACCCTGACAAGTACTTAACAGAACTTCAAATACCGTTGGAAAAGATATAGGAAAAGCGTTTTGCAGATTGCAAGACGCTTTTTAAGCTATCCTATCGGATTCTTGACTCTCACATGATGAGAGGGTCTACACTGAATTTGCAGATTAATCAAGTATTAATGGAGGTATGCACTATGCAGAATTTTGAGATCACTCCTATCGGCAAAATCAACCAAAACGACGACGGAATGTTCATTGAGCTTGAGACGAGGTATATCCCGGCGTTACAAGGATTAGACGGATTTAGCCATATCAATGTTATCTGGTGGTTCAGTGACTTTGATAATGAGGAAACCAGAAACATACTTGAAACGAACCAACCCTATAAAAATTCTCCACAGGTAATGGGTATTTTTGCCACTAGGTCACCAATTCGTCCAAACCCCCTGGCTTTAACTACGGCGCAGGTTATTGGCATTGACTACGCAAAAGGCATTCTGCAAATTGCCTATATTGACGCTAATAATGGAACACCGGTACTTGACATAAAGCCGTATACCCCGAGCCTTGACAGGGCGGAAACCCCGAGTGTACCCCAATGGTGCAGCCATTGGCCTAAAAGTTTAGATGAATCGGAAGATTTTAATTGGGAAAATGAATTTAATTTCTAAAATCAAACAGATGTCACCTGACAATACAGTGTGGCATCTGTTTGATTTCTATCCATTGCAATGCCCGGAAGAAAGGATTATATTATCTAAGATAAGGTGAGGTTTAAGACCGTGACTGGGAGATGAATTAATGTTTAACATTTTGGTCGTCGAAGATGACGTAAATTCCCAGAAGCTGATCTGCGCTGTCCTAAAACGGGGAGGGTACAATGCTTTTGGGGCAAAAGATGGCCTCGATGCTTTAAATAGGCTGGAAAAAGAGTATTTTGATTTAATAATCCTGGACTTAATGATGCCGGGAATGGACGGTTACCAGCTTTGTGAAGAATTGCGTGATGCAGGAGACAATATTCCTATATTGATGATCACGGCACAACAAGAAATTTGGAACAAACACAAGGGCTTCCTGGCAGGGACAGACGATTATATGACCAAGCCCTTTGACGAGCAGGAAATGCTGCTGCGCATCAAGGCTTTACTGCGCCGGGCACAAATTGTCAATGAGCACAAATTAACCATCGATACTACCACCTTGAATTATAACAATCTTACTGTCACTCGTGGCGAGGATACAATGACCCTGCCTCAAAAAGAATTCTATTTGCTTTTTAAATTGTTGAGCTATCCAAATGTGATTTTTACCCGTCTGCAATTGATGGATGAGATATGGGGCCCCGATACTGAAACCGATGAACACACCTTGAATGTTCATATGGGCAGGCTGCGCGAAAAATTTAAAGATAACCCTGATTTTGAGCTGGTTACTGTGCGCGGACTGGGCTATAAGGCGGTGAAGCGGACATGAAAAAGAGAATGAGCCTGGCTGTTTCCTTGGTTGTTTTTGTCTTTTTGGTTATGGTTATGTCCGTTGTAATTGGCAGACTATGTACATATTTACTGGAATATTTTTTAGGCAGCAGCTTTTTGGCAAATGGTTATATAGGTTTCTTTGCCCTGCTGCTGACAAGTGTAACGATTGGAACCTCTGTCACCGCTCTCCTGAGCAGGTGGATGGTTAAGCCAGTTCGTAATCTGATTGAAGCTATTGAAGAGGTAGCCGGAGGGGATTTTACCGTTACGGTTCAAGGCAGTAACATTCCGGAGCTGGAGAGCCTGGCTGTGAGTTTTAATAAAATGGTTCGGGAACTTGCGGGAATTGAAATGCTGCGTAGGGATTTTGTCAACAATTTTTCCCATGAGTTTAAGACGCCTATTGTTTCGATTAAAGGTTTTGCCAAACTTTTGCAGCAAGGCGGTTTAAGCAGAGAAGAGGCAACAGAATATTTAGATATAATCATTCAGGAATCCCAAAGATTGGTTGACTTTTCCACGAATGTGCTGAATTTATCTAAGGTTGAAAGCACGGAGATCATTAGGGAAAAAGAAGTTTATCCTCTAGATGAACAAATTCGCCGGGCTATACTTATACTGGAACCCAAATGGAGTGCTAAAAATCTTTCCTTAGAGGTAGATTTGGAGAGTATTAATATTTATAACAATGCCCCTTTGCTCCAGCAAATCTGGATAAACCTACTGGATAATGCTGTGAAATTCGCCGATAACGACGGGGAATTAGAAGTCAGTTTAAGCAGCATTAATTCTTGGATACGCTTTAGTTTGCGGGATAATGGGCAGGGAATGGACGAGGAAACAAAACAACATATCTTTGATAAGTTTTATCAAGGGGACACCTCCCATGCCATAAGCGGGAATGGACTGGGACTGACATTGGTTAAGAAAATTGTCCACCTCTGCAGCGGCCGGATAGAAGTTGAAAGCAGCCCGGGCAAAGGCAGCACTTTCACAGTTTTCTTGCCTTCGGGCCTGTCGGAGGATTATATAGGCAGTTAGATCTGCTTTTAGCAAATTTCCTGGCGTAAAAGAAGGGTCTGCAAATGGATTAATTATACCATTTGCAGGCCCTTCTTTTACTTGTACTAATTAGAGAATGTAACTTTCATGTATATACCGCACGATGGCTTATAGGTGTGAAGACAGCAGGGAGAGCCTTTAAAAACTGCGTAATCAGGGGCGTTTAGATGTATTAATTTATCCAAGAGGGCTAAAAGTTGACCTTGAGTTGAGATTGAATTGTTAATATGAAGCAACTAGAAAACAAGGAGTTGAAGATTATGAGTATATTTTCCAGGCAAAATTCCCGAGGATCAGCTGCAATCCAAATTCAAGGCCTGCACAAAAATTTTGGTGAATATAAGGTTTTGAACAATCTGTCCCTGGAGGTGAAACGAGGAGAAATCTTTGGATTTCTGGGGCTGAACGGCGCCGGAAAAACAACCACCATAAAAACCCTTTTGGCGCTGCTCAAGCCGACCTCCGGTCAGCTTTACATGCTGGGGGAAAAGATCGATGCCGGTAACTATAAATTATGGGATAAGGTTGGCTATTTAGAGGAAGCTACTTTTTATCCTGATTTAACTGTCAGTGAAAATCTTGACATAGCCCGCCGAATGCAAGGGGTATCTGACGGGGAATCTGTAAAGCGGGTCATGGGTAAACTGGGGCTGGAGCCCCACAAAAAGAAAAAGGCGAAGCATCTTTCCTTAGGAAACAAGCAGCGTTTGGGACTCGCCAAAGCTATGATTCACAATCCGGAAATTCTGATCCTGGATGAACCGATTAATGGTCTTGATCCGGCAGGAGTCGCTGAGATCCGGAATATGTTAGATGATTTAGCTGGAAATTCCGGCGTAACTATATTTTTATCCAGTCATTTGTTAGAAGAACTTTCGAAAGTTGCCACACGCATTGGAATTATTCACAAGGGTCACCTTATTCAAGAAATGGAAATGGGGAAGCTGGAACAATCCTTACAGAAAAACCTGGTCTTGGCCGGACGGGATGCAAAAGCCCTCAAGGGCGTACTGAAAGAACATGGCTATGAATTTGAGGAAACAAAGGATGGGCACTTTAAACTAACCGCTAGCCAAGCAGTTGAGAACCCTGAGCGGTTAGCGGAACTCCTCGTTAAAGCGAATCAGCCGCCAACCATGCTTCGGGTGATTACGGAAGATCTGGAAGGCTACTTTCTGCGCACAATTGGTATGGTAAGGGGGACTAACTGATGACTATTTTTTCTATTCTCCATTGTGAAATTCGTAAGATTATCCGCTCCAATGTGTTTGGGCTGGTGTTCCTTGTTTTTGCCTTTGGACCAATCATGATGGGAGTTGGGATTCTATCCGGTGACGGCGGTGATCTTAATTGGCAAATTTATTTAGAAGAATTGGTGAAAAATCTGGCTGCCCTGGGGCTTATCGGCTACACATTTATCGCGGCCTGGGTATTCGGCCGTGAGTTTACAGATAAAACCATGAAGGATTTGCTGGTCAAGCCCGTATCCAGATTGCGTATTGTTATGTCAAAATTACTGGTAGTATTAGCCTGGAATGTATTGCTTTCCGTCTATATGTTTGCAGTCAGCCTCGCCATCGGTGGTGTTTTAGGGCTTACAGGTTGGTCGGCTATTCTGATTGGGCATATTTTCTTGCGCTTTGTGGTAACATCCCTGTTGTTTATTGTTGTGACCACACCAGGGATCTTTCTGGCCAATGTCAGTAAAGGATACTTAGCGCCCTTAGCTCTAATCCTGGTAATTGTTATTTGCTCCAATGTACTGGCCTCAATGGGATTTGCCCCCTATTTCCCCTGGACAATCCCAGGGGTATTCCAAAGCACCGGTTTCCTTAATTTAAGCAGCATAATTATTCTTGCCTTGACGGGAATAGCGGGAGTTGTTGGAACATTTGTCTGGTGGAGATATGCCGAGCAGCCCTAATTTACACATAACAACACACAGCCGGTATTAGATGTTACGGCCAGGGTTACGGGGAAGAGAACAAATACCTCAAGCAGTTTTCGCGGCGGTGTGCCCCTCAATTCATTCAGATCGTAATTGAATGCTCGATAAATGTTTTATAAAAAACGGAATAATAACAAAAAGACCCCCACTTTTGTAGAGATCATTCAAATTCATGGATCAATTTAATTTGATGTACTAGATATTTTAAATCCCATTCATGCATTTTACCGATAAAGTCTTTATCCTTAATAGTTGTTTTAAAGTCTTCTCTAGTTACTTTTAATAATTTAAAGCCCAATCCCCATGATGGTTTTGCCAATCCCGATTTTCTCCAATTAGGAATAGGAATTTTATATCGATCAAAATACTTTGGTGACTTGTCTGGAGCTTGAGATGTGGTTGAGACCAAAATTAACAACTCATCGTCTTGCTTGCCTACTATTATTACTGGTCTTGTTTTAGATTCTCCAGGAATATCCTCGTAATTTACATCAGACCAAAAAATCTCACCTAAAGAAAAATCATACTTATTGATCTCAGTATTCTCCCTCTTCTACGATGTAGCGATGGTCTTTATTGTTTTTATCGAACAATAGTTTACCATCTTTAACAATGGGCTTTATGGTAATTTTTTCTAATTTTTCAGGGGATAGAGATAATCCTTTATAGTCTTTTTCCTTAGGAACTGCTTGCATATCTTCCCCCCCTTTATTAATCTTATTGACATCTTCCTTGTCCATATAATATCACCTTCTAAATTGTTGTTCAAGAATATTATGCCCAATTTTACCAATTTAGAAGGTGAATATAGTAATATAGAGATAATTGTAGAGAAGGAGGTAAGTATAGATGTTTGTTTTTCCAGCTTTTGTGTCTCCGTTATCGACTGCTATTATTGGTGTGGTCTTACCTTTCATTGTGATTCCAGCTGTATTGATCGTTTTCATGGTGTGGCATGTGCGAAAACTGAACAGTATTGATAGAGGTCTTCGGGAGATTCTAGAAAAGTTAAAAAACGATTGAGAGTAACGTATTAACTTCATTTGCCGGGATTGGGATATCGAAGAAGGAAAGACTTAACTATATAACGTAGCATCATGGGGCTGACAGAATTGTTAGCTTTTTATTGTTATTTTTGGGGAAGGGGTGTACAGAGGGAGGAAGAATCAGCATAGCAACTATTAAAGCCGGTCTGTCAGAAATGAATGAGGGGGAGTATAATGCCGGATATTGTCTATTTAATTCTAATGTGCTTAGTGTTAGTTTTCGTGAATTTACATGAAATTTACTTATTTAAGAAAGGAAAGTATTGGCCCTATTTATGTGGACGAAAGGGGATAAGGGACAAAATTTACGGCGTAGTAAGTGTTATAGTCATTATCGGTTGTCTTAATAATTTAGCCATTAATGCAATGGTAACTATAATTTTGATAATGCTTGTGTTGGCTTCTGCTATGTCTTCGAGCATATTAAACTTTTTAAGCTATCTGAAAGTTAAAGACCGTAAAATCATCTACCAGACTCTTGTTTTCGATATAGCAGTGATTGCTCTAGTTGTATTTATGCAATCGACCTTAGCTTAAAGATAAAGTTGAAGGGGGTAAACGGAGGTGATTCCAATGAAGACACTATTTGAACAAACGACCATAAAGCAACTAAACCTTTCCAACCGTTTTATAAGATCCGCAACTTGGGAAGGGCTGGCAAGTACTGAGGGAGGCGTTACTTCCGAATTAATTGAGGTAATGGTAGAACTAGCCAAGGGTGGTGTAGGGCTAATCATTACTGGTCATTCCTATGTTAGTAGAGATGGACAGGCGGGCCCCAATCAATTAGGTGCCTATAGCGACAGTCTGATTCCCGGCCTCAAAGAAATGACTGAGGCGGTTCATGCTGCAGGCGGCAGAATAATAATGCAGTTAGCCCATGCGGGAAGATTTGCCTCGCAGCAATTAACCGGGCAGACAGTCTTGGCTGTTTCCCTTGTGAAAGATTTGGCTAATACATCCGTCAGGGAAATGACGCTTGAGGACATCCAGGAGCTGGCTGAGGCTTATGCTGAAGCAGCTGAAAGGGCTAAAGCTGCAGGTTTTGATGGCATTCAAATTCACTCGGCCCATGGTTATCTTCTAAGTCAATTCCTGTCTCCTGCTTTTAATCAGCGCCAGGATGAATATGGAGGAAGCATCTATAATCGTTCTAGAATACATCTCGATATTATTCAAGGGATACGAAGAACTGTTGGACAGGACTATCCTATGCTGGTAAAACTCAACTGTCAGGATTTTATTGAAAATGGCTTAAGTCTGGACGATTCTCTTCAGGTTGCACACAGACTCGCCAAAGCTGGTGTTGATGCCATTGAATTGAGCGGTGGTGTGATCAAAACTGGCAGGTTAGAACCCAGCAGGACCGGGATTAATTCCCTCGAAAAAGAGGCCTATTTTAGAAATGAAGCCCGTATCTTTAAACGTGAAATAGATATCCCGCTCATTCTGGTTGGGGGAATACGTTCCTATGAGTTAGCTGAAAAGCTCGTAGAGACCGGAGATGTAGATTATATCTCTATGTGTAGACCCTTTATTATGGAGCCTGGTCTTATTAACCGATGGGCATCAGGGGATCACAGCAAAGCGCTATGCAAATCGGACAATTCCTGTTTGGAATCAGGTAGAAAAGGAACTGGAGTACGTTGCTTAGCTAAATATTCAAGCCCAAAGAGGTAGCTTAGGATAGAACGGCGGACTGTAATGAATAGTTATATGAAATTATATAGATTGCCTTAAAGAAGAGGTAACATACTAAGAATTTATTACTTTTTGCGCTATATCTTTTAATACTTTATAAGATTGTTCCACACTATTTACTCCATCCGCATTAATTAAACAGCAACGGGAGGGAGCGAGCCAACAGCGATCATAGATTAAACTCTCTTCAAGGCCATGTTTCCCTAAGAACTCCCATAATTCCATCAGACGTTTATACAGTTTTTCCGCGGACTCTTCACTTAACTCTGTTGTTAGGGTAGGAGTAATTCCCCAGGCCAAAATTCCACCACCCTTAAGGAATTCTTTCACTTCATCTGTATAGCGAACTAAAATTTGACCCCAACTAAAGGCGTCCACGGATAGAATATCTAGGTTTGCACCTAATAGAAACGACCAATCTGGATTGCCACATAGGTG
Organism: Desulfosporosinus hippei DSM 8344; assembly: GCF_900100785.1. Taxonomy (GTDB): domain Bacteria; phylum Bacillota; class Desulfitobacteriia; order Desulfitobacteriales; family Desulfitobacteriaceae; genus Desulfosporosinus; species Desulfosporosinus hippei. Next base: position 1,847 of record NZ_FNCP01000004.1, on the reverse strand, counting down.
AACACCCTTTGGTCCGGGTAATTGCGCTAAAAAGGATTGGTATTCACCTTGAGCCAACTCAGATGTATAAGCACTAAAAGAATTAAATATCATTTCCAATCCAGGCTCGTCTAACCAGACAAACGGTTTTTTGTGGATTTTGCTTAATGCTTGATATTGCCATTCGATTTTTCGCACTAGAAAATTATATAGAATTTCCCGGACAAAATCGTTGTAGATCATCGGTTTTAGATCCTCGTCACAAATCTTCAGTCCGAAACTAATAGGGCCTACTGTTTGGCCTCTCACCATGGGATAATTAGAAAGATCCTGTTTTAAGAAAGCACGAAATGCAGTTGAAAAATCCGAAGTAAGCTCAAAATAATGATCGTTTTGACTTTCTTCAAGGTATATATCAAGTTGCTCAGTAAAAAGTTGATGTGAAAAGCGCAATATCTCATGTTCTTCATCAATGATCAATCCGGGAAAGTGCTGAGCAAACTGCGCATACATATCCTCTTTAAAGCGATACTTGGGTAGTTGAGGCCAAAATGGAATATCCACAGAAAGTGATAATCGTAAGGCATCCTCTAAGTTGACATGAGGTAAAATTCCCATTGCAGTTGTTAAAGCACGACCGGGTAACATTTCGTTTTTCATATAGCTTTCCTCCTAACGGTAATAGCGCTCAAATGACATTAAAAACGTTGACACTATATTAAATAGTATAATTTATTGAGTGGCTATTTATATTGATCTCAATCACATCTGAAAGAATATAATTTATATTTGAATTATTCATATAAATTACTACTTAGCTTAATTGCGGTGGGGGGGAGGCAATAGAAAAAAAACAACCCCTGCGGACAAAAATAACTCCAACCCAATTCGGGAAAGGAGTTATTTTAATCATTGGTTGAACTTAAGCTTAATTACACTAAGTTGGGGAATTTCATCGAAACCCCTTGCTTATAATTAATACGAAACCCGCGAATTATTCTCTAAATTTTGAAACGGATCTTTCTCTTTGAACTTTCACATGATTTTCAAAGGCGTTTTTATATTCCTTGTATTGCTTTGATGACAATATATCTTGTTTGTCAGAGGCATTCAATGGTATGTTTGAATTTGGTCCGGATATTATAATTGAACCATCATTTCCTGCACTGCCGGAAAAGATGTAGTATTTGTTTTCTGCTGGAAGTTCGTCATTTTCAAAAACATATACCGCTTTTTTATCTGCTGAAATACCACCATCTTTCCGGAATTCAATAGGAGTATTTTTATTCAGGTTTCCCTTTATGTTGTCGATGACTTCAATTTCATAAATTGTGTAAGGTGCACTTATGTCTTTCGTTCCAGCATTTTCAGCCACCATAGTCACTCGTTCTGAATAAACAGTTCCGTGATTCTTTACTACTTTACCCACAAAAACATAGTCAAAAAATTCTACTTTTGCATTGGGGTTATCCACATTAATTACGAAAGAACTCCTCATTGGATATATCGGCAAATCACTTACATCTACGTTTGCTGCAGTATTTAAAACTGGCTTATCATTATTTATAGCATAAGCGCCTAATGCCAGCCCTAAACTTAAAACAACTATGACTATAGTATTAATTATTTTTTTCTTAATAATCATAAATCTAAAACCTCCATCCTACGAATTACTTTACAATAATCAAAATACTTTTGCACCGAAAAACTCACTGCAAGATACCGCAATACCTTGCGGTTTTCGTAAACGATTTTTTAAAACATACTGCCAGCTGTAAGCGGTCAAGTAAAATGACCGTTTTTTGGACACAAATTGATCGGTTTTTTGACCGCCTTCATCTCTAAATCTTTAGGGGTGGATTACAAAA
>NZ_FNCP01000010.1 GCF_900100785.1 Desulfosporosinus hippei DSM 8344 | reverse complement strand
TTTAGTTGTTCCCGGTATGCGAGTATCTTCTCTGAACTGGACGACTCGGGCTTTGCCCGAGCCTGTAATAGCAACGTACATCGAGCCCTCCGAATTAAAGAAATTGTATAAATCCATTATACCATGAGTCGAGCAAAAAAGGAATGAAATAACAGGATATAACAGGACAAAATAATTTAACAATTTTAAGGGTAAAAATACCCCGAAATCCGCTATATTAAGCGATTCTCAGGGTTCAAATTCCTCTATTTTGTTAAGAAACTCCTAAAGTCAGGAGAAATTCTTCACTTTTAGTATAATTTTAAAGGAATTTCAGGAAATATGGTGAATAAGTAGAGTATTTAAAGCTATGGCAGATCATACCAATTTTGATTGCATTTACCCTGAAGGCTTATTAGATGTGGTCTAAGACTTACAAAAGGAGAGATAGAAACAATGAAAAGTGTGCTCGATATTTTTTCTAAGAGACAACCCTGTGAGGAAACAAATTATATTTTTAAATATGTTGAAGACAAATTCAAAGGTATTGATGCAGTCGAACCAAAGCTTGAATATCCAATCCATAGGAGGATGGTGGGGCACTTTGTAAAACTATTTAATAATGAACGTCAAATGGCTAATTCAGCAAAGAAACTATTGAATATTGCAGCTGTTTTAAGTAGCTTTGATGTAAATATGTCGCATATTGCTCATAAGCTTATTGATTTTGCCAAGAAAATGGCCCTTTTAAGTGAGTCGAATCTTGCTGTTGTAGAACAAACTAATGCTGGGATGAGTGAGGTGAATTCGACGGTAGAAAAAACGTCAAAGACATTATCCCAGTTATCTGAAGCATCAGAAGATCTTGTTCGAAATAATCATATTAGTTTAAATCAACTTAAGGAAGTAAATGAACTGAAAGACAATGTTATGCTCGATGCTAATATTATGGGTGAAAAAATTGCTCAATTAGTTGAAATGGCTAACAGAGTTAATGAAATAGTCCTCGGGGTGGGGGAGATAGCTGAACAAACTAATTTACTTGCGCTTAACGCCTCGATTGAGGCAGCGCGTGCAGGAGAAAACGGACGTGGTTTTTCTGTTGTGGCTGAAGAAATTCGTAAATTGGCAGATGATACAAAAAGAAGCCTCGAAGGCATGAGGTCTTTCGTTGGAAACATTCAAACTGCTGCTCAAGAAGGTAAGCAAAGCATGGATAATACAATGTCTTTAACCGAAAAAATGAGCCTAAAGATTGAAACTATCACTGAAACTATGGAAAAAAATGTGGAAATGCTACAAACGACTATCCATGATGTACAGTTTATTAATCAATCAATGGAAGGTATAAAAGTTGCAACTAATGAGATTAATCAGGCTATGGAAGTGTCGAGCCGTGATGCTGAGGAGTTGACTATGATGACCCAAATCATTCATAGTGACGCCCTAGCCAGTGCTGAATCAGCTAAAGAAATTGCTATTATTGATGACGAAATATCTAGTATTGTTAAGGAGCAGATGAGTTCATTAATCGGCAGTAGTAATGCTTTAAACAACGAAGAATTTCTAGCTACTATTACCGATGCTAAAAAGGCACATACCAAATGGCTGGAAAATTTTAAAAAAATAGTTACTGATATGACGATTTATCCGCTGCAGACAGATGGTACTAAATGCGCTTTTGGACACTTTTACCATGCAGTTCAAGTGTCCAACTGTTCCATAGCTGAAGAGTGGGATAAAATTGAAGCCATTCATAATGATTTGCATAAAATAGGGCAAATCGGAATTGAGGCAGTTAAAGCAGGGCAACATGTAAGTGCTCAAGAATCCTATAGCAGGGCAGAAGTCTTATCAAAAAGTATTTTCACCCAACTGGATAAGGTTACAGCTGCGGTTGAAGATATGTCGACTAAAGGTATTAGTTTATTTGGGAGTACTGAAATTGACCAGGCCTGTAATGGAAAATGCGCTGAGTGCTAGGTATGTGCTCGGTGAATGATTAAGGAAGCCCAGATACCTTAAGGGCTTCCTTTTCTACCCATTGAAAATTTGTTATTGTTTTCAGCTCCCTTAGGCTATACCGTTAAGTCGGTCATATATAACCTCTCGAGCACCTACAGTCAAAATTACAATTAAATTTTCTTGAGAAAAGATGGTGTAAACAACTCGGTATTCCTTAGTACCACAGCGGAAAGATACTCGATAAGTTTCATAAAATGGCCCGCGAAGTCGCTTAAAAGCAAACGGATCTTGTTCTAAGCATTCAAAAACTGCTGGTATTTCCTTGAGTTCTTCCTTACGCAGAACTACTAGATCATGAACACCCCGGGTAGTTATCATGACATTGAATTGTCCTCTATCAGTCTTGTGAATTCCCAGTGATGATAAAGCTTGAGCTTCCCACCACCGAATACATTGACCATTTTTATGGGCTCTATGAGCTTCTTCCGATAAACGATCTAGGACAGTGCTCAACTTAAGCTTATGCTCTAATAATTTGTGTTTAAGACAATCCCCATTACAGCCTTCTGCCAGTAAATCGCTAATAATTAAGTCTTCGAAGAAATCTGAGAGTGGTCGAACTGAGCGTTCAGCTGTTCGTACAAATACTTTTCCTTCAGAATCGACACATAAATCTAGGGTATCTTCTTCTACTAGTCCAAATAGTTCACGTAGTTCTTTGGGTAAAATGATTTCTCCTTTTGTTCCAACCTTTACCCGATACGTTTCCATAAATACTCCTCCTTTAACTTAATTTTAATTGGGTTAAGGCCGGTAGGGGGTGTTACCATTATAGTTTCAACAATAATCTGAATATTCCTCCTTTAACTATATGCAAAAGAAATTTTTTTTGAGCTTACCATATTTAATAAGTTGACTTTTTTTGCTGGAGTCATTAATATATTGGAGCAAAACGCAATAATTTTATAGTCTTATCAATGGAATACTATGAGGTTATATTAGTATACACTTAGGGGTGACAACTTTGGCTAAAAAAAACTATTATAGTGTTAAACTAGGTCACAAGACAGGTATCTTTAATAATTGGCCCGAATGTCAAGCATCCGTGAAAGGGTATAAAGGTGCAATCTATAAAGGATTTGAAACAAAGCCTGAAGCACTTGAATGGTTAAATAACACAATAAGTCAGAACCATAAGGAAAGCACAAGTTTTAATCTACACGATTCTTCGATTAACAATGTTGACTATGAGGTCTATACTGATGGTAGCTTTGTAAACGGAAAATATTCTTATGGTTATGCGTTTGTTAAGAATGGGGAAGTGGTTCTCGAAAGTAATGGGGTTGGAGAAGATCTAGAGGCCGCCACCATGAGGAATGTTGCGGGAGAAATCGCAGCGGTACAACATGCTGTGGAAAAAGCAAAATCATTAAACGTCCGGATACGAATTATTCATGATTACTCAGGTATTTCTCATTGGGTTACAGGGGATTGGCAAGCAAAAAATAAATTCACTCAAGCGTACGTTAAGTTCATGAGAGAGCATCAAGGTTTATATGAGTTTCAAAAAGTTGCTGGTCATAGCGGTGATCGTTTTAACGATTACGTAGACCAGTTAGCAAAAAAGGCTCTGGGGATAGGATCAAAGTAATTTATATAAATAGCTGCATGTCTGAGTCAAGAGCATCAGATAGATATTCTTTGGCCGTTATAATTTCAACTTCAGGCAGTAGTTCCTCAGGTTTAAAGCCCATTACGTCAACAGATAGTTTACAGCCGTAGAACTTTACTCCCTTTTTCCGGGCTCCATTGAGAAAGTCGGTTAATGAAGGTGCTTTGTCATCTTCCATCATTTCAAGAAGCATTTGTTTTCCGAGGCCAACCATGTTCATCCTTGAAAGAGGTAATTCGTCAGGCCCTTTAGGTGTAACCATTCCAAACATTTTTTCGTAAAGAGTTTTGTCATCTGATGTAGCCTTTTCCGGATCACGAACTAGACAGAGCCCCCAAAATGCGAAAAACATAGTCACATCTACATCCAATTCTCGGGCAGAATTAGCCAGTATCAGTGCTGCTAGAGCTTTATCATAGTCTCCGCTAAACACAAGTAGATTCATTTTCTTGTTCAATTTGTGCAACCCCTTTACTGATCATCTTTCAAACCTATTATAAGTAGAAATAAGCTTTTATATAAGTTGATCAGATGTAAGATGTTGGATGCTTGGCGATTCTTTCAAGTAATTGAATTAGAATATCGATCTCACTAAAATCATTGTATAACCCAAAGCTTATACGAACCACCCCAGGGCGGGGAATGTCTCGACGTTTCCGGTAGAGTTCCATTTGCTTTGGAGAAATCCCTAATAGACTTTGAATGTAAGGTTGAGTACAAAAACAACCGGTTCTTACAGCAATTCCCGCCTGATTTGATAATATTTTTGCAACTTGTTCATGAGCAATCCCTTTAATGTTAAAAGGAATCACTCCGATTCTAGGTTCGCCATGTACAGTATGAGAGTAAACTTTGATACCGGGAATGGAATTGAGCTTTGAATTTGCATAGTTTGTTAGTTGATTTTCGTAGTGATCTACATTTTTCATACCCAATCCGCTGAGAGTTTTGACCGCTGCTGCCAGAGCAACAACTCCCATCAGGTTAGGAGTTCCTGCTTCTTCGTTATGAGGCGGTTTTTCCCAAACTACCCAATTATGGGTTACAGTTTCTGCTGTCCCTCCTCCCACAAACTCAGAAATACCTTTATTGAAGGTTTCTTCAGGCCCGATAAGTACACCTGTTCCGAAAGGAGCATACATTTTATGAGCGGAAAATACGAGATAATCAATGGATTGCAGCGAGTTTTGAGGATTCATATTTATAGAATTATGCGGAACTAACTGGGCCCCGTCGACGAGAATTTTTGCATTATAGCGGTGTGCCAATTCAGCAATTTTATGTATCGGGTTTACATATCCTGTTACGTTAGAGGCACCCGTAACAGTTACAAGCTTAACATTCCCTTTATGTTTTGCTAATCTGACCTCCAAATCTTCGAGACTTAATTTTCCTGAGGGATCTGTCTGTACATAATCCACTTGATATTTGTTTCTCCAAGGGAGATCGTTGGAATGGTGTTCCATCCAAGTTGAGAGAATAACACTTTTTTTGTTCCCATCCCATAAGCGATAAGATAATTTATTAATAGCTTCTGTTGTATTTTTGACAAAGATTACAGTATCGCGAAAGGGATCAGCATTAACAAATTTTAGAATTGTAGATCTTGCTTCTTCATAAACCTTCGAAGAAAGCTGTGATTTATAGCCTGTTCCACGATGTATTGACGAATACATACCTGCAAAATGATTTATCTCTTCCATGACAGAAACAAACGGTGGAGTAGAAGCTGCGTTGTCGAAGTTTATGGCTGTTGTATATAGGCCGTTAGAAAGTGGGATCTTAGTATCAGCTCCGACAATCAAATTTCTATAATTAGATCGGGATAGTTTAAAATTAAGATTCATTTAATCACCTCTAGCTTAAGATATCTTAGGCTTTATGCTCTGTTAGCATGATATTTATCTATAGACAAAAAGGTGACACAACATTTAACGTACATGATATTAATGACACTGAAACATACTATAATCGGAGTGGATAAAGATAAGTGGAGGTAGATATGAAAAAGACTGGTGAGATACAAAAACACACTAAAGGGTATACAAGTGCTAAATATGATTCTCGAAGTGCAGAGTTTAAGCAGGAACAAAAAGATGCTAAAGAGTCTACAGCAAAAGGTTAATAACGATTTAGGTAGTTCATTTATCTGTGATAGCTTGGGTGAATGAAGTCTGGCCATTATTCAATAAGGCTGTAACAAATTTATGTTACAGCCTTTTGATTTGTGATCTTATTGACCTATCAGGGACTCTTGGGGTTATTGGTAGGGCTAGTTGGTACCTTTTTCTTATCATTATCTGAGTTTAAACGCTGGTCATCAAGATTAGCGGCATGAGTTCTTGATTTGTCTGTTTTTTTACTGCTCATTATTTATTTTCTCCTTTTTTAAATAATCGGGTAACCAATGTTAGGGTTTCCTAATTAATTGGTTCTAATGCTTATCAAAACATTGCTGGTATCATTTTTGAAATTTCACAATAAATCAAATACCCTATTGACTATTACCAGGTTTTAAGGTGTACTAAGAGTATTAAATTGAAAATTTAGATAATGATATTGAGCTTAAATCTGGAGCAAAGGAGATTCACAGATTGCCTTATATAGATGTATTAGGGAAGAAAACATATTTTCAACAAAGTGGTAATTTCCAAGCGGGTCTGAAGACAATACTTTGTGTACATGGAGCTGGGGGAACCAGTGAGAATTGGATCTATCAGTTAGCCAACTTTGATAACTGTAACATTATTGCACCAGATCTTCCGGGACATGGCCTGTCTGAAGGTTCGCCCCCAGACAGTATTAATTCATATCGAGATTTTGTTTTAAACTTTGCGCAGGCTTTAGAAATAAATTCATTTGTCCTTATGGGCCATTCGATGGGAGGGGCAATAGCTTTAGAGTTAGCCATTGCGCATCCAATAGTTTTAAAGGGTTTGATTATTGTTGGTAGTGGGGCAAGGCTGCGTGTAAATCCGTCCGTACTGGATGCCTTGTCTAGGGGTAGGTGCCCAGTCGAGAATATTGAGTACAGCTACTCCAAGAAGTCACCTCCAGCAATTCTAGACAAAGCAAGGTTAGCAATGAATAATGTTCCAATTGATGTTCTTAAAGCTGATTTTTATGCTTGTAATAAGTTTGATATTATGAATCGCCTGCCCAGGATTAAAATCCCTGTTTTAATAATCTGTGGAAAAGAGGATCAGATGACTCCTCTTAAATATTCAGATTACTTGTGTAAGAATATACCTAATTCAAATTTAGTACATGTTACTAATGCTGGTCATATGGCTATGCTAGAGAGACCGGATCAGGTAAATGGGGCAATAACCAAGTTTCTGGAAATGCTTTATTAAAAGAATATTGGAATTGCATTTCTGTTAGTATTACTAAAATCGAACTATGATACACCTCCTTCAGAGGTGGGGATATCATAGTTTGATTTTGTTTTATAGAAGGTTTATGCAAAATGTGTATAATTAGAGATAGTCATATCACAAGTGAAAATCGATATAGAAGTGAGCGAGATGTAAAATGATCAAAAGGATAAGCGCCTACGTTAACATTGCTATTGAGGATTACGATGAATCTGTGCTAAACCATGTCGTTGAACTAATGAAGGATTCGTTAAGAGAACAGGTCTTAGATGTTATCCTGGAGGATAAATGGGAAATAGAAGAAAACAGACGTACACTGTTCAGAAATAGAGAAGGGGTGTGGGAATCACACCAGATTGAAGATGGTAGAGAGATTAAAGACTCTTTGGAAGTTATGACTGTAATTGTCCAAGGAGAAGTATTAAGCGATAGCAATATGTAAAAAATAGGAAGGTGATACTTTGTCAGTCGATGAGAAACTCCTACATAAAGTGCGGGCATTACTAAACTTGGCGAGAAATGGGGGGGATCCGGAAAGTAATGAAGCTAAATCTGCCCTATTAATGGCTCAGCGTTTTATGGCTGAAAATGGAATTGACGAATTAGAAATCAACACTTCTGGAGAAGCAGATTATAAAAAAGAGATCCTCGATGATTATGCTACAGAATTTGAGAAACTGTCTTGGTGGAAAAAGAGTCTTGGTAAAGTAATCGCTCAGAATTTTAGGTGTTATTCTTATCTGAATAAATGTAACGGGTATACCAGGCTAGCATTCATGGGATTAAAAGAGGATGCTGAAATTGCTGTCATAGCCTTTAAATTTGCTACGGATTCTATCCGGCTTGGAGCTGACCTATTTATGAAGAATTACCGCAAGGAATATCTAAAGGTAGAAGGACAGCGCCCAAGTCTTACCCAGCAAAGAGGAGTCAGAAACAATTATGTTGAAGGTTGGATCTCCGGATTAGAGGCCCAGTATGCACAACAAGTCAGCAAAGAGGGATGGGGACTGGTTCTTGTTAAAGATGCACTAGTTATCCAGACTTATAAGGATATGGAATTAGGCCGTGGAAAAACATCTCAACATACCCGAAAGGACAGTCTGGCTGGTAAAGCAGCATATGAAAAAGGATATAGAGATGGCAAAGGTTTTAGTACGATCCCTCATGGAAGGTTGAAAAATATTCATTAAACTTGCCATTTGGATCTCCTCACCTTATGATATAAAAGAATAAAAAAACCGTTTAGCACTTGAACTGAGAGAGGTTGATCCGGATGGTGAAAATTGAACTTATTGCAACAGCAGCCTTTGGCTTAGAATCTATTGTTGCACGTGAACTCAAACAACTGGGGTATGATGATATAGTTGTAGAAAATGGAAAGGTAATATTTAAAACTGATGAATTGGGAATCTGCCGAACAAATTTATGGCTCCGAAGTGCGGATCGTGTTTTATTAAGAGTAGGATCCTTTGAAGCTCGAACCTTTGAAGAGCTTTTTCAACAAACTAAGTCTCTACCTTGGGAAGATTGGCTCTCCATAGATGCTAATTTTCCTGTTCAAGGGAAATCCGTAAAATCAAAACTGTATAGTGTTTCCGACTGTCAAGCCATTGTAAAAAAGGCGATTGTAGAACGTCTCAAAGAAACATATAATTGTAACTGGTTTGAAGAGAGTGGTCCTCGTTATCAGATCGAAGTAGCGTTATTAAACGATAGAGTCACTTTAACAATTGATACTTCTGGGATTGGTTTACATAAACGAGGATATCGAAAACTTGCAGGACAAGCCCCCCTTAAAGAGACATTAGCGGCAGCTATGATTCAGCTGAGCTATTGGAATAAAGATCGGGCCTTAATCGACCCCTTTTGTGGAACCGGAACAATTCCCATTGAAGCCGCCTTAATAGCGCAAAATCGTGCTCCAGGCCTAAAGAGAAGCTTTGCAGCTGAAAAATGGCCCCAAATTCCTAGGGGACTATGGCAAGAAGCCTGGCAAGAGGCGCTAGATCTATGGGAACGAGAGACTATATTAAATATCTTTGGTTCTGATATTGACCCTAAAGCTTTGGAGTTAGCTCGAATCCACGCCATAGAAGCTGGTGTTGAAGGAATTGTACACTTTCAGCGCTTGCCAGTTGCCGAAGTAAGATCCCGATTTAGCTTCGGGCATCTTATTGCAAACCCACCTTATGGAGAACGACTTGGAGACATTGACGATGTCAAAGGGCTGTATCAAGAACTTGGAGAAACTTATAAACGTCTCAACGACTGGTCGCTTCATATATTAACCAATTTCCAATCCCCAGAAACATTAATCGGAAGACGCTGGGATAAAAGTCGTAAGCTCTATAATGGTCGATTAGAATGCCATTACTATCAATTTTTCGGCCCTCGACCACCTAGATAACATTTAAGGAAATTCTAATGAACTAATCTAATAATTAGAAGTATTGAATTAGTTCATTATATTTAATGAAGAAAAAAATGGGCTTTAGAATTCATGTCGAGGAAAATTCATGAATTAAGCCCATTTTTTGTTTCTATTTCACTAAAATTTGCGGTTCACCTTTTAGTGAACGTATATCTTTAATTGCCCGTTCAACTTCTTCTTCAAGTCCTTCTATTACAAGTGTAACCGAGCCTTCTGATCCATCGACCCCTCCTGCAGCAATACAAGACGCTTCAACATCATAAAGAGTTTCTAGAGCTGTTAGTTCTGTCACTACTCTAGCTCCAACCATCGGGATCAGTCCGACCTTGTTACCGATGGCTTGGTCAACTGTAGACTTTGTCATAAATTCCACGGCTTTACGGACATCGGGAACCATTTTTTCCAGTCCGATTGGAACAATTAATTCAATACCTCTAGCATATATTATCCCTTGGGCAGCCCCAATTGTTCCTCCCATGGGGTCTGAAACCATCACTGCGGCTAAACCAGTGTGATCCACTGCGTTGCCACCCTTGATAAAGATGTCTCCCCTTTTTAATTTTGGCAAATATTCTTTCCAAGGGATTTCCTGTGCTTGTCCTTTAATAATTACGTAGGGTTGCGTCTTTTTAGAAGATTTGCTTATTCCTAGCTCACCATTGGTAACAATGCCCATTGTATAGCCTGTTTTGTCTTCAATTTGAACACCTAACAATTCTTCAGCTACATAGGCATTCGTAGTTCCGCCGGCAACAATAATAGTGTGTTTTTCCAAGGCATTTTGTACACTGGGCAATCCAATTGTTCCTTTGGCGATAAGTCGTTTTGATTCACTTGAGGTCAGAGTAACTAATGCTTTCATTGATACCCTCCTTATATTTAGAACATAACCAGATAATCATATGTTATACCAAAATTTAAGAATAATAAAGTTATCAGACAGTAGCTACCTAAACAGGGTAAGTGATAAAAGCAATGCTCTATTTTCTTTGCTTCTAGTGCTCTAAAGACTCAGTGGGATATGGAAATTAAAAAATTGGATTAATTAGTAAATAATGGTACCATTTTAACTGCAAAGGCATAATTTGAATTAAGAAAATAACCCATAAAACACAGGAAATGGAGGAATATATAATGGCATTTGGCGGAGTTGTTGATGGAGCAAGTGGACCTAACTGGTTACCGGGTATTGCTGTTGTAGTAGTTATTATCCTTCTGCTCATCGCAATGGGAATTGTATTCTAGTCTAAGACTCTGGTTGATTTGAAAGGAGGAAACTTCATGTACGGATACGGAGCAGGATGTGGTGTTGGAAGTTATGTAGGTGTGGGAATTATTTCAATTGCTATTCTCATTCTCATTGCCCTTGGTGTAATCTTCTAAAATTTATAAAATGTTAAAGAGCATTCCAAGAAAGGAGTGCTCTTTATTATTTTTTTTAATTACAAAACATAAGTATTAACTAAATTTTTAATTTAATTGGCTATTTATTGCAGATTTATAATAATTAGAAAGGATAAAAAGTGAAAGAATGTACATATTTAGGAAAAAGCTGAATGAACAGTCATCAATATATACAATTGTATTATGAGAAATGATAATTTTACAAGGCATACAAACTCACTTAGACTATAATGTGCAAAGATAACAAGAGAAGGAGGTTGGGGATTGTGATTCTTAGTATTATTGCGTATCTTTCCATTGGTCTTTTCGTAGGTATATCGGTTTTCAAAGCGTATCAGTTTGCGAAGATGCCCTTTCATGGAAGAATGGATCTTTATCCTGTCCCTAAAGAAAAAGGTTTCGAACATGGTGGATCATACTACGAGGAAACAGCTTGGTGGACTAAACCACATGAAGTTTCTCACATGAGAGAAATTGTCGAAATGCTTAAAGAGATCTTATTTATCAAAAAGCTGTTTGAAAATCAACGACCTTTCTGGTGGATTTCTTACGCACTCCATTTAGGAATTTATTTCTTAATGGCCTGGACAATCCTTTTGGTCGTAGGTGGATTGTTTGAAGTTAATGGAATTTCAGTAACCGCAAATACTTCAAGCATACTGGGTCTCTTGGTCTATTACGTCACTGCTTTAACAGGTTATTTTGGGCTAGCGCTTGCAACCGTGGGTTCAGGTTTATTATTTCTACGCAGAGCGTTTGATAATACGCTTAAAAAGTACACTACACCTCAAGAGTACTTTAATCTTTTATTGATTTTCGCTGCACTTGTGACTGGAATTTTCACATGGGGGAATGACTTAAGCTTTGGTTATGCCAGAGAAGTTACTGCAAACCTTGTAACATTTACGCCTTTTTCAGCTAATGGCCTGCTTACTTTGCACATTTTTCTTGTAGGTATCATGTTAATTTATATTCCAATCAGCAAAATGAGCCACTATGTTGGGAAGTACTTTACGTTCCATAAGGTTCTCTGGGATAATAATCCGAATCTAAAGGGGAGTGGAGTTGAGCAGGAAATAAAGAAGGCATCTTCATTCCGTCCAAGCACATCTTGGTCTGCGCCTCATATTAATCCACCCGCCGCACCCGAGAAATAGTCTGATTCGTGTATGTTAACTTTATGGAAAGTAGGGATCTAAGACATGCTAAATCAAAGAGATTTACGTCCAAAAGATATGGGACGTTCAGATGAGCAACTTATTAAACTGGACAATCTCATACCTTTATTAGCACCATACGACAAACCAGGGATGGAATCCCCTTTAACTGATCCTAAGCCTGCCTGGAAAGAGAAATTTTGCACCTCTTTAGATGGATATGTCGGGATAGATACCCTGACTCGACCAAAATCTAAAGAGGAAGAAGATGAATTTGTTCGCAAGTTCTTGAGCGGTCTAGAAAAAATCTTTTCAGATGCCAATAATGGTGTATTACAACCGCTCCTACTGTCTTTTGAATACTGTGCAAAATGTAATACCTGTTCAGATGCCTGTCATATTTATTCTGCTACAGGAAATAATGAAATGTATAGACCTATTTTCCGTTCGGAAGTTTTGCGTAAAATTGTGAAGAAATATTTCACAACGAGCGGAAAACTGCTTGGCGGATTCGTCGGAGCAGATATTGATGTCAATTGGGAAACAATTGCTCGATTAGGTGAGTTATCCTATCGCTGTAACCTATGTCGACGTTGTGCGCAAACATGTCCATTGGGCCTAGACAATGCGATCCTTTCCAAGGAAATTCGTAAGATTTTCAGCCAAGAAATGGGGATTGCCCCAACCCCACTCCATGCTAAGGGAACGATGCTGCAAATTAAGACCGGTTCATCAACGGGATTAAGTAAGCCGGCATTTCTAGACACTTTAGAGTTTTTAGAAGAAGACACCGAAGAAAAATTTGGCATTAAGCTCAAGTTTCCTGTTGATAAAAAAGGTGCTGATATCCTAGTTCTCCATAATGCTGGAGAGTTTATGGCTTGGCCCGAGAATCCAGTAGCCTTTGCTATTCTATTTGATGCAGCGGGCTTGAATTGGACACTTAGCAGCGAAATTATGGGGTATGACAGTGTAAACTACGGTCTCTGGTATGATGATTACCAAGCTAAAAAGATTGCTTTGATGCAGATGAAGGTTGCAAAAGAATTTGGTGTCAAGAGAATGGTCGTAGCTGAGTGTGGGCATGCCCATAAGGCATCAATTATTACAGGTGATCGTATGACATCTGATAGGGTTCCTGTTGAAAGTTGTTTACCTCTTCTTTGGGATATGGTTAGAAACAAACAACTAAAACTTGACCCAAGTAAAAATAACTTTCCGGTCACGCTCCACGATCCATGTAATATAGTACGACAAATGGGCATTGTTGAGCCGCAAAGAAACATTCTTAAAGCAATTGCTCCGCAGTTTAGAGAAATGACTCCACATGGTGTTGACAATTATTGCTGTGGTGGAGGCAGCGGTTTCGCCATAATGAACTACGCTAACTTCCCTGAGTTTAGAACCCAGGTTGCATCTCGAGTTAAATTCAACCAAATACTCGGAGCCTTTAAGGGAACTATGGAAGACGTAGCTACCCCGAAATATATCTGTGCACCATGTTCTAACTGCAAAGGGGCAATGCGCGGTATTTTGGAGCATTACGATGCGTCCGAGAAGTATAACCTTCAGTACGGTGGTTTAGTTGAACTTATGGTTAATGCCCTTATATCGATGAAGAAACCTTTCCTTGAATTCTTAGAGTAGGATGTACTATAACTAGATTTAGCTATTAAAAATTCCCATAAGGCCATTTCAGAACTTTCTGAAATGGCCTTATCTAAAGAAGCCTAGATTGAGAGTGGGGTAGACCCCTTGTCCATTTCTCGGAGGCAATGTGTGTAGATCTAATTGATATAGAGCTACCTTATGCTCGTCCATTTGCAACAGTTATTGATGTTCTTATTCATGCTGCAACAACGTTAGAAAACAAGGGTTAGGGTTTAGGCTAAGTGAATCACTGCCAAAAAACGTTAGACCGCCTTCAAGCCTCTGTCTTGGGTCATGGAATTAGAGGGTATGAACTGCATTCATACTGAAGGAAGAGGAATTATAGTCACTAGAGCATATTTCAAATATCATTACAACCTTGGCCGTAATTAAAAAATGATATAGTACAATCTGTATTATATATTGTACGAATGGAACTTCAGGTGTTAAATTATTTATATGGACTCGTGTTAATTTACACAAGTGAAAAGTTTTACAGTGTCCAATGTTTGATTGTTCTCTTTAATAGTTTAAGGAGGTGTATATTGTGTTTATCGTATCAATCGACGAAGATCTATGTTCGGGATGTGACTCTTGTACTGAAGGATGCCCCGCCCACCTGCTTGGATTTAGCGAGGACAAGGCTCATGTTACTGGTGACGAATCAGAATGCATGGGATGCGAAAGCTGCACTTCAGTTTGTCCGACTGGTGCTATCACTATCACTGAAATGTAAATAGACCCCATAAACTAAAAGACGGAGGGTGTGCCATGACAGAAAAGAATACGCCACTACTGGACGAACTTGAAAAAGGTAAATGGCCCAGTTTTGTGACGGAAATTAAACGCGCTGCAGTGAAGAGTGAAGCTGCAGGCGAATTGCTCCAAGTCTTGGAAAGATCCTATAAAGAGCGTAGAGGACACTGGAAACACGGTGGTATTGTTGGAGTTAGAGGTTACGGCGGTGGAGTTATCGGTCGTTATGTTGACGAGCCACAAACTTATCCTAACGTAGCTGAGTTCCATACAGTCCGTTTACTCCAGCCATCAGGATGGTTCTACAACACGAAAACATTACGTACGGTTTGTGATATTTGGGAGAAGTACGGAAGCGGCTTAACAAATATGCATGGATCTACCGGTGATATTATTCTTTTAGGTTGTAAAACAGAGCATATCCAACCTATCTTTGATGAGTTTAGTGATGCTGGATTCGACCTCGGTGGTTCAGGATCTTGCCTAAGAACTCCTAACTGCTGCGTTGGACCAGGACGTTGCGAACATGCTTGCTATGATACCTTAGAAGCATGTTATAATATTACGAACGAATTCATGGATGAGCTTCATCGTCCTATGTGGCCATATAAGAGCAAAATTAAGTTCTCCGGTTGTGCAAACGACTGCACATCTTCAATTGCTCGTTCTGACTGCTCAGTAATTGGTACCTGGCGCGATACACTAAGAATTGACCAAGAGGCTGTTAAAGAATATGCTGCTAAAATTAATATTAAAGCTGCTGTCTGTGACAAATGCCCAACTAGCTGTCTGACCTTCAATGCTGAGACACAAGAACTCAGCGTAGTTGGTGAAGATTGCACACGTTGTATGCATTGCATCAATGTAATGCCTAAAGCTATTCAGCCTGGAAAAGAAAAAGGCGCAACCATCTTAATAGGTGGTAAATCAACCATTGTTCAGTCCGCCTTCATGTCTTGGGTTATTGTACCATTCATGAAAATGGAAGCAGAAGATGATTTTGCAGAGTTTAAAGATCTTATGCGTCGTATCTGGGAGTGGTGGGATGAGCATGGCAAATCCCGCGAACGTATCGGTGAAACTATTTATCGCTTAGGAATGACTAAATTCCTTAATGGTATTGAAGTTGCTCCTGTACCGCAAATGGTCTTCCGCCCACGTGCGAATCCTTATGTGTTCTGGAATCAAGACGATCTTGACAGAAGTGGAACAGCACTTGACGGATCAAAGCTCTAGTTTTAAAATAATAAGTAGCTAACGAGAGGTGGATAACGATGGCAATTTTAGATCAAGGACCTCCGCATTATAAAAAGATGCTTCCTCCTATTGTACAAGAGAACTATGGTAAATGGAAATATCATGAGATTCCTAGTCCAGGCGTACTAAAACATGTTGGTGAAAGCGGAGCAGCTCTGTATAGCGTACGTGTTGGTACTCCACGATTAGTCAGTATTGATTTTATTCGCGATGTTTGTGTAATAGCTGATGAGTACTGCGATGGTTTCCTTCGCTGGACAACTCGTAACAACGTTGAGTTTTTAGTTTCTGACGAGGCTAAACTTAAACCATTACTCGAAAAATTAGAAGCAGAAGGCTATAGTGTTGGCGGAACAGGACGCTCCGTAAGCAATATCGTACACACTCAAGGGTGGGTACACTGTCATACACCAGCTACTGATGCTTCAGGTGTTGTTAAAGCCGTAATGGATGATTTATATGAGTATTTTAATACCATGAAGCTTCCTGCTAAATTAAAAATGGGCTTAGCATGTTGCTTAAATATGTGTGGAGCTGCACACTGCAGTGATATCGCAATTGTAGGTGTTCATAGAACTCCTCCTCGTATCAACCACGAAGTAATTCGTAAAGGTACAGAGATACCAAGTCTTGTTGCTAGCTGCCCAACTGGAGCTATTCGTCCAGATCCGAAAAACAAGAGCGTTATCGTTAATGAAGATAAATGTATGTATTGCGGTAACTGCTACACCATGTCACCAGCTATGGAAATCTATGATCCCAAAAATGATGGTATTGCCATCCTTATTGGTGGGAAGACTTCTAATGCACGAACTTCACCGAGCTTCTCTCGTATGGTTATTCCTTTCCTTCCAAACACTGCACCACGTTGGCCTGAGACTACAGAAGCAATTCGAAAAATCATTGAACTCTGGATTGCGAATGCAAATGACGGAGAACGTGTAGGCGAGTGGGTTGAGCGAATTGGTTGGGAAAGATTCTTCACCTTGGCTGAGCTTCCGTTCTCAGACATGTTGATTGATGACTATATCTTCTCAAGAGAGACGTTCCGTACTTCAGCACAATTTAAGTACTAATCTGAAGGAATAATGTAGAAAGTTGGTATTTAAAATGGCAAGAGGACCAGCCGATCCCGAAGTTAAAGCTAAGGTTTTAGAATACCTTGGCAAAGTACAAAAAGCTAAAAGCAGAGATGTTGCCGTAGCTATTGGAGCCTCAAAGAGTGATGTTGACAATGCAGTCAAGGAATTAACTGCTGAAGATCTCGTTGAGTACCTCTATATTACTACAACCTTCATTTGCTTAAAAGGAAAGGTTCAAACTCCAGACTAATTGAACTGATTCTACTACTCTAGATAGACATGATCATTAAGAGTATATAGACCATCCTAAATACCCGATGTTCCTGTTTCTGCTGATTGGATCTGCATTATAGGAACGGGATTCAGGGTGGTCAATTTTATCTCATGAGAAAGATCAACCCTACTAACTATTTAACGTAATTTCTCTCCTGAAAATATCTCCAAGAAAGGTGTGGGTATTATGAAATCTTTATTAATGAATGATCAGAGCATTAACAATGTCCCTCGCTTAGTAATTGGAGCACCTCAGGGGCGGAGCGGAAAAACTACTTTTACCCTTGGACTACTCAGAGCTTTCGCACGACAAGGGTTAACCGTACAACCTTTTAAAAAAGGTCCAGACTATATTGATGCCAGTTGGCACTCAGCAGCTGCAGGTAAGACCTGTCGTAACTTAGATTCTTTTTTTATGAATAAAACACAAATTTGCAGCTCAATTCTTGATCAAGCTTCTGATAAGCAAATAACGATCATTGAGGGAGCTATGGGACTGTATGATGGTCTTGACCTTCAAGGCAGCAGCTCTACCGCGGAAATTGCTAAAGTCACTCGTACGCCGGTATTATTTGTGGTTGATGCCACACGTATGACTAGAAGTATTGCAGCAATGGTAATGGGGTACCAGCATTTTGATCCGGATGTTAAAATCGTTGGAGTTGTCCTTAATAAAGTTGCACGGGCTCGTCATGAAAAGGTTGCTAGAGAGGCTATAGAAGAATTTTGTAAAATACCAGTTGTTGGGGCAATTCCTAAAGATGCAAATTTATGTATTCCAGATCGACATCTTGGCTTGGTTACCAATGGAGAGTATGCTGAAACGGATAAATTGCTAGATTATCTTGCTGATGTAATTAGTGAACATGTTGATTTAACTAAGATTTTTGCGTTAGCACAAAATGCTCCGAAACTACCAAGTTATTCAGAGTCTATAGTTCTTAATTCGTCTCCAGATCTATCTTTTAAGAATAGAAGTATAAAGCCTAAGATAGGGATTATACAGGACGCAGCTTTCAGTTTTTATTATCCGGAGAATATTGAAATTTTAAAACGAAGAGCTGATGTGGTTCCTATTAGTGCACTTTTGGATAATCAACTTCCTGATAATCTTGATGCGCTTTATATCGGCGGGGGGTTTCCTGAGGTCTTTGCTCAAAGGCTCGAAGCTAATTATTTATTGCGTGATGAG
Organism: Desulfosporosinus hippei DSM 8344; assembly: GCF_900100785.1. GTDB lineage: Bacteria > Bacillota > Desulfitobacteriia > Desulfitobacteriales > Desulfitobacteriaceae > Desulfosporosinus > Desulfosporosinus hippei. The sequence continues at coordinate 133,447 of NZ_FNCP01000010.1, read as the reverse complement.
ATACGACTTGCCGGAGAAAAGGGATTACCTATTTATGCAGAGTGCGGCGGACTAATGTATCTTGGCCGCTCTATTCGGACTACTACTCAAAATTATGAGATGGTTGGTTTGCTTCCTTTTGATACTCAGATGGAAAGTAAGCCTCAAGGCCACGGTTATACTATTATGGAGACAAATCCCGATCAGCTTTGGTTTCCAGATAAGACTCAAATTCGGGGGCATGAATTCCATAACTCTCGTATTATTAATTTAGAACCTAATCTGAAGTTTGGTTTCATGGTTAAGAGAGGTCATGGAATTGATGGTCAGCATGATGGGCTTTGTTATAAAAATATATTTGCTGCCTATAATCACATTCATGCTTTGGGTTGTCCGGAATGGGCTGAAGGTTTAATAAATATGGCTATACTTTATAGCAATACAAGATGGTCAAAGGTCGAAAGAATATCAGGCTAATATGAATTTTAAATAGTTCTTAAGTTTCTATTGATTAAAAATCACTATACTAATCAATAATAATAAAGCTTTCCAATATTGGAAGGCTTTTATTATTGATTTAGCTTATTTCCTATTACTATAAACCTTTTTTTCGAAAAGATTAGTCTCCATCTGGCTAATAACTGATTTGGGTGATATTATATTAATAGAGATTGATCCATTTGTAATGATGGAAAAATATTTCTTTAATATACCTAGGAGGGAAGGGGAATCTTTTCATTATATTTCTTTATGATTGGATGTAAGCACCAATTTTTTATGGAGCTTTTGTAGGCCTTATTTTTACAACGATTATTAATAATAGTGATAGCTTAATGTATTTGCAATGATTTGTAGAGAGAGCTAATTATATAAGGGATCTAGGAAGGGGATACATCATCATGGAACAACACCTTCTTGTCTTCAAAGAGGTGGCAGAAACTAGAAACATAACTTTAGCTGCGAAAAAGCTGCATATGAGTCAACCAAGTATTAGTTTACAGATTCAAAATTTAGAGAATCAATATGGTGCGCGCTTTTTTGATCGTACTAATAAAGGTGTAACTCTAACTAAAGAGGGAAAAATCTTTTATGCGCATGTACGTAGTGTATTGGATATTTTATCCAATGCTAAAGAGCAAATTAGCGCTCTTGCTAAGGATCAACGGGGATTGATCTATCTCGGATCTACTTTAACAATTGGCGAGTATATTCTTCCCAATATTTTAGCCTTTTTATTTAAAACCCACCCTGATGTAGATTTTAAGGTGAAGATAGCCAATACAGAGTCAATTTCACAAGATGTCCTTGAAAAGAAGATACATATCGGTTTAATTGAGGGGCCGGTTCCACAGCACAAGGATTTAAATGTCGAAAACTTTTGGGAAGACGAGTTGGTTGTAGTAGTATCAAATTTTCATCCTTGGGCATCACGGAAAAGCATTACTCTTGCTGAACTTCCCAATGAACGCTTAGTGACAAGAGAGGATGGTTCAGGAACACGAAAGGTAATGGAGATGGCACTCCAAGAGAGGGGAATGGATCCAGATCAATTAAACGTCTCAATGGAGTTGGGCAGTACTCAAGCGATTAAACAATTGGTTTCAGCGGGTCTAGGAATTACTATAATATCTTCCTTAACAGTTAGCCGAGAAGCAGATCAAAAACTATTTAAAACTTTAAAGATTCAAGATGCCCCTATTTATCGACCTCTAAGTATCCTTACTAATGCCAGGACTTCGCAAACAAAAGATGAACGTATTTTGATAAACCTGCTTCATGATCACAGGTTACTTTCAGATGTTTTAAGCAGAGATTATAATGAAATCGTCGATATGGAATAGGAATTAGCCGCTTAGAGATAAAAGGAAGGACGAGCACAAGATAAGATGAAAGATGATTGCCGAATCGGACTCGTTCAGATGGAATCAATAGTGGGGGAGACTGAACGGAACTTTAATAATATCATTCATTTAGCTGAAAATGCTCAAAAGCAGGAGGTCTCCTTGCTATGCTTTCCGGAATGTGCCCTGAATGGGTATTCTCCTAATCATGCTTCAGAGATAGCAAACTCCTTGGAAAGTACGTGGATTAAGCATCTAAAAGAGTGCTCAATAGACCTGGGACTGACCCTTCTAGTTGGTATGGTTGAGCAGAATGCAAAGGAGCATAAGCCTTATATATCCCATGTTATCTTGACACCTGATGAGGAACCTAAGGTATATCGCAAAGTTCATTTAGGACGTAGTGAGTTAGAATTCTTTTCACCCGGAGATAATTTTCCGATTTTTACAGCTCATGGTACTTCGTTTGCAGTTGGGATATGTTGGGATTGGCATTTCCCTGAAACTGCTGCAATTTATTCTCTCAAAGGGGCTGAGGTATTATTTGCGCCTCATGCTTCACCATTAGTAGCAGGAGACCGTAAAGAGATCTGGATGAGATACCTTGGTGCTAGAGCCTATGATAATTCTGTCTATATAGGTGCCTGTAATTTAGTCGGGAATAACGGAAAATCCAAAAAATTTAGTGGCGGGGCAATTATTGTTGGGCCCAAAGGTGACTTGTTTGAGCAAGCGAAAATTGGGGAGGACGGAATTCTTGCTGCTACCCTATCAGCAGAGAGGATCAATCATATCCGTCGTCCGGAGCGAACATCTATGCGAGATAGCTTCTTTCTTGCTGATCGAAGAAAAGAACTCTATCGCGAGCTCATCGAATTAGACATCATAGACAGATAATCCAGTGATCGAACAGAAAACCCATCCTAAATTTTATGGTTTAGGATGGGTTTTTTTGTAATTAGTAAAACTATATAGTTAATCAATAAATTGACAGGAAACATATTATTTACTGTTACCAGTTGTTTCGTGATCTTGGTTGGTAGCAGTCTCTGCAATAAACAGGTCTATCGCCAGAGGGCTGAAAAGGGACTGTGGTTTCTTTTCCGCAGGTAGCACAAATTGCTGAGAACATTTCACGAGGTTGACGAGAATATCCGCCGCCATTATTTCTATTTTGTTTTCTGGCAGCGCGGCATTCCGGGCAACGACCTGGCTCATTAGTGAACCCTTTTTCTGCGTAGAATTCCTGCTCTGAGGCTGTAAACTCAAATTCACGACCACATTCTTTACATACCAAAACTTTGTCACTAAACATCAAAAAACCTCCGAAATCTTATTACCCGCGACATGGGAAGTTCTGTATCTTCCCACAGCCTTAGGCAATCGAGAAGCTTTTTGGAAATCCTCAAGTACTTCGAGCATCTTAATTATAACTAAATACCAAATATTAGTCAATCCTGGTTATGGTATGAAACCCATTATATTCTATATTTTATAATAAATAATAGTAAAAATGGGTATTTATGAGAAATAATGAGTGCAATGCCAGATTGTTAAAGATATGGCTAGAAACACGAGAAATCTTTGTTTTGTAATAATAATCAGTTTAATTGCATAAGAATAAAATTGCCTAACAACTTATTAACTAAAGGTTAATCCTAATTCTAAAGTCTAAAAACCGAAAGACAGGTGATATTGATGAGTCATAATTATATGGGAACACTTCCAGATAGAATTGTTGGCATTCAGAGACTTGAAGCTCTTTTGATAGAAAATGGTTATTTGATATGCCAGTTTAGCGGCGAAAAAATCTATGACCTTACTGAAGTGGTGGCAATCTTTTTACCATTAAGTTCAACATCTGATCAGGTTGTTGCAGTGCGCAGCAACTATGCCCCGGAATTTGTACAAAAATGTTTATCTAGTCTTCAATAGTAGAAGAATACATATAGCAACAGTAGGTAGAGCTCCAAGCCCTATCTATTTTTGTTTTATCTAGAGGTCTTTGTTAGGTAAGGGCATGAAGACAGGCTTCAGAAAGTTAGGACCAAAGACTAGGACTTCCTTTGCGTTTTTGCGACTATTGCCTTATATCTTGATATATAATCCGGACTTATAATATGAAGTAATAGTACAGAATTATTACCGGAGTCTAGCCCCACAGAAGAAGTAGAATAAGGAATACCTGAAAAATTAGAAGTCTCAGAATTGAATAATCTTAAAAGAGTTTGATATTCCCGTCAAGATTCCTTTTCTAAGGTTGCGTTTAAAACTAACCCTACTGCAAGCAGTAGGGTTCTTCACTCAGAGGAGACACATGCGAGTCAAATATGATTACTATTGTAGATTCCACATTGTTTTATAACTGAAAGTTAGGAGGACTACTGTGAAACGCATCAGTGTATTGATTGTCGATGATATCAGTGACACCAGGAATAGTATCCGGCGGTTGCTTCAGTTTAAAAATGATATTGAGGTATTAGGTGATGTTGGATCAGGATCTGAAGCGATATTGTTTACTGAAGCCAAAAGACCGGATATTATCTTGATGGACATAAATATGCCAGAAATGGATGGAATACGTACCACTGAACTTCTTGTCCAACGTGTGCCGGATTGCTCGGTTATTATCATGTCAGTTCAAAGTGAACAGGCATACTTAGTAAGTGCAATGGTGGCTGGTGCTCGAGATTATATCGTCAAGCCTTTTTCTGGGGATGAGTTGTCAAGCATGATTGTTAAAATCTATGAAATGGATTTACATAAACAACATTCAGGCACTACAAATAGCTCTTCGTTATAGAGAAATGTGATTTGTAGTAGAGAGATGACCTCCTGAATAGCCTGTGCCTTTAAATAGATTCATAGAATGCACTTAAGACTTTTGTAATTGCTAAGTGATCTTTGACGCCTCCAAGCTCGCGAACAGAATGCATAGCTAAGATAGGATTTCCAATATCTACGGCACGAATATCTAGCTGTGTACTAGATATAGGTCCAATGGTTGATCCTCCGCGTTCATCGGACCGATTTACAAATTTCTGAACGGGAACATCTACAGCTTCACAGAGGGAAGAAAAAATTGCTGAAGTTTCAGCATCAGTGGTGTAACTTTGATTGGCACTTATTTTTATAACCGGACCGCCGTTAAGAACTGGATGATTAATCGGATCATGCTTTTCGCTGGCATTAGGATGAAGAGCATGTGCCATATCAGCAGAAATTAGAAACGAATGCTCAATGGCACGAAAATATGCCTCACGATCTTTTTTAAGGGCAAGTATAATACGTTCTAATACATGAGGAAGCAGAGGTGATGCTGCACCTTGCCTTGTTGTGCTGCCACATTCCTCATGGTCAAAGCAGATGAGCATTTGAGTTGGTAATGTCTGTTTTGCCATGGCCATGGCTTGTGCTCCCGCATGGATCATAGCTAAATCATCTAAACGTGAACTTGATAAGAACTCTTGTTGAAGTCCTACAAGACACCCTTTTTCTGCTTCATACAAGAATAGGTCAAAGTCTAGGATATCTTCTGGCAGACAGTTCAGCTTTTTGGCAAGATGGTAAATCAGGAGCCCTTCTTTTTGTAAACCTTCGGTGATTTGCGCCAATAAGGGCAGCATATCCTTTTGTTTATTTAATTCTAAACCCTCATTTACCCTGCGGTTCATATGAATCGATATATTCGGGATGACTAGCAAGGGCTGAGGACTACGATAAAGAATGCTTTCAGGCGTAAACGGAGAAACCCCCCGTTTAATTATGCGACCTGCCAGTGAAAGAGGGCGGTCCAGCCAAGTATTAAGGATCGGGACACCATAGGCCTCAACATTCAATTTAAGATATTTACCCTCGACTGACATCTCGGGTAAGGGTTTGACGCGGAAGGTAGGGCTATCTGTATGAGCTGCAACGAGACGAAAACCATGTTCCTCCGGTTCCCCCGAGCCAACAATGAAGGCCAGAAGTGCAGAATTATTGCGAGTAACAAAATACTTTCCGCCAGGGTGTAATGTCCATTTGTCTGACAATGATAATTCCTGAAATCCTTCTGGGATTAGGAGGGTTTTTATACTGTCTACGGCATGGAAAGACGATGGGCTTTGTTCAATAAAGTCAAGTAGTTCTTGAGCAAATACTAGTTCCTTCTTACTTATATATGAAGTTGTCATTTACATACCACCTTTCTCATCATAATTTAACTATAAGTAAATATTAGGCAAGTGGCAAATAATTATTTCCTGTACTTGAAATCAAGTATATACTAATAATAATCACTCATACTATGAAGCTTAAAACAAATACAGAATTGTGGGATATAATTTTGGAGATAAATATTAGAAATGTACATGTTGAAACACTTTCGAATCTTAACTTGCAGGATATTACTGAAATATGGAATCGCTGTTGGCTTGGTTATTATTATAATATGTCATATTCTAGAGAACATATGAAAGTTTGGCTTGAGTTAAGTCGAGTTTCTTTGGAATATTCCACAGCCATTTACCACGACAGGCGTGTTGTAGGATTTACTTTGCTTGCCATTGATAAAAATGAGGGATGGATTGCTGGGGCTTGTATTGACCCTGCATACCGTAATAATGGTCTTTTTAAAATATTACTGGGTTCACAATTAAATTTGGCAAAAAGTATCCTTCTGAAAAAAATTTACTTGGAAGTATTAGAACAGAATTATGCACGTAAAGCTTATCAAGGGGTAGGGTTTGTCAACACTCGCCAACTTAATGTCTATCGTACCCTGAATATTAAGGAGTTTAAAAATGAAATTCTTAGGATTCCTCCGGTGTTCTCGACTACACTAGATGAGTATTTTATTAATCGTAGTCACTCTTTTTTCAGCCCTGCTTGGCAGAGAAGAGAAGGGTATCTAAGACGTTATAGCACTTATAAGGCATTTCTAAATGATTCTGAAACTGCTGGCGCCTTGCTTAGCGGTGATAAGTCTGGTTTATTGCTTGATGTTTGGAGTTCTAACTTAGCGGGAGCAAAGGAAATTCTCTCGGCGATCCTACATCGCACAGATTCTATCTTGTCGCTTATCAATCAACCTAATGATTGGATTTCCACGGCTCTTCGCTCGTATGGGATAAACCCAACTGCAAACCAATATGAAATGTGTGTTGAATTGTCATAAAGTTAATATTCAGTGCATAAACTATTTGAGTCTGGATAATTAAAAGCGGGTCGGTATTTGTGCAACAGATAAGAATGTTGTTTGTCTAGTCAGTAATGAAATTCTTCCTGTTGTAAACTTATATTATTTTTTCTAGATACTTGTAATTCGGTACAAAAAAATATATAATCAGTTGTTAACTTAAACAGAAAGGAAGAATGCTTATGACACAAAAAGATCAATTAATGATTAATGCAATTTTGGAGTCTGTGGGACTAGAATCAATCAAGCCAACTCAGATCCAAAGGCGAATTCATGAAAATGGATAAGTAATATAAGATAGTTACAGAAAGGGAGCGGTATTTTGACCCGGATTCTAATCCTAAAGTGTAACCTAATTAGCTTAGACCCATTCGGAAAAAGCCAAATATGAAAGCGAGATTCTTAAGAGCTAAGAACCTCGCTTTTGTACTTAGCGAGTAATTAATGAATGGAGTGAAGACATATGGATTTATCAGTTTTAGGGATAGCCTGTAGTCCACGCCGAAACGGCAATACGACCAGATTACTACTAGAAAGTATTAAAGATGCTCACGCTGAGGGACATCAAGCAGAGTTGATTTATCTGACAGATCTTAAGATTAACCCTTGCCAAGGATGCGGAGCATGCTCCACAAAAGGAATTTGTGTAATTCGTGATGATATCTTGAAACTTCAAGACAAGTTAATAAACTGCAATCGCCTAATTATTGCTGCTCCAATATATTTTATGGGGATTAATTCTCAAACAAAAACTATGATCGATCGAATGCAAACCTTCTGGGCGCGTAAATATCTACTCAATCAAACATTGGTTAAGCCGGTAGGGCCTAAGCGAACGGGTCTGTTTATTTCTACAGCAGGAACAATGTTGCCCAATGTTTTTGATTGCGCAGAGCGATCCATAAAGACTTTGTTCCATATGTTGGATATTCAATACTCTAAGGCATGCTTATATAGTGGGATTGATCAGGCTGGAGACATTGAAAAGTCCCCTGATGCATTCGCAGAAGTACGTAGAGCCACTCGATCGTTGCTGATATCCTAAATATTAGAAAAACTTATCTAGTCGAATCATAGCTCATTATGTTATACTAATTATTACAGTATTATGCTTTAATGAAAGGAACAAAGCTTCATGCGACAAAACTCAGACCCTAAAATTGCGATTGTCACAGATAGCACAAGCGATCTTAATAAAGACATGACCGAGGAACTTGGAATTGAAATTCTTCCATTGCATGTTGTTTATAAAGATCGAGAATATCTTGATGGGCTAAATATCAGTCCGAATGAGGTATATGATAATATGGATGTTGAAGTTCCCACAACATCTCTACCATCCCCTGCAGAAATTTCAAATTTGTTTAGCCGACTGAGAGATGAAAACTATACCCATGTTCTCTCTATGCATATATCAAGTGGTCTAAGCGGCACTTACGAGACAGTAAGTCAAGTTGCAAGAGACTTTAAAGAAATGAAAATCGAAGTTATGGATTCAAAAGCACTATCAATGGGCCTAGGCTTTCCCGTTTTGGAAGCTGCTAGAAAACTTCAGACCTCCACAGATTTTCAAGAAATAGTTAAGTTAGCACAAAACGTTTCCGGCAAAACCAAACTATATTTTGTCTTATCTACATTAGAATATCTTAAACGCGGTGGACGTATAGGATATGTATCCGGTACTATAGGTGAGCTACTCAATATTAAACCGATTATCTCTGTAAATTCAGAAGGTAAATATATTACATATGCTAAAGTTCGTGGACGGGATCAATCTCTTAAAAAATTATTTGATATTTTGATTGAAAGCACTCAAGAAGGTAAATATCTTGTAGCTATAGTACATGGTGGGGCTGAACAGGAAGCGCGCAAGCTCTGGCAGAAAGCCAAAGAACTACCCAATATCAAAGAATTGTTCTTTAACCAGATTAGCCCGGTCATGGGCGTTCATACAGGCCCTGGGCTTGTAGGCGTTATAATCTCTCCTGTTGTTGCAGCTCAGTCTTAGACTGAGCTTTTTTGTATACTAACTAATCGCTCATATCGCTATAAATTACCTTCTAGAAATTAACTGAGTTGTTAAACTAAGTTTAGGTATGCTATACTCACATAATAGGGAATATTATCCAATTGTTGAGCTAGTATCAATCGGAAAACAATTAATGAATACAAAAGGAGGATTATTGGGTGAGCATTCAAGATCGATATCGCTTATGGTCGGAAAATTCCTACTTTGATGAAGAGACAAGATTAGAGCTCAAAAACATTACCGATCCACAAGAAATTGAGGAGCGTTTTTATACGGATTTAGAATTCGGAACAGGTGGCCTAAGAGGGATTATTGGTGCGGGCACAAATCGGATGAATAAATATGTCGTCCGAAAGGTAACTCAAGGTTTAGCAGAATGTGTTTGTGATCAAGGGGAAGAGGGCATGAAGCGTGGAGTCGTTATTGCCTACGATTCGCGGAGGTTCTCACCTGAATTCGCACTCGAAGCAGCCTTAGTGCTGGCACGTAATGGAATCAAAGTATATCTGTTTGAGGCACTTCGTCCCACACCGGAGTTGTCTTTTGCTGTACGCTATTTACAGGCCTTAGCAGGGATTGTAGTTACTGCAAGTCACAATCCAAAATCCTATAATGGTTATAAAGTATATTGGGAAGATGGTGGTCAGGTACCACCGGCGAAAGCAGATCAAATTCTTGCTCGTATTAACGCTCGCGAGAGCTGGCTTGGTATTGAGACCCTTACAGTAGAAGATGCTAAGCAGCGTGGTCTGCTGCAAATAATCGGTCAGGATATCGATAATCCTTATCTTGCCCGTGTCCACGAGTTGGCACTATATCCTGAACTTGACAAACAAAAAGGGAAAGATCTTCAGATTGTTTATTCCCCTCTGCATGGAGCAGGAAATATGCTCGTTCGAAAGGCACTGGCTGAACTTGGTTTTAGTTCAGTCACTGTTGTAGCAGAACAAGAGCATCCCGACCCTAACTTCACGACGGTACCCTATCCCAACCCTGAAATTCCTGCAACATTTGAACTTGCCCGTAAATATGGTAATACCCTTGAGGCAGATCTATTACTGGCGACTGACCCTGATGCTGATCGTTTAGGAGTTGCTTTGCGCACTCCTGAAGGTGACTATGTGCAGCTGACCGGGAATCAAATCGGAATTATTCTAACTTATTATATTTTGTCTCAGAAGAAAGCCTTAGGAATTCTACCAGACAATGCAGCAATCATCAAAACAGTCGCATCAACAGACTTGGCTGATCAAGTTGCGCAATATTTTAATGTTCGTGCAGAGAATGTGCTGACCGGGTTTAAATTCATAGCTGAAAAAGAAAAGGAAATGGAGGAAGGCGGCTGGGGTTCCTTCCAATTTGGCTTTGAAGAGAGTTATGGATATTTAGCTGGGGACTTCGTTAGAGATAAAGACGCAATTATAGCTTCGGTTATCTTAGCTGAAGCGGCACTTTATTATCAACAGGTAGAAAAGCGTAATTTCTTTGCCGTTCTTAATAGTATCTATCAACAATTTGGTTATTATCTAGAGGATCAAGAATCCCTGACTTTCGAAGGTAAACGTGGTAAAGAAGAAATGGCCTTAATAATGGACTCATTTCGAAACTTGGATATCCACGAAATGTGTGGCATCTTGATTGGAAGAGTAGATGATTATGAACAAAGAACGGGAAAAGACTTAAGAACCGGTGAGAACTATTCTCTTAAACTTCCGCGCTCCAATGTATTAAGGTATTCTTTTGCAGAGGGCGGATTTGTGATGGTACGCCCCTCCGGAACAGAGCCGAAAATCAAATTTTATTTTTCTGTAAGAGGAGCTACCTTGGAGGAGGCTGAAGATTTACTTCATGGAGTAAAAGAAGAGGTCATGTGTCGGATTACTAAAATTAGGGCAGGGAAATTTTAATAAAGGAATTTTATAGTAAACGTCGAATTCTCCCGAGATGAGGCGCTATCAAAAGGGGAGAATTATCTGAATGCATAAAAGTAGCCAATGGTTCGCTATTGTTAATCCACATTCCGCGAACGGCAAAACGCAGAAACGATGGCCGCATTATCATAAACGTCTGCTTGAAGAAGGATTTTTTATTGATTATACTTATACGACTGGACCGGGAGAGGGTACCCGTATCACCCGAAATCTCTTAAAGGACGGGTATACACATATTATCTCCGTGGGAGGAGACGGAACCATGAATGAGGTGGTGAACGGATTCTTCTCAGATAATCTTCTTATTAATCCACAGGCTGAACTGGCGGTTTTTTCACATGGCACCGGATGTGACTTTATTCGGACATTACAAATTCCCAAAGGGATTGAGGGTTTTATTCAAATCTTAAAACGAGGCAATAAGCGTCAAGTAGATGTTGGGGAAGTACTCTTTTACGATAACTACGGAAAGCAGCTTCAAAGATATTTTCTCAATGTTGCTGATGTTGGTTTAGGTGGGGAAACAGTTGCACGGGTTAACCAACAAAGTAAACTCCTTGGAGGGAAGCTCTCCTTTCTAATCGGTTCAGTTATAAGCATTTTTAAGTATCGCAATAAAATGATGAGCTGCGAAATTGATGGGAAAGTCATCTGCAGTGGTCGACTTAACAGTATTATGGTTGCAAACGGTCGTTATATCGGCGGTGGGATGATGATCGCTCCACAAGCTGAGTTAGATGATGCCCTATTCGATGTTGTAGTTTTAGGCGATTTCTCAACTTGGACAATCTTAAGAAATATTCCTAAGATTTATCGAGGAACCCATCTGAAAATCCCTGGTGTTGGGGTATATAGAGGTCAATCCGTGGTAGTATCATCTGATCAAAGGATTTTGCTTGATCTGGATGGAGAGCAGCCCGGACAAGGCCCTATCCAGTTTAGACTTATGCCAAGTGTACTTTGTTTATGGGGATTTTAATATCAATGTTTTATGTTAAAAATGGTCTGTTTCCACTGGCGAAGTGGAAGAGACCGTTTTTTGCTGATGTTTATAAGAAGTGAGATGGGGGGATGGGAAATAAGATTAGGGATACTCAACTTGAAATAAGGTTATCCCAAATTCCATAAAAACCTTTATCGAAATATAATCCTAAGGTCAATATTGGTCAAGAAAATGTCTGACCAATATTGACCTTAGGGAATAAATGGACTATAATTTGGATAACAAGTAAAAATTACTAAGAATCTTAAGATAGTATAAAATCTTATTAAAGAATTTTTGAGATGGAAAATTGTTGGGAATAGTTATTATATAAATAATACTTAAATGAGTTGATGAGGTGATTTTATGGATTTTAAAGACTACTATGTCAGCTTAGGTGTTTCGCCTGACGCTGACGAAAAGACAATAAAAAAAGCGTATCAGAAATTAGCTAAAAAATATCACCCTGACGTTAATCCTGGAGATAAGGGTGCCGAAGAGAAATTTAAAGAGGCAACAGAAGCCTATCAAGCAATCAGTGATCCTGAAAAACGACGTAAATACGATGAACTCCGTCAAGACTACCAGCAATGGAAAGCTCGGGGAGGAAGAGGGGACTATAATTGGGATCGTTGGCAGTCCAACCCTAGTGGTGGGAGTGGAGGATATACCTACACTATGTCTCCGGAGGATATTGCAGATCTGTTTGGTGGTACAGGTAGAACCGGAGGATTCAGTTTTGGCGGGGAAGGGTATTCGGATTTCTTTTCTACGGTTTTCGGGGGAATTGGGGGAACGGGACGGGGGTTTGGCGGAGGTGCTACTGTTGGACGTTCTCGACCAGGTCAGGATCTAGAAGTTGAGGTTCAAGTAACCCTTGAAGAATCTTATGCCGGAACTACAAGAGTCGTTAAAACCGGTGATAAACAAATCGAGGCCAAGATTCCAAAGGGTGTGCGAACTGGTTCAAAAGTAAGGCTATCAGGTCAAGGTGGAGTTGGGATATCTGGCGGCCCAGCAGGTAATCTATATTTAATCATAACCGTTAGCCCTCATCCGAGTTTTAATCGAGAAGGGGATAACTTAAGGACTGAAATTCCAGTTGATTTCTATAGAGCTATTATCGGCGGTGAAGTCAGTATCCGAACATTCGATGGGGAAGTCTTGCTAAAAATTCCTCCGCTTTCTCAAAGCGGAAAGAAATTTCGCTTAAAAGGTAAAGGAATGCCTAATTTAGAAAAGCCCACTCAGCACGGAGATCTCTTTGTCGAAGTCACAATCAAGTTGCCCGAGAATATGAGTGATACGGAGCTTTCAGCACTGCGTGAACTGGCTGCTAATCGTGGTATTAAGTAGGTATAAAGCAATTCGAGTTAATCCCTAGAAAACCATTTACCAGCTTGAAAAAGGAGTGAGTACATTATGTCATTTGACACAAATCGTTTTACCCAGAAATCACAGGAAGCAATATCAGAAGCCCAAACAATGGCGGAGAGAAATGGAAACAGTCAAGTAGAGCCTGAACACCTTTTGCTCACTTTATTAGAGCAAGGTGATGGAGTTGTTCCTCAGGTTTTAACGAAATTAGGTATAGCAGTTGGAGGTCTCATTTCAACAATTAGGCAAGAGGTTAACCGTTTCCCGCGAATTAGTGGAAGCAATGTGCAAATGAGTATCTCTCCCCGATTAAGAACTGTATTAGTGGCAGCTCATGATGAGATGGCCCCGTTTGGAGATGAATATGTAAGTACAGAACATCTTTTGCTTGGAATATGGGAAAAGGCTGGAGGGGCAGCCGAAAAGAATCTCAAGCAAGCCGGTTTAAGTAGAGAAAAATTACTTCAGGCCCTGCGTGAAATCAGAGGGACTCAGCGGGTTACTAGTCCAAATCCTGAAGGAACTTATGCAGCTCTTGAACAATATGGATTAAATTTAGTACAGCAAGCAAGGCGAGGTCGACTTGATCCGGTTATTGGGCGTGACGAAGAAATCCGCCGAGTTATTCAAACCCTTTCCAGGCGGACTAAGAATAATCCGGTTCTCATTGGCGAGCCGGGGGTAGGGAAAACTGCGATTGTTGAAGGGTTAGCTCAAAGAATTGTTAGGGGAGATGTGCCTGAGGCAATCAAAGATAAACAAGTGATTTCACTTGATATGGGAACTTTAATTGCCGGGGCTAAATATCGAGGAGAATTTGAAGAACGGTTAAAAGCAGTACTGAAAGAAATCCAGGATCGTGATGATGTAATCTTATTTATAGATGAGTTGCATACTGTGGTTGGTGCAGGGGCTGCTGAGGGTGCGATGGATGCCAGTAACATGCTTAAGCCAATGCTTGCCCGGGGAGAACTCAGCATGCTGGGGGCTACAACACTCACTGAATATCGAAAGTACATTGAGAAGGATGCTGCTCTTGAGAGACGATTCCAACCGATTATGGTTGATGCACCTACGGTTGAAGATACTATATCGATTCTGAGAGGTCTTAAAGAACGCTATGAAACTCACCACGGGGTGCGAATCACTGATGGCGCAATTATAGCTGCTGCAGTGTTATCAGATCGCTATATTAGTGATCGCTTTCTTCCAGATAAAGCAATTGATTTAATTGATGAAGCTGGTGCACGGATGCGTATGGAAATTACCAGTGATCCCTATGAATTAGATCAAATAAAGCGGCGAATGATGCAGTTGGAAATTGAACGGGAAGCATTGAAGAAGGAAAAAGATGAAGCAAGTAAAGAACGCTTGGCAAAGATCGAGGAAGAGCTAGGTAATCTAAAGGAAGAACGCTATGGAATGGAAGCTCAGTTGCAAGGGGAACGTGAGACTCTGGTTAGGATTCAACAACTTAAAGAAGAAGTTGATCGATCTCGAACCTTAATGGAGCAAGCCCAACAGCAGTTAGACTATAATAAAGCTGCAGAACTTCAATATGGTATAATTCCTAGCTTAGAGAAGGAACTTAAAGCTACTGAAGAGAAGCTTCAAGTTAAGAAAGACACTTTGCTTAAGCAGGAAGTCGTAGAACAAGATATAGCTGAGGTCGTTGCAACCTGGACTCATGTTCCGGTTACTAAACTTTTGGAAAGTGAGTTGCAAAAGCTTGTCCAAATGGAAGATCGGATTCATCAAAGAGTTATTGGTCAAGCAGAAGCTGTCCGCGCAGTAGCTGATGCTGTTCGTCGAGCACGTGCAGGGCTGCAAGATCCAAATAGGCCGTTAGGATCGTTCCTTTTCTTAGGTCCAACAGGTGTTGGTAAGACAGAATTATCGAGGGCCTTAGCAGAATTTTTATTTGATGACGAACAAGCAATGGTAAGAATTGATATGTCCGAATATATGGAAAAGCATACTGTTTCACGATTAATTGGAGCTCCTCCGGGTTATGTAGGTTATGAAGAGGGCGGACAACTTACGGAGGCGGTACGACGTAAACCTTATAGTGTTATACTATTTGATGAAGTAGAGAAGGCTCATACGGATGTTTCAAATGTTTTGCTGCAGCTTTTAGATGATGGAAGATTGACGGATGGACAGGGAAGAATCGTCAATTTTAAAAATACTGTAGTAATCTTAACCAGTAATATTGCCAGTCCGTCAATACAAGAGCTGACTCAACGTAATGCTAGTAAAGAGGAAGTTAGAAACACTATTAACGGAGAACTCCGTCACTACTTCCGACCAGAATTTCTTAATCGACTCGATGAGATAATAGTCTTCCATCCACTCGGACGCGAGCATATTGGTCAAATTGTCGATATCCAACTCAATCAGTTGTATAAACGTTTAAGCGAAAGGAAATTGACATTGGAGCTGTCCTTAAAGGCGAAAGAGCAACTCACTAACGAGGGATATGATCCGGTGTACGGAGCAAGGCCGCTTAAGCGAGTAATCCAACAGCGGTTGCAAAACTCCTTAGCACTTAAACTATTACAGGGGGAATTCAAGGAAGGACAAAGGATTCTGGTAGATATAGATGAGTTTGGAAACTACTCATTTTCCAGCAAAGAATAGAATGTCCAGATATTAATCTTCAAGGATTAGGGAGTTAGTTATGCCTGAACTCCCTAATCTTTTTTGTGGTTTTTTTGAAGGGCTTAGGGGAATGATTTGTATAGTTGTCAAGTTAACTTTATGTTATTGATTATGAAAATTACCTTTCATAAAACTTGGCTCTAATGGAGACAAACTGTATAATGTAAATAGTAATGCGAAAAGCAAGGTAAAAATAGCAAGCAATATAAAGTGAGGAGAAGCCATGTGCTTGATTTAAGTTCCATCCATATCCCTAGTTGGCAGGGTCAAGAAGGAGATGGGCGTTGTCAGATTTCCTTAACTCTACATAATACAGGGGATGGGATTAATGGACTGCTGATCGGCGGGGAAAGACCTCATATTGGAGGAGTTGTAATGGCTCTGCCAAGGCCTAGTCTTCGAGGAGAAGGATGGAGTGCTGATATTTATATCACGCCAGTGCCGGGTCACAAAGATGTAGAAGTCGCCAAGAAAGTTGCTGGGGTATTGGCTAAAGAACTCCAAAACATAGTCGTAATAACAGCCGGAATTCACTCGGATGATCTAAGTTCTGATGAACTGAGTAAGATAATAGATCATTGTGATACATTAACTGAAGTAGCCCTAGCTGCTCTGAAGTTAGACAAAACAATCATTAAGAGGTGACATTGTGCACGAAAATTTGCGGCATTTTATTGAAACTCTGCGGCGAGAAAAGCAAATCATAGAAATTGAAGCAGAGGTGGATCCATACCTTGAATTAGCAGAGATCCACCGTCGCGTTATTGATGAAGAAGGGCCAGCTTTGCTGTTTAAACGAGTAAAGGGCAGTTCTTTCCCAGTGGTAACAAATTTATTTGGAACTCGTGGTCGTGTTAATTTAGCTGTTGGACCTAGACCGGAAGAAATTGTAAAACGAGCTGTTGCAGCACTAAATCGATTGCTTCCACCGAAACCCTCTATACTCTGGCAAGAAAAGGATTGGATACTATCTTTAGCCAAGAGTGGTCTTCGAACTATCAATTCCAAGAATGCTCCCGTTCTAGAAATAAAATCTAGTTCAATAGACTTAAACACTTTACCTGTTTTAACCAGTTGGCCAGAAGATGGTGGACCGTTTATTACCTTGCCCTTAGTTTATACAGAACATCCAGTCACGAAAGAACACAATTTAGGGATGTATCGGATACAAATATACAATTCTAAACAAACAGGTATCCATTGGCAAATACATAAGGGTGGAGGTTTCCACTATCATGAAGCTGAACGATTGGGACAGGATCTGCCCACGACACTTTTCTTAGGCGGTCCACCTGCACTGGTTCTTTCCGCAATAGCCCCTCTCCCCGAGATGCTGCCTGAGCTAATTTTCACGTCTTTTTTGATGGGGGAGAAGCTGTCAAAAGTTAGGGTTCCTTCACATTCTCATGCCCTCATTGCTGAGGCGGAGTTTGCAATTTGTGGTACGGTTCCAGCTCATGTCCGTAAGCCAGAAGGTCCATTTGGTGATCATTATGGTTATTATTCACTAACCCACGATTTTCCGGTTTTTAATATTCATGCTGTATATCATCGACGCGATGCAATTTATCCGGCAACGGTAGTAGGAAAACCGCGTCAGGAAGACTATTTCATTGGAGAGTATTTACAGTCTTTATTATCGCCGATGTTTCCCGTGGTAATGCCCGGAGTTAAAGCTCTTTGGACCTATGCGGAAACAGGTTTTCACGCTTTGGCCGCTGCTATTGTACGCGAGAGCTATCATCGAGAAGCGTTAGCCCATGCCTTCCGGATCTTAGGGGAAGGGCAGCTCACTTTAACTAAGTTTTTGATCATTACGGATGTTCAGCTTGATTTGCAGGATTTTAGAACTCTCCTTGAAAAAGTGTTGGAGCGTTTTGAGCCAGAATCCGACCTTCTAATTTTGAACGATACTTCTATGGATACATTGGATTATACGGGACGACATCTTAATCATGGGAGTAAGGCTATCATGCTTGGTCTAGGATCGCCAAAACGAGAGCTTCCGCGTCAGATTGATAATGTAATACTACCAGGAATACTTGGAATTAAACCCTTTTGTGCAGGTTGCTTATTAATTGAAGCACCTTCATTTAGTAATACTCCTGAACTTGCACAGGAGGTACTGGGGCATCTTCAAAACGAGGTTCTTAATAATTGGCCTCTGGCAATTTTAGTTGATGATTTAGAGCTTGCATCAGAGACTTCGGGTTTTTTATGGCAGGTCTTTACCCGCTTTGATCCTGCCCATGACATTTATGCCCATACAGAAATTCTTAACCATCGCCTAGTATATCGTGGTCCTATTCTTATTGATGCTCGTATGAAGCCGGGCTATCCCGGTGAAGTAGTCCCGGATGAAGCGACTGTCAAACTTGTAGACCGGCGCTGGAAAGAGTATGGAATTAAAATCGGTTAGTTAAGTCCAAAAACTTACTCGAAGCTAAAAGGCAGAACTCTTGTAAACAAGGAGTTCTGCCTTTAATCTTTGGAGGATTCGTTTTATTTAAATTGATCCTTTATCATGCTAAATATTCATTAGCCTGACTACATGTCTAGTAAGCAGGTTTTTTCAAAAAGTTTGAGTTATTTGTTTGAACTGCGAATAATTTATTGCATATTTACACATCCTGAGACTGTTATGTAAACTAGTTTTTTAAAAGGAGGGATTTAGATGCAACTAAGTGATATGGAAGTAAAGAAAGTCCTTGACCGAGGCATGTTAACCAGAAGTTTAATTGAAAATGAAACCGCCATGAAAAAGTGTCAGATGTATAATGAAATGGCAAAAGACGCTGCAGTTAAGGGTTTTTTTAAAGAACAGGCTAAAGGCTTAGAGGATGTAGTTGGTTATTTTAAAAAAGGAATGGTAGAACTTCAATAGAAAAGGAGGGATTTATTATGAGTCAATTTTCGGATTTAGATATGTTATATGATTATGAAAAAGACGCTGCGGCTGCTGCAATGGGTTACATGACATTGGCTACACGTGCACATCATGCAAATTTAAGAGACATATACTTACGTTTAGCTAATGAAGCAACTAATGCCCATAGTAAAGTCAGCAAATTAATTAGCCAAAGTGGTGGAATTGCTTAGTAAGCGTAAAATAAAGAACCGGGAATCAAAAAATTCCCGGTTCTTTATTTTGCTTTTATATTTAGCCAGCAACTTTGCGTGAACGATAAAGAGCTGTCTTATGACGAATACGTTGAATAGCATTATCTAACGATTTTGGATGAAGTCCTAAATTCTTTGATACTTCACGCTGTTTGAATCCCTGTATAAAATAGTGTTCAAACACTAAACGTTCTAAATTAGACATATTTTTATTTAGATCATCAATCATTGAATTGACTTCATCATTGGCGATAACCATTGAAGCAGGGTCTTCAGCATTGGGCAATAACTCCAAAAAACTTGTTTCATCAGACTCGGAAATTGCATTATTTAGAGAAAAAGCATCATTAAGATTAGAGTGTTTTTGGCGTGTATACTTACGTAGGCTATCAATTAGTTTGCGTTTTATGACCATTCTTAAAAAATGAAGAAAGGGAATAGTAGTATCTTGGTCATAAGACATTATTGCTCGATAAATAGCAATTCTGCCCTCTTGTAATAAATCCTCATAATCTGCCCGAGGTAAATAATATTTTGCTGCAATCATACGAATTTCTGGTTCATAATAAAGTATAAGCTCATTTAAAGCATCTTTATTGCCGGAGCGCGCTGCTTCAAGCATGGCAGTCTCCTTATTCTGGTTGCAAATGTTCGAAGTCATGGCGCTCTCAACTCCTTGTCAATAAATTGCACTCATCTATCAGAGTTTAATAAAGTTAATGCGATTTGACAAGGACAATTTAGTGGACAATACTCCATGATTTGCCAATAGAATACTTGAAGCAGTCTATGTTATAAGATTTGTTAAAAGGATTTTAACAAATTTACAGTTTCAATGGCAGTCATAGCTGCATCGAAGCCTTTGTTGCCTGCTTTTGTTCCTGCCCGTTCAATAGCTTGTTCAATGCTATCTGTTGCTATAACTCCAAAAATTATCGGTACCCCGGTTTGTAAGCCGACTTGAGCAATTCCTTTACTAACTTCATTACTAACAAGATCAAAATGTGGAGTAGCTCCACGAATCACTGCACCTAAGCAGATGACTGCATCATACTTTTTAGATAGTGCCATTTTCTGAGCAACTAAAGGAATTTCAAATGCTCCGGGAACCCAAGCAATTTCAATGTCACTTTCCAGAGCACCGTGGCGGTGTAAGCCGTCAATGGCTCCACTAACTAATTTGCCAGTTATAAACTCGTTAAAACGTGCAGCGATAATTGCGATTTTCAATCCTTGAGCGATAAGGTTTCCTTCATAAGTCTTCATAATAAATATCATCCTTTCTGTACCATCAAGAGCATAGACTAGACTTTACTATTAATAATTTAAGTACTAACGTACTTCTGATAAAAAATGGCCCATTTTTTGTTTTTTAGTACAAAGGTATTTGGTGTTTTCTGGTTTACTTGAAATTTCTAAAGGCACCCGTTCTACAACATTTAAACCATAACCTTCTAAACCAACAATTTTGCGAGGATTATTAGTCATTAAGCGAACTTTGGAAATTCCAAGATCCGCTAAAATTTGAGCACCGACACCATAGTCACGCAAATCTTCCGGAAAACCTAAGGCTAGATTTGCTTCGACGGTGTCTTTTCCTTCTTCCTGAAGCTTGTAAGCTCTTAATTTATTTAACAAACCTATACCGCGACCCTCTTGGCGCATATAGAGCAGAACGCCGCGACCTTCCTGTTCGATTTCTTCCATAGCTGCGGCCAATTGATCACCGCAATCACACCGCTTAGAATGGAAAACATCCCCAGTCAAACATTCAGAATGTACTCGGACAAGAACTGGCTGCCCATCATCGACAGTCCCCTTAACTAAGGCGATATGTTCTTCGTTATCTAAGATGCTCAGGTATCCTACGGCACGGAATTCACCGAATCCGGTAGGAAGCTGAATACTCTCAACTTTTTCAATTAGTTTTTCGGACTGGCGTCGATAGCTGATAAGATCTTTTAAAGTAATCAATTTAAGATTATGTTTTTTCACAAATAATTGAAGGTCAGGTACTCTGGCCATTGAACCGTCTTCATTCATAATCTCACAGATTAGACCAGCAGGCTGAAGACCGGCGAGACGAGCCAGATCAACAGAGCCTTCTGTGTGACCAGCACGAGCCAGTACTCCTCCTTCACGAGCTTGAAGTGGGAAGATGTGACCTGGACGTTGTAGGTCGCTGGGTTTGCTGTGAGGATTCACTAGAACTTTAACGGTCTCGGCTCTTTCGAAAGCAGAGATCCCCGTGGAGCTAGTTATTGCATCAACACTTACAGTAAAAGCTGTACCATGAGGATCTGTATTATTATTAACCATCTGCTCTAGCTGGAGGGAGTGTATTCGATCTTTTGTCAACGGAACACATATTAACCCTCGTCCATAGGTAGCCATAAAATTAATTGCTTCAGGAGTAGCCATTTCAGCGGCCATGACTAGATCCCCTTCATTTTCACGATCCTCATCATCAACCATAACTACCATTTTTCCTAGACGTATATCCTCTAAAGCCTCTTCAATTGTATTAAATGACATAGCACTCACTCCTTACTTTCAAATAAGTATATTCTTAAATAAATCCATGCTCTGCTAAAAAACCCAGCGAAAGGTCTGGCTTCTTAGTGCTTTGGTTAGTGTTTAGGCCCATAAAACGAGCAACGTATTTTCCAATCAAGTCTGTCTCAAGGTTAACACCGGCACCAATTCCTTTTATCCCTAGAGTTGTTTCTTTAGAAGTATGTGGAATAAGTGAAACTGTGAAATAGTCTGCTTCTACATCGATTATTGTTAGAGAAATCCCATCAATAGCAATTGAACCCTTAGGGAGCATAAATGAGAGAAGTGCAGGCGGAGCATTGATTTCATAGACTTGTGCGATTCCCCATGGGACAATTCGACGAATGCTGCCGACTCCATCTACATGCCCGCTAACTAGATGTCCACCTAACCGTGTTTGAAGCTGTAAGGCTCTTTCTAAATTAACACGACTGCCACTTTTTAAATCAGCTAAATTGGTTTTTGCCAGGGTTTCAGCCATTACATCTACGGTAAATTCATGGCTGTTAAGATGAATAACAGTTAAGCAGACACCATTGACAGCAATGCTATCACCAATCTGAGTGCCATTCAGTACTTTAGTACCTTCAAGCGTAAGTTGACCAGAATCAGGCAAAAGTCGAAGACCACGGACGATGCCTAGTTCTTCTACAATACCGGTAAACACATCAATATCCTCCCTAACCATCAAACTTTTGGTTGGATATACCCTGTAACATGCAAGTCGCCAGTGGACATATCAACACTAAGGTCATTGAGATTTATGGCCTCAGCCATGCGTTCAATATGAAGACCTGTGAGGGGAGAAGGCCCATTGCCTCCAACCAGTTTAGGTGCGATAAACAATTCTACTTTGTCGACCAAATTCTCTTGCAGCATTGCACCCGCTAAGTCGCCGCCACCCTCAAGAAGAACACATGTCCAGCCGTTTCGTACCAGATCTCGCATAAGCTTATTTAAGGGGACATAACGTTCGGTATCGTATTGCCACACATCTACGCGAGGTAGAGAGTCAAGACGTTTAATTTTTTCTTTCGAGGCTGACAATGTAGTGGCTATTATACAGTGACTGACAGGAGAAGAAGTTAGAACTTTTGCATTTTCATTAATACGTAAGCTGCCGTCTATTATTAATCTGATAGGATCCTTTCCGTTTAGACTACGACATGTAAGAGCGGGGTTATCTTTATGGACAGTTTCACTTCCTACTAAAATAACATCGCAGCAATTACGAAGTTGATGAGCAAAATTTCTCGAGGCTTCGTTACTTATCCAACGAGAGTCTCCGGTTTCTGTAGCGATTTTCCCATCTAAAGTCATTGCCGATTTATAAATAACAAAAGGGAGGCCTGTAGTGATAGCTTTTATAAATACTTCGTTGAGACGTTGTGCTTCTTGATTCATTAATCCTAAATCAACTTGAATACCTGCCTCGCGCAGTCGGTCAAGACCTTGACCGGCGACCAGTGGATTTGGATCCATCATAGCAACAACAACTCGTTTGATTTTGGCATGAATTAAGGCGTCAGCACAGGGCGGCGTTCGGCCAAAGTGGGAACATGGCTCCAAGGTTACGTAAGCCGTTGCACCATTTGCTTGATCTCCTGCGGCTAATAGAGCGTGGACTTCAGCATGAGGAGTTCCTGCCTTATGATGAAAACCTTCTCCGATAATTTGGTTATCTTTAACTAAAACACAGCCGACTAAGGGGTTAGGGTTGGTTCTGCCCATCGCTTTGGCTGCTAGTTCAAGAGCTCTTCTCATAAACTGTTCGTCACCGGAAGTTGAAGAACTTACTTTTTGCATGGAAATTTCCTTTCTTAATATTTCATTTAGTGTCTCCAAAACCTTAAAAATTAAGGGGGGAAAAACAAAAAAAACACCTCTTCCTCTAGGTGTTGAATAAGATACAGCTCAAATAAAGCGTATGTACGCAATTAGACTGTTCCTCTTCTCATCCAGACTATACTGTCGGCCCTGGAATTACACCAGATCTGCCATAAGGCTCGCGGGCTTTACCGCCGGTAGGGAATCTCACCCAACCCCAGAGGAGTATTACGATTATTGAATTTATTATAGTTTACTCCACGCCTCTGATTTTAGCAACCCTCTTAACAATTTTCTTTAGTTACCATGCATAACTAAAAACTCACTTTTTAACAAGCCCATTAGAATAGCGTCATGATAGCTTCCTAATACATAGCGTGCTTCGCGTAGACGACCTTCAATTTTAAATCCGACTTTTTCGTAGGCCTTAATAGCTCTGAGATTGCCATCCCAAGTATCCAACGAGATTCTGTGTAAGTTCCATTGCGTGAAAAGATATCGTGCAAATACGATCAAGGCATCAGTACCATAACCTTTTCCCCAAAAGGATTTATTACCGATCACAACGAAGAGGGTCGTTGATCGACTGGGTATATTAAGCTCCTTAAAACCAATTGTTCCAATAAGATAATTATTTTCATCAAGTATAGAATACCTGTAACCATCAGAGGAACCGTCAAGGAATTTAATCGATAACTGCTCTTTATTTAAGAGAGTATTCAAAGGCCATGCACCTGTAGACCACAGATTGACTTCTTGATCATTATACCATTGGTATATTTCATCAATGTCATCTTCCTCAACCGGTCGCACTGAAGTTTTTAAACCATGTAGCATGATTAACGACTCCTTATATATAAATATAGATAGATAGGCTACAGTATTCTTCTATAGTATATACCCTTTATATCCTCTATAACAGTGATAGGTAAAACATTCTGCTATTTATCTAATCTAAGTAAAATTAAATATGTGTAATATTTAAAATATAATAACTATTTGCAAATTTGCAATGAATAGTTATAAATTTTGTGCTTTGAGAAGTTCTAGAATAAAGAGATCTTAAGTAGATATTTAGTAGCAATTTAAATAATTAAGTTTAACTAGTTTAAAGATCAAAAGTACTTTAAGATGCACATTAAAATAGTGAGTTATTAAAATCTTGTATTATGGTTTAAGCGACAAATAGGAGACTTGACAAAAACTATGTTTTTATCAAATCCCCTATGAGTATTAAAAATAAATATTTTAATTAAGAGTATTATTTTTAATTGAATTGAAAAAATAGATGGTCGGGGCGACAGGATTCGAACCTGCGGCCTCTTGGTCCCGAACCAAGCGCGCTACCAAACTGCGCTACGCCCCGACTTTTTAAGAACGATTATCATCTTAACAAATGAAATTCTATCTGTCAACATTATTTTATAAAACTGTTTAAGTTACTGAAAAAACTGAAACTTCAAGCAATACACAATTAAATGAATGACAATTCATTGATTAATTCATCCTTATATAATAGAATACCTCTATAGCATAGCGTTACCACTATTTCCAAAACTGTTAAATATAAGCTTTGAAATGGAATATGTTAGGTTATTAATTATGAGTTGAGATTGCTACACCTATTATTTTAAGATATACTTTAGTCAAGCAATAAATACAGATGTTTCCAATGGTTTATACATAAGGAGAGAAAAGATTTGAGGAAAATAGGGATTGTCATGGACTCTACGGGATATTTATCAAAGGATATCTTAGATCAATTTCAGATTTGCGTTGTACCCCTTAATGTAAATATTGGGGATGAAACATATCCTGAAACAGAATTAAGCAATCGTGTTTATTTCGAAAAGTTAAGTCGGATATCTGGTCTATCAACAACATCTCAACCTTCTGTTGGCAAGTTTTTAGAAGCTTATGAAGCGATGTTTGCAGAGGGTGTCGAAGATATCATAAGTATTCATATTTCTTCGGCCATCAGTGGCACTATCCATTCAGCTCAAATGGCAAAAGAGTTAGCTTCTAAGTCAGATATTCATATCTTTGATTCTAGATCATCGGCTTTAGGACTGGGTGTTTTAGCCTGGGCTGCTGCTGAATGGGCCCAACAGGGTCTTAGTGTTATTGAAATTATGGAGCGTTTAAAAAGCCTTGTACATGAAACAGAGTTGTATTTTATAGTCAATACTTTGGATAACCTTAGAAAAGGTGGTCGAATTGGTGGAGCAGCTGCATTGGTTGGGACTTTACTTCAGATAAAGCCGATTCTCTACTTTAATGATAGTGCTCATATTGATGTTTTTGACAAAGTTCGTTCCCGTTCCAGGGCATGGCAATGTGTACTAGACGAATTGATACGAGCTTTATCTTCAGGAAAACGCTATAGGATTTGTGTAATGCATGTCAATATACCTGATGAAGGGGTAATATTGCTTAACGAACTTAAGGAACGTTATCCAGAGCATGAAGTTCGTTTGTTTGAGGCAGGTCCTGTCATCGCTACACATGTTGGAGCAGGCGCGTTTGGATTAACATTCCATCCGTGGCCTTATTAGAATATGAATATTATTCATCTATTACGGTTTCTAAAAAGGAGGTGAACCTCTGAGATTAACCCATGAATGATAGGCTCAATCAATAGGGATTCTCAAATCTGAATTATTTAGAACTCGTAAGGAATTAAGATCTGAAATAACGAAGATAGAATTATTGTCATTTGTTCTAAACCCAAAAAACAAATGAACTGGTGTGTCAGTATTAGTTAGAGTTAAAACACATGACTTAACAGAAATATCAGTTTAAAAAATAGATTTCAAAATATACTGAATATTATACTAAATTTCCGCAATGATTACCTTGATATTAGTATGATTAATATTGTAATATTGAAAAATTATATAAAATAAAAAATATATTCAGAAAGTTTGCAGGATTTAGCCAACAAAAAAAGAATACATAATTAATAAAATCGCAAGATTTTGATAATGATTTGTGTTTTCGCTGTAAAGGAGTGGAGGCTTTTTGAAAATAGCAATTTCTGGCAAAGGCGGCGTTGGTAAGACTACCTTTGCTGCTAATTTTGCCCAATGGCTATCCCATAAAGATATTTCCGTTTTGGCGGTTGATGCTGACCCGGATGCTAGTTTAGGAACTATCTTAGGAATACCTGATGATACTTTGGCAAATTTAAAACCTATTGTTGATATGAAAGAACTAATTGAAGAGCGTATGGGGGGGAGTGGAACCTATTATCCCCTGAATCCTAATGTAGATGATGTTTTAGATGATTACAGTGTTTCTTTAGGTGATCTTAGATTCTTTCGCATGGGCAATGTAAAGGGCGGAGGAACTTCTTGTTATTGCAAAGAAAACAGCTTTTTGCGTGCTTTGGTTAATTCACTGATCCTTGGTGAAAAAGATACTGTTATTTTAGATATGGGTGCAGGAATCGAACAACTTACCAGGGGAACGGCTTTGGGTGTCGATGTTTTGGTTATTGTTACTGAACCCAGTAAAGTTAGTGTTCAGACTGTAAAAGTTATTCAAAAACTTGCTGCAGAGCTAGGTATACCTCGAGTCCTTGTCGTCGGCAATAAAGTTCGTAATCCTAAAGATGAAAATTTTCTTAGAGACCACTTTCCTTCAGAACAGCTTATTGGCATCATCCCTTACAGTGACGAGCTGTTGGAAATGTCCTTAAATACAGGTAATCTAGAATTACCTGGCGGGTCTCTGGGAGTTGAGCTCAATACAATTTATCAAAAAATCGTTGACGAAGGGAGATGACAGAGGTTTCGTAGTAAAGATGTGAGTATTTGTCTGAGACAAGATTTTAGAAAAGAGGAGGGTGTAATATGCCTAGATATCGGGATTTAACCCATACCGCCCGACCATCCGATGCACCACGAGTTGTAGATCCGAAGAATCCCATTCGTACAACCGACCCAGGTGCCCTTCAAATGTTGGACATGATTAAGGATAAAAATATTGAGACGGTTTATGATCGAGTAGTTGCTCAACAACCTCAATGCGCATTTGGATACAAAGGAATTTGCTGTCGTATCTGTATTGCTGGGCCTTGTCGGGTTAAAAAGGATGATGGTCCTGGCAGTCGTGGAATTTGTGGAGCTTCTGCCTATACTATTGTATCGCGTAATATAGTTCGAATGATCGCCGGAGGAGCTGCATCTCACTCCGAACATGCACGTCATGTATTGCATACAGCTCATGCCTTAGTCGACGGACATGCTGGCGATTATGAAATTAAATCTCCTGAAAAGCTTCGTAAATTAGCACAGAAGTTGGGAGTAGAAACTTTAGATCGTGAAGATAAGGACATTCTTAGAGATGTTGTAGAAATTGGGTATGCAGACTTCGGGCGCTATCAGGATCGCCCTTTGGCCTTCCTAGATTCTTTCATGACAGAAGGACGGCGTCGGAAATTCCAACACACCAATATTATGCCGAGAAATATTGATGGATCTATTACAGAACTTATAGCTCAAACAGCTATGGGTGTTGACAGTGACCCAGTAAATATCATCTTTGGCGGACTAAAAAGTGCTCTTGCTGACCTTGGCGGAGAATATATCGGAACAAACCTAAGCGATGTGTTGTTTGGAATCCCACAACCTATTGTTTCAGAAGCTAACTTAGGGGTAATTGATCCTAAAATGGTCAATATTGCTGTGCACGGGCACAATCCTGTGTTAAGTGAAATGGTAGTTGCCGCGGCACGGGCAATGAAGGCTGATGCCGAAAAGGCAGGAGCTGAAGGCGTTAATATCGTAGGGATCTGCTGTACTGGAAATGAATTGCTCATGAGGGAAGGTGTTTACCTAGCTACCTCTTCTGCTTCTCAAGAAATGGCTATCCTTACTGGTGCTCTTGACGCAATGGTTGTAGATATTCAATGTATCTATCCGGCTGTCCAAACCCTTGCTGAATGTTACCATACAAAGGTAGTTACAACAGAAGCAATTATGAAAGTTCCTAGTGCTCAACACATTGCCTTTAATACCACTTCGGCCATGGATGATGCTAAGAAGCTTATCAGAATAGCAATTGAAGCTTACAAAAATCGTGATCCTAAGAAAATTTCTATACCTAATGAAAAACATAAGCTTGTTGCAGGTTTCAGTGTAGAAGCCCTTACTGAAATCTTCTCAAAAATCAATCCCGAGCGTCCGATCTCAGTGCTCACTAATGCAATATTGAGTGGCCAAATCAAAGGGGTTGCACTAATGGCTGGCTGTAACAACCTTAAACGTGCCCAAGATGAATCCCACAATATTGTTCTAAAAGAGCTTGTGAAAAATGACGTTTTTGTTATTTCTACCGGCTGTTCATCAGGAGCGTTTGCCAAATTTGGCTTAATGTCGCCATCTGCCGTGGATACTTACGCCGGAGAAGGATTAAAATCCTTTATTCAAACCTTAGAAGCAGCAAATCCCCAATTGGCAACAGGCCTGCCGCTAGTCTTCCATGTGGGCTCTTGTGTAGATAACAGTCGTGCTGTTGATTTAGCTGTCGCTATGGCCAATGAACTTGGAGTGGATATACCTAAAGTTCCGTTTGTTGCATCTGCTCCTGAGGCCATGCATGAAAAAGCAGTTGCGATTGGATCTTGGTGTGTCACTATGGGACTGCCTACTCATGTTGGTTCCTTGCCTCCTGTTGAAGGCAGTGACCTAGTCTATGGTATTACAACCCAAATTGCCCATGATGTTTTTGGCGGCAATTTCATATTTGAAGTTGATCCTGTCCTTGGAGCATCAAAGCTAATCGATGCTTTGGAGTATAGAACTTGGAAATTAGGCATTCATAAGCAAACAGCGGAAAAAAATGAGACAGCATTAGCCCAAGGTTGGTAAGAAAGGAGGAATGTATATGTCTATGGAGGAAATTTACGCAGACGCAATTAAGGACCCCAATAATCAGCCTAAAAAACTCTTACGCAGAGCCTACGATGGTACTACCATTGCGATGACCTATGCGGAAATCTTATTAAATCGGGCAATTAAAGATTATGGTACAGAGCAAGAAGTTGGTTATCCAGATACAGCATATCACCTTCCGGTTATCACCTGCCTTTCTGGAGAAAAGGTTACCAAATTAGGTGAATTGGTTCCGATTCTGAATCGCATGCGCAGTCAAATTCGCACAGATTTAACGTTTGATAATGCTCGGCTATGGGGTGAGTCTGTACTCTATGCTGCGGAAATTATTGAGACACTTAATTATTTGCGTGGAGAGCAACCAAAAGTTAAACCTTGGACAGGATTCCTTGGTGACCCGATAGTTCGGAAACATGGTATTAAGATGGTTGACTGGACGATTCCCGGAGTTGCAGTTATTTTAGGACGGGCAAAAGATTCTCAGGCCGCTAAGAAAATCGTCGATAACCTAATGGGAAAAGGGTTCATGATCTTTCTCTGCGATGAGATCATCGAGCAATTGCTTGAATTAAACGTTAAAATCGGAGAAGACTACATCGCTTTCCCTGTAGGAAACTTTACTCAAATTATCCATGCTGTGAACTATGCCTTCCGTGCAGGGCTTGCTTTCGGTGGGATTCCGGCGGGAGAACGGGAAAACCATCGTGATTATCAACGTCGTAGAGTCCGGGCTTTCGTTCTCAATCTTGGCGAATTGGATGATGTCAAGATTGCTGCATCAATGGGCGCAATTTTCATGGGCTTCCCAGTTTTGACGGATCAAACCCTGTCTGAAGACATGCAAATCCCAGATTGGTATATATCCGAACCCGATTATGAGAAAATAGTCCCCTTGGCTATGGAAGTTCGCGGAATTAAGTTAACCAATATCGAACTACCGATTCCGATTAACTTTGGGCCGGCGTTTGAGGGTGAGACGATCCGCAAAGGAGACACCTACGTCGAATTTGGTGGTGGACGAACCACCGCTTTTGAACTAGTCCGAATGGTTGGGCCCGATAATATCGTAGACGGTCAGGTCACGGTAATTGGTCCCGATATTGATACCGTTCCGGAAGGAACCAAACTTCCCTTGGGACTTAAAATCGATATTTACGGACGTAAGATGCAGGAAGATTTTGAAGGAGTTTTTGAACGTCGAATTCACTATTTTGCGAACTATGGTGAAGGCGTTTGGCACGTGGCTCAACGTGACTTGTGCTGGGTACGGATATCTAAAGATGCCAGAGCCAAAGGTTTCTTAATGAAACACTTTGGTGATCTCTTAATTGCTAAGTTAAAAGAAGAATTCCCAGCAATTATCGACCGTGTCGAGGTTACTATCATGCTTGACCAAGCTGCGGTTGATGAAGGCATTGTTATTGCACGTGAACGTTATAGAGCTCGTGACGACCGCATGAGGAGCTTGACTGACGAGTCTGTTGAAGACTTTTACTCTTGCTTGCTTTGCCAGTCCTTTGCCCCAAATCACGTTTGTATTACTACTCCGGAACGGGTTGGTCTATGCGGTGCCGTAAGCTGGTTAGATGCTAAAGCATCTCATGAGATAGCTCCCAACGGACCGAACCAGCCAATTCCTAAGGGACCAGCAATTGATGAATTAAAAGGTATGTGGCAATCATGCAATGACTATCTATATAAAGCTTCTAACAATACCTTAGAAGAGGTCAATCTCTATACTCTAATGGATAGGCCAATGACATCCTGCGGATGTTTTGAAGCTATCATGGCTATTGTTCCCGAAGCAAACGGACTTATGTTAACAACCCGTGAGCATTCTGGAATGACTCCTTGTGGTATGACCTTCTCCTCACTAGCCGGAACCTGTGGCGGTGGAATGCAGACTCCAGGCTTTATGGGAATTGGAAGAACATACCTGCTCAGTAAAAAGTTCATTCCTGCCGATGGTGGAATCGCGAGAATTGTTTGGATGCCTAAAGAGCTGAAAGATTTCTTGGGTGAAGACTTTGTTCAACGCTCAATTGATGAAGGTTTGGGTGCAGACTTCATTGATAAAATTGCGGATGAGTCAGTAGGTACAACTGCAGAAGAAATCATTCCTTTCCTTGAGGAAAATGGACATCCATGCTTTGGCCTTGACCCTCTTATGTAAACAGCATTATTGAAACTATGGCTATCGCCTATGTCTAGAACTAGGCGCTAGCCAAGTTTCTAATGACCTTGCAAGTCTGCTTCTTATTCGAGATCTATTAGAAAGGGGATTTAAAATGGCTCTAACAGGTTTAGAAATCTATAAACAATTACCCAAGAAAAACTGCGGAGAATGTGGAGTGCCAACTTGTTTAGCATTTGCTATGGCATTGGCTTCGGGAAAAGCTGCTTTAGATTCATGCCCATATGTAACCGAGGCAGCCAGAGAAAACTTAGACTCTGCAGCAGCCCCCCCTATCAAAGCTATAAAATTTGGTAAAGACTCTGTTCTTGGTGATGAGACTGTTCTTTTCCGTCATGATAAGACATTTTATCATCCTACAACTTTGCTGATTCATGTCTCCGATTCCCTTAGTGATGATGAGTTAAGTGCCAAGATTCAAGAAATCAAAGGCTTAGAATTTGAACGGGTCGGACTACAATACTCTATCGACGGTGTAGCTATCGTTCAAGAATCGGGAGATGCTGCACGCTATGCTAAGGTAGCCGCTACTGTTGCAGAAGCTACTGATAAGTCATTGCTCTTATTAAGCAACGATGTAGCTGCTTTAAAAGCAGCTTTAGAGCCTTTGGCATCCCGCAAACCACTTATCGGTTCTGCGACCGCGGATAATTATGAGGCTGTGGTTAACCTGGCTAAAGATAACTCTGTTCCTGTGATCATCAAGGCAGAAGGTCTTGAAGCTCTCGAAGAACTTGTTACTAAAGCACAAGCTTTAGGGTATAAAGAATTTGTTTTAGATCCCGGCTCAAGAACTACGGTTAATACCCTTGAGAATCTTACCCAATTCCGGCGTTTAGCTATTAAGAAGAAATTCCGCCCCTTTGGCTTCCCAGTCATTGCCTTTACCGTTAACCAGGATCCAATGGAGGAAATAATGGAAGCCACAGTTTATGTGGCAAAATACGCTAGTGCTGTTGTGTTAAAAACCAGTAAGAAAGCTCATCTGCTACCATTAATGACACTTAGACAAAACATTTACACTGATCCTCAAAAGCCAATTCAAGTAGAACCAAAATTACACTCTGTAGGTAATGTTGATGAAAATTCACCATTCTACATTACTACTAACTTCTCCCTGACCTACTATAGCGTTGAAGGTGAAGTGGAAACTTCCAAGATTCCAAGTTATATACTTCCAATAGATACGGATGGCACCTCAGTCCTTACTGCCTATGCGGCAGGTAAATTTGAACCGGAAAAAATCGTTGAAGCAATGAATGCCAGTGGTATCGCAGATAAAGTAAAACATCGTAACATCATAATTCCGGGCTATGTGGCAGTAATATCAGGCAAATTATCTGAACTATCCGGTTGGAAAGTAGTTGTCGGGCCACGTGAATCCAGCGGAATTGTATCATTCTCTAAAACTTTGTCCTAAGACTCTGTAATAGGCTATGAGAGGGAAGAAAGATGTTTTTATAATATTGATCACACTAATGGGATTTCTTGGTAAAGTAAGGAAGTGAATGCGATGTCCCAGTATCAAATTAAATTCATGCCCGAAAATCGCGTTATAGAAGTCACTCATGGTACATCTCTGCTCAGTGCAGCCGCAAAAGCCGGTATTACGGTTAAATCCGGATGCGGAGGCAAGGGAACTTGTGGTGCTTGTAAAGTTGTCGTGTTAAGTGGAGATCCCATTATTGATGGAACCGGAAATCTCACTCCTGAGCAACTCTCTAAAGGGATACGGCTGGCTTGCAAAACACTGATTCAAGGAGATATGACCATTGAGGTACCTCCTGAGTCACGGTTACAAGAACATCAAGTTTTATTAGGGGATGTACAAAAAGGACTCTTACAGGAAAGCGAACATGATTTACTCGATAAATTTGGACGTCACCCTTTAGCAAGAAAGCAGAGAATTTCACTTTCTAAGCCAACCTTGACGGAAAATTCAAGTGATTGGTCTCGCCTGAGTATAGAACTCCGTCGAGTTTTACAAACAGGAGAAAAGCCCATCCATATTCCTTTATCTGTACTCAAACATCTTCCGGAATTACTTCGCAAAGCTAATTGGGATGTATCCATCACAATAACTGACACTGAAGCTGGTTTAACGATTACTCATATCGAACAGGGGAATGATATCCCCCCTTATGGAGTTGCTATTGATATTGGTACTACGACGGTTGTTGTTTACCTCATAAATCTTATTACGGGTGAAATCGTCGATCAACAAGGTACTTATAATAAGCAGGCTAAATATGGGGATGACGTAATAACACGTATAGTCTATGCGGTTGAAAAAGAGCAGAACTTAATGGAGATCAGGGATGCTGTTGTTGGAACCGTCAATGGTCTGCTTGATAAGATCTTTGCTCGTCAATCCTTGGGTAGTAAGGATATCTCAAGTGCAGTTGTGGCCGGGAATACTACGATGACTCAGCTATTCTTAGGCGTAGATCCACGGTACATTCGCTTGGAACCTTATATTCCTACAATGACAACTGTTCCCTCATATCCTGCTCGAGAGCTTGGGCTTCATATGTTGCCCGAAGCCCTGGTGCATTCCTATCCCTCAGTAGCGAGTTATGTTGGAGGGGATATTGTAGCAGGAACTTTGGTGACGGATTTAGCCAATGGTGAAGATATTATACTTTTTATCGACATTGGCACCAATGGTGAAATTGTACTTGGCAACCAAGATTGGCTAGTTGCTTGCGCCTGTTCGGCAGGGCCCAGTTTTGAAGGCGGAGGAATTACCTTTGGAATGAGAGCTATGCCGGGGGCAATAGAACGAATTTTTGTGGATCCGGAAACTTTGGATGTATCCCTTAAAGTTATCAATAACCAGACACCTGTAGGAATATGCGGATCGGGGCTTGTGGATTGTATAGCTAAACTTTTGAGCGCGGGTATTATTGACCGTGCCGGTAATTTTCAGTTAGAGCATAAGTCGGGTTCGCAACGCTTAAGAGCGACTGCCGATGATAAGGAGTTTGTTCTAGCCTGGGCTCATCAAGCCGGTGGAGAGAAAGATGTGGTCATCACTGAAAACGATATTAAGAATGTTATTCGAGCCAAAGGTGCGATCTATGCTGGAATTCGTTCATTATTAAACATGGTTGCAGTAGATATTGAAATGATTAGCCGAATAATTATCGCAGGTGGTTTCGGCAACTATCTAAATATCCATGATTCAGTCCAAATTGGGCTGCTTCCAGATCTTGAACCGGAGCGGTTTGAGTTTGTTGGAAATGCATCTGTTAAAGGAGCACGACTGGCCTTGCTATCTCAAAATGCATGGCGTGAAGCAGAAGAATTAGGAAAAAAAATGACCTATGTTGAACTTTCAGTCGGAGTAACCTATATGGACGAATATATGGCCGCGTTGTTTTTGCCCCATACGGATATGTCACTATTTCCATCTTTTCAATAAACGTTGTTATGGAGGTCTATTATGTCAAAATATATAGCTGTAGCAGGTAAAGGTGGAGTAGGAAAAACCACATTCACCGCTTTATTACTAAGGCAAATGGTTAGACAAAAAAAAGGGACTTCGATCCTTGCAGTCGATGCAGACCCCAATGCCAATCTTGGTGAAGCTTTAGGCTTGGAGGCTACCTCGACAATCTCAGAATTGCTCGAGCAAAGCAAAGATCCTAAAGCCATTCCCCAGGGTATGCCTAAAAATGTATTTATAGAGTACAAACTTCAGCAGTCCTTAGTTGAATCGAAAGATATTGATCTGCTGGTTATGGGAGGGCCTCAAGGAGCTGGTTGCTACTGCTATCCTAATGATATCTTGCGCAAGCATCTCGAGAATATTGGAGAAAACTATGATTTTGTAGCCGTGGATTCGGAGGCCGGATTAGAACATATCAGCCGACGTACGATTCCCCGTATCGAAGTCATGTTTGTCATCAGTGATTCTTCGGCTCGAGGTATTCGTTCAGCAGGAAGGGTTCATGAGCTTATTAAAGGACTTAAATCTGCTGTAAAAACCATATATTTGATCGTTACCAAGACTTCAGAGGGAAGTATGGAATCGCTTAAAGAAGAGATTGAACGTACTGGTCTGACTGTAATCGGAGATATTCCGTTGGATCCTTTAGTTGTGGAATATGACTTGGCCGGCAAACCATTATTTGATTTGCCCGATGATGCCGTCTCGGTACAGGCAGTAGAAGCTATTCTGAACCGTGCCGGAATCTTTAACTAGAAAGGAGAGAAGTTCATGTCCGTAGCGTTAGTAAAAGAAAAATATTCTAGTAAAGTTGGAGAGGTAGTACTTGGCGCGACTGCTGAACAGGGTGGAACAAGGACCCATACAATTACGGTTGGAGGGGATAGTGCCCTACCTTTTCTCCACTTTGAAGGAGAAACAAAGAACCGTCCGGTAATTGCTATGGAGGTCACAGATGTTGTGCCTTCCTGGAATGATTTAATAAAAAATCAAATCGGAGATGTCATTAATAATCCCGCCGCCTGGGCTAAAAAATGTGTAGATGAATTTGGCGCTGACCTCATCTATCTAAAGCTTGATGGTGCGAACCCAGAGGGTGAAAACCGTTCTCCCGAAGATTGTGCTCGTATTGTAAAAGAAGTTTTAGCTGCAGTTGGGGTTCCCTTGATTGTAGAAGGATGCGACAACGCTGAGAAAAATAATGAAATCATGGCTGTAATTGCTGAAGCTTCTACAGGGGAAAACCTCTTAATAGGTATTGCGGAACAAGATAATTACAAATCAATTGCGGCTGCAGCAATGGTTCACAAACATACCCTAATTGCTCGTTCGCCTCTTGATATTAACATCTGTAAACAGTTAAATATCTTGATCCATGAAATGGGACTTCCTTTAAACAAAATCGTAATTGACCCTACGGTCGCTGGTCTAGGATTTGGAATTGAGTACGTTTATTCTATTATGGAACGTGCTCGTTTGGGAGCTTTGGCTAATGATAAAATGCTTTCTATGCCTATTATCTGCACAGTAGGATATGAAGCTAATCGTTGTAAAGAAGCCTATGCAACCGTCGAGGAGTTTCCCGGATGGGGGGATCTCGAAGATCGTGGAGTGCTTTGGGAAGCGGTTACAGCATCCGGCGTTCTTCAAGTCGGAGCTAGCATTCTGGTAATGCGCAACCCTGCAGCAGTTGCTTTGGTCAAAAAGAACATTGCTGATTTGATGGGAAAATAATCCTCGAAATCACCAGCATAATCCAACCACCTTCATTTTGTATTTCTCCAAAAAATGAAAGGACGTGAACTGAATGATTATTTTTGGCGAACGGATTAACGGGATGTTTACTGATATTGGAGAGGCACTTCGCAACAAAGATCCAAAACCGCTTCAATATTGGGCGGTAAAGCAACAAGAAGGAGGCGCTCACTACCTAGACGTCAACTCTGGCCCTGCCATTCCTTCCGAAGAGAGAGTTGAAGCCTATGAGTGGATGGTTAATGTCATTCAGGAAGTTTCTGAGTTACCTCTCGTCTTAGACTCAACAAACTATAATGCCATTGAAGCAGGCTTAAAAGTCTGCAAACGTCCTGCCATTATTAACTCTTGCCCAGCTGAGCAAGTGAAAATCGAACGGGTTTTCCCTATGGCTATTCAATATAATGCAGGTATAATTGGGTTAACTATGGATAAGAAGGGTATTCCTAAAGACGCCGAGAATCGCGTTGCCTTCGCCATGGAGCTTGTAGCCGCCGCTGACGAATACGGAGTACCAATGGAGGACCTCTATATTGATCCATTGATTCTTCCTGTAAATGTTGCTCAAGAGCATGCTCCAGAAGTCCTAGAGTCCTTAAGACAAGTGAAGATGTTGGCGAACCCAGCCCCACGTACAGTCTTAGGGTTATCAAATGTGTCTCAGAAATCACCGGATCGCAACCTGATTAATCGCACGTATTTAGCTATGGCAATTGCTTGTGGACTTGATGCCGCTATCATGGATGCCAATGATGATGACTTAGTCGACGTTGCAGCAACAGCTCAGATTCTCCTGAATCGAAGTGTCTATGCTGACTCCTATCTAAAAGTATTCCGTGCTCGCTAAAATATCTACAACATGGAATTCAGGTGGAGGGCAACCTTTAGGCCTCTAAGTCCTGATGTTCAACAGAACAATTAGATTGTCTAATTTATATTGATACACCTTGAAAGAGGGCTGCAGTAAACTTTGTTTGCTGCAGCTCTCTTAAGTATAAGTAGCTAAAACATCGTGGTCGAAACATTACAAAAATACCTTCTTGATAACTCAAGAACGCGTTTGTATGTATTCCTAAAATACTAAAGAGGGTAATATCCATGTAAGTAAAGTTATCCACTTGTAGCATGCTAAATTGACAAATTAAGAGACAATCTCTTCAGTCCTATCATACCATCAGGAATACAAGCATAGCTATTACAGATAATAAACTGGAAGGGGATAATTATGGAGGCATATTATCATAATGATCCAAGAATTGGAGAATGGGTAGAAAAAATCATTGAAGAGATTTTCACAACGTGTTTGTTGACAGGAGTTGACTCAGAGGCAGAATTTCAAAAAGGATGCGAATTTGTAACTAAGCTGGCTTCATTATTACAGGATTTTTCCACATTTCCTTCAGAGTACTTAGCGGATGTTCTTAAACAAATCATTGAACAGCAATTGCCAGACTCACGTGTTATTGGTAACTTTCCTTCATTTAAAGATATAATGAATAAAATGTTACAAGAAGGTATGCTAAAAGTAATGGATACCTCGAAAAGTTTCCCAACGGTCCCTACGAATAATTTAAAGTTTGATATAGCGGAGATAGAGAATGTAGAAATCGAGGATTGTATCCCTGCTCTAGGCGCTATCTATAATCAAATTCTTCCGATTGAACAGCAAACTATTATTGAAGAAATGGAGATAAACCCTAATATCTTGATCCCTAACTATATAGACCGGCTTAAGACAGTTCTAAATTATGTATTCGTCGATGCTGTTATTATGTGGGATGTTACTATATCAGGACAAAAAGTATTTGCACAGGTAGAGGATATTCTATTCTGCCGTAGCGATTCAATGTGCCCTTGTGAAGCAGAAAAACTTCAACAGGAAGGTTGGATAGTGTTAACCATAAATGATGAAGATCTTTATTATCCTCGAAGATTAGAAAGGTACATCAAAAATACTATTCGGCAGGGTAAAAATACTAAAAGGAGATAAGTTATCTTATTTTTCTATCAAGAAGTAGGAAATACTGTTTCTGTGTCGAATAAAACAATATAGAAGGGTAAAGTGAAGATGGATTCAAACTATTGAAATGAGGAATAATTTTGACGGATCAGTTGGGAGAAATAATCAAGAACACATTAAAGGCAATTGAATCAGGGAAAGAAGAAATCTTTTTTATTGCTGAAACATCTCGAGCTGAAACCCAGCGGCTTGTTAATGAACTCTCTCAACTAAAAACTAATATTAAAGACATCATTTCGCAAGTTGATTGTCAAGATAAGGTTGAACGGCGTATGCGTCAAAAGCTGATGGAAGTAAATCGCTCTTATCAAAAATATACTCAAAAAGAAATGATGGATACTTATACAGAGGCAAAAGATGCCCAAGTTAAGTTGCAGCTTTTACAACAAAAAGAAGTTCAATTGCGCAAGCGACGGGATGACCTAGAGCGGTCTCTTACCCAAATGCAGGTTACAATAGAACGGGCTCAAAATCTTATGACTCAGGTAAGCATGGCGATTAGCTTATTGCAAGGCGGGGTAGTTGAAGCCTTGCAGACTCAGAATCATGAGCAACGAGTTGAGATGGGACTGCGGGTTATTAAAGCCCAAGAAGAAGAACGGCGTCGTGTCGCAAGAGAAATTCATGATGGTCCTGCTCAAACCCTTGCGAATATTGTTTTGAGATTGGAAATTGCAGAAAGACTATTAGAATTAGATCCGAGTCGAGTAAAAGCAGAATTAAAAGACCTTAAGAATCTGGTTCGTGCAAATTTACAAGATATTCGCAGAATTATTTTTGATTTACGTCCAATGGCCTTAGATGATTTAGGAATAGTTCCGGCAATTTCTAAATACTTGGGTAACTTCCAGGAAAACTATGGCATTAAATGTGAGTTGCTTATCGAAGGTAGAGAACGACGTCTTCTTCCGGCAATGGAAGTTGCTCTGTTCAGATTGGTACAAGAAGGAATGACGAATGTTGCCAAGCATGCTCATTCTGATAAAGTTGACATTTCTTTGATTTATCGTGAAGATTGGACAATCGCGAAAATACGTGATTATGGCAAAGGTTTTGACGTAAAATCTGCTATGAATTCTCCGGGCGAGCATTTTGGTCTTGTAGGAATGCGCGAACGTGTCGAAATGTTCTCAGGTTTATTTTCTATACACTCAACAATTGGCAAAGGAACTATGATTGAACTTTCAATTCCATCTAACCAGGAGGGAGGAACGACAACTTGATAAAAATTGTAATTGCTGATGATCATCCCTTATTACGAGAGGGGCTTCGTCGCATTTTAGAATTTGAAGATGGGATTGAGGTCGTTGCAGAAGTAGGAGATGGTCAAGGTGCCATCAATATTGCACGAACAATGAAATTCGATATTTTATTAATGGACTTAAATATGCCCGGGGTTAATGGCTTAGAAGCCGGCAAAGTAATTCGTCGTGAATGTCCGGAGGTTGGTATCCTAGTGCTTACTGTTGATGATTCAGATGAGAAAGTTTTTCAGGTTCTTCAAATTGGCGTAGCGGGTTATCTGCTGAAAGATGTTGATTCTAAGACTCTTATCCAATCTATTCGGAAAGTTTACTCTGGCGAGCCGATCTTATCCCCAAGTGTGACAGGGAAGCTACTTGACCAATTAAGTCAACCTAGCCCTATGAAGGATACATGTGGGCTAAGTGATCGAGAAATGGAAATACTCCATTATGTCGTTAAAGGGGCTTCAAATCGTGAGATTGGAACCTCTTTATTTATCAGTGAAAAAACTGTTAAGAATCATTTGTCGAGTATTTATCGCAAACTTGCTGTTGAAGATCGAACACAAGCAGCTCTTAAGGCAGTAAAACTTAATCTTTTTCAGCTGGATTAGGTTATACGGATGATTATAGATTGCTAAACTACCAATAAAAAGGTAAAATAAATTGAGACAAGTTTGTAGAGTAGTGTAAAAATGGTAAATATAATAGCATTGTTCAAAGAAAAGCGTCCAAATGCTATTCTATCAGAGAAGTATTCTGACAAGAAAAGCATAGAGACGCTATTTTTGGAGGATTGATTAGATGAAAATTAGCTTTTTTGGGGCAGCACAGGTTGTCACAGGGTCTTCTTTTCTAGTAGAAACAGGGGATTCGAGAATCCTAATTGATTGTGGTATGTTTCAAGGTTCCAAAGCGCTCAAAGAGTTAAATTATGGAGAATTCCCGTATAATCCAGCAAGCCTTGACGCTGTTATTCTGACACATGCTCATACAGACCACTCAGGTATGTTACCTAAGCTGATTAAGTCTGGTTTCAAAGGTACAATTTGGGCTACACCTGAAACAATTAAGTTATGTTCAATAATGCTTCCGGACAGTGGGCATATACAGGAGATGGAAGTAGAACGAAAAAATCGAAAACGTAATAGAGCAGGGCTTGAACCACTGGTACCAATTTATACTGTCCAAGATGCCATTAATACTATCTCCTACTTTAGGGCATCACGGTACAAAGAAATCGTTGAATTAGCGCCAACCGTTTCCTTTCAGTTCTACGATGCTGGTCATATACTTGGTTCAACCCATGCTGTACTTCATATTAAAGAACCCAATTACAATAAAACCGTTGTGTTTTCCGGGGACATAGGAAATGTAAACCAACCATATATTCAAGATCCCAGTATACTCAGTGTAGCAGACATCGTTGTTATGGAAACAACTTACGGAAACAGACTCCATTCTGAAAATAGTGACGGCAGTAAAAATGATCGTTATGAGCAGCTTGCTCAAATAATCCGGTCAACCTATGAAGCCGGTGGGAATTTAGTTATTCCTGCTTTTGCAATTGAACGTACTCAGGATTTATTATTTTATCTACGTCGACTGCAGGACGAACATCGGATACCAACACTACCTATCTATATTGACAGCCCTTTGGCCATTGCAGCTACCAAAATATTTCAAGAAAATACAGATAATTTTGATTCTGTAACTCGTGAACTAATAAAAACGGGGAATAACCCCTTAACAATGCCCAATGTTCATTTTAGTCAAACTGCTCAGGATTCGATGGCTTTAAATAATATTGAAGGTGGGGCAATTATTATAGCTGCCAGCGGTATGGCAGATGCGGGTCGTATTAAGCATCATTTAAAGCATAATCTATGGAAAAGTAATGCAACAGTTCTGTTTGTAGGATATCAGGCTCAAGGAACCATTGGTCGAATGTTATCGGATGGAGTTGATACCGTAACTATTCACGGTGAGAAGGTTGCCGTGAATGCTCGGATTACTCATATGGATGGTTTCTCTGCTCATGCAGATCAAGCAGAATTAATCCATTGGCTTTCCTTACTTGGGAAGAAAGCAGAGCAGATTATTCTGATTCATGGGGAATTAGAATCACAGACAAAATTTGCAGAGAAGATTTTGGAGGAGTTTGGTAAATCTCCCCTTATACCACAGCTTGGAGAAACAATTGAATTTACTGAAGGAAAAGTTCTACAATATCCACCTGAAAAAGTCTGGCTTTCGATCGCTCCTAAGGATGAAATGGATAAGGAGACTGCCTCAAGTCCATCAGAAAAGTTAATCAGCAAGACAATAATACAACCAACTGCTCCTTCTTATAAGAGATTAAAGTCAACCGTCTCTAAGACATCACGTTCACAGGTTAACAGAGCATATATTAGGCTACGACATCATCTTAAGAGAGTTATCGACCAGGGATTAAGGACTCGAGATTTCGACCGTGTCGTTAATATATTGGATAGCTTAACGCGATTGTTGGAAGAGCAAGAGCGAAAATCAAGACGATAAGACTTAAAAATTAAAGCCAAGCATATTCCAGGGTTTGACGTTTAATCCCTGATAAGAAACGAAGAGTTTCTTCGCGCCTTTTGATAGCTAAACGCTTCCCTGCTTTTGTAGAGACTTTATCTGGCAGAGCATCTGCGAAAAGACGTGCCCTTTCAATAGCATCTTCAGGAGTTTGTATCAAGTCGTCTTGTCCAACTATGCTAAATAATCGCATTAAACCAATATTACCTAAATTATCCAGAATATCCGCTTCTCTTAAGTAGACTGCCTCATCACTGCGCCCGGGTTCCGAGTAATACATGTGATTTTCTACAGCATCTAAAACAAGAGAGATTTTTTCTGAAGGATATGACATTTGGGGAAGAAGGTTCGCAGTCACACCTTTTGAACGTAAAGCATGATCCATGTTCTTAAGGGC
Organism: Desulfosporosinus hippei DSM 8344; assembly: GCF_900100785.1. GTDB lineage: Bacteria > Bacillota > Desulfitobacteriia > Desulfitobacteriales > Desulfitobacteriaceae > Desulfosporosinus > Desulfosporosinus hippei. The sequence goes on along the minus strand of NZ_FNCP01000010.1, from coordinate 90,445 downwards.
ATAGGCAGGGGATTTGCCAGTATCATGCAGCATAGCTGCTGCATAAAGAACCTCGTCATCCAAGGTTAAATGACTAGAGAGTTCTTTTGATAGATGATAAACTCTAAAACAATGCTTGACACTCCAAGCAGAGTGAGCTCCTGACTTTTCCACAATTTGAACAAGCTCTTTCCTGAAATCCATTTTTTAGCCTCCTTTTCGTTTAGTTATATATACGCCAAAAGACTCCTGTTTTCCTTCCATTTTATGGAAGTAGTTTTAAGAGTCTTTTTACTTTATTTGTTTTAAATGGTCTATATATACTTTTTTAGCATTTAGTAAAGAGAAATATGTAAAATTCTACAGAAACTTAAAGATAATTTTCGGATGGTACATGGGGAGATGAACTATCAATGAACAAAGTAAGTGTTTATGGGAGCTTTACACAAGCTCTTTTCTTTTCAGGTGTTGTTTCTATTCCAAAATATTTACTGACCCATTATAGAAAAATCGGAATCTGTGATAGCGAGATGTTAGTATTAATTCAGATATTATGTGACTCCGAAGTGAATCCATATCCCTCGATTTCAACCTTAGCTGGACGAATGACTGCTTCATCGTCTGAGATAGAAGAGAAATTGGGAGGGTTAGTCGAGCGAAAACTTCTTTCGATCGAAAGGTACTGGAACCCAGTTGAACAAAAGTGGGGAGATTGTTATAGTTTTGTTGGTTTAATCGAAGAGCTTGCAGAATTATGGGCAATTGAGAGATCGCAGCAATTAGAAGAAGAACGAATCCTTAAACAACAACAAGTCCCTTTAAATATCCCATCGACTTCACCTAATCCAGCGATGGAAAACTTAATTCAAACTTTTGAGCAAGAGTTGGGACGCCTGCTTACGCGCTTGGAATGTGAAAATCTGGACAAATGGCTATCTTCACATTTTTCAGAGGAATTAATTATTGAGGCCTTAAGAAGAGGGGTTAGTGCAGGCATTCGCAACTTTCGTTATTTAGATTCGATTCTTAGAGAATGGGAAAAAAAGGGACTTCGCACACGAGCTGAGATCGAAGCAGAAGATGCGTTTTTTCAATCGCGTCAGGAAAAAAAGGCTACGAAGTCTAAGAGTAAAGGTGCAACAAAGACTACTTCTAATAAATATGAGAATTTTTATCTTTAGAATATTTGGTACTAGGCCAAGTTTTCTATAGGAGGATATTCAACTATGAAAAATGTCAAAGATATTTTATCGACCAATGTCATACCTTCAAGGCCCAATTATGAGAAACCAAAAGTGTCAGAGGCATCTCCTTCTTACGGGAGTCAGTGCCCTATTTGTCAGGATCGGGGAATTGTCCTGGAAGGTGATATTGCCTATCCGTGTAGCTGTATGGAAACCAAAAAGTTAGAAAATCAATTTCGGCATGCTCGAATTTCTCGGGAACTAATGAACTGTCGATTAGATAAGTTTCGCTTTGATTATTATTCAGCGGATCTAGCGGAGTCACACCGCGAAGGAGCTGCCAAGGCCTTAAAAGCCGCTAAAAGCTTTGTAGATGATTGTTTGCGCTCCCCATATGGCTTGGGATTACTGTTTACTGGGCCGGTTGGATCGGGTAAAACCTATCTGGCCGCAGCAATCGCCAATGAGCTAATGGAACATAATTTAAAGGTTCTTTTTCTTATCGTTCCGGATCTGCTAGATGAATTGAGAGCTACGTACAAATCGGATCTTAATGAACTGGATTTATTAGATTCTGCGCGAAGTATACCTATCTTAATCCTCGATGATTTAGGGGCTCATAATTATACTGAGTGGACAAGAAACAGACTATATTCAATTATTAATTATCGCCTTAATGAACAGTTGCCAACAGTTATTACGTCTAATCTTTCTCTTGATGAAATGGAAGATTTTCTTGGATTGCGGACAACTTCTCGAATTATTCAATCTTCAAGAATTTTTCGGTTAACTGTCCAAAAAGACATTCGCTTACAGATTTATCAGGAAAGGGAAAGTAAAGCTAAGTAGTTTTGTTGAGTTGAAAAATATTTTCTGAGACCTATGCATGTCCTTAAGAGGATGCGCATAGGTTTTTTTAAGTAAAAAAATAAGGAGGTGTTCCGCTATGGCTAAAATTATAACTATTAATCGTAAGTATATTGCCATGGTCGCCAGTGTTTGTCTGATTTGTCTGCTTGGTTTTGCTGGGTTTTCTCTTTGGGAGAATAAGAATGAAGGTGTTTCTAAAAACATGGGTAATCCCGAGATAAAAATGATCGGAGTTGCTGTTGAGCCGGCGTCAGTTGTTAAGGATCTCACTTATGGCAGCGTTACATTAAAAGGTGCCCAGGTAATTACAACTAAAACTTTTGATTTTGTCATTACAGTACAAAATATGACCGCCAAAAAGATGACAAATATTCCAGTGGAATTGCAAATGAGTTTAATTGGAGATGACACCAAAAAGGTAACAACGCCAGGCAGTCTGGAAGTATTAGAACCAGGTGCTACAGCACGAGTTGCATTTCGTCAGATCAATGTATTAGGGGATGCTTCAGGTAAAAGTGCCACAGAGGGTCAGCATTTAATTACGTTGAGAGTTAAGGCTAATCCTGAGGGGGGAGTAGAGCAGACTACTGAAGCAAGTTTCCGTTTTAATGTAGATACAACTGTAAAGGCACCACCAACAGTGAAAAAGCAGTAAGTTTAATATCAAAATAAGTGCTGTCAAGCACTTATTTTTGTTTTCAGTGAATTAGGGATATAATAGAATGGACATAAGCACCATGCTAATGAAGAACTCCTCTTCCATTTTGCAGGGGGAAACACTGGACTAGGTGAGGTGGATAATATGGAAATTAAAGTTGATTTACATACACATACCGTTTCAAGTGGACATGCCTATAGTACACTATCCGAAAACGCCTTAGCAGCATCGCGTAACGGCATTGAATTACTTGGTATGACTGATCATGGGCCGACAATGCCAGGTGCGCCACATCTATACCATTTTGGAAATTTAGGCATTATTCCCGAAGAACTACATGGAGTTAAAATATTGCCTGGTGTGGAAGCTAATATCACAAGCCATGAAGGAGAGTTAGATATTCCTATCAGATATCTGGATCAAATGAAGCTGGTTCTAGTGGGTTTGCATGGTATTTGCTACCCCGGAGGAACCGCTGAGCAAAATACTGAGGCTTATGTTAAAGCTATGAGAAATCCCTATACGGATATGATGGTGCATCCAGGGCGTCCTGAATTTGAACTGGATCTCGAACGAATTGCTTACATGTCAGCCGAGTTAGGTATTCCCGTTGAGATCAATAATAGTTCTCTAGCCAACGAAAAACTGGGGGCCTGGGGAAATTGCAGACGATTTGCCAAATATATGGTTCATTACAAAGGGCCTGTTATTTTGGGCAGCGATGCTCATTTTTCAGATCTAGTGGGAGATTTCAGTCATGCCCTCAGTTTAGTAAGAGAAGTGGGACTGGCTGAAGAGCAAATTTTCAATAGTTCGCCCAAACGAGTTTTAAATTATTTAGCTGATCGTCGGAAAAGTCGTCCTAGCATTTCTTAGTGTAAGCCCAGTTACAACTCCAAATACTACAGAAAAGGTACACGAAACCCCTTTTTACCATATATTGTATTGAAGGGGGGGTAGAATTGTTCGATAAACAGGTAGAGGAAAGTTGCGGAGAACCTATTGTTATAGGAATCGAATTCTTTTGCCCCATCAGCTCGACTCCAGGAAGTTCCACTCTAATATTTACTCAACCTCTTTTGACCGGAAAAATTTTTGAATCCTCCGCTGTGATTATTGGAGCTCAAATCATTCTTTACATTGCGCATCACCTTTTTGGATATAAAAGCATCCCTATTATGGACACTAAGAATAATCAAACCATCCAAATGCCTCTTTCCGAACTGCAAGATTTTTTAAAGTGGATGGCTAACGGATCTGGGACTTTTGCTAACCTAAGTTCGGCGAATACGGAAAGTAATCAAAATACAAATGTCGACTTGGGAATTACTGGCACCATTGGTGACAGAGGCTTTCAAACTCCACAGAGCCCTGAAGCCCCTCTCGTTCTTGCAATCTACGTTATAGGAAACTTTTCTAATAAGCCCTATACGCCTATTGTAGAGATCATTGTCCCGATCCTCACATTTCCTGGTTTGCGAGGAGCACTACCAATCTTGATTATAAGTTTACTCGCAACGATTTTTGTAAGAGCTGTAGTTCCACCGGAATCGACGGGGGCTAGACCTCTTGCTAAACCTAGCCCATTAAATAATAATACAAATCCTCTTACCTTTACACCAAACGATCTGTTAAAAATGTTTACTAAATTTGGCAAACACTTTAACACAAATTAACGCAAATAATCGGCTTAGATAGCAAAGAATGGAAGATAATCCACTAAGGAAAGGTAAAAAGTTCTTTCCTTAGTGGTTATAGGAAATATATAGGAATAAATTCATTTGTTTCACTAAATTATTTATAGTACAATGTGTTTTGTGGACAAACTATGTTTAGACCTTAAATGACGAATTAGAACATACAAAGTAAAGGACGTGTAGTAGTGCTTTTTAAAAGTGGACAGATTGATCGTGAACGTATAGCGGGAGCAATTATAATCATAAGCCTATTTATGATATTACTAACAGTGATTGGAATTCAGTTTTTAAATGTTAAAGTCACTAATATTGAATTAATTGATCGTGGCTTATACTCGGTGATTACTGAAAAAGGACCTGTTAATATTGGTAAAGAAGATGTCCTGCGTATTGAAAGAACCTATACAAAAGCTTCAATGACTGGTGCACAAGTAGAGTTAGATAAGATATATACAACTAAAGGGTTTATTTTTATTTCTTCGTTAGACCCTTATTATAAGAATGGAAAAGAACTAATTAATTCTGTGGATTTTGATGGGGACCAAGTCTGGGTCCATCCTTCAAACGGAAGCGCTGAGACATCAATTGAACAACGGCAAAATGCTAATTTGAAACTTATTCAGCCATTTAGTTATGCTATTGGCACATCCACTAAATTGATTTCAGTGATATTTTCGGTCATATCTTTGCAATATCTCTCTTTAGCTATTGGTGGTTTGGCATTATTAATCCTCATATTTCCACTTAGGTTAGAGGGGACTTTAGCAGTACAATCTCTACTTGCAAAGAATCCGGAATATAGCAATGAAGATGAGCAACAGCTTGATGCAATTGCAAAATAATCTAAATAATATTTGACTTCAACGGTTTTTCAGAAAGGAGTTGCCTACAATGAAAGTTTCTGTTAAACACATAAAGGGAATGCATTTTCAAGGTGAAGGTAGTTCAAAAGTTGTGACTAATATGGATGCTAGCGTAACTGCTGGAGGAACCGGACGGGGAAGCAGTCCGACAGAAATCTTATTGATGACCATTGCTGGCTGCAGTGGGATGGATATTGTTACAATTCTTGAAAAGATGAACGTTAAATTTAATCGCTTTGAAACGACAGTCGAAGGGGAACGTGCCAGCGATCATCCCCGGGTCTTTAAAGATATTGAACTAGTTTATAAGTTTTGGGGAGATTCTCTTGCCAAAGAGAAGCTTGAGCGTGCAGTGCAGCTTTCAATGGAAAAATATTGTAGTATCGCTAATATGATTGATAAAGCTGCTAATCTTACCTACAGTATTGAAATCAATCCTTAGGAATCTTTAAAGTAAAAGAGAGCTGCTCAAAAGCAGCTCTCTTTTGATGTTTTAACATTTAATGGTTACCTGACGCTACAGTTAAATCACATCTGTCAGACACCGAGTAAAAATGGTGAATAAATAATCGAAGTTAACTTACATTATATAACAATAATTAGCTATAAAGACTAGGGACTGTGTAGACAATCCTTGATAGAATATGGATGTTTTGTTATACTAAGAGTCGAAACAACTTGAAATAAAGGATAATGTTAAATGATTTTACTTTTAGGGTTTCTGAGAAGTGTTTTGCTCATATGCGTAATTCTCTATATTTACTATATTACTCGACGCAAAAAAAATGATGTCGTAATTCAAATGTGGTTAACGGTCATCGTTGGAATGTTATCAAGTTTAGCAATTCAAATTGTTAATGTGGTTATGGGTAATTCTATATTAGACTCTGTATTGCTGAGTATTTTATTTCTTGCTGCTCTTATTGCCTATTCAATATGGAAAGTTTCTCGAGAGTTAAAAAAACGTCGTTATTCAAAATAGTTGTAGCCGCAAATCAAAAAACTGCGGCTTGTTTTTATGTGTATTCTCTCTTAGGGATTGTGACTTTATTACCAAATTAGTGATAAATATATTAAAGGAGTTATGCTGAAAATGAAAAAACGAGGTAAGATTCGAATTAAAAAGATTGTTATATTTTTGGTTTTCAATATTGTCTTTGCGACAATTCTTGTACCCTTCATATTGTTTTGGGGGCCCTTTGAGTCACTCAAGATCGTAACAGTAGGTGCAGTAGCAACCTCACGGCATCCTCAGGTCGTAGAGGCTTTTCTTTCCGAAGAGGAGATAAGTCGTATTATGAATTCTACCAATTCCCAGGGGACCGGTATTAGCCAGGTTTTAGGACGTACAGAAGTAATTACTGATAAGGCTTCAGGAATTACAATCGAAGATATTAAAGGGCAAAGCTTTAAAGGTAAAGTTATGCTTATCAAAGATCCTAATCGAATTAAATTAGCCGTTACTAAGGAAATTGGCGTTACCGGTGAACGAGTCACTGATCTGGTTAAAGATATGAATGCTGTAGCCGGGATAAATGCAGGGGGGTTTTATGACCCTAATGGCAAAGGTAACGGAGCATTTCCGGACGGAATAACTATGCATGATGGCAAGATAGTCCACAATAACGTTGGGGACAAGGCAGTAAACATTGTTGGATTTAATGACAAAGGAAAAATGGTACTTGGGAAGATGACTGCCAAGCAATTAGAAGAGAAGAATGTCCGTGAAGCGGTCACCTTTGAACCTAATCTAATTGTGGATGGAAAATTAATGATTACTGGTGATGGAGGTTGGGGAATTGCCCCGCGGACGGGAATCGGTCAAAAGGCTGATGGGACGGTGATTTTTGTGGTAATTGACGGTCGCCAACCTACTTGGAGCATAGGGGCAAACTTACGCGACCTGATGAACGTCTTTAAAGACTACGGTGCTGTCAATGCCATTAATCTGGATGGAGGATCATCCTCAGAACTTGTTTATGATGGAAAGGTTATGAATAAACTTTGGAATATTTTTGGCGAGAGATATATTCCTACTGCCTTTGTAGTCACCCCATAAATTACTAACAGTTTTTAAAGGAGAAAATACCGCATGAAAAAGAAACTGCGTACTATATTCGTCTGGGCCTTGGTTTCACTTATATTGCAATTTGGCGCGTATTCCTATTTAGAAAATAAAGTGGCCCAAGTCGTCAAGCCTAATGAAGTCAGTCCTCCAATCACTAAAGAACTGCAAGCAACAATACCCGGTACAGAGTTTGAAAATATTCAAGTATCTTATGCGAAGGACTATTTAGCTTATACTGAAAACGGTACCCTTAAGATTTTTAATCTGAAAAAAGAAAAGATTGTCTTCGAAAAAAAGACTAATGATAAATCCCTGGGTGTTTTATCCTATCAATGGTTGCCAGACCGTGATACCTTGCTTTACTTTTACGCCAAGAAGAATCCTAATCCGGTAACCTACGTAACTGTACCGATTAAACCGACAACACCAACAGTTGACCCTAAAAATGATCAAAAAACCGATGTTAAGACCGATCCAAAAGTAGAAGATCCTAATCAGAAACCTGCAAAAACCGTTGATAAGGTTGAACAAAAGGAGACTCCTGTCCAGACGAAAACTGAAGTTCGGTATAATAACCCTCAGATAACTGAATTATATACCCTTGAGCTACCTGGTGCAGATGAGGATACTGAACCAGACGACCGGTTTAATCAAACCATTAACGAATTCCCAGCCGGTGGAAAAATTGATGAATTAGTCTTCTCAACCTCTACTAATCTGATATACCTCACGGTTAAAGATGGCTCTAAAGAACTGCTGATGGAAATTGACGTCATGAAAAATGTCCGTACTTTAAATCGAACAGGTGAGATTGTCGATGGCATGGCCGCCTCTGATAGGTATGGAACACTTTATATCAACAGTAAGATTGGCGGAACGAAACAAGTTGTCTCTTTAGGAGTTGGTAACCGACATGTCATTTCTAAGAATGCTAATGACAAGGTTTTAGGAATACGAGATGGCAAAATATATATTGGTGAAGTCATAAACAATGAACTGGTTAAAGTAAAAACAACTGAGGATCGTTCAGAGATAAGTGATAACCCATCCCTTAAAACCGAATGGGAGGGCTCAATACCACTTAGTAATGTCAGCATCCTTATCGGTTCTCAAGGGCAAGTCGTGATTTACAACCAACAAACTGCTTATATTATTAAATCAGGAGAACTGAATGAGATCTCATTGAACGGTGATGAGAATTATATCTCTGATGATGGGGCGGAGCTTATAGAACTAAAAAAATCAGGGACTTCCACCCTTGTTGAGCTGCAAGCATTAAATTCAAAGTAAATGTGTAATTGTAACAAATTCCTTAAAAATCTTTTAGAGTACAATCAGGTAAATAAGTCAGGAACCACAAAAAGAACACCTTATGGTGTTCTTTTTGTGGTTATGTTTAAAGATCTAGGGAGCTTCAGTGGGAAGGCTTTGAGCCCCCTTTAGTTGAGTTTCAAGACTATCCAATAGTGCTCGGATTTGATTCATTTGCTCAATTATTGAGGTTACGTTTAGTGAATTTGGGTCGACTTGAATTTCGTTTTCATTTGACTTGCCTGGAAGTGCGGTACTTTGACCAAGGGTAGTGGGTTGTGGTGCTCCATCCCCAAATAATTGAGTTAAAGCTGACCCTAAATTCTCGGTCATGACTAGCTTATCCTGATAGGCGAGAATCACTCGTTTCATTTCTGGGATACTACCACCCTTATCGGACTGAAGATATATGGGTTCAACATACAAGAAGTTACCTCCGATTGGTAGAGCTAAGAGATTACCCCGTATTACGCTTGACCCTTTTTGATCCCAAAGAGATAGCTGTTCAGAGATAGTTGGATCTTGATCGATACGGGATTCAATTTGCAAGGGCCCATCTATTTCGATATTCTTCGGCATCTTATAGAGTATGAGTTCACCATAGTGTTCTCCATCCATCCTGGCAGCCATCCAGGCCACCATATTATTACGCGTATTAGTGGGACTGGAAGCAGGCGTAAAGGGCAGCATGAGCACAAATTCAGGTTTGTTTTCTCCGGGAATTTTCATGATGGTGTAATAGGGTTCCACATTTTGGGGAGTTGCCTCGAAGAGTTCTTTAGCTATATCCCAAGAGTCTTCTTTATTATAGAACACAGAGGAGTTAGTCATATGAAAGTTTTTAAGCATATTACTTTGAACACTAAAAAGTGTTTCTGGGTAGCGCAGGTGGGCTTTTAAGCTAGCAGGCATACTTTCCAGGTCTTTAAAAACCCCAGGGAATATCTTCATATAGGTCATTAAAATTGGATCTGAGGGATCGGCAGCATAAAAATCAACAGTTCCGTCATAGGCATCGATAATAACTTTAACTGAGTTGCGGATATAGTTAAAATCTTCATTGGAATATAAATGTGAATAGGGCAGAGAATTAGAAGTTGTGTAGGCATCAATGATCCACTTTATCCGACCGGCATTTATAACCATATAAGGATCGCTGTCATAGGTTAAGAATGGAGCTAATTTTTGAACCCGTTCATCTATATTACGATAAACTAGCATTTTACTTTCTGAAGTTACTTCACTAGCGAGGTAAAAGCGCGGGGTTCCGTGCCGGAGTGATACCATGAGTTTATTGAGTGGGGTTAAAGGAATTCCGGTCTTTCCCTGGTAGGAATTTTCCGCATTGGAATTACCTAGGGGATAATCAAACTCTTTGTTAGAAGTATTTGCAACTACCCAGTCCTTCGTCAATTCACCATAATATATTCTGGGCTCAGTCATTTTGAAGGTTTCAAACTCACTGATTGGGGGGACGTCTTTAATAGCAAATGAAGAGAGCCCTTCAGAAGTGACAGCATTGGCGAAAGAAGCAGAAGCCCCAAAACCATGAGTATATTTAAAACGCATGTTGACAAAGGTTTTAGCCTTAGAATCTAAGTCGGGGGTAGAAATTTCTCTTGGACCGATCATAACTTGTCGAGATTCCCCATTAATGAGATAACGATCTATGTCTATATCATTAAATTTGTAATACAGTCTTATGCCTTGCTTTTGATTGTAGGTTTGCAACATAGGCCGAGCGTCATTAAGCCTGATATTGTTAAGAGTTCCTTGATCCGCCTTCAGTGCTTCGATTGTTATGGGAGTATTACCAGGGTATTCAACTTCCTTCACGTTGTTTAACTGATAGCCATAGCGAGTCATCTCGATCTCATGTTGAATATAAGGTTGTTCCTTAGTTAACTCATTAGGCAGAACAACAAAGGATTGAACCATGGTTGGGATAATGTTATACATTACAATACCGACGACAAAAATCCCGATGACTGGCATCGTTAATAAACGTGTGTCTTTAAATGCAAAAGAGATAAAAGCAAAGATCGATCCCAAAATACTTAAAATAATTAAAACTCTAAGTGCCGGTAGCGTTATATTTAAGTCTGTAAAACCTGCTCCAACAATGTGACCGTGTGATGAATAGAGTAATTTGAAGATGTCTAAAAAGTAGCCATAAGCCTTGAGGGCCAATAATATGCCAACCAAAAAAGCTAAGTGCTTACGGCAGGAAGCGCCCATAGTTACTGCACCATTTTGCCAAAGTTTTCTAGAGTTAAAGCGAATAACTCCTGTAACAATATAGAAAATTGATGTAAATAAGGTTAGTAAAAATAAGGGGCCAAAAAATGCATCAAAAATAGTATTTAATAAGGGAAGTCTGAAAAAGTAAAATGATAAATCCTTCCCAAAAATCGGGTCAGCCTGACTAAACTGAGTTGCATGAGTAAAAGATAATATATCTAACCAGCCAGTAAACCCTGCTACAAAACTAATACCAAAACTGATGACTCCAGAGATAACAAGTAACCAGACAGTGACTCTACGTTGGCTTAAGCTAAAAACAGGGCGGTTCATATCCTGTACCAATCTCAAACGAAGTCGTAATCTTTCATTAACAAATGTCACAATAGCATGTCTAATGGAAAGGAGGGTGCCGGCAATAAAAAGGAAAAGTATCGTTCCATTCACTGCTTGAAATAGTATTTTACTTAGTAATGGAGTCCAAAATAATTGAGAGTACCCTAAGCTTGTAAACCAAGCCCAATCTTCATATAAGCCACTTGATGCGGTTAAAATTGTCACCAAAATCATGAAGCCGATAATAATTTTAATAAATCGATTCAATAGTATTCCCCCTTAAATTGCCTAAGACCTAACCGAACGATTATGTATGTTTAATCATAATATTATATTCTTCCCAATTAATGAAAATCCCTTCATATATTTTGTTATATACAAGGGCAAATTCTTTTTAAATCTGGATAAACTATGATATACTAACAACAGATTAATACCCTAAAGGGGTATTAAAGCTAGTAATTAAGAGGAGTTGAAAGTCATGTATGACGTTATTATTGTGGGAGCAGGTCCTGCTGGTTTGACAGCTGGAATTTATGCAGCACGTGGAGGATTAAAAGCAGCCATCATAGAGTTAGCAATGCCTGGTGGGCAGGCTGCTTCTACAGAGAATATAGAAAACTACCCGGGGTTTCCAGACGGAGTCAACGGGTATGAACTTATGAATCTGTTTCATAAACAAGCTATTGCTTTCGGTGTAGAATTTATTTTTGAAGAAGTTCAAACGTTAGAGCTCAACGGAGCTATAAAAAAAGTTCAAACCTATGATCGTATTCTTGAGGCGCGTTCTATCATTATTGCTGCAGGATCCAAGCCTAGATTATTAGGGGTTCCGGGTGAAGATCGTTTTAGGGGGAGTGGAGTTTCTTACTGTGCTACATGTGACGGTGCTTTTTTTAAAGGCAAGAAGGTGGTTGTAGTAGGCGGAGGGGATGCTGCCATTGAGGAAGGTTCTTACCTGACGAAATTTGCAGATGAAGTAACGATTGTCCATAGACGAGATGGTTTTAGGGCTTCTCAAATCGCCATGAATCGCGCCAAAGAGAATCCCAAAATCCGTTTCGAACTGAATGCAGTTATTGAGGAAATCCTGGGGTCTAACCATGTTGAAGGGGTACGTATACTTAACGTACAAAGTAAGGAGACTAAGGACATCCCTGCTGACGGAGTTTTTATTTATGTTGGAACTGATCCTAACGCCCAATTTATCGGTGAAGAAATTGAAACTGATGATCGTGGCTATATTCTAACGGATTCACTTTTGCAAACCAACATAAAAGGAGTATATGCTGCTGGAGATATTCGGAATACGCCTCTCCGTCAAGTAGCCACTGCAGTTGGTGATGGGGCCTTAGCAGCAGTAGAAGTTGAAAAATATTTGGAAGATTCAAAGTAAATAAACACATACTACTGAATATTCACATAAGTTTGAATATAATTCCATAAAAATGAATGAATATATTTACTGACATATGTTAATATTGTAATATTCCTATTTGTATAATAAAATATAGAAAATAGTAGTCAATTTAGAATATTTCTTTCAAAAACTATGTAATGTTGTTTACAAAGGAGGGAATTATAGTGAACTTTGTAGTCTGCCTTAAACAAGTTCCCGATACATCCGAAGTCCGCATTGACCCGGCGACGAATACCCTCATGAGAGAGGGTGTACCATCCATTATCAACCCATATGATGCCCATGGCTTAGAAGAAGCAATTCGTCTTAAGGAAAAAGTCGGAGGGAAGGTAACTATAGTAAGTATGGGTCCTCCCCAAGCCAAGGATGCCTTGAAAAAAGCGATGACTTATGGTGCTGATCGAGCAATTCTGCTTAGTGATCGTGCTTTTGGAGGCTCTGATTCCCTGGCTACAGCATATATTCTTTCAATGGCCCTGCAAAAGATCCATGAGACTGAACCAATTGACGTAGTTTTCGCCGGCAAAGAAGCAATAGATGGAGATACAGCTCAAACTGGCCCCGGTATTGCGCAACGACTGGGATTTCCTCAGTTGACCTATGTAATTAAGGTTAGAGAGCTTACTGAAACTACAATTACAGTAGAACGCAAGACAGAAAGCGGGCGTCAGGTTGTTCAAGCCCAGTTGCCTGCCTTGTTGACAGTTGAGAAAGAACTTAATGATTTGCGTTATGCCACTCTGCCTAATATGATGAACGCTGCTACTTATGAGCCTGAGGTATGGGATGTAAACTCTCTACCCTTTGATACTAAGCAAATGGGTCTTAAAGGATCTCCTACTAGTGTTTCTAGAATTTTCGCACCACCTGGCCGCAGTGGCGGAGAAATAATGGATGCTATGAATGATCCCTCAGGTGTCGCCGCAACGGTGGTTCAAAAAATATTCCAACAGAACATAATCATGGTTAGTCCCCTAGCGAAGGGAGGGAAACGCTAATGACCGTCGCTGTTGACAAAACAAAGTGTATCGGGTGCGGGGCTTGTGTCGTGGAATGCCCGGTAGAAGCTCTGGATCTAATTGATGGCTTAGCCGTTGTAGATCCTAAGAAATGTGAAGACCATGGAAAATGTGCTTTAGTATGCCCGACTAATGCCCTGGCAGTCGTTAAGAAACCTTCCAAACCCTCCGATGAACTTAATGAGGAGGCTGGGTCTAAGTTTAACCTCAAAGATCCATTGCCTGAATCCGTTAAGGATTATGCTCAAGATAACAATAATAAAACAATTAGGTCTCAAGTAACTCCTGTGGCCGGTGGAGATGTCTGGAGCGGTGTCTGGGTAATCATTGAGTATACAAACGGTAAGGTTGCACCAGTTTCCTGGGAATTGCTTGGTGAGGGCCGAAAACTTGCCGATGCCATTGGATGTGGCTTGAGTGGAGTGATAACTGGGTATCAGGTTGAGAATGTCATACCCGAAGCCTTTGCTTACGGTGCTGAAAAGGTGTATGTCATCGATCACCCTATTCTAAAGGATTATCGATCAGAACCATATGCCGAGGCGATTACCGGGCTCGTAAAGAAATATCAACCTGAGATTATCTTGATGGGTGCAACTTCGATGGGGCGAGATGTATTCCCGGCAATTGCTACCAAACTGCAAACAGGCTTAACGGCCGATTGTACGGTACTGGGCATTGATCCGGAGACAAAGTTGTTACAACAAACTCGACCAGCCTTTGGTGGAAATATTATGGCAACCATTCTTTGTCGAACGAGCCGTCCTCAAATGGCGACAGTTCGTCCTCGAGTAATGGCAATGCCCGAACGAGTGGATGGACGTGTGGGAGAACTAATTCAAGAAGAATTTACGCTCGAAGAAGAAAACTTCCGCACTAAGATCTTGGAGTTTATAAGCAGTGATGCTAGGAGCGCATTTTTAGATAAAGCTGAAATTATCGTAGCAGTAGGCTTAGGGATTGCAGCCAAAAGGAATATGGTTATAGCTGAGGAATTAGCAGAAGTATTAGGGGGCACCATAGCTGGGACCCGTGGAGCTGTAGAAGCAGGCTGGCTGACACATGATCAGCAAGTGGGGCAATCCGGAGTAACGGTTCGTCCTAAAGTATATATTGCGATAGGAATATCCGGAGCAATCCAACATTTAGTTGGAATGGAGACATCGGACTTTATCATTGCCATCAATAACGATCCGGAAGCTGCAATATTAAAGGTTGCTAATTACGGTATCGTTGGAGATCTATTTCAAGTAGTTCCTGCACTGACTGCAGAGTTTAAGAAACGCCTTCAGCATGGCGTGGCAAATTAAGGAGGGGCAAACATGGAAAACTTTGATGTAATCGTCATCGGCGGTGGTCCTGCTGGCCTATCTGCTGCGCTCAGTGCTGCACGTGCCGGGATGAAAACCGTAGTTATCGAACGCGGTGATTATCCGGGAACCAAGAATGTCATGGGCGGGATCCTCTATACAAAGGCTACCGATATGGTTGTACCTGAATTCTGGAAGGACGCTCCCCTAGAACGCCCCATAATTGAACAACGTATTGCCATGTTAAGTGGCGACGAATCTATCTTGGCTGGTTACCGTGATCCTGCCTGGGGGAAAGAGCCCTACAATGCCCATTCAGTCTTTAGGGTGAAGTTTGATCGTTGGCTGGCTCAGCAAGCAGAAAAAGCCGGCGTTATGATCATTACTGAAACACTGGTGGAAAATCTCTTATATAAAGGCGACCAGGTTGTCGGAGTTCGAACAGGACGTGCTGAAGGAGATTTAGGTGCGAAGGTAGTCATTCTGGCTGAAGGGGTTAATAACTTCATAGCGGTTAAAGCCGGATTAGCCAAACCACTTAAACCTGAGGTAGTCGCAGTCACGGTCAAAGAGGTTATTGCTTTACCTAAAGAAAAGATCGAAGACCGTTTCTGTCTTGAGGAAGGCCAGGGGGCTACTATTGAATTGTATGGAGATTCAACGGCGGGAATGATGGGCGTAGGTTTTATCTATACCAATAAGGATTCGATTTCAATCGGCGTTGGAACCATTCTTCAACAGCTAATTCGTAATAATTGGACCCCCAATGATTTATTAGAGAACATGAAAGCCAAACCTTATGTAAAACGCCTTCTTCAAGGCGGTGAAACCAAGGAATATCTGTCTCACTTAATCCCAGAAGGTGGATATACCCACGTACCGAAACTTCATCGCCAAGGGGTTATGGTCGTCGGAGACACGGCAATGCTCATGAATTCCCTGAATCGCGAGGGTTCAAACTTGGCTATGATATCGGGTAAAATAGCTGGGGAAGTTGCAGCTCAGGCAATACGAGCCGGAGACGTGAGCGATCATGCGATGGGTGTATACGAAACCCGCCTGCGGGATTCCTTTGTTCTTAAAGACCTCCATCACTATCGTCATATGGGCAAATTCTTTGAAGAAAATACCCATCTCTTAAAAATATATCCCAAGTTGTTCTCTAAAGCTGCCAAAATGTATTTGACAGCTGACGGGACCCCTAAGAAAGAACGTCAAAAAGAAATTATCAAAATGGCCTTCGAACACCGTTCTAAAGGCGGTTTACTTAAGGATATCTATGGAGCATGGAGGGCGCTCTTATGAAATTAGATGATAAACTTTATTTAGTAAGGTTTAACACAGATAAACTAAACCACATTAAGATAGCTAACCCAAGTGTTTGCTTGCAGCAGTGCCAAGATAAACCCTGTACACGTTTTTGCCCAGCCCATGTCTACGATTGGGATGAAGAAGAAAAACGTATTGCTGTGGGTTATGAAGGCTGCCTGGAGTGTGGAACCTGCCTAATCGGGTGTCCCTTTGGCAATATTGACTGGAAGTATCCAAGAGGCGGATTCGGAGTTTCTTGGAAAAATGGCTGATTAATTACTGAAAATGTCTGAAAACGTAATTTTTTGAAAGAGCAGAGGGGGTTCGTAACCTTCTTTGCTCTTTCTTATGAACAAAGTTTCTTTGACAGTCATTTCTACAATAGGTAGAATATAAACGAAGGAAGGGATAAGACCTAAATGGATAGAACACTACAAGAAGCACTTAATAAAGAAAGTGCGCTCATTAATAAATTAAAATCCTTAAACACTGTTTTGGTTGCCTTTTCCGGTGGAGTAGATTCAACCTATCTTTTGGCCGTCGCCCAAGAAACCTTAGGTCAAAACTGCCAAGGAGTTCTTGCACGAGGAGCGATGGTTTCTAGTCAAGAAGAAATAGAAGCACTTTCTTTAGCTGAGAGGTATAAATATCCTGTACAAGTGATTGACTTTGATGTGTTAAACATTAAAGAGTTTCGGGATAACCCGCCTAATCGCTGCTATTTCTGCAAAAAGAAACTATTTGAGACTTTTCTAAAATGGAGTAAGCGAAAGGATACGGTAGTCATTGAAGGGACAAATGCCTCTGATGCTCTGGATTATCGCCCAGGGAGGCTAGCTCTTCAAGAACTGGGAATTGTTAGTCCGCTTTTTGAAGTGGGATTAACAAAACCTGAAATCCGAATTCTATCAGAACTTCGTAATTTGCCTACTTGGAATAAGCCTGCCATGGCTTGTCTCGCGTCCAGAGTTCCTTATGGAGATCCAATTACCAGAGAATTACTGGAAGGTATTGCCCGTGCAGAAGCTGTCCTTAAGCAAAATGGATACCTGGAATGTCGGGTCAGAGTTCACGGCAATCTGGCTCGCATCGAAATTCCCAGTCAAGAATTTGAAAGATTTATCCTGGAAGCTACAGAAATCACAGCCCGTTTATCCGAACTGGGTTTTCGCTTTGTTACATTAGATTTAATGGGACTACGTTCGGGAAGTCTCAATCCCATTTAACTGGAGGACTACTTATGAATGAAGAAACCCTTAAAGCCCTGCTTGACTCAGTACATCAGGGAACCTGTTCCCCAGATAATGCCTTTCAGCAATTAAAGGATTTGCCTTATGAAAACTTGGACTTTGCCAGATTGGATCATCATCGAGGACTGCGGACAGGGCAATCAGAAGTGATTTTCTGCCAGGGGAAGCAACCCGAACACATCATCAAAATCTTAAGACACCTGGGCGACAAAGAACTTAATGTATTGGCAACCAGACTTGATATACCCACTGCCGAAATAGTCTTGCCTCATTTTCCGGATGCTTTGTATGATCGACAAGCCCGCTGTCTTCTGCTCAGACCACTTGCAGAACCAACCGTTCTCGGTAAGATTCTCATTATGACGGCCGGAACTGCGGATTTAGCTGTAGCTCAAGAAGCATTGCTGACGGCTCGTTTTATGGGGCATGAAGTTGACACCTTGTTTGACGTGGGAGTTGCAGGTATACATCGGTTGTTAGGGCAGAAAGAACTTATGGATAGAGCAGAGGTTATTATCGTTGTTGCCGGAATGGAAGGGGCCTTAGCCAGTGTTGTTGGAGGTCTAGTCGAACAGCCGGTTATTGCGGTACCAACCAGCGTTGGCTATGGTGCGCATTTTCAAGGCCTTGCGCCACTACTCAGTATGCTGAACAGTTGTGCTTCAGGAGTTGGAGTAGTTAACATCGACAATGGATTTGGGGCTGCCTCTTTAGCTTCTGCAATAGTACGACGCATAATGAGAGCTGGGAAGAAAGGGGATCTAACTTGAAAATACTATACTGGGATGCCTTTGCAGGCATAAGTGGCGATATGGCCTTAGGGTCTTTAATAGCCTTAGGTGCTGATCCGGAAATCATCGTTAAGCAGCTTCATTCAATTGGCTTAACAGAATTTGTATTGGAAGTGAAGGAGCGCCAAGTTCACGGCATTCAAGCGACAGATATCAATGTTGTACTTCAACCCCATGAGTTGGGGTGCCCCAATCGAGATCATCATAGCCATTCCCACCGCCACCTGCCGGATATTCAAACTATGATTCTTAGTGGGGATTTATCTGAACGGTCTAAGAATACTGCCCTTAAAGTCTTTAATGCTTTGGCCGAAGCTGAAGCCTGTGTTCATGGAACGACGATTGATAAGGTTCATTTCCACGAGGTTGGGGCGGTTGATTCCCTGGTCGACATAGTAGGGACCTGTATTGCTCTGGATCAGTTAAACATAGATTCTATCCTTGTATCGACCTTGCCCTGGTCACATGGTTTTGTAAAATGTGCTCATGGAACGTTACCTTTGCCCGCACCCGCTTCCCTAATGCTTTTAAAAGGTTATAAATTCCGAGAATCTGGAATTACCGGCGAATTGATTACTCCGACAGGGGCAGCACTGATCCGTGCTTTAGCAAAACAATCTACTTTTCCGGAAATGGCTTTGCTTAATGTGGGATATGGTTCCGGAAAAAATGATTACGGCATACCTAGTCTGCTGAGAGCAGTTTTGGGAGAAAATTGAAAAGAGGTGAGATATGTTCTCTCAAATTTTTAATACTCTTCAACAATCAGGCTGGAAAATCGTCCCATTAGAGGGCAATTGGGTATCTGCTACTCATGAGTCCGTTAATAGGGGACTGATTTTTGGTAATCTTAGTGAACTTCCTCAAGACTTTAAGCCGATCTTACAAAGCAGTGATTTATCACAATGGGATGTAATTGTTTTTTGTCCTAAGGGAATAGATTCATCTGATTTGAAAAATCATCATTTTGCGGGTCTTCAGCTATGGTATTGGGATACTCAGACAGGCAACCTCTTTCCGTTCCCACCAACGAATGATACCTTGATTCCCAACTGGTTGCGACAGGTGGCCAGTGGAAAGGATGCTCTATCTGGGTTTGCCAAACCTAATGTTGAGAACTTTAAACCATTTTTAACTTACGTTCTTTTCGGTATTAACATACTTGTCTTTATCCTAATGACTTTAGCAGGGGGATCAGAAAATCAATCTGTCCTGATTGCCTTTGGAGCTAAAGTTAACCCGTTAATTCAGGCAGGCGAACTATGGCGTTTTCTGACAAGTGTTTTTATCCATATTGGTTTTTTACATCTTCTCTTTAACCTCTATGCACTTTGGTCTTTAGGCCCCATCTGTGAAAGAAATTTTGGGCATTGGCGATTTTTGGTCATTTATATTATGAGTGGTCTGGGGGGATCCATTGCCAGCTATTTCTTTTCAACGGCCTTATCTGCAGGAGCTTCGGGGGCAATTTTTGGGTTATTAGGAGCCCTTTTGTATTATAGTCTAAAAAGACCATCCCTCTGGAAATCCGGGTTAGGAATGAATTTAGTCATAGTTATAATTATCAATTTCGGATTTGGGCTTACTCAACCGGGGATTGATAATTACGCCCACCTGGGAGGTCTGATTATTGGCTTTCTAACGACGATGCTCCTATCGAAAATAAGTGTAAATTAACTCTGTGCAACGGGCTAATTGTTCCAGTGTTTCAAAAAAATACCTCTATAGTGGTGTGTATTATTCTCTTTTCAAGGGACAAAATAGAATCAAGAGCTTGCGGTTTCTTAGCAAGGTGACTTTGTAACGGGTCATCGTTAGTTAAGAAAGCGTAAGTTCTTTTAGGCATAGGAGGGGCACTGTGAAAACTAAGTCAAAGGTGAAATATTTTTCTCGAGATCGTTGGGTACAAGTGATTTTACTGAGTGTAGTCGTAATAGTGTTTGGCAGGCTCGTCTTTCTCCAAGTTGTACAGGCATCTGACTTAAAGGCTAAGGGTATTGAGAGACGTACTATTGATCAGAGCCTCAGGCCTGATCGAGGAGTGATTTTTGATGCTCAAGGAAATGTATTAGCGCAAAGCATCCCGGTAAAACAAGTCTATGCTGATCCAAGGACTCTCAATAACGCTTTGGAAAAGAAACAATTTAAAAAGAGTAAGGATGAAGTGGCTAAAGATCTGGGCGGCATACTAGAGATAGATCCCCAAGAAATACTGGATAAATTAAACAAAGATCTCTCCTGGGTAAATCTAGCTCACCAAGTGGAGGTAGCAAAAGCTGATGAAATATTAGCACTGAAGATACCCGGAGTTGGTTGTTCCGATGAAGAGAAGCGTATTTATCCCATGGGTGTTTTTGCCTCCTCTGTTCTTGGAATTGTCAATCAAGAAGGTCATGGGGTAGAAGGTGCTGAATACTACTATGATAAGGAGTTGTTTGGCAAACCCGGGTTTCAATCCAAAGAACAAGACACAAGAGCCCGCTCAATCTTGGATGCCCTTAATCAAGGTGACCCGTCAAGACCCGGTAACTCAATTACCTTAACCATAGATTCAACAATTCAATACTACATTGAGCAGCAATTAGATGAAGCTCAAAAAGCAACGAATGCTAAAAGTGTCACAATCCTTGCAATGGATCCAAAGACAGGTCGGGTACTGGGCATGGGTTCACGTCCATCCTTTGATCCGACTGACTACGCAAAGGTTGCCCCTGAGGTTCGGAGAAATTTAGCCATTAGTATGTCTTATGAACCGGGCTCAACCTTTAAGATTATTACAGGATCTGCGGCTTTAGAAGAAGGCCTTATTCAACCGGATGAAACCTTTAACGATCCCGGCTTTTTAAGTATTCCTCCTCTCTATATAACCAACTGGGATTCTGACCAAAAGGCCCATGGCTTCATTACTTTTACCAAAGGAATGCAGCTTTCTTCTAACGTTGTTTTAGCACAGGTTGGAAGAAATTTAGGCAAAGAAAGGTTTAATACCTACCTAAAGGCCTTTGGCTTTGGACAAAAAACCGGCATAGATATCTCAGGTGAGGAAAGTGGATTACTCTTGCCCGCAGAGAGGGTGCGGGATATTGATGTTGCCACTATGTCATTTGGTCAAGCCAACTCTGTCACTCCGATCCAACTGCTTACGGCAATATCAGCCGTTGCCAATGGCGGCACTCTCTACCGTCCCTATATTGTTGATAAGATTTCCTCCTTTGATGGTCAAATTGTTCAGCAACAAAAACCAACTCCTGTTCGGCAAGTTATATCACAATCGACGGCAACTCAGATGACTAATATTCTCGAAGAAGTTGTCTCCGATGGAACAGGCCATACAGCCCATATTCCCGGCATTCGCGTAGCTGGGAAGACCGGAACTGCTCAGAAGGTAGATCCTGCAACCGGGGCTTATTCAAAAACAGACTTCATTGCTTCCTTTGCAGCTTATGCTCCTGCTGAAGATCCTAAGATTGCAGTACTTGTGATAATTGATACTCCAAACACTGAGGACGGACATCAGGGGGGTACCTTGGCAGGCCCTAGGGCAAAAGCAATTATTGAGGGTGCCCTGCAATACTATGGTCTGCCGGTGGCCAATGATACTCAGAGTACTGTTACTATTTCCCCCAGTGATACAGCTCTTAGACCAACCCCCCAACAAGTTGTCCCTGAGCGAGTACCTCTTGGAGGAGAAATTGTGATTCCTGACCTTACAGGGATGACAATGAGGGAAGTTGGGGAAACCTTAGCTAAATCGGAACTGCATTTTAACTTCTCGGGGACTGGATTAGCAATCCATCAATCCCCTCAACCGGGGAAGATAGTAACAAGAGGTTCACCTGTTGAGGTAAAGTTTTCGCCCTTATCTCAGTGATAAAGAAGTTTATCATTTCTTAAACAGGGTAAGCTAGGATGACTTAAGGAAATTATTAATTCGGAGGAATAAAATATGCTTCTCGACCAACAGATTGATTTAATGAAAGCCGAAATTGTATCCGCTGTACAAGCCTGTATCCAAATCAAAAGTGTCAAAGATGAAGAACATAGCGCTGAGGGTGCGCCCTTTGGACCGGGAGTTAAAGAAGCTTTAGAGTGGACCTTAGATCTGGGGAAATCCTTTGGTTTCCAGGTCAAAAACGTCGAAGGGTACGCGGGTCATATTGAGATGGGAACTGGCGAATTGTTAGGTATTCTTGGGCATCTAGATGTTGTTCCGGAAGGGGATGGCTGGTCAGTGCCGCCTTATGGTGCCACGATTGTAGATGGCAAGATTTTTGGCAGGGGAGCCTTAGATGATAAGGGACCTTCTTTGGCGGCCCTTTTTGCCATGAAAGCTATTAAGGATGCTAATATCCCTCTCACGATGAAGGTTCGTCTCATATTAGGTACTGACGAGGAGTCAGGTTGGGCAGACATGGATTATTACTTTAAAAAAGAAGAAACCCCGCAAATGGGATTTGCTCCCGATGCTGAGTTTCCTGTAATTCACGCCGAAAAAGGAATACTTCATTTAGAAATCTCAAAGCCCCATTCACCAGCCTTTGCCCACATTGTTAGTATTCGGGGTGGAGAACGAGCAAATGTTGTACCGGATCGCTGCGATGTTCTTCTCCAAGGGCTCTCTCATGATATTGCCCAGCAATTAGCTAATTATGCTTTTCCGGAAGG
Source organism: Desulfosporosinus hippei DSM 8344 (assembly GCF_900100785.1). GTDB lineage: Bacteria > Bacillota > Desulfitobacteriia > Desulfitobacteriales > Desulfitobacteriaceae > Desulfosporosinus > Desulfosporosinus hippei. Next base: position 67,472 of record NZ_FNCP01000010.1, on the reverse strand, counting down.
AGTAAGTGCCTCAGTAATCAGCAAGAAATCCGAGTCTGATCTTAAGCTTCTTTTCCAGGGAACCAGTGCCCATGGAAGTCTCCCCCAAAATGGTAACAATGCTGCTCTTTACGCTGTACGGTTCCTTAAAACACTGCCACTGAGTGCCGAAGAGCAGCAAACCCTTGATTTTATCTCGGTCTATCCGGGAACGGGCTTTCACGGAGAAGGATTTGGGATAGCCTTAAGTGATGAACCCTCTGGTAAACTTTCACTTAATCTTGGCATTTTAGATATGACATCAACTAACACGCGTTTTGTGATTGATATCCGTTATCCCGTAACTTATCAGCGAGATGAGGTTTTTCAGCCCATTGAAAAAATTGCTCTTAACCAGCAATTTAGTGTTGAGATCATTAATCATCAAGAAGCACATCATGTTCCCAAAGACAGCCCCTTGGTACAATCTTTACTAAAGGCCTATGCAGAGGTAACAGGCCTGGAACCATATGCCTTCGCAATTGGCGGTGGAACCTATGCTAAGGCCATTCCCCAAGGAGTAGCCTTCGGACCTGTCCTGCCCGGTGAACCGGATGGAATTCATTGTCCTGATGAATTTATTTCTATTGATAACCTGCTTTTAACAACTAAAGTTTATGCTCAAGCTATTCTGAATTTGGCTGCTGACATTAATTAAATAACCCCTAGAATAATACTATTGCTGTATGATTAAGTAACATAATCAAAACTTAATTATACAGCATAATTAAAAAGTTATTGACAGTAACAATCTGCAGGAGTATAATTCTAAATGTCGCTTGTGCGCCACTAGCTCAGCTGGTAGAGCATCCGACTCTTAATCGGCAGGTCCCTGGTTCGAATCCTGGGTGGCGCACCAAATAAACGATTCTCCCGCAAGCAATTGCGGTTTTTTTTATTATACGTGATTGCATGAAGTGGCAAAATATTGTAATAGAAATTAGACAAAAAAAAGAACAGTTAACATTATGCTAAAACTGTCTCTTGCTTAAAAGTTAATAAAACTTCATCTAACAGAAGGTCGGCTTGTTCCTGCGCAATTCCTTTGACTTGCATAACCTCGCTGATAAACATCCGACGGGCACTGTTTAACATAGTCTTGTCTTCTGCTCCGAGCTGTTTTCTTTGGTTTTTTCGCACTAAGTCCCGTATGATTTCAGTTCCTTTGTAAATATCGCCGGTTTTTATTTTGCTTTTATGGAGATCTCTGCAATAACGACGGTCTTCATAGATACTTGGATCTGTATTTCCAATGTGGAAATCTGTGAGAATATTTTCTAAGATATCCGGCTCTACTATCTGACGGATACCAAGAGTCGAAGCTTTTTCTATCGGTATAATAATTTGCATATTGTTTTGAGGCATATTCAATTTATAGAAAAGCTTGTTTTTTCCCAATACATCTCGCTCTTCAATAGCTTCAATAACACCTACACCAAGCATTGGATAAAGAACTTTGTCGCTAATTTGAAACATTAATCCACCTCCTAAGTGATCTTTATAAGTATAACATAAAATTGATTGATTGGCAAAATAATATATTACCATAATAAATAAGACTTTGTCAATATGTATATTTGCATTTTTAACAGTTACTTCAAAATTTTCTGCGTATTAATAAAAGTTAAGGGTAACCATTCTATGCAAAAATTTTATTCTTTTTCGGCAAAGAAGGGCGACAACGCAATCTAACAATAAAACAACTTGGAAACACCAAATAAAATGAGGCCTAGCTAAATGCAGACCTCATTTTGAGCTTGTATTAAAAATATTTCTTAGTTTTAAATGGTTCCGAAGGTGTTTCTAGAGTCTAAAGCTGCTAACCCCGATTTGCAAATCTTGAGCTAAGTTTGTTAAACTCTGGCAAGAAAGGCTTATCTCATCAATAGAAGCTGTAAACTCCTCAATTGCAGCTGAAACCTTGGAAGCCTGATTGGCATTGACTTGACTGACCCCACCGATTTCTTGTACACCTGAGACAATTTGTTGGCTGCCTCCTGCCATTTGCTGGATAGAGGAGGAAATGCCTCCTACTTGTCCTGAAACTTCATTAACCATTTTAAGAATATCATCAAGACCATGACCAACGTTATTTACTGCTTTAATTCCATCATTAACGTGAATCTCTTCAGCGACCATTGCCAGATTTGCTTGAGAGATGTTTTCCCTGTTAACAACCACCAATTCAGCTATTTGCCCGGTTGCCGCTTTGGCTTTTTCAGCTAACTTTCGCACTTCATTCGCTACTACAGAAAAACCACGGCCGTGTTCACCGGCCCGAGCAGCTTCAATAGCGGCATTCAAGGCTAATAGATTTGTTTGTTCCGTAATATTGGTAATTAAGCGAGCAATGTTGGCAATTTTTTCTGAGCTATCAGTCAGTTGATTTATAGCATCTTTGACAAGTAAAGTACTTTTACTGATGTTTCCCATTTGTTCTATGGCCTGAGTGAGAGCTTTTTGCCCATTTTCCGTAGTAATAGCCGTTTGGGAAGCTAGGTTAGTAACATGCTGACCTGCCTCAGCTACGGTTTGAATATTGGCGTTTATTTGTTCAATGGCTGCTACAGTCTCGCTGACTGCAGCAGCTTGTTTTTCTGTACCACAGGCAACTTCTGAAACGACCACAGCGATTTGCCCGGAGGCCATTGAGCCTTGCTCAGTAATCTTTAAGAGCTGACTGGCAGATAAGGCAACATCGTCGGAGGAATCAGAGACTCTTCGAACTAATGTCGCTAGACTTGATGTCATCTGATTAAAGGCCTGGGCTAATTGTCCTGCTTCGTCTTTAGATTCAGAACTGATTTGGTTTACCCTCAGATTTCCGGCAGCCAGTTCTTGGGCATTGGTAAGCATTATTTGCAGAGGTTTGGAGATTGCTCTTGCTACAAGAGCTCCAATGGCAACAGCCAATAAGGCAGCCACAAGGGGGAAACCGAATAATACTTTCTCTGCATGAAGGAAATTTAGATTTTCACGCACAATGGTACTCTTTGCTTTCTGAGCACTAAATTCAACTATCTCAGGAAGGAGGGTATCAATCTCTTCTAAAATTGATGTTAGGTTATTCACATAGTAGGAATAAGCGCCCTGCTTGTCATTACTATCGATCAGCAGGACAACCTGCAGCCATTGGTCGCTAAATTTTAAAAGATTTTCTCTTACCTTAGCTAATTTAACAGTTTCCAAGGACTCCTGAGCCAGAGGGGTATAGTTATCCAGTGACTCATTAATTAAGCTCAGTAAAACCGTGGTCTGAATGAGAAGGTTTTGTTTTTGAGAAGGATCCACTGGGGCTAAGAGCAGCTCAGTGTTAACACTACGAATCATTCGCACATTGGCATGTGCCTCATTGATTAGTTTTACAGAGATTAGAGAATTTGAATAAATTTCATTCATGGCTACCTTAGCTTGCCGATAATAATAATAACCCATATAACTTAATCCCAGCATAAAGAGTATCATGACCCCAACTAAAGCATTGATTTTAAAAAAAGTTTTCCAATTCTTAAACCAAGTAAATTTCGGTCTTAGGGTTCTTATCAATTTTAAATGAGGGAATTTAAATTTTAGCCGTCCAAAGCTTTTTAGACTATAGTTATTGAAACTGAATTTATACTTGCTTAGATTAAACTTCTTCATTGATACTGTTCCCCCTAGCGCAATATATAAGAGTTTCCTCCTATTGCCTTTACTTCTTTCTTGATCTGAGCGGCCCTTTCAGAAACGAGTAAGGGTGTCCAGCTATGGTCTGTATTTATGATGAGACCAGCTAACGCAACACTTAAATACTCTGATCCAGTCATCAGCAGGCAAGATTGTTCAAATTGATGGAGGATTTCTTTTGCTAACTGTTCCAGACCTGAAGGTGAAGAGATAACAATAAAATCATCGCCGCCGATATGACCGATAAAGGAATCCTCGGCAAGATTTTGAGATGCATTAACCAAAACCTCACTTAATACTTTGATAGCTACATCACCTTGCTGAAAGCCATACTTATCGTTGTAATATTTAAATTTATTAAGATCTACATAAATTAGGCCAAAAGTCGACTTGCGATCTAAGTGTTGTCTAATTTCCTGATCGATAAGAAGATTACCGGGTAATCCGGTTAAAGGGTTAGCTCCTTTGGCAATTTGAATTTGTCGCTCGGCCATTGTTTTAATTAAATTGGCTACTGAGACCATACCTACTGGCTTACGTTGATTAGCAACAATGATCCCGTCATATAGCTGTGAACCTGAACGTTGCATAGCTAGACTAGACACCACTTCTAAGGGAGTGGTGTCTTCTACAATTAAAGGATTGGTATCCATCAGAATTGTTACAGTTCGTTCTAAATAAAGTGTAACACCGTAACGAGTACCCAAAGCAGCAAATAGCCTATCCCGCTGCATGACGCCAACTAAACGAGAGTCTTCAATAATCCCTACTAACCAGAGATGAGGATGTTCACGAAAATAGGCTTCAACTTCTTTGACCAGGGTATGGACAGTGAAAAGAGGTAAGGGTTCGACCATGGAAAGGATTGAGCTTTGTTCGATAGATTTATGGCGAAGTGTCGGACTTAATATTTCTTTAAGCGGATTGAGGATAGGTCGTTCAAAGCTAGGCTTTGCTATGTAGAATCCTTGTATGTAATCCACCCCTAATTGAACAACCGTACGCATTTCTTCTTCAGTTTCTACGCCTTCGGCGATGATGCGGCATCCTATGCGCTTAGAAAAAGTTACAAATGTCTCCAATAAGGCCCATTTAATCGGATCGGCATTTACACCTTTGATCAAAGAGCGGTCAATTTTAAGATAATCAGGGTGAAGTTCTGCGACAGATTGCAATGATGAGTAGCCGGCACCCACATCATCGAGGGCAATTAAATATCCTTGATTTCGATAATGGTCTAAGGCATCCCGAAAGGTAGAATAGTCCTCGATGGAGCTTCTCTCGGTGATTTCCAAGACAACGTCCGAAGGAGTTAAACCTTTTTCATTGAGTAGCTTTCTCGTGTTTCCCGAGCCGAATTCCGCATCAATAAGTACGAGAGGGTTGATGTTGAGAAAGAGACGTTCTTTATTCAGAGAAATTTGGGGGAAGGATGTAATGGCTTGGCGGCGGCAAAGTGTTTCGATGGGATAGAGGAGACCGATCTTTTCTGCAAACGGGAAGAGGTCGGCAATATTGTTGAAGCAAGTAGAGTTAGGGATACGAGCTAGTGCTTCAAATCCGAAGACTTCTCCACTTCGCGCATCAATGATAGGTTGAAAAGCTGCCTTCAAGTGTTTACCCGGATCATCGATTAAGTAGGCAATTTCTTGACGGCGGGCAAAAAAATTTGGATCAGGCTCTGATTTATTAAGCAGAAAAGCTTCTTTTACGGCAGCATAAAGTAAATAATCGGGACTACGAGTAGGTTCATTGCTGCACTGAGCGAGTCCGGAGCGAAGACTTATTTTCTCATTAACTAATTTCCGTATTCGATGGTTAAACCTTGCTTCCAGAGGAGTTATCCATTTTTCTATAACTTCTGTAATATTCCAGGAAATGTTCTTGCCAGGTACGAAATATACGACAAAATCGTCCCCGCCACGGGATTCGAAATGAGAAAACAGGTAGAGGTTACGTTGCTGTTTAATCGTTTGATTGATTTCACGCTCAATTTCGTCGAGGATTTGTCTGCAGATTTTATAGCCGTAGCGAAATTCCACCTCCTGAAATTTAACAATATCCAGGTATAAGACCCAGATCGTTTTGTCTTCTCTTAAAAGACGGCATAGTTTTCGTTGGCTCATATCTACCGACTTAAACATTAGAAAACTCCTTTTTATTCAAACACTTGCTTAATATGAGCATGATTTATAAATATCCTTACTAAATAATAATGTCTTATTGTAAAGGTTTGATGAACTGAATATTAATTTAGTGTTAAATATATCCTCTATATGCATTCTTAACTAGTTTATGATTAGTTGAAGAGTAACCGTTTCCGGTTTTTATCTTATTCTGGTAAGATCCTCAGTATATCTTGAGGAAATAACTCAAATTTAACAAATCCTATGGAATTTTAACCAAGGAATAATATATTCTTTACACTCATGACGTAAAATTGATCTCAGATCAGAAAATGAATAATTGCTTCTTTAATCTGCATTTCTACTATGAACAAGAAGGAGAGGTTATTTGATATGTATGAACGGATTATTGGTCAAACACTTAGCAGAATGACGAAAATCCTACTTGCTCCAACAATTCCCTTGCAATATTTTCTGGACGCCCCCGGTGTAACCCATGTGCATTGTCTTGAGGCAGCCTATAGAGTATTGAAGTCTGATGGTAAAGAATTGACGGCAAGTTTATTTGAACTCTATCACACCGAGCTTACCGGGGGGTTATATTGGGCTGATCGCGGTTGGAAAAATATTAATCATTTTTACAGTCGTCCAAACAAGCAAGGAATCTCAGGGTGGCCTGATGCGACTGCGGAGTGCCAATACTATTTCAATAAAGCCATTAGCTTTGTGCCTAGAGATATTGCCAAAGGAATGTTCTTTTTTGGCGCAGCCCTACACCTAGTGCAGGACATGTGCGTACCTCACCATTCCCTGGGCATACTTTTTGACGGACATAAGGAGTTTGAAACATGGGCCTCTCAAAATTGGAGCAGGTTTCCTGTCGAGTGTGGCAGGTATCTGCCCTTTTCTCACCCCGCTCAATGGATTGACTACAATGCGCAACAATCACTCCCCTTGTTCAGTTTGGTTTCCCAAAAGGATGGGTGTTCAGAAGAAAGCTACGAGAAAGCTTCAAAAGTCCTAATCCCTTTGACAATTTCCACCACAGCAGGATTTTTAGAGTTTGCTGTCAAGTTATTCGACGACAGACGATTACGAAATGATGCTCGTGATCATTGTTGAGATCATACTTAAACCGCTTATTTCCAAGAAAGCAAGAGTAATTATTGAAGGTGGGATAAATTGTGAAGCATTCGAGAATTCTTATATTTTCTGCTGGATTTGGCAATGGTCATTACCGAGCTGCAGAAGCAGTCATTGAAGAAATACTTATTAAGGAACCTGAAGCCATCATCAATCATCTGGATTTTGGTGATTTTCTTAGTAAACGGTTTAATAGTATGGCCAAAAACCTTTATATGGAGATGGTTAAACACACCCCAAAACTCTGGGGGAAGTTCTATTATAAAACTTCTCAATTTCAGCCTGATTCGCTTGCTCAACGTTTCTTAAACCAGTTAGGACGGAAAGAATTTCTTAGATATATTCAGTCATTTGCTCCTGATCTGATTGTTTGCACATACCCAACGGTTTCTTCGATATTAGCTCAACTCAGAATCGAACAGATTCTGCATATACCACTGATCACAATCATTACGGATTATACAGTGCACAGTCACTGGGTACACCCGGGTGTGGATGGGTATGTGGCAGCTTGTGATGAAGTTAAGGAAAATCTGATAGCTTGGGGAATAAAACCAGAGAAAATTTTTACAACTGGGATTCCGATTAGTCCAAAGTTCAATTTAGACAAAGATAAGGAAACCATCATTAACAAACTTGGTTTAAATCCGAAGCTACCCATATTTTTACTGATGGGAGGGGCATATGAAGAGGCAAAAGGAATAAAAAGGATTTGTGAAAGCCTGGCAAATTCTCATGTTTCTGTTCAGACCATTATTGTATGCGGCAAAAACAGGCAACTCTTTCATGCCTTAGACGAGTTAGTTGAACACTCCCGTAATCCTATTCTAAGGATGGCCTACGTTCATAATGTGGAAGATCTAATGTCAATTGCTTCGTTACTCATAACGAAGGCCGGAGGACTGACAGTTACCGAGGCCCTTAGCAAAAACTTGCCACTCTTAATCTACAGAGCACTACCGGGTCAGGAGGAAGCAAATGCGGATTTTGTACAGCGTCTAGGAGCTGGAAATGTAGCTAATAGTGAACAAGATCTGCATCAGCTCATCACGTACTATTTAACAAATCCTCAGGAAATTACCAAGCTGCGAGAAAAGGCAGCTATAGCATTAACAGGCCGATCTACGGAAGGGACTGTTAATGCTATGTTTAAATTAATCCTAAGTACCCGTAAGAAGAGGATGATTTCTTAAAAAGTCAACAGTTTACCTAAAGAGGAGAATATTTAACGGGAACTTTACTTTCAGTTCATTAAGACTTTACATTTGTCAATTATGATAAGAGTATCGAAAACAACGTTGCGAACCGAGTAAAGGGGGGACCTTATTGAGGGGAGTTTTCTTATGGCCAGTATTCTAGTCATTGAAGACGATAGGCAAATTCAAGAAGTCATTAAAACCAGCTTAGAAATTGAAGGGTTTACAGTATTTAATTCCGCTGATGGTGAACTGGGCATCGAATTTGCCAGAAGTAACCGACCTGAACTTATTATTCTTGATTTAGCTCTTCCATTGATAAGTGGATTTGATGTCATTAAAACCTTGCGTTCCTTAGAAGATACCCAAGCTATTCCAATAATAATGCTGAGTGTAAATGATGATATTACAGACAAAATAATCGGACTTGAGCTAGGGGCGGATGATTACTTAACAAAACCCTTTAGTCCTCGAGAATTGTTGGCTAGGATTAAAGCCAGACTCAGAGAAGTTCACCGTAAAGCTGATCCCCAAGAAAGCCTGTTGAGGTGGGGAGAACTTGAGATTAGGAAAGAAAATTATTCTGTAAGATTATCTGAACAGCCTTTGAACTTAACAGTAAAAGAATTTGAATTACTTGTTCTCTTCGTGTCAAATCCCTACCAAGTATTTAGTCGAGAATATTTAATTCAAAAGGTTTGGGGCAACCTTTCCGGCTCCGGAACCAGAGCACTAGATGTGCATATCAGTCACCTCAGAAATAAATTAAAGGCCTTAGGACCGGTTCTCGATTCCGTTCGTGGAGTTGGATATACATTCACCCACCGACGTAAGCACTGAATTTTTAACTCAAACTTTACATTGTATTCATTAACACTTTACAATCGTCAATTATAATCATCTTGTACTTGAGTAAATAAAGGGAGGAAATAAAATTGTTTAAATCTAAATCGAAAATCGCACTTGTAAGTACTACTCTAATAGCCATGCTCGCTCTGGTGGGATGTGGACAGACTGCTGCACCAACGACTACAACTCCTGCACCATCTACCAACACAACAACAATTGACAAGAAAACCATATCTGCTGCAGGCTCAACTGCTCTTCAACCACTCGTTAAGTTGGCAGCCGATGATTTCATGGCTAAAAATGCCGGCGTTCAAGTGAACCTTAGCGGTGGTGGATCCATGACAGGTTTAAACAATGTAGCGAGCGGGTCCATTGAGATCGGAAACTCTGATGTTGTGAGCCCTGATGAACTTAAAAGTGCAGGATTAGTGGATCATCAAGTATGCGTAGCTCCCTTCTTGTTAATTGTTAATAAGGATGTTACCGTTGATAGTTTGACGAAAGAACAAGCGGCAGATATATTTACCGGTAAAGTCACCAACTGGAAAGACGTCGGCGGTAAAGATGCTAAAATCTCAATTATTGGTCGTGCTGCATCTTCTGGAACTCGTTTAAATATTGAAAAGATTGTAATGGATGGCAAAAAAATGACTGATGCAGCAGCTGCTCAAGATTCAACGGGTAATCTACTAACTGGTGTCGCTCAAACTCCTGGGGCCATAGGCTATGTCGATGCTGCCTACTTGAAAGACACAGTTAAGGCTTTGAAGTTTAATGGTGTAGCATACAGCCCGGAAACTGTCATTAACGGCCAGTATCCAATTTACTCTTATGAGCATATGTACACTAAAGGGGAACCTACCGGTACCGTCAAACTTTTCCTGGATTATATTCTGAGTACAGAATTTCAAGAAAAGAATGTAGAGAAGGCAGGATTTATACCTGTTAGTAAAATGAAAAAATAAATTAGATCATTGTAATCTTAAAGCACGATTCTTAAAAAATTATTTATCCATATCCTTAAATTAGGGGCAAGAAATTTCTTGCCCCTAATTTGTGTCGTCAATCCTTAAGCTTAACAGACAAGTGAAATTGGAAGGATATTTGTCGGATTGTTAACCTGAACTTTACATTCCCTTAATTTATAGTTTACACACATGAGGTAAACTTATAGCAAGGAAATCTAGTGACTCAATAGCAGAGCCAGCATTAAATTTAGAGAGATCTGGAGGTGTACAGGTTGCCTCAACCTACGAAGTCATGGGTATATTATAATGACCGCTTAGCACGTTACTTATTTATCAGCAGTGCAGTCCTAGTATCTTTAATCATTTTATGTATTATTTGGTTTGTTGGGATGCAGGGTTTATCTACCTTTCGAGAAGTCAGCTTTCTTGAATTTTTCACAAGCAGTAAATGGAGTCCGGATTCCGGTCAATACGGGGCACTGACTTTTATTGCAGGATCAATTGGTACTACTCTAATTGCCATTTTGCTTGGTGGTCCATTAGGGCTGGCAGGAGCCGTTTTTTTAGCAGAAATTGCTCCTCCCTGGGTAAGGGCTATAATGCGCCCTGCCACTGATTTATTTGCAGGGATCCCTTCTGTAGTCTATGGCTACGTGGGGATTACGGTGATAGTAGGCTTTACACGCAAAATCACTAACTCTTCCACCGGTTATGGTATGTTGGCGGCAGGTATTGTCTTAGCTATAATGATCTTGCCAACAGTTATTAGTCTTTCGGAAGATGCCTTGCGTTCATTGCCCGGATCTTATAAAGAAGCATCCTTAGCTCTAGGGGCCACACGCTGGCAAACCATTTGGCGTATTCTTGTGCCGGCTGCTTCTCCTGGGATATTAACAGCGATTATTTTAGCCATGGCCAGAGCCATCGGGGAAACCATGGCAGTTCAGATGGTTATTGGTAATTCTCCAAGATTCCCAGACTCTTTAGGAAGCCCTACCTCAACCTTGACGAGTAATATTGTTATGGAAATGGGCAATACACCTTATGGATCAACTTGGAATAATGGCTTATTTATGATGGCATTTATTCTTTTAGTTATTGCGTTGATTATGATTATTCTAGTTAGAACAGCCTCGCGAAAGGGGGCAGTCCGTTGAAAGCTCATCAAGCAAACCGATTTGCCAGCATTCTGCTTTGGATTGGCGCTATTGCCATCCTTGCACTATTAGTTGCTTTTTTAACTCTAATTTTAGGTCGTGGTCTACCATACCTGACGGCTGAGTTCTTTAGTGGTTCAGATGGGGTCAGGGGGCAATTATTTAATTCCTTCTATATTTTATTTCTGTCCTTAATATTTTCCCTTCCGATTGGTTTAGGTGCTGGAATTTACATGGCTGAATACGCACCTCAGAATAGGTTTACTGACCTCATTCGCCTAAGTACAGAGAGTTTAGCCAGTGTACCATCTATAGTCTTCGGTCTCTTTGGTATGATTGTCTTTGTCAATATGTTTGGCTTGGGATTCACTATCTTAGGAGGATCTGCTACTCTGGCGTTACTCAATTTGCCGATCTTAGTGCGGGTTACAGAAGAATCCTTACGGGCAGTACCCAGAAGTTATCGAGAAGCAAGTTTAGCCTTAGGGGCAACCATGTGGCAAACTTTGCGCAAGGTTATTCTGCCGACAGCTCTTCCTGGGCTGATTACCGGAATAACCCTAGTTGCAGGCAGAGCACTTGGGGAAACAGCAATACTGATCTTCACTGCAGGAATGAATGTCTCCCGAATCCTCTTTGACGTTAACCCTCTAGCCGCGGGAGAGACACTGGCCGTTCATTTATTTGCGGTAAAGTCAAATCCTTTACCAGGCACAAATTCTGACCAGATTGCAGATGGAACCGCCGCTCTGTTAATCCTCATGGTCATCGTCTTTAACATTTGTTTATCATTACCAAGTCGTTGGCTGCAATATCGACTTCAAGGGAAACATAGGGGGTAATACCCTGGATATAAAGATAGAGGAGAAATAATATGGATAAGATCGTGGTTAAGGAACTCGACCTTTTTTACGGGGAACAGCAGGCCTTAAATAGTATCAGCATAGCTATGAAAGAGAGAAGTGTGACTGCTCTTATTGGTCCTTCCGGCTGTGGAAAGTCAACCTTTTTACGGACGCTTAACCGAATGCAAGATTTGACACCGGGTGTAAAAATCATAGGTCAGGTTAAGATCGATGGGCAGGACATTTATGCAGCTGACACTGATGTGGTTTTACTTAGGAAGAAGGTAGGAATGGTATTCCAGCATCCTAATCCTTTCCCAAAATCAGTCTTTGAAAATGTGGCCTATGGCCCACGAATTCACGGAGAAACTGACAAGAAGAAATTAAGTGAAATCGTTGAAACCAGTTTGAAAGATGCCGCTTTGTGGAACGAGGTGAAAGATCGCTTACATGAATCCGCTTTAGGACTTTCCGGTGGTCAGCAACAAAGACTTTGCATTGCACGCTTATTGGCAGTGGGGCCTGAAATTCTGCTGATGGATGAACCGACCTCTGCCCTTGATCCAATTTCGACGATGAAGATTGAGGAATTAATTGCAGAACTGAAAGACAAGTATACAATTATCATTGTGACTCACAATATGCATCAAGCTTCCCGAGTTTCGGACAGAACCGCCTTTTTCTTAAGCGGTGATTTAATCGAGGAAGATATAACAAGTGTACTCTTTACTCGACCGGCAAAGAAGAAAACAGAGGATTATATATCCGGACGATTTGGTTGATATTTTCCAACTCAATGTTCCGTTTTGACTGAACGGGGTCACTGCACTTTTTGGTACCTAATACTATATAAATTGTTGTATAATTAGAGAAATAAAAGCAAGGGAGGAGGACTACAAATGCCTACTCGCCAGAAATTTGATCATGAACTAGAAGATCTGCGCCTAAAAATTTTAACCCTGGGAAAGATGGCCGAACAACAAATAGCACTTGCAGTCAATTCTTTAATGAACCAGGATCTAGAGTTAGCTAATTCCATCGTCGTGAAAGATTTGGAACTGAATGATTTGCGAGCAGACATTGAAGAAACATGTATTCTCCTAATCGCAACGCAGCAGCCCTTTGCTCGTGATTTACGCAAACTAGTAGCTGGTTTCAAAATATCCATATACCTTGAGAGAATGGGGGACCTGGCTGTTGACCTAGCTAAAGTGTCCATCAGAATAGGTCATGAAAAGTTAATCAAACCATTGGTAGACATTCCGCGAATGAGTGGAATTGTGCAAGAAATGATTAGAATTGGTCTAAAGGCATACGTAGACGAGGATTGTGGCGCAGCTGCAGAAATGTCCTTAATGGATGATGAGATTGACAAGATTTATTCCGGTGTTTTTGGGGAACTAAAAACCATTATGATGGAAAACCCTAATAATGTGTCACAGGCCAATTATCTGCTGTTTGCCAGCCGTTTCTTGGAACGACTGGGAGATTATTGTACGAATATAGCCGAAGAGATTGTTTATATATGTAATGGTAAGAGGATGGATCTTAACGAATAGAAACAACATAAAGATATCCCTATGGCCAAGATTATTTAGCCATAGGGATATCTTTATATCCAATAGTTCCCATTGTGATTGAAACCACACTTAATAGATTGCATATTTGTTAAACTACCCCAGAAGGCTATAAATACAAGCATAATTAATTCTGGGGGAATATAAATGAAACAACCGGGGTTTATTATTGAGCACTGCCGACAAAATTGTCCGAAAGCAACCCGAGAATGGAGGGAGCTTTTAGAGGAATTACCATCAAATTTAGCGGCTTTGAATATTGAGGAAACTCTTCAAAAAAAGTTCGGACAGGTTAATCACCATCATCTGCTTAAAATATGTTTGGCTGGTTGTCCAAATGGCTGCTCCCGACCAGATATTAAAGACTTTAGCATTTCTGGATATGTCACTCCCCAAACTACAGATGATCCCTGCATAGCCTGCCATGCTTGTGTTAGATCATGCTTGGAAAATGCGATTACCATAGAGAAAAATGGAGTAGTTGTCATTGATAAATCGAAATGCCTCTCTTGTGGAAATTGTTTGAGTGTTTGCCCTTCAGGTACACTAGCAGCAGGGGAAAGTGGCTGGAACTTGCGCATAGGTGGAAGAATGGGCCGACATCCCCGTTTTGCATCTTTCGTTAAACAAGCTAAAACAGATGAAGAGGTAATTGCCTGGGTAATAGAGACTATTCAAGACTATCTTAATAATGGAGGCCCCCTAGAAAGGTTTACCCATTTTGTTGAGCAGAAAATCCAGCTTAATCTAGAGTTCGAGAGCGAGAAGCCCGCTCGTGTATCCAGATTCGAAGATTTTCCATATCCATAATTGTTATGTTTTTTTTCTTGATCTCAATGATTTTTACTTCTTTTAACTCCGTTAAAATCCGACTGACAGATTCACGAGCCAAACTACACATGCCGGCAAGCTCTGTGGCAGATAGAGGTATGGTAATCATAACTCCGCTCTTTGTTTTTTGACCGTGTACATGGGCAAGAGCAAAAAGCTTTGCAGCCAGGCGCAGGCGGGCATCCCCAAGGGATAGATTTCTAATTTGTCGGTAGGAACGTCGTAAATCAAGAGCAAGATCATCATACAATAACCAAATTAACGATGGATTACTCTCTATAAAACGCATAAATGTTAGCCGATCAATTGTCAATACTTCTGTCTCCTCTATGCAAAGAGCTGAATGGGGGTAAGGTTTACCGTCGAGAATAATCTCCGGAAAAAAAGCTGGAGCATTAAGTACCCGGATTATTTTTTCGGTATATTCGCTCATTAAATAGAGTCTGACTCGACCATTAATTAAAAAATAAAGAGTAGTACCTTCATCTCCTGAAAAATACAGATATTGTTTAGAGGCATAACGTCGGATTCTTCCATGAGAGAGACAAAAATTAATAAATTCAGGTGTCATTTTACCTGAAAAAAATCCTTTAGATAAAAGATCCTGTAGTTGCTGATCGTTGATCATCTTATCACCAAACCTTATAAAAGTTATCTTTCAGATACATTATAACATTAGCTACCTAAGTTTGAGATATTTCTTGAAAAGTATTGGCATGCTTACACTATTTTACAAAAGTAATGTGGGATATCCGTTTTTCTAGTAGGGAAAGCTAACTTTAAGCTTCGATTGGATTACTTATTGGAAAGGATGGATGGCAATGGGAACACGCAAAAAAGTATCAAGAGCCAAAGCATCAGTTACAGTTAGAGATCCTCATTATCAAGAGTATGACACGCATAAAGAACGAAATATTCAACAGCCGCTGCCCACAAAAAACTCGTTTTAAAGAATAAAAAAATCAGGTGAGGAGCAGGTATTACAGCCTACTCCTCTAAAATATTAAATTTTGATATAACATTTGATAATGTATCAATTCGAAATAATATTGACTGTAAAGAAGGATATTTCTTTTATTAGTCGAATAATCTGAATTACATAAATATTTGCATATCATAATATCCGGTGTATTAGATAAATAGTCATTCTAAATAAACAAGGGCCGATTGGCAATATTTTGGGGAAGCAAAAGGAAAAGTTTGCTATATAATTTCTTAATTATGGCCATATTGACTTATTCAACGCTCAATGCTAGTCTTAATTTGTGAGAAGAATAGTATAGATTGTGCATTTTGTTACTTTGATTTCTAGTAATTGGCTTAATTGTAAATCTATTAATTTGGTTATGTGAAACAAATCTTATTTAGTGAGCTGCATCTAGGATTTTGCTGGGAACTCTGCTTAGCTTTTTGTCTACTCAGAGTTATAATATTGTGTTTGGAAAATAAATTCCTTCTCACGCTTTATAGGGGGTGTTATGAAAAGAAATACTGTTATGGTGTCTACTGGAGAAGGGCTTTATGAACCAGAGACGAAGTTATCCTATTATGATGCTCTTACCTCGTCGATTAAGGAATCTGTCGGTCTTAAGGTATTATTATCAAAAGTCATATTCTCAAAGGATTAATTTTGTTGCAGTAAGGGGGAAACAGTGTGAATATTGTCGTTTTTATCAAACAAACATTCGATACTGAGGCTAAAATCGTACTAGATGCTAGCGGTAAAATCGATGCCAATGGGGTTAATTTAATTATTAACCCATACGATGAATATGCCATTGAAGAAGGAATCAGACTTAAGGAGAAGAACGGCGGCGAAGTGACCGTTGTAAGCATGGGGGGTTCACGTGCTCAAGAAGCAGTCCGTACTGCTTTGGCAATGGGTGCAGACAAAGGTGTATTGGTAAGCGATCCTGGACTAGAGAATACCGATGAATTCGGCAGAGCTCAAATACTAGCTAAGGTTGTTGCCGATATTCCTCATGATGTAATTTTAGCCGGACGTATTGCTATTGATGATGGTGCAAGTCAAATTGCTGTTCGTTTAGCAGAGGCGTTAAGCATCCCTTCAGTCAGCAGTGTTATTAAACTAGAAGTTGCCGGAACCCAAGCCACTGCAACTCGTGAAATTGACGGCGGGACTGAATTAATCGAAGTTAGCTTCCCTGCAGTATTTACGGCCCAAAAAGGTTTAAATGATCCTCGCTATCCATCCGTAGCCGGTATCATGAAAGCTAAGAAGAAACCATTAAAAAGCTTAACCCTTGCAGATCTTGGTTTTAGCGCTGGAGATTTGAAAATGGTTATTAATCAATATAGTTTACCTACACCTCGTAAAGCAGGGCGCAAAATTGATGGTGAACCTGCACAAGCTGCCAGTGAATTAGCAAAACTCTTGCGTGAAGAAGCTAAGGTTCTGTAAAGGAGGAATTAAAATGGCTAAAGGAATTATGATTATTGTTGAACAACGCAATCTGCAAGTTCGTAAAGTTTCGTTAGAACTACTTAGTGAAGCCCGTAAAATCGCAGACCAAACTGGTGAGTCAGTAGTAGCTGTTGTGCTTGGTCAAGGCATTGATGAACTTGCGCCAACTCTTGCCGCTAGTGGTGCTGACAAAGTAATAGTTATCGATGATGCTAAGTTAGCAGAATACTCCACAGGTGCCTATACCTCTGTGCTTAATAAGATCATTCGTAAAGAAGAGCCCCAGGCTGTTTTACTCGGAAATACTGCTGCTGGTAAAGATCTTGCTCCACGCTTGGCCCAACGTCTTGGAATTGGCTTAGCATCAGACTGCACAGGCATGGAAATTGACTCCGCTAACTTCTTAACATTTAAACGTCCGATTTACGCCGGTAAAGCATTTGCTCATCTCACTTCCAACGTTCGCCCAATTATGGCTACGATTCGTCCTAATACATTCCCTGTAACACCTCCGGATGCTGCTCGTCAGGCTGAAGTTGTTAAAGAAGCTGCTGATATTGATCAAGCTGATTTAACGGCAATTCTTAAGGAAGTCGCTATCGCTGCTTCCAAACGCCCAGAGCTTACAGAGGCTAACATCATTGTATCTGGTGGACGGGGTATGAAAGGCCCAGAGAATTACAGCATTCTCGAAGACTTGGCTGATGTAATTGGTGCGGCTGTAGGAGCTTCACGTGCTGCAGTTGATTCAGGTTGGAAAGAGCATAAATTCCAGGTTGGACAAACAGGAAAAACAGTTGCCCCAACCCTCTATATTGCTTGCGGAATTTCTGGAGCAATCCAACACTTAGCAGGTATGGGCTCCTCAAAATTCATTGTGGCCATTAACAAAGATCCGGAAGCTAACATCTTCAATGTAGCTGACTATGGTATTGTTGGAGACCTTTTTGAAGTAGTTCCCTTGCTAACTGAAGAGTTCAAAAAGCTTGTCAACGAATAAAACTGAATACAGAATACTTAAGTGAAGCGCCTAACCAGGCGCTTCCTTAATAGGTAAGGAGAGGAAAGAATGGCAACACGTGAAGTGTACTGGAATATTGAAGGACATCATTGGCTTTACTTATTCTTTATCATTGCACTTGCTATCTTTGCTTATGGAGTATATAAGCGTGTTAAGCTTTGGAAATTAGGACAGCCCGAAAATCGTTGGAAAGACATTTGGCCGGGGATCAAAGATGTACTCGTTTATACCTTTGCTCATAAACGGATTTTCAAAGACATTTTCCCGGGAATGATGCATGCGGGTATATTCTACGGATTTTTATTCCTAGCTTTTGCAACTGCCATCATCACTCTCAAAGCAGATTTTTCCATTGATCTATTCCATGGTTGGCTATATCTATTTATTAAGGTTACTGCCAACTTGTTTGGACTCGCTGCCTTAATAGGCATAATCATCGCTGCTTACCGAAGATATATTCAGCGACCGGATCGTTTAGATAATAAGGCGGATGACGGCATCACCCTGGCTTTATTATTTGCAATCCTTTTGACAGGGTTCATCATTCAGGGAGCACGTATTGCTGTATTGCCAGATCCTTGGGCAGCCTATGCATTTGTCGGGCAATGGATGTCTATTCCAATCCAAGCATTGCTCAATGAAGCGCAAATCTTGTCCTTGCACGTCTTCCTTTGGTGGTTCCATCTTTTCCTTGCCATGGCTTTCATAGCATATTTCCCCTATTCCAAGCTATTCCATGTCTTACTCGGCCCGCTAAATCAGTTCTTCCGCAATCGAGGACCGATAGGTATTCCTGAGCCAATTGACTTTGAAGATGAGAGCCTGGAAACATTTGGAAAAAGCCAGTTACGCGAGTTTTCCTGGAAGACATTATTTAATACAGATGTATGTTTGCGCTGTGGACGCTGCCAGGATAACTGTCCAGCCTACTTAAGCGGCAAACATTTGAATCCAAAAGGAATTATTCAGGATATGCGAGTTCTCATGGAGGAAATGGGTGAGGCACTCCAAGCTAAGAGTAAAGTATTAGTTCAAGCCGCTGATGAAGAAGCTGCTGCGGCAAGCGAAGCTGAAGAGATTGAAGAATGGACTGGTCGGGCGTTAATTGGTGAAGTCATTCCTGAAGAAGACTTATGGGCTTGTACTACGTGTCGTTCTTGTGAGCAGCAATGTCCGGTATTCATAGAGCACGTCGACAAGACCATCGATATGCGTCGGAATCTCGTACTCATGGAGACACGCTTCCCAGCTGAAGCTCAATTGGCTTTTCGCAACATGGAGAATAACGGTAACCCTTGGGGCATCGGTTGGACTACTCGGGCGGATTTTCTTACAGGGCTGGGAGTTAAAACTTATGAAGAAGATCCTAACGCTGAGTATCTATATTGGCCTGGTTGCTCTGGAGCATTCGATGCTCGTAATCAAAGAGTTTCTGCTGCCCTTGTTAAGTTATTTCAAGCTGCAGGCGTTCACTTTGCAATACTGGGAAATGAAGAGAAGTGCTGTGGTGACTCCGCTCGTAAGTTAGGAAACGAATATTTATTCTATTCATTAGCCACAGAAAACATTGAAGTTATGAAGGGCTATGGAGTGAAGAAAATTGTTACCCAATGCCCACACTGCTACAACTTCTTAAAGAACGAATACCCACAACTTGGCGGAGACTTCGAGGTGATTCACCATACAGTATTCCTCTTAGATCTAGTCAAGTCCGGCAAGCTTAAGCTAACAAACTCGGATAGAAAATCGGTTACTTACCACGATTCTTGTTACCTTGGTCGGTATAATGAGATCTATGAACAGCCTCGTGAACTGCTTAAGGCAGTAGGCTTGAGTCTTAGAGAGATGTCACACACTGGTGAGAAGAGTTTCTGTTGTGGTGCCGGCGGAGGCCGTATGTGGCTTGAAGAGCATGAAGGTCAACGAATTAATGAAATGCGGACTGATGAAGCTATTGCAGTTAAATCCGATTATGTTGGTACTGCATGCCCCTTCTGTCTAACCATGATTAATGATGGTATAGCGGCCCGTGAAGTTGGAGAAAAGCTAAAGGCATTAGATGTAGCGGAAATACTGGGAAAAGCCCTATAAATTTGACTTAAATATTCAGAATAATTTTAATAGTGCAATGAAGTTTAAATAATTAAAACAAAATAAATAATTTAATTAAGACTAAATATAAAAAACCAACTGAGCTAAAATCAGTTGGTTTTTTAATATAACATTAAAGCACTAAGAATACAATTAGTTGGAGAAGTGTTTTAAGCTTAGGAGAAGCAGACCCAGTTTCAAATCTGCCAGGATACTGTTATTTTATCCCTGATAAGCCGAAAAATACTAAATTCCTGCTACCTTAGGCCCAGGATAAATTACTAGGTGAATACCCCTAGGTGGAAGGAACTGTATATTGGAACAGGCCTGAAAGAGATAATAATAATATATAAAGTTTGAATAATATACTTCATTATGAATTTATTACACAAAAACTTTATACCAAATTGTTGCAAGTTTTTTTCTTTTTAGGGAATCATAAATTATAGTTACATAATCAGAAAATATTACCATCTAGAGGCAAATACTATTCTTTTAAGCAAAAATATGTAAAGTATTCCAAAAAGAAAAGCAGGGATTTTGGATTGTCTACAGAATAGACATTTCAAAGAAGCAATAATTTTAATTGCGAAGGTACTTTAAGGTAACATGAGGAGGGAATTAGTATGAGTATAAAAGTTGGGATTAATGGTTTTGGTCGAATTGGCAGACTTACACTTCGAGCATCACTTGAAAAAACATTTCCATTCGAGATTGTTGCCATCAATGATCTAGGTAGTCCGGATTTATTGGCTCATTTATTCAAGTACGATTCAGTTCATGGTGTCCTGGAGAAGGATGTAGAAATCAATAACCAAAAAATGGTCATAGACGGAAAAGAAATTCAAATATTCGCCGAAAGGAATCCCTTAGATCTGCCCTGGAGTAAACTGGGTGTAGATATTGTGATTGAATCCACCGGAAGATTTACTAAACGTGACGATGCGTCCCAGCATCTTACTGCAGGAGCTAAGAAAGTAATTATCTCAGCGCCGGCAAAAGACGAGGATATTACGATTGTAATGGGAGTCAATGAAAATCTCTATATTCCAGAGAAACATCATATAATTTCTAATGCTTCCTGTACTACAAATTGTCTGGCGCCGGTTGCCAAAGTTTTACTTGATGAATTTGGTATTGAACAAGGATTAATGACGACTACTCATTCAGTTACGAATGATCAACGGATATTAGACTTGGAACACAAAGACTGGCGCAGATCAAGAGCTGCCTATCAGTCCATAATACCTACTACAACAGGTGCAGCTAAAGCTGTTTCCCTAGTGATACCCGAACTAGAAGGCAAGATGAAAGGGCTGGCTGTTCGAGTTCCAACTCCAAACGTCTCTTTAGTTGATCTTGTCGTTTCGCTAAGTAAGCCAACAAATCGGGAAGATATAAATAATGTCTTGAGGCAAGCAGCTACTGGCAGGATGAAAGGGTATCTGGAATACACAGAATTACCTTTGGTTTCTCACGATTTTAATGGCAACCCTGCCAGTTCCATTGTCGATGGTTTATCGACCATGATGATTGGGGATCGGATGGCTAAAATCCTAGCTTGGTATGATAATGAATGGGGTTATTCAAACAGGGTTTTGGATTTAGTTAAACTCATAGTCACAAAAGGTTTATAACTTGAAGGAGAAATATATGAGAAGGACAAAAATTGTTTGTACCATTGGTCCGGCAAGTGAATCTCCGGAGAAGGTTCAGGAACTGCTTGCCGCTGGTATGGATGTTGCACGCCTGAATTTTTCCCATGGAACCCACGAAGAACATGGCAGAAGAATTGAGATTTTAAGAAGGGAAGCTGCCAAGTTTGGGAAACATTTAGGAATACTTCTTGATACTAAAGGGCCTGAGGTACGAACAGGAAAAGTTCCTGAGGGTGGTATTACCCTTAACAATGGAACGGAGTTTATCTTAGACACAGATCTAAGCCTTGGTAATCTGCAGCGGGTAGGAATTACTTATACCAATTTATGGCGTAAAATTGAGCCCGGTAGTCACATTCTTATCGACGATGGACAGATAGACCTTAAAGTGACTTCCACAGAAGAGAATATTATTCGGACAATTGTTCGCAACGGAGGGGTTTTAAAGTCTCAAAAAGGTGTGAATGCACCGAATGCACTGATTGATTTACCAGCAGTTACTGAAAAGGATATTGAGGATATACGCTTTGGCATCTCCCAAGGAATCGACTTCATTGCTGCATCTTTTACTCGTAAGGCTATAAATATCCTTGATGTCCGCAGAGTAGTGGAAGAAATGGGTGCCGATGTCCACATTATTGCCAAGATCGAGAGTCAAGAAGGAATCAAGAATTTAGATGATATTCTCGAGGTTGCTGATGGGCTTATGGTTGCTCGGGGAGATCTGGGGGTAGAAATCCCGGTCGAAGAAGTTCCAATCAGACAAAAGGAAATGATTCGTAAGTGCAATTTGTTAGGTAAACCTGTTATTGTAGCAACCCAAATGTTAGATTCCATGATACGTCAACCAAGGCCTACACGAGCAGAAGCCAGTGATGTGGCTAATGCCATTCTGGATGGTACGGACGCAATTATGCTCTCAGGTGAAACAGCAGCGGGGTTATTTCCAATTGAAGCGGTCAAAATGATGGACAAGATTGCTCAGAGAACTGAAAAAACTTGTAAGAATGATCAAGCATCTCGGCATTCTGCCAATGTTGCAGAAGCAATCAGCTTTGCCAGCTACACAATTGCCAAAGATGTCAAGGCGGCTGCAATTCTCACTCCTACCCATTCAGGCTTAACTGCACGTATGATTTCCAAATACAGACCGATGGCTATGATTATTGCGGCAACCCCTTTTGACAATACCG
This sequence comes from Desulfosporosinus hippei DSM 8344, assembly GCF_900100785.1. GTDB lineage: Bacteria > Bacillota > Desulfitobacteriia > Desulfitobacteriales > Desulfitobacteriaceae > Desulfosporosinus > Desulfosporosinus hippei. The sequence goes on along the minus strand of NZ_FNCP01000010.1, from coordinate 44,708 downwards.
CAAGAAAGCTTTCCCTTCTATGGGGTGTACAACCCATTATTGTTCCGGAAAGTCCCGGAACGGATGAAATGTTGGCAGTAACTGTTAACACATCGTTAAATAGAAGCCTCATCCAGGCCGGTGATGTTGTCGTAATAACTGCCGGGGTGCCAATTGGCAAAGTCGGGTCAACAAATATGATTAAGGTTCAAATAATGGGTAATATTTTGTCTAAGGGAATTGGGATTGGGCGTAAATCCTATTCAGGTATAGCCCGTAAAGTCCAAGATCCTGAACAAGCGGTTTTCAATGATGGGGAAGTATTAATTGCGGAATCAACGGATGCACAATTCGTACCCTTAATCTCCCGGGCTGGTGCCTTAGTCGTTGAAGAAGCAGGCTTAACATCTCATGCAGCCATAACCGGGTTACAATATGGAATTCCGACGATTGTTGGTGCCGGGGGTGCCTTTTCTAAGGTTGAAGATGGTCAAACCTTGACTGTTGATGCCTTAACTGGAATGATGTATGAGGGGTCAGTTAGTATTTTATAACCCAGTATCAGTATTAACCCTTCATATCTAATTTGAAAATCCATCGCCTACTTAAAATAATTAAGGCCGGGCATAACCTTAGAAACGCGAATAGTCCTTGGACTATTCGCGTTTAATCTAGATTTTTGCAATTATTTGGGGAGGGTTAATGAATCATCCATACTTCTTTTAAGACTTTGTAAATCATGATTATAATTTCCTGTATTAGTCATTTGATCATCAACTAAATCTTTATCAATTGTACTATGCTCCCGGTCATTAAAGACTCGAATTAAGCCGGCATGCTGTAATTCGCTGGCAATCTCAAATAAAGAATCCCGTTTATCCCGGGGTAAACTATTGACAAAGCGGTTTATTTTCACCGGGGGCACAAGATTTCGGAATTTAACTCCACCATACTTAATAATACGTTCGGGCAAAGATGATCTCCTCCTTACATGAAGTTTATCTAACATTGTTATTATTTGCTTTATGATTAAAACAAATACGCTTTTTGAAAGGGTTAAATGGAGAGACATAAAAAAATAGAGCAAGAAATGCTTGCTCTAAAAATATAAGTATTTGACTTGCTTTTGAGTAAATTCTTGTTATTGTAGAGGGGAGTCCTCTTCAACTTGGACATTGCTGAGAGTTTCTTTAACTTGTTCACGAATAAAAGTCAGGTACTCTTGGCGTAAGGCTTCTTGCTCTGCGGCTTCCCATTCCTCTAAAGCAACTGTCCGTTTTTTTCTGGACAACTCATTAATTCGTTCGATAAATATTTGTATGGCTGAAGTACTCAAGGATGATCCTCCTTTTTTTGGGATATACATTATCATTTGAATCACAAACTACCGAACTATCTTCATTTTCTGCTCATTATAGCATAAGTGAGAAATCACTTACAAATTGCTTCTATGTAGTTTGTGTTTAATAATTTTTAGGTCTGGTATTTAGCCCAGTAACCGTGATTAAGTACTAACTCACAATATTTAGTAGGAAAGAAGGCGGTTTAATGATTTTGTCATCAAAAACAACTTTACGCGTACGTTATGCAGAAACAGATCAAATGGGAATTGTATATCATTCTAATTATCTAATCTGGTTTGAAGTAGGGCGATCAGAATTGTTTAGAGAGTTAAACCTTCCTTATACAGAATTTGAAAAACAAGGACTGGGTTTAGCGGTAATCGAGGCTAATTGCAGATATCGTCAACCCGCTCGCTATGATGATGAGCTTATTATTGTTACTGAAATCGAAAACATGACTACACGCAGAGTTGTTTTTAGTTACCATGTATATCGAGAACAAACCCTATTAGCAGAAGGAAAGACTGTTCATGTTTTCTTGAATCAAGAGGGACGTCTAGCCGATGTTCGCAAATATGACATATGGAGTCGCTTGGAGCCTCTATTTGCCAAAAGGGAATAAAATGGAAGTAGAAATCCGGGGGGAGCGCTTTTTAGACTTTTTAACCCGTGCGAAGACGGAGCTGCAAGAAGGTTTAACCCGTGCGAAGACAGTGTCTTCGTCGTTCCGCACGCGTCTGCGAGTTCCACCGCTGGCTCATTGGACGGTTCGCGAGCGCGTCCGAACCTCTGGGTATTCCTGGCCGCATGCTATGCCGTTCGTGGCGCATGCGGCACTAGGAACATCGTGTTCCGTCGCATGTGAACCTGCGGCGCGCTACGGGGACGCGAACCGTCGGTGCTCGCCTTACCGCGGCTTCACTGACGCATCCGCTTAGCTGAAAAGCGCTCCTCCAGCCAGTTTGCTAGGAGTGTAAGTATTACCTTGGGGACTCAGGTAAGCCTTCGCGTGAGAGGAAAACAGTCCTTTAGCTTTTCATTCCCTGATGGTGCCGCCTTAGCTGCGGCATGGTAGGCTACTCCGACATTAAAGAATCGTATGACGGATATTTGAATTCCAACTTGCCATGTGGTATTATGTATACATAATACAAAGAGAGAAGGGATCCTATGTTTCTTGTAACTTGGATTGAAGGGGAAGAAGTCAATTATCGGGTTGTTAAAAATCAAGAACTTCCTAATCTAATGGCAATCCTTGGTCAGCACGCAATCATTCAAAAGATAGCATCATAGAACTACGGATAATTCCTTTCTGTCTCGTGTAGAATTAAATTAGGCAAATAATTTGCTCATCTTTAGATGGGCTTTTATTTTTGTTTTGAAATAGCAGGATAATCCCAGTTTACACAGAATATAAATTGAGTTATAGATTTGTATCGTTTTGTAGGAGGTGTAGCAATGTCCTTCAAAGTAGTTGTTGACAGTTCCTCTGATATTCCTTTGGACAAAGCAACAAATGCAGGCATAACTACTGTTCCCATGCCCGTTACAATTGATGGTGAAACATTTTTAGAAGGAATTAATTTACAGACTAATGACTTCTATTCGAAATTTGAAACGTTTAAGGAATTACCTAAAACATCTCAACCCAATCCAAACACCCTTTTGGAAGCCTATGAGAAAGTTTTGTCAGAAGGTCATGAGGTTGTTGCAATTCATCTTTCCTCGGGTTTAAGTTCAACGGTTTCCACCGCGCGAATGATTCGTGAGATGACCTCTGCTCCCGAGCGCGTTCACGTCATCGATAGCTTAGGTGCCTCATTTGGTTATGGCTTATTAGCATTATTTGCTCAAACTGTTTTGCAATATGCTTCCTCTTGGGAAGAGGCTGAAAAAACTATCTTAGAGTATCGGAAAAACATGCGTTACGTTTTCACGATAGACAATTTGGAGTATCTTGTTAAAGGTGGCAGAGTTAGTAGACCAGCTGGATTTATTGGTGGGCTGCTCGATGTTAAGCCTATATTGCACTTTACTTCTGAAGGAAAGATTGAGCCCTTTGCTAAAGTTCGTACCAGACGTTCAGCTATTCGTAAATTGGTTGAGATCATGGCAGATGACTTGGAGCACATGGAAAATCTCCACCAGCAAGTGATTGGAATATCTCATTCAACCTGCTTTAATGATGCACAAATCTTAGCTGAGGAGATTCGCCAACGGTTTCAAGTTAAAGATATTTGGATTAGTGAAATAGGATGTGTTGTTGGTAGTCATACCGGACCCGGAACCTTGGCTCTTTTCTATCCGACTCAGAATAACTAAATCAAGACATTTGACTGTTGAATAAGGGCCGACAAGTGCGATGCAGACTAACCTTGATTTTTTGAGATTAGTGCACCGCTAGAAAGTTTGCCTTACATGGGTATGTTTACTAAACTATTCAAGCTGTTATAGGGGGAACACTTTTGAGATTATTTAGATCGGTTTTTCTGGCATTATTCATAATAATTAGCTCCTCACCAGTTGCTTATGCTGAAAATACTCCTCCACCGGATGTCCGTGGAGAAGGTGCTTTTCTGATTGACGTATCATCTGGACAAACCCTCTTTGTGAAAAATCCTGATAAACAATTGGCTCCGGCAAGCACTACTAAAATAATGACAGGGCTTCTAGCCATTGAAAATGGAAACTTTGACGATATGGTGACGGTTAGTAAAACTATGTTAAATAATAAAGTAGTTTATGGTACTCAAATATACCTTGAACCCGGAGAACAAATACTCTTTAAAGATCTTCTCTATGCAACCTTGTTAAATTCAGCCAATGATGCTGCAGTTACCCTGGCTGAGTATGTAGGTAAGGACATGAGCCACTTTGTGGAGATGATGAACCAGCGGGCCAGTGAAATTGGGGCAACTAATACACATTTTGTAAATCCAAGTGGTTTAACAGAAACAGGACACCTGACAACTGCTCATGATTTGGCCCTTATTGCCCGAGAGGCTTATCAAAATCCAATATTTGCTGAGTTCGTACGCACGAAGACCCAGCCTATCTCCAGATCTAAGGCCGATGTTCCGGTCTTAATGGTTAATGAGAATAAATTATTGTGGAGAGACTCTTCGGTTGATGGCATAAAGACAGGTTATACTGCCGCTGCCCAAAATTGCCTTGTTGCCTCAGCCACTAAAGAGGGACGTCAGCTGATTGGGGTGATTCTTAAGTCACCCGGGCGAGAAATCTATACAGATATGCAAAATATGTTTGATTATGGCTTTACTCAGTTTAGCAATACGATAATCAAACCCGCTGGGGCTGTTATTTCATCAATTACAGTCAATACTGAACCTGTAGATCTTGTCCTTGATCAACCAATCTATTCAACCCAAAAGCTTAATGCACCGGAGAATACTCTAAATCTCCGTGTAACACCCTTATCGACAGACCCCTTAACATCTGTTGAAGAGGGACAAGTCCTTGGGCAAGTTGCGGTTTTAGAGGGAGAGACCCAAATAGATGTTTTTCCTTTAAAAGCTGCTAAGTCAGTTCATCCGGAACCGGTTAAAGCATCCCTTGCCGGATCTGTTTCATCGTTTTCAACTTGGATTATTGGAACATTGCTTTTATCCGGCACTATATTTTTCCTAAACTCCTTGTATAAGAAGCGACGAAAAACTCTTTATTGGCGAAGGCAGGTCAGGCGGTCGAGAAGAAGAGATGGGTTATAATGGCTTAGAGAAGAATTATTATAAAATTGCCTGAGAAAGTGCATAATATCTCTTGCAGTTATATAATCAGGCACTCAAGCTTGGAACAGTAATCTTAAACTAAGTGCATAATTTTAATAGTGGGATTTGGAGTTGAACATTACTTGGAAAAAGAAAAAAAAGTAGTTACTTTAGCCTATGGCTGCCAGATGTCAGAACGTGACGCTGAGACCCTAAAACAAATAACCCGCCAAGAAGGCTACACCAGTTCAGATGATCTCGCCAGTGCGGATCTAGTGATAATAAATACCTGTTGTGTAAGAGAAAGCGCCGAGAACAAAATATTGGGAAAAATCGGAGAGCTAAAAAGGCTAAAAGAAAAGAATCCCAACTTAAAAATTGCCATTAGTGGATGCATGGTTCAACAACCGGGTGCTTTAGAGAAACTCCAAAAACGTGCCCCTCATATAGATATCTGGACAGGAACTCATAATCTTCATGAGTTTTCTACTCTATTGCATAAAGCGGAGCAAGGGGAAAAAGCAGCGGAAGTGTGGAAAGAACCCCAAAAAACCTTAGAATCAACTCCCCTCGCTGAAAAAGGCAAGCTTCAGGCAAATGTTAATATTATGTATGGCTGTAATAACTTTTGCTCCTACTGTATTGTCCCCCATGTCCGGGGCCGAGAGAGAAGTCGTAAACCTGAGGAAATAATTCAAGAGATTAAAGACCTGGTGGCCAGTGGATGTCGGGAGGTCACCTTACTTGGGCAAAATGTAAATTCCTATGGTAAGGAGTTTTCGCCCCACTATGATTTCGCTGATTTGCTGCGGGACGTTGATCAGATCCCAGGACTTTTGAGGGTTCGCTTCATCACTTCTCATCCTAAAGATTTGTCCGACAAGCTAATCGCCGTCGTTGCTTCAGGAGAGAAACTTTGCGAACACTTTCATCTCCCCATCCAATCTGGGAGCAATTTTATTTTGGAACGCATGAATCGGAAATATACCAGGGAATACTATCTCAGTAGAATCAGTAAGATACGTGAACTCTTGCCTCAGGCGAGCTTGACCACGGACATAATTGTTGGTTTTCCCGGGGAATCTGAGACGGACTTTGAACAAACCTTAGAAATTATGACATTAATCCAGTATAGTCATGCCTTTACGTTTATGTATTCCAAACGTTCAGGAACACTTGCCGCCGATATGGAAGACCAAATTCCTCTCGATATCAAAAAGCGCAGATTACAGAGATTAATGAGTGTTCAAAACGCTCAGAGTCTGGAATGGCGCCAACGTATGCTAGGGAAAACCTACGAGATATTGGTCGAAGGTCCGAGCAAAACAAATCCTGAGCGTTTTACCGGTCGAACTCGCGGAAACGAACTAGTTGTTTTTAAAGGTAATTCCGACATTATTGGTTCATTAGTAAATATTCAAATTACTGAAGCTGCAACTTGGACACTGGTTGGAGAAATTGTAAACCCAGAAATGTAGAATTTGTTTGAGAATGCATAATATAAGCAGGAATCATACTATTCTATGTAGAATGTAATATGAGGAGGTGTGATACATGACAAATGAAATAATCGAACATGCTCGACTCTTAGCTGACGCTATTGCGCGAAGCTCCGAACTTGCTGAATTGCATAGTAAGGAAGATGCAATGGCTGCTGATCCTTCAGCACAACAATTGATTGCAGAATTACAGAAAGCTCAGGAACATTTCATGGAAGTTCAACAAAATGGGGCAGAGCCTTCTGAAGCTGATAAAATTGCGGTGGACGAAATCGAAGCTAAAGTTCAGGCCAATGACGCCATTTCAGCTTATATGGATGCACAAGACAAATTCACAGAAATGTTGGATAGTGTTAATGCCATTCTAGCAGGTGCTATTGCGGGAGCGTCAGGAGGTTGTTCCTGCGCGGATGACAGTTGCGATCCCAGCGGATGTACTCCTGGAGGTTGCGGAAGTGCAGGCTGTGGTTGCGGAGGGATCTAATTCCCCTCAATACCAATCACAAAACTAACGAGAGGGAAGGGCTTTAATCTGAGCTCTTCCCTTTTGGGGTTTAAGGATTTATAAGAATGATTGACTATCTAATCAATCTCTTTTGGATAAATTAACTTAAAGGGGAGAAGCATAAATGACTACCCCCATGATGCTGCAATATAAGAGCATAAAAGAACAAGCTCCGGATGCTATTCTGTTTTTTCGATTAGGGGATTTTTACGAAATGTTTGGTGAAGATGCAGAAGCTGCAGCGCCTATTTTGCAAATAGCCTTGACGGCAAGAGATGCTGGGGATGGAAAAAGGATTCCAATGTGTGGAATCCCTTATCATGCTGTGGAAAACTATTTAGTAAAGCTGGTTCGTTCAGGGCATAAAGTTGCTATCTGTGAACAAGTTGAAGATGCAAAGGCTTCCAAAGGGATTGTTAAACGAGATATAATTCGCATCGTATCTCCGGGTACACTGACAGAATCAGTTGCCGAAGGATCAAACCATTATTTGGCAAGTGTTTATTACTCTGAACAATGGGGGCTGGCCTTTCTGGATTTATCGACAGGTGAATTCACAGTTTTTCAAACTCCTCACCTGGATGTTTTGCTGGCTGAAATTGCTCGAATAAATCCTGCGGAGCTTCTCCTAACACCTGAACTCGTTAAAAACCCTAAGTTGTGGGTGCAATATTACTGTACTGTTCGCGAACAAACAACCTTTAAAACCCCAGCCATGCGGGAGCATTTCCATGGTCAAGAGGGATTATTTGCAGAGTTCCCAATTGCAACTCTTGCTGCTACCGGTTTATGGAGCTATTTATTAGAGACTATGCCAGGGGTTGACCCTACTCATATTGTTGAAATCAAAACATACCGCTCTGAACGTTGGATGTTCCTTGATCAATGGACGCGACGAAATTTAGAGCTCACTGAATCCCTCAGAGGTATTGGAAAGAAGGGAACCCTGCTTTCTGTTCTTGATGCCACCCATACTGCCTTCGGGGGTAGACTATTGAGGCATTGGATTGATAAGCCCTTGCTTAAGCAAGATGAGATAGAAGGACGTCTTAACTCCATAGAAGAACTAATAGAGGACGCTTTTCTCCGGAAAGATCTCCAAAAACTTCTTTCAGAGGTCTATGACCTGGAGCGATTAATGGGAAAAGTATCTTACGGTACAGCTAATGCTAAAGATCTATTATTATTGACTCAAACCTTAGCCCTTCTTCCTGATATTACCACAATTATAACCTCAAGCACTGCCGAAACTCTAAAAGTCAAAGTGCCTAAGCTAGATGGCCTAGGTTCATTTGTTGAGAATTTGCAGAAGGCGATTAATCCTAACCCACCATTATCTCTACGAGATGGAAATCTTATTAAGACCGGTTATTCACAAGAAGTTGACGAATTACGGATCATTGCAACAGGTGGTAAAGAGTGGCTGGCCCAGTTAGAGAATGCGGAACGGGAACGCACCGGAATCCGCTCCCTAAAGATAGGGTATAATAAAGTCTTTGGTTACTATATCGAGATAACTCATGCCAACGCTCATCTTGTACCCGGGGATTATCAACGTAAACAAACTTTGTCTAATGCTGAAAGATTTATTACTCCGGAACTTAAGGAATATGAGCTAAAAATTATTGGTGCCGAGGAAAAACTAAAAGACCTGGAATACGAACTTTTATTGGCCTTGCGAGAACAGGTTCGGGCAAATGCCAAAAAAATCATCAGCGTTGCTCAAGTCTTAGCAGAAATCGACGTTTTTGTTAGCTTAGCAGAAGTAGCTGTTAATAATCATTATGTTCGTCCCCAGATCAAGACCGACGGACAAATTCAGATAACGGAAGGTCGTCACCCGGTCGTTGAAAAAATGATTGAACAAGGCACCTTTGTTCCTAATGATACACTAATGTCCGAAAATCAACATTTAGCGCTCATCACCGGTCCTAATATGGCGGGTAAATCAACCTATATGAGGCAGGTGGCCTTAATTGTATTAATGGCTCACATAGGTTCTTTTGTCCCAGCGAAAAAGGCTAGTATTGCCTTGGTTGATCGCATTTTTACTCGAGTAGGAGCATCGGATGACTTGGCGGCAGGTCAAAGTACATTCATGGTTGAGATGCATGAAGTAGCACACATTTTGAAATATGCCAGCAGAAATAGCTTAATCATCTTGGATGAAATCGGGCGAGGAACTGCCACTTATGACGGACTTAGTATTGCTTGGGCCGTCAGCGAGCATCTTGTGCAAAATCCTCAGTTTACCCCTAAGACTCTCTTTGCTACACACTATCATGAGTTGACTCAGCTTCAGGATAACTTCCCCGGACTCTTTAACCTCCATGTTGGAGTTAAGGAACGAGGAGAGGATATTGTATTTTTGCACAAAATCTTACCCGGTCGAGCAGACCGCAGTTATGGCATTCAAGTAGCCAGGCTGGCCGGCCTGCCCCAGGAACTGATTATTCGTGCTAAAGCTTTACTCTTGGATCTGGAATCCTCTGAACCCGTACATGCTTCTGATAAGTCGGCAGAGGTTATTACTCAATTCTCATTATTCGATGTTCCGAAAGTCCATCCGCTTCTGCAAGAGATTGAGAAGCTGCCTTTGGAAGATATGACTGCTCGTCAAGCTCTCCAATATCTCTTTGATTTGCGGGAGCGTATCCAATCGACAGAAACCTTGTAGGGTACTCGAGGTTCGAAATCTGAAAGGCGTAGTTTAAGGTAATCTGAGTATGGTGCGACTTCTTAAAAGGAAATCGAAGGATGCAAAATTATGGTGATGACCCAGTTCAGGTAAGGTGAACTTTCAAGTCCCGTAAAAGTTATGTTCAGGAAAACAGTTCGATATTTCCTAGCAGGTTTGTGATCCTGCATTGAACTTCGAACACCGATAAAGGGGGTAACTTATGTTCAACCGAATAGGTATTGATGTGGGAGGAACTTATACTGATGCCGTTTATATTACCAATGGTCAGATCCGACACACTGCCAAGGTGCCCACACAGTCTGAAAACTTAGTCGAAACCCTTATGAACGCTTTTGACAACTTGAAAATCCAAGACGAACAAGAGATCAGCCAGATCACTGTAAGTACCACACTAGTTACAAACGCTATACTCCAGAACAGAATTCCTCCGGTTAAATTATTCTTATACTCTGGAAATGGAATGAAAGTTGATGCACTTCCTTGGCCGGTTAATTACACAGAACTTAGAGGGGAAATGGATTATCGGGGCAGAGAAATCACGTCACCCGATGAAGAGGAATGGCAGAAACTTAACTTAGCCGATTTAGAGGATGATTACAGCCATGTAGCAATTGTGGGGAAGTTTTCCCACCGCAACTCTCTGCACGAAGAACAGTTGGCAGGTTATCTTAAAGAACATAATCCTACGATAAGAATAGCCCTCGGTCATGAGTGGGGCCAGTCGAATTTTTATCGACGTAGTCTAACGACTTATCTTAATCTAGGTGTTTCTGACCTCTACCAACAATTTGTTCAACAACTGCAAGCTGCGGTTAGGGCCCGGAACATTCAAGCCCCTATTTTCATTTTAAAGGCGGATGGAGGAAGCTTACCTCTCGCCAAAATCCGACCCATCGATTCTATTTATTCCGGACCCGCAGCGAGTGTCTTAGCCGCCTTAACTCAAACAGCCCCTGATGAATCATCGATTATTGTTGATATTGGCGGTACCACGACAGATATTGGTCTGGCTTTATCAGGGGTTCCGCTCCTTAGTTCAAAAGGAGCTCAGATCGGTGAGTTTTCCACCCTTGTCCGCTCCCTTGCCGTGCGATCTATTCCGGTGGGGGGAGACTCAGTTGTCCGCCTCAATGATCAGGGTGTTGTGCTGGAAAACTATCGGATGGGTTCGGCATATTGTCTGGGGGGAGCAAATCCAACCCCTACAGATGCCATGCGTTACCTGCAGCTGATTGACTATGGTGATTTAGGTCTGGCAGAAGAAGGACTATACTCTCTTTTACCATCGGAACAAAGAACCCCAGAGACTCTTGAGAAGCTAGCTCTAGACATCATCAATATCGTGGTTGAAAAAATAGCGAGAGCAGTGGATTCTCTCCAACGAGAATGGCAGGAAGAACCGGCCTACAAGGTTTGGGAAGTTCTTCATCCCCAGGAAAACAAAACTTTCCGAACCATCGTTAGTGGTGGGGGAGCAAGAGGAATTACTACAGCCCTGGGAAAGAGACTTAAAACACCGGTACAGCTGGGAGCCTTTCCGGAAGTTTCTAATGCTCTGGGGGCTGCTCTCTCCAAACCCACCTTTGACTGTACTCTACATCTAGACACATATATAAAACAATATCGCGTGGAAGAGACGGGAGAACAAGGGAAGTGGACGGGTGCTCTCCGACCCCACCGGGAAGTGGAAGGCTTTATCGAAGCACTTGCTCAACAGCAAGCTGCAGACTATGGTATTGAAGTTCAAGACATGGAGAAGGAACCCTTTGATTTCTTTCCCATCGTTCAAAACTATCAAACTGTCGGTCAAATCGTCCGCGGGTCTGTACACGTTCGGCCCGGTGTAATCGGGAGGGTACAAGTATGAAAAGAACAGGAATATTGTTTTTCCCGGCTTTCGATTGGTCATTAGGCGACTCCCATCCGGAACGTGAAGAGCGTCTCCTCTATACCCAAGAACAGCTTTTTGAAGAAGGGGTTCTTGATTTGCCTCAGATCAAGCAGTATTCTCCTCGAGTTGCTTCTCTGAAAGATGTTCTCAGAACCCAAGCCTTATTCCCGAATCCGGAAGCCCATACGGAGGGTCTGGATCCTCATCTTATTTCGGCAGGCAGTTCGCTTCTGCTGGGAGAAGCACAAGTGAAGGGTGAAATTCATAATGGCTTTGTAATGGCCCGCCCCCCCGGTCATCATTCAGGCGCTACTGTATGGGGTAATCGAGGGTTCTGCTCTCTTAACAACGAAGCTATTCTGGTCAACTATTTGAGAGCCGGTTTTGGAAAAAAGAAAATTGCAATTGTCGATACAGATGTCCATCATGGCGATGGAACTCAAGATATTTTCTATCATGACCCTAATGTCCTTTTTATTTCTCTGCATCAAGATGGGCGCACACTATATCCAGGAAGTGGTTTTGTCAATGAAAAGGGTGGTTTTAATGCCTGGGATCTGACTCTAAACATTCCACTTCCACCTGGAACAGGGGATGAAGGCTACCATTACGTCTTGGAAAACTGGGTATTACCGCGTTTGCATGCCTTTGCTCCGGATATTATTATTAATTCTGCCGGTCAGGATAACCATTTTACAGATCCCCTGGCTTCTATGAACTTGACAGCTGCAGGGTATGGTCGAATTACAGAACTTCTTCAGCCGGATTTAGCGGTCCTCGAAGGAGGATATTCCATTGAGGGGGCACTCCCTTATGTCAACTTGGCCATTTTACTGGCACTTGCCGGAGAAGACTATCATCATGTCCGGGAGCCGCAGAAAATAAAGCGCAATACTGTAACTTTGGCAGCCTTGAAACCCTATATTCAAGAACTTAAAAGACAGCAAGAAGCTGCTAAGCCCAGCCTATCCTTTCAGAGCAAGCCCTTTTTTCCTAGTGGAAACTGGATTTATAGCCCTCATTCTGTTTATTATGATACTGAGGGTTTTCAAGAGACAAGACATGATTACGTTCGTGAGTGCAGTGATTGTGGAGGAACAGTATACATTGAGAGCAGAAAGTACACTGAAAAGTCAATATTAGTGCGGATTCCATTTCAAGCCTGCGCAAGTTGTGAGCAAGCAGGCTATGACCTGTGGGAGCATCTCCAAAACTCTAAGGAAAGCTTCTCCTATGGTTTTCTTCAGAATCAGCTTCACGATTCACATTACGTCTGGAACAGGAAAGAAGGATTGAGGAAGTTTTGACACCGGTGATTCATATTCTTGATGCCCACTCAGCCAATCAAATTGCCGCAGGTGAAGTCGTGGAACGTCCTGCTTCAGTGGTTAAGGAACTCGTTGAAAACTCCATTGATGCCGGAGCAAAACATATTGATATTTCAATCGAAGGTAATGGTGTTCCCTTGATACGAGTGCGGGATGATGGGTGTGGAATCGGAACAAAGGATTTACCTTTAGCGGTGATCCGTCACGCCACCTCTAAAATTACCACGATTGAAGATTTAGATCATCTACAGACTTTGGGCTTCAGAGGGGAAGCTTTGCCGAGCATCGCTTCCGTTTCCCGCCTCCAGATTTCTTCGCGTCCCGCCGATGAGGTAGCCGGGTTAAGCCTAACCTTGAACGATGCAGGGCAAGGGGAGTATGAAGAAATTGGATGCCCAATTGGTACAGCGGTTACCGTCCGAGATCTTTTCTTTAATACACCAGCCCGTTTGAAATTTTTAAAATCCACTCCAACAGAATTTGGTCTGATCAGTGATACAATTGGGCGGATTGCTTTAGCTCACCCGGAAATCGCCTTTTCCCTGACCCATCCAAGTCAAGTTGTATTGCAAACAACGGGACGTGGAGATTTACTGGAAGCAATAGCAGCGGTTCTAGGGCATACTATCGCTCGCCAACTGCTGCCAATCACAGCCCGGCATGAAAAGTGGCAGCTTGAAGGTTATATCAGCCCTCCGAACTTAGTCCGTTCTTCTAAACAATCTCAGTATTTTATGCTCAATGGACGGACCGTTCGCTCTTCCATCTTAAGTCGGGCACTGACAGAGGGGTATCACACGTTAATTCCTGTCAAGCTTCACCCCATTGTTGTACTACATTTAACGGTTTCCCCTGGAGATTATGACGTAAATGTTCATCCCACAAAAATGGATGTGCGCTTTAAAGAGGAACAAGCTCTATCTCAATTTATTAAAGAAGCAGTATATCAGACTTTACTTAATAGCAAACCTTTACCCTCTATGCAAACTCAACCGACACCGACTAATAAATCAAACATACCCACGCCTGTAAGTTTTTCAAGACCGGAATCTCCGGCTCGGCCTTTATCCTCCTATAGTGATCTAAAACTACGGGAATCGGAACAGCCGATTCCGCCGGTTATAAATTCTGGGCAATCGGTAAAATCCAATCAAACTAAAACCTATGAACAACCGAAAATTGATTTCTCCCGTCAACTCCCCATCATTGAGAAAAAGCCGAGCGCTTTACCCCAGGAGACTATGCTTAGTCTTGATAGCATAAATAAACAAAAGGTTGATCTAATTGAACCAATTGGAGCGAAATATCAAAAAGTTGTTGATATTGAATCACTAAAAATCCAGAATCAAAAGGATATCAATTCAAATACGCCAGCTGGGGAATCCCTTAACCATATGTGGCCATTAACCCAACTTTTCAACACCTACATTCTGGCAACTGATGGTAAAGTTCTTATAATGATTGACCAACATGCTGCCCATGAGCGAATCAACTATGAGCGACTTCTCAAGGAGTTTAAAGCAGCAGATCAATACAGTCAGACACTTCTAATTCCGATCCCTATGGAGTTTACCCTCCAGGAAGAACAAGTGCTTTTGGAAAACCTCTGGATTCTCAATGAAATGGGTTTTATAATTGAACAGTTTGGCTCTCGGACTTATTTACTGCGAGGGATACCAGTCCAAACAGGTTCATTTCAGGCTGACGAAATGCTCCGTCAGTTCATCGAAAATGTACTCATGAAAGATTCCCCGCCAACCTTTGATAAAATATTAGAGGAATGGATCTATATGTTAGCCTGTAAGGAATCTATTAAGGCCCAAGATTCCTTGAGCCTGCCGGAAATGGAGCAACTAATAGCAAGTTTAAGCCGGACTGAAAATCCCTATACCTGTCCCCATGGACGGCCTACGATGGTTACTATGACACGCTCCGAACTTGAAAAACGCTTTTATCGAACATAGATTAAAGGTGGACGGTAAGTTTGTGGGCATTAGAACAATGGGTATACTACTCGGAGAAACTCATCCTGGGGAAACAGGGGGGCAGTTCTTCTGTCTGTCTCTGGGGGGAGCGCTTGCTGGCTGTTTTAACCCGTGCGAAGACAGTGTCTTCGATCTGCACGCGTCTGCGAGTTCCGCCGCTGGCTCGCTGGACGGTTCGCGAGCGCGTCCGAACCTCTAGGTATTTCTGCATGTGAACCTGCGGCGCGCTACGGGGACGCGAACCGTCTGTGCTCGCCTTAGCGCGGCTCCACTGACGCATCCGCTTAGCAGAAAAGCGCTCCTCCAGCCAGTTTGATGGGAGTTTATGCTGTACTTTGGTGGGGGGCTCACGTAAGGCTTTGCAAAATCCTTAGCATGTTAGAAAGACAGATTTAGTATTTCATCATCTGCGATGCCGCATCGGTATGGAAGGCTACTACTCTGTAAAACCTGAGACCCAAAAAACAGGGCGGCTTCGATCCACAGAAGTGAACACATTGTACGAGTTACTTTGGCATTGGAGATGGTTAGGTGTATCCACTTGTTATTATTATTGGCCCAACGGGTATTGGTAAGTCAGGTTTGGGGTTAGCTCTTGCTCAGAAAATTGGCGGAGAAATTATCTCGGGAGATTCTGTACAGGTTTATAAGAAGCTGGATATTGGTTCGGCTAAACCTACACCGGAAGAACTCCAACTAGTACCTCATCACCTGATTGATTTTCTGGATCCGGCAGAACCCTTCACTGCAGCTCAGTTTAAATTGTTAGCAACTCCTCTGATAGAGGAAATAAGGGGACGTGGACATTTTCCGATTATCGTGGGTGGAACGGGGCTCTATATTAGGTCCTTACTTGATCCTTATGATTTCTCGCAACACGGCAGTGAGGAAATTCGCTTGAAGTGGAAGAAGTTTGCCGATTCCCATGGAAACTTACTGCTACATGAAGAACTTAATAAACGAGATCCTCAAACTGCCGAGCAACTTCATCCTAACGATGTCTTAAGAGTTACTCGAGCTCTTGAAATTTATGAATTGACAGGAAAACCTCAATCAAGTCAACGACAATTTAAAGATGATCAATACCAACCTCTGGATCCTTCGGTACTCTATATTGGGCTGACTGCACCCCGCAGCCTTATTTATGAGCGAATTAATCAACGGTGCGTGGAAATGCTTTCCCAAGGTTTGCTAGAGGAGACTTTAGCACTTATTAAGGATGGCTATACTCCCACATTGAAGCCATTACAGAGCATCGGCTACCGACACGCTGTTTGGCACTTGCAGGGTCTAGTCACTCAGCCTGAAATGCTGCGACTGCTCCAGCGAGATACGCGGCATTTTGCTAAACGACAGCTAACCTGGTTTAACAGAGATCCTAGAATTAGTTGGTATGATATCCAGACGGACTTTAACCAACTACTAGAGTCTGTGGTTCAAGCTTGCAGAGCTCAACAATCTCGTGTAAAATAGATAATGAATAGAAAAATAAGGTGATGGAGGAAAATAAATGAACAAATCGCCCATCAATTTACAAGATACTTTTTTAAATCAGGTACGCAAGGAAAACCTTCCTGTGACCATATATTTGGTAAATGGTTTTCAACTTAAGGGACTTATTAAAGGATTTGATAACTTCACGGTTGTTATTGAGTTTGAGGGCAGACAGCAGATGGTTTATAAGCATGCTATCTCTACGGTTATGCCGATACGTCCAATTAATCTAGCCGCTGCCAGTGCAGCAGAGTCTAATGCAATAAAAGGATAAATCGAGGCTGAATAGGGTAATACTTAAATTAGACCTCGCAATACAAGAATAACCTCAAAGCATGAAGAACTAAGTTCGGCTTTAACTGAACTTAGTTCTTCATGCTTGAATTCGTTTCCCAACTATGATATCTTAAAGTGATATGATTAGATTAGTGAAAGAAAGGAACTAAAATCCTACTATGGAAACTCGCAACTTAAGAAATATTGCTATTATCGCTCACGTAGATCATGGGAAAACCACGCTTGTTGATGCCATGTTAAAACAAAGTGGAACCTTCCGAGCCAATCAACAAGTAATTGAACGCGTCATGGATTCCAATGATTTAGAACGTGAACGTGGAATTACCATTTTGTCAAAGAACACAGCTGTGCATTGGGAAGGGACAAAGATCAATATCATCGATACTCCAGGACATGCTGACTTTGGCGGTGAGGTCGAACGGGTATTACAGATGGTCAATGGGGTACTCCTGATTGTTGACTCCTTTGAAGGACCAATGCCTCAAACACGTTTTGTTTTACGCAAAGCTTTAGAACTCAAGCTGGTTCCGATCGTCGTAATTAACAAAATTGACCGCCCGGATGCTCGTCCGAACGAGGTAGTCGATGAAGTCTTAGACCTCTTTATAGAGTTAGGCGCTGACGACGAGCAATTAGATTTCCCGGTTGTTTATGCCTCAGCTCGTACTGGGATAGCAGGCCTGGCCCATGAGTCCCTAGATACTTCTTTGGCCCCTCTCTTCTCAGTGATAATAGAGCATATTCCGGCACCAGTTGTTGATCTGGAAGCACCGTTTCAGATGTTGGTAACCACACTGGATTATGACGATTATGTGGGAAAAATTGTTGTTGGCCGGATTGTGCGCGGAACAATCCATCAGAATGAAAATGTCACGCTGATTAAGCGGGATGAAAGTTTTGAACGTACTAAAGTCGGGAAAGTCATGATTTTTGAAGGCCTGAAGCGTGAGGTTGTTGCAGAGGCTTCAGCCGGAGAAATCGTTGCCCTTACAGGACTTACCAGTGCCAATATCGGAGAAACCGTGGCCTGTGCCTTAAATCCGGAGGCCTTACCAACTATTGAAGTAGACGAACCTACTCTGTCCATGAACTTCATGGTCAATACCAGCCCCTTCGCCGGGCGTGAAGGACATTTTGTAACCTCTCGCAAGATCCGGGAGCGTCTTTTTAAAGAGGTAGAAACCAACGTTAGTTTACGAGTTGAAGAGACAGAGTCTGCGGATTGCTTTAAAGTCTCGGGACGGGGTGAGCTTCACCTTTCTATCTTAATCGAGAACATGCGAAGAGAAGGGTATGAGCTTCAAGTTTCCAAACCCGAAGTTATCTATAGAATGATCGATGGGGTCAAATGCGAGCCTATGGAATTCTTAATTTGCGACCTTCAGGAAAACGCCCTGGGTGCTGTAATGGAACTCTTAGGGAAACGTAAAGCTGAGATGGCCAATATGACTAATCTCTCAACAACTCAACTACGGGTTGAATTTAAGATTCCGGCCAGAGGACTGATCGGTTTCCGGGGCGAGTTTTTGTCTCAAACCCGGGGTGAAGGTATGATGAGCCACATCTTCTTAGGCTATGAACCCTATAAAGGTGACATTCCGGGAAGAAGTCGTGGAGCTTTAATTGCTTTTGAAGAAGGAGAGACAAACGCTTACGGTTTATATGCTGCTCAAGATCGCGGTACTTTGTTTGTTGACCCGGGTCTTCATGTGTATGCAGGCATGATTGTTGGAGAGAATAAGCGTGAGCAAGACATTGAAGTCAATGTTTGTAAGAAAAAGCAACTTACCAATATGCGTACAAGTTCTGCTGATGAGGCTCTTCGTTTAGACAAACCCATAGAATTTTCTTTAGAACAATCCTTAGAGTTTATTAACGACGATGAGCTCGTGGAAATCACACCTAAAAGCGTCCGGCTGCGCAAAAAATATCTTGATCACACCGCTCGTGTCCGCTATGCTAAGACTCTAACAGGGAAATAATAACAATAAGTTTTTTAGGACACCTTTCATCTTTACTTGCGTATAGTAATAAAGATGGGAGGTGCCTGTATTTGACAATTAAAATAAAATTTGGCCCGGACAACCAAGTCCCTCCGGTTATTCAGACTCCTTTACCACCCAGAACAGAGAAGGTACATAGTTCTATCAATGACATGGTGGGAATTGGACGATTGCGTAAAACAAATCCTTCTTCCATGGATAAAGAGAAGGACAGGGATAAAGAAAAAGATAAAGATAAAGAAAAAGTTGCTGAGATATTAGCTGAATTAGAGTCATTCATCGGCTTAGTCATTGTTAAGCGCTTAATCCGAGACCTGCAAGCTTTTGTGGAAATTCAAAGGCGAAGGAGTCAGGAAAAGCTGATTGCTGAACCCCTTGTCCTCCATATGATTTTTAAAGGGAACCCTGGTACAGGCAAGACAACTGTGGCTCGCATAGTCGGTCGACTATTTAAAGAAATGGGAGTTTTGCAAAAAGGACATATCATTGAGTGTGAGCGTGCAGATCTGGTCGGTGAATATATCGGGCATACTGCTCAAAAAACTCGTGATCAGCTCAAGAAAGCCTTAGGTGGGGTTCTGTTTATTGATGAGGCTTATTCCTTAGCTCGCGGCGGGGAGAAGGATTTTGGGAAAGAGGCTATTGATGCCTTAGTAAAAGCAATGGAAGATAATAAAGACAATCTTGTGTTGATCTTGGCCGGCTATAGTCAAGAAATGGACTGGTTTCTGCAAACTAATCCGGGGCTAAGGTCACGCTTCCCTATACATATTGACTTTCCGGACTATACTATTGAAGAATTGTTAGCAATCGGAAAAATGATGTTCAAATTTCGGCAATACGAGTTAACCTTGGCTGCTGAAGATACTCTCCGGTTTCATCTGCAGACCTTACTAAGTTCTCACCGTTATGCCGGAAATGCTCGACTTGTTCGTAATCTTGTAGAGAAGACTATTCGACAACAAGCTGTTCGCTTATTTCAAAAGCCTAGCTCAAGCCGTGAAGAACTCATCCAAATTTTACCCATCGATATAAACATGGACAATCTTTGATGATTATTAAGAAACATTTTTAGTCTATGAATACGAGGTATTAGTGATGATGGACATTTCGGGAGACTTGTCCGGGATTCGGGCAAGTCAGATACAAGAACTTAAAAACTTATCTGAAATTAAGACAGAACGCTCTGAGCTTATCCATCCTGAAATCCTTAAAGAGTTAGTTCGTCTGACTCAACTCTGGAACCGTGAGATAGCTGTCTATCTTGCCCGTAATGGTAACCTGCTGGCTTCTGCTGTAGGGCGTCATGCTACAGTTACGCTTCCGCCGGTAAAAGGACGATCCCTTGGAAAACATCTGCGCTGCATCCACACCCATCCAAATGGTAATCATAAGCTAAGTTCCTTGGACTACAGCGCCTTAGAATCCTTAGGGCTGGAAAGCATGGCTTCAATTGGAGTTTCCCAAGGAAGTCTGACAGGTATTGAGATTGCATTTCGTACGGAGGAGCAATCACCCTATATTGTTAACTTGACTCCTCATAATTGGACGGAGTTTGATTATTATGCCGGTCTTTCTGGCCTATCCAAGAGTAAAGGGAAGACTAAGAATGAATCCAGGCAAACAGGCAAGGAACGGGCTTTTTTGATCGCCCTCGAAGACAGTGAGTCGGAAACCAACGAGGATTTGCTTGAACTGCGAGAACTGGCCCGCACCGCGGGAGTTGATGTAGTAGGGCAACTTGTTCAGCTTCGACGTTACGGTCAGACACGCAGCTATTTTGGAAGTGGCAAGCTGGAAGAGCTAATCCATCGGTTACAGGAAACGGATGCTAATGTCTTGATTTGTGATGATGAACTTTCTCCTACCCAGTTAAGAACCTTAGAGGCTGAAACAGGATTAAAAGTGCTGGATCGAACCGGCTTAATCTTAGATATCTTTGCCCAGAGGGCCCAGTCCCGTGAAGGTAAATTGCAAGTTGAATTGGCTCAGCTTAAACATCTTCTGCCACATTTGACGGGGCAGGGGTTAGCTCTCTCCCGTTTAGGTGCCGGAGTCGGCTCCCGGGGGCCGGGGGAAACCAAGTTAGAGTTAGACCGAAGGCGGATGCGAGATCGCATTAACCAATTGGAAAAAGAACTAAAATTAGTCCTACAGCAGCGTGATGTATTACGCCGGCAAAGAACCCGAAGCGGTCTGCCGCTCATTGCTTTAGTCGGATATACCAATGCAGGTAAAACCACCTTTATGACCAAAGCCATGGAACAAGCCGGAAGTCGATCTGATCTGCCGGTTGGAGAGAATAAACTATTCGCTACCCTCGATCCTATTGTACGAAGCATTAGAATTGACTCATCTTTAGAGATCCTCTTAAGTGATACGGTTGGGTTTATCCGAAAACTGCCAACTCAACTTCTGCGTGCCTTTATGGCGACCCTTGAGGAAGTTAAACAAGCAGATGTTTTGATTCACATTGTTGATGCAAGCCATCCTCAAGCTGTACACCACGCCGAAACAGTTCATGAGGTTCTTAGTCAGCTGGAAAGTGCCGATAAGCCAATGATTACTCTATTAAATAAAATTGACCAAGTTGGCGAGGAAGATTTGAGTCAGTTAACGTCCTACCTGCCTTATCCCGTTAAGATTTCCCTCAAACGAGGGGATTCCCTGAAACCAGTTTGGAAAGTTCTCAGCTCATTATTGAATTAAAGTTAATGAGCCATGTTAGGAGGAAATGGCTTGTATTCAAACCCTGAATGGCCAGAAATAATAAATAAGGCTGTGGCAAAAGCAGATGAATCTCTCAAAGCTCAGTTACCTAGACTAGAAGAAATTGCCCGAAAGAATCACGAAAAAGTTTTACATGCTTTTCAAGAAGAACGAGTTGCATCCTACCATTTGCAGGGCACAACAGGCTATGGGCTGGGTGACTCGGGGCGCGAAGTGCTTGATCGCATCGTTGCCCGTATCTTAGGTGCAGAAGCAGCTCTTGTCCGTGGACAATTTGTTTCAGGTACTCATGCTATTGCTTCAGCTTTATTTGGGGTTCTGCGGCCCGGAGACCATGTTATTTCAGTAAGTGGGAATCCTTATGATACTCTGGAGGAGGTAATCGGCCTCAGAGGAAAAGGGCAAGGAAGCCTGATGGACTTTGGAGTTCTTCATGACACAATTCCCTTAGACGCTCAAGGAAAACTTCAATATCCACTAATCAAAGAAAAAATTTCACCTAAAACCCGAATGTTGATGGTACAACGATCTCGCGGGTATGCGTGGCGTGACGCCTTGCTGATAGCTCAACTGGAAGAACTGGTCGAATTCGTAAGAACCCAGTATCCCCAGTTAATTATTTTTGTAGATAACTGTTATGGTGAACTGGTGGAAGATAAAGAACCTGGGGATATTGGTGTAGATTTGATGGCCGGATCACTGATAAAAAATCTAGGCGGGAGTTTAGCCCCCACCGGCGGATATGTTGCCGGACGTGCTGATTTGGTTGAGCTTAGCGCACAACGCTTAACAGCCCCGGGAGTTGGAGAGCATATGGGAGCTACCCTGGAATGGCAACGTTTGTTTTATCAAGGCTTATTCTTTAGCCCTTTAACGGTTTCCGAGTCCATAAAGGGATCCGTTTTCTCTGCTGCCTTTTGGCAGGCTTTAGGCTTTGAGGTACATCCTGAACCGGAAAGCTATCGAACAGATCTTATTCAAGCTGTAAAATTAGGTTCCCGGGAAAAGATGATAGCCTTCTGTCAAGGGTTACAGAAAGGTTCGCCTATAGATTCTCATGTCTTGCCTATTCCTTCGGGCATGCCGGGATATGAAGATCAAGTCATCATGGCAGGAGGGACTTTCATCCAAGGTTCTACCAGTGAATTCTCAGCAGATGGACCCCTGCGAGAGCCTTATGTTGTCTATCAGCAAGGAGGAATATCCTACACTTATGTACAGATGGGCAATATCTTGGCTGCTCTGAATCTTTGGCGACAAGGACTTCTGAGCTAGCTGAATTGTGGTTTTAAACATCCATGAATTTATGTTAATATGAAGAGTAGAAAGAGGTGACTTATGGAAAGTTCGGAGACTCCAAAAAGTTCTTTTCGATTCTTAATTGAGCTTGTTGAAATTGTCCTAATTGCTTTCGCGCTTTCCTGGGTATTGCGCACCTATGTGATTGAAGCGCGAAAAATCCCTACGGGTTCAATGCTCCCTACAATTCAACTTGAAGATAGGGTCATTGTGGACAAGTTCTTCTTTAAGAGGTTTGATCATATTAATCATGGAGATATTATTGTTTTTCATCCACCACCGAGTGCTCATGCTACGGATGACTATATTAAACGAGTTGTTGGATTAGCAGGGGATAAGGTTGAAATACGCAGTAAAAAAACTTATGTAAACGATCAACGACTTGAGGAACCCTATGTGGTAGATAATGCCAACAGTGATTTCGGTCCAATCGTTGTTCCCAACGATTCCGTATTTGTCATGGGAGATAATCGCAACAACAGTGCTGATTCAAGAGAATGGGGATTTTTACCCGTAGAGAATATTACCGGAAGAACTCTATTTCGATATTGGCCTCTAGATCAAATTGGAGCTCTTGACCGTTAGGTAGGAGCTTTTTTCTTTTTATCGCATATACTCTTATAGTTGGTCTTTTAACTGAGGACAGTCTTGTTGGGAAAGTAAACTACATATTTAGGGAGGATGGGGTATAATGAATGATCACAAACTAACTGTGGTGCTGCTGTTCGGTGGGCGTTCAGGGGAACATGAGGTTTCCTTAAACTCTGCATGGTCGATCTACAAAGCGATAGACAGAAGTCGCTATAATGTAGAAACGATTGGAATTAACAAACAAGGGCAGTGGTTTTGGGGGGTTATACCGGATCAAATTTTGAAAACAGGCTTCCCGACAACTTCAGAGGGGTTACAGGTAACTTTAGTCATCGATCCTACTCAACCACATTTCTTGGCCATCAATGGTCAATCTCTGCCCAACGATGGGAAGTTTGATTTGGTTTTCCCGGTTCTTCATGGAACCTATGGGGAGGACGGTACACTTCAAGGATTACTGGAGATGGCTAATGTTCCTTATGTAGGATCCGGAGTTCTGGGATCTTCTCTCGGGATGGATAAAGATCGAATGAAAGCTGTGTTCATCGAGAGAAATCTTCCTTCGGCACGATATGTAACTCTGCTGCGATCAGAGTTTCTGAGGGAACCTGAGACTTATTTGAATATGATTGAAGCTCAGCTAGGGTATCCTTGCTTTGTTAAACCAGCCAATCTGGGGTCGAGTGTAGGGATCTCCAAGGCTCATGATCGCACAGAACTTCAAGAGTCTTTAAAGACAGCAGCCATTTTTGACCGTAAAATTGTTATCGAAGAGTCCATTACCGGGCATGAAATAGAAGTTTCAGTCTTAGGGAACGATAGCCCTATCGCCTCTATTCCAGGGGAAGTACTACCGGCCCAGGAGTTCTATACGTATGAAGCAAAGTACTCCAACATTGGCTCAAGTCTTCTAATTCCGGCAGCGCTGGAAGACGACCTCGTCCAGAAATTGCAACTTATGGCCGTTCAAGCCTTCCAAGCAGTTGAAGCTAGCGGCTTAAGTCGGGTTGACTTCTTTGTGAATGATGAAAATGAAATATTTCTTAATGAGATAAATACTCTACCGGGTTTTACTGAAATCTCCATGTACCCTAAACTGTGGGAAGCTACAGGCATTCCCTACTCTGAATTGATCGATCGCTTAATTATCTTGGGTATGGAACGTTTTCAGGATAAACAAAACTGTAAAATATCCCAGAATGACTAATATACCTGTGAAACTTAGTTCCCAGAATTCTACTGGCACAGCAAGCAAAAAGCGTTCTCCTTCACTGTCAAGGACAGTGAAGAGAGAACGCTTTTTTACTCTTGTACTTCTTCTGGTTAAAGTTGAATAGAAATTGATGTTATCTTATACATCTTATGCATATCTTTGATATTAGGAATGTTAAGTAATTACATAGTACGAAAAACGCCGACGACCTTACCGAGGATTGAAACATCCTGGGAGTAGATCGGTTCCATGGATGGGTTTTCAGGTTGAAGTCGGATCAGAGTTCTTTCCTTAAAGAAACGTTTTACAGTCGCTTCATCACCAATTAGGGCTACAACAATTTCACCATTACGTGCTTCGCTTTGTTGTCGAACGATAATGTAATCCCCATCTAATATTCCTGCTCCTATCATACTTTCGCCCTTGACGCGAAGCATAAAAACATTGTCATGGCGTACAAAATCCGCTGATAAGGGAAAGGACCCTTCAATGTTTTCAATTGCCGTGATAGGCTGACCGGCTGTGACGTGGCCGACAATAGGTACTTGGACTACTTTTTTCATTTCAAGGGCCTCACTGGAACTATCCAAAATTTCGATTGCACGTGGTTTAGTGGGATCACGTCGAATGTATCCTTTGTCCTCCAATGTCTGGAGATGCCCATGAACAGTAGAGCTAGATAACAACCCTACAGCTTCGCCGATTTCTCTTACGGCAGGTGGATAACCCTTCTTACGGATTTCCTGTTTAATAAATTCCAAAATCTTCGTTTGTCTTGGCGATAAATCCGGGTACATAAAAAAACACCCCCATCTAGTCAGGAATATTGTACCATTCATTCGCTAAAAGTGCAAACAAATGTTCGTAAATAACTAAGAATTCTTGGATAATTAAGAGAGTAGGGGATTTTATGAGAGTAAGCTCAAAAAAAAGTTTGATTTCAGTAATCCAGTTAATTATTTTGATACTTTCTTCATTCCTTGTCTGGCAGGTACTGCATCGGCCAGCAAAAATTGATTCTGATGTATATCCCTATTTATCAACAATAACTCCCGACCTTGTAAAACAATGTGTACAGGATAATTCCAGAACCCCGACAATCCCTTTTGAGGATCTCATAGCTATACGTTCAACGATTCCTGAAATAGAAGCTCAAGCACTTATTACTCAACTACAAACCGATGTTTCCTTCGCAAATCTTAATTGGGGCAAGCTTTCCTCAGATAAGCTTAAGGTGCTTAAAAGACATCGTGAAATTTTAGCCAAGTATTCATATTATAAACCTTATAAATACACCTTCCCCATTAATGGAACTACTTGGTATGAGGATAGTTTTGGAGCAGATCGAGAAGGAGGGATTCGCAGACATGAGGGAACGGATCTTTTTGGAAAAGAAGGGACAAGTATAGTTAGTGTATGTAGTGGAAAAATCGAACAACTGGGGTGGAACAGATTAGGTGGTGAGCGAGTTGGTGTACGTGGAGATGATGGGAATTATTATTACTACGCCCATCTGCAATATATTTCTCCGGATCTTGTGAAAGGGGCAAGAATTGCAGCCGGGGATTTCATTGGCGGAATGGGTCACACCGGTGATGCCCTGACAACTCCGGACCACCTTCATTTTGGTATAGAACTTCCCAATGAACAATGGATTAATCCTTATCCATTGTTAAAGGTATGGCAATTATGGGAGGATACCAAGAATCCTAGTTAGGGTATTGCAAACAAAACTTGCCAGCTTGGACTAAATTGGTTATAATAGCGATGTTTGCTGTGATAAGGAATGTTATAATATCATAAGACCTGACTGGTAGGCCTTAGCTTAAAAGAGGGATTATTGTGAAAAAATTAGATTATCGAGTTTCTAATTCTAGAACTAAAAGAAAAACCAGAAGAGCCACTCTAATAATCTTTAGCATGCTGCTCAGTGTTTTTTTGTTGATGGGATTAAGTTATTTTAGTCCAGCCATTGCCAATTTACAGACTGCAGGATTGATGACCGATGCAAAAGTTCAATCTTCTGAACCATCAAAGACTGGATCTTCCTCTCAAGATCTATCAACAGAAGACGAAAGTTATGTACTTATTGACCCCTTAACCGGTAAGGTAATCAAATCCCATAATGCCGATATACAGCGTGCTCCGGCCAGCACACTAAAGCTTATTACAGGGCTTGTGGCTTTAAAATCCTTAAAAGAATCAGATATTGTCCGAGTTGGGACAGAAGTGAATGTAGAAGGCTCACATCTGGGACTCCAGCCGGGAGATGAAATATCCGTACATAATCTTTTAACCGCCTTATATGTTAACAGTTCCAATGATGCGGCTGCAGCTCTGGCAGTAAAAGTTAGCGGCTCGATCCCTGCTTTTGCTCAAGAAATCAATGAGTACGCTGCAACTTTAGGGTGTCAAAATACTCACTTTACAACCCCTCATGGGTTGCCAGATCCTGATCAATACACAACAGCTAATGACCTAAGTAAAGTTGCAGTTCGATTTATTGAAAATAAAGAACTGATGAAGTTTGTCAAACTGACAAATGCCCATGTTCAGTGGACGGATGGACAAGGGAAATTACGAGAAGCTGATTTGCAGAATACTAATCGTCTCCTTGGGATTTATCCCGGAAACCAAGGACTAAAAACAGGAACAACAACAGAGGCGGGGCAATGTCTGGTTTCTTATGTAACAAGATCCGACGGGGACTACTTAGTTGTTTTATTAGGAAGTAAGCAACGCTACAGAGATACTATTCTCTTGCTCGATGAAGCTTGGAGTGAGCAGCGTACTGCTGCAGCCTTAAAAGGATTAACGAAAGAACTGAACTCCTTAATCTTAAGTCCGGGAATATTTTAGGAAGTCCACA
Organism: Desulfosporosinus hippei DSM 8344; assembly: GCF_900100785.1. Lineage (GTDB taxonomy): Bacteria > Bacillota > Desulfitobacteriia > Desulfitobacteriales > Desulfitobacteriaceae > Desulfosporosinus > Desulfosporosinus hippei. The sequence goes on along the minus strand of NZ_FNCP01000010.1, from coordinate 17,253 downwards.
ATTTGCAAGATAATAGGGGGGAGTAGTAGTTTGAATACTATGGGAGATCCATGTGTTTTACAAGATCGAAGTTGTACCCAATGTGGTGAATGCAATCTTTGTGATCTTGATCCGCTTAAACAATGTGATAATTGCTGCCAATGCATTAATTCTCTAGAGGGAGATTTCGCTGAGATTGAGATAGATGATATTTTATTAAATTCAGAAGTAAAGACTAGCAGAGGCAAGCTTGATGGTAAGAAAAAAGTATTTAGAATAAAAAACCAGTGATTTTCCAGTTACTTTAGTCTTATAGTTAAATAAGACTAACAAGATAATTCATATAGATATTGCAATATAAAATTTATGTGCCGCCAAAAAGAAGTCATTTTTAAATATGGAAATATCTAAGGTCAGATCGTTAGTACGGTCTGACCTATAATTTTGTTATTATTTTATACTATTTTATATTATCAAAATATTTATACTACTCCAAGCAGGAATTGCCTATAAAGTGTAGAATATTTGGAATATATTAAACAGAAATATAATTCCCACCATTTAATTCTCGCATTTAAACAAAGGCTAAGATTAATAGGGGGTGCTTTAATGACAAAAGCAATTAGGATCATTGGTATTTCTGGAAGTTTAAGAAACAATTCATACAACACAGCAGCTCTGCGAGCGGCGGCAGACTTACTTCCGGAAGGCGCATTTATGGAAATCGTAGATCTATCGCCGATCCCTATTTTTAACGAGGATGTAGAAGCCAAAGGATTACCTCAAGCTGTTATTGATTTGAAAGAGAAACTGGTGAAAGCAGATGCATTCATCATATCTACACCTGAGTACAATTATTCCATACCCCCAGTGTTAAAGAATGCGTTAGATTGGGCTTCACGAGGGAGTGATTTACCATTACGAGGGAAACCCCTGGCGATGATAAGTGCGTCTCTGGAAGTGCTTGGTGGGGGCTATGTACAACATCATCTTCGTAGAGTTTGCGGCAAACTTGAACTCCAAACCATCAATAGCCGCAAAGTATTAATCACTAACGCCAGCAAAAAATTTGATCAAGATGGAAAGCTAATTGATGATATCGCAAGAAAATCCATTTCTAATCTTATGCGCAAATTGGTTGCTAAAACACAAGAACTAAGTTCTTCTAAAGCCGAAGGATTTTAGGGCTGAAGCAGTTTAGAAGGTTTGTAATAAGAAAAAAAGGCATCCCTAGTGGGATACCTTTAGTCAATAATTTTGTTAGATCAAAACCGAAATCCTGCCTCGACAGCCATCGTCACAAAAACGTCTCTGTCACAATCGACTTTTACCTCAAAATGAGATAATTTCTTGAAGTGAGTATCTGTACACTTTCTACACTCAAGCTGCCATTGAATTCCCTGAGCTTTAGCAAAGGTCAGGATTCTGGCCAAGTACTCCAAGCTTACGTTAACCAATCCCAATGGAGTTGTATTCATGTCATTCTGAGTATAGATTTTGTTAATTACTTGAATATCCATATCAACGGGGATTTCTCCATTGGTATCATTGTACTGCGCCACTAGGTCATTATATATTGATTTATACTCTTCAAGTTCATGACTCCGTAGTTCTCTGACGCTGCGATCTTGACCTGCTGAAGTAAATCTATTCAATAACTCTTCACACTCTGCCATTGAATTGCCTCCTTGGATTGAAACTTAGCCTGCTAAAGTGTATATCTTTGAAGCTAGCTTATCATCTTAGCAATGAGCTCTGCAGGATCTAGGACTTTAACAGTTTGTTTTTCGGTGTCAACTTTGTCTTTAATGCCATCTTCCATCATTGTAATACAGAAGGGGCAATTCGCACCGATAACTTCCGCATTTTTATCAAGCGCCTGCTCAACTCTGAGATTATTAACCCTTTGATCATTTTGTTCTTCTAACCACATCCGACCGCCACCGGCACCGCAGCAGAAGCTCTTATTGTGATGACGATCCATTTCTACCAGTTCAACACCAGGAACCATATTGAAAAGGGCACGAGGTGAATTAAATTCTTGCTGATAACGACCAAGATAACAAGAATCGTGATAGACAATTCTTTGCGGTTCAAATTCAGCTTTTGAATTGAGAACTAATTTACCATCCTTGATTAATTGATCGATAAATTGTGTATGATGGATTACTTCATAATTACCGCCGAAATCAGGATACTCATTCTTCAAAGTGTTTAGGCAGTGGGGGCAAGTTGTAATGATTTTTTTCACATTGTAATTATTTAAGATTTCTACGTTCTCTATTGCTGCAGTCTGGAATAGATATTCGTTTCCTGATCGGCGAACAAAGTCACCGCAACATTTTTCTTCTGTTCCTAAGATTGCGAAATTAATACCCGCAGCTTTAAGAATCTTCGAGACAGCAACGGTTACTTTTTGGGCACGACTATCAAAAGAACCAGCACAGCCAACCCAGAAGAGGTAGTCTACATTTTCTTGTTCACTAATTAATTTGACATCTAAATCAGAAGCCCAATTTGCACGTTCGGTATAGCCGATACCCCAAGGGTTTGCATTATTTTCGACGTTACGGAAGGATGTTTGTAACTCTTGTGGGAAATTACTATCCATCATAACCAGAGATTGACGCATATTAATGATCTTATTCACATGCTCGTTGGCAACCGGACATTGTACTTGGCAAGACATACAAGTCGTACATGCCCAAATCTCTTCTTCGGAAACGATATCCCCAATTAAGGATTTTTGGAGAATTTCAGCTGCTTGAGGATCATTTTCGGCAATTTCTGCTAATGCGTCCGCATTTTCATCGCTGGTGGAAGTTAAGCCTTTAGCATTCAGGACGGCACCTTTTTCTAAAAGATGGTCTTTTAATTGGCGGCTGATTAAACGCTTAGGGTTCAAGGGTTTGCCGGAAATGTTGGCTGGACAGTTATTCATGCACCTTCCACATTCTCCGCAAGCAAAGCTATCTAATAGTTGCTTCCAAGTAAAGCTTTCAATCCGGTTAACCCCTAATTCGGTTAACTCTTCATCTTCTAAGTCTATTTTTTCAATTTGACCACCAATAGGTTTTAAGGAAGAGAAATAGGTGTTAGGGTGTACAGCTAAAAGGTGCATATGCTTCGAGTTTGGAATGTAAACCAGGAAACCAAATACAATCAGCATATGGATCCACCAAAAAGCACTTTCAATTACTTCGAGAGTATGTGTGCTTAATCCACTAAAGAGAGTGGCAAAACTTTGATACATAATTGCCAGTGAGTATACGCTACTGCTAGGATCGAGAGCGACTTTTGCTCCACTTCCTATCCATTCTGTGACAATAACGCCAAAGATCAGGCTTACAATAATTGCTGCTTCGGGTGTTCGAGATAAATGAGCAGGTTTAATTACCCATCTTCTAATTAGACCGAAACATAAGCCGACGATTACTAAGGCAGTCATAAGATCTTTAATCATATAAAAATAGCGGTTTGTTCCCAAGATAGGGAAAGAATAAGCAGGGAAGAGTCCTTCAAATATTAAAGGCAGTTCACCTAAACAAATAAAGATAAAACCCCAGAAGATGATAAAGTGAACAACTCCATATGGTTCATTAATTAATTTACTTTGACCTAGTACTAACTTAACAAAGTTCATAAAACGTTGATTAGGGTTGTCGAATCTTTCATCTTTGGCACCTAAGCTCAAAATTCCGATTTTTTTCTTAAGAGCTTTACTAAAGGACAGAATTGCCAAGACAGTCATTAGAGCGAAAACTATTAGCCATCCTAAACGCATTTAAACCCCTCCCAAAAAATTTTTATAACAATTTACAGATAATTTTGAATCACTAGATAATTTTAGGACGTTTTAGAAGCCCAAAAAAATAAAAACCTAGTGTTAGATGGTAATAATTTTGCCATAAGCAATCCTCCTAAATTGAATTTTAAATTTTCTGTAAATAATACAATATTAGTGAATAATTTAACTTGATTGTGCAAAAAAATCCCGAGCTATTAGCTCGTTTTTTAAGATTATTAATAATACTCTCCACTTTTCTTATAGACAAAGACTAACATTTAATGTTGCATTATGTCAACATCTCTGATATTAAGATAATATATGGATGTTACCCGCCAAAAACCTAATTTAGATAGTAATATTTAATATTAGTAAATAAATACCAATAATTTGAGGGGTAGTTCAATATATCGTTAGACATCCTATGGAATCTGTTACAATATATTGCATTTTGTAATATAATCTCTTTATAGCAAATTGATTCAAAATATATTAATTATTTAAAACTAAAGTGTTATAATGAATGGATATTCATTATAACACTTATGCTACTATGTGTTTAACCATCTAGTAAAGCTACCAACTTACAACTAATTTAATCCTTAATTAGATTCAGCGGAATTCAACCTGACAATAGCAATAAGGGAACTGACTTTAACTAGCTGCAAAATGAATATTTGTAGTAAACCCTCAATATCGGCAGAAATGCCATGTTGAGGGTTTATTTGATTTATATTCCATTACATATTTTTGGAATTATCAGTGCAAAATTTAAAGTTAGAACTAATCAAAACTGAAGTTCATATTGAATTCATATAACCAGCTTAAGATGTGGTTCATGGAGCCAAAAAATTGGAGGTTATAGAAAATGAAAAAACAAAAGTCTAGAGTTAAATGGATTATCCTGGGATTGATTGCGGTAGCGGTAACTGTAGGTGGCATAACCTTTCTTAAGGAACCTACGCAACTTCCGTATGAAAGCGTTGTTGCTCAGACAAGCGACCTAACCACCTATTACTCCTTCACTGGCAATGTTGAAACTACAGATCGTCAAACTGTGACTTCTGAAAAGATGATGCAAATTTCGGAAATCAAAGTGAAAGAGGGAGACCTTGTTAAAGAAGGGACAGTCTTAATTAAAACTACGGCAGGTGAAGAGATTAAGTCAAAAATTCAAGGAGAAATTGTAAATATCAATATAGAAGAAAAGGCACAAGTAATGGCAGGTACAAAACTATTAGAAGTTGTGGATTATGATAATCTTCAAATCAAAGTGAAAGTCGATGAGTATGACCTTGCTGCGATTGAGAAAGGCAAGGAAGCAACTGTTAAATTAGGTGCAATAAACAAAGAAATAAAGGGCAATATCAGCTCAATCTCTAAAGAGGGGCAGATTATTAATGGAGTATCTTTCTTTACCGCTATAATCGATCTTGCGGACGATGAAAGTGTAAGAATCGGAATGTCTGCAGAAGTAAAGATTATAAGCAATCAAGCTAGCGGAATTGTCACATTGCCTATAACAGCGGTTCAATTCGACGAGAATAACAAACCCTATGTTCTTAAAAAAGATGAGAGTGGTACAGAGACTAGAGCCGAAATTACTACCGGCATAAATGATGGGATTGTCGTAGAAGTAAAAAGTGGCCTTGAAAGTGGAGAAACCGTTTACTACACCAAGACTGCAGCTAAGGAAGGAACGAATTTTCCTTCAGGTGGGATGAATAATACAGGTGGTGATGATTAATGGCGGAAGTTCTGAACATGCAAAATATCTCTAAGAGCTACTATATGGGGGAAGAAGAGCTAGAAGTGTTGAGTAAGGTAAACTTAACAGTAAATTCCGGTGAATTTCTATCCTTACTGGGTCCGTCAGGATCGGGGAAATCCACAATGATGAACATTATTGGTTGCCTAGATATGCCAACATCAGGAAAATATTTACTCTCTGGCAATGATATTGAAGACCTGGATGAAACTGAACTTGCCTTTATTAGAAATAAGGAAATTGGCTTTGTATTTCAAAGCTTTCAGCTCCTGCCACGCTTAAGTGCTCTTCAAAATGTGGAGTTACCGTTGATTTACGCTGGTGTCTCCTCAGCGGAAAGAAAGGAACGTTCGCTGAACATGCTCGATCGAGTAGGGTTAGTTGATAAGACAAAAAACTTACCAACTCAGCTATCTGGAGGGCAACAACAACGTGTTGCCATTGCTCGGGCTTTGGTAACTGAGCCCACAATTTTGCTGGCCGATGAACCAACAGGTGCTTTAGATCAAAAAACAGGTGCACAAGTTATGGAGCTTTTTGAGGAACTGAATCATGACGGAAGAACAATAATTATGATAACCCACGACATCGGGATTGCACGTCACGCCAAGAGAGTTGTCAACATTCTCGATGGACATTTGTCGGAACAGGAGGTTCAGTAGATGCTGCTTGAGAGTATAAAAATGTCCTATGAAAATATTGTTAGAAATAAACTGCGCTCATTTTTGACAATGCTGGGTATTGTAATAGGAGTAGCATCGATTATTGCTTTAATCACCATAGTCCAGGGTGCAACAAATAGTATCAGCGATCAAGTCACAGAGCTGGGTGCCAATAAAATCACTGTGAATGTTATGGGTACTCCTCTTAAACAAGGGCTTAATCAAGAGGATATGCTGAACATTTCAGAGGAGGAGAATATTAAGGGTGTATCCCCTACAATTTCTGGAAAGACCGGCATTATCTATGAGGGAAAGCTCATGGAGAATGTGACAGTACAGGGTAAAAACGATGTGTATTTCAACATGGATACCAGCCTGCTTAAGACTGGGAGGCCAATAAATATTCTCGACTTAAACAGTAAAAATCAGGTTGTAATTATTGGCAGTGATATCATCAAGGAACTTTATTATGGCGTCGATCCTATTGGGAAAGACCTTGTCATAAACGGTACTAGTTATACTGTAATTGGCACATTAAATCCCTCAAGTGGATTTAGTATGGGATCGAATAATGAGTCTGTCATAATCCCCTATACAACGGCAATGCGAAGCTTGGGAGTCAAGGATATATCGAGTCTAGATGTATTCTTGGAAGATACTGCATTAGCTGATGATACTGTAACTGATCTTAAAGGGGTGCTTAATCCGGCTTTTAACTACAAAGATAACGCCTATACAATTTTCAATATGGGGGATATGATCGAATCCTTTGAATCAATGATGTCCATGATGTCACTTCTTCTGGCAGGAATTGCTGCAATATCCCTTGTAGTGGGTGGTATTGGAATCATGAATATGATGCTCGTGTCTATTACTGAGCGAACGATGGAAATAGGTTTGCGGAAGGCCTTAGGTGCGACACCCAAAAGAATTCAGCTGCAATTCGTTATTGAGTCAATATTCCTCTCTCTAGTCGGTGGTCTCATTGGCTTGGTTCTAGGTGGCTTAATAGCTTATACTGCAGCAGCTTTAATTGGGATCGGATTTTCGCTTTCTATTGCTACTATTCTACTGGCGGTCGGATTTTCCGGATTAGTCGGTATTGTGTTTGGATACATGCCTGCAAGAAAAGCAAGTCAACTTAATCCTATTGACGCACTGCGAAGTTTATAATTGATGTGATGGTTTCTGTCCCTAAGAATTAAGCCCCTAAAACATAGTTTTGGGGGCTAGGGAGGTTAGAATAATGGTAAATATACTAATTGTCGACGACAACGAGAGTATTCGCAAGCTAATGCAGATGTATTTACTTCGTGATGGATATAATGTCTTTGCAGCTACAGACGGGTTAGAGGCTTTAGACGTATTAGATAAAGAACATATTGATCTCATAATCTTAGATATTATGATGCCTAACATGGACGGGTATAGCCTAACTAAAGAATTACGGGGATTAAAATTCAATCTGCCAATTCTAATGATAACGGCTAAGGAAACTATTCAAGATAAGAAAAAAGGCTTTGCGGTGGGAACCGACGATTATATGGTTAAACCTATTGATTTTGATGAAATGCTCCTGCGAGTCTCTGCTTTGCTTCGTCGAGCTAAGATTTCTAATGAGCATAAAATTGTTGTGGGGGACATTACCCTCGATTATGAGACCTTAACAGTTACAACAAAAAGTGAAGCAATCCTACTTCCTCAAAAAGAGTTTTACTTATTGTTTAAACTGCTTAATTATCCAAAAAGGATTTTTACAAGACAAGAACTAATGGATGAAATCTGGGGATTCGATAGCGACACAGACGAACGAACGGTTGATGTTCATATTAAAAGGCTACGCGAGAAATTTGACAAATATAAGGGATTTAAAATAATTACGATTAGAGGGCTAGGATATAAGGTGGAAAAGTATCAATGAAAAAACGATTATTATTTAACTCAATCTATACTAAATTTACTCTAATCTTTTTAGGTATTTGGTGGTTTTTAAATTCCCTAACTTTTGGCGTTATAATGTTAATTATGAAAAATAGCGTTTTTGCAGAGCTGACCGTTGACCGACAAGAATTTTACAATGAATTTCAAAGGATAAGGATGGCAACTGGAGTAGCATTTCAACTTAGCGCAGTAATTGGAACGATTATCATTCTGCTGACTGTGAGAAAAATCATAAAACCAATAAAGCTAATTTCTGAGGCCTCTAAACAGGTGGCCAAAGGCAATTTCGATACTCAAGTAATGGTCAAGAGTGAGGATGAAATTGGGCAGTTAGCCTCAGATTTCAATTTAATGGCTAAAGAACTTATGAGCATTGATCATATTCATAAAGATTTTGTTTCAAATGTTTCACATGAATTTAAAACGCCTATTACTTCTATCAGAGGATTTGCTAAGTTAATCAGAAATGGTCAACTATCCGAAGATCAATTACAAGAGTACAGTGAGATTATTGTGAATGAGAGTGAGAGGCTGTCATTGCTGTCCACTAATTTATTGAAGCTTTCAGAGTTAGATAGTAAAAGTATCCGAGAACAAGCAACTATTTTTTCCCTTGATGAACAATTGAGGTCTTGTATTTTAATCCTTGAGTCGGATTGGACGGAGAAAAATATTAGTTTAGATATTGACCTCGAAAAGACAACTTATTTGGGTGATGAACATCTACTTCAGCAGGTATGGATTAACCTAATTCAAAATGCCATTAAGTTTTCCAATCAGAATGGTTTGCTTAGAGTAAATCTTTATGGAAGCGAAGAAAGCATTAGAGTAGATATTGCTGATAATGGGAGAGGTATACCTGAGGAAGATAAGGAACGTATTTTTGATCGTTTCTATAAAGCTGACAAATCACGCTCTAAAGATGGCAATGGCTTGGGACTTGCGATAGCAAAGAAGATCGTGGATTTATCGAAAGGTAAACTATATTTTACAAGTGAGATAGGGAAAGGGACAACATTCACAGTGGAATTACCATTTATCAATGGGGATGGTTAGGTTTGAAAAGAAAAATTGTTTTTGGTCAGGGAGGAGATTTTTAGGAAGATGTGGAATTAAATAATAATATATGTGGATGTGAATCCATAGGGGTTAAGGAAATATCCGTAAGTTGTAATATGGATTTAGTTTCAGGATTGGAGAGAGTGGAGGTATTTAATTGAGATCCCATAAAATTCTTAACAGATTTCTTTATTTAAGTCTGATTTTACTCGGTATTATCCTAATAGATTTCTATTACAATTTATTGCCTACATATTTTGTAATTATTGTTGTTGCCTATTTTTTTCTAAGTTTAGCCTTCTTAACTAATAAGATAATTCATAAGGAGCACAAGAAATTACTTTTCCCCAAAATCATCTTATTAAGTATCATCTTAATTTTAGGGTATGCTAATTTTTACTATAAACTATCCAGAGATCTTTCTCATGCATTTAAAGACGGAATGATTCTATCGGCAATAGATAGTGTATATTTTAGTATTACTACTTTTACAACCACAGGTTATGGTGATATATATCCAATAACCAACACGGCTAAAATGTTTGTTGCAAGCGAAATGATTTTGGGCTATATACTAAGCACAATCATAATGGCTGCATTTGTAATAAGGTTTATCGAGGCTGATAAATGATATAGGTAAACTAACCAAGTAGTGTTAACGATTATTTCTAAACAAAATCCATACTTAACAATAAAAGCGACCAACAAGTCGCTTTCGTTGTTAAGTATGGATCTTCGATTAAAAAGCGGATATAAATAGGCTTATAAAATCTTCAACAGACCCTTTTCTAGGATTTGTAAAAGCAGTTATATCTTTCATAGCGTTCTGAGAGAGAGTTTCAATATCCTTCTCTTTGAGTCCCATCTCACGCAATTTACCGGGAATTTCGATTTTGGCAGTCAATCTTCTAATTGAATCAATAATTATGTCGATAGCTTGTGAAGTGTCCTGGGTACTAGTCCCCATGGCTTCACATAATTTCATAATTCTTTGTTTAGGTATGGACACGGAATTAAACTCAAATACATAAGGCACCAAGATCCCGTTGTAACAGCCATGGGTTTGACCATAAAATCCGCCCAATTGATGAGCCATTGAATGTACATAACCTAATCCCGCATTATTAAAGGCCATAGCAGCCATCATATTGGCATACATCATTTTTTCCTTAGCTTCTAAGTCATTGCCATTCTCGTAGGCTCTCGGCAGATACTCAAATGCTATTCGTATTGCATCAAGAGCAAAAGAATCGGTTAAAGGAGAGGCTTCAGTAGACACATAAGCTTCTATAGCATGGGAAACAACATCAAAACCTGAGCTGGCGGTAACTTCTTTAGGCATTGTTGTCATAAATATAGGATCATTGACTGTAATATAGGGGGTTAAAAATGGCGAAGCGATGGTCATTTTTACCTTCCTAGAATTATCCACGATTATGGCAAACATAGATAATTCAGCTCCCGACCCTGCGGTTGTATTGATCGAAATTTGCGGTAGGGGTGGTTTAGTCACTTTGTTATACCCCTCATAATCAATGATTGAACCGCCGTTGGTAGCTACTATTGCTATTGCTTTAGCACAGTCATGATTGGTCCCGCCGCCGATGGAAATAATCAATTTATAGTTGCGTAAAACATTAAGACCTTTCTTAAAATAAGATAAGCCATCTTCTACGAAGGAAACTGTAGGATTGGGGTGCAGTATTCCATCAAATATATCATATGAAATGAATAGGTTCTTTAAGATCTTTTCTACATTCTCCACATATCCGAGACTTATCATGTTTTTATCAGTAACAATCAGGGCTTTGCTTAGCTTCCAGGCTAATAACTCGTTGGGAAGGTCTTTGATAGCCCCAACACCTATTAAATTCGTCTTTGGTAAAATGAAATTGTGAGTGTTCTCCAACTAAGTTACCTCCATAATCGTTGCTTATATCAAGCAATAATAATTTGAATTTATTCCTTCGTCTTATCCTCTTGATTCCTGCTAAAAGAGTGATGTTCCATAAAAGAATTTAATTTATAAAAACCCCAGGTTGCCGTTGAAAACCAAAAAGCAAACCCAGCCAGAGGCAACCATAATTTACTGGTAGAATATAGGATATCTAATTCAGATAGCAAATTATAATATAAAGTAGCAAAAAAGATTGCTGCACCAGCGAATACGTAATTTAAAGGTTTCTGTTGAGGTAAAAAATAATAATATAAGATAAAAAATATTGACCATGATATACCAGGGAATATATGCACGCCTAGAAAACCAAAAGGGCCATAATTTATCCAAGAGAACAAGCCAGTGATATAGCCAAATAAGTGAACCAGCGAGTCCATCATTCCTCCAAAAATGATTCCGTAAATTGCAAGACGCCTAGTCTCTCTTTTTGGAACAGTAGCGACTAAAATTAAGGCAAATACCATGGTGAATATTGGATAAGCGAAGTATTTAGGCATACTATCTCCTTTAGGGTGTTCAAATTTGATACATATAAGATTTGCCTTTTCAAGGAATAATATTTATCATTGATCGACGATAATTTAAAAAAATTTAATTTGAGGGGAGACCTAATATGCAAAAGATTATCCCGCACTTATGGTTTGATAAAGAAGCCGATGAGGCATCAAAATTTTATCTATCACTATTTGAAGGATCCAGTCTAAAAGACAAAACCATATTAAACAACACACCCTCTGGCTCGGTGGATATGATCACTATTGAGCTTGCAGGACAGGAATTTATCCTGTTGTCAGCCGGTCCATTATTCAAATTTACACCGGCTGTTTCATTTCTCATCGCTTGTAGTTCTAGCGAGGAAGTGGAGGGGTTATGGGGAAAACTTATTGAAAAGGGCGCTGCTCTAATGCCCTTAGATAAATATCCCTTTAGCCAAAAGTATGGATGGGTAATTGACAAATACGGTCTATCTTGGCAGATAATGCAGATGGGTGATATGGAGATTAAGCAAAAAATCACCCCAACGCTAATGTTTGTCGGAGATCAGTGCGGCAATGCCGAAGATGCTATCAGATTTTACACAACAATATTTGAGCACTCAAGTGTGGGTGATATCCTTAGATACGGTGAGGACGGAGCTCCAAATAAACCGAACATGATTCAGCATGTCGACTTCACTCTGAATAACCAATTATTTTCTGCCATGGACAGCGCTTATGACCATAACTTTACATTTAATGAGGCTATTTCATTAGTTGTTAAATGCGAAACCCAAGCTGAAATAGACTGTTATTGGGATAAGCTGTCAGCCGTTCCTGAAGCAGAGCAATGCGGTTGGCTAAAGGATAAATACGGTTTTTCTTGGCAGATTGTACCCTCTATTATGGATGAGATGATGCAGAATAAGGATGTAAAAAAACTAGCTCAGGTTACAGAGGCTTTTCTTAAAATGAAAAAGTTTGAGATTAGTGAATTAATTGAGGCATACGAGAAATAATTATGCAATTGTACTCAGTGCCTAAGGACTTGATGTGACCAATAAATCGACAAGTACCTGCTATTTCGAAAGATCACTTATCCTTCTTTTAGAAATTGGTTGTTCTCTTATTTTGTAGGCAAGGTTCACTCCCGAACAAAAGGTCTTTCGAAAAAGAAATGAGAAAACCAGTTAGTCAGGGAGAAGTTTTTCCCCCTGGCTGCTGGTTTTTCTTCGGTGAATTATTTGGATGATTTTAATGATGCATCTTAACTGGGAGGAATTTCGAATGATTTTACAATGGATCGTCTTATTTATCATTATAAGTTTCATTGTTCTTTCATATTATAAACAATATTCGCTTAAAACAAGACTCATCTCCTTAATTACAGTTGCTATCATATCCTTGTTTTTGGTGGTAATTCCGATATTTAAATTTACTATAGCAACATTATTAGGTTTGTTTCTAATTGAGAAAATATGGATTATAATGGCAGGGGTACTGTTCATCGAGGCATTGATAGAGAAGAAAAGCAAACCATTAAAGCTAATTGCAGCGGCTGGCTGCGTAATTATATATCTTTATCTTCGCACTATGATCTAAATACTTACAAGATCGAAAATAAAGTTTGCTATGTGAGCTATAATGGAGGAATTTCATGGGAAACAGTACCCGTTTCGGTAGAGACCTTGGCAGCGGTTGGAGACGGAAGACCTTATTTCAATAAACTGCAGGAAAAAAGCTATGTAATAACTTCAGAAAAAACTGCCTTTGTCTATGGTGGTACAAAGGGAATCCCTCTGACGGCTACCTATTCAGAGGATAAGGGAACCACTTGGAAGACATCACAAATCAGCAAAACCTTAGACAGCGTAAGAGTAAAGTTTTGCAGTTTTCCAAATGCCAAAGTAGGGTATGTCATAGCAACAGGGGATAGAGCTATGTCCCAGGAAAGTCAAATAATCTATATATAATTGGAGGTGTGCCCGTGAAAAAAATGAGATACGCTTGTCCTTGCAATGATGGTGTCTGGTTGCTCAAATACCGGAGTGGGGCAACAGATTGACTCAAAGGGTGATACAGTTAATAACCGAGGTAGCCTCGGACAGATCGTGGAGTCGTATTATAAAAAGTATGAACCATCTAATAAAGGTAAGACTCATATTTTTGCCCAAAAGGTTTTTAAGGGTGGCACTTTAGTTTTAACCGAAAAAAACGATGGACAGGGGCAATCATATACGAATTTGTTTTTCCTGGATGAAAACAAGAAAATTATTAAGAAAGCACAAGGACAGACGCCACTAAGCATGTGTTTTACTGTCAATGTTATTGAATATGATGGTTGCAAAATCATATTCGGGAACTTCAACGATTCAACTTGGTTGATTGAACCTGACAAAAAGAAACCAGTTGATATACAAAACATCTTAGTGAGATTTAAAAATGGTGAGGTTTATTCCGAAAAAGTGGAAAAAGGCTATATTATTACTTCACAATCTTTAGCGGATGTTGAAGTTGTTGAGCTTTATGACAATAATGATGTACTACAGAGCGATTTGAATGATTTGCAAAGGTATGGAAGTGTATTTGATGAAGCTTCTTTTGTGGATGTTACAGTAAGGTGATCGATGTAATAAGGCTAGAATGGTTTAAAGGTCTTGTGTCAAAAGAATTGTGAAAGAGTTATAAACTAAATCATTGTTTTAAAGTTCTTTGTGGTTTTTCGTCATCAGTCAAACGCGATTATTATAAGGTTATAGAAATTTTATTTTGGGTCCTATAATAGATATTATGTAAAGTAGAGTATAAGTTACCGCAAGGGGGTATCCATATAATACCATTGAGTGATATTTAACCAGATCAATCGATTGGGTTATGTTTTGTCTAGAGTTTCCTGTTCTTCGGATTATTGCAGACAGTAAATAAATCGGGATTATTTCGTTTATCAGTAACACTATCCATTCGCTAAGAATCACTATATATCGGAACCAAGGTTAACCTCCAGAACTATATTCATGAGAAACAGTTTCAGATTCCTTTAGAATGCTTTAAGGATCTTGGCCAGTATGTATCATCTAAATTAACGAAATCTATGGTGACACGGGTTCGTATGTGCGTTAGGATACAAATTACTTATTGATGGCTGAGCCATTGCTAAAACCTCAACGATTTTGTTATAAACGGTTTATGCCGATTGAAATTCCATCTATAAGGAAACGATTTAACCTTTTTACTTGGAACCGCTGCTATTGCTATCTCAACTATGCGTTAAATATCTATTTAGTGAAGAGTTGTTATAATGCTTTTCTTCCTAACTTTTTTCTTTTGGTTATTAATATCAAATCTCTGCTAGTTTTGGATATTCCAATCCTTCTCAATACTTATCAAGGTATGATATTACACCTCTTTATATTCATTTCTCAGCTAATATTTATACCCTTCCCCTATTTTTATAATTATCGTTAAATGCCTATCTTCATAAACAATCTTTGTTACTCCCATTACCTAACTATAAAATTAATAATGTTAATTCATGTAGTGACTCCCCTCTTCCCCACAGTAAAGCAAATGTATAAGAAATGCATGAACTTAGGTCTACACATATTATATAGACTAAACCACCGCTCCAGCGGTTTAGTCCTATCCTACCAATATTCTTTAAACCTAGGTGTACTAGCACTTCCAATTATTAGCCTAACCGGTATATAGATAATGGGACACTGATCAGTCAGCAATAAAGTGGTTGGGGGCCTATAAATAAGGATGTTAAACCCCCTCCCACTTCGGACTTGGGGACTTTATCGTATCGTAAATGTCTTTATTATCGGAAGGATGAGGCCATTCGAAGCCAGAGACACCAGGACGGCGTCACCCCAGCAGAACTCCCCTATTTTCATCTATTAGTAATCGATTTAAATTAAAAATGCCAACTTGCACATTTCTTACAACAATAAGATTTACCTTTGTAAGAATATCCACTAACTACGCTAGGATGATAAAACTTTCCACAATGATTACATTTTTTAACCCAAGTATTCGTATTACATTCCAAGCAAATCCCAACATAAAAATCATTATCTTGTTTATTTAAAGGTTCAATCATATAACTTGCTTCACCACAATTATAACAATCAATAAATTTTGCCATATCAGAATCTATATATGTAAAACAACATAAACAATGTTTGAGATCTTCATCAAAAAAATCAATAAAACGGAAATTTTCACATGACACAAAAGATCTTGTATCACATTCAGGGCATGTAAGAGCATAATAACCTTTTAGTTTTACGAATTCCTCAACACCTTCCTTCCATATTTTATTTTTAGAAATATGGAATTCTTGTAATTGAATTTTGATTGAATTACTATCAAAACTTGATTGCATAGTTCCTTGCATAAATAAAATGCATTTTATCAAATACTTTGCTAATTCATAATTCCAACCTGCTTTTAACCCACTGTGTACAATATAATTCCTCGCATCTAGAATTTTTCTTAATTCTTTCTTGCTTCCATATGACCACCTGTTTTGAGTAAAAAACAAGTTTAATATATCTGAGAAATCCTTAAACTCTTTTTCTTGACCATTCTTTTTTACAATAATTAGATCCTTTTGCCCCTTTTTCATAAAATAATACTTCAAAAATAATTCTAATGAAATTTGAATATTAACAACTGCAAATTTCAGATAATCATTAGTTGAATCAATCTTATTTATCAAATCAAATGAAAAATTCAGAAATGATAAAAACGTTTGGTAAATCTCATCATCATTAGGAATTTTTTTCATACTATCCTCAATTCTCTTTCTGGACTATATTATATATTTCTAAGAATAACCCAGACTCAACGCACCACCTTAACAAATGATTTGGGATGACGAGTCCTCTGCCCATTATTTCTGAGAAGGACTCAAGTATTGCCGACGTATCCCAACGTTCTAACCACGATCATCTATTTCAAAAGCGCGACGCATACATCTAATGCAATAAATGCTTCTTTTGATAGATCTGGATCTTTCTGGCCATAGAATATTTCTGGGGTTACACTATTAAACCCATTGATCCATGGTCTTAGCGGTTGAAATCTCATCAGTATTATCCTCTATCTAAATATATAAAATAAAGTTTGCAATCTTTCAAATTAATCCGCCACAGGACTCGGCGGCCTTGCCTCATCTTTCCGATAACAGGTATTTAACTAACTCGTTAATTGTACTCGTAATAGACTTTATACGAACTAGTACGTATAAAAAACCTTTATGACACATCTAAATCATTTCGCCATCATGTATTATTTACCTTTATTTTACTCCTTGGGTTCTATAATTAAGATTCGTAAAGCCCCCTCGTACCAGTTTATGGTGAGAATGTTACCTTGAATTTATCCAAGTGATTAATGAATCTTTCAGAAGCAAGCTCACTGTTATTTATATCTTCTCTTGTCACAACTAAGTATTTTGTCGCAGTTGTCTTATTAAGCTCATTTTCTGTATGCATCAAAACGTCCCTAATCCCATTAATAATATTACTCAACTTTCGCATAGCGAAAGTTACCTCTAACCCTGTATCTATCTAGCTTAGAACAAAATATTTTAGTTTATTGACAGGAAAAACACCTTT
>NZ_FNCP01000025.1 GCF_900100785.1 Desulfosporosinus hippei DSM 8344 | reverse complement strand
AAAGGTGTTTTTCCTGTCAATAAACTAAAATATTTTGTTCTAAGCTAGATAGATACAGGGTTAGAGGTAACTTTCGCTATGCGAAAGTTGAGTAATTAATAAAATATTTGATATAGAAACTCCGTATGAAATAGTCCCAATGAAGGAAGAATTTTTAAAAATTAGACCAAAGACTACTAGTATGAAATCGCTTTATCTTCCAGAATTGCTTGAGAATTATTATGAAAGTTTTTTTAAAAAAGCAAGATTCGAATTAAAAAATGTCAGGGGATAGAATAATGGAAAAAGTATTAATAACAGGAATTACTGGTATGGTAGGTTCACATCTTGCGGACTACTTGTTAGAAAATACAGACTGGGAAATTTACGGTATGCTACGATGGAGAAGTCCGCTAGATAATATTCAACATTTAATAGAAAATATTAATGCTAAAAATAGACTGTATCTTCTTTATGGGGATTTAAACGACCAAAGTTCATTAGAGAATGTAGTCTCACAAGCAAAACCCAACTATGTTTTTCATCTAGCAGCACAGAGTTTCCCAAAAACAAGTTTCGATGCACCAATAGATACCATGAATACTAATATTTTAGGCACCTCAAGGTTATTAGAGGCTATTAGAAAATCAGATTATTATCCGGTGATTCATGTTTGTGCATCTTCTGAAGTATTTGGCAGGGTGCCCAAAGAAAAGCTGCCAATCAATGAAGAGTGTACCTTCCATCCTGCATCTCCATATGCAATTTCAAAAGTTGGTACGGATTTATTGGGAAGGTATTATGCAGAGGCTTATGGTATGACGGTAATGACTACTAGAATGTTTACACATACAGGTCCAAGACGCGGAGATGTATTTGCAGAATCTACTTTTGCAAAGCAAATTGCTATGATTGAAGCTGGTTTAATTCCGCCTGTTGTTAAAACTGGTAACTTAGATTCACTTAGAACATGGTCCGATGTTAGAGATGCAGTAAGAGCATATTATATGCTTGTTACTGTAAACCCTATAGCAGGGGAATACTATAATATTGGGGGAACTTACAGCTGTTCTGTGAAGGACATGCTTTATACTTTAATTGGTTTTTCTACTTGCAAAAATATTTCAGTAGAAACAGATCCTGAAAGATTAAGACCAATTGATGCAGACTTACAGGTTCCTGATACAAAAAAATTCACTCAGCACTCCGGATGGAAACCCAAAATTCCGTTCGAAAAGACCATGTTAGATTTGTTGAATTATTGGCGAGAAAGAATTGCCCACGGTGATAAGTTTTTAACCAGATAGTAGAAGAAGTGGAGAAGAATCATGATATTTAGATCCAAAGCACCCCTTAGGTTGGGTTTTGCTGGAGGTGGTACCGATGTATCCCCTTATTGCGATGAATTTGGCGGTGTAGTATTAAATGCCACTATCGATATGTATGCTTACTGTACGATTGAACCCACTGACGAAGGGAAAATTATCTTTTATGCCTCTGATAGGGAGGAGTATTTTGAATGTGAAAGTATAGACTATTTACCTATTGATGATGTGTTACAGCTGCATAAAGGAGTTTACAATAGAATTATAAAAGATTATAGGGTTGGCGACCCTCTTTCTTTTAAAATGACCACCTACTCTGATGCTCCAGCAGGAAGTGGGCTAGGTTCCTCCTCAACCATGGTCGTTGCGATATTAAAGGCATTTACAGAGTGGTTGAATCTCCCATTGGGTGAGTACGATATGGCATATCTTGCTTACCAGATTGAGCGAAAGGACATTGGGCTTTCGGGTGGAAAACAAGACCAATATGCGGCTACCTTTGGGGGCTTCAACTTCATTGAATTTTCTGGAAATGAAAGGGTTCTTGTTAATCCGTTGCGAATAAAAAACTGGATTAAAAACGAACTGGAAAGTTCATTAGTTCTTTACTATACAGGGACTTCAAGGGATAGTGCAAGAATTATTGATGAGCAGATTAAAAATACTAAGGGAAAGGATAGAAAATCCATTGAGGGAATGCATGAGTTAAAAGCTTCTGCCTTCGAAATGAAGGAGTGCATTTTGAAGGGCGATTTTGATGGCTTTGCAAAATGTATGAAGAAGGGCTGGGAAAGCAAAAAGAAAACGGCCTCCGTGATTTCTAATTTAGAAATCGATAAAATGTATGATTATGTGATAACCCACGGCGGAAAAGCGGCAAAGATTTCTGGTGCCGGCGGGGGTGGATTTATGATGATCATTTGCGATCCGAAAAAGCGGTTTGAGCTAGTAAAAGCACTAAAGGAAAGGGATGGAATTGTCATGTTGACAAGCTTTACCGAAAAGGGTACAGAAGCTTGGACCCTATACTAAATGAATTGCGTTGCATCGGTAGACGTAATTTTTATGTTCGTGGAATAGGGGGATTCTTTTGAAACAATCTACCAAGGCAGTCATTGAAGATTTAGTAATAAGACATCCGGCGCTAACAAGTTGTAATGAAGGCATAGTAGCTGCCACAGAAGTGCTGATTAGCTGCTATAAAAAAGGTAATAAGTTACTAACATGTGGAAATGGTGGTAGTGCTTCAGATGCCCAGCACATTGTTGGAGAACTGATGAAGGGATTTGTTCTACCTAGGAAACTATCTTCAGATAAACGAAAGCAACTAAAAGAAATGTTCCCTAATAGCAGCCAATATTTGATTTCCAATTTACAAGATGTATTGCCGGCAATATCTCTACTGGGAGAAACTGCCCTTACTAGTGCATATGCCAATGATTTGGCACCAGATTTGGTTTTTGCCCAACAGGTGCTGGGACTTGGAAAAATGGGTGACGTTTTACTTGCTATTTCTACTTCGGGGAACTCACAAAATATTATTTATGCCTGCGAGGTTGCACGTGTTCAAAAAATGTTAGTCATTGGACTGACAGGAGAGACAGGGGGAGGAATGAAGGAGTTGTGCGACGTACTGATCAATGTTCCAAGCAAAACAACTTATATAATTCAAGAGTTTCATCTGCCCGTTTACCACTGCTTATGTTTGGCCCTGGAAAATGAGTTTTTTGGGGAGGGAAATTAGAATGGAGGCAGTTATTTTAGCCGGTGGCTTTGGCTCAAGGCTTTCTCATATTGTTAGTGATGTACCAAAGCCTATGGCCCCAGTGGCTGGTCACCCTTTTTTAAAATACATTTTAGATGACTTAATTGCAAAGGGTATTAGTCGAGTGGTTATGGCAGTGGGCTATAAAAAGGAGAGCATCTTAAAGTATTTCGGGTATACCTATAACGGGTGCGAAGTTGTGTATTCTAATGAGGACAGGCCCTTATTAACTGGTGGCGCAATGAAAAAGGCTCTTATCAAGTGTAGAGAACAAAATGTATTTGTCATAAACGGAGACACATTTTATGACATAAATCTGCTGGCTATGGCAGTGGAGCACGTGAAAAACAGTGCGGATTTGACTATCGCTACAAAGGAAATGAGGAATTTTGAGCGATATGGAACAGTTATTACGGAAAACGACAGAATTATACAATTTTTAGAGAAGAAACCCAAAGAGTATGGTATGATAAATGGTGGAATTTACCTAGTAAAAAAAGAGCTTTTATCAGGTATTATAGGGGACGAATTTTCCTTTGAAACAGAGATTATGGAGAAAAAAGTAAGTGAATTAAAAATTTATGCATTTAAATGCAATGGGTATTTTGTTGACATCGGTGTGCCTGAGGATTATGAAAAGGCCCGGATGAATTTTGCTGAGGTTGGAGATGAATAAAGCAGCTTTTTTTGATCGAGATGGCACTATTAATATAGATGTGAACTATCTTTATCGGATTGATGAGTTTCGTTTTATTGAAGGAATACCGGAGTTTATTAAAAGCTTTAATGATAGAGGTTACAAGGTTATTGTTGTAACAAATCAAGCAGGTATTGCAAGGGGTTATTATTCAGAGGAGGACATGCATAAGTTGCACCACTATATAAACGGAGAGCTAGCGAAGATTGGCGCACATATTGATGCTTTTTATTTTTGTCCCCACCACCCAGATGTTACCGGACCCTGCCATTGTCGCAAGCCTGAGCCGGGAATGATTGAACAAGCAATTCATGATTTTGATATCGATGTTAGGCAGTCTGTGTTGTTTGGAGATAAGCCGTGGGATATTGAGGCCGGAGAAAAGTGTGGAATTACGGCCCAATTGATTGAAAGTGCATTATGAGGGAGAATTAAAATGGATACTCCAAATGTTATGAATAAACTGTATACTGCTCTTTTTATAATTGCTCTTACTGCTGTCTTTATTTTATGCGGGTTACTACTCGGACTAATACCTACAATTGGATTACCTTCACTGGGGATTAATATAATGACTCTAGGTAAGGTTCAGGATATAGCAGATAACTCCGGGATTTTAGACTTTTCACTAGATAGTATCCTGTACCCGTATGGTGGATTGGTAAATGAAGGCTTTGGTATAATATTCATTGCAAAGCTATTAATGTTTTTAGGAATAAGCGGATTAAATGCCTTGAGCATTACTTATTTTATCCTTTTCCTAATTTCATTTTCGTCATTGGCAATATTGCTCAAAAAGATTACGCACAATAGGATTATTGTTGTTTTGCTGACAGCAGTACACTTTATGAGCCCATTTTTAATGGCCCAATCAGGTATACCACCTATTTTCTTTGGAGTAATGATGCTTCCGCTGAGCGCTTTGTGTGATTTTTTTCTATTTAAAGCCGTTTATGAGATTGAACAAATGAGTCATAACCTAGTAAGAAGTGATAAACCTGCTTTAATCGCTTGGATCCTGCTCTTTTCTATTCTTGTTAGGCTTGTTATTTCATCCATAGGCTGGTACTCGGCAGTAATTTCTGCTGTTGGATCCTGTTTGTTTTTTATTATTTATTCTTTTTTTAGATTAAATAAAGCAAATATAAAACAACTGGTTTTAAGATATATTGTCTATATCATTATTCCATGGGTAATCGGCATGGCATTGATTCTTTTTCTAACGCCAAGAGAAGCTGCATCCTTTAGATCATCTATGGAATTCTTTAATGGTAATTCAGTTGATATGATTACGCTTTTATTTCCTGGATTAAGTCAAGCACTAGCCAATATACTACCTAGTACTAGTTATTTCATGGGTTCGGGCAACAGCCTAACGGGTGATGTAACCATGTGGAGTAATTATTTAGGATACACAATGATGATTATCTCACTGACTCTTATTTTCAAGAAAAAATACAGAAATCGGATAACTGCCTCACTGGCAATTACTTTACTGGTAACTCTTATACTTTCATTAGGCCCAGGACTCAAGGTTTTGGGAACAGTTTTACAGGAATCATCCCCAAATTATTCTCTATCATTGGACGAAGTATTGGTATTTCCATGGAGTTTTATATATAAAATATTTCCACTTAGCTCAATGCGAGCGGTTTACAGGTGGCTATTCGTTCCAAAATTTGTGTTACTCATTCTTTCTTCAGTATATTTAAGCAAGCTCTATATGAGTGGTAAATGGCAAAGAGCCGTTTCAATTATTTTGTGTGTTCTGTGCGTAGTTGAGTTTCTTCCGAGTCGCGTTATTACGGGAGATATCTTTTACCAGAGTCGTTATTATAAAATGGCATTAGAGATTAAAGCGGACACGATAGATGAATTACAAGGTATTGTAACAAAGGAAAATGCAATAAGTGCATTATGTTCTTATGACTTTGATTCAAATGGTTTTTTAGTCGCTCATATTGTGGAAGGGCTAGGAATCAAAACATACGCTGGAGCGGGAGATAAGGCGCTTACTTTAGCAAAAGGGTATATTCCCAGTGATGTTTTGTATTTGCAACAAACAGCTCAGCCTGAGGACCTTGCAAAGTACATCACAATTGTTAAAGCCAAGGGGTTGTGCGATTACGTTTTATTGCCTAAATTCGCTTTACGAGAAGACTCTTACTGGTGGCCGTCTACAAACGAAGTAATTGAAAAAACAAAAAAGATTGCCGATACAGTGGTAGAGCTTCTAGAAAAAGAGTTTACTATTTACCAAACAGAACATTATACCGTTATTGATCTTACTGATAGGGGCGAAGAGGGAAGGTATTTATTTTCACATGAATCTATACTGGAAACGCAAAGTGACAATGTAATTAAAGAAGGAAAGATTCTTGGTAGCGAATATGCGTTGAATATTAACCGAAAGTATAAAGTTGACACTACAATAAGTATTCCAGACGGAGACGACAGCATGTATTTGTTGCTATATCATAGGGGCCTAGAACATGAAGTTGGTGAATTATCGGTTTCATTGAAACTGATGGATGGAAATGGGAGTGTTTTAAAAACAATTGAAAAGATGATCCCTTACGGTGAGGACTATTCAAAGTATGAAACTGGTTTCGACCTTGGTAAAGGCGTTTCATCGGTTGAAGTAACGGTAAGCAATAAAGATATCCCAGGCTGTGCAGTAAAGAGCATCCTCTTTCAATCATATTCATCCGGAAAAGTATTTAGATCGAATAATGAACAGATTTTTGAGATCCTTGGATTTTCTGATGTTAACAATGCAAAGAATGTAGAGGTTACGTCTGATGAGGCAGTATTTTCTGGAGACAGCTACATCATAATGACAGACCAGCAGGCGGACTTAGGTGAAAATATTGAGATTAGTATGGATCTGTGGCTAAACAAGGATCAAATGGATGAAGATGACGCAAGAATTATTACAAAGTGGAACAGTTGGCAGAAGGATATGTCTTTTACCATTGCATCCAAAAAGGAAAGCATCGCAATAATCTTTTCTTCAGACGGAACTAAATGGGAAGGGCTTTTTCTGGATAAAGACTTGATACCGACAGAGAGATGGAATAATTTACGTATTGCCTTTAACGACGGGCTTATAGGAATATTTGTAAATGATGCTCTAGTGGACAAAAAACAACTTACCTTCAGCAAAATGTTTGTAGGAAATACAAACGTTGAAGTTGGCGAAAATATTGAAGGGAAGATTAAAAACTTTCACTATAATGCGGATTAACTGAAATATAAAGGGGATACAATCATAATGAAGCTTATTATTCAAATCCCTTGTTATAACGAGGAGGAAACCCTGGCCCTAACTTATGCGGATTTACCAAAGCAACTTGTTGGGATTGACAAAATACAATATCTCATTATCAATGATGGAAGTAGTGATAATACTGTTAAAGTGGCACGGGAGCTTGGGTTTCACCACATAGTATCGTTTAAGCAAAATAAAGGTCTGGCGAAAGGGTTCATGGCAGGAATCGACGCTTGTCTGCACCTAGGTGCGGATATTATTGTCAACACTGACGCTGACAACCAGTATTGTGGTGCTGATATTGAGA
The DNA here is from genome assembly GCF_900100785.1 of Desulfosporosinus hippei DSM 8344. GTDB lineage: Bacteria > Bacillota > Desulfitobacteriia > Desulfitobacteriales > Desulfitobacteriaceae > Desulfosporosinus > Desulfosporosinus hippei. Next base: position 64,918 of record NZ_FNCP01000025.1, on the reverse strand, counting down.
AGTTAGTGCGACCGATTTTGAAGGGAAAAGCGGATATTGTTATCGGCGAGCGCCCTATAAGCGAAACCGAGCATTTTTCATGGAAGAAAAAAAAGTTTCAGTATATAGGTAGTTGGGTGGTGCGATTGGCATCTGGGACAAAGGTTCCGGATGCTCCGAGCGGGTTTCGCGCCTATTCTCGCGAGGCCGCACTGCGTCTGAACGTAGTAAACGAGTATACGTACACACTGGAGACTATTATTCAGGCCGGGCACAATAAAATTGCTATGACCTCAGTTCCCATTCGAACCAATGCGGAGACAAGGGAATCCCGCTTGTTTAAAAATATGTGGGCCTATATGAAACGCTCTGCTTCTGTGATTATCCGTTCCTTTATGATGTACAAGCCCCTCAAATTTTTCGGCACATTTGGAACCATTATCTTTCTGTTGGGCGTTGGAGTCAGCGTTCGGTTTCTCTATTACTTTATAAGTGGTGCGGGCGAAGGACATATTCAGTCGCTTATTTTATCGGCTGTTCTGATTTTAATGGGTGTACAGACCTTTATTGTTGGCTTGCAGGCAGATATTATTGCCGCCAACCGTAAGATTTTGGAGGATATACAATACCGCGTCAGAAAAGCAGAATGTAATTCCCACTTTGTCGATAGTAAAAAGGAATTAGTTAAAAATTAGATCTGTCCTTAAAGATACTGCTAGAATATGGAGATTATTTCGAGGAGACTGTTATGAGAGATATAACTATTGCCATTACTGCGGCAAGCTATAGCGGAAACAAAGGCGCCTATGCCATGCTCCAAAGCTCAATAAAGCAATTAAAAAACATTTATGGAGAGCGCTTGCACATCAATCTGATGTCGGTTTATCCAGGAGAAGATAAAAAGCAAGCGCCATTTGATTTTATAAATATCGTCTCCTGCAAGCCTGAGCAATTACTGTTTGTAGCGTTCCCATTGGCAATTTTATATAAGCTTTTGGGCTGGATTCCCTTTAGAAATAAACTGTTTAAATGTAACAAGATTATAAAAGCCTACCTTAAAACAGATTTAGTCATTGACGAAGCGGGCATCTCCTTTGTGGACTCCCGTGGGTTTGTCATGAACACATATGCTTTTGTGTGTGCAGCGGTTCCTTTGCTTTTGGGCGTTCCTGTCGTGAAATATTCTCAGGCTATGGGAAGCTTTCATTCCAGGACAAATCGGTTGCTTGCGAAATGGATTCTGCCCCACTTAAAACTGATTTGCGCAAGAGGAGAAATAACAAAGAAGAATCTTGCTGGAATTGGGATTGAGGATAATGTAAGACTATGCGCTGATGGTGTGTTTTCCATGCCAGAGGACACTTTCAGTATCGAATTAGTCAATGGGATTTGTGCTCAGGACAGTTTTTATAATGGGAAGATAGTTTCGTTATCCTTAAGTTCGGTTGTGCAGGATAGATGTGCTAAAATCGTAATTGATTATGTTGACGTGATGATTGGTTTTGTGGATTTTCTTAATGAAAAAGATTACAATGTTTTAATTATTGCTAATGCTGCTCGCGAAGGAAAAACAAAGCCGAGAAATAATGACCTTCTGGTTTGCGACGCTGTTTATGAGGGCGTTCGCCAAAAAGATATGGTGCGCTGGTATCCAAAAGAAATGACTGCAGAAGAAATTCGAGAGTTTATCTCTCATACGGATGTCCTGGTTGGCTCCCGTTTTCATGCAATGATTGGAGCGCTGGAAAAAAGGGTTCCCACTCTTCTAATCGGCTGGAGCCACAAGTATCAAGAAGTACTTGATATGTTCGAGTTGGGACAAAATGCGGTCGATTTTTCAACATTGTCGGTAGATACGCTAAAAGTTAAATTTGAAGAATTTATTACTAACAAAGATAAAACACGCCAAAATATTGTAAAGCACTTAAATGAAGTAAAGGAGAGCTCTCAAAAGAATATCCTTTATATATCGGAGGTAATTAACGGCATTGTGTCAACTCCTTGTAAAGGAGCGCTTCTAGATGTCAGTGATACAGAGCGCTACTTGGGTAGGCATATCACCTGTCGTATGGGTTATGCTTCCAATGAGATGATACGGGCGAATTCCGCATCCGGAGGGGTAGTGACTGCTTTCTTATGCCATTTATTAAAATCTAAGCAGATTGATGGAGCTTGGGTCACAAAAAGCGTGATCAAAGAGGGAAAGTTAGGCTACAAAACCTTTGTAGCAACTAAAGAAGAGCAAATCATGGACTGTTCCTCTAGTATTTATATGCATATGCCACTGTTGAAAAATATCGACGAGATCATGCAATTCGATGGGAGACTAGCAGTTGTCTTGTTACCTTGTCAAATGCGCACGCTCAACCAGCTCATGGAGAAGCGCCCTGCCATGAAGAAGAAGGTCGTGTTGAAAATTGCACTGTATTGTAGCGGCAGTCACACACAGGAAGCGACACTTGTCCCACTTACTAAGGCCAAAATATCCCTAGATTATGCTAATCGTATTTATTATAGACGTGGTCACTGGCGGGGGTTGACTGCAGTAAAATATGATGACGGTCATGAGGAAACCATGTCCTATACTGAAACAATTTGTGCATACAAAAACGCCTACTTTTTCATAAATGAGGCATGTACACTTTGTCAAGATCAGTTTGGAAAAGCTGGCGATATTAGCTTTGGGGATATTTGGCTACCTGAGATGAAAAGGAATCCCATCAAGCATACCGGCTGTATTATTCGTAACGAAAACGCGTTAGGGATGTATGAATCCGCCGTAAAGGCCAAGGTAATTATCGATACTCATATTGGTGATGAAAAGGTGGTTTACAGCCAGAAGAGGGCTTTGGTTTTTAAATATAATTGCGCCAGTGAAAAAGAAAGGTTATATCATAAAAATGGTAAAAAACTAAAGTTGGATACTTTGTCACACTGTAAAATTAATCACAAGCTTGCATATAGATTAGCGCATTTTAACATGGAATTATCACGTAAGCACCCAAAAATTCTTGAAAGAGTTCCTATGAAGTTAATTTTTTTATATATGCTTTTTATTAGATTTTTACTCAGCTTTTAGTAGGAGATAAAATGAATGACAATCAATGAGAAAACTAAAACTCTTCTAAAATGGGCTAAAGTCATTTTTGTAGGATTAGTCATTTGGTTTTTGACAAAGTATTTTACCAAAAATTATGATGAACTAATGAGCTTAGATTTTCAAATAAGATGGAGCGCTTTCTTTCTTTCCATGCTATTTTTTTTTATATATAAAATAACGCTTGCTAGTTTATGGCATTATATTACAGTGCTTAACAATACACAAATTTCCTATGTTAAAGCAATTACAGCATATTTATATTCAATTTTAGGGAAATACATTCCCGGTAAAGTTTTTATGCTCGGTGCCAGATTGGTTTATTATGATAGCGAAGGCGCTAAAATGCGAAAAGTGACAATCTGCTTTTTGATTGAAAATATTCTTACTCTATTGGGCGCGACGTTATTATTTATATTTTCGCTGTTCTTTTTCCCTAATGATATTTTGTCTCAATATCAATATACAACGTGGCTACTGATTATCTTGTTTTTTATATGTATACATCCTAAAATACTCAACTTCTTTTTAGGGTTAATAGAAAAGGTTACAAAAAAGACAGATTTAGAAATTTCTATGACTTATGTGCAGATGGTAAAATTGGTGATGTTGTTTGTTGCAAACTGGCTGGTTGTCGGTCTCGGTTTTTATCTACTTGTTTGTTCCATTTATCCTTTGCCAATTAGTGTAGCATTGTATGCCTCAGGAATTTTTGCATTGGCGGCCATTATTGGAATTTTGAGCCTTTTTTCTCCATCCGGCTTAGGCGTCCGGGAGGGCATTATTGTTTTAGGTTTATCTGTGATTATGCCTCCGGAGTACGCAATCATTGTATCCATTGTATCTAGACTATGGTCAACGATTCCAGAACTTGCTCTGATCGGAATGGCATTTATTTATTCACAGTTGGCCAACCATATTGATAAAAAAACGAAAAGGGAGACTGAGACTTGAAAAATATAGGTATAATTGGCACTGGCTATGTTGGCCTTGTACAGGGCGTTATCATGGCAGAGTTCGGCATGAATGTTATTTGCATGGATGTGGTATCAGAAAAGATCGAAAAGCTGAAAAAGGGTATTTTACCGATTTATGAACCAGGACTCAAGGAACTGCTCGACAAAAACGTTATGTCAGGTAGACTGAAATTTTTTACAGAAATGCACGAGACAATTGAAAACAGCGATGTTATTTTTCTAGCTGTTGGGACGCCGCCTAAGGAAGACGGAAGTGCTGACCTACAATATGTTAAAGCTGTTGCCAAGAGCATTGGCGAATACATGAATAGTTATAAAGTCATTGTCAACAAATCAACGGTTCCAGTCGGCACAGGAAAATTTGTGCGAGATATTGTTCAGGAGGGGCTTGACAAACGAGGGCTTAGTATTGAATTTGACATTGTATCAAACCCTGAATTTCTCCGCGAGGGTAAGGCCGTTCGCGATTGCCTAACGCCAGACCGGGTTGTAATTGGGGCTGAAAGTGAAAAAGCAGTTGAGATTATGAAAAAGGTATATGATGTGCTCTATATTAATCAGACGCCCTTTCTAATTACTAGCCTTGAGACAGCGGAGATGATTAAATACGCATCCAATGCATTTTTAGCAGTGAAAATTTCCTTTATCAATGAGATAGCTTTGCTAGCGGACAAAGTTGGTGCAAATATTCAGGAAATTGCCCGGGGTATGGGAATGGATGGAAGAATTTCCTCTAAATTTTTACATGCCGGTCCTGGATACGGAGGTTCGTGTTTTCCCAAGGATACCAAGGCAATCGCGGATATTGCCCATACTCATGGTGAGCAAATGTTGGTAATTGAAGCTGCTATCAAGGCCAACGAAAAGCAAAAACAAAAAATGAGCGAAAGAATTATTTATACCGTTTCGCAAGAGGTTCCTATTGAAAATGCTATCTTAACAATCTGGGGCTTATCTTTTAAACCAGAAACCGATGATATGCGTGATGCGCCTTCAATAGATATTATTCGTGCTCTTGTACGTGCAGGCGCACGAATTCGTGCCTATTGCCCCGAGGGTATGAAGGAGGCAAAATGGAGATTAAAAGATATAGAAGACTATATTGAATATTGCAAAAACGAATATGAGGCTGCGGAGGGAGCGGATGCCATTATTCTTATGACAGAATGGCATCAGTTCAGAGGTGCTTATCTCGACAAGGTTAAAGCTGTTATGAAGAACGACTATTTTTTTGATTTGCGTAATGTCTTTTCTAAAAATATTGAGGTCAAAGAGATGTTTAAGTATTCAGGAGTTGGATGCTGAATATAAATATAACTACCGTCTGAATTGAGGATGTATGATAAATCAAAAGTGAAGACGAATTAGCTTGTACTCCTTGAATCATATAGATTTGGTCAAAGCCTGAAATAAGGGTGATATTATAGTTAGCGGAAAAGTAAGGAGATTTTAGAGTCCACTTATTTTTATTTATTGACTGAACTTCGGTTGCGCCCGAAAGTTCAGTTAATAAATAAAAGAAAAATATCGAAACAAAGAAAAATAACGCAATAATGTCATAAGGCCCTATTTTCATTTCCTTTAAATGGTCAACTAAGTTGAAATTCGACAATAGGTTAAGTCAAACCTCTTTTAATATTATTATTTGAGATCTCCTAGACCATTATTGGCTAAGATGCTAAATACATGGTACAGGTTGCGTAAAACGTACTTTATCTTGGTGTTTAAGTTTTTTATCTATTGGTGTATTAGGGAGTTAGTTTAAAAACAAGGGTGTTGAAAGTATTTTAAGATTATAAATAGTAAAATAATGAATAATATATTTAGATAACGCTATAGGGGGCTGAAGGATAGGCCATTCGCACTTATATAAGTGGTATGGTTTTCCAAATTGTAAAGAATGATCCTTGTCATCATTAAAGGACAGTGAGGGGAGAAGATGAGAAGAGTATTAGTGACCGGGGCCAAAGGTCAGCTGGGTACAGATATGGTGCTCTGTCTACAGCGTCATTCTGAGTTGTATCGAGTCTTCGGTTATGGTCGCGCTGACCTTGATATTACAAATGGCTCACAATTAGCCAAAATTTTTGAACAGGTCAAGCCTGACATCGTTATTCATACCGCTGCTTACACTCAAGTAGATCAGGCAGAAACTGATCGCGACAGAGCGTATGCGGTTAATGCGCTAGGGACACGTAATCTTGTCATTGAAGCAGAAAAGTATGGCGCAAAGTTCGTATATCTTAGCACGGATTATGTATTTGATGGACAGAAGGAAACACCTTATTGTGAGTATGATCGAACCAATCCACAGACTGTTTATGGTCAATCGAAATGGGCTGGTGAAGAGTTTGTGCTCTCACTTTCAAACAAGTATTTTATCGTGAGAACGTCATGGGTTTATGGCAAATATGGAGTGAATTTTGTCAAAACCATGCTTAGATTAGGTAAAGAAGGAAAATTACTGAAGGTGGTCGATGACCAATTCGGTTCCCCAACGTATACAGTCGATTTGGCTGGCTTTTTACAACAACTTATTGAGACTGAGCGTTATGGTATTTATCATGCTTCGAATTCGGGCAGTTGTTCGTGGTATGAATTTGCTAAAAAGATATTTGAAATATCTGGAATGGAGGTTGATCTCAATCCATGTAAAACGGCAGATTTCCCACGTCCAGCGCCAAGACCGGAATATTCAGTTCTTGATCATACGGGGATTAGGCTCAATGGCTTTCAGGATCTCAGGCCTTGGCAGGAAGGACTGGAAAGTTTTTTGTCTGAAAAGAATTTCTTAAAAAAATTCTGAAATAATTATAATACAAAAAACACTGTACAAACCTTTCCTTAAAAATGCTATAATTAAAACATGTTACTTTATCAAATCTAATAATTCGTGGTTTAGGAAGGTGAGATACTTGTTAAAAAAGAATGATGCCATAAATGATAATTGGTACATATTGTTACCACTAATGTTTTTGCTAGCAGTTGTACCCTTAATAGTGTATCTCAAGGTTGTAACGTTAAGCGGCGCATCCTTTGAGTTGTGGACAGGTCAAAAAGAAAATATGGACTTTGCCTCCTATTATAAGATGGTGTGGATTTTGATTAGCAGTGTCTTGTCACTTCTAGTTTTGGCTCTTATGGTTGCCTTTAAAGGAACTAAAACGTTAAGGGTATCATTTTATTATATTCCAATCGCAGTATATATTTTCTTTGTAATTCTTTCTACCGAGTTCTCTAAGTACATTGATATTGCGCTAACGGGTTTTCCAGATCGATATGAGGGTATGTATGTGCTTTTAGCCTATATGGTAATGCTAGTTGTTACAATGAACTTGGTTAAGAACGAACAGCATATAAAAGTTCTCATTGGCTCTTTATTTATAGGCGCATTCATCATAGGCCTAATTGGTGTGTTTCAATATATAGGTTATGATTTTTTTAAATCAAATTTTGGTAAAGCGCTTATGTTGCCATCCATTTATGAACCGCATGCGGATAATTTGCAGTTCCAATTTGATAAATATGTCATCTACTCTACTCTTTATCATCTTAACTATGTTGGTAGTTATATGGCCATGCTCTTTCCTCTGACCTTTACTTTGTTTGTTCTTACCAAAAAAGTATGGCTTAAAGTACTCTTCGCTTTACTAAGTCTTTTAATGGCTGTTAACTGGTTAGGATCTACTTCGCGTGCTGGTATGTTCGGTGGCGCTATCGCGATTATAATTTTAATGATTATGATTAACAAGGTAATAGTAAGGCACTGGAAGTATTTTTTGAGCGGTTTAATTATATTGGGACTTTTAGTATTCGGACTTAATCTCATGTCGAACGGATATCTTGCTTCAAGGATAGGTTCCTTGGTTAACAATGCAGTGGAAATGACGCAAAGTACAGGGCAAGATGATTTTAAAGCTAAAGCGGCAACAATGCCTCTGCAAGCTTTAGATATAGAAGGAAATCAGGGGACTTTAGTGACATCAACCGAGACACTTATATTTTCGATAAATGGCAGCAAGATTACTTTTATGGATAAGGATAATATTCCGATTAATATGTCATTTGATAAAAAAACGGGCAAAATTAATTTGCTGGACTTGAGGTATGTAGACTACAAACTTAATATAGGAAAATTAGATGATATGAGGGTTTTGTTATTAAGCAAGGGAACACTGAACTTTAAGTTTAAAATTGATGATAATCAAGTAGCTTTACTGAATAATAGCAATCAGGTTCTCAATCTAGACCCAGTAGAAAAATGGGGATTTGAAGGTAAAGAATTGCTAGGGTCTTCAAGGGGTTACATCTGGTCCAGATCAATTCCTTTACTTAAAAACACCATATACATGGGTTACGGACCGGATACTTTTGCTGCCTATTTTCCCCAGAATGATATATTTGGAAAGTACTATGCCTATAATGGTGACATGTGGCAAATTGTAGATAAACCTCACAATTTGTACTTACAGGTTGGACTAAACACTGGAATCATCTCTCTTTTGGCACTTTTATCATTGTTTATTGCGTATTTTGTCTCAAGCATTAAGCTTTACGTTAAAAATGAATATAGTGATTTTGTATCTCAAGCTGGAGTAGGTATATTTGTCGCAATTTGTGGTTATTTGGGAGCGGCCTTTTTTAACGATAGTGTCGTTTCAGTGGCACCGGTGTTTTGGATTCTCCTGGGGCTAGGTATTAGTGCGAATTACATGATTCGGCAGCAGAAAAATAGCTCGAGCGTTCAGTAGTCACAGAGAGTCAATGATTTTAAAATTCGCAAAAGACTGTTAGAGTGTCATAACAGAAAGCGATACTATCTAGACAATTTAAAATAATGTTGGAACGTTAAATCACCTTCACCTGGAAATAGGTGAGGGTGATATCATTATTTGGTGCTATTCTGGATGGTATCGGCTAATTAGTCTACAAGATCATCAAATATCAAACGGAGCAAGTTCGATAGTTTAACTAAAAAAGATATTGGATGCTGTCTGATTCCTGATTCCAGGCGAAAAACTAAAGAGACCTATGCTAAAATTATAAAATCCAAATTTTAGCATAGGCTGTGAGATCTGAGTTCTTTCTGTCTCAGACACATTATATGAATAAATGACATGGCATTAGCCAAATAAATTCTTATAGACTGCTCATTTGTCTTTAGTATTTAAAATTGTTTCCAGTGGCAAAATGATTAAAGATATGAGAGAATAAAAACTAGGTTCTAAAAATATTTGGAGGATTAAATTATGTTGTTAAACTTTCCAAAAACCAATAGAGGTACGGAAAAAGATTCAGAGTATTTATCGAAGGACATAGTTGAAGCAAACTTATTGAACCAGAGTTCTAAAGAACAGTTGGATGAACGGCAACTACCGCCCTTAACTGAAGGCCGAGTTGCCATCCATTTTACAAGCGCTACGCCTGATGGTGGAGCACTAATAGTAGGCTTTTATATTAGCAATGGATTTAGTAAGAAAGTAAAGTTTAAAAATATATCTTTAGTCTTACTGGATTCTAATAAGCAAGTTCTAGCTCAGCAATCTTTTAGAGGAGAGACTATTGGTGTAGTTGCTGGTCGCTCGGCAAAGGCCTGCGTTGTTCGCTTTGAACCAGATAATGTTTATGTTAAGGATGTCCCCTCAGAGTGTGAGGTGTGTTTTGATGTGCGAGATAAACGCCCTAAAAAAGTCAAAATTGGATATCAGACGCTCCCAAAGAATATATCATTAGACCAACAGCAGAAACTGGAACAAATATTAGCAAAACTTCCACCAATGAAGCATGGCGAAGTAGATTTCTCGCGACTTTGCGCGAAGGTTACAGCCCAAAATGAGCTATTAGCTACTGTAATAATTCGAAATTCTATGGATAAGCCAATAAATTTAGAAAAAATGCCATTAATTATTTTAGATGCTAATCAAAAAGAACTCGCTCGCGGGATTTTTGATGTCAAAAACATAATAATTAAACCCTATAAGGCTATATTGTGGACATTTAAATTTCAGCATATTTTCGAAGATAGTGATGTTGATTTATCTACATGGCATATTGTATTAAATAATAACAGTAGTCATTAAAAAAACACCAGGGGCTAAGAAATGGAGGAAAACAAAACATGTCTAAGCGTAAATGGTTATGGATTACTGGTGTATTAACAATGTTTCTTTTGATAACTGGATGTTCAAAATCGACTCCGGATACAAATGTGCAACAAGACCAAACGAGTCAAGGAACTGAATCAAAGGGGGATAATCCTCCAGCTACTACTAAATTAGAGAGTGATACTGATCTGACTCAGCAGTTAGAGGCAGAAAAGGGAATTGATAAAGTCATGATTCAAGTAGTAGAAGGTGAACAGCCTGCTGTGAACGTCGATATTACAATTAATAATGAGCAGGAGCTATCGGTGGATCAAGTTATAGAGAAATACAGTCAGATTATTAAAGATAAATATCCGAACCGTCCAATCGATATCATTGTTATCAAGGAAGGAAAACAGTTAAAACAAGCTACAATAAAATAGAACTCAGAGGGCAGGGTAAAACAATACCTGCCCTCTGAGTCATCATTTTATTGCTGATCTAAACATTTATATTCCCTCTAATTTCAATTTGACATCGGAAAAATTCTACAATACAATTAGTACATACGTATCATGAAAGGAAGTTTACATAATGAAGAAACTAATTGGAGTATCCATTTTATCATCCATGTTAATTTTTGGACAACCTTTTATGGCTTTAGCTGAAGACGTAGGTTCAAAAACAATAAGCTTTGAAGATATCGAAAGTATTATTACTGAACAAAATATAGCCATTCGCATTAATGAGAATGAAAGACTTAAAACTCATGCAGGCTATTCGGATCTTAAGAGAACAATTAAAGACCTTGAGGATGATCTTGAGCACCTTAATGATCAAAGGGATCAGACGGATGAAATATCTCAAATAGTAGCATTAAGTACTGAAAAACGCGCATTACTTGATGCTCTAAAGCAATTAGAGAGAAATCAAGTTGACAGACCTAACGTAGAAGCGATAGCCGATCTGCAAGCGGACATGAATGATGATGCACAGATTTTGACGGGAGAAAGTTTATTTATTGGGTATAATCAGTTGAAAGTTGCTTCATCAGTTATTTCCAAGAGCATTGATTCTTTGCAAGACCAGCTAACAGCTATGCAATTACAACAGAGTCTAGGTATGGTATCCCACAATAGTATGAATGCAATGAAAACTCAACTAGTAGACCTCCAGACCCAACTTGAAAGCACAGAATTTCAAATGGATTCTTTAGAACGTCAATTAAAAATTATGCTTAATGATCAGGAGAGTGATCTGAACATTGGAAGTATCTCTGTCAGCGAAGACTTTACTATAGAAGACGAAGAGGCTGATTTGGCGAAGGCAATAGAGAACAGCTACACGATTAGATTACAGGAAAATCAGATAGTGATTCTTCAAGCTACTCTCGACAGGGCTAAAAAGGATAATGGAATGTCATCAAATGAATACAAAGCAGCAAACTATGATTTAGAAAATGCAAACTTAAAGCTTAAACAATTAAAGGACGCCTTGAAAGCAGATTACTATAACATGATCGACAATATTGCCAAAATTCAGAGCGATCTTCGACTAGCAGAACAGACCCTTGGAGATAAAAAAATTGCACTCTCTGAAGCTCAAATGAAGATGGGTTTGGGAATGATTTCAAAATTAGAGTTAGATCAAGCAACAACGAATTATGAGGTTCAAGAAAATGCCGTTAAAACAAAGCAAATTGATTTGTTTAACGCAAAGTGCAATTACGAGTGGTTTTTAAAAGGATTACCTCAAGCTTAGTAAAAAAATACCAGATATCCACAATCTAACCCCAAATCTGAGGATTTTTCTTGACTTTAGTTATTTTTAGTGCTAATTTAATTTTGTAAGTCAGTTAGACCCATTTGAACCAAATGACTTGCGCAATTAGGATCTCCGGACGCGGAGATCCTTTATTGTGCCCGAAAATAAATGAAATTCCTTAGACTTCCTATACTCCAACATCTGTGCTATAATATATAGTTGGTGCTATAAAGCGTCTATTTCCTAGTTGGCGGAACTCACACGCTATCACGGATATTCTGTTACGGCGTAAAAGATAGATAGAGATAATTTCTTTATAGGTAGATTCGCAGTTATAGATAAGGACGCATTTGGAAAACTTAAAGATATAAAGTAATAAAGGAGAATGAAAGTATTGGCGACATTTACAGACTTAAACCTAAGTGAATTAGTATTACGATCGATTATCAACATGGGGTTTGAAGAAACGACACCCATTCAAGAACAGACTATCCCTTTAGCAATGGAAGGGAATGATCTGATCGGACAGGCTCAAACCGGTACGGGTAAAACAGCAGCCTATGGAATCCCTTTGGTGGAGAGGATTATGGGACAATCCGAGAATATTCAAGGTATTGTTCTGGCACCTACTCGTGAGTTAGCAGTTCAAGTTGCCGAGGAATTGAACAAGATTGGACAGTTTAAGCGGATTCATGCCTTGCCTATTTACGGCGGACAGGGAATCGACTGGCAAATCCGAGCTCTCAAGAAGAGACCTCATATTATCGTAGCTACCCCGGGACGTTTGATGGATCATATGAGAAGAAAGACCATTCGCCTTCATGAAATTAAGATAGTTGTCCTGGATGAAGCAGATGAGATGTTAAATATGGGCTTCTTAGAGGATATTGAAACGATTCTCAAGGAAATACCGGAAGAACGTCAAACCTTGCTTTTCTCGGCCACAATGCCGCGCCAGATTCAAAATATCGCGCAGCGCTTTATGAAGGAACCTCAGTTAATCAGCATTAAGGCCACTGGAGTTACAGTTTCAGATATCGAGCAGCATTATGTTGAAGTTACCGAACGCTTAAAGTTCGATGTTTTATCTCGTATCTTAGACATTCAATCCCCGGATTTATCCATTGTCTTCGCCAGAACCAAGCGCCGGGTTGATGAGCTTTCCGAAGCACTCAGCAAACGTGGCTATTCGGCAGAAGGAATTCACGGTGACTTGACTCAAAGTAAGCGTGACAGCGTCTTAAGACAGTTTAAAGATGGCACTATCGAAGTATTGGTGGCTACGGATGTGGCAGCCCGGGGTCTAGATATCAGCGGTGTGACTCACGTCTTCAACTTCGATATCCCTCAGGATCCGGAAAGTTATGTCCACCGAGTTGGCCGAACCGGTCGGGCGGGAAAATCGGGCTTAGCCATCACCTTAGTCACTCCCCGTGAGATAGGTATGCTGCGCTTGATAGAATCAGTGATTAAGCGGAGAATCGTCCGCAAACCTATTCCTACCATCATTGAAGCAGTACAAGGTCAACAGCGTTTAACCATGAATGAGATTTTACGAGTCATCTCTGAAGAAGATATCGAAAAATACAAATCCGTGGCTGAAGAATTGCTCGTCGAAAATGATTCCGTCACACTTTTGTCAGCAGCTCTCAAAATTATGACCAAAGAACCGGATAATGTTGAAGTAAAGCTGACTGAAGCGGCTCCTGCCCGAAGAAGAGGCATGGGAAGCGGAAGCGGCCGAAGCATGGGGAATATGGGCAATGCCAGACCACCTCAAGGGAACTACCCACGAGATAACTATGGACAAAAGGTGGATACCTGGTCGAGAAGAAAAAGTAACGATTTCCGCAGTCCTGCGGCACCTCAAAGAGGTAGAGACCCTAAAAGAAACGGATAATAATAATACGAGTTTATTAAAGGAAAAGGTTGCAAAACCTTTTCCTTTAATTTAGGGGTTTTAAAATGTAGAATGTGTCTTGATGGAAGCGGACAGGCAATGGTATAATTTTGAAGAGAGGTGGTGAAGTAATGGAGAATGAGATCAAAGAGATGTTTGGACTTATCCTCAATAAGTTGAATCATCTGGAATCGCGACAAGACGAGATTTATTTAGTCGTAAAGGCTATAGAACATAATAATCAAGTCCATCGAGCTGAAATAGATAATCTTAAGCATTCGGTAGCCAATGTGGAAGGCACATTAAGCACTATCGGTGAGGTAATTACAAAACGGAAGGCGATCTAATGAAACATAATAAGCAAATAAGCATGTAACGATGCTCTCTTTAGTAGATATAACTAGAGAGGGCATTTTTGTTTTGTTCATTGGAAGAAGTTTTACCAAGGCGAAGGTAAATTCATTTAGGTGTCGAATCTATACGCATAAAGCCCTTATAAAAAGGTACTCTGGAGAGGAGATTATTTTAAACTATGCCAGTTATATTTATTCGAAAAAAATTAAAGAAAAAATTGCTGCAAAAAGCAGCCAGCCAGATTGTTTTAAACTTAATGCTCATCATCTTACTAGTGCTGAGCAATTCAACGACGGTTTTGGCTTCAAGTAACGGAGTTCTCACGGAAGTCCGTGCACTTCTAAAAAATCAGTATGTCGATCGGGTTTCTGAGGATGTCTTAAATGCTCCGACAGTGGAGGAAACGCTGGAAAGGTTGGGAGACCCTCATACGAAGTATTTTACTGATGAAGAATATGAAGAGTTTATCGATAGTATTAACATGAGTTTTTCGGGGATAGGGATTCACATTGAAATGATCCCTGAAGGTGTTCGGATTCTGGGCGTTATTTCAGGCTCACCTGCAGAGGAAGTCGGGCTAAAACCGGGGGATGTGATTATTAGGGCCGCCGGGGAATCCTTAGTTGGGCTTAGCTCAGAAGAGGCTGCAAGCATACTCAGAGGGCCTGAAGGAAGTTCAGTACAGCTTAGGGTAAAGCAGGAGACAGAGACCCGGGATTTGAAGGTTATGCGCAGAGAGATTTCTGAGCCCACAGTGACCGGCGAAGTACTGGATGGACATATTGGTTACCTGGATCTAAATTCTTTTGGGAGTAATACGTCTGAAGAATTTGAGGTGGCAGCAAAAGAGTTAAAAGATCAAAATGTCGATAGCTGGATTGTAGATGTGCGAGATAACGGAGGGGGATTTATGGGTTCGGCAATGGAGCTGGCGGGTTACTTTATCGGCTCGGATGTTGCTGTACGGGTGAAAGATCGGGACGGTGTACTTCATCCTATTGAGGCTGAAGATCCGGGCTGGAGAGTAGAGGGACGGATTATTTTCTTGATCAATGAAAACAGTGCCAGCGCCTCAGAGGTTTTAAGTGCAGCGGTCAAGGATCATGAGAAAGCAACGCTTGTAGGGACTACCAGCTATGGCAAGGGAACGGTTCAAGGCTCCTTTCCCCTCAAAAGTGGTGGCGTACTTAAGATGACCATTGATCATTTCTATTCTCCTCTGGGTCGCGAGATTGATCAAGTCGGAGTAAGTCCCAATGTAGTTATAGAGCATTCAGATCCACTCAAAGCTGCAGAATTAATGCTAACTGACTCCAATGAAGCGCTTAAAATGGCCAGAACCGACGATTACTGGGAAGCTTGGGGAGAATTGTCGGGAGTTGCGGCCAACAATCCACAAGAAACCCAATCGTCTATGAATTTTATCCACTACTTTTCTAACTATCGTCAAGTTGCAGAATTAACGGGGATTTCCTTAGATAAAAAATTCACAGTGAATTTTTCCGGAGATATCGATTGGCAGACAGTAACTAGCTCAAGCATTGAGCTGATCAACAGCCGCACAGGGGAGAGAACGCCAACAACACTTGTACCCCTTGGAACTTCCGGTCTGCAGGTGGTTCCTCAGGTTGAGTTAATTCCGGATACCACCTACTGGCTGGTTATTCATCCTGACATTCTTGGAGTTTCAGGCCAAACTCTGCATGAGGGGGGCTTGGCCATTGCCAAGACAGTTCAGAGGGGTGCAGACATCAGTGGAACCTCCAGGATCCAGTCCTTACAAACCAACAAGCGGGTAACAGAAATGAATAAACTAAGCCCGTCTGATCTGGACTATGGTACAGCAATTAAAGATTTACCGTAACTTGATATGAAACCGAGTGGGAGTGGGTCTATGATTTATGAAGTATGTGCTCTTGTGGCGACCATCATTTTGGGGGTAATCGGAATTGAAGTGATGCTTTGGGTACGTTCCCTGCGCAAGCTGACGGATGAAGCAAAGCAGACAGTGCAGGATATTAATGCCCATTTGCCCTATCTGCTGGCGGATATTCAGTCAGTCACCGCTGTGGTAAAACAAACCAGCGAACAAGTTGGCGGAACAATCAATGAAGTAGCCGTAGGCCTAGAGACTATGAGAAAGAACCCTTTGAATTTTATTGTTACTTTTTTAGAGCGGTTCAAGCAATTGACAGCCCTATGGCACGACATTCGCAAACGGAACAGGGAATCATCAGACAACTGAAGGCTGTGAGACAAAGAAGACAAAACTATGAAGACTATAATGAATTTTTTTAAAATAAAGCATATGCAGCCATATCTAAATAATGTTGAGCCCAGGTCTAATGAATCCAATAGTTACACTATATTGATTTTATCTTATTTATCTGGGAAGTAATCCTATGCTCTTAAGGGATTATTTCCTGGATAGCTTGATTTTCAAAGCTATTCAAGGTATAACTAATTAAGTGACCGAACAGTCGGTTCTGAAGATTGAGAATTTATGGGCAAAGTGGAGGAGATAGGCGTTGAAGAAAATTAGGAACATGGGAAAGGTTCGGATCTTACTCGTAGCGCTGATGACGTTTGGAGTGTTGACCGGGTGCAGCGGAAATAAACCCGTTGCCGTCGTCGAAGAAAAATACATACCGGTAGAGGTGGAAATGGCCGGCCACAAGACGCTTATCAATACTGCGATATTGAGTGGGAAAATATCATCTGAGACAGATGTATCAGTGGTTCCCAAGATGGCAGGTAAGGTTGAGTCAGTGAATGTCAAAGTAGGGGACACAGTTCAGGCAGGGGATGTCTTGTTTACTCTGGAAACCACAGATCTGAATACAGCTTATCAATTAGCTGAGGCCCGCTACCAAAATAGCAAAGAACAGTGGGTAAGTGCAAAGTCCTCTCTGGCAAGAACTCAAGCCATAGCCGCAGAAAAAATTGCCGACGCGAAAAAGACCCTGGCTAATACTAAAGCTCTTTATGATGCAGGTGCAGCTTCAAAATCTCAACTGGATCAAGCAGAGTTAGGTCTTCAAGAATTAGAATCCTCTTATGCAGGCCAGATTGAACAATTAACCGTGCAGGCCTCAGACAGCAGCCTTAATCTAGTGGAAGTTCAGCTTACTCAAGCCCGGGAATCCTTAGACAATGCAGTTGTTACTGCCCCTGTCGCCGGTGTTGTCGCTCAGGTTAATGTCCAAGTAGGAAATATGGCCAGCAGTGCTCAACCGGGAGTCAGCCTGACCAATGCCAGTAGTGTCTATACCACAGTTAGTGTCACCGAGAACTTAGTCAATCGCCTGAAAATGAATGACGAAGTCAAGGTTACGGTTCCCTCAGTGTCGGAGGAAAGCTTTGTTGGAAGAATTGAAAATGTCAGCCCAGCTGCTGACCCCAAAACCCAGCTCTATCCCATTAAAATACTAATTGAGAATCTGGACGGTTTAATTAAGCCGGGTATGTTTGCCAAAGTAGAACTGACCACCGATGAAAAGCCGGATGTTATGGCCATCAAAAGTGAGGCAGTTGTTCTGAAAAACGAAAAGACCATTGTCTATGTGGTTGTCGATGATAAAGCCACTGCCAAAGAAATTGTCACCGGCCTGGATACGGGGGTGGACATTGAGATCCTTAAAGGGTTAAATCAGGGCGACAAGGTAATTGTTAAAGGACAGACCTTAGTTGATGAAGGCCATAAGGTGAAAATTGTGGGAGGGGAAGAGTCTTGAAGCTAGCAGAAGTTTCAGTTAAACGCCCTGTCTCAATCATCATGGTGATGCTCATCATCATTCTCCTAGGCGGTATTTCCCTGACTCGCCTTCCCATTGATCTTTTGCCCAACATAGAAATTCCGGTTTCCATCGTTGTGACAAATTATTCCGGGGTCGGCCCGCAGGAGATCGAGAAACTGATTACTAATCCCTTAGAAGGGGCGGTTTCTACCGTTGAAAATATTGATACGGTGACTTCGACAACCTCTGAGGGTAGTTCAATCGTAATAGCCCAGTTCAAAAATGGAACAGATATGGACTTTGCAACCCTGCAAATGCGGGAGAAGGTTGACCAGATTAAGAGTCGTTTACCGGATGATGCAGGGGCACCAATGGTCATGAAGCTGGATTTGGATTCCATGCCGGTGGTGGTTCTGACCATCAGCGGACATGATGCAGACTTAGCTAAACTTCAGTCTATTGCCGAGGATAAGCTCAAGCCTCAGCTGGAACGGGTCTCCGGAGCCGCCTCGGTTTCAGTTGTCGGCGGCTTTGAAGATCAGGTTGAAATTAAAACCCATCTGGAAAAAATGAATGGCTACGGCTTAACCATCAGTTCCTTAGCCCAATTGATTGGTGCCGAAAATCTTAATTCTCCCGGTGGTCAGGTAGATAAGGGAACCCAAAAACTAACCATTCGGACCACCGGAGAGTTTAAGTCTTTAGAGGAAATCAAAAATGTTTTAATTCCCCTTCCCAGTGGCGGACAGATTAAACTAAAAGATATTGCCGATGTAGGGATTGTACATAAAGATGTCAATGCAATTACTAAGGCAAATTCCGAAAAAAGTGTCAGCATCTCTGTGCAAAAACAATCCGGAACCAATACTGTTAAAGTAGCCGATGAGGTCAATGCCACTGTCGAAGCATTCGCTAAAGAATACCCAGATCTTAAGGTCGATGTTGTTATGGATCAATCCATTGACATTAAGCAATCCGTTAAAACCGTGGAAAACGAAGCAATCTTGGGTGGGGTCTTAGCGATTGTCGTGGTTTTTCTCTTCTTTCATAACATCCGAACAACCTTTATCACTGCTACAGCGATTCCCATCGCCATGATGGCCACCTTTGCAGTTCTCTATTTTGCCGGGATCACTATCAATATGATGACTCTTGGCGGATTGACCCTGGCAATGGGCCGGTTGGTGGATGATAATATCGTAGCTTTAGAAAACATCCATCGCCATCGTCAGGAAGGATATTCTAAATACGAAGCTGCGGTCAAAGGGGTATCAGAAGTAGGAATGGCTGTCTTCGCTTCTACCTTGACAACCGTTGCAGTATTTCTTCCCATCGTGTTTGTAGAGGGCGTGGTATCCACAATTTTCCGAGAGTTAGCCATGACCTTTGCCATATCTCTGATGGCCTCCCTGCTGGTTTCCTTGACTCTAGTTCCTACCCTTTCTGCTAAGCTTATGAAATCCGGAGAGATTCCCGAGGGACGTAAGGGAATTAGAGGGCTGATTGATGGAATGAGTCGTGGCTTCGATGCAGGTTTTGCCCGCATTGAAGGGGTTTATAAGAAATTTTTACACTATGCCTTACACCATCGAAAAACAGTGATGATAACTGCTACTTTGATCTTTGGTCTATCCGCTGCCTCCGCTCTCAGCTTAGGTGCAGAATTTATGCCTGAGTCAGACATCGGTCAATTGACAGTTAACCTGACCTTGCCGGATGGCGCTAAACTTGAAGATACTGAAGATACCATGAATAAGATCGAAGAAAAGCTGGCAGGCATATCTGAAATTGAAACAGTCTTTACCCAAATAGGAACTAACGGTGGTTTTTCCTTAGGGGGGGATACAGCCAATACCGGCTCACTTAGTGTTCAGCTGGTGGATCTAGACACAAGGTCCCGGAGTGTCGGTGAGGTTGGAGACGAGATACGTTCTTTAACTAAAGACATTCCCGGAGCTGAGATTAAAGTAACAGTAACGGATAATATGCAAATGGGTGGTTCAACAACTCCCATTGACATTGCGATTAAAGGAGAAGAGCTTGAGGATCTAAAGAAAATTGGTACGGACATCCAAGGGATTATTTCCTCAGTTGATGGAACCCGGGAAGTCAAAACAAGCATGACGGACGGAGTTCCGGAGGTCGTCGTTAAAGTTAACCGTCCCAACGCCGCCCAATTTGGTTTATCGGCTGCTCAGATTTCCCAAGCGGTAAAAGGGACTATTTCCGGAACCACTGCAACTACCTATCGTTATGAAGGAACTGAAATTGATGTGGTGCTGACGGGGGACGAGACCTTTAAGACAAGTCTGGAAAACTTAGGTCAGACGCCGATTTCCACCCTCTCCGGAACAACTGTCCCTCTGAGCCAGGTGGCGGAAGTTGAGATCGGACGGGGACCTGTTAAGATCGAGAGAACAGGACAGACTCGTGTCGTCCATATTACCAGTCAAATTGTTGATCGGGATTTAAGGAGTATAACCACCGATATCGAAACAAAGCTCAAAGATTATCAGATGCCGGATGGGTACACGTATGAAGTCTTAGGTGAGAATAAGGAGCTTATGGAATCCTTCGCCGATTTGGGACTGGCCTTAATCCTGGCAATTCTGCTGGTTTACATGATTTTGGCAGCTCAGTTCGAATCCTTACTCCATCCCTTTACGATTATCCTATCCTTGCCAATGGGATTCTCCGGCGGAATGCTGGGATTATTCATTACCCGAACAACCTTAAGCGTTCCCTCGTTTATCGGTTTGATTCTCTTGGTAGGTATTGCGGTTAGTAATGCCATTGTCTTGGTAGACTATATTATTAAACGTCGAGAGCGGGGGGAAGAACGGGAAGAGGCCATCGAAAACGCCGGGCCTATTCGTTTAAGGCCGATTCTGATGACGACTCTAGCAACCATCCTGGGACTTATCCCAATGGCCCTGGGTATCGGCGAAGGTTCGGAAACCATGGCTCCCATGGGTATCGTGGTAATCTTCGGACTGACCCTTTCCACCTTATCAACCCTACTTCTCGTACCCGTTATCTATACGATTTTTGAAGATATTCGGGACTCCAGAAAGAATAAGAAGGAAAAGAAAAAGCAAAAGTCTGCGCCTCAGCTAACACATTCTGTGTAAAGGAGATGGTACCCACGGCGTCGAGAGAAGAAAAACAGACAGAGATCCTTAAAGCTGCAATCCGTGTGTTTTCTAAGCACGGCTTCGACGGCGCAAAGATGGAGTATATCGCCAAAGAGGCGGGGATTGGCAAAGGTACAGTTTACGAGTACTTTGAAAGTAAAGATCGCTTATTTGAAGAAATACTCAAATTCAGTGTGGATCAATTTAGAATCGGTTTAAAAGAAAGTATGGATCAGGATGAAACCATCGAGGAAAAAATTCTCAACTGCTCACACTTTCTCGCCCAGTTTCTAAACCATCATATGGAATTCGTCCATATTGCCATGCAGGTTAAAATCCTTTCTGAGGAAATCCGAGCCCATCACATGGCAGCTCAGTCAATTATCATCGAGTTTTACAAAGGGATGGTCAAAGAGGCCAAGGCCAAAGGACAATTGCGGGCTGATCTCGATGACGAATTAGCTACCTGTTGTATTATGGGTACTCTGGAACAATTCTGCATGCAAAGGATTTTTATAAATCCACGACCCTTAGAGGACAAAGATCATCAGGCAATGGTCGACGTGATATTAACCGGACTTAGATAAAAGAAAGCTCCGCCGATTTTCGGCGGAGCTTTCTTGGGTGTTAGGGGGACGGTCCTTTTAACACGCTTTCTCTCTGAAAAATCTCCTAAATAATCCTCTGATGAATCTCTATGAATTTGGAGAAGTTAACTGAGGTAAGGAGGATACAGCAGGATTCTCACTAGAGGGATTGGCAAGTGATCTATAAAATGCATGATTTAGACAGCTCTTCTCTAGAGTTGTGGATAAAGCTCTGGCCCCGGTGGGAATAAAGTAAGATGCGTCTTTTAACCCTAACATTAGACGATAGCGTTTGTTGAGAATTCCATATTGGGTTTCAGCGAGCAGAAGCTCGAGTACGGCAATTTCTACATATTCTGGAGCCGCATAGTCCAAGCGGTTCCAGGCGTGCACCATTTTTTCTCTAGTTTCTTCGATTTCCGCAAGCAGGCGTTCCTCCTCGCTGAGCGGGGGATCTTCAGGGGGAGATAACGACAATAACAGGTTTTTGATAAAAGCCTTCAAGTTGTCAACCTCACCTCACTTACAATAATCGACAAAACAAAAGATGAGACTAATCTATCTTTGCTCAGTCATAATAGTATATGTATGCCATAGTAGCATATGACAAATAAGGAAAAAGCATTCTGCCACTATTAAGCATTTAAGCAGGTAGTTATAAAACCCACCTTAATTGGGAAAGACTAGAAATAGTCTATAACAAGAGGTGATTTTTATTTTATTACCACACCGACGATGTCGGAAGTCTTTGGCGATTTTCCTATGTGGGATAATGTGTTTGTGTTTATGGCAGGCCAATATCTATCCTGCTCTAGGACTCGGGAGCAAAATCGTTAACATTGATAATAACGGGATCTATGCAAATTCGTCAACTACCATGAAGATAGCAGTTCAGCGTGGTGAAACTCTTTGGCATTTAGCAGAAAGGTATCAAACGTCGGTTGATGAACTCGTAAAATTTAACCGGATAAAAAGTCCTGATCAAATTCGGGAGGGACAGACCTTATGGGTTCCCAACCCAATCATTCAGAAAAAAACTGAGGATCTCCAGCCCAGGGATGTTAAGGAGTATACAAAGGAAGTCGTAGCAGTTTCAACTACCCCGGTAATCTCTGACGAGAAAGTAAAAGAAGTTGCCGAAGACACGCCGTGGTGGGTTAATATCTTACGAAGTATCCCAGTGTTAGCAACAGTTTATAAACAAGAGTCCAGCGTTGCTGATTCAAGCCAACTGTCTTCCGAACAACCGAAATCAGATATTCAGACCTACGAGATAATTGTATCTCAAGGCACAAAGAAAGTTGACAAACAGGTTAGCCCGCTCCCTGATCCTAAAGACAACAGTCAAATTCACTCCCGTGGTTTGGGACGTCTGGTCTCCAAAGAAGAAGTAGAGCTATTGAGTCGGGTCATCTACGGAGAAGCTCGCGGAGAAGATTTCTTAGGGCAAGTGGCTGTCGGAGCGGTTGTACTTAATCGACTCAAGGATCCACGTTTTCCTAAAACAATCAAAGGAATTGTCTACCAATCCGGAGCTTTTACAGCGGTTGACGATCGGCAAATTCATTTAGATCCCGATGATCAAGCCTACAAAGCAGCCGAAGCCGCTCTATCTGGCCTGGACCCGACAAACGGGGCAATCTTTTACTACAACCCACAAACGGCTACCGACAAATGGATTAAGAGTCGCACTGTCATCAAACGCATCGGCAACCATACCTTTAGTATTTAGAAGGACTTGTATGAGCCATTGTTCTGTCATACAAGCAGAAGAGGTCCCACAACCAAAAAGTTGTGGGACCTCTTTTTGTTTTACTTTTGCTGACTTAACGCGTCTCATGCTTAGGCTGCTCATTCCCACGATGCAAGGTGAAGAAAGCGATTTCAGGAGGCACATTGAAACGCAGAGGAATCATACTTTCGCCAATGCCCGTATTGATATATAAGGGTACTCCGTTAATGACATGATATCCCTCATAAAACCCTAGGTCTCCCAGGTAGGTATTAGTGATTAGAGGGCCAAATCCCGGCAGACGGATTTGACCGCCATGGGTATGGCCTGTAAGTAGAAGATCTGCTCCATGTTTTGCCACATCGTCCAGGCAATCTGAAGAATGAGCCAGGGCTAAGCGGAAGGGGGAGTTGGTTAGAGTTGACTGGGCAGATAGCACCTTTTGGTAGGCTAAATCTACTTCATCATGAGCAGTTGCCGGGTCATCAATTCCAATAACCCAAAGATTAAGTTGTTTGAGAAAAGCGGCATCATTCAGCAATGGAATCCAGCCCAGGGTTTCAAACTCCTGGAGATAACGTTTCAAAAGAGTCCGAGATAAATGGCTATAATCGTTGTTACCCATAACCACATAATTTCCGAAAGGAGCAGTCAGCCCACTGAGATAGGGTGCTAATTTATCCAAATCCGTCCTGGTTGAAATAATATCCCCTGTTATTACCAGGAGGTCAGGCTTTTGAGTCATCACACTTTGCCGGATATTTTCCGGAGAAATCCGTAAGCTTTCAAGGTGCAAATCGCTCAGCTGGCAAATAGTTTTTCCCTCTAGAGCCAAGGGCAGATTTGGGTAAGAGAGATCCCATTTTTGAAGCTTTAAAGAGAGCGTATCAAATTCTGCCCAGCCGAGAACCCCAGCTCCCGCAACAGGGACAGAACTAAGCAGCCAGTGGTTTGCAATAAAACCGCCAATTTTTTGGAAGAAACTGCGGCGAGATATTGTTTTGGCAAGAGGTGTTGATTTCTTAGCCATTAAATTCTCCTTTCAGAACCCTTCAATACTCACTATCATATCATGAGATAAAAGCACATTGAAGTGAATAAAGGAGGGAGCATAATGAGGTTCGTTGGGGATAAGCCTAATAATCCTTATGAGCCCATCGGACAGCAGGGGTTCCCTAGTCAATTACCCAATGGTCAATTTGGCTCGGGATACTCTCCGGGTGCGATACGCAATACACTAGGTTCAGGACTCAAAGCCAGTGGTGTGTTTCAAAAGGATGGGCAAATCCAAAACTTAAGAGGCGGTTTTATAGGAGCTAAGCAGCCACCCGGACAAGGAAAACAGTGGCAAGGGCCGATCCAGGGACAACAAGGTGGTTATAATCCAAACATGGGTTACATGCCGGAACAAGGTTACAATCAAGGTATACCCTATAATCCAGGTCAAGCGAGGCAGCTTATTTTGCAAGCAGCCCAGGCAGGGATAAACGGTAATGGCGTGGCAACGATATCACCTGATAATACTTTTCTTCTTATAGCCAATCTGCCCGTGCCCCAAACCTATCTGGGTTTTGGCCAACCGGGGGTATATGCAGCATATTTAGTCGACGAAAAGGGGAAGAGCGGATTTTTGGTGGGAACCTTACGTCAGGTTGGCACCGGAGTTTATCGTGCTCATTTTCAAAGCCCTGTCCCCCTTCATCACTACGACCGGGTGGTAGTCTCTGCAGAAAATCCTGCCCACCTGGCGCAAGCCCCCAATGGTCCTTTAATCCTAAAAGTTAAAGACCCTATGGGTATTATGACATTTCTCCGCCCGGTGAAGTCAACGGCTACATCAATTTGGGGTAAGATTACAGGTTTGTTCAGCAATAAGGAAAAACCTCCAATTAATCCGGAAGTGGCTCCTATATATCCCGAAGCGCCTCCCATGAGTCCGGAGCTAATGCAATCCTTGAATCAGATGGGAGTCAATCCTGAAGCCGATGTCCCCTCGCTGCCGCCAACAAACCCACCCATGGGCGGTTCATAGTCAGGTTAAAAGAGCGGAGGGCTGAAATCTCAGCTAGAAGGTAAGTGTATAAATAGATTAGAAATATAAATGTTTAAATATTTAGGCTGTAACAAAACTCGTTCTGAGGTTTGTTACAGCCTTTGCTCTGGGGCGGAGCTCTTCTTAGCTGTGTTAACCCGTGCGAAGACGGTGCTGCAAGAAGGTTTGATCCGTGCGAAGACAGTGTCTTCGTCGATCCGCACGCGTCTGCGAGTTCCGCCGCTGCCCTAAAAAAGCCCCAAAACATACTTAAGAATAATAGACCCAAAAGACAGGGCGGCTTCGATCCACAGGAGTGAACCCATTGCATGGAGAGGCGATAAAGCCCACAAGCTGACCTGGGGAAGCGCAGCCACGGGTTCACCTCAGGTACTACCCAGAGGTTTGGCGAAGCTCCCAGGTCAGCGAGTGGGCGAGCCTTGGAGTGCTGGGTGAACGGATGTGGACGAAGCCGCCCAGTCCCAAGCGACCTAGCAAAGCCCTATAAAAGAATCTGAATAAATATTAACAGCAGAAGCAAGACAAAGGTGCTTATTGTCACGACGATTCCTAAGCTCATATAGGTTATATTAGCCAAGATAACATCAGAAAAGAAAGCAATGAAGAAGAACACGGTACAGGCCAAAAGGCCGGTTCCAAGGGTGGGATACTCCAGAAGAGGGACAAGACGCTTGAAACCATAATCCCAAGACTGTAGAGCCGTTGCATTCAAGGGTGGGGTTGAACAGGCGTCAGTTGGGGGGGGGCAGCTCCTCGGAGACAATCTCGATTTAAACGGCCATGACATAGAAGATCCCTCCCTCGGCGAGACTTACAGTAGTCTTGACCTTTGAACCATCTCCGTTGGGAATCCCGACGCCTGCTCTTTCAACAAAGAATTGAGCAATCAGCAAACTAACAGCGATAATCAGGTTTCCCGGGACACCTGGAACTTCGAACAAAGGAACGTTAAATGATGTGTCAGGGCTGCCGTCAAAGGGGGCAAAGGGGGCAGAGATAATTAGTGAGACACTTAAATTATCAGGAAAAAGAGGTTGATCTCGTCCTACAGGGCCAAAGCCTTGCCCCGGGACGGATTGTTGAGGTGCAGGCAGAGGAATTTCCCCCTTGATGGCAGCTTGGATTAGTTGGTTTAATTGGGGCATGGTCAGAGTTATCGGGTATTGACCCGATGGTGGGCGATTTGGAATAGGGGGGTGGGCAAGGGAACGTTTAAAAAGAAAGGCTATAAGAATATCTACGCCTGCCACGATCATTGCGGCAAACTGAAGTTTTGTTTTAGCCAATGGAAATATCATAGAACTAACAGGACAAAAGAAGAGGTTTCGGCGGATGGGGCTTGTCACTAAGATTGAAAAGGAAAAAGGAGTCGCCGGGAAAGGTGGCAGGCATTCAGGATGATTAATAACGGCGTTCCTCCTTTCAGCTAATCATCAGAACCAAGTGCATATAGTTACCCATCCCCCTAAGACGATGACAATTAGAAAGGCAATTAAGGTGACCGGATGCGTAATGTCGTTAATAAAATGTGCTCCCTGATATCCGGGGGGCCTCATCTCTTACTACCGTTCACAAGATTAGAGGGTAGGGGGGAGTTTAATCCCTTTTAACATATCAGGCGAGATTTGCATCTTTTCCATTACGTTTCCGCCACTTATTTTGTCGAGAATTTGTTGAGCCATGCCTTTGAATTCTTCTGGAATTGGCAGGTCATTAGCAGACGGCATCCCATGCATCGCTGTAGTCAGGGTTAGGTTTACCATAGCCATTAGTTTTTCATAGCTTTGCTGTTGAATAAAGTACGCTTTGATAAGAGGATATCTGTTCATTAATCGGACCTTAAGATCAAGAAGTGAAATAGTGTCTTTTTCCGGGGCGATTTTACTAATCATCTGAGTGGTTACAATCCCGCGTTCCTTTTCCTGGTACTGAGCAAACGCTTCTTTGCTGGCTGGATCAGCCATAATGGCAGCCTCAGCAGCTTTTAATTCCTGTACTTCGGGAGTTTGGGACAGGGCTGCCCCCAGTTCGCGGGCCTTGTCAATGTAATTCATAGGGCTACCTCCTTTTTTCCTACTACAAAATATGCGTTTGAATGCATACTGGTGTATAACGCATACACCTGATCGGCAAAGAATGCCTGTAGAAAGAAGAAGGAAAGTAGTTGAGGATGTAGAATATTGATAAAGGAAGGAGGGATTTTATGCGTACGTATAAGTTAGAAATACGCTTAATTCAAGTGGCAGTGGGGCTAGCCCTTATTGTCTTGATCGCGGGTTTTACAGGGTTTTGGGGCGAAGGGGCTAAGGTGTCGGATGTTCCGGCGAAGTCGAACGAATCAGAAACTGATTCAACACTAAGCAATCCCAAGATTGTTGCCTTAGGAGACTCCTTTACTTTAGGATATCCTTTAGACCCGGAAAAAGATTCTTGGACAACAACTTTGGCAGAGGTTCTTAAGGTGACCGTGGTGAATAAGGGAAAGACAATGCAAAATGCCAAGAACCTATTAGATCGTTTTGACACAGACGTTGTTGCCGAAAAGCCCGGTAGAGTTATTATATTTGCCGGAATCGGAGATGCCCTGCAAGAGGTGCCCCTTACGGAAATCCAGAAGAATATCAAAGCGATTGTGGAAAAAGCAAAAGCTAATCATATTACCCCTATCTTGGCGTTGCCAATCAGCTACCCAGGGGTTCGCGATAGTATTGAAGAGATTCGAGAGTGGGAGTTGGGGTACGCTCAAGAGGAGGAAATCTTAACTTTAGATTTTTCCAACCCCTTGTTTGATTCGGAAGGCAAATATAAAGACGGTTTAACGATTGATGGAAAGTATCCAAACGCTAAAGGATATAAGGCCATGGGGAATTATGCTGCTCAAGTTTTGAAGTAAATTAACCATAAAATAATTATTTTAGATGGTTGGTTCCCTCTTCCGGTAGAAAGGTATAGTATAAATAGAAATAATAGATGCCTAAAAAATCATAATTGTTTGTGCAAGAGTAAGGACGTAACGAGATTGTATTTTGTTGCGTCCTTCTTTTGACAAAACGGCCAAATGGTGCACCGGTGCACCATTTGATTTTTATTTCAGGTGCGCGGTTTTTGACGACAAAGATGCCTTAATCGGATGGGACTTAACTAAGCCCTAGACAATTTACCATTATAGCCCTGCCTTTGCGTACATCTTTATCAGGCTGGGAGCATCAGACTGATCAAGGCAAAGGCAATGAATCCTATGGTTCCACCCAGTAAGGCATAACGAGGATGTCGCTCCCGGGAAAGTGGCATTAGTTCGGCGAAAACCAGTAAGGTCATAGCGCCGGCTGCAAAGGCCAGAAAAAAGGCCAGGGAATTTTGGACACTTTCCAAAGCGATAAGACCCATTATGGCCCCCAGGGGGGTAAAAAAGGCAATTCCAATGTTCAGAAGAAGAATCTTCCACCAACGGATCTGAGCCATTTTTAAAGGAGCTGTTGTTGCCATTCCCTCAGGAAGATTGTGTAATGTAATACCAAAGGCGATTAAAAATCCCAGTCCCGGAGCAGCCTCTTGGCTAACCGCTATGGCCATTCCTTCGGGGATATCGTGTAAGGCAATTCCTGTAGCGACGAGAAGTCCGGTTCTTTTAAGACGTTGTCTTCTTGACAAGGGGAGAGTATTCGAGGTGGTATTGAGACGAATGTCTGCTAAGTACATAAATATCAGACCCAGGACAAACCCCAAGCCCACTTGATGTGGGGGTCCAACTTCCCAGGCCTCCGGGAGCAAATCGACACTCACCACAGCCAGCATCACTCCACCGGCACCAGCCAACAGGGAGGCTAAAATACGCTCTTTTGGCTTCCCAAACATTAAGACTAGCAGGCTGCCTAACGTTGTGGCCAATCCGGCTATCATACTAATCCAGACAATCTCCAAAATGTCGTTCATAAGGAACTCCTTTCTACGAATCATCGGATACACATATTTATGGCTGAAAAGGGTGCTTTATACTGATCTCAGAATTTGTCCCTTAGAATAATATAATTTGCTTGCCTACTTTGTTTAAACCTTCACATTCCTGGACAGGCTTTGTATAGAGAAAGAATGTCGGAGAGGGGTTCGGAAATGAAGGTTCGGTTTATTGCCTTAACAATGATACTTAGTATGATAGGAATTATGGCTTTTGGAGTACTTCGGGAACCTATTCCGGTGGGAATCGCCAAAGAAGAGACACTGGCTCAGACACCGGATCAATTAATTCGTTTTCACGTGCTGGCTAATTCAGATAGTGACGAAGATCAAGCTTTAAAGAGAGCGGTTAGAGATGCAATCTTGAAGGAAGTGTCACCTCAGTTGGCTGCTGCCCAGTCTTTAGAAGAATCCCGGGAAATCGTCAAAAGGATTAGGCCTGATATGGAAGGGATTGCACTTTCGGTAATTCATTCATGGAATAAAAACTACACGGTTCACACAGATTACGGTCATTTTCCCTTTCCAACTAAATCCTATGGAACCCTGGTGCTGCCTGCCGGGCAATATGAAGCACTTCGGGTGGTGATTGGCGAGGGACAAGGATCAAACTGGTGGTGTGTGCTATTTCCGGCCCTTTGTTTTGTAGATATTGAGAATTCCACCGCAGTTCAAGTGGATGGAAAAAGTCAGACAGAGTATGCTTTGAAAAGCACTCCCAAGGTGCGCTTATTCTTCTGGGAGAAGATAAAAGAATTCTTTATCTAGTGTGAGATTTAGTTGTAAGAGAAATTGGCTCTTATTGTAGATCATCTCAGATCTTTTTTGCCGGAACCTGTACTATTTTTTTGGACAAAGCATAAGGTTAAAAAAGAGGATTAGTAGACTTGTCTGAGGAAGGGGCAGAAATTATGAAAGTACGGGTTCGGAATTATAGTCTTCTGGGAGTAGTTTTACTCAGCTTGATCCTGATGACCGGCTGTGGAACGCTAGAAACACTTGTGAAAAAGGATGGAGCCTCAACGCCATTGGCTGACTGGATAGGATCAACCGGGGATAAAGAAACGACAATTCCCGCATCAACAACAACAGGAGAAGGAAAGGTGGTAGCCCTTTATTATCCTGATGCCAGTGGAAAGTATCTACTCAAGGAAGAGCGAACCTTGCCAAAAACAGTAAGCCTTGCCAGAGAGACAGTTGTTCAATGGTTAAAAGGTCCCTCGGGAAATGATTTGCTGGCCTCAGTTTCTTCAACTACGACATTACGAGATATTGCCATCAGAGACAATGTGGTTATTGTAGATTTAAGTAAAGAGTTCTTACAGCCTAACTCTAAAGTAGCCCCTGAGATTGCGCTGTATGGCTTAGTTAATACCTTGACCCAGTTTTCCACAATAAAGCAAGTTCAAATCCGTGTCGATGGTCAACCCATCAGTAAATATGGAACCATTGACGCATCAAATTTAGTCTACAAAGCCAATCTGGTTAAGACAGAGGCTTCGGGAAAAACGGTGACACCTAATACCGGAACCGGAAATTCAGGTTTAGGGATAGTAGTCCCGAATTATAATAACGGCGGTAACGACAGTACTAATAGTACTAATAACAGTAACAGCAGCAGCAGTACTAATAGTAGTAATAAGAATAGTAGTAATATTGAAAGCAAGAATGAAGGAGCTCTCAAAGATTCTCCCAGTTCAATTAATCTCTTTAATTATCCTCCAAGTTCAACCTGATAGAAATCAAAAGTAAGAGTAATTTAAAATGTAGCATAAAAACAACCACGATGTTTCAAATCGTGGTTGTTTTTATTAAAGAGTATTCCAGGTAATAATGGTATTGTATATCAATCAATAAGTTCATATTTCTTTAATCTTTCATCTTTAGACTGTTCTAAAGAGATATCATTAGAGAGAGAACCCAAAAAAGACTTGATAGTTTCTACTTTGTCGTCTTCTTTTAGAGAAGTAAGTTTTGCAATGCCCCTACCATTCTTGGTGATAATAATTTCTTCGTGATTAACGAGTGATAAATATTTTTCAATATTTGTTGTAAATTCAGTCTCAGTAATGAGCAATTCAAATCACCTCTTGGCCAAATAATAGATGATTTATTATAACAAAATGAAACTATATTTGAAGCGTAAAATTGTTCTATTATACAGTAAATATTATAATGAGCAGTATAAAGACGAGGATGTTCAGCTTTAGCTGAACGAGTATTTGATAACTAAAATCCTTATTTAAGATCTCACTAGTATTTTAGCTAACTTGTTTATTTTATACTGAATATTATCCTAAACTGTGATAATATAGAATTGTTATAATATTAGGAAATTGGAGGTGGGATGACTGGCAAACGAAGACATAATAAAGCAGCTGGAGGAAACCTTAAGACGAGCTAATGCAATTTTGTTTAAGCGTGGCCGATCGGTTCTAGTAGATATGGATATTTCTGAGCTTCAGTTCAATGCACTTTTATGCATTCGAGAATATGGGCCTTTAACTATGGGTGATCTATGCAAAAACTTATATGTAGCATGCAGTACAGCAACGGATTTAGCAGATCGAATGGAATTTGCAGGGCTTGTCGAACGTGTACGAGCTGAAAAGGATCGGAGAGTAGTCGCGCTTCACTTGTTATCAAGAGGAAATGAAGCCCTAGATGCAGTAATCGCAGAAAGACAAAAATTCATAAGCGAAATCATCAAAGATTATACCGATGCCGAATACGAAGAATTATCTCGCAGTTCAGAACTCCTTGCTGAGAAAATGGAATTAGTAGAAGTTTAACTCTCGACAATCGCCCTCGTTTAAGAAGTCTTAAGCGAGGGCATTATTATTGATAATAGAAGGGGCGAATTGCCAAGAGAACACTTTAGTGAAGTTCACGCTAAAGCGAGTGCCGATGCTGAAGGGTCAATTGCGCCCAGGTTCACATCGTAGAGCGGCCCAGAGGTTGGCGCAATTCCTTCAGCATCCAACGAGAGAGCGCTGACACAGGACGTGTCGAGTGCACCGCCCGCCAAGGACGGCATAGGGCGGTGCGGAAACGTAACGTGTGTGAACGGGCAATTCGCCCCTTACTTTCTCCAACCCCCATATTCTTCATAAAATCTTCAAAACTTTCCTAGATACATCACAAAGATTAACGTTATACTTATATCAACGAGAAAAGGGGAAAAGTGGTGGCATGAAAATGAAGATTGTTTTAGTCGATGATGAACCGGAAATTCTAACTCTCGTGAGGGATTACCTCTCGCGGGAAGGATATAACGCCCTAACTGCAGTCAATGGAGTAGAAGGGATGGAACTTATCGAACGAGAAAAGCCGGATCTTGTCTTGCTGGATTGGATGCTTCCGGGAATAAGTGGGCTGGACATGTGCAAACGTTTGCGTGAAACCAGTACAATACCGATTATCATGCTGACGGCAAAATCCGAGGAAATTGATCGGGTTCTTGGTTTAGAGTTTGGTGCTGACGACTATATTGTTAAACCATTTAGCCTACGGGAATTAGTCGCTCGAATCAAAACTGTACTTCGCCGCTCCTCAGGGGTTTCCCAGGAATACACCTCGTCAGTAATAATTCGAGGAGAGATAAGCTTAGACATCTCCAGTCATAAGGTCTTAAAATGCGGACAGGAAGTCCTTCTAACGCCTACAGAATTTAACATACTGCATTTACTTGCTACACGCCCTGGAACTGTTTATAGTCGTCTGCAGCTTTTACGGCAGGCCATGGGGGAAGAATATCTTTACTATGAACGCTCTATTGATACCCACGTCTCCAACCTGCGTAAGAAAATTGAGGACAACCCCAGCGAGCCAAAGTACATAGAAACCGTATTTGGCGTAGGGTATCGGTTTGGTGAAGGCTTGTGACTTTACGCAGGAAGTTTATTATCAGCTTAATAGGCATGGTTTTTTTTATGGCTATTTTTTTTACAGCTATAGCCTTAATCACAACCCAATCTTTACTTGGGCATGCGGAAACCTATGTCCAACAAGCCTATGGTGAAAGTTGGAAGCGGCTTTTAAGTGGATATTATGAGGCTCATGACAGCTGGGATGGAGTTCAGGGGTATATCACCAAAGTTAGCGAGGCAGAACACCGATTTGGGCCGAATTTTGAAGGGGTTGATCTTGAAGGGAGGCCGAGGCTTTTTGTCGTTGGAGTTTCCCCGGAACAAACTATTCCCGGACAGGACTTGAGAATAAGAACACGACGTGAAGGCCCACCCTTTTGGGTATTTGATCTGGAGAGTAAGGTTGTAGGGGACTTAGAGAATAAAGACCTGGGTAAAACTATTTCGCAATTACCAAACAGTAATAAAATCCCCAAGCAATGGGAAGAGATCAAGGTTAAGGAACAGACAGTAGGGTTTTATTGGCAGGAAACCCCGCTAGTTGCCGGTACTAATAATCGACTGGCCAAAACCATTGGAACCTCGATTATTCAAGCTATGCTTATTGGTTTAGGGCTTACATCCTTTGTAGCCTTAATCTTGGGAATGTTATTAACCCGGCATTTCACGAAACCTCTTAATCATTTGATGGAAGCTGTTCGCAATGTAGGGAATGGGGATTTGTCCTCCAGAGTTGATGTCAAGGGCAACGGAGATATTGCAAACTTAGCTCAAGACTTTAATCGAATGACGGAACAATTAGCTCGCAATGAGGAAGTACGTCGCAACATGGTGGCAGATATAGCTCATGAATTGCGCACACCACTTTCAGTCATCCTCGGAAAACTTGAATCAATTCAAGAAGGGGTTTTACCCTCAACTCCGGAAACCATTCTACCCATACAAGATGAAACTTTAAGACTTATTCGCTTAGTACGGGATCTCCAACAGTTAAATCTTGCGGAAGCCGGAAAATTACACATGTCTTTAAAACCGGTAAATCTAAGGAAGTTAGTAGAACGGATTACAGAGCAATTTGCCATTGAATTCGAAGAGCGAGGATTAGTTGTCGAGATCAAGGGAGAGGTACCGGATATTACAGGGGATCCCGACCGCCTGACTCAAGTCTTCGTTAATCTAATTGGCAATGCCCTTTTACATACCCCCCCGGGTGGAGCTCTACACCTAACCTTAGCGGAGATAGAACGATTTGCTGAAGAAGGAAAATTGGCTGAAAGGAACACTCATCGTTTACGAGATGTCTTCCAACGTAAAGTGGATAAGATAGAGAAACAAGAGAAACAAGAGAAACAAGAGAAACAAGAGAAACATGAGAAACTTATAAAACTTGAGAAGCTAAATGATTCAAGAATGCCTAAACAAGCTGCAGAAGGAAATCCAAAAGTATTTAAGAGTAAGGATAACTTAAAATTAAGTAGTTGGGTTCAAGTAACGGTAGAAGACTCTGGGGAAGGTATTCCCCAAGAGGAACTGGAGCATATTTTTAATCGCTTTTATCGAGTCGATAAAGCCCGAGAGCGAGAGAGCGGCGGAACCGGGTTAGGACTGGCTATTGCCAAAGAGTTTATCCAAGCCCATGGGGGGTCAATCGAAGTAAAGAGCACCCTGGGAGAAGGAAGCTGTTTTAAAATCTTATTGCCTAGGAGGCAGAAGTGAATCCCATTCAGTGAAATCTAGTAGTTCTTCAGGCAATCCTCAGCTAATCCTGACAAGATCTTAAGAAGTTTATCGTTGTTTGAACATAATACTGTGATATTCTGATTTAGGAATTTTAACCAGAATTTAGAGCATTTTTTAATCTTCCTTCTATATTAATGGAATTTCTTAAGAATACATAAAAGAGGAGAGAGAGCATGAACAAAAAATGGGTGACCATAGGGGTATTGAGCGTTTTGGTCTTGGGAGGGGGATATTGGGGCTATAAAAAGTTTACGGCCAAACCTGCAGCAGTTGCAAATATCACAGCTAAAGCTCAGATTGGAAATGTCAGCAAGGTTATCACTGCAACTGGGATGGTTAATTATCCCCAGTCCATACCCTTGCAGTTCTCCAACAATGGAGATGTGACCAGGGGACAGGTGGTCGAGTTAAATTTCAAAGTCGGAGATACAGTACAAAAGGGTCAAGTTCTGGCCAAAATTGATGAAACAAACCTGAGAGCTGATGTTGTTCAGCAGCAAGCTAACTTAGCGGTAGCTGAGGCCAGGCTTCAATCCCTATATGATGGATATAATCAACAAACCAAAGCGCAGGCTCGGTCAGAACTTGCCAAAGCTCAGAAGAGTTTGACCACTGCCCAGCAGGATGCCGATCCAGCTTATTTGGCCAACCAAGTCACCTTAGCTAATGAAAAAGTTAAACAGGCCAGTGATGTTTTGGCTAAGGCCCAGCAGAGCGGAGACACCTCATCTATCCAATCTGCTCAAAACTCTTTAAACGATGTCTTATCGGCCTTAACAACGGCCAAAAATGCCCAAAATGGTGGTGCAGCTAAGACCTTAGAAGCTGCTCAAGCAGATGTTACAGCTGCTGAATATAAAGTGAATCAGCAAGAGGCTGGCCCGACATCTACTGATATAGCGTCGGCGCAAGCCAACATAACCCAAGCTCAGGCACAACTTGACAGTGCCGTGGCAAAGTTGGCTGGAGCAACCATCATTGCGCCGACGGATGCAATTGTAATTGATTCCAACTTGCAGCTTTATCAATATACAAGCGATGATTCCAAGATTACTATAACTCCCTCAGGAACCACAGGAAGCAGTCTTGAAGTAAATGCCTCCATTGACCAGGCCGATATTGTTCAGGTTAAAGTAGGACAGAAGGTGGACATTACCCTTGATGCCTATGCAGATGACCACAGCACCGGAGTCGTGAGCTTAGTGGCTCCCCAAGGAACAACCACTTCAAACGTTACAACCTTTGAAGTTACGGTGGCAGTAGAACAAGCCAGCGATAAGCTTCGTTCGGGAATGAATGCTAATATTGACATTATTGTGGAAGAAGCCAAGGATGTTCTAACCGTACCCAGCGAGGCGATAAAAACCAGAGGTGATGAAAAAGGGGTCATGGTGCCTATGTCAGCTTCAGCTCCTCAGTCCGAGGATCAACCTAAAGCTACAGCCAAAGCTGAACAGACTGGAGCCAATGTTAAATTTGTTCCGGTGGAATTTGGTTTGGACGATGGCGAAAATGTCGAAGTCAAAAGTGGGATAGAGGAAGGGCAAGAAGTTATTACATTAGTTGGTACAACTGCTACAGCAACCAAAGCTTCTACGGGAGGATTTAGATTAGGCGGAGGAGGAGGGGGAGCAGCTGCCGGAGGACCCCCCAGAAATTAACAGGAGATTGCTTCGATCTTTTTAAGAGATATATCTATCTTGATGAATGGAGGAGGGATGTTATTTGATAACGCTTAAAGGAATCAAAAAGATATATGCTAATGGAGATATTAAAGTTGCAGCCTTAGGCGGAGTGGATTTGCACGTGGGAGAAGGAGAGTTCGTTTCCATCATGGGGCCTTCCGGTTCCGGCAAGTCGACTATGATGAATATTCTGGGCTGTTTAGATACTCCGACAGAAGGAGAATATCACTTGGACGGAACGGATGTCGCCAAGGCCAGCGGCGATGATTTGTCAGTAATTCGCAATCGCAAGATCGGCTTTGTATTTCAAGGCTTTAATCTCCTTCCCCGAACCATGGCAGTAGAGAACGTAGAACTTCCTTTGCTGTACGCGGGAGTTAGTACGAAAGAAAGACGTGCTCGGGCTATTAGTGCCTTAGAATCCGTCGGTCTCGGCAAACGAATTCACCATCGTCCTAAGGAATTATCCGGAGGACAGCAGCAGCGGGTAGCTATTGCCCGGGCCCTGGTCACAAAGCCCTCCATCATCCTGGCTGATGAGCCTACGGGGAACCTGGACAGCCGATCCAGCGAGGAGGTTATGGCCATCTTCCAGCGTTTGCATGTGGAGGGAAATACAATAATTATTGTAACTCATGAACCGGATATTGCGGAGTTTACCCAGCGGATTGTCCGTTTTCGGGACGGTCATATTGAAGGGGACGAGATCGTAAAAAATCCACGCCAGGCCCAGGCGCAAATCGCAGAGGAGGGAGGAGCAGAGTGAACTTTTTAGAAAGTATCCGTGTCTCTCTCAGGGCTTTGCGGGCGAACAAACTGAGGTCGATGCTGACTATGCTGGGGATTATCATTGGAGTAGCTGCGGTTATTGCCATGGTTGGAATCGGAAACGGTGCTACGGCTTCCATCACTTCTCAGATTCAAGGCATGGGCTCGAACTTGCTGACGATCAGCGCCGGACAATCCAATACCGGAGGGGTCAGAGGCGGGGTAGGCAGCTCCTCCAGCTTGGACATGACGGATGTATCCAAGATACAAGTAGGAACGGCTGTGAAAGCTATCGCGCCGGTTACCACTACCAGTGCTCAAGTAGTCTTAGGGAGTGGAAACACCTCTACGAGTATTACCGGCACCACAGAAGAATATGAAGCCATCAAAAATGTTTCAATCGCCAGGGGACGGTACATTACTGAAGAAGATGTGAATAAGAGCGCAAGAGTAGCTGTACTTGGCCCAACCGTTGTGGAAAATCTCATGGGAGATGCCAATGCAAATATAATTGGCAAGAACATAAAAATAAATAATGTTCCCTTTCAAGTCATCGGAGTGACTACGGCGACCGGATCAACGGGAATGACGAGCAGTGATGACATGATTACTGCCCCTATTTCCACGGTTCAGGCACGCTTGATCGGAAAAAAGACGGTGCGAAATATTCTCGTTTCTGCTACCTCCGAGGATCTTATGCAGACAGCTCAGAATGAGATTACTGCAGCTTTACGCAAAGCTCATAATCTTCCTGAAGGCAAAGAAGATGACTTCAGAGTTCAAAATCAGGCCGATATGTTAGAAACAATGCAAAGTGTCACTCAGACCTTAACCATGCTCCTGGGCGGCATTGCGGGGATTTCCCTGTTGGTTGGGGGAATCGGAATTATGAATATCATGCTTGTCTCCGTCACGGAGCGAACTCGGGAGATTGGAATTCGCAAAGCGATTGGAGCTAAAAGTATGGATATTCTTCTCCAATTTCTTATTGAGGCCGTCGTATTGAGCATCCTAGGTGGGGGGATAGGCATCGCCCTTGGGTACGGGGGATCAAACTTGGCAGGGAAGGCCTTAGCCATGAATACCAGTATTTCCCCGACTTCCGTGGTGATGGCTTTTGGTTTTTCCGCCGCTATAGGAATTATCTTCGGCGTTTTCCCGGCCCGTAAAGCCGCCGCCATGGATCCCATCGACGCTTTGAGATTTGAATAAGGGGGTCTTGCAAGTAAGGGGACATTGTCCGTTAACACCGAGTTAGATGGTTAATTAGGAGAGAGAAAGGAAGAAATTGAGTGATAAGAAAGAAACGGACTCAGACAGTTTTGAGTATCCTGGTAATGGCTTTTTTGCTGATCGGTATGCTGCCGGGGATGTTGCTGGCTGCTGATGAAAGTGGTACTGATAGCAATGGTCAGAGTTACACCACCCTAAGAGGGTTAACCTTTGTCTCTGAAGAAGAATCTGTCGTGGTTATTGGGGAAGCTACGGACGTAGAGTTTAAATTGAACCGTATTCCTACCAGTAAACTCTTTACAGGATCAGTCAATGCTACTCTAACAGATTCCCAGGGAAATGTAACTTACTATTCCGTATCCGGAGGCGGCGGTTATTACAATATTTCCAATCTCACGTTATACACCCCCGGAGAATATACCCTTAAGGTCAGTGCTGTTTCTCCTAACAAGGGTTCGGCAACGGGAGTAATCAAGGTTTTAGACGCTGTAGCCACTGTAAACGGTGCGCTCAAGGTTAATAATGAGAATTCGGTGAGTGTAAAGCTAACAGATTCCGAAGGGAATATTTTAGATCAAAGATCTGTGACAGTGGATGGAACAACGGTTGATGCCAGTCCGGCGACCCAAAGCTACACAACCCTAAGTGACGGTACCTTTATCCTTAACATTACTCCGGAAAAAGCAGGCAATGTGGATATTATCTTTGGCGGCAAGGTCATAAAATCCATACCTGTTGAGTCTGCATATGAAACGGGCAGTCGCATCGGTTCCCAGGCTTCGGATAATGTGGCACTTTCCGTTGAGATTGCTAAGCAAGGCTGGACCAGTGCGCCAAATGTGATTTTAGCAAGAGATGATCAGTTTTCTGATTCCCTTGCCGCAGCTCCACTGTCTAAAAAACTGGATGCCCCAATTCTTATGACCGGTTCTGCGACCTTAGATTCTAGGACATTAACTGCGTTACATGAGTTAGGAGCCAGGAACATATACATTGTTGGCGGAACCGTCGCTGTTTCCCAAACCATTGAAGATACATTGAGTAAAGACTTTACAGTGACTCGGATTGCCGGGCTGCAAGGATATGATACAGCGGCCTTGATTTCTTCCCAGGTGGGAATTGATTCCACTCAAACCGTTTATCTGGCTAATGGCTCCGCTATACCTGATGCCATTGCTATCAGTGCTTTTGCAGGGGCTCAAGGAAACCCAATCTTACTAACCGATCGAGATACCCTGCCGGCTTCTACGCTGCAGGCTTTGGTTAATCTAAATGCCAAAAATGTTGTACTTCTGGGAGGAACAGCGGTTATCAGTAATTCGGTGGAAAGTCAATTAAGCTCCGGCTTCTTGGTTCAACGCTGGGGAGGTTATGATCGCTATGATACTCAAAGTCTGATCTTCCAAAATCTCCTTAACAAAGATAATCCTCAATCCCCCCTCTACTTTACTTCAGGGCTGGTTCGTCAAGATGATGTCAGTTCAGGAAAACCCTATGCAGATGCTTTATTAACAGCTGCTTTGGCCGCAAAAAATGGAGGATTTGTAGCCATGACTCAACCAAACTCTCTTCCCCCAAGCTTGAACTATTTTTTGCTCTATAATAAAGGCTATATTTCCAAATCAGCGATTGTCGGCAACAACAGTGGAGTATCTTTTAATTTAGAGCAACAACTTGGACAAATGCTCAGTCGCTAAATCAATCAAGATTCTTTAAATACAATATGACAGTCCCAAGAACCAAAGTGGTACAGTTCTTAAACAGCGGTTTCCTGTCACTGACAAAGTGAGGGAAACCGTTTTTGTTTTGTTGACAGCTCTCTAATGTACAAATTTGAGAGGCCTACCTGAACTGTGAGAAGGATATTAATGGAAGTTGTTGAATATATAATTTTGTGGACTAAGACAACTGAAGTAATTCAAAGAAGTATTGAAAAGGAGGTAACGGCAGAGAGACCTTATATATAGCAATTAAGATGAAAGGGTTGATAAAATTTGGTTAGGAAAACCCTGCCTTTAAACCTTATAGTTATCTGCATACTCCTACTTCAATTAGTGGTCTGTCCGGTAAATACTCTGGGAAATGTCAAGCAAGGCATTACCATTGAGCAAGCCATCCAATTAGTCAAAGATAATTTTGAGGTACCTGAAAGCTATTCCCAGCTTTCAACAGAATATAAAGAATATTCCGATCGCACTACCTATTTGTTAAACTGGAATTCAGACCAGGCACCCTACGGAAGCTTTCAGGCAGAGGTCGATGCAACCAGCGGAGAGATTTTAAGCATTGATCAATGGAATGAAAGTCAAACCTCATCATTCAAACTTCCTGTCTTATCTTCGGAAGATGCCTCAAAAATTGCTTCAGATCTAATGACCAAATTAGCCGGTCGGCATTTGCCGGACATGCAGCTGATTAAAGAAAAGCAACAGGTCTACGTCTTTAACGACTCTCAACCCTTTACCTATAATTATCGGTGGCTGCGGGTGGTGAATGGAATTCCCTTCCCTGAAAACGGAGTCGCCATGAGAGTCAGTGGAGAGGATGGTCGAATTATAAGCTACAATTATAATTGGACAAAAAATCTGGTTTTTCCCTCAGCTTCCAAGATTATTACCCAGGAAACAGCCCGTCAAGTTTTTACATCTACGCCAATGCTTGAATTACAGTATTTTTTGCCGCCAATCCTTAACCCCCAAGCCGAAGAAGAACAACAGGTTCTTCTTGTCTATCAGTTGACAAATAACTATTACGGGGGAGCCGTTGATGCTCTGACAGGGAAACCGCTTACTCTGGATAAACCTATACTTGCTTCAAACTCACTCTCAATCCCCGCTAAGTCCGGCGGCTCATTATCAGCAGCACCTGTTCCAGAATCAAGGTTAAAGATATCAGCCCTTGAAGGAAATATCCCAATCAGCGAATCCCCAGCGGATCAAGATTCTTCAAACCCTTCCGATTATCAAATCACTCAAAAAGAAGCGGTTGAGATTGTTAAAAAAGCTGTGACTATTCCCAAGGACTTCATTCTTCGCAATTCTAACTTGAATCCGGACTGGCAGAATCCAAATGAGCAGGTCTGGGATTTAAATTGGAATACCGACTCTTATGAATCGGGAGATCAACGCTTTCTTAATGCCCGGGTTAATGCTCAGACTGGTGACCTAGTCAGTTTTAATCTATCCTACGGATTGAGTACTAAGAACAAATCTAAACCCGTTAATCGCCGAGATGCCCAAAGAATTGCCGAAGACTTTCTAAAGCGTATTCAGCCCGAGCACTTTGAGCTGGTTAAGCCGGAAGCGGAAAATTCCTATGAAGGAAAAATGCCGCCTAATACTCAGCTGTTCAGTTATGTCAGGTTAGTTGATGGGATTCCGGTTTCCCAAAATGGAATACTCTTGGCAGTTGATACAGTAGCCAAGCAAGTAACAAATTATGAAATGAACTGGTCAAATCAGGAGTTTCCAATAGCTACGGATGTTTTATCCCTTGAACGGGCAGCTGAGCAGTTCTTACAAATCCGTCCTTTGACCCTGAAGTACACTTTGATTTTTGACCCCAGTGGTCAACTGCAAGTGCGCTTAGTCTATCAAGCAAATTCAAATTATGAGTTAGACCTGCCTGTTTTACTGGATGCTAAAACCGGAAATTTCATGGATTGGCTGGGAAACCCCCAAGCACAGTGGTTCAAGGCCAATACTTACACGGATATTGAAGGCAATTATGCAGAAAAAGAAATCAGCATCTTAGGTCTGACAGGGGCCTTTGGAGAATACGGAGATAAGTTTTGTCCCGGTGAAAAAATAACCACAGGTGCTCTCATCCGGGCCATGTTAACTGCCGAAGCAGGCAACTGGGATAGGGTCATAAGTGATGAAGACGTTCTAAAAGTCGCCAAAGAGCGGGGCTGGCTTCCTGAGGATGGGAAACTGGAACAGGAATTAAGTCGAGCGGATTTATGCAAAATAATGATTCGCCTCCTGCATATGGAAACCTCAGCCCAAGTCAAAGGAGTTTATGCAGTGCCTTTTGCCGATGCCAGTGTGATTAATCCTGACTCAATGGGGTATATTGCTCTTGCTTGGGGGTTGGGGATTATAAAGATTGACCAAAATACTTTTTCCCCAAACCAAGGGGCAACCAGAGCGGAAGCCGCCTATGCCCTGGTTCATGCCTATACCGTCGGACGACAGATGAAGAGTTATCTGAGATAGATAGGCTACTCGCGAAGAACCTGCCTTCAGCTAGGCGGGTTCTTCTTTTTGATAGTCCAGCCATCAAGAAAAATAATTATTGATAATACTTATATAAAGCAGGGAATAGATAAGGAAGTGGAGAAGTAATCGTAATTGGACTAGTCAACTGGGCCAAAAAGGATTACGCCTACATAGGATAGATGGGGACAAAAAGATTCAGAAGGTAACAAGGTTAGAAGGTGATTATATGGAGCTAGATAGAAAAAGTGGTGTGCCCTATTATATCCAGCTTAAAGAGCAGATTCGTCGGCGAATCACTCAAGGCATTTGGCCTGCGGGGACAAAATTGCCACCGGAGCGGGAATTAGCTAAGAGCATAGCTGTCAGCCGAAATACGGTCAGTCAGGCTTATAAGGAACTTGAAGGTGAAGGGGTTTTGTCCTCAGCCCGTGGAAAGGGAACCTTCGTCGAGGATACTGCCCTGATCATGCAGCAGGAAAGTCGTAAAGAGAAGGTCTTGCGTATCGTAGATTTAGCCATGGAGGAAGCAGTGGGTCTGGGTTTTAGTATCGATGATTTTGTTTCCTTCGTGCATGTGCGAGGTATGGAGAAAAAAGATCAGCTATCTCGGATGAAGGTGGCCTATTTAGTCAGCAATCCTGAGCAATTGGCTGATGTCAATTGGAATCTCGGTCCCGGTGTTAATCTCTTCCCATTACTGCTTTCCGAACTTCAGGAATCCCCTCGTGCTCAGGAATGTATATCCGGAATGGATATGGCTATTACCGGGGTATCCCGTCTGGCAGAAGTTAAGATCCTTTTAGGGAAACAGCATATCCCTATTTTAGGGATTTCCCTGCAGCCAAGGCTTGATACAATTGTTCGTATTGCTAAGCTGAGTATTGGCCGAGAGTTCGCCCTGGTTTGTGAAAGCAACCAATATGCGGAGAAAATAAAGCTGGCCCTTAGACAAGCGGGCTTATATCCTGCTT
Source organism: Desulfosporosinus hippei DSM 8344 (assembly GCF_900100785.1). Classification (GTDB taxonomy): domain Bacteria; phylum Bacillota; class Desulfitobacteriia; order Desulfitobacteriales; family Desulfitobacteriaceae; genus Desulfosporosinus; species Desulfosporosinus hippei. The sequence goes on along the minus strand of NZ_FNCP01000025.1, from coordinate 21,081 downwards.
TTAGAACCCTGATTCAACCGAACGAGACTAATTTACGCGAGGTCTTACCCCAATGTGGGGCGGTGATTTTAGCACCGCGACTTCGTTTTCGAGTTGAAAAAGTACTTCCTGAGAATATGGAATGTATTGAGTTTCATTTTGAGCCGGATGCAGGCAGTCTTAACTTACTTAGAGGGGCTTTATTGGAACTAAAGGGGGAGAAATTTTGAAGAAGCAACGAATCATCGGTGTCTTCGACTCCGGAGTGGGGGGACTTACCGTGATGAAAGAAATATTAGAGCAAGTATTGGATGTTAGAATTGTCTATTTTGGAGATACGGCTCGGGTTCCTTATGGAAACCGTTCTCGGGAGGAGTTAATTCGTTTCGGAGAGGAAATTGTCACCTTCTTGATCGGTCAAGGTGCGGAGGTAATTGTCGTGGCTTGTAACAGCAGCTCCGCCACAGCCCTGCCTTTTCTGAGAGAACGTTTTGACGTACCGATGATTGGCATGGTTGAACCCGGTGCCCGCTATGCAGTGGAAAAAACCATAGCCGGAAGGATTGGGCTGATTGCCACGGAAACCACGGTGCGCAGTAAGGCTTATTCCAGCGCGGTAAGTCGGGCTCTGGCCAAGGGTTCCCTGCCGAAAGACCCTACACTTCGTGAATCCTGGCAGCATGGAGAGCAGCCTATTGCCTTAGTTAAAGCCCAAGGTTGTCCTCTCTTTGTACCTTTAATTGAGGCAGGATTGGCTGAATCGGAACAAGCCCTGGGGATAGCCAAAACTTATCTTACGCCGCTGAAGGCAGCAGGGGTAGATACCCTTATCCTAGGGTGCACACATTATCCCTTTCTCGAACCTGTCTTGAACAAGATCTTAGGTGAAGATGTACTGATTGTTGATCCGGCCAAGGCTGTTGTCAAGGAACTGGAGAATTTACTCAAGCATTTGGATGACTGGGAGCGGTCAGGGCTCCTTGAATCACCGCCTGCCTTAGGGAAAAAACCTTGGCGAGTGCGCTATTACGTAAGTGGCGATCCCGAACTGTTTAGACAAGTAGGTAATACCCTCCTCCAGGAACCGATTGATCAGGTTGAGCAAGTAGTATTGGGCGAATAGTTCAGAGGTTTTAGAAAGCGACCGGGGGGAATTGAATCATGGAACAAAAGACCGTGGTATTAGGGGTTATTGGATCAGATGTGCATGCAGTGGGTAACAGAATTTTAGATTTTGCTTTTACTCAAGCCGGTTTCAAAGTGATTAATATCGGGGTGCTGGCAACTCAAGAGGAGTTTATTCACTCGGCTATAGAAACCAATGCAGACGCTATATTAGTCTCCTCCCTATACGGGCACGGAGAAATGGATTGTCGAGGCTTGCGTGAGAAATGTCAGGAAAAAGGAATCGGTGACATCATTATGTATGTAGGCGGGAATTTAGTTTGTGGGAAACAGGAGTTTGAATCAGTTAAAGAACGGTTTTTAGCCATGGGCTTTAACAGAGTTTATCCACCGGGAACTCTGCCGGACCTTCCTATTGAAGATCTCCGTAAGGATTTAGGTATGACGATAAATTAAGGGGGGATGGACCTTGCAAGCAGTCCTTCTCATTGATTTTGGCAGTACGTATACCAAGGTAACGGTTGTAGACCTGGATGCGGAGATCATCCTGGGGACAGCTCGGGCTGGCACAACCATAGAAACAAATATCATGGAAGGGATGAAAGCAGCTCTAGCTCAAATTCCCGAGCCAATCGGAGGATGGAAGTTTGTCCGTAAGCTGGCCTGCAGCAGTGCAGCCGGCGGATTGAAAATGATTGCCAGCGGATTAGTTAAGGAACTCACCGCAGAGGCAGCAAGACGTGCAGCCTTAGGTGCCGGAGCTCGGGTGCTTGAAGTTTTCAGCTATGAATTATCCCCAAAGGATTTGGATCGAATTGTTGTTTCAAAACCCGATATCCTGCTGTTGGCGGGTGGAACGGACGGCGGTAATAAGGAAGTAATTCTTAAAAATGCAGAGCTGCTCAGTAATCTTCCGATTAGTCTCCCTGTTGTGATTGCAGGTAATAAAGTCGTCGCTGCTCAAGCTGAGGAGATGCTGAGGAAACAACATAATCCTGTGGTTGTAGCAGATAATGTGATGCCGGATTTAGGGGTTTTATCCGTAGAATCAGCGCGGTTAGCTATTCGGGAGGTGTATTTATCTCACATTATTAAGGCCAAAGGGTTAGATAAGGCCGAAGAATACTTAGAGAGAATTATGATGCCTACACCATCAGCGGTTCTTTCAGCTGCAGAGCTGCTGGCTCAGGGAGAAGGTTCTGAACCGGGTTGGGGAGAACTGATGATCGTCGATGTCGGAGGTGCTACCACGGATGTCCATTCCGTGGCCAAAGGAGATCCGAGTAAACCGAGTGTCATGCTGAAGGGCTTGCCGGAACCTTACGTGAAACGAACCGTCGAAGGGGATCTGGGGATGCGCTACAGTTCAGAGGCTCTGGTGGAAATTGCCGGGAGACGATTAATGGACTACTTGGGCTGGACGGAGGAACAAGTTTCGGGCCAATTGGAGTTGTTAAAAGAGAATCCTTGGCGAATTCCTCAAACGGGAGAAGAAGCAAAGTTTGATGTGGCCATGGGCCGAATGGCTGTGGGTCTAGCGGTGGATCGTCATGCAGGGACAATTGAGGTGGTTTATACCCCCTTTGGTGCAAGCTATATCCAAAATGGTAAGGATTTAACTCCCTTAACAGTGGTTATCGGGACGGGAGGGGTTCTTCTACATCATCCAGACCCGGCGGAAATTTTAAAAGGGACAGTCTTTAATCCTCAGGAACCGACGATTTTGAAACCGCAAAATCCTGCTTTCTTTTTAGACAAAGAGTATATTTTAGCGGCCATGGGCTTGCTCAGAGAAGTTTCACCTCAGATTGCTCTCAGAATGATGAAGAAATATATTGTAAAGCTTTAGGAGGGTTTATTAATGGATCTAACAGTCCGACAAATGGACACTGAAGAGTTTCAGCGCCAGAGGCAAGAAGTATTAGGACAATGGCCAACAGGTAAGGACGTATCCTTTGAGGAAGCGGTTGCTTATCAAAAATCTCTCCCTAAAAGTAAAATATTTGCCGAGAAACTGGCTGAAGGTAAAGCTAAAGGCCTCACCTTTGCCCAGCCCCGAGCCGGTGTAGCCCTGCTTAGTGAGCATATTGAATTGCTGCGCTTCCTACAGGATGAAGGTGGAGCGGATTTTCTGCCCTCCACCATAGATTCTTATACACGACAAAATCGTTATACTGAAGCCCAAGCGGGAATTGAAGAAAGTGCCATGATTGGCCGCTCCATGCTTAACGGCTTTCCGGCAGTCAATCACGGGGTAGCTGCCTGTCGGCAGATCGTGGAGAGTGTCCAAGTTCCTGTTCAGGTTCGGCATGGGACTCCCGATGCCCGTTTGCTCGCTGAGATTACCATTGCCGGAGGATTTACTGACTACGAAGGCGGCGGAATTTCCTATAATATTCCCTATTCCAAAGATGTTTCCATTGAAAGTACCATCAAATATTGGCAGTATGTTGATCGCCTCATTGGCCTGTACGAAGAACAAGGGGTAAAAATCAACCGTGAGCCCTTTGGTCCTTTAACAGGGACCCTGGTTCCCCCCTCTATTTCCCATGCTGTTGCTGTGATTGAAGGGATTCTGGCAGTCTCTCAGGGTGTGCGCAGTCTGACATTAGGTTACGGACAATGCGGTAACCTCATTCAAGACGTGGCTGCCCTGCATACATTACCGGTTCTTGCGGAAGAGTATTTAGCAAAACTCGGATTGCCGAAAGTTATGATAACTACCGTCTTCCACCAATGGATGGGTGGTTTTCCCCAGGATGAAGCGAAAGCCTTTGGGGTTATTTCCTGGGGTGCAGTGACTGCGGCTTTAGGTAAGGCTACAAAAGTTATTGTCAAGACTCCTCACGAAGCACTGGGAATTCCCACTAAAGAAGCCAATGCAGCAGGTATTCGTACCACGAAGCAAATCCTAACCATGCTGAAAGACCAGACTCTGCCTATGACTCCGGAGTTAGCTCTGGAAGAAGAAATGATCTTAGCCGAGACCAGAGCGATTCTTGATCGAGTCCTGGATTTGGGAGAAGGAGATGCTGCTGTGGGAACAGTTCGGGCCTTCCAAGCAGGAGTCATTGATGTACCCTTCGCACCTAGCCGCTATAATGCCGGTAAGATCTTGCCGGCCCGGGACACTTCAGGTGCAGTGCGCTTATTAGACTTTGGCAATGTTCCCTTTGATGAATCCATTAGGGAATTTCATCGTGAGCGCATAGCCCAGCGGGGCAGAGATGAGGATCGGGATCCGTCTTTTCAGATGGTGATTGATGATATTTATGCCATTGGGAAGGGGATGCTTGTGGGGCGGCCCAGAGGGTAGTTTCGGGTCGCTCGCGTCGCTTAGGTCGCTTAGCACCATCTAGGGATGAATATAGGGTCGCTTGGGGCAGGGCGGCTTCGACCACATCCGCTGCAAGACCATGTTAATTCGTGCGAAGACAGTGTCTTCGTACCCAGCATTTCGAGGCTCGCCCACGCGTTGACCTGGGAGCGATCTTCAGCGGATAAGTATTCTTTGGAGATAGCCGCTTCAGCGAAAATGTCCACCGGACACTTTCGTGCCAAACCTCTGGGCAATACCTGATGTGAACCCGTGGCACGCTTCCCCAGGTCAACTTTGTGGGCTTTACCGCCTCTCCATGCAATGGGTTCACTCCTGTGGATCGAAGCCGCCCTTGTCATTCGGGTCTATTGTTCTTAAGTGTATTTTGGGGACTTTTCAGAGTGGCCTGTCAGGTTGTAGCAGCCGCTAAGCCTAACCCGAGTCCCACAAATTCAGCTAACTATCCAAGCAAGCTAGCCGGAGGAGCGCTTTTCAGCTAAGTGGATGCGTCAGCGGAGCTGTGCTAAGGAGAGGGCCGACGGTTCGCCTCAGAGCCGGACAGAAGAACCTGTCTACCCCTAAGCTCCCCAAAGTTCTGCTTACACTCCCAACAAACTGGCTGAAGGAGCGCTTGTCTGCAAAGCGGCTGCGTCAGTGGAGCCGCGTCAAAGCGAGGGCCGACGGTTCGCGTCCCGTAGCGCGCCGCAGGTTAACATTCAGAAAAGCCCAGAGGTTCGGACGCGCTCGCGAACCGTCCAGCGAGCCAGCGGCGGAACTCGCAGACGCGTGCAGACAAGCGCTCCGCCCCAGAGCCAGGCAGAAGAACCCTTCCACTGTCACCCCACTGTCACCGTGTCATCCCCGGATAGTAAAAAACGTGTTAAAAGGACCGTCCCCCTAACACGCTTCCCCCGAGCCAGACACAAGAAACGTCCCCCCTATCTGCTTTAAATTCTAAGGAGGCCTATTAAATGAAAATTATTGACGTTATTGCTTCGCCGGGACTTACTGGCTTTTATTTTGATGATCAGCTTGCCATTAAATCCGGGGTCAAGCATGATGGCTTTACATATGTAGGAGAGCCTAAGACCCCTGGTTTCCAGGCGGTTCGCCAACGGGGTGAGTCGATTTCTGTGATGCTTATTTTAGAAGATGGGCAGATTGCTTCAGGAGATTGTGCTGCTGTACAATATTCAGGTGCCGGAGGCAGAGATCCTCTCTTTCTGGCCAATGATTTTATACCGATTATCCTTGAGGAAATTGCCCCTAAGCTCATTGGGCAAGAGTTAGATTCCTTTCGAAAATTAGTGGGCTTGGTTGAAAACTCTAAACGTGAGGATGGAGAAGGTTACCATACCGCTATCCGTTACGGTGTGAGTCAAGCTATTCTGGATGGAGTGGCCAAAGCCCAGCGAAAGACCATGACCGAAGTGATTTTAAATGAATACGAGCTGCCTATGGTTCTGGAACCGGTCCCGATTTTTACCCAAACAGGGGATGACCGCTATGAAAATGCGGATAAAGCGATAATCAAGCGTGCCGGGGTTTTACCTCATGCTTTGATCAATAATGTCGAGACTAAGCTGGGCAAAAATGGTGAGCTCCTCTTAGATTATGTAACTTGGCTTAAAAACCGAATTTTGACCCTGGGTGGGGATGACTATCGGCCCATACTGCATATTGATGTCTACGGGACGATTGGGTTAGCTTTTGAGGATGATGTGGAGCGGATGGTGGAGTATTTTGTAGCCTTGGAAGAGGCTGCGGCTCCCTTGCACTTGAGAATTGAAGGGCCCATGGATGCCGGAAGTCTTGAAGGGCAAATTGCCCAGCTTAAGGAATTAAGGTTGGCCTTAAAGGCTCGGGGAGTAAAGGTTGAAATTGTAGCGGATGAGTGGTGCAATACTTACGAAGATATAGTAAAATTTGTAGATGCTCAGGCTGCTGACATGGTTCAAATCAAAACTCCGGATCTGGGTGGGATTCAAAATACCATTGAAGCGGTTATTTACTCGAAAAAATTCGGAGTGGGTGCTTATGTGGGTGGATCCTGCAATGAGACAGATTCAGGAGGACGGACAGCAGTCCATGTAGCCCTGGCTACTCGTCCGGATCAGATGCTGGCCAAACCGGGTATGGGAGTAGATGAAGGATATATGATTGTCCACAATGAGATGAATAGAACATTGGCCGTGTTAAAGCGGGTTGCTCAATTGCCTTCCTAAATGGAAACATACTATTATAATGAAGCTATTATTAAAGGGTCAAAGAACCAAAGAACCAAAGAACCAAAGAACCAAAGAACCAAAGGAGTATGTAGACACCAATGAGTAAAATCGGGTTAACAACAACAGTACCGGTTGAAGTTATCTATGCTGCAGGGCATACGCCCGTTGATTTGAACAATATCTTTATTACCGGCTCGGATGCGATGAAACGCTTAGAAGAAGCTGAGCTGGCGGGGTATCCTCGCAATGTTTGTGGCTGGATTAAGGGCCTGTATTCTACAGCCTTGCAAAATCCGGATATCAGGCAGATAGTTGCTGTAACCCAAGGGGATTGCAGCAACACTCATGCTCTGATGGAGACCTGGGAAGTTGAGGGGATTGAGATTATTCCTTTTGCCTTTCCTTATGATCGTGATCCGGACATGTTGCGGCTCCAAATGGACAAACTGATAAGTGTACTGGGAACCACCTGGCAGGATGTCAACGAGCAAAAGAAACGGCTTGACCGGGTTCGCTCCCTGGCTGGGGAGATCGATCGCTTAACTTGGGAAGAAAACAGAGTCAGCGGGTTTGAGAATCACCTTTATCTGGTGTCCTGTTCAGATTTTAATGGTAACCCAGAAGGTTTTGCCTCTGAGATGGAGGAGTTTATTCAGACTGCCCGCATGAGGGAGCCCCTCTCAGCATCCTCTCCGGGTGCCGTGAAGGGGAAAAAACGGGAAATCCGCTTGGGTTATATCGGGGTTCCGCCAATTTTCCCGGAACTATACGATTATTTAGAAGACCACGGAGCCAGAGTAGTCTTTAATGAAGTTCAAAGGCAATTCGCCATGCCTTTTAATACCTCGGACATTGTTGAACAGTATCGTTTATATACCTATCCTTATAAAGTGTTCCTGCGCTTAGAAGATATTGCCAGGGAAGCAGAGCGTCGTCAACTTGATGGCATAATTCACTACACCCAAAGCTTTTGTTATCGACAAATAGAGGATCAAATTATTCGGAAAAAGCTGGACTATCCAATTTTAACCTTAGAAGGTGAAAATCCAACGGGGTTGGATGCCCGGAACAAAATGCGGATAGAATCATTTCTAAGTATGATCGAAGACTAAGGTTAGGCTTGTCATGAGAGGATGGACAACATGTCGAGACGACAAACAATTTGTGGAATTGATTTGGGAAGTCGGAGCGTTAAAATAGCTTTGATGGAGCAAAAGGCTGAAGGGGAAGAGCTGAGAATTATTCGGCTGGAAAGTCTGGATACCATCCGCTTCTATCGAGAATATGGACGAAAACAAGGAGATAAGCTAGCTGTGGACTTTACAGCCTTGGGGCTGCCGGAAGTAGATCGCTTAGTCTCTACAGGATATGGTCGAAATACTCTGGAACTTGCCGGTGGAGAAGCAATTCCTGAACTAAAGGCTCATGTATGGGGAGCAATATTCCAAACCGGTCTGCAGGATTTCACCCTGGTAGATCTGGGTGGGCAGGATAGTAAAATTATTCAGGTTCAAAAAGGCAGGATGATCGACTTTTTGACCAACGATAAGTGTGCTGCCTCTTCCGGACGTTATCTCGAGAATATGGCAACGATACTCGATCTTTCCCTGGATGAACTGGGGGAATACACCGAGGCTCCGGTGGAACTTAATTCCACCTGCGCTGTATTTGGTGAAAGTGAGTTAATCGGTAAGATTGTGGAAGGATTTCCTTTGCCGGAATTGGCTGCCGGAGTGAACACTACCATCGTGAGACGCATTTTACCTCTCTTGCGTTCCTTCCGGGGAGAGGTCATAGTTTTTACCGGTGGAGTAGCCCACAACCAGGCAGTAGCAAAACTGTTAGAAGTGGGTTCCGGCCGTCGGATTGTGATACCCCCAGAGCCCCAGTATAATGGGGCAATTGGCTGCTGCGTATACGCAAATCAGTGAACTCGTTCAGCTAAGCGGAACATCGGGGCTTCGGTAGGGGATTCTCCCCCCACCGAAGTAGAATAAGGAATACCGACTTATAGAAGTAGGAGTTTCGGATTTGATAAAAAGTCGGAATATTGGGCAGTTTATTAACAGGAATTATAGGCGATGCGGCTAGGGAAGTTCCGAGCAACAAGTATTGTCAATTATAAAGCAAAAAGTCATAACACAGGCTTCAACTTAGATTAGCTATAGTTAAGATTAATGGTTCTTATATCATAAATAATATTGAGTAATAAGGTCGCCCTAAGCTGTCAAATAAGCAGACCCTTGAACCACAAGCCTTTCTATAATTACCTTAGGGGTTCAGAATGAATATAAAAATAATATTACCATAATAAAAAAACATAATAAAAACATGAAAAATGCCAAAACTAGTCTCCTATTTTAAGTAAAAAAGCCTTATAATGAAGTTAGTGCAAGAAATTACAAATGGATATTATAGGTGCTGAAGACTGTATGGGCCAAGGAGCCGAAGAAAATTTTTTTTGGAGGTCGACTTATGCAAAGATTACTAGATGGGCTGATTAAGTTTAGACAGAAAGACTATGAAGAGCATAAAGCATTATTTAGTAAATTAAAACGAGTTCAGGAACCGCATACCCTATTTATCGCTTGTTCTGATTCACGTGTAATGCCGGAAATGATAACTAAGTCCTTACCGGGAGAACTTTTTGTTGTACGAAATATTGCTAATATCGTTCCTCCCTATAAAGACACTCATCAGGATTATGTGGCAACGACTTCTGCCATTGAATATGCTGTCAAATCTCTGAAGGTTGAGAATATAGTTGTCTGTGGTCACTCCAACTGTGGAGGCTGCGCCTCAATTTATCTACCCGATGAGATTCTCAGCAAACTGCCGGATACTAAAAAATGGCTGGAATTGGCTCATAACGTTAAGAGACGGGTTATGGGACATCTCAAAGATGAATCGGATATATACCAAAGAGAATGGTTAACCGAGCAAATAAACATACTTGAGCAAATCAAGCATTTGTTGACCTATCCCTACATTAAAGAGAAGTATCTTAACAAAGAACTAAATATCTATGGTTTTTACTATATGATTGAAACAGGAGAGGTTTTCATCTTTAATTATGAAACCGGAGAATTCGAATTATCCAACTAATAATAAACTAGGAAAAGGTTAAGTTGATCTTTCAACAGATATTCCGAACACCAGTCTTTTAATGACTAGTGTTCGGAATGTGTAATTTTAGGGCATATTAAGGCGACATAGTATTCTTTGAGAAGTGAGGTAGGCAAGTGAAGATCACCAAAGTTGCAAAAGCTGGGACTTTAGAGTCCAATGATATTCTAATCATGGTCAGCCCTAAGGACCGGGGAATAATTGAGCTTGATATAGAGAGTATTGTAATGCAGCAATTCGGAGAGGTTATCGAGCAAGTGATTTTACATAAGGTACAGGAAATGGGAGTAGAGGGTGTCTCGATTAAGGCTCAAGATCGAGGGGCCTTAGATTACACCATTGCGGCCAGAGTAGAAACTGCTCTAAACAGGGCAATTTAATCTGAAGAACATGTTCACGAGATTGAAAAATATAAGCTAGAGAATGAAGGGAAATTGTTAGTAAAAGTTGATAAATGGTTTCCTTTTCTAAAGAGATATTGAGCTCTCTATCGGTATTCTGATAAATTAGGTTCCAAAAGATTTCTCTGTATAAACCAACAGGGTTCAAAAAGGGATAATCTACTGCGCGAACGCGATAAACAAGATAAGGGGGGTTAGAATGGAAACCTTAAGACGAAGTATGCTATTCATGCCCGGAAACAGTCCGAGAATGCTTCAAGATGCGGCCATACTGGGAGCGGACTCCATTATTCTGGATTTAGAAGATGCAGTAAGTCTGACAGAAAAAGATAGTGCCAGAATCTTAGTCAGAGAAGCCATTAAAACAATCGATTACTCAGCCGTGGAAGTCATAGTAAGAGTTAATCCCTTAGATACGGAATTTGGAGCTCCGGACATAGATGTTATCGCCAGAGTTCAGCCCCATACCCTATTAATCCCTAAGGCCAATGAAGATGAGATAAGGCTGGTGGATAAAATTCTTACTAAAATTGAAGCAGAAGAGGGCTTTCCCAGCGGAGGGATTAAGATTATTGCTCTCATAGAAACTGCTCTGGGGCTGGAGAATGTTTTTAACGTCATTAAAGCTTCTCCGCGAACCGTCGGGGTTTTATTGGGGGGAGAAGACTTAACTGCGGATTTAGGTATAGAAAGAACTAAGGAGGGGGAGGAAATTTTTTATGCCCGCAATAAAGTCGCCACTGTCTGCAGAGCTTTAAAAGTTGATGCCATAGATACCCCTTTTACAGATACCAATGATCATGAGGGGCTTAACAAGGATACTGCCCGAGGAAAAGGATTAGGTCTGACTGGGAAAGCAGCCATTAATCCGAGACAGATCGAGACAATTCACTCCGTCTTCGCACCGACTCAGAATGAGCTAAAGAGGGCGTTAAGGATACTTGAAGCCATGGAGGAAGCGGAGAAAGAAGGTCAGGGAGTCTTTTCCTTAGATGGTAAAATGATCGATGCCCCGGTCATCAATCGGGCCAAGCGCATTGTCGACCAAGGGGTTAGGCTGGGACTTATTAGTGGTGAAGGTGGAGCAAAATGAAAAATCTACTAGGTAGGGAAATTCCCGATTATATAGACGGGTACGGGCAAGTTAAGCCCTTTCAAGGATCCTTCAGTAATTGCGGGGTAAAAACAAGATCCGCTGTAAAGCTGACAAGTGTCCTTCCCAAGGATCAAAAAGTGCTGCCCAGCCTTGATGATCTCTTCGATAGGTTAAAAATTACCGATGGAATGACCATCTCATTTCACCATCATTTGCGAAATGGAGATTATGTTCTAAATATGGTCATGGAGAAATTGGCAGCCAGAGGGCTAAAGGGGCTGACTGTCGCAGCCAGTTCGATTTTTCCAATCCATGCCCCTCTGGTCAAACATATGGAAACCGGAGTAGTCACCGGACTAATCACTAATTATCTATCCGGACCTGTGGCAGAAGCAGTTTCCCGAGGAAGACTTACTAAACCGGCAATCATGCAAACTCATGGTGGGCGGGCCAGGGCCATAGAAAGCGGAGATCTGAAGATTGATGTGGCCTTTTTGGCGGCCCCTACCGCTGATACCTATGGAAATATTAACGGAGTCTACGGGGAGTCTGCCTGTGGCTCCTTGGGGTATGCGGTGGCAGACGCGGAGTATGCCAATGTAACCGTTGCTATAACCGATCATTTAGTGCCTTATCCCGCCAATCCCATTGAAATTAGCCAAATTTATATAGATTATGTCGTTAAGATTAACTCTATCGGAGATCCTCAGGGTATTGTTTCCGGAACTACCAAAATCACTAAGGATCCTGTGGCGCTGATTATTGCCAAAAGAGCTGCCCAGCTGATTAAAGCCTCAGGTTTAGTCCGAGAGGGCATGTCTTTTCAAACGGGAGCGGGGGGAACCTCCCTGGCTGTTGCTGCGGAACTGAAAAAAATTATGCAGGACGAAGGAGTTATAGGAAGTTTTGCTTCCGGCGGAATTACGGGCTATCTTGTCGAGATGCTGGAAGAAGGGCTTTTTCGAAGCCTCTTGGATGTCCAATGTTTTGACTTAAAAGCAGTAGAGTCTTATAGAGACAATCCCAGCCATCAATTTATGTCAGCTTCTATGTATGGCAATCCCCATACTAAGGGAGCAGTGGTGAATAATCTGGATATCATGATCCTGGGGGCTACAGAAATCGACCTGGATTTTAATGTGAATGTAACAACCGGTTCCAGTGGAGTGATTATGGGTGGCTCAGGAGGACATAGTGATACTGCGGCAGGATCCAAGCTGGCTATTGTGGTAACCAATCTGATGAAGGCTCGGCTTCCGATTATTCGAGATAAAGTGCTGACGGTAACCACGCCGGGAGAAAGCATTGATGCCGTGGTTACCGAACGGGGAATAGCCGTCAACCCCAGGAGATTGGATCTGCTAGAACAACTAAGCCAGACTCAACTTCCGCTGATGACCATTGAGGAATTAAAACAACTGGCGGAGAAAATCACGGGAATTCCTAAACCGATTGAAACTTCAGAGGAGATCGTGGCAGTGATAGAATATCGGGATGGTACAGTGATCGACGTTGTGAGGAAGGTAAAGGACTGACTCCTTAAATCGAAAATGAAGGACGGGGACGGCTTTAAAGGAGAGAGTAAGGATGGTATATGCTGCACAAGTCACTAAAGTAAACCTCAAGGATATAGGGGAGCGGGAAGAGGTTGAGACTTTTCTTAGGGAATTCGGCCTAATCTTAGATGGGGATGTAGACTATACTTGCGTTATACGGGATGAAGAACCCAGCCCCCAGTTCTCTCTGAAGCAGAGGGCTCCCATTGTTGCTACTTGCTCAAAGGCTAAGAATGTTTTAAAGTGTTTTGCCATAGCCCATGACCTTAGAGGAGAGGGGATGGCTGCCACCTTAGTCACAGCCTTAATCGATAGACTCTTCAGAGAAGGGATACACCACTATTTTGTGTATACCAATCCCTGCCAGGTTAAGATTTTTTCGGCTTTGGGGTTTAAGCTTATTCATCAGAACCAGGCGGTTGCTCTCTTAGAAAATGGAATTTATGATATCAGGCAGCATTTAGAGGAACTAAAAACTACATATGATATTGGGACTGCTGAAAGGGCAGCTCTGGTAATGAACTGCAATCCCTTTACCCTGGGGCACCAATTTTTGATTGAAGAAGCAGCTCATAACCATCGAGAAGTTCTTGTCTTTATTGTGGAAGAGGACAGATCCCTGTTCCCTTTTGCCGCCAGGCTGGCCCTAGTTGCTGAAGGAACCAAGCATTTGCCGAATGTTAAGGTTATACCAAGCGGAGAGTATATAATCTCATCCGCTACCTTTCCTGCTTACTTCTTAAGAGAAGAAGGGGAACGGCTTCAAGCTTATGCGGAGTTAGACGCTTCAATATTTGGAAAATATTTTTGCAGCAGCTTTCAGATCCTGAAACGCTATGTTGGAGAGGAACCCTATTGTCCGGTTACCAAAGCCTATAATGAGACTTTGAAAAAGGTGCTGCCAATTTACGGGGTTGAGCTGGAAGAAATCCCGAGGAAACCTTTTGCCGATGAACCGATTAGTGCTTCAAGAGTAAGAAGCCTGCTCAGGGAGGGAGAAGCGGCTAATCTGATCAACCTTCTGCCTGAAGTCACCCTGAAATTTCTGGACACCAGCCTTGGAAGGGAGATAGTGGAGAAAATCCAACAAACCCACTCTCCACATTAAACTATGAGAAACTATACTGTTGAGGATTTGCTCGAAGCCAGAGAGAAGAGGGTTCAACAAATTGAACAGCTTATCAAAGGCTATGGAAATCCTCTCTTAGCGATGAGAGTAAACTACCCGGGGCTTAAAAAGACCAATAAGCTTACCATGACGATAATTCGGGAAATGGGTGAGCTGCTATCCTCAATGTTTGAGCAAAAATTAGCTTTTAAGACATTGCAGCAAGGGGCAGAAGGCCCGATTTTCATGGTTGTAGTCCAAGAAGATGTCTTTGCCTTGAAAAGATTAGCTGTTGAGTTCGAAGAAAACCATGTTCTGGGACGGTGTTTGGATCTCGATGTTTATGATCACTCGGGGAGAAGTGTGTCACGGCAGGAGCTGGGATACCCCAAGAGAAAATGTTATCTTTGCGAGGATTATGCCCAGCATTGCGTGAGAGCACGAAGGCATCCGGAACATGAGGTTATACATTATATTGAAGAGAAGTTTCGAAACTATCGAGGTGTAAAAAGTTAGTAAGCTTTACACTAAGATCTAAAAATAAATAAAAGAAAAAACAAAAGTAAATAAAAGTAAAACAAAAATTAAACCAAAAAAATAACACAAAACAAAAACAAGGATAAAACATAGCAAACAAAAAAGACGGATAGCCCTCAAACCTTCAAATGTCTTAGCCTATCGATCGAAGAAAAGAAAATGGAGCGCAAACTATGGAGAGAGAAGGAAGAACCGAGAGTTTTAAGGCGCAAGCAATTGAGATAGCCAGTCTGGCGGTACAAGCAATTCTCTACGAGGCTTCCTGTCATCCGTCACCGGGGTTAGTTTCTGCGATTTCAACCGGTGCTCATAGTGACATGGATTACTTTACGTTTTTAGACAGTGCTTCAGCCTTGATAAGCCCTTTGATTCAGTGTGCCCATGCAGGGCTTTCGACTGAGAGTCCGAAGGAAATATTTCAAACCATAAGATCCATCGGACAATTAGGTGAGCAGAGAATGTTTGCTAAGACTCGGGGAGTTAACACTCATAAAGGCACACTTTTTTTATTGGGAATCTGCTGTGCCGCAGCCGGAAAGGCCTTATACTCAGGGGCTGGCTTTGCCTCCCTGCGGAGTATTATTCAAGATATGACTGAAGGTTTAGTGGAAGGGGAATTAAGTGCCAGAAACCAAGAATTGGCAAACACAGATCCGACAAAACTGACCCATGGAGAAAGGCTTTATTTAACCCACAAGATTGAAGGGATCCGTGGAGAAGTACAACGGGGCTTACCCATTGTCTTCGATATTGCCTTAAATGTTTATCAGGAAAACCATGACTTGAGTCTAAACTCCAGGTTAATCCAAACCTTGGTAACCATTATGCAGTTTTGCGAAGATACAAATATTTTACATAGGCATTCTTTGGAAACCTTAAGAGAAGTGCAGGTAAGAGCCGGGAGGATTATTGCTCTTGGCGGTATGAAAACACCGGCTGGGATAAAAGCCATTGAAGAGATGGATAAAGACTTTTGTCATAGAAGGATAGGCCCGGGTGGGAGTGCTGATCTTTTAGGAGTTACGGTTTTTGTGGCTCTTTTGGAAGACCTTTTCAATGGAAGATAATCATTAAGACGCAAAAAAGCAAGGCTGGAGTCAAATCCTAGCCTTGCTTTTAGTATGGATGGATCGTATCTGTAATTAATTCATAGATTCAATAATTGACTCTACTTGATCTTCAGTCAGTGTACCTGCTGTTACGAGACTATCCAGAACAGCCTCCATTCCACCCTCGTTGTTACCTTTTTGTCTAGCTGATTGGAGGGCTGTTTTAATGGCATCTTCTTGGGCTTGAGTAAGAGTCCCGGCTGTTACTAGAGTATCTAAGACCGTTTTAAATCCACCGTTACCTCGGTTCCGATTTTCCGCGGAATCCGTGGGTTTAGCAGCTTCGAGAGCGGCTTGGATTGCATCGACTTTGTCTTGAGTAAGTGACCCGGAAGTCACAAGGTCAGCGAATATAGTTGTAAATCTGTTGCCGCTGGGTTTGGTGGGCTGTTCACCGGTTTTAGAATCCGAGGGTTTAGCAGCTTCGAGAGCGGCTTGGATAGCAGCGACGTTGTCTTGAGTAAGGGTTCCGGAGGACACAAGGTCATCGAGAACAGTCGCCAATCTGTTGCCGCTGGGTTTGGCAGGCTGTTCCCCGGCAGCGGGTTCTGCAGGTTTGGCCGCTTCAAGAGCAGCTTGGATGGCATCAACTTGATCCTGAGTGAGTGCCCCGGAAGTTACAAGGCTATCGAAAATCGTCGCAAATCTGTTCCCATTAGGTTTGTTAGGTTTTTGCTTTTCCCCAGCCGTAGATTCCGAAGGTTTAGCGGCTTCAAGAGCAGCCTGGATGGCAGCAACATCGTCTTGAGTAAGGGTTCCGGAGGACACAAGGTCATCGAGAACAGTCGCCAATCTGTTGCCGCTGGGTTTGGCAGGCTGTTCCCCGGCAGCAGGTTCTGCAGGTTTGGCCGATTCAAGAGCAGCTTGGATGGCATCAACTTGATCCTGAGTGAGTGCCCCGGAAGTTACAAGGCTATCGAAAATCGTCGCAAATCTGTTCCCATTAGGTTTGTTAGGTTTTTGCTTTTCCCCAGCCGTAGATTCCGAAGGTTTAGCGGCTTCGAGAGCGGTTTGGATAGCAGTAACGTCGTCTTGAGTAATGGTTCCGGAAGTTACAAGATTATCCAAAACAGTCTTAAACCCTCCGGCATTATGATTGAATCCGGACTTAACTTGAGAAGCATTTGAAGCTTGAAAGTTCATAGGGCTTGCCAATACTGCAGATGCCGATAAAAGGGTGGTAAGGGCTGTGGCAATTAAAATTGTTTGAGCTTTTTTCATAGTTTAGGGGCCTCCTTTAATGTGTTGTTGAGAGTTACAAGTTATATGGTGCAAAATTTTTCAATAATGTACCTAATCTGAGGGTAAGGTTTTGATCCCCACTGAAATGATTCCTTATGTAGTAACAAAGCTAAGAAAATCACGGGGGGTTGGTTTATAGAGTCACCTTAATAGAGAATTATCGTGAAATGATTAAGGTTAAAACATTGCTGGTTGGCTTTTCTTGGATATTCCATTCCGGGCGTTGCTTCATTCGTCGCTGATAGTTGCTTACAGTTCGTCGAAAGCGTTCTGAAGAAGCAGTAGCTTGCGGAATAGTTTCAAAAGCGTTCACCTCCTTCTGACAATGTAATTATGCAATAAGATTCTGAAATGAAGCTGAGGTTTAACTGAAAGTCTACTGAAAATTTATTTTGCCCTGACAGTGAACTTATTCAACGAAAGCTCAAATAAAGGAACGCCCTAGGAATTGATTAATTTAGGAAGCGCGGCATTAATCTGGTTTTCTTTAAACTTAATATTTTTAACTTCCTAAAGAAATAGTTTCTTCCACAGGAAGGATTATGAAGATATAAAAAGAATAAAGTAAAAGTAAGCGAGAAACTGGGAGGATTGTGATTTCAACCAACAATAGAAAAAGCAATTAAGGGAAGATATGAGAAAAAACTCTTATATAGGAGGTAGATTAATGAAAAAAAACAGTTTAAGATTATTAACCCTAGTACTATGCTTCTGTTTTGCTGTTCTAATAGTCCCGCAAGTTACCCTTGCGGCGAGTATTCCTTCAGCACCCACCGATCTTACGGCCAGCGCCGAAAACTCTAGTGAAATTTACTTGGATTGGGATTCTGTAACTGACGCAGCATCCTATTATGTCTATAGGGCAACATCGTCGTCAGGTACTTATTCCAAGATCGCCACAACCACAACCTCTCGTTATACAGACTCCGATTTGAGATCGGAAACCACCTACTATTACAAAGTAGTCTCAGTTAACAGTGCCGGTACAACAAGTGCCTACTCTTCTCGAACCTCTGAAACTACCCTGGACTCTGATGACGATGACGATGATGAAGATGACTCATTGTCAGCACCAACAGACCTTACTGCCACTGCTGAAAGCTCCAGCGAAATCTATTTGGATTGGGATTCCGTCAGTGCGGCAACATCCTACTATGTTTACAGATCAACCACCTCATCGGGTACCTACTCGAAGATTGGGACAGCCACATCCTCCCGCTATACAGACAGTGATTTAGACGAGGACACCACTTATTACTATAAGGTCAAGACGGTTAGGAACTCAAAAACAAGTGATTTTTCTTCGAAAGACTATGCCAAGACCCTAGACGAAGACGAAGACGAAGATGAAGATGACTCATTGTCAGTCCCAACAGATCTTACGGCCACCGCCGAAAGCTCCAGCGAAATTTATCTGGATTGGGATTCGGTGAGTGAGGCAACATCCTATTATGTTTACAGATCAACCACATCATCGGGCACCTACTCTAAGATAGATACAGCCACATCTTCAAAATATACAGATAGTGATTTAGAAGAGGACACCACTTATTACTATAAGGTCAAAGCAGTTAGGAACTCAAAAACAAGCGATTTTTCTTCGAAGGACTATGCTAAGACCCTGGATTCTGACGAAGATGATGATGATGATGAATCAGATTCATTATCTGCCCCAACTGATTTCAGCGCTAAGGCAGTAAGCTCCAGCGAAATCTATCTGGATTGGGATTCAGTCAGTGATGCGAAATCTTATTATGTATACCGCTCGACTACTTCTTCGGGAACCTACTCCAAAATTAGCACAACATCTACCTCAAGCTATACGGATAAAGATTTAGAAGAGGACACAACTTATTACTATAAGGTCACAGCTGTGAATAGTTCTGGTAAGAGTGAATACTCTTCTAAAAAATCTGCAACGACCTCAGAATCTGACGAGTCAGATCTATCCACACCTACAGATCTGACCGCAAAGGCCGAGAGTTCCAGCAAGATCTATTTGGATTGGGATTCCGTGAGTGAAGCAACATCCTATTATGTCTATAGCTCGACGACTTCTTCAGGAACATACTCCAAGATCTCGACAACAACGACTTCGAACTATACCGATACCGGCTTGTCACCGAATACTACCTATTACTACAAAGTCACTGCTGTAAACAACAGGAGCAGCAGCCGCTACTCCTCGAGTGCTTATGCAACCACTGCTAAGACAGACGGCACCATTCCTACAGAACCTTCCTCAGATATCCAGTCTGATCGCTTAGCCGGTGAGGATATGTATGGAACCTCTGCAGAAGTTGCTAAGTCAGGATGGACCACTTCTTACTATGCCGTTATCGTAAGTGGGGAGAACTTCTCGGATGCCTTATGCAGTGCTCCTCTTGCCCAAAAATATAACGCTCCCTTATTACTAACCACAAAGAATACTTTGCACGAACAAACAAAGACTCAGCTTGAACGTTTAAAGGTGAAAAAAGTAATTATCATTGGCGGAACAGGTATTATATCCTCCGAAGTTGAGCAAAGTATCAAAGACCTAGGGATAGGGGTAACTAGGATCGCCGGGACTGATAAATACGACACATCAATCAAAATCGCCCAGGCAATGGGGGAATTTGACCAAGCGGTGATTGCCAGTGGAGAAACCTTTCCCGATGCTTTATCAATTGCGCCCATAGCTGCCATGAAAGGCATGCCTATTTTACTTACCCCCAAAGATAAATTGCCTGCAAACATCGAAGGGTTTTTAGAAAAGAATGCTCAAAGCACCTATGTAGTGGGAGGGACAGGGATCATCAGTGATAATGTCCTTAAACAACTTCCCTCTCCCAGAAGATTGAGCGGAAATACCAGGTATGATACAAATGTAAGTATTATTAAAGAATTTGCTGATCAACTTGATTTCAGCACATGTTATGTATCAACCGGGGAAAACTATGCCGATGCCCTAGCCGGGGCCGCCTTAGCCTCTATAACAAATTCCCCTGTGTTTTTAGTCAGTGATCCTGTAGATCCGGTTACCGTTAACTTCTTCAAGAGCAAGATTAGGAGTATTAAGAAAGAAGTTATTTTTGGAGGAATAGTTGTTGTACCCAACAGTATTCTTATCAATATTGATGAAGAAGATTATGATGATTACGATACACCAGCGACTCCGACAGGGTTAGAGGTAACGGCGGTGAGTTCCAGTCAAATTAATCTAACCTGGGATTCAGTCAGTGATGCCACATCCTATTATGTTTACGGTGCCACCTCATCTTCCGGAACCTACTCTCATATTGCCACAGTGTCCACTACCAGTTATACGAATACAGGTTTATGGGCGGATACAACCTATTATTACAAGGTAAGAGCGGTAAACAGTGCCGGCTCAAGCCCTGACTCAGCAATGGATTATGCTAAGACGGATTTGCCTGACTAAACCATTATTCAGTTTCTAAAATGAAAGGCTTCGGATGCATTGTGCTATTCGAAGCCCCTTTTGTTAGGCTATTGCATTTATTTGGAATGAGTGTAAAATAAAAACAGGTGTTAAGAATATTCAGAAGATGCTGTGTCTTGTGGCGGATAAAAATAACACGCTAAAACCCCATCATATTGCTCCAACAGGATACCGATACTATTCTCAAGAACAACTTAATCATCTTATTGATCTAATTACCAATTCAGAAGTTGATAAAGTAGACATTCTTTATCAAGATAGGTTGCTGAGGTTCGATTTGAACTCATTAAAAACCTATGCAATAAATACGGAACGACTCTTGAGATTATTGATTCAACCGATAAGACGGAAGAACAAGAACTGGTAGAGGATTTAGTCCAGATCGTCACAGTGTTAGTGGTAGGTTGCAGGAAAAAAGGGCTCATAAGGCTAAGAAGATGATCAAGGAGTTGCTTGAGAATGATACTGGGGAAGAAAGTTAGACTCAAGCCCACCGAAGAACAGGAACATCAACTGTGGAAATCAGCCGGAACTGCAAGATGGGCTTATAACTGGGCACTGGATCAACAAGAAAAAAACTATTCTAAGGGTGGCAAGTTTCTTTCGGATCATGTTCTAAGAAAAGACTTAACCCAATTAAAGCAAACAGAAGAGTTTTCTTGGCTTTATGACGTTTCCAACAATATCACGAAACAAGCGATCAAGGATGCTTGTGATGCTTACAAAAAATTCTTCAAGAAACTTGCCGATAAACCAAACTTCAAGAGTCGAAAGAAATCAAAACCGGCTTTCTACAATGATGTTGTGAAA